>NZ_JH636049.1:3079026-4506571 GCF_000258175.1 Saccharomonospora xinjiangensis XJ-54 | reverse complement strand
CCCCGCCGTCGGCGACCGGGACGGCCACCACCCGCGCGGAGGGCAGCACGCTCCGCACCCCGGCGCCGACGGCGTCGGCGACCTCCGCGGCGCTCAGCGACCCCTTGAACTTGTCCGAGGCGATCAGCACGGTCGGCATGACGGGATCTCCACCCTCAGTCCAGCGGCGCGATCGCCGTGGGCGCGTGCCCCGCGTGCTCGGCCACCGGTTCGAACTCGACGACGTTGTCGATCTCGGTGCCCATCGAGACGTTGGTGACCCGTTCGAGGATCACCTCCACGACCACCGGAACCCGGTGCTCGGCCGCGAGCGTCCTTGCCTTGCCCAGCGCGGGCAGGATGTCGTCCGGCTCGAACACGCGGATCGCCTTGCACCCGAGCCCCTCGGCCACCTTGACGTGATCCACCCCGTACCCGCCGAGTTCGGGGGCGTTGATGTTCTCGAACGACAGCTGAACGCAGTAGTCCATGTCGAAGTTGCGCTGCGCCTGGCGGATCAGCCCGAGGTAGGCGTTGTTCACGACGACGTGGACGTACGGGATGTTGAACTGCGCACCGACGGCGAGCTCCTCGATGAGGAACTGGAAGTCGTAGTCGCCGGACAGCGCGACGACCGTGGATTCCGGGTCCGCCGTGGCGACACCGAGCGCGGCGGGCACGGTCCACCCGAGCGGCCCCGCCTGGCCCGCGTTGATCCAGTGCCTCGGCCGGTAGACGTGCAGCAACTGGGCCGCCTGGATCTGCGACAGTCCGATGGTGCTGACGTAACGGACCTCGGGACCGAACGCGCGGTTCATCTCCTCGTACACCCGCTGCGGTTTGATCGGCACGGTGTCGAAGTGGGTGCGACGCTGCATCGTGCTCCTGCGGGTCCGGCACTCCTGCGCCCACGCCCCCCTGTCGGGCAGTCGTTCCGCGCGCTTCCACTCCCGCGCGACCTCCACGAACAGGGAGAGCGCCGCCTTGGCGTCCGACACGATGCCGTAGTCGGGGGCGAACACCCTGCCGATCTGCGTCGGCTCGATATCGACGTGCACGAACGTCCGGCCCTCGGTGTAGGTGTCGATGCCACCGGTGTGGCGGTTGGCCCACCGGTTGCCGATGCCGAGCACGAAGTCGCTGGCCAGCAGCGTCGCGTTGCCGTAGCGGTGGGAGGTCTGCAAGCCCACCATGCCCGCCATCAGCGAGTGGTCGTCGGGAATCGCGCCCCACGCCATGAGCGTCGGCACCACGGGGACGCCGGTCAGTGCGGCGAACTCCACCAGTTCCTCCGCCGCGTCGGCGTTGACGACCCCGCCGCCCGCGACGATCAACGGCCGCTCGGACTCGCACAGCATCCTCAACGCCTTCTCGATCTGGCGGCGAGTCGCGGCTGGTTTGGTGACGGGCAGCGGCTCGTACGTCTCCGGGTCGAACTCGATCTCCGCGAGCTGCACGTCGAGCGGCAGGTCGATCAGGACAGGTCCGGGGCGACCCTCGCGCATCAGCTGGAACGCCTTGGCGAACGTGCCAGGAACCTGCGCGGGCTCCAGCACGGTGACGGCCCACTTCGTCACCGGCGTCGCGATCGAGGCGATGTCAACGGCCTGGAAGTCCTCCTTGTGTAACTTCTCGACCGGGGCCTGGCCGGTGATGCACAGGATCGGGATGGAATCCGCGCTGGCGGAGTACAGTCCGGTGATCATGTCGGTGCCCGCGGGGCCCGAGGTGCCGACGCAGACCCCGATGTTGCCTGCCTTGGCCCGGGTGTACCCCTCGGCCATGTGGGACGCGCCCTCGACGTGCCGGGCGAGGACGTGGCGGATACCGCCGTGCGCTCTCATCGCGCTGTAGAAGGGGTTGATCGCCGCACCGGGCAGGCCGAACGCCTGCGTCGCCCCCTCCTTCTCCAGGATGAGGACCGCGGCATCGACGGCTCGCATGCGTGCCATGTGTTCTTCCTTCGAATGTCGCTGGCGGGGGTCGGAAGGGAATCGGCGGAGGTCAGCGGCCCGTGCGGCCACTGAGCCGCTCGACCCCGCGCAGCAGGGCCGAGTGGTCGAGACCGCCGTCGCCGACGGCCTTCGCGGACGCCATGAGCTGCGCGAGGAGCGCGCCGACGGGTACGACGACCCCGGCCTCCCTCGCGGCGGCGGTGACGATGCCGAGGTCCTTGTGGTGCAACTCGATGCGGAACCCCGGCTCGAACGAGCGGGACAGCATGTTGCTCCGTTTCTGGTCGAGCACCTTCGAGCCCGCCAGGCCGCCACCGAGGACGGTCAGCGCGGCCTCGGTGTCCACGCCGTACGCCTCCAGGAACACCACGGCCTCGGACAGCGCCTGGATGTTCGCCGCGACGATCAACTGGTTGGCGGCCTTCACCGTCTGTCCGCTGCCGCTCGGTCCGACGTGCACGACCATCCCGCCGACGACGTCGAAGAGCGGCTTCGCCTCCTCGAAATCGGCGGCGTCTCCCCCGACCATGATGGACAGCGTCGCGTTCTTCGCCCCGGCCTCCCCGCCGGACACCGGCGCGTCGAGCATGCGGAACCCGCGTTCGGTCGCGCGATCGGCGAGCGCCACCGCGACATCCGGCCGGATGCTGGAGAAGTCGATCAGCAGCGAGCCGGGCCTGGCGTTGTCGAGGACGCCGCCCTCGCCCGCCAGCACCTCCTCGACGTCCGGGGAGTCCGGCACCATCACGCAGACCACGTCGGCGTCGGCGACGGCCTCCGCCACCGAGTCGGCGGCTCGCCCGCCCGCCGCGACGAGGGGCCGGGTCTTGTCGGGTGTCCGGTTGTGGCCCACG
Organism: Saccharomonospora xinjiangensis XJ-54; assembly: GCF_000258175.1. NCBI lineage: Bacteria > Bacillati > Actinomycetota > Actinomycetes > Pseudonocardiales > Pseudonocardiaceae > Saccharomonospora > Saccharomonospora xinjiangensis. The sequence continues at coordinate 4,503,783 of NZ_JH636049.1, read as the reverse complement.
ACGTCGTGTCCGGCTTCGGCGAGATGCACCGCCATGGGGCTGCCCATGATGCCGAGTCCGATGAAAGCAATGGTGGCCATGGTTGCTGTGTCCTTTTCGCAGTGTCGGGATTCAGGCGCCGCGACGGTCGGGCGCCAACCAGTCGAAGCTGTCGGCGGAGTCGCCGGAAGGCTTGTACTCCAGACCGACCCAGCCGGAGTAGCCGCGCTCCTGGAGGGCCGCGAGCTGCCTGCCGAGCGGCAACTCGCCGGTTCCGGGCTCGCCCCGGCCGGGGGCGTCAGCGATCTGCACGTGCGCCACCCGGGGAGCGTGCTCGGCGATGACCCGGTCCACGTCGTCGCCGTTGACCGCGAGGTGATAGAGGTCGGCGAGCAGGCCCACGTTCCGTACCTCGGTCTCGCGCTGGACGCGGTCGATGACGGCGAGCGCGTCGGCCGCGGTCCGCAGCGGGTACCTCTCAGCCCCGCTGATGGGTTCGACGAGCACCGTGCCGTCGATGCGTGCGACGGCCCTCGCCGCGAGCGCGAGGTTCTCGACGGCGAGTTCGTCCTGCTCGCCGGGGTCGGCGCCGGCGACGCGGTTGCCGTACAGGGCGTTGAAACCCTTGGTGCCGAGTTCCTCCCCGATGCCGACAACGACATCCACGTTGTCGCCGAACTCGGCCGAGCGTGCGGGTCAGGAGACCAGCCCGCGGTCACCGCCCGGCATGTCCCCCGCGAAGAAGTTGAGGCCCACGAGCCGCACACCCGCGTCGCGGACGGCGGAGACGAACCGGGTGACCTCCCTGTCGGAGGGGACGGCCTCGGCGAACGGCCACCAGAACTCGACGCCGTCGAACCCCGCGGCCCTGGCCGCGGCGGGACGTTCGAGCAGGGGCAGTTCCGTGAACAGGATCGAGCAGTTGACCTCGTAGGGAAGGCAGTGCGTCACAGTGTTACCTCGATTCCCACGTCCGCGCGGGCGCGGTCGTGTCCTTCGTCCTGGCAGGGAAGCGTCACGCCGGCTCGCTCCCCTGGCGAGGCGGCACCGGCCTCGGCTCGCCCCGGATGTCGTCGTCGAGCGTGTCGCCGAGCGAGTCCCTGCTGCTGTCGGCCGCCTCGAACACCGAGGCGCCTGCTCGGTTCCCCACGGTGATCTCGTTGAACAGCACGTTGAGCAGGACGGCGACGAGCGCGGCCGCGCTGATCCCGGAGTGCATGACGACGCCGAGCCATTCGGGGAACGCCGACCAGAAGTCCGGCGCCGCGATCGGGATGATGCCGACGGCCATCGACACCGACACGATCACCATGTTCAGGTTGTTCTGGTAGCGCACCCTGGCGAGGGTGCGGATTCCGCTGGCCGCGACGGAGCCGAACAACACGATGCCTGCTCCGCCGAGCACGGGGTAGGGAATGGCCGCCACCACCGCGCCGACCACGGGAAGCAGGCCGAGCAGCAGGAGCACGCCACCACCGACCGCGACCGCGAATCTGCTCTTGATGCCGGTCAGCGCCACGAGGCCGACGTTCTGGGCGAACGCGCTGCACGGGAACGTGCCGAAGACGGGCGCGACGGCGGTGGCACCCATGTCGGCTCGGAGCCCTGCCGCCACGCGCTTCGCGTCCACCTCGGTGTCCACGATCTCGCCGATGGCGAGGATGTCGGCCGTCGTCTCCGTCATGATCACGAAGATGACGATCGTCATGGAGACGATGGCGCCGATCTCGAACGTGGGTGATCCGAAGTGGAGGATCTCCGGAAGCGAGAAGATCTTCGCCTCGCTCACCTGCGAGAAGTCCGCCATGCCGGTCGCCGCGGCGACCACCGTGCCCACCACGAGCCCGAGCAGGATCGACAACCGGCCAGCGGTTCTCTAGATCGATTCAGACGAGGTCGGCGGCCCACCCGGCCGGGTGAGGGAGCGGTGCGATCAGCTCCGGGCCCGGTTCAGGTAGTTGTAGACGGTGAAGCGGGTCACGCCGAGTGCCTCGGCCACTGTCTCGGCCGACCTGCGGAAGTGGAACGCTCCACGCTCCTCCAGCAGCCGCACGGCTCGCTGCTTGTCCTGGCGCGGCAGGGTGGCGAGCGGGCCACCGAGTTCGGCGGCCACGTCGTCGAGCAGGGCGGCCAGTCCCGCGCCGCCCGGCGCCTCGGCGCCGGAGAGGCGCACCGCGGCGACGGTCTCGCCATCCCAGCGCAGGGGGACGTCCGTATCCTCCATCTCCTCGGCGGCGACGATCCGCCCGTTGACCCTGCGCACCAGCGGGAGCACGGCCGCGATCAGGGGATGACGTCCCGCGCTCTCCTGATCAGGCACCGGACCGCCTCCCGTCCTCGGACGACGGGACCTGCTCGGCAGGCTCCACCTGGAGGGTCACCCTGGTCGCACCGTGCGCGAACGCCGCAGACACGATGCGACCAAGGGCCGGCAGCAGCGCATCGTCCTCACCGGACACACCGGTGCCGAGCGGACCGAAGTCCACGCTCAGCCCGGCCTCCTCCGCGGCACGCAGAGCCGCACGCGCATGCTCCGGTGGCTCGCCCTCCCCGATGAACGGCTCGGTGGTGAATTCAGCGTTCAACCGCATGGCCGAAAGGCTACCCCTCGACAGCCTCCCCGACGGGGCGTCGGCGGGCGAGCGCGGCGAGTCCGGCGAGTTCCAGGCTGGGCGCCCGCTCGACCTCCTCGACACCCACTCCCCCGCACTCGACACCGCGGAGCACGAAGGCCGCGAGGGCCGCTGCGGTGGCCGGTTCGTCGAGATACCCGGAGTCGCCTCCGCCGAGGTAGGCGGAAAGCCGGGTCAGCGCGTCGGTCATGCCGTCCCGGTAGAACACGTACGTGGCGAGATAGCGGGTCGGCAACTGCGCGGGATGAAGATCCCAGCCCTGGTAGAAACCACGTTCCAGCGATCGGCGCACCAATCGGGCGTGCAGGCGCCACGCGGCGTGGACGCGGTGCTCGTCTCCGACCGGCAACACGTTGGTCGAGCCGTCGGACAGGAACACCCCGGTACCGGCCGCCGCCACCTGCATGACCGACTTGGCGTGGTCCGCCGCCGGATGTTCCATGCTTTGGTAGGCCGCCGCGATACCGCACGACGCCGAGTAGTCGTAGGTGCCGTAGTGCAGTCCGGAACACCGCCCGTTCGCCGAGTGCAGCATCCTGGCGACGAGCACCGTCCCGTCCGGATCGAGGATCGACTGCGGCGTCTCCACCTGGATCTCGAAGCGCAGCGTGCCCTCGGTCAGCCCGAGCGCGGATTCGAGCCGTTCGCAGGCGACCACCATGGCCTCCACCTGATCAACGGAGGTCACCTTGGGCAGCGTGACGACGAACCCGTCGCCGAGACCGCCACCGGCGTGCAGTTCCTCCACGAAGAGGCACAACGTGCGCACGCCTCTGCGCCGGGTCGCCGCTTCGAGACTCTTGAACCGGATTCCGTGACAGGGCGGTGCCGACCCGTCGCGCACCGCCGCCGCGAGCGTTCGCGCGGCGGCGATCACGGCGGCGTCCTCCTCGCGGTCGGGGCGGGCACCGTAGCCGTCCTCGAAATCGATGCGCAGGTCCTCGATCGGCTCGCGGGACAGCTTGGCGAGCACGCGCGGGTACGCATCGACGGCGAGTTCCCTGGCGACGTCCGTGACCTCGCCGAACGCCTCCGGCGTGCGCGCGTGGCGTTCCAGCGCCTCGCGCGCCAGCCTCCCCCACGACGCCACGGTGCCGCCGTCGTAGCGATCGCCCGGCACGTACACCGTGTGCACCGGCTGACGGGTTCCCCTCTCTCCGGGGAAACTCGCGGCCAGCGCGCCATCGGAGGCGGCCAGCCGCGCGTCGAGTTCGCCTGCGATCAAGTCCGGGTCGGCGGCCATGCGGATCTCCATCAGTGTTCCCACCTTCCTCGTTCGGTTGCCCCGTCGGTGAACAGTCAGCTCGCGCCGGACGCCGTCGCGGCCTCGCGGACCGCCCGCGCCACGGCGGGAGCGACGGTGCCGTCGAACACGGACGGCACGATGTAGCCCGCGCCCAGCTCACCCGGCTCCACGGAGTCGGCGATGGCGTCCGCCGCGGCGATCAGCACGGCTTCGGTGATCTCGCTGGTGCCCGCGTCGAGCATGCCCCGGAAGAAACCGGGGAAGGCGAGGACGTTGTTGATCTGGTTCGGGAAGTCCGAGCGGCCGGTCGCGACGACGGCGGCGTGCTCCCGCGCGGCGAACGGGTCAACCTCGGGGTCGGGGTTGGCGAGCGCGAACACGATCGCGTCGTCGGCCATCGCCGCGATGTCGTCGCCGGTGAGGAGATTCGGGGCCGAGACACCGATGAACACGTCCGCGCCGACGAGGGCCTCGGCGAGTGTGCCGTCGTGACCGGGTGGATTGGTGTGCTCGGCGATCCAGCGCCGGGCCGGTTCGAGCCCGTCCCTGCCGGGGTGCACGACTCCGCGCCGGTCGCAGGCGACGATGTCGCGCACGCCCTGCGCGCGCAGCAGCCTGATAATGGCGTACCCCGCGGCGCCGACCCCGCTGACCACCACTCGGACGTCCGCCTTCTTCTTGCCGACGACGCGCAGCGCGTTGGCAAGCGCGGCGAGCACCACGATGGCGGTGCCGTGCTGGTCGTCGTGGAAGACCGGGATGTCGAGCTCGGCCCTGAGCCGCCGCTCGATCTCGAAGCATCGCGGCGCGGCGATGTCCTCGAGGTTGATGCCGCCGTAGACGGTGGCCAGCGACCGGACGATCTCGACGATCTTGTCGGGGTCCCGCGCGTCGAGGCACACCGGCCACGCGTCCACCCCCGCGAACTGCTTGAACAGGGCGGCCTTGCCCTCCATCACCGGAAGCGCGGCGGCGGGACCGATGTCGCCGAGCCCGAGCACTGCCGAGCCGTCCGTGACGACGGCGACGGTGTTGCGCTTGATGGTGAGTCTTCGGACGTCCTCGGGATTCTCGGCGATGGCGCGGCAGATCCGGGCCACGCCCGGCGTGTACGCGCGGGACAGGTCGTCGCGGTGCCGCAGCGGCACCTTCGAGGTGACTTCGAGCTTGCCGCCGAGATGCATGAGGAACGTGCGGTCGCTCACCTTGCGCACCGAAACGGCGTCCACCTCCGCGAGCGCAGCGGCGATGGTCTCGGCGTGTTCGGCGTCCGTGGCGTCGCACGTGATGTCAACGACGATCCGGTCGGCGTGGGATTCCACCACGTCGAGAGCGGTGAGCGCGCCACCCGCGCGCCCGACGGCGGCCACCAGGCCGCTGGTGACGCCCGCGTTGGAAGGCGCCTCGACCCGAACGGTGATCGCATAGCCCGGACTCGTGTTCGACATCGAACCTCGCTTGACCGTGAGAGGACAACCATCTGTAGTTCCGCAATGTGGAGGTTAATCTCTACGATCCGGAACTTCAACAGTTTGTCAACGCAGGGCGTTGTCGCGCACGATCCAGCGTCGGCGCCCGGCCACGCACCGGGCCCAGAGCGAGGGCCTGGCCCACCTCGAAAGCGTCCCCATCGCCTGACGGCGGCCGCAGTCGGCGCGCCGGCTGCGGCCACTTGCCCGACCCGACGACGACCCTCGGCCGACAGCGGCCTCGCTTGTCCACAGTGGACACAGCTGGCCGCCCCGGTACCGACCCCCTTCGAGCTACCGGCTCAGACCTCCTCCGCGGGCTTCTGGGTCGCAAGCCACTCGTCGAACGTGGTCGGCGCGATACGGGCGCCTTCCCCTGGCAGCAGGACCTCACCCGCCATGGACGCTCCGAAGATCCCCGACCAGGTGGGCACGAGCCTCACCTCACGGCCTCGCGCCTGATTCGTGCGCCTCGCCATATCGACGAGGTCGTGCGGCTCGGGCCCCGCGACATCGACATAGCGACCCTTCGCCTCGCCTGTCGCGATCTCGGCGAGGATGTCGGCGACGTCGGAAGGGGCGATGGGCTGCACCAGAAGTGGCGCGATCGTGGCGACGCCGTCCTGCTCGGTCCAGCTCGTCACCATCGCCGCGAAGTCGTGGAACTGGGTGAAAGGCACGATCGTCCAGGGCACCGGGCCCTCCGACACGAGGCGTTCCTGCTCGCGCTTCCCCGCGTAGTGGGCGTTGCCGCCGATGTCGTGGATGCCGACGATCGAGAGCAGGACGTGGTGGCCGACGCCCGCGCGCTCCTCGGCGGCGAGCAGGTTCCGTGTCGTGGCACCGAAGAACTCGACTGTGGCGGCCTCGTCGGCAGGGGGCGCGTTGATGGCGTCCACAACGGCCTCGACGCCGGCGAGCACCCCGTCCAACCCCTCCCCTGTGCGCAGGTCAACGCCGAGCGAGCGGCTGATGCGCACGACCTCGTGCCCCTGTCGTTCGAGGACGGCAGCGGTGAGGCTCCCGATATTGCCCGTGGCACCGGCAACCGCGATTCGCATGACGATCTCCTTCGTGAGCCGTGCGGACGTCGAGAGTATCGCGGACTAAATAGATCCGCAATATCTTCGATACACTGGTCCTGTGAAGCTGCCGGTGAGCACGGAATGGGTCTTGCACTGCGCCACGACGCTGGCGCAGCTCGAACCACGAGCGACCGCCTCGGCGGCCCAGCTCGCTGACTACTTCGACCTGCCCGCGCCGTATCTGGCGAAGCAGCTCAAGGCGCTGGCCAAGGCGGGGGTGCTCACCGCGACCCCGGGGCCTCGCGGCGGCTACCGCCTCGCCAGGCCCGCCACCGACATCACGCTCCTGCAGATCGTGGAGGCCGTGGACGGCGCCGCTTCTCCGTACGAATGCCACGAGATCCGGCAGCAAGGCCGAGGAGCACTGTCCCCTGAGGACTGCCGTCACACGTGCGTGATCGCGGTCAAGATGGCCGAAGCACACGAGGCGTGGAAACGCAGCCTCGCGGGGGTCACCCTCGCCGACATCCTCGGCGAGATCCCGCCGTGGGCGCCTGCCCGAACCCGTTCGCTGCTCTCCGGATCGCGATGACCACACACCTCCCCGACCACCCGGCCACGCAGCCGGACGCCTTCACGACGGCGCTGGAGCCCGCCCACCGCGCGCTGCCCTCCCCCGGACTGCCCGCACACCGAGTGGACGCCGTCGTTGCCCACCAGTTGATGGCCGACATCGGCGCCGAACGCCTCGACAGGCTGTCGCGAACCCTCGACAGAACCACGTTCGGGGTGGTGCTGCACTGGCTGTCCAGCTACCAGCGGCGTTCCCTCGACACCAAACGCGGTTACGCCGACGACATCTGCCGCATCGCCGAGTGGTTCGCCGCCGCCACCGGCCGCACGCCTGCCGACCTGCTGAACGCCATGACGTTCGACACCGTGACGGCCTGGTCGCTCTACGCCAAGAGCAAGGGCTGGTCGGCGCGCACCCAGCGCCGCTACCTCTCCGCGCTGTCGTCCCTTTTCGACCACGCCAGGCGAGCACACCGCCTCGCCGTGGAGAACCCGGTGCACCTGCCCACCCACGCACCGCCCATCGGGACCTCGACCAACGGCCGCCCTCCCGGCGCCACCCGCGTGCTCGAACTGCCCGAGGTGGCCGCACTCGCCTCGGCGTGTTCGAGCCACGAGGAACACCTCGTGTTCGAGTTGCTGTTCACCCAGGGGTTGCGGGAGTCCGAAGTGGTGTCGCTCGACATCGACAACCTCGATCACGCACATGTGCCGCCGGTGTTGTCGGTGGCCCGCAAAGGTGGCCGCTGGGTGCGCCGCAGGCTCGGCGACGCGGCCACCCCGCACCTGACCGCCTACCTCGACGGCCGGAGCACCGGCCCCGTGCTCGTCCACCCGGAGACCGGGTTGCGCCGCGACCGGCACCAGCTCATCAGCATCACGCGGCGCCTCGCCCGCCACGCCGGCCTGCGCGAACCGAGGAAGGTCACCCCGCACGTGCTCAGGGCCACGGCCATCACCGCCCTGCTCGACAAGGGAAAGCCGTTGCAGGAGGTGCAGGAGTGGGCGGGACACGCCAACGCCTCCACCACCCGCGGATACTGGGAACGCCGCAACAGCGTGCAGCGCGACGCCGCTCTCTCGGCCACGCTCACCGCCGACCTCGCACAGGCCGCCGCCGACCTCGCCGGGTGACCGGCGGGCGGTCACGCCCGCGGCACGGCCCCGCACGTGACAGGGTGGCGGCGCACCGTCCCGCGTGTCACGGGCAGGCAGGCCGCGACCCACCGGCCAGGAGCACGCCGGACGACCGAGTCAGACGGCCGCCGCCGCGCGCACCAGCACGTCACGCACGCGCGTGGCACGGCGCGCCGTGCTCAGGCGGCCGACCCACCGTGCGGCTGTCGCGATCCGCTGGGTCGGCCCGCGCCGTTGCCGGTCGTAGTCACGCAACGCCGTGGCGATGTCGCCCCTCGTCGAGGCCGTCGCGAGACAACGGGCCAGTGTCAGCCCGTCGATCAGTGCCTGGCAGGCGCCCTGCCCGAGGTCCGGTGTCATCGCGTGGGCGGCATCGCCGATCAACGCGGTGTGCCCGCTGACATAACGGGGCAGCTTGGGACCGAGATAGCGAAGGCCGTGGCAGAGCAACCGCGCCGGATCGGCCTGCCGCAGTATCGAGGGAACCGGTTCCGGCCATCGTCCGAAGTGGCCCAGCAGAAGGTCGCGCTCCCTCACCGGATCACCGGGAGGCGAGGCCACCGGCAGTACGGCGTAGAAGTTGGTGCGGCCGCCGGTCAATGGCGTGTAGCCGAACTTCGCGCCGGGCCCCCAGACTTCCCCCGCCCCCTCGACCCGGACGTCCAGCACACCGCGCCACACCGTCCGCCCCGTGTCGCGAAGGCCGTATCGCGCGCCGAAGAGGCGGCGGCGGACGGCGCTGCGCACCGTCGGCGCCGATCACCACGTCCGCGTCAACGTCGTAGGGCGCCTGCTCGCCGAAGTGGACGGTGCCGTCGGGAAGCGACTCGAACAGCAGCGCGAGCAGGTCGGGACGCGCCACCACGTGCACTGTCTCGCCTGCCCTGCGGCGGATGCGATCCGTGTCGATCGTCGCGAGCGTGCCGCCGTCGAGGGTCCGGATCACGCCCGGCTGCTGTGGTGCCGCACGCCTGCGCAGTTCGTCGCCGAGGCCCAGCGCGTCGAGTGCCCTCAGCGCGCGCGGCCACATGCCGAGGCCCGCGCCGTCGTCGGCGAGCGCATCGGCCCGCTCGTACACGTGGACGCGCCAGCCCGCCAGAGTCAGCCCCGCCGCCGCGGCGAGCCCGCCGATCCCACCACCGACTATCCGAGCTTCCATACCCCGACCGTACTACACATGTAGTGGCATCACTACGGGAGTAGTGTGTGGGCGTGACGACACGCAGGGACCAGGTGCTCAACGCCGCGATCCGGGTCCTCGGATCGCAGGGAACGCGGCAGCTCACACACAGGGCCGTGGATGCCGAGGCACGGCTGCCCGAGGGCTCGACGTCGAACTACTTCCGCAACCGCGACGCCCTCGTCGCGGGCGTTCTCGACCGGCTCGTCGCCCAGGACGAGCAGGCGTGGGGCCTGTTCTCGGCCGACCTGGACACCAGCGCCCTCACTCTCGACGGTTTCGCCGAGGCCGTGGCCCAGTTCGTGGACGAGCTCGCCTCGACGGCCCGCACCGCCACACTCGCCCGGCACGCGATCTTCCTCGAAGCCGCGCACCGCGAGCACCTTCGCGAGCAGGTCGAGTCACGACGGCAACGCCTCCAGACCTGGGGGGCACCGTGGCTGCGGCGACTCGGCTCCCCTCACCCCGAACGCGACTTCGCCGCCCTGCGCGCACTGCTGGAGGGCCTGCTGTTCCAGCAGTGCACACTGCCCGACCCCCGCTTCGCCCCGTCCGTTCCGGTCCGCGCCCTACTGGACGGCCTGAGCCGCCGCTGGTGAGGCTGGTCGCATCGTCCACCGTCTCGCCGCTACCTCGGACAACGCGATCGCGGCCCCCTGAGCCTGGCACCATAGGCCGCTGACAGCCCAGACCACGACACTGTCGGCGACAAGGAGATTCGGTGACCGTGCTCTTTCCCGCCCTCCGGACATCCGGCGACGATCCCGCGCTGCGGTTCGGCGACCGCGGGCTGACCTACGGCGAACTCGCCGCGACAGCGGGCGCGCTCGCCCACCGGATCCGCTCGGCAGGGGGCGAGTCCCCGCGCGTGGCCGTGTGGGCCACCCCGAGCCTGGAGACCGCCGTGGCGACCGTCGCGGCCCTGCTCGCGGGCGTGCCCGCCGTGCCGATCAACCCCAAGATCGGGCAGCGCGAGCTGGCCCACATCGTCGCCGACAGCGAGCCGGGACTCGTCCTCACCGAGCCCGGCGCCAGCCTGCCCCCGGGCCTGGACTCCGTCACCCGCGTCGAGGTCGGTCTCGCCGACAGGGCCGACCCGCCCTGCGAAAACGACACGGACGACGAGTCGCCCGCGTTCGTCGTCTACACGTCGGGCACCACCGGAGCGCCCAAAGGCGTCGTGCTGCCCCGGCGCGCCGTGGTGAGCACCCTCGACGCACTCGGCGACGCCTGGCAGTGGACCGCCGACGACGTCCTCATCCACGCTCTGCCGCTGTTCCACGTCCACGGCCTGATCCTGGGCATCCTCGGGCCGCTGCGCAGGGGCGGCAGCGTCCGGCACGTGGGCCGGTTCTCCCCCGCCGCCGTGGCCGCCGAGCTGACCACCGGCGCCACCATGATGTTCGGCGTTCCCACGATGTATCACCGGATCGCCGGCGAGGTCGCGGGCGACGCCGGTCTCGCGGAGGCACTGGCCGGTGCCCGGCTGCTGGTGTCGGGGTCGGCGGCGTTGCCCGTGCATGACCACGAGCGCATCACCGCCGCCACAGGGCAGCGGATCGTCGAGCGCTACGGCATGACCGAGACACTGATGAACACCAGCGTGCGGGCCGACGGCGAACGCAGGCCGGGCACGGTCGGCCTGCCGCTGCCCGGAGTCGAACTGCGGCTGGTTGACGAGCAGGGCACGCCCATCGAGGTGTGGGACGGCGAGACGGTCGGCGAGATCGAGGTGCGGGGCCCCAACCTGTTCACCGAGTACCTGAACCGGCCCGACGCGACCGAGGGGGCATTTCACGACGGATGGTTTCGCACCGGTGACATGGCTGTGCGCGACCCCGACGGATATGTGCGCATCGTGGGACGCAAAGCCACCGACCTGATCAAGAGCGGTGGGTATCGCATCGGTGCGGGCGAGATCGAGAACGCCCTGCTCGAACACCCCGGGGTCGCCGAGGCCGCCGTCACCGGCGAACCGGACGCCGACCTCGGCGAGCGGATCGTGGCATGGGTCGTGCCGCAGGGCACCCCGCCGTCGGAAGAGGAACTGGCCGAGCACGTCGCCACTCTGCTCACCCCGCACAAACGCCCCCGCGTGGTGCGGTTCCTCGACGCGCTGCCCCGCAACGACATGGGCAAGGTCATGAAACGGGCGCTGCACGGCTGAACCGGCGCTTTCGACACAGCCCGAACGGGAGGTTCCGGCGACGGCCGAGGAGCTTCGTCTCCGCCCCGGGTACCTCGTCCGGCTCGGGGTGGCCAGGGCCGTCCTGGGTCCTGGCCACCCCGAGCTCACGAAACGCATCACCCGCCTGCGTACACTGTCGCGCGATTCAAGACCCCCCGACGACCCACAAGGTGAGGAGCGGGCGCATGGACGCGCTGATGGAACTCATCGGCGAGGTGAACGACGTCTTCTGGACGTACCTCGTCATCCCGATTCTGGTGTTACTCGGTCTCTACTTCACCGTGCGCACCGCGGGTGTCCAGTTTCGGATGATCCCGCAGATGCTGCGTGACCTGCGGGGAGCGCCGGAGAAGGCGCCGGACGGGAAGCGGTCCATCTCGTCGTTCCAGGCCTTCTCCATCTCCGCCGCGGCCCGCATCGGCACGGGCAACGTGGCCGGTGTGGCGATCGCCATCGCGGTCGGCGGACCCGGCGCCGTGTTCTGGATGTGGGTGATGGCGATCATCGTCGGCGCGCTCGCTTTCGCGGAGTCCACGCTCGCGCAGCTGTTCAAGGTGCGCGACCGTTACGGCTACCGGGGCGGCCCCGCGTACTACATGCAGCACGGTCTGAACGCCCGCTGGATGGGCGTGATCTTCGCCGTCGTCATCATCTTCACGTTCGGCTTCAGCTTCAACATGGTGCAGGCCAACAGCATCACCGACGTCGTGTCCACCTCGATCACGACGATCACCGGTGACGCCGAGCCCTCCGGCTGGCTCGCTCCGGTCATCGGCATCGCGCTCGTCGCGCTCGTGGGTGTCGTGATCCTCGGCGGTGTGCGCCGCATCGCCTACGTCGCGTCGCTGGCCGTGCCGTTCATGGCGTTGATCTACCTGCTGGTGGGGCTCGTCGTGGTGGGCATGAACGTGGAGAAGGTACCCGAGGTGTTCGCGAGCATCGTCGGCTCGGCCTTCGGCTTCGAGCAGATCGGCGGCGCCGCCGTGGGCACGGCCATCATGCAGGGCATCCGCCGGGGCCTGTTCTCGAACGAAGCCGGTATGGGTTCGGCCCCCAACGCCGGTGCCAGTGCCGCGGTGAGCCACCCCGCCAAGCAAGGGCTCGCGCAGACGCTCGGCGTCTACTTCGACACGCTCATCGTGTGCTCCATCACAGCGTTCATCATCCTCGTCTCCGATCCCGTCTACGGCGAGGACGTCGGCGCCGCGCTGACCCAGACCGCCCTGGAGACCAACCTCGGCTCCTGGGCCGTGCACCTGCTGACGGTGATCGTGCTCCTGCTCGCCTTCACGTCCGTGCTGGGCAACACGTTCTACGGCGAGGCGAACCTGCGGTTCCTCACCGGCAACGACCGCATCGTGCCGCTGTTCCGCCTCACCGTGCTCGGCATGCTCTACCTCGGCGCGGTCAGCTCCCTCGATTTGGTGTGGAGCTTCGCCGACGTCACCATGGGCCTGATGGCGGTGGTGAACCTGCTCGCCGTCGCCCCGCTCGGGGCGCTCGTGATCCGGTTGCTCAAGGACTACGAGAAGCAGCGCAAGGACGGCCTCGACCCCGTTTTCACGCGCGAGAGCATGCCCGACGTGCGGGGCATCCAGTGCTGGGACTCCGGGGTGGAACGGTCCACGGAGAAGGTGTGACGCGCTCCCCGCAGGGTGCGGTGGGATCAGGTCCCCACCTGCCCTGCGGGGGTCACGTCGGGCAGGCCGTTGCGGGCGACGCGGCGTCTGGCGATCTCGTAGGTCGCCCCGTGCACCACGATCAGCGCCACAGTGGCGATGAGCCCGGCGTAGGACGTGTCGCTGTCGAGAACGAGAGAACCGAAGATCACCGCGAGGACGGCGAGGCAGCACCAGTCCGTGTACGGCGAGCCGGGCATCCGGAACCCGGCCCCGGCGATCAGCCCGTCCCGCACCCTTGCGCGGAAACGCAGGTGGGAAACGAAAATGGACATCCAGCCGAGGAGGATGCCCACCGATGCCGCGCCGAGCGCGAGCGAGAAGATCGCCCCCGCGTCCGCGAACAGGATCAGCAGCACCCCGGCCAGGTAGACCACAGCCGTGAAGACCAGCGCTCCGGCAGGCACTCCCCTGCTGTTGATCGTCACGGTCGCCTTCGGAGCCGAACCGTGGGCCGCGAGGTTACGCAGCAGCCGCACCGTCGCGTAGAGGGCGGCGTTCACGCCGGACAGCGACGCGCTGAGCACGACGGCGTTCATGATCCCCCCGACGTGCGGCACGCCGAGGCTCGCGAGCGCGGTGACGAACGGCGACTCGTCCGCGCTGTACCGGCCGGTGGGCAACAGCATCGCGAGCACGAGAACCGACCCGACGTAGAACAGGCCGAGCCGGAACACCACACCGCGGACGACCTTCGGCATCGACCTCGCGGTATCCCTCGCCTCACCGGCCGCGGTGGCGGTGACCTCGACCGCGGAGAACGAGAACACCACCGCCTGCATCACCAGGACCACCGGCCACACGCCGTTGGGAAGGAAGCCGCCCTCCCAGAGGTTCGCCACGCTCGCGTCCGGGGTCGCTGAACCACCGAACACGACCACCAGCGTGCCGACGACGAGGAACAGCAGCACGGCGATCACCTTGATCGCGGCGGCGACGCTCTCGACGAGCCCGAAGGCACGCACGGTCAGCACGTTGGTGCCGAACACGAGCGCCATCGCCACCAGCGGCGACAACCACGCGGGCGCGCCGGGGAACCAGTAGGCGGTGTAGACGCCGACGGCGGAGATCTCGGCGATGCCGACCAGCAGGGCGACGGTCACGTAGATCCACCCCGTCAGGTGGGCGAACCGGGGACCGACGAACTCCCTCGCGTACGAGACGAACCCTCCCGTGGTCGGCCGGTACACGGTCATCTCGCCGAGCGCCCGCATCAGCAGATACACCAGGACACCGACGACAAGGTACGAGATCACCAGTCCGGGTCCGACCGCGTTCAGCGGTTCGCCGAGCCCGAGGAAGAGGCCGACACCGACGGCTCCACCGAAGGCGATCATCTGGAGCTGCAACGACGACAGTTCCTTGCGGTACCCGATCTCTCCCCGCTCCTCGTGGGGGATGGCGTGGCCGCTCCCGCTTCCTCGTGCTCGGCGGACCCAGTGCTGGCGGACATGTGGCCGTTGCCTCCTGTGGACGCGGTGTCGATGATCGCCGGGCCAGGATAGAGACCCGCGTCCGCGAAAGACGGTTGCGGTGACACTCGTCGTCGCGGCATCGTCGCCGCCGTGACCGTCTTCTGCACCACCGAACGCATGATGCTCCGCCGCTTCACCGCCGACGACGGCGACGAGCTGGCCGCACTGCACGGCGACGCGGAGGTGATGCGGTTCCTGGGTGACGGCAAGCCAGTGCCCGCCGACGTGGTGAAGCGCGAGACCCTGCCGTCGCTGCTGGCCGATTACGACCGGATCGGCGGGCTCGGCGTGTTCGCCGCCGAGGCAGGCGGAGAGTTCCTCGGCTGGTTCGAGCTCCAGCCGGACGGCCCCGAGTCGCTCGACGACGTGGAGCTCGGGTATCGGCTGCACCGCCGGTTCTGGGGAACGGGGCTCGCCACCGAGGGAGCGCGCGCACTGGTGCGGCTTGGGTTCACCGAACTCGGTGTGCGGCGGGTGTACGCGACGACGATGGCGGTGAACCACGCCTCCCGCCGCGTGCTGGAGAAGGCTGGCCTTCGGCACATCCGGACGTTCCACGAGGACTGGCCCGACCCGATTCCAGGCTCGGAGCACGGCGAGGTGGAGTACGAACTGCTGCGCGAGGACTGGCGAGCCTGACCTGCCGTGCTGGTCTCGTGAGCGGTGTCAACGGCGCCGGACGCACCACAGCACCCCCACGGCTTCACCACCGCCAGTGTCGTGAGACCCGAGCCCACGAGCACGCACGGGACGAATCCATCGCGGTATAACCGCGCTTCAGGCGATGCCGCGTGTCGATGACGATTCGCACGGGAAAGTCCACACCGGTGGGCAACCACCCCATGTCGGGGTCGAGCAGGTGGATGCGGCCGGGTGCTCCGGCCCGCACCGACAGCGGGCGAGGGCCGGAGCACGACAGTCACCGGCGCGGCGCGAACACGCCGAGTGCGTCGTAGGCGTGCCAGGAGCCTTCGTCCTTGTGCAGGGTGAGGACGTTCTCACCGGATCGTAACGCGGACGCGGGAATCGGAAGCTCCACCATGGACGGTACAAGCGGACTGCCGGGCACGGTGGCGTCGCCCTGCAACGACCCCTTCGTGGCGCCCCTCTCCAGCGGCACCCCGGCCACGGCGGTGCCGTTGCAGGAGATGTCCAGCACGCCCGGGATGCTGGCGTGGGTGTCGATCAGCCAGATCGCCAGCGCCAGATCGGCTCCCGGCTTCTCGGGGAGCGTGAACCGCAGGCGGAAGGTGTGCGCCTTACTGCCAGCCCACTTGTCGGCCCTGCCGGGGTGCAGGTAGGGCCAGTGGGTGCCGGGGCTGCTGACGCCGTGGGTGTAGTCGGCGCCGTCAGGGAACGTGCTGAGGTAGTCGCGGTAGCCGTTGGGCGCCAGCGCCAGTTCCAGCGACCTGCGGTCGAACTCGCCCACCACGGCCACGGGTGTTCCGGCCACGGTGACCGACTCCACCGAGGTTCCCTTGACCGGTCCCGAAGGCTCGCTCGCCTTGCCCGAGGCGTCCACCGTGATCACCTGGTAGTACCAGGTCTGCCCTTCAGGCCCGAGGTCGCCGTGCCGGAAATGGGTGTCGATCGTCTTGCCGACGAGGGTGTCCGGCGAAGGACGGAAGTTCCGCTGCCGCGCCGCGTACACCGCGAAGTGATCGACCAGCGGCTGGTACTGCCGCCGCGCCGACCAGCTCACCTCGATCCGGCCCAGCTCGCCCTTCGCGGCGAGGTCGGTCGCCGACGGCACCGTGCCGTTGCTCGCACTCATCACGCCTCCCGCTTCAGACCGGGGCTGCCGGCCTCGATGCCGAATCGAGCCGAGGTGGACACCGGGGCGGCGTCGTCGCGCTCGATGTGATCGACCACTTTGTACTCCGCCGTCAGCTCCCGTGATGTCATCGTGCCCACCAGGTATCCCCTGCGACCGTCGTAGAACTTCACGTGCGGATTGGACAGCCACAGGTCGGTGTAGTTGTCCCTGACGGCGCCGTCACCGTCGGAGCCCACCGACCCGACGACGAGTTCGGACCCGATCGTGGCCGAGGCGGGATCGGTGAAGTCGGCTTTGAGGTCGGCCGCGACGTGCCGGTGGATGTCGCCGGTCAGCACGACCAGGTTGTCGATCCCGTAGCGGCGCACGGCGTCGAACACGCGGTCGCGGTTGGCTGTGAAGCCGTCCCACTGGTCCATGCTGAAGGTGCGGCCCGGACCGGTGTCCCTGTCGATCTGCGCCATGACGACCTGCTGGGCGAGCATCGTCCACGTCGCCGTGGAACGCCGCAGTCCCTGCTCCAACCACCGTTCCTGGTCACGGCCGAGGATGGAGCGGCCGGGGTCGGTGTGCTCGCCGCCCGCGCTGGTGTCCTCGGGGAAGTCGTCGCGGTACTGACGCGTGTCGAGCACATGCACGTCGGCGAGTGAACCCCACCGCAGCCGCCGGTAGAGGCGCATGTCGGGGCCGTGCGGCAGGGTGGAGCGCCGCAGCGGCAGGTTCTCGTAGTAGGCGCGGTAGGCCACGGCCCTCTGCCGCTCGAAGTCGGGCACCGAGATGCCGTACTGCGAGTGGGCGTCGGCGTAGTTGTTCTGCACCTCGTGGTCATCCCATGTGGACACCCAAGGCGCGAGGGCGTGGACGCGCTGGAGGTGCGGGTCGGTCTTGAACAGCGCGTAGCGGAGCCGGTACTGCTCAAGGGTCCGCACCGTCGCGTTGTGTTCCGGTCCGAGCGCGACACCCTGCCGCCACAGGTTGCCCTCGTTGATCGCGTACTCGTAGACGTAGTCGCCGAGGAAGAACACCAGATCGACGTCCTCGTCGGCGAGGTGCCGGTAGGCCGTGAAGTGACCGTGGTACCACGCCTGGCACGACGCGCTCGCGAACCGCAGCTCGTTCACCGCCTCCCCGCGCTCGGGAGCCGTGCGGGTGCGGCCGACGGGGCTGAGGTGGTCACCGGCGCGGAACCGGTAGAAGTACTCCCGGCCCGGTCGCAGGCCCTCGACCTCGGGATGCACCGCATGCGCCAGTTCCGGCGTGGCCACCGCGCGGCCCCTGTGGACGACACGGGAGAACCGTTCGTCCTCGGCCACCTCGTAGTGGACATCGACGTTCTCCCTCGGCATCCCGCCGTGGCCGTCGGCGGCCAGCGCGTCGGGAGCCAGCCGTGTCCACAGCACCACGCTCGTGGGTTCGGGATCGCCGGATGCCACGCCGAGTGTGAACGGCTCCGACGGCACCCTGCCGCGTGACGGTGCCGCCGTCTGGGCCGCGTTGACGGGCACGCCGCTGCCGAGTGCCACGGCGGCCGTGGTCAGTCCTGCGAGGGTGAGGAAGTCGCGTCTGTTCGGTAACACCTCGTCGGGTTCGGACACTGCTGCTCCTTCGTGGGTCATTTGACGCCCCCTGACGTGAGTCCCGCGACGATCCGCCGCTGGAACAGAAGGACCGCGATCACGAGGGGAACGGTGGCGATGACGCCTGCGGCCATGCGCGTGCCGAACGGGCTGTCGTGCACGGCGACGCCGACGAACTGCGAGATGCGGACGGTGACCGTCTGCATCGAAGGGTCGTTGACCATGGTGAGCGCGATGATGAACTCGTTCCACGCCACCACGAACACGATGATGGCCGTGGTGAACACACCGGGCAC
This sequence comes from Saccharomonospora xinjiangensis XJ-54, assembly GCF_000258175.1. NCBI lineage: Bacteria > Bacillati > Actinomycetota > Actinomycetes > Pseudonocardiales > Pseudonocardiaceae > Saccharomonospora > Saccharomonospora xinjiangensis. The sequence continues at coordinate 4,485,549 of NZ_JH636049.1, read as the reverse complement.
CGCGATCGGCAGGATCACCTTGCGGAACGCCTGCCCCGGTGTGCAGCCGTCCACCCGCGCCGCCTCCTCCAGCTCGTACGGCAACTGGCGGAAGAACGTGGTGAGATACCAGATCGCCAGTGGCAGCGCGAACGAGAGGTTGGGCACGATCATCGACTGGTAAGTGTTGATCCAGCCGATGTCGGTGAACAGCTTCAGGAGAGGGACGAGGAGTGAAATCCCGGGGAACATCGAGGTCGCGATCACGATCGCGAGCACGGCGTTCTTGAACCGGAACTCGAGCCTCGCCAGCGCGTACGCGGCGAGTGTCGCCACCAGGACGGTGGCCGCCGTGGTGACACCGGCCACCACGAGACTGTTCAGTAGTGCGCTGCCGAACTCGTTGTCGCCGCTGAACACGGCGCGGTAGTTCTCCAGCGACCACGGCGAGGGAAGCGCCGAGAGGTCGAAGATGTCGCTGGTGCGCCGGAAACTCGACACCACCATCCAGTAGAACGGGGCGAGGCAGTACAGGATGATCACCGCGACGCCCACGTAGGGCGCGATGCGGCGCACGGTGGCACCAAGGGTGCGTTCACCGGAGCTGGTCGTGCTCACGCGGACACCTCCGAGGTCCTGCGCGCCTTGCGCTCACCGAGCAGGTCGGCCCCGAGCAGTTTCACGAACACGAACACCACCACGGCGATGTAGCAGAACAGCAGCACCGCATAGGCGGCGGCAGGCCCGTACCGGACCTGGTTCGCCTCGTCCCACGCCAGCATCGACAACGTCTCCACCGACGCCTTCTGTGCGCCGACGAGCACGAACGGCAGGTCGAACATCCGCAGCGCGTCGAGCAGCCGGAACAGGACAGCCACCAGCAGGGCAGGCTTGACCAGCGGGAGTGTGACCCGCCAGAACTGCTGCCAGCCACTCGCGCCGTCCAGCCGCGCTGCCTCGTAGACGTCGTTCGGGATGAGCTGCAACCCGGCGAGGACGAGCAGCCCGACGAACGGCGCCGTCTTCCACGTGTCGGCAATGATCACCGCGAGCTGCGAGGCCCAGCCATCGCCCGTCCACAGGAGACCGGTGCCGAGGACGGCGTTGGCGACACCGTCGGCCTGGAAGATCCACTGCCAGAGCAGGCCTGCCACGGCAGTGGGGATCGCCCACGGCACGAGGATCGCGGCCCGCACCAGCGCCCGCCCGCGCATGGCGCGGTGCATCACCAGCGCCATGGCCACACCGATGAGCACCTCGGCGGCCACCGTGGTGACGGTGAACAGCGTGGTGTTGCCGAAGGCGTTCCAGAACCTCTCCCCCGCGAAGGCGTCGGCGTAGTTGTCCACGCCGACGAACCGTTCACCGGTGACGATGAAACCCGACTCGTCGATCTCGTCGCCGCTGCGGTACAGCGATTCGCGCAACGCGGCCAGCAGCGGATATCCCACCACGAGTCCGAGCACGAGGATCGTCGGGGACAGCAGCAGCGCCGCAGTGCGCCCCTGACTCGACCGTGCCATCGACGTCAGGACCCCTGCGTGAGCTGGGTCAGTTCCTTCTGCATCGCGGCCAGCGCGTCGTCCACCGTCTTCTCACCCTTCAACGCGGCGTAGACATGGTTCTGGATGACGGTGCTCGCGTCGCCGTAGCGGACGATCGAGGGGCGCGGCTGGGCCCGCTCGATGCCCTCCTTCAACACGGTCAGGTACGGGTACTGCTTCTTCAGGTCCGGATCGGAGTACACCTCGGTGCGCGTCATCGGATACGCGGAGCCCTCGGCGTGCTCCAGCTGGACGTCGAGGCTCGTGAGGTAGGCGATGAAGTCGCGCGCGGTGGCCTGCTTGGTCGAGAACGCCGACACGGCGAGGTTGTTCCCGCCGAGCGCCGACACACCCTCGGCGTCCTGCCCCGGGAGCACGGTGACACCGAATCTGCCAGCCACCTCGGAGGAGCCGTCGTCGGCGCTGGCGAGGGCGTAGATGTAGGCCCAGTTGCGGTGGAACACCAGATCGCCCTGCTGGAAGGCGCGGCGGCCCTCCTCTTCCTTGTACGTGATGGCGTCGGAGGGAATGTGCCCCTCGGCGAAGCCATCGACGAGGAACCTCAGCCCCTCGGCGGCCTCCGGCGTATCGACGGCTGGCTTGCCCGACTCATCGAAGACCTGCCCGCCCGCCGAAGCGACGGCCTCAAGGAAGTTCACGGTGAGGCCCTCGTACTTGTCGTGCTGACCGGTGTAGCAGGACATGCCCTTCGCATCGGGCAGCGAGAGCACCTTCTCGCACACGTCCCACATCTCTGCCCACGTCGCGGGTGGTTCCGCGTCCACCTTCTTCAGCAGGTCCTCGCGGTAGTACAGCATGGCGGAGCCGGTGAAGTGCGGGATCGAGTACAGCTTGCCCCGGTACCGCGAACCCTCCAGCGCCGAGGGGAAGAACCCGTCAACGTCGAAGGAGTCCTCCGGCAGCTCGGTGATCCACCGGCGGGCGGCGAACTCGGCGTTCCACGGGATGTCGATGGTGATGACGTCGTGGGAGCCGGACGCCGTCTGTGCCTGCTGGACGAGCTTCTGCCGCTGACCGTCGGCGCCCTCCGGCAACTCGACGATCGTCACCTTCTCGTCGGGGTGCTCGGCGTTCCACTTCTCGACCAGTTTCGGCACCGTGCCGGTGCCGTCCTTGATCGTGGCGAACGTGATGGGCCCGCGCCCGTCCGGGTCGCCGCCGCCTTCTCCGCCCTGGTCCGAACCGCAGGCCGTCGCCACAAGGACTCCGGTCAACGCCGCGGCGATCCGGGCGATCGTCGCTTTTCTCATCGTGCCACCTCCGAATGGGCCCCTGAGGGTGCTGAATCTGTCGATGCTGTGCCTGGTGCTGCCATGTGGTGCGCTGTGGCCGAGGGCACCGGGTCGGTGAGGGTGACGACGGTGCCGGTTCGCCGTGCGCGTTCCGCCGCCCACACGAGCCGGTGGGTGTCGAGGCTTTCCCTTCCGCTCGACAGGATGTGCCCGGCGTCGCCGGTGGCCACCGCCTCCACGAATGCCTCGACCAAGCCCTGGTCCCCGCCGCCGTGCCCGTCGTCGGCCGTGGCTCCGCCCGAGGATTCGACGTCGATCACCTCGGTTCCGTCGAGGAAGTCGTGCACGGTGATCGTGCGCCCGTCACCTTCGATGGAGCCTCGGGTGCCGAACACGCGGGTCTTGCGAAAGTCCAGCGGGGTGAACGCGGTCATGGTGAACGAGGCGGTGACTCCTTCGGTGTATTCGAGGTTCACCACCTGGTGGTCCACGACGTCGTTGTCGCAGGCGTAGACGCAGCGGCCGTAGGGGCCGTCGCGCAGCGCGGAGAGCAACCCCTCCTCGGTGCGATCGTCGGTGACCACCGACAGCGGCCACAGCCGGTCGGGCTCGTCGAGCAGGGGCCGGTAGATGCGGGGCGCCGAGTACGGGCACGTCGGTTCGACGGCGCAGTCGAGGCACCTGTCGGCAGCGCCGTCGGGCCTGCGTTCCGGGCGGAACTCGTACAGGCCACCGAAGGACGACACCCGCACCGCGGGCCTGCCGATCAGGTGGGTCAGCCAGTCGAGGTCGTGGCACGACTTCGCCATGAGCATGAACGTGGAGGTGTCCTCCCTGCGCCAGTTGCCGCGCACGTAGGAGTGCGCCTGGTGCCACCACCCCACCGGTTCGAGGTGCTCGACGCTGACGATGTCGCCGATGCGGCCACTGTCCACGATGGCCTTCAGCCGACGCGAGTACGGCATGTAGCGCAACACGTGACACACGGCCAGCAGCACGCCCGCGTCCTCGGCCGCGGAGACGATGCGCTCGCAGTCGGCCTCCGAGGTGGCCATCGGCTTCTCGAGCAGCAGGTGGTAGCCGCGCCGCGCCAGCTCGACGGCGGGTTCCACGTGGTCGGCGTCCTGGGTGGCGATCACCGCGACGTCGGCGATCCGTGGCCGTTCCAGCAACGCGCGCCAGTCGTCGAACACGGCGTCGGCGCCGATGCCGTGCTCGGCGGCGAGCGTGTCGCGGGCTTGGGCGCGTGGTTCGGCGACGGCGACGACCGTCGCCTTACCCGTGGCCGCGGCGCACGCGGCGTAGGTCCGTCCTCGCACACCCGCGCCCACTACGGCGATGGTGACCGGCGCTGGCACAGGTCCTCCCAGGGAGTTATTAACGAAACTTCCTTTAATTAATGTGGCATGCTCTACGATGATTGGCGTCTGGTCAAGGGAGAGTTCGTGTCCACTTCACGCCCCGAGAGCGGCGGCCAGTCGCTCCTGCGGTTGATCAACTCGGTCGCCGTGCTCTCGGCACTGCGCGAGTCGGGTCCCGCCACGATCACCGACCTCGCCCGCGCCACGGGCCTGTCCCGGCCCACCGTGGAGGCCGCCGTTGACGACCTCGTGGCGCAGGGCTGGGCCGCCGAGCACCAGGCCAGGCAACGCAGGGTCGGCCGCCCCGCGCGACGGTTCGCCTTCCGCGGCGACAGCGGCTACGTCCTCGGCCTCGACGTCGGCGCACACAGAGTGCTCGGTGTTCTCGCCGACCTCAACGGCGAGACCGTGCACATGGCGGAGACCCGGGTCGATCCGGCACTCGACGCGGAGGCCAGGCTCGCCGTGGTACGCGACGTCGGAACCAGGTGCCTGACCAGCCCGGGCGTCGAACGCTCACAGGTGATGGCCGTGGCGGTCGGCTGCCCCGGCATCATCGCACCCGACGGCACCGTCACACTGTCCACAGTGATTCCAGGCTGGGTCGATTTTCCCTTGGCACGAAGGCTTTCCCGCTCGTTCTCCTGCCCAGTGTTGGTGGACAACGACGCCAACCTCGCGGCACTGGCCGAACGCGCGCACGGCGTCGCCCGGGATGTCGATGACCTCGTCTACCTGCTGATCGGGCGCCGCATCGGCGCCGGGCTCGTTCTCGGCGGCAGGGTGCACCGCGGTTTCGGTGGCGCGGCAGGCGAGATCGGCCTGCTCGACTTCGACACGTGGGAGCGGTCGCGGGAGGCGCTGCTGGGCCCCGCCACCGGCGAGCCAGGCCGGACCGGCGACCACAGTGCGACCGAACGGATTCTTGACGATGCCAGGGCGGGCGAGGCGAGTGCCGTGGAAATCGTGGACGGGTTCTGCGCGGTACTGGCCCGCCAGGCTGTGGCGATGACCTTGACCGTGGACCCCGAGATGATCGTGCTCGGTGGCGGGCTCGCGAGCGCGGGCGACCTGCTGCTCCCCCGGCTGGAGAAGCACATCGGCGATGTCTGCGTGCGCACGCCGCGGCTGGCGGCCTCGACCGTGGGGCAGGAGGCGGTGGTCCTCGGCGCGGTTCGCCTCGCGCTGGGCGCCGCCGACGAGGCACTGCAACAGCAGGCCAGGGCGGGTGTGGCGGCCAGGGGCTGAACACCGGCGACACGCCAGCGTCACCCCAGGGCCGCCCGTTGTTCGCGGACCGTCCCGGAGCGGCGCACGCGCACGTTGACCTCGGGCGCGCTGGAGCACCGCGGCCTCAGGATGACGCCGAGCCTTTCGTGGTGCGCTGGTAGTGCCGCTGCGCCTTGGCGCGGTTGCCGCACCCCGACATCGAGCACCAGCGGCGCCGTCCGCTCTTCGAGATGTCGTAGAAGTGCAGGATGCACGCGGGGTTGGCACACGGTCTGATGCGGTCGGGACGTTCGCCGACAAGGCGGAGGAAGTCGTCGATCGCCGCCCACGCAGGGCCCCAGGACGGCACGTCCACCCTGACGACACTGAGCGGCCCTTCCTCCGCGAGTGATCTCTCGATCCACCCGTGGGCCAGGGTCGCGTTCGCCGAGGCGACGGCCTCGCCGTCGAAGTCGGGCAGTGTCGCGATCAGGCCGTCCAGCGCCGTTCTCGCGAGCAGTAGTCGTTCGAGAGTGACGTCGTCGGCCTCGGAGGTGAGGTCGCCGAGTGCGCTGCGCACGTGCGGCGACGACAGCCACACGGCGAGCCCCTCGACGTCGGTGAGCAGGTCGTGACGACCGTCGCCGTCGATCCAGCGTGTGTTGAGCAGGTCGATGGACAGCGGCTCGCCGATGAGCGGTCGCGGGTCCGCTGCGGATGTCACCGGATTCGTCCTCGGGGTGTCGGTCGGCATTACCACACGAGTCTAACCGATGTTCTTCAGGTAGCCGGTTGACGCCGCCAATTCTAACCGTTAAAGTTCATTTCATTGGTTGCGACGGATCGCGACCACCGACCCAAGGCATGTGATGACTGTGAGTTCTGAAGGCAAGCTGACCACCGGACACATCGGACTCAACGTGACCGACGTCGCCCGGTCGATCACCTTCTACGGCACCGTTTTCGGCTTCGAGGTGATGGCGGAGGGCAAGGAGGACGACCGCCGCTGGGCCTTCCTCGGCAGGGACGGCCAGCTGCTCGTCGCGCTGTGGCAGCAGAGCGAGGGCACGTTCAGCACGAACACGCCGGGCCTTCACCACCTCTCGTTCCAGGTCGAGACCATCGACGAGGTGAACGCCAAGGCCGACGTGCTGCGCGAACTGGGCGCCGAGTTCACCTACGACGGCGTCGTGCCGCACGGCGAGAACGGCGAGTCCGGCGGCATCTTCTTCTCCGACCCCGACGGCATCCGCCTGGAGATCTACGCGCCCACCGGGGCCGACCCCAAGAAGGCACCCGTCGCCGGCGCCCCCACCTGCGGCTTCTTCTAAACCGACCCCACCATCTTCGAAAGGACAGCCGTGGCCACCTACCACAGCGGTGAACGCGCGGTGCAGGAGCGCGCCGGGCTCGGCGACCAGGCTCGGTTCTCCCTCGGCGGCATCCACAACGCCGTTCCCGAGGTGGCCGCGGCATTCCTCGCCACCCAGCCCATGATCGTCATCGGTGCACCCGACGCCGAGGGCAGGCTCTGGGCGACCCAGCTCGTCGGACAACCCGGATTCCTGAGCGCCCCCGAACCCGACCGTCTCGTCGTCGAGACACTGCCCCAGCCCGGCGATCCGCTGGCCGACGCCATCGCCGACGCGAACCCACGGCGACCACTGCGGGTGGGCGCCATCGCGATCGAGCCCGCCACTCGCCGCCGCATGCGGCTCAACGGACGCGCCGTGACGCATGGCGGCCGGATCGAGATCGACCTCGACCAGGTCATCGCCAACTGCCCCAAGTACATCCAGAAAAGGCAGCCCGTGCACCGCGCGGACACGCCTCCGCCGCAGGACCGCCGTGTCACCGACAGCACCGCGCTGAGCCAAGGCCAGCAGGACACGATCAGGGCGGCCGACACCTTCTTCGTCGCCACCGCCTCCGACAGCGGCGACGCCGACGCCTCCCACCGTGGCGGCAATCCCGGCTTCGTCGATGTGCTCTCCCCCACCACGCTGCGCTGGCCCGACTACATCGGCAACGCCATGTTCCTCACCCTGGGCAACCTCGCCGTCAATTCCAGGGCGGGGCTCGTCTTCCCCGGCTGGGACACCGGAACCGCGCTCCACCTCACCGGAACGGCCCGCACCGTGTGGGACCCCGGCGCGCTCGCCTCCTTCCCCGGCGCCCAGCGACTCGTCGAGTTCTCCATCGACGCGGTCAGAGAGATCACCAACGCCAGTCCCCTGAGGTGGAGCGAACCCGCCTTCTCGCGATTCAACCCACCCCCACGCTGAACCCCGCCCTCCCCCCACCCCGCGAAACGGAGTCACCCATGCGCATCCACGTGGACATGACCCTGTGCGAGAGTCACGGCCAGTGTGTGTTCGCCGCCCCCGAGGTCTTCTCCTTCGACGACGACGACCGCCTCGTCCACGCCGACACCGCACCCTCGGAGCTGCTCGACCGTGTCAAGGCGGCAGCGGCCAGCTGCCCCGTGCGCGCGATCACCATCTCGGAGCACTCGTCGTGACCGCACGGCACCTGGTGATCGTCGGCGCCTCGCTCGCCGGTCTGCGCGCGGCCGAAACGCTGCGGCAGCACGGCTTCACCGGCCGCCTGACCGTCGTCGGCGGGGAGACCCACCCGCCCTACGACCGCCCACCGCTGTCCAAACAACTGCTCACCTCCGACACCCCGGTCGAGGTCGCCCTGCCCGTGCCCGGCGACCTCGACGTGGAGTGGAGACTCGGTTCGCCTGCCGTGCGCCTGGAGCCGGATCGGCGAGTGATCACCCTCGCCGACGGCACACGCCTGCCTTACGACGGGGTGCTGCTGGCCACGGGAGCCGACGCACGCGGCTGGCCACGCCCCGCGCAGGTCCCCGCCCACGGCGTCGCCACCCTCAGGACCCGCGACGACGCCGTCGCGCTGCGCGCGCACCTGCGTCCCTGCGCACGGCTCGTCGTCGTGGGCGGCGGTTTCCTCGGCAACGAGGTCGCGGCAGCGGCACGCACCAGGGGCGCCGAGGTCACGATCGTCCATTCGGGACAGCAGCCGCTCGACCGCAGCGCCGGTGCGGAGGTCGGCTCGTTCGTGGCCGCGCTCCAGCACGAGGCGGGCATCGACCTGCGCACCGGCACCACCGTGACGCGGTTCCGCTCCGAGGACGGCCGGGTCACGGGTGCCGAGCTGGCCGACGGCACGGCGCTCGCGGCCGACGTGGTGTTGCTCGCCCTCGGTGCTGTCCCGGCGACGGCCTGGCTCGCAGGCTCGGGCCTCGACATCGAGAACGGGGTGCGCTGCGACCGGCAGCTGAGGGCGCTCGACGTCCACGGAGCCGTGGTGCCTGGCGTCGTGGCGGCCGGTGACGTGGCCAGAGTTCCGCAGCCACTCGCCGGCGGCGAGGCGATGCCGCTCGGCCACTGGACCAACGCCGCGGAGCAGGGCGCGGCGGCGGCGCGCACGCTCCTCTCCCCCGACGAGGCGCCCGCGTTCACCGGGGTACCGTCGTTCTGGTCCGACCTGCACGGCGCCCGCATCCGCTCGATCGGCCTTCCCGCATTGCACGACGAGGTCCGCGTGCACGAACACGACCTCATGGGACGGCGCCTCGAGGTGAGCTACCACCGCGAAGGGCGTCTCGTCGGGGCCCTCACCGTCAACAGGACCGCGCGCCTCGCGGCGTATCGGAATCAGCTTTCCGGCGATTCGCCGAGCCGCGCCGCGGCGTGAGCACGGGCGATTCGTCCCGCGATACCCACCATCCACAGAGGACATGCAAGGGCGGCCCTCGCTGTGACGCACCCGGCTCTCAGGCCGACCACACCTCGCGTGCTGCGGTGAGAGCGGCGGCCTGGTACGGCGGCAGCAGCCGTCCCTCGACGACCACCTCCAGCGGCCACGTCTCCTTCGACAAGACCCACAGCCGCGACGACGGACCCGCCCGTGCGACGAGCGTGTCCGTGCCCTCAGCCACCTGGAGCACGTACACCCACGCGACTCCGTCCCGCGCGCCCTCCAGCGGCTCCCGCCAGGCACGCCGCAAACGGCGACCACCGTGGCGAGCCGCTTCCGCCGACAGGATGGCGTCCGCCTTCTCCGTGCCGGGCGCGTCAGCCGGCCCCACGGGGCCGAAGCGATACGCCAGTGGTGGCACCTCCTCGGCGACCGGAACATCGTCGAGATCCGGGTCAGCCGGGTTCCCCAGGATCGAGCGGATGTTCCGGCGCTCCTCCTCGGTGATCCCGATTCGCTCCTGCGCGAGCGACAACAACAACGTTGACTCGGCCAGCTCCGGCTCTCCCCCGGCGTAGTGGTCGCACACCGCGCTGAGGGCGTCGTCCGGCAACCTGCCCGCCAGACCGGCACACACGGCGACCGCGGTCGCGTAAGCCCGCACATCCATGGCGCCCACAACAGTATCGTCTTCTTGCCGTCGCCGAGTCCGGTTCCGGTGACCTGACCATCGGCGTCACAGCCGCACCCGTCCTCGGCCCGCGTACCCGCCCCACCGCTCGAATCGAGACAGCGGAGCGGGTCGCGGAACCGAACGGATCACCGCCTTTCAGCCTGTCAACCCACCGAAGAACTCACGCAGGTCCGCGAGCAGCAGCTCGGGCTCCTCCAGCGCGGCGAAGTGGCCACCCCGGTCCACATCGGTCCAGCGGACGATCGTGTTCTCCCGCTCGGCGTAGCGGCGGATGCCGACGTCGTGCGCGAACACGATCACCGCCGTGGGGACACCCGAGTTCTCCTTGACCTCGCCCCACGGCGCGTCCTGCGCGTACCCGACGTAGGCGGCCGAGCTCGCCGTGCCCGTCAGCCAGTACAGCATCACGTTGGTGAGCAGCCGGTCGCGGTCGATCACGGTGTCGGGCAGCGCCTCACGCGGGTGGGTCCACTCGCGGAACTTGTCCATGATCCACGCCAGCTGCGCCACCGGCGAGTCACTCAGGCCGTAACCGAGTGTCTGCGGGCGCGTGGACTGGATGGCGACGTAGCCGTACTCCTCCTGCATGAACGCCTCGATGCGCCGCAGCCTGTCCCGTTCCAGATCGGACAAGGAAGCCCGTTCCTCCTCGGAAACCGACATCGGGGGCAGACCGGGAGTGCCGTTGACGTGCACCCCCACCACCGCGTCCGGCGCGACCCTGCCGACCGCGGGTGACACGGCCGCGCCCATGTCACCGCCGTGCACGCCGTAACGCTCGTAGCCAAGACGTCGCATGAGTTCCGCCCACGCCCTCGCGATGCGACCGCTGTCCCAGCCGCTCTCGGTGATCGGGCCCGACAGCCCGAAGCCGGGCAACGACGGCACGACGACGTGGAACGCGGGCGCGTCGGCCGCTCCATGGGCGCGAGGGTCGGTGAGCGGGCCGATGAGGTCGAGGAACTCGACGATCGACCCCGGCCAGCCGTGGGTCAACAGCAGCGGCGTCGCGTCCGCCTCGGCCGACCGCACGTGCAGGAAGTGGATGTGCTGGCCGTCGATCGTGGTCGTGAACTGCGGCAGAGCGCCCAGTTCCGCCTCGGCCTCGCGCCAGTCGTAGCCGTGCCGCCAGTAGTGCGCGAGCTCCCGGAGCCACGCCACGGGCACGCCCGTGTCCCACCCGTCGCCAGGCAGCGGATCGGGCCAGCGGGTGGCGTCCAGCTTGGCGTGCAGCGCGTCGATGTCGGCCTGCGGGATGTCGAGAGTGAAGGGGCGGATGTCCGTGGTGTCGTTCATGACCACAACGCTACGGAGCGAAGCGGACAACTACCGCCCTAGCTTGTGAAACTCCCCATCCAGAAAAGTCGGCCACGGCGCCGCGACGATGCGCGAGACTGACAGTGTGCTCGAAACTTCCGCCCGCCTGCTTCGCCTGCTCGCCCTGCTCCAGGTCGCAGGCGACCACACCGGCGCCGACCTCGCCGCCAAGCTCGATGTGGATGTGCGCACCGTGCGGCGGGACATCGAGAAACTCCGCGCGCTCGGCTATCCCGTCACGGCGAGCAGCGGTGTTCCCGGCTACCGCCTCGGGCAGGGAACCCGGCTGCCGCCCCTGTTGCTGGACGACGACGAGGCGGTCGCTGTGGCCGTGGCGCTGCGCACCGCGAGCAGTGGCGCGGTCACCGGCATCGAGGACACCGCCATGCGGGCACTGGCCAAGCTCCACCAGGTTCTCCCTTCGCGGTTGCGACACCGCGTCCGCACGCTGGAGGCGGTGACGACGTCGTTGCCGTCCGGAGCCGCGGGGGTGGACCCCGACGTGCTCACGGCCGTCGCGGCGGCCTGCCAGGCATGCGAGCAACTCCGATTCGACTACACCGACCACACCGGCGCCGTCAGCGTGCGCAGGGTGGAACCTCACCGCCTCGTCCACGGTGGACGTCGCTGGTATCTGCTGGCGTGGGACGTGGAGAAGTCGGACTGGAGGCGGTTCCGCGTCGATCGGCTCACGCCGCGCGTCCCCACAGGCCCGAGGTTCACCCCCCGCCCCTTACCGGAGTCCGAGGCCGCGTCCACGACGGCCCTCGGGATCACCACTCGCGCCTACCGCCACCACGGGCGGTTCGTGCTGCACGTTCCGGTGGAGGTCGCGGCCGATCGGATTCCGCCGACGGTCGGCACGCTGGAGTCGCGCGACGAGCGTTCCTGCATCCTGCGCGCGGGGTCGAACTCGCTCGACGAACTCGCGTTCTGGGTGGCGCGGCTCGGATTCCGGTTCGAGGTGGTGGAGCCTCCCGAGCTGTTCGAAACGGTGAGAACGCTGGCAGATCAGCTTGCCAGCGCCATTGAATCACGCGAACCGAGCTCGGGCGTATAGGGCGTTATACATCTGGCTCACGACGACGGTGAGGCTCCGTCCGAAACCTCACCGCCGCCGCGAACCGCTCATGCGCCGCTCGTCACGACCGCCCCTCGCACAGGGCCGCGTCGATCACCTCGGCGGTCCCCGGGTCCTGCGGCATGAGATTGGCGTTGGTCATCATCGAGGCGAACCTGCCGTCGTCGGTGACCATCGTTCTCGACAGATGTCCCGTGGGAAGGAGGCCCTCATGGCCCCACGCGACGCCACCGCACGACAGTGGCTGCTCGAACACGCCGAGACCGTAGCCGCGGGACGCGGCCGGCGGGAACGGCACAACGGTGCGCATCTCGGCGAGCGCCTCCTCCGACACCACCCTCCCATCGAGAAGCGCACGGTAGAACACCGCCAGATCCTCCATCGTCGAGGACATCGCCCCGGCAGTGCTCCACCAGGACAGCTCGGACAACGTCGTGGCGTCGAACCAGAAGAAGAAGCCACCGACCCGCGTGCCCTGGTAGCCCGGCACGAAAGGCTCGGGAAGGGCCCGGTTCCCCGGCACGGGGAACGACGTGCCGGCGAGGCCGAGCGGCTCGGTGATCCGCTCGGCGATCACATCACCGACGGGCCTGCCGGTGAGTTCCTCGATCAGCAGGCCGAGCACCAGATAGCCGACGTTGGAGTACTTCATCACCTCACCGGGCTGTGCCTGGGGCTGCTCGTCCATCGCCGCGCTCACCAGCGCGGCGAGGTCGTAGGTGCCGTCCGCGTTCGCCTTCGCCCCACTGGTATCGCGGACAAGACCGGACGTGTGGTTCAGCAGCTGCCGCACCGTGATCACGCTGCCGTCGTAGTTTCCGGTGACCACCCCTGGCAGGTAGCGCTCGATGGGCGCGTCGAGATCGACCCGTCCCTCGTCGAACAGCTGGAGCACCACGGCCGCCGTGAACGTCTTGGTCTGGCTACCGATGCGGAAGTGATCGCTCGCCGTGATCGCCCGGTTCTCCCGGATGCTGGCCGACCCACTCGACAGCGTCCACGCCGACGTAGCGTCCCCGGCGTGAATGGCCGCGCCGGGCCCCGCCTTCTGCTGGAACTGGTCGAGCACAGCCTGGGTCTCCGCGTGCTCGCCGGTCTGCGCGACGACAGGCGCCGCGGGCAGGACGACCGCGAGCGCGACGCCACTCACCACCCCGGCCAGCCAGCGTCGCCGGGTCGTTCCCGCCATCCGTCCTCCCCTGTCGTCGCCCGGCCTCATCAGGCCGCCGTTCCTGCCTGCCCTCACGAGGACCCTTCCGTCCGTACCGGTGTCCACTCGCCGTCCAGAGGGTTCGCGGGCACGCCCTGCCCCATGGAGTCGGCGTTCTCGCCAGAGTCGCCGGAGTCGCCAGAATTGCCGGAGTCGGCGGAATCGGTGCCGCCCTGCGACGTTCCGGCCGTCGTCCCGGAGGTCTCACTCGCACTGTCCGAGTCCGGCGCGGTGGCAAGGCCCGAGGCCGACGACGCCGCCGAGGACGCCGAGCCCGACGAGCCCCCTGCCAGATCACCGACGACGCTGAGGCCCTCCTTCACCACGTCCAGCAGGCCGACCGCGCCTTCGAGCAACGTCACCAGGTTCTCGCCGCTGGCCAGCAGCGCCGCGAGCTTGGCCGCGATCTGGCCCGCGTAGTCCACGGCGATGGCCACACACTGCGGGATCGCCTGCGCGATGCTCATCCCGAACGTCGCGGGCGCGGCGGCGGTCGCCTCCGTCATGATCGGCACGATCTTGCCGACCGCCTCGGTGATCAGGCGCGTGACGATGTCGGCGACCTGCGCGACCACCTCACCCGCGGCGATCATCGCCTTCGCGTTGGTCGCCGCGGCCTCCGCGATCGACTTGACCCCGTCAACCAGCTTCTCGGCCGTCTGCACGTAGTCGGTCTTGGCAGGCCCCGACCATTCGCTGGTCTCGTCCTCCACGGTGGAGCGGTAGTCGTCGGCGACGGCGTTCGCGCCCTGCGCCGCCCCGTCGTGTTCGCCTGCCGACCCGGACACGGCACCGGGTTCGCCCTTCAACTCGCCCAGCGGCTCTTCGAGGAAGGAGATCATCGGCGTGAGGAAGTCACAGCCCGCACTCGACAGGGCCGACAGCGGGCTCGACGTCGAGCCGAGCAGGTCGATGGAGACGGCGGGCTCTCCCGCGATGTCCGACGACAACCAGCTCTTGCCGCCGACGGCGTCGGACGTGACCCTCAGCTCCGCCAGCGCCGTGGTGATCTCCACAACGGATCGTTCCGAGTCGCCGGACGCCCCGTCGGGCTTGCGTGTTCCGTGCTCGTCGCCGAGGCCGGGCGGATGCTGCGTGGAGGGACGCGCCGGTGAGGGCGCCGGGGGATGTGCTGTCGGAGAGGTCACCGGATTTCCCCGTCCAGGCTCGATCCGATGCCGGTCAGCTCGGAAGCATGGCTTTCGTCGGAGTGCTCGTAGCGGTCGGCCGCTCGCCGCATCCCATCGCCGACCTTGTCCACAGTGGAGGCGGCGTGGGCGAACGCGTCCATCGTCCTCGCCATCGCCGAACCGATTCCCGAGGTGATGAACTGGGCGAACGTGCCGAGCGACGCCCCCTGGAGCTCACCAGGCAGGACCGCGCCCAGCGACGAAAGCTGGTCGGCGTGCGAAGCGAGCCTCGACGCGTGCGCCCGCAACTGCTCGGGATCGACGGTGTAGTCCTGCGAGGTGGTCATCGAACGACCCCCTCGGGCAGATGGCTCACGACCTCGTCGAGCGCGGGGCTGTCGCCGAGGTAGTCGGCCATCACCTCGGCCATCCGGCCCGCGGCGATGCGCTGGGCCTCGCGCGCCGTGGTGACGATCAGGTCGGCGAGCGCGTCGGCCTCGAGTTTGCGGGCCATCGGAGTGAGCTTCACGCCTTCCAGCGCGCCTCCCGCGTTCACCGACACCGTCACCTCGCCTCTCGGTGAAGTGGCGGTCGCGCCCGCGTGCCGCAGGCTCTCCTGCGCCTGGCGGGCGCCGTGCGCGGCGCGTTCGAGGCGGGCGCGGTAGTCGGCCAGCCATTGTGCTGCGTCCATGTGATCCTCTCTTCTCCCCAGTGTTTCCGGGCTAGGTCGTTTCCGGCCTCAGCCACGAGCCTCCGCAACCGCGTCACGCAGCACCCGCGTCAATTCGCTGTGCCGCAACGGGTTCACGCTCACCCAGCCGTCGCCGTCCTTGGTGACGCGGACCCTGCCCCGTGGGCCGTCCAGCCACGACAGCTCCAGCGGGCGCTCCACCGCGCCGCCCTCCCGCCGCACGACGGCGCCGAGTTGTCCCCTTCCTGTCACCGTGGGCAGGAGACCGACGAGCGCGTCCACGGCGTCCGGGTCGCCTCCGCGTTCCCTGACGAGTGCCCGCACCCGACGGAGCGGGGCCGCGGTACCTGCCGAGTTCTCCAACAGTCGCGTCGCCTCGCCGAGAATCCCGGGAGGGAACGTGATCGGCATGCTGGAAGCGGCATCGAGGTCGGGAACCTCACCTGCCAGATCCCCCGGCACCGCGCCCGCACCGATCCGCTCGACGGCGACCGGACCCGGTGTTCCGCCGAGTGACTGGCGGCAGACCACCGCGTGCTGCCCGTGGAACAGAGCGACGGCACCGGTCACGACCCCGCCGCTGACCACGACCAGATCGACGGAGCCTCGGTGCCCCCGCAGCGCGGCCACCAGATCCGCCGCGACACCGGCAGGCCCGTGTGCCGTGGCGAGCCCTCTCTCGGTCAGCGCACGCGCCGCCGTGGCGAACAACGCCGTGCGCTCGTCCTCGATCCGGCCGAACGACGGCACCTTCAACGGAAACGGCGAGCGGGTTCCGGCGTAGGTGGTGAGCAGATCCAGTTCGGGCAGCCCGAAGCGGACGCCGAACGCGGCCGTGACCGTCATGACGGCCTCCCCTGCGAACCGGCCCCGCCCTCGGGTCCGCCGGTCGCGTGCAGGTCGTCGGCGGATTGCTCCTCGTGCTCCTGGTACTTCCGTTTCGCGCCCGCGAGCATCTTCCCGTACTCGCGGACCTCGCGTTCCGTTGCCTCGACCTCGCCCGCGAGCCCCGAGCTGCCCGCGGCCTCCCGCAGCCGCATCGCCAGGTGAACGGCGGGCGGCGCCGTACCGAGCATCGGCAACCGCTCGGCCAGCCTGCTCGCGGTGGCGACCAGCTCGCCGGTCAAATCGCCCAGTTCGGACAGTGTCGTGATCCGCTGGTCGAGCAGGTCCAGTTCGAGCCTGATCTTCTCACTCACAGGTGCTCCTCGGGGGAAAGGCCGATGACGACTTCGCTGCCCGGTTCCTCGACGGGGAAGAGCTGCTGATCGATCGTCGGCAGCTGGTTCTCGTGTTCCTCGTCCTCCGCTTGCCCGCGCGTCGCGGCGCCGGGAGGCACCATGCCTCCCATCGCACCGGCCCGCGCCGCGGCCGACTCGGCGGCGAGCTGCGCGGCGGTCGCAGCCTGGCTCTGCATCGCCATCGCCCCCACTCGCAGGCCCTGCGCGAGCTGGCCCCCGGCCAGCCCCATTCCCGCGAGCGGACCCGCTCCGGCGGCGAAGCCCAACCCCGCACCGGCACCGGCCACCACGCCGCCTGCCAAGGCCCCAACGGCAGCACCTGCGGCCAGCCCCCTGCCTGCGGCTCCACTTCCCGAACCGGTGAGCGACTGCCACGACCGGGTTCCCGCCTCGGTGCCGCTGGCGGCCCCCTCGGAAACACTGCTCGGCAACGTGGCCGCGGCAGGGATCGTGCCCTGTGCCTGACCGATCAGCTCGCCCGACCTCGTCAGGCTGGACTCGTAGGTCTGCATGGCGCGGATCGCCTGTTGCTTCTGGAAGTCCGTCATGCCTGCCCCGGCATAGAAGCTGAACGTGGCACCACCCACTGCCCCGAACGAACCAGCCGGATCGGAATCCGACGCGCTGGACGGCGCCGTGGTCCGCGCCTCGCTCGTGCTCCGCGACGAGGTCCGGACCTCGTCCGTTCCGCTGCCCGAGGTCAGAAAATCCGGCACGGTGGAGCGCCAGTCCGGTACGTCGAACAGTCCGGCAGGCTGCGACCACGACCGTGGTTGTGGCGCGGGCACGGGACTCGACGGAGAGCCACCGGTGACATCGGCCCAGCTCGTCACCGCGTCCATCGGGGAGGCTCCCTGACCCGACGGCGGCGGCATCATCGCGCGTGCCCTCGCGAGCGCTTCGGCCGACTGTGCCGCAGCCTGCTCCCCCGCCATGGCCAACTCGGCGATCTTCTCCACCCGTGCGGCGAGCACGTCGAGCCTGCGCGCGGCCTCCTCCGCGCCCGTGCCCTCCCAGCTCTCCAGCAACGCGGCCCGCTGCTCGCGCAGCACCTCCGCGTGATTGATCAGCGCGGCCCGATGGTCGGCCCACTCCGCGGCGATCGTGCTGACGTCGGCGACGTCGGCGTCCTGCCACAACATCTGGTACAGCTCCTCATGGCTGTACGCGTCCCAATTCACGCCGCCCTGCGGCGGCACGGGCCGGCCGAAATACATGCTCCACATGCCCGGCGTGCCCGCCACCGGCTCCCCGGCCGTGGACGGCTGTGGCTGGGCCGCTGACGTCTCGCTTGCCACCCCAGATTCCCCTTTCCGACGCCGACCCTCATCGGCGAGAGCCATGGTCTCGACCAGGGGTCGGCACGTGAAGGCCATGCGGAGGCCATTTGTGGCCGGTACCCCTGACCAGGCACAACACAGTCGGTGGCCGGGAGGAAGCCGATCATGGGCGGCCGTGCGACACCGCCGGGGGACTGGACGAGGAGCCGGGTGGCCTCGGCTCACTGGCCTGCGACGGCCCGGCAGGGCGAGACTGGGCGGCATGACCGCCCACGCCCACGCTCTGGGGATGCGGCCCGAGGAGGCCGTCGATGCCGTACTCGATCAACTGCGTTCCCGGGGTCAGCGCATCACCGGAGCCCGCAGGGCCGTCGTCGAAACGCTCGCGCACATCGGTGGCCACCCCAGCGCGGAGGAGTTGCTGCACCGGGTGCGGCAGCGGTATCCGACGGTCCACAGGGCCACCGTCTACCGGACCCTCGACACGCTGTCCGAACTCGGCGTGGTGACCCACGTCCACCTCGGCGACGGTGCGAGCACCTACCACCTCGCCCTCGGCCCTGCCCATCCCGGCCACCTGCACGCGAAGTGCCGTGAGTGCGGCCGGATCGTCGATCTCCCCGGCGACCTGCTCGGCCCCGTGGCCGACCGGCTCGCTCGTGAACGGGAGTTCGAACTCGACCCCGCGCACGTCGCCCTGTCGGGCCGGTGCGGAGGGTGTCGCGACGCCGCGCGCTGACCGGCAGGGGCAGGAGCGCAGGCACTCACGGACTCGCTTGACGCGACGTCGTCGCACCTGCGACCATGTCGTTTCGCGCGTACGCACTGTGATGTCACTGGCACTCCTGGTATCCGATTGCTCCCGGTGTGAGGGAGGCGGCGGCCTTGCCCTCGGTCACGAAGTACGGCACCAACCCCACCCCGATCGACGAACTCGGTCAGCGCGCGCTGCGGCGCCGGGGCCGGTTCTGGATCGGCGGCCTCAGCCTCGCGCTGGCCGCCACGGTCGTGCTCGCCGTCTGTGTCGGCGCGGTCGGCCTGCCACCCTCGGCCGTGGTGCGGGTGATCGGTCATCACCTGGCCGGAACACCGGCCGAGCCGAGCTGGCCGTTGTCCCAGGACGCCATCGTCTGGCGGGTGCGCCTGCCCCGCGTCCTCCTGGGCGCCGCGGTGGGCGCCGCGCTCGCCGTGTGCGGGGTCGCGCTCCAGGCCATGGTCCGCAACCTCCTCGCCGACCCCTACCTGCTCGGCATCACCTCGGGAGCCTCGACGGGCGCGGCGGCAGCGATCCTGTTCGGTTTCGGGGCGGGCCTCGGGGAACACGCGCTGCCCGCGAGCGCGTTCCTCGGCGCTCTCGCGGCGTCGGCCGCCGTGTTCGTCATCGCGCGGGCCGCGGGCCGGATCACGTCGCTGAGGCTGCTGATGGCCGGCGTCGCCGTCGGCTACGCCCTCTACGCCACCACCGGTTTCCTCATCTTCGCGTCCGACTCGGCCGAGGGCTCACGCTCGGTTCTGTTCTGGCTGCTGGGTTCGCTCGGCCTCGCACGCTGGGGTGTTCCCCTGACGTCGGTGCTGGTGATCGTCTGCGGCACCGTGGCCGCGCTGACACTGTGGAGCCGCCACCTCGACGCTCTCGCCATCGGTGACGAGACCGCGCACACGCTGGGCGTCTCCCCGACCCGCCTGCGGGTCCGGCTCCTGTGCCTGGTGTCGCTGTGTGTCGGCGCGGTCGTCGCCGCGTCCGGCGGCATCGGGTTCGTGGGATTGGTGATCCCTCATCTCGCTCGCAGGCTCGTCGGGGCCGCACATCACAGGGCCGTTCCCGTCGCCGCGCTCACCGGTGCGGTTTTCCTCGTCTGGGCCGACGTCCTCGCACGCGTGCTGCTCCTGCCGCGCGAACTGCCCATCGGGATCATCACCGCCATCGTGGGCGCCCCGTTCCTGCTGGTTCTCGTCAAACGTTTCCACACCACCGCCTGACGCCGTCACAAGACAAGGACGAACCATGCATCTCAGCCGCCGTTCCCGCGTCCTCGCCCTCGCGGTGCTGCTCGTGCTCGCCACCGTCTCCTGCGGCGCACCGGCGCCGAGCACACCGGGGCAGCGGCATGCCCCGGAGCACTACCCGGTGACCGTGACCAACTGCGGCGCCGAGGTCACGTTCGACGGCCCGCCGCGACGGATCGTGCTGCTGGACAGCTCACCGGTGCCCGTCCTGAGCGCGCTCGGTGTTCTGGACTCGGTCGCCCTCAGGGCGGGCGCGTTCCCCGCCGAGTACTACGATCCCGCGACCAGTTCGGCCATCGAGGCCATCCCCTCGCTCGGTGAGGACCTCGACACCAGCGGGCACCTTCGGATCTCCGCCGAAGTGATCATCGAGCAGCAGCCAGATCTTGTGCTCGGCCTTCCCGACGGGATCACGCGCGAGGGACTCGCCGACGTCGGCATCACGGCGCTGGTCCATCCCACCCTGTGTCCCTCCGGCGTGGACACCGCCACGTCCGAAACGACGTTCGACGACGTCTACGACCACGTCACGACGTTCGGCCGGATCTTCGACCGCCGCGACGAGGCCGAGAGCCTGATCGCCTCGCTGCGGCACCGCGTGGCGGCCGTCGAGGCGGCGGCGACAGCGGCCGAGGGACGGCCGAGGCGGACGGCCGCCGTGCTGTACCCGACGGTGGGGGGCGGCACCGTCTACGCCTACGGCAACCGCAGCATGGCCCACCCTCAACTGGAGGCGGCGGGCTTCACCAACGTCTACGCCGACGTCGGCGATCGGGTGTTCGAGGTGACCACCGAGGATCTCATCGGCAAGAACCCGGACGTGCTCGTGCTGCTCCACACCGACGGCGATCCACGGGCCGTCCACGACGCGGTGGTGGGCCTTCCCGGTGCCGGGGCGTTGCAGGCCGTGCGCGACGGCACGATCCTCGTGCAGCTGTTCAACTTCACCGAACCCGCGACCCCGCTGTCCGTGGCCGGGCTCGAACGTATCCACGCGGCCTTCGGGGGCGGCTCGTGATCCTGGCGGAGCACGTCTCGTTCGGCTACGACGACACACTCGTCCTCGACGACGTGCGCGTGTCGGCCTGCCCGGGCAGCGTCGTGGGACTGGTCGGCCCCAACGGCAGCGGCAAGACCACGCTCCTGCGCACGCTCAACGCCGCGCTCACCCCGCGCACCGGGCTCGTCAGTCTCGATGACGTCCCCCTCACCTCCCTGTCCGAGCGGGAGCGAGCGCGACGGCTCGCCGTGGTGGCGCAGGGCGACTCGACCGAACTCCCGCTGACGGTCGCCGACATCGTCCTGCTGGGACGGTCACCGCACGTGGCGGCCCTGCGACGCTACTCCCCCGCCGACCACCGCATCGCCGCCGACGCCTTGCGCAGGGTGGGCGCGCTCTCGCTGGCCCGCCGGGTCTTCACCGGACTGTCCGGAGGTGAGCGCCAGCGGGTGCTCATCGCGCGGGCACTCGCCCAGCAGGCCGATCACCTGCTCCTCGACGAGCCGACGAACCACCTCGACATCCGGTTCCAGCACGAGATCCTCGACCTGGTGCGCACGCTCGACGTGACCACCGTCGTAGTCCTGCACGACCTCAATCTCGCCGCCCGCTACTGCGACGAGGTGGTGCTGCTCGACCACGGCACGGTACGCGCGACGGGAACGCCGGACGAGGTGCTGCGACCGGAGATCCTCGAACCCGTCTACCGCATCGGGGTGCGAAGGGTGTTCGCCGACGGTGACCTCCAACTGCTGTTCCGCCCGCTCGGCCGCGACGATACCCAATATCCGAATTGGACGAATGGGCAATGAGGCGCCACAGTGGTGGCGCCCGGCGTCGCTCGATCGCGGCGCCACCGGAGAGGCTCTACCTAACGACCTCGTGCGTGGTTGGTGTGTGAGCGCGTTGGGGTTTGGTTGTGGGTGTCGTTCACCGGTTGCGTTGGTGGTCGGAAAGGACTCCGGCGACGGCGCGGATGGTGTCGTCGAGGAGTTCTCGGCGCCCGTGGTGGCGGGCCAGGGTTTTCCAGTTCTTCAGGTGCGCGATGCCGTGTTCGACCCGGATTCGTCTGCTGGCATGGGCTTGCGTTCCCAGCGCTGGGCCAAGCGTCGGTAATTGAGCAGCCAGGAGATGGCGCGTTCGACGACCCATCGGTGGCGTCCCAGTTTCTGGCTGGATTCGATGCTGGTCCGGGCGATGCGCGGGGTGATGTGCCGGGTGCGGAGCCAGTTTCGGAGCAGGTCGTAGTCGTAGCCCTTGTCGGCATGCAGGCGGGTGGGTGTGCGGCGATGAGGTCCGCGAGGTGAGCGCCCAGCGGGGATGGCCCGCACCAGGCGCCGTAACGCGTTCATGTTGTGGACGTTGGCCGCGGAGATGGCCATTGCCAACGGCAGTCCGGCCCGTTGGTCAACACGTGCAGTTCGACCCGAATTTGCCCCGGTCAACGGGGTTCGGTCCGGTCGCGCCGCCTCTTTCGCTCGGATCGATGCGCCATCCACCACTGCCCGGACCCAGTCAATCTCGCCGCGGGAACCCAGCTCATCCAGCACCGCCCGATGCAAACGCCGCCACAAGTCCGCCCGGGTCCACTCCTGGAACCGCCCATGTGCCGGACCGAAACCCCGAACGACGACGGTAGCTGTCGCCACGCACACACACTGGTCAGTACGAACACAATCGCCGTGAACACCGCCCGATCATCCACACGTCGCGGACCACCACCCTGAGGCCGCACTCCATGCTCCGGCACCAACGGCGCCACCAACGCGCCCACAACCCCTCTGACACGAACCGCAACGAAAGATCAGCTACAGACAATCATCATGACCCCCGGCCAACCGCATGACCTACTGAGACACCCTGTAAGCGAGCGCATCACCCAATCATAAACCTACTTGAGACAATAACCCGCTGTGTCCGGCAAAAAGTACGCGTCCAGCAACCAAAAGCCCGTGCACCCACAGGAAAATCACCCGACACAACCGGAGTGCACACATCCACGTTACGCGACACTAAATCAAGCTGAATATTTATCACTCAGCAGCTTCAATGCCTTTTGCCTGTTCCGCTGCGATACCCATTTTGCGTCCACCACCCCAGACAGGAGCTCTCCGTATGAACCTCTCTCCATCTGGGCAATCCAACTCAAAGCAAGACCAATCCAATAATCGCTGCGCATAGCGAAAGCGGAAAAGGGCAGTTCAAAAAGATCCAATTGCCCCATCAAATAACCCAACGGTAGACCAAGTTCAGCCTCCTTAATCTCCAACTCCCGAACCACTGATTCGTACCCACGCTCAAGCAATGGCAATAGGAAGATACGCCTGTCTTCACTTACCTCTCGAGACAACGAACCCGTCTTAACGAAAACACCTCCAACTCGATTGATGCATATGACAGAATGCGAGTCCAACGCAAGTATATCGACGCACTCACCAGGCGGTATGAATGACATCGATACCGTATCCTTTCATCACTCTAACGAACTGGTCGCGAAACTCGGGCGTCCATCTACTTCCATAGTGCCCACTCCACTCGTCAGTCGAGATACTACCATCAGGGTTCCTCAACCACCTCCCACCGAGAACAATAGACTCATTAGCCCCAATCCCCCGAGCGAGCCGTTCGTGTGGGCTTCCATCAATGCCAAGATACTGCCTTGGACTGCCAGCCGCGAATATGTTTCTTTCTGGATCAAAAACAAATTCCGGACTACCAGGCGGATCGTAGTTCCGGAAAGCCGCCGTAGACTTCACTCGCTCGCTAACTTCTATGATTCCAGGAACGGGACCAGAACCCTGCAACGTGCCCGAGTCAGCATCAACGCCGCCAGTACATACGAAAATACTCCCGGTTCTCCCGCCGTCACCCTTAGGGCGTTTGCCGATTTCGCATGAGTCGTTGAGGTGTGCTGTGGCTGGTGGCAGGGGTGCGGGTTGGTCGATTCCGTGGTTGGTTTCTGGTTCGTAGGGGGCTGGTTCTCCGCCTTCTGGTTGGATGACTCCGAGGTCGATGACCGTTCGTTTAGCAGCGTCGATGGCTTCCTGGATACTGTCGACGACGGTTCGTGTTTGTGGCGGTCGGGCGTGGGGTGTGTTGACAAGGTCTTCGAGCCTCTGGCGGCGAAGCTGTTCGAGGAAAGTCCTGAGACGCTGGAGATCCACGGTGTTCCACGCGCCTGGACTGGCCGGCCCGAACCCGCCAAGAGGACCCCCAACCCCACCAATGAACCCTCCAGATCCGCTCGGCCTGCTCCCCGACGGATGAGGGAAGTTGAAACCTGCGGTCAAAGCGATTCGCGAAATTTCGAGCGACTGCCAGATTGACCAGGCTATTTGCGGACTCGGAACTGACTGAGGCGCCGGGCTCGGTATCCCTCGAATTTTCTTCGTCGTAAACAGATCAGACGCCCAGTCACCGACGATCCCACCCACGATCGCAGCACCGCGCGTAATCAGTCTTGTACCTACTTGCCGCACCGCTGTTGACCCGGCTATAGCGGTCACAATAGGAACCACCGGTGCAACGACGAGGTACCCACTGGGGTCGGTATTCGCCAACGGATCCGCGCTCGCATACGCGTAGCGGTTGGCGTTGCCCACATCCCGGGGGTCCAGGCCTGCGGTGTCGCGGCTGGCGAACGTTGCTGTGCCCGGCTGATACCACCGCGCACCCATATTCACATTCCCACTGTCGGGATCGGTGTACTGGTGCTGGAAACCCAACGCCGGCTGCGTCCCCACCCCAGCCTGCCGCTGTCCGAACGGACTGTAAGACCGCGACCCCGCCAACACCCCCGTACCAGGATCGACCAACCCGATCAGATCGGTGTGCACATCCGACCACGCCAACGCCGACACACCACCCTGAGCCACCCCCAACGGCAACCCACCCGGCGTATAGGAGTACTCACCCTGCCCATCCGAAGCGACCTTGATCCCCGACCCCACATAGGACAGAGCACTCCCACCGGCACTGACCAACCGATTCAACGCGTCATAGCGGTAATCGGTCCCCCCATCGGCAACCAACTCGTCGAACGCGTTGAACTCCACCAACGCCGACACACCACCGGCCGTGCGCGACGCCAACGTCCCCCGCGGCGTATACGAATACTCGACACCCGCCTTCGACAACAACTGGTTCCGCTGGTTGAACACCGCCGAAACCGGGCCATCACGCGTCAGATTCCCCGCCGCATCCCACTCATAGGTATGCACCGCGATGCCGTCGTCCCACGACACCAACCGACCCGCCCGGTCATAGCCGTAGGCATGCTGCGCCGCGCCCGCCACACCCTCGGTGTGCTTGGCGACCAGGTGGTCCTCGTCGTCCCACTCGTAGGTGATCGACGCGGTCTCCGTGCCGTCCGGCGCGGTCACGGCGTCGGAGGCGATGCGACCGAGGTTGTCGTAGCCGTAGCCCCGCGTCGCAGCGCCGACCCCATAGCCGACGCTGGTGACACGCCCGGCCTCGTCGTAGTCGTAGCCCAGCGTCGCGCCCGTGGCCGCGTCGAGGGCGGTGGCGAGCCTGCCCGCCGCGTCGCAGGAGAACGAGCTCATTCCTGCCGACGTGGTGACGCTGGTCGGCAGACCGTCGGCGTCGTAGGTGAAGCTCGACTCGCCCGACGGCCCCGAGGCCGTGACGAGATTGCCGCGGTCGTCGTAGGCGAAGGTGTTGTCGCCGTTCGGCGCCGAGGCCGACACCATCCGCCCCGCCGGGTCGTAGGTGAACACCCGGTCCGGCGTCACCACACTCGCACCGCTGCCGACCTGCTTGACGAGGTTGCCCTGCGGGTCGTAGCTGTGGGCGATCGTCACCCCGCCCGGCTTACGCAGCTCCGCCAGCCGCCCCGCCGTGTCGTAGACCGCCGTGTAGGTGCGGTCGGCCACTTCCGGCGTCTGCTCGGTGGCCGGTTCGATCGTTGACTCGGCCATATTCCACGCGTTGACGGTGAACACCGTGGCGTTGCCGTTGCCGTCGGTGGCGCGGGTGATGTTGCCCGCCCGGTCGTAGCCGTAGCTCGTGGTGATCGACTCGCTGTCCGACACCGGGCGCGTGATCGACGTGAGCCGGTTCAGCGCGTCGTAGGTGTAGGTGGTGGCAGCACCCAGCGCGTCCGTGGCCCGGGCCGGGTTGCCCGCCCGGTCGTAGGCGAACTCCCGGGTGCGCTCCACCGTGCCGTCCGGACCGAAGTCCGACACCGACAGCTGGCGGCCCGCGCGGTCGTAGTCGATCTCGCTGCCACGCCCGGTGGCGTCCGTGCTCGACACCAGGCGACCCGCGCCGTCGTAGGCGTTCGTGGTGGTGTTACCCAACCCGTCGGTGACGGTCAGTTCGTTGCCGAGATCGTCATAGGTGGTCTCGACGACCCGGCCGGCCGGGCTGGTGACGGTGGCGACGTTGCCCAGCTCGTCGTGCGTGTAGCGAGTGGTGAGGATCCGGGTCGGCTCCGGGACCGTCTCCACCACGGTGCTCGTGATCTGCCTGCCGAGCTTGTCGTAGGTGGCGTGGGTCTGCGTGCCTCGCGGATCGCTGGTGGACAGCACCTCGCCCAGCGGGTCGTACGTCGCGAGCCACGTGCCGCCGGCCTGCCCGTGCAGCGCGGGCGGATCGGTGACCCGCCTCTGGTTGCCGAGCTCGTCGTAGCCGTAGGTGGTGGTGTGGCCGAGCTCGTCGGTGCTGGCCACCACGCGTCCGGCCGCGTCGTGGTCGAGCGAGGTCGTGGCCGTGATCGGTTCGTTTGCGCCGGTCCGTAGGTGTGGGTGTCGATCTGTCCCGTACCGGTGTAGGTTTACGTGGAAAGTTCGACGTCGCGTGTTTCGCCCGTGCGGTTGAAGGCCACCGCGCGGTCCGCAGGCGGCGCCGCGGGCGGGAGCTGGCCGTGCTGTACTCGACCGCGCACGAACTGGCGCAGCTCCGGGACATCGACGAGTGGCGCAGCGCGCACACGACCTGATCGGGAGCGATGTCACCTACCTTTCGGAGTTCCACGTGGCGAGCCGGGAACTGCGGGTGCGCACCACGCTCGGCACCGGCGCGCCGTCGTTTCCGAACCTGCGTGTCCCTCCGGGCATGGGGCTGGCGAGCATGGTCGCGACACCCGGAGTCCGCAGTGGACGCCGAGCTACGCGGGGATGACGCAGGCTCCGCACCACTCCGACATCGACGCCGCTGTCGCGGCGGAGGGGCTCGTGTCGATACTGGGCGTGCCGCTGCTCGCCGGTGACGAGGTGCTGGGCGCGCTGTTCGCCGCGAACCGTATCCCGCACACCTTCACCCGACGAGGAGATCTCGCTGCTGTCGGCGTTCGCCGACCACGCCGCCGACCTGCAAGAGTGGGTCCCGGCCGGGCAGTTACAGCCCGGTGACTGGCTGCGCACCGGCTCCGGCAGCTGGGTCCAAATCCAAAGCACCAAGACCCCCACCGCATCCCAGCGAGTCCACAACCTCACCGTCGACGACCTCCACACCTACCATGTGGTGGCGGTCGAGACACCAGTCCTCGTCCACAACTGCAACAATCCAGCTACTCACGATGTAGCGAACGTTTCCGATCACCTCGATAACAATGTGTACTTCCACTACACAAGCGAAAGAGGTCACAGTGGGATCATGGCTGATGATGGCAGTCTTAGGATCGGCGCCAATTCCGCTGGGAAAATCCACGTGACGCGTGGATATGGGGAGCCCTAGAGAGATCGAGCGAAACATCTTCATTGGCAGTAGCAGGTATGACGGAAAAGCGGATTATGTGTCCATCTTTCGAATGCCTGAAGGTGTTGAGCTTTTGTCCGGACCTCAACCCAATGAGCCGATCTCGAGGGGGCCTTCCAGCAGAGAGCGTCTTATTTCACGGAAGGAACCCTTTCTGATGTCAGAGCTGATCGAATTTGATAATCTTATTCAGGTCGAAACGCTTCTCCGCGCTGGAATGGAGATCAAATTTGAAATTTCCGATGATGAACACATTCTTAATGAGAGCCCGATCTATGCATCGGCGTTAAATCGACTCCGCGAGGGGCTGGTTTCAGGGTTGCGTTCAGATTGCCTAAATGGGAAAGCGCAGATGGAGCGTTATTCAGGCTTACCAGCCAAGTCGGTAGAATTCCAATGCGGTGATGACTCGGATGACGTTGGGAAGTTCGGCGAGTCGTCCTCGGTAACCGGTGGCGAGTATTTTCCAGTTCTTGATATGGGCGATGCACCGTTCGACTGCGGCACGCAGTGAGGAGATAGCTTTGTTGTTGGCCTTGTCTCCGATGGAAAGTTCGCCGCCCTTTGGTTTTTTGCGTGGTGTGATCGCGTGAGTTCCTTGGTAGGCGGGGTCGGCGATGATCGGGGCATCGGCCAGAAGAACCTCCCAGTCGCATTCGGTGAACGCTTTGCGGTCATGCATTGCGCCAGGCAGGGGTATCGATATTCCCAACAGGACGCCGTCGGTATCGGCTGCCACCTGGATGTTGAGCCCGGCCCGACGGCGCTTACCGGAGTAGTTGTCCTCGTGACCTGCACGGTTGCCAGTGGGGATGTCGGTGCCGTCGACGAGGACAAGTCGGCCGCGTATCGCTTCTTTGAGGTGGGGAACGTGCAGGCATAACGCCTCTCCGATCAGCGGGAGAATGCGTCGATAGACTCTCGACACTGTCGACTGGCTGACATCGAACAGATCGCCCACGGCCGCCTGGTTCAGGTTCTGCCGAACATAAATCAACGTCAGTAGGACAGCCCGATAGAGTCCCATAGCCGGAGGCCACGATCGCTCGCGACCGCACTGAACGATCTGCCAAATACGGGCAACAAGCTCCTCAACCTGGTCGGCAGAAAGTCCTGTAGTAGAATGGTATCGCAACGGCTCCGCCTGTTAATCGTCTTCTGTGGTAGGAAAACGATCTTACACGGCGGGGCCGTTGTCCTATTTTTAGGCAACCATGCCACCTGAATAACGCTCATGGTAGATGACTGGTATCGGCTATCCTATCATAGGCATCGCTGGGGAATCATTGCTCGTAGGGCTATCTCACATCCGCGTTGGCGAGAGCTTGACTCCCTTGAACTGCGTGAATGGATCGAGACGCTCGCTGCTCCACTAGTCGTAGATGACGGAACTCTAGACGCCATTAAGGCGGCGGCTAGCGAACTTCTCGGTCGTGACTGGCAGTAAGATTTTCGGATAGGTGCTGGAGGTTCCACTGAAGATTGAGAAGTGAGGCCTCGAGATTTCCGTAAGACAGTTGGCTGCGGCGCGGGTGCGTCGGGATGTTCTGACCCCGCACAAGCGTCCGGAGCCGACTCGCACGTTGTCGCCGGAGATCCGCAAACGCCTCGATGCCGTTCAAAACAGTGCGCCGATTGATGTGGGTGTGGTGTTGCCCGAGTCGAGTGCGGACGATTTCGCTGAAGCGATCACCACCCATGTTCCGATCAGCGCGCCGAGGGGTGGCCCTTCGCCGGGGGTGGGGCGGGCTGATGTGGAGTGGAGTGCGTCATGTCCGACGTCGAACAGTTTCGTGCCGGGCACGAAGGTGGTGATGGCGGACGGGTCGGCCAAGCCGATCGAGGAGGTCGAGCTCGGCGACCGGGTGTTGGCCACCGATCCCGAGACCGGGCAGACGGTGCCGCGGAAGGTGACGGCCACGATCACCGGTGAGGGACAAAAGCGACTGGTCGAAGTCACCATCGACATCGACGGCGAAGCCGGCGAGCAGACAGAAACCATCACCGCCACCGACGGCCACCCGTTCTGGGTTGCGGACCTGGAGGAGTGGGTTCCGGCCGGAGAGTTACAGCCCGGTGACTGGCTACGCACCGGCTCCGGCAGCTGGGTTCAAATCCAAAGCACCAACACCCGCACCGAAGCGCAGCGAGTCCACAACCTCACCATCGACGACCTCCACACCTACCATGTGGTGGCGGTCGAGACACCGGTCCTCGTCCACAACTGCGGCGGTACTATTGAGCCAAGTTTGGTGAGGTTCTCCCAAGATTCTGTCAGCCCTCGATTCAGCTCTGGAGAGACCATTGAACAGACACCTGCCGCGTTGAGGTCTGGTTATCTCAAGGCAAATGATCTGCCAACGGTGCGACTGACTGTCAAAGGAGGGCAGGTGCATGCGCTCGACAACAGAAGGCTCGTGGCCTTCCAGAAGGCTGGTACACCAATGCCATTTCGTATGGCGACGTCTGACGAGGTGGCTAATGAAGCGTGGAAGTTCACTACAAGGAATGAGGGACGGTCAATCATGATTAACTACTTCGATCCGCTGGAGTGGACGCCATGATATGGCATGATGACGCCTTGAATCAGGTGCAGAATCGCGAAGACCTAGCTCGGTTCCTGATTGATCTGGCAGAACAGATTCGAGATGGTAGACTCGCGATTGAAAACGCTGCAACCGTTGACTTTGTCGACTCGGCTGGGCGGTGGGCGCGCTCGATGGACGGGTTCTTCAGCAACGTGATAGGGGAACCAGTTCCCGAGACTCCGGACTGGGCGATGGTTGCCGCGATATTTCGGGCCGCGCTCGTGTACGAGTAGTTCTTCGATCGATGTTACTTTTACCGCCAGCGGGATGAGTCTGCGACGACGTCGGCATTCCTGTGGTGCGGGTCGGTAGTCCGACCGGCTGGGCACACCGGCAGCAACAGCTCAATCCGAGATCGCCACTGTGTCGGGGCTCGAGAATGAAGTCCCGTAGCTGATCTTGTGGTTGGGGGTGGGTTGGGTGTTTGTGGGTCAGTCGGTGAGGAGGATGTTGTGTAGGTGGGCGATTCCGGGCACCGTGTCGTTGAGCGTGCTGGCGGCGCGGCGATAGTCGCGCAGGATTCTTCCAGCACGTCATCCTGGCCAGGGTGTGCTCGACGCGGGCGCGGATCGTGCGGTGGTCGGCGTTGAGGTCTTGCTTCCAGCCCCCTGGGTCGCTTTCGTCCCGAGGTTTGCGGTACGACATGATCACCTCGGCGTTGCCCTGCTAACCGCCGTCGGCCATGAGGCGGGCGCCCGGCCAAATCCCGCTGGATTCCGGAGTCGCGATAGACGGTGCGGTCGTTACGGTTGCCCGGATGTGCGTCGCCGGTGACGATCACCAGCCGGGTGTCGGCGTCGATCACGACTTGCACGTTCACTGAGTACCGGTAGTTCTTGCCCAGCGCGGCCAGCCGATGCCCCCGGGCCGGCGCCAAGATCCCGCCGACCATCGCGATCACGTCGATCCGCCGCTTGCGGACCGGGGCCAGCGCCAGCAGCGGCCCGCTGGTGTCGATCACCCGGTGCGCCGCGGAACGCGACACACCGAACAGTCGTCCGAACCGACGCATCCTCAGGTTCGTCCACCAATAGGTCGCCGGACCAACAGCACCCGATCGGCCAAGACCAGCCACCACTGACGACCAGAACGACCACCGGCGATCTCGCCACCACCACACATCGCCACGACCCGCACCAGTTTGCGGAACCGACCCGGCCCTAACCCCGTGAACGAGGCAATCCACCCCGACCACGACACCAAGACCACCTGCACCACACCAGGATCAACTACCACCACCAGCAAACCCACACCCGGTGACGAGACACCCCCCAGGACTCCGGCGTCGCGAGTCACGTTCGCCCCCGGAGGCGGGCGCGCAGGTCCGAGTAGTCGTGGTCGGGAAAAAGCTCCGGGAGCACGTCGAGCATCGTCTGAAGGTCCGCGGCCGTTCCGGCGAACTCCTGGTCGTCCAGCGGCGCCTTCGTGAAGAGGTGCTGCCAGCCGAACACGCCTTTGGTCAGCCGCAGTGCGTCCAGGTACCCGCGGTAGTCGAGTCCCATCCGCCACAGTGTGTTCGTTTGGTGATCGGAGAACCAGACCTCGGGGTTCCCGACTCCACGCTGCAACCGCACAACGGCGAAGGAACCTGTTCCGGTCAAGGGGCTGGAATCGATCACACGGAACCCGGTGGCCAGTTCGCGCTGTTCGTCCGAGTAGAGCGCCGACGGGAATTCGGGTGCATCCTCGTGCACGGCCAACGGCAAGGGCACAAGACAGAACTCGCCCGTCAGATCGGGATAGGGGTCGAGAGTTCGCCACTGACTGCCCAGCTGGGAAAATCGAAGATAGTCACCACGGATTTCCGCGCTGATGTCGAATCCCTCCCATTCGGCGAGGTCGTCGAAGGCCGTATCCTCCGCCGTCAGATCGATGTCCCCCCGCGTCTCGTTCAACACCTCGACAGCGGTGCTCTCACACAGCTCGTCGAGGACTTCAAGCCAACTCTGCTCGGACGCCGTCGGTTCTTCGAGTTCCATGCCTCTCCCACAGCTTTTCTGAAACACAGCCGCGCGGCCGCCGTCCGCACGATTGCAAGGTATCAGGGGCGGGATTCCGGACGTCCACGCAGAAGCGTGTAGTCGTGGTCGGGTTCCCTTGGTGGCCAGCGCGCATTCGCGATAACCGGCGTAGTCGATATCCGGTTGTCCAGACGACGATGGCTCAATCGTAGAACCACAACTCCCCTACCAGCCCGCGCCGCTGCGTGCTGCCCCACTCCCTTGAACCACGAAGACAGGCTCGTTGCCGAACAGCTCGGTCAGCAGCACAGCCCTGACGCACGCTCGCAGCCTCAGCCAGCCGGCGCCGCTCCGGGTGGCCACAGCGGCTACGAAGGCTTCTCGGCCGTGTAGTGGACGCCGCCGAACTGCCCTCGCCAGGCCGTGACCTCCCGCGCGATCGCCTGCGGGTCCGTGTCCGGGTCGAGACCGGCGACGAGGAACCCGGCCAGGTCGGCCATGTCCGAGGGTTTCATCCCGAGCCGCACCACCTCGGGGGTGCCGAGTCGCAGGCCGTTGACATCGCCGTCAGCGCCGTCAGCGGCATCCACGCTGCCTACGCGATCGTCCGGAAGGCCGATACCGCAGGCCAGCAGATTCGCTTCCCGCAGCCTCCTCGCGGCGTGCTGGCCGCCGCCCCACCGTCGGGCGCGCAGCGCGAACTGGTGCGACAGCGTGGGTCCGCGCGTTCCGGTGAAGACGGGTGCGCCTGCCGCGAGCAACTCGTCCGCGAGCCGGGCCGCGGTCTCGGTCATCGCCGAAGCGTAGGCGCGTCCCGCGACCTTCCAGTCGAGCATCGTGACCGCCAGCGCCGCCGTCCTTCCCGCGTCGAAATTGGCCGTCAGGCCGGGAAAGGCGATCCTGTCGATCCGCTCGGCGATGGCGGGATCGTCGGTGACCACCGCACCTCCCGGTGGCCCTCCGAGGCTCTTGTACGTACTGAAGGTCATCAGGTGCGCCCCCTCGTCGAGAGGTCGCTGCCACGCACCTCCGGCGATGAGCCCGCACAGGTGAGCCGCGTCGAAGAGCACCTTCGCGCCGACCTCGTCGGCGATGTCGCGGACCTCGGCGATGGGGTGCGGGAACAGATTGAGGCTGCCGCCGAGCGTGATGAGCGCGGGCCGCACCTCGTGTGCCAGCGCACGCAACGCGTCCACATCGACGGTGTAGCCGCCGGGATCGACCGGCGCGGCGACCGTCCTGAGCCGGTATTTCCCCGCCGCGCCCTCGGTGTGGTGGGTGACGTGTCCTCCGATGGCAGGCGGCGGCGCGATGATCGTGTCGCCCGGCTCGCAGGTGGCCAGGAACGCGTACAGGTTCGCCACGGCACCGGAGGGCACCCTGATCTCGGCGTAGCCCGCGCCGAACACCTCTGCCACCAGTTCGGCGGCGATGACCTCGATCTGCTCGACGGCTTCGAGACCCGTCTCGTACTTGTCGCCGGGGTACCCGAGCGAGGCCCGCGAGGACAGCCCCGCCGAGAGCATCGCCTCCGCCCTGGGGTTCATGATGTTCGACGCCGGGTTGAGGTTGATCGCCTCGACGTCGTGGATGCGCCGGTTCCGTGCCACGAGCCTGCCCACCTCGGCGAGCAGGTCGGCAGGGGCGGTGTTCGCGGTGGTGTCCGCCAGCGAGTGGACACGAGTCTCCGACCGCTCGGGAACCCAGGGCCGTCGGCGCAACGCAGGCATCATCTCGGTGCTCCTCCCGGTGCGGGGCCTCGGGTGCGCGACAGGGCGTCGCGCACCCGGAGTCGTCCGGCGACGGTAGCCGGTCGGCACCGGCGAGCGCACCGGGAGAAAGCCCGGTTCCTCCGGTGAAGCCGGGCGGGCCGGCACCTCACACCCCGCTCGCGGGCCGTGAGTTCACCGCACGTGATCACCTCAGTCGAACCAGGAACGCCCCACCCACGCCTCGGTTCCTCGCGGCAACGACACGTCCTCACCGTCGGCCAGCCTGCGGCACAGTCTCTCCATCCCGGTGTGGGACAGTCCTCGGGCCGTGCCCTCCGACGCGCTGCCATCCGGGTGCCACCACATCCGCCAATCCCGCCCTCGCAGCATCACGAACGGTCCCCCGATCACCGCACCCACCGTGTCGTCGATCGTGTCGAGCAGGTCGGCAGATCCCGAATCGCAGGCGTCGCAGCCGCAGTCGGGCAGCATGTCGAGTCCCAGTTCGGGGCGTCCCACGGCGATGCGCAGCACCGCGAGCGTGCCTTCCCGCTCGGACAACGGCGCGTCGGTCTCCAGCAGGAACAGCGGCACCGTGCCCGGACTGCGCGACGTGATGCGGACGCCCCGGTCGAACCGGTCCGGGTGCCCGTCCTCGTCGAGCGCCGCCGGTGCGAGCGAGGTGACCTCGATTCCGGGGACGGCGCCGAGGCATTCGGTCCACACACGGGCGCGTGCGTGCACGATGCGATACCGCTCGGGCTCGGTGACCCTGGAGTACTCCTCGTCGCGCGGCGAGGCCAGGTCCGGGTGCGGGTCGGGCCAGGACGGCATACCGAGCCGGTCGTACGCCGCCGCCACCCCGGCTCGTAGCTCACGCAATCCGGTCATGCGGCCAGGATAGAGATTTCCGCGAGGCCACCGGCCGTCGCGGGAGCCGCGCCTGCCGATTCAAGTCCACTTCGGACTCAGGAAGGCACGCGAGGCCGGGGACAGACTCAGGTCCTCGGGGTGTCCTCCCCACGCCGCAGCAGGGAGAGCTGCAACTGAAGCAACAACCGGTCGGCGGCGTCGGACAGGTCCATGCCGAGGATCTCCTCCGCCCTGCGAACGCGGTAGCGCACGGTGTTCGGATGCACGCGCAACTCCTCCGCGACACCACGGACGTCGCCGTGCCGCGTCAGGTACGTCTCGACGGTTTCCCGCAGTGTGGTGTCGTGCAGGGCATCGTGGTCGAGCAGGGTGTGAAGACGCGGGTCGTGCAGGTCGGGGTGCCTCCGCACCAGGTCGAGGATCTCGCCGAGCAGCACGGCGGTGCGGGACTCGGCGAGGGTCGTCACCCTGCCCTCGGGGAAGGTCGCGGCCGTGCCGTCGAGCACGCGATCCACTTCGGCCCTCGCCCCCGCCACCTGCGCGAGGCCCGCCACGGGCATGGCGATCGCGGCACGCAACAGCTGCGAGCGGCGTCGTTCGAACTGCTCCACCAGCTGCCTCGTCCACGCCGCGACGGCGCTCTCCGACGTGTAACCGGGCAGCAGGACGTAGGCGCGGTCGCCGACGAGCGTGGCCACCGAATCGCGGCGGAACGAGCTGGCGTGCAGGCGCAGTGTGCTGCCGAGGTCGGCGACCGTGCCGTGTCGGCCCTCGGTGGCCGAGGTCGCGAACCCGATCACCGCGGCCGGTCCGGTGAGCGGCAGGTTCAGCGCACCGGCGAGCGAGGGCACGTCCACTCCCTCTCCCCGCACGCCGAAGAGGCGCTGGATGAGCAGTCCCTCCGTTGACGGCGCGTTGAGCCCGCGCGAGATGACGCGCGCGGCGATCGCCGACGCACCGCGCAGCACGTCCGCCGCGTCCGGCGCGAACGGCCGGTCGCCCTGCTGGAGCCAGATGGTGCCCAGCATGGCCGGGGCCGCGGAACCGTCCTCGGACGGCCGCCGGATGCTGACGACGAGCCGCCTCTTGGTGCCCAG
Organism: Saccharomonospora xinjiangensis XJ-54; assembly: GCF_000258175.1. Classification (NCBI taxonomy): domain Bacteria; kingdom Bacillati; phylum Actinomycetota; class Actinomycetes; order Pseudonocardiales; family Pseudonocardiaceae; genus Saccharomonospora; species Saccharomonospora xinjiangensis. Next base: position 4,449,878 of record NZ_JH636049.1, on the reverse strand, counting down.
TTCGGCGTGGGCGGGGACGTCCACGACCTCGTCGCTGTCCCTGAGCCGGTCGTACACGCCCCACGTGTGCAGTGCCCTGAGATAGTCGCGGGGCCCCTCCCTGCCCAGGATCGACAGCGTGCGCAGCTCGTCGGCGGACTCGTCGGACGGCGAGTAGGCCAGCACTCGCGAGTGCGCGTCCTCGATGGACACCATGCCCCTGGCGTTCGACGCGACGATCTGGGCGAGTCCGAAGAGGTCGGTGTCCATGGCGAGCAGGCTCGAATCCGGGGAGGAAGCCTGCTGGCGCGACCGGTCGAGCATGCGCTGCACCAGGGGAAGCACGTGATCCCACCTGGCCTTCGGATGCACGGCCACCAGCGCGACCCCCGCCCTTCGGGCCGCTGTGCGCAAGGCGGGTGATCTCAGCGCGGCCTTCGACATCACCGCGCGGGGGCGGTGCTCGGGAGCGCGTCGCGCGACGTCGTCCAGCCAGCGAACGGCCTCGGCGTTCGTGACACCGACGTGGAGGTACAGATGCGGCACGGATGTCGCGGGCTCACCCGCCGCGGCCAGGTCCGCACTTTCGGCGAGCGCCACCGAGGTGATCACGACGTCGTCGCCGGACGGCGCGTGCACGAGTTCCACCACGGCGGTGTCGAGAGCGGTGAGCAACTCCCTCAGCGTGCTCGCGCCCGGCTGATCGGGGTCGGCGAGCGCGCGGAGGTGTGCTCGATCATCGGCGGTCATGGCCGTACCTGCCGGAACCCGGGGAGCATTGTCCGATCATACAAGAAGAGTCGGGGATTTTTGTTCGATCGGCTGAGTCGTCGCTCACTGCGGCGGTGTTTGACTGCGCTTCATCCACGGGCGGCGCCTGCCGCCGAGACCGCATTCGAGGAGCTTTTCATGGACGCCGTCACGCACACTCCGCCTCCGGTCAACGAGCCGGTGGGGTCGTTCGCGCCGGGCAGTGCCGAACGGGCCCGGCTGCGGGCGAAGCTCGCCGAACTCGCTTCGGCACCGACCGAGATCCACCACGTCATCGGCGGGGCGCACCGCCGGGGCACCGGCGCGCAGGTCGATGTGGTGCAGCCACACCGGCACGCCGCCGTGCTCGGCACGTTCACCGAGGCCACGACGCAGGACGCGCGGGACGCCGTCGAGGCAGCCACCGCCGCGGCGCCGGGGTGGCGCGAGGCGTCGTTCGACGACAGGGCCTCGGTGTTCCTGCGCGCGGCCGACCTGCTGTCGGGACCGTGGCGGGAGACGCTGGCCGCCGCGACGATGCTCGGTCAGTCGAAGACCGCTTACCAGGCCGAGATCGACGCGCCCTGCGAACTGGTGGACTTCTGGCGCTTCAACGTCCACTTCGCCAGGCAGATCATCGCCGAGCAGCCGATCTCCTCCCCCGGCACGTGGAACAAGCTCGACCACCGCCCGCTCGAAGGGTTCGTCTACGCCGTCACACCGTTCAACTTCACCGCCATCGCGGGCAACCTGCCGACGGCTCCCGCGCTGATGGGCAACACGGTGGTGTGGAAGCCCGCGCCCACCCAGGCCGTCGCCGCCTACTGGACGATGAAGCTGCTGGAAGCGGCCGGTCTGCCGCCCGGCGTGATCAACCTCGTCAACGGGCCTGGCCCCGCGATCTCCGACGTCGTCCTGACCGACCCCAGGCTGGCCGGTATCCACTTCACCGGCTCCACGGCCACGTTCCAGCACCTGTGGCGTGAGGTCGGCACGAACATCGCCCGCTACCGCACCTATCCTCGCCTCGTCGGCGAGACGGGCGGCAAGGACTTCGTCCTCGCCCACAGCTCCGCCGATCCTGAGGTGCTGACCACCGCGCTGCTGCGCGGAGCGTTCGACTACCAGGGACAGAAGTGCTCGGCGGCGTCGCGGGCCTTCATTCCCGCCTCGGTGTGGGCGAGGATGGGCGACGACCTCGTCGAGAAGGCGTCCAGCCTGTCCTACGGCGACGTCACGGACTTCTCCCACTTCGGCGGCGCCGTCATCGACCGCCGTTCCTTCGACCGCAACGCCGAGGCGATCGCCAGGGCCAAGGCGACGCCGAGCCTCACGGTGGCGGCAGGCGGCCGGGCCGACGACAGCGTCGGTTACTTCGTCGAGCCGACGATCCTGCTCGGCGACGACCCCACCGACGAGGTGTTCCGCACCGAGTACTTCGGCCCCATCCTCGCCGTGCACGTCTACGACGACTCGGCGGCCGGGTCGTTCGAGCAGGTGCTCGACCTGGTCGATCAGGGCTCTGCCTACGGCCTCACCGGTTCCGTGATCGCCGACGACCGCGCCGCGATCGCCGAGGCCACGCGGGCGCTGCGCTTCACGGCGGGCAACTTCTACATCAACGACAAGCCGACCGGCGCCGTGGTGGGTCAGCAGCCCTTCGGCGGGGGCCGCGCGTCCGGCACCAACGACAAGGCCGGTTCCGCGCAGAACCTGCTGCGCTGGACCTCGACGCGCACGATCAAGGAGACCTTCGTGCCGCCGACCGACCACCGGTACCCACACCAGGACCCCGACACCGCGCCGGGGGTGAAGTGATGGCACCGTCCCCGCTGCTGCGGCGGGCGCTGCTCGCCGCAGCGCGCTCGCCGCGCCTCCGGCGCACCATCACCGGCGTGCCCGTCACGAGGCGGGTGGTGGACCGGTTCGTCGCGGGTGAGACGGAACCGCAGGCGATCGCCGTGACCCGGTCCGTTCTGGACTCGGGCCGGAGCGTCACCATCGACTACCTCGGCGAGGACACCACCGACGTCGCGGACGCGAACGCCACGGTGTCGCACTATCTCGCTCTGCTCTCGGCGCTGGCCCCGTTCACCGAGGACGGCACCGGGGCAGGCACCATCGAGGTCTCGCTGAAGCTGTCCGCCCTCGGGCAGCGGCTCGCCAGGGACGGCGAGGCGATCGCGCTCGACAACGCCCACAAGATCTGTGCCGCGGCCGACGAGGCCGGGGTTCTGGTGACCGTGGACGCCGAGGACCACACCACCACCGATTCCACCCTGTCGATCGTGCGGGCCCTTCGCGAGGACTTCCCCTCCCTCGGCACCGTGCTCCAGGCGTACCTGCGCCGCACAGAGGCGGACTGTAAGGAGTTGTCGGGGCCGGGCTCGCGGATCAGGTTGTGCAAGGGCGCCTACCAGGAACCCGCCTCGGTGGCCTACCAGCGCAAGCCGGAGATCGACACAGCGTACGTGCGGTGCCTGCGCATCCTGATGAGCGGGCAGGGATACCCCATGGTGGCCTCACACGACCCGGCCATGATCGCGGCGGCGCTGCACCTCGCCGACGCCACCGGCCGCCGCGCCGACGAGTTCGAGTTGCAGATGCTCTACGGCATCCGCGACGCCGAGCAACTCCGCCTCGCAGGCGAGCGGCGGCGGGTTCGGGTCTACCTCCCCTACGGCGACGAGTGGTACGGCTACTTCATGCGCCGTCTCGCCGAACGCCCCGCCAACCTGGCGTTCTTCCTGCGTTCGCTCGTGTCGCGGACGTAGGCGAGACCGGCCTGCCCCGACAGGCGGATCGCCGTCCCACCTCCCCCATCGCCAGGGACGGCGATCCGCCGCGTGGCGGGGCCCTTGAGCGAGCGACCAGCCCCGCCAGTGGCGCACTATTCGTTCGTGCGCCGCTCCGATGGCATGGTCACCCGCGCCCCGCCCCGGATGTCCCTTGCCTGCACCAATGGTCCGAACACCACGCCCGACACCTGGTTGACCGTCCCCTCGGAGCGGGCCTCGACGTCACCGACCTGCTTCCACAGGGCTCGCAGTCGCCTGCCGAAGTCAGGGTCGTCCCGTTCGGCATCGGCGAGGTCACGGGCAAGGGACTCCACCGTGGTGCCGTCGCCGGGTGTGCCGTCCGCGTTCGCCGTGTCGTGGCCGAGTCGTGTGCGCACGAGAGCCACGAGCGCGTCCCACGCGCTGCGGCCACCCTCGGCCAGCGCCTCTCCGGCCTTTCCCGCCAGGGCGGTCGCCACCGCCTCCCATACCGGGTCCATTCCAGCCTCTTTCCTCACGAGTCGGTTCGGTCGTCCGCGCGCAGTTCCTCGACGTTGCCGAGGCGTGCCGCCAGGTCCTGCCTGCCGTACTGCTCGAACACCTTTCGCGCGACCCCGGCCAACCACACCCGGACCGCCGGGTCGGAGCCGACCAGGAATTCGTCGAGGAGACCCCCCACCGTCTCCTCGCGCTTCTCCGCCTCCAGCAGCCCCCGCAGCTGTTGGAACTGCCGGGCCACTCCCACCAGGTCGCCGGGCTTGTCCGGATTGTCGAGAAACCACGTCGCGGTCGCGCGCAGCGGGTCGAGCAGCAGCCCGCACAGCTGATCGGTGTGGCGGACGCGTTCGGTCACGCGCCAGGACGCCGCCTGCTCGCGCGCGGCGGCCTGCTCCCGCCCCGCCACCGCCTCGACCAGGTGCGGGTCGGCCTGGACCGACGTGCAGTGCCCCCGGGACTCCACCGGCGTGCTGCCCACCTGGCCCCAGTCCAGCAGGACGGTGTTCAGCTCGGCATGCACCCGCTGCGACTCCGTCAGGCTGCGCTGCCTGCTCACCGTCTCCGCTCGCCGGGTGATGCCCTCCCGCGCGATGTCGATGAGGGTCTCCGGGGCGGGTTCGCTTCCACGCCAGCGCGCTTGGACTGTGACGGCGGCGGTGAAACAGAGGTGGGCGTCCGTACTCGGCAGAGTCAGCGTGGCCGAGGCGTGGGCCATGGGCGCCCACCCCTGCCAGGCGTGTCCGTTGGTCTGCGGCATGCCGTTGCCCTCCCTCGCTCGGAACTGCCGCCACCACGCGGTCACCGTCATCGGTCGTCCTCCCGCCCCCACACGGGATCGACCTCGTCCAGCCGCGTCCACAGCTGGTGCACGACCTCGGCCAGCGGCTCAGGGTCGAGCGAGCGCAGATCCAGCGGTGGCCGATCGATCCTGCTGGCGTACTGGACCTGGGCGATGCGCAGCGAGCTGCCTCCGGCCGCGCGCACGAGTGACTCCACGATGTCCTCCTGCTTTCCCGGTGGGGCGACGGCCGCCGCGCGCAGCCAGCCCTCGACCGCCGTCCGCAGATCCTCGGGTGGCATGACGTCGAGGGCCCTGCCCCAGAACGCGGTGGCCGTGTCGGCGTCGATGTGGTGTGCCCGGCCCGGTAGCAGCTCGGCCGTCACCTCGGCCACGAACCGCAGCCGTGGTGGGGAGGCGTTGTCGAACCACTCCGTCAGATAGCCGAAGAAGGCCGAGACACCGAGCTGGTCTTCGAGCTGTCCCAGCGCGGCACGAACGGAGGCCCGCACGTGCTCGTCCTGCGCACCGGCGAGGTGCTTGAGCCGGGTGAGCGCGACGCGCGGGAAGAACCGGCCGATTCCCGCGCACACCTCGGCCGTCAGCAGTTGCAGATCGGCGTCGGATCTCCTCGACCATTCCCAGAGTGCCTGCCGGATGTCCCTGCCGAGCGTCGAGTCCGTCGCGGTCGCGGTCAGCAGCCGCACGGCGATCGACCGGCGACGGCGGTCCGGCAGCCGGGTAGAGGTCTGCTGCCCTTTGGACGCCTTCCCCGCCTGGGTTGTCGCCCACCGCTGCGCGAGCCCGACCGCCACCCGGGGTCCTGCCTCGACGGCGAGGTCGGCGGAACGGTCGGCGATCCGCTCCAGTTCCGCCTGCCCGAGACCGCGGATCTCCCAGGGCAGGCTCGCCAGCCAGTCGAGCAGCGATCCGCGAAGTTCCGGATGTTCCCGCCACAGATGCCGCACCACCTCGGTGGCGAAACCACGGGGCCGAAACGTCCTGCTCGCCGGATCGAAATGGTCGTAGGAGAAGTCGTGCAACCGGGCGTACGGGCTCGGGCGCAGCAACGGAACCTCGTTCGCGGCGGCCACCCCGTTGGCGGCCAGGAGCTGATCGGCCGCCGCGACGACATGCTGCGGTTCGGCGTGTTCGAGCACGGCCGAGGCCACGAGCAGGGCGAGCCATTCGGCGTCGCCGCTTTCCTGTCGTTTGCGGATCTCCTTGCGCAGCGCCGGAGCCGAACCGTGCCGCTGTCTGTCGAGGACGGTGCGCAGCGCCTCGGCAGGGCTTTCCCCCTCGCGGATGCGCTCCGTGATTGCGTCCGCGACCTCCTTCACCCTGGGCGGCCACAGGCGTTCGAACTGCTCGGCGCAGCCGGTCTCCTGCACCAGCGCGTGCGCGTCGGCGCCGTCGAGGTAGCGGGCGAAGACCTCCACCGACGGCGGCCTGCCGAGGTGGTGCACCCGGCCCGGCAGGATCTCGTCGAATTCGCGAACCTGGTTGCGCGGCACCAGCAGGATCAGGAAACTCCTGCGCTCGTCGAGTACCCGCGCGAACTCCACCAGACCTCGGCGAAGCCCTCCGACCTCCTTGTCACCCGCCTCACGGAGATCCAGCACGAGCGCGGCCTGTCCCCGCTTGCCGAGCAGCTCATGCTCGCTCAACCGGAAATCGGGATCGAGGAGTTCCTCGCGCACGGCGAGATCCGGGTACTTCTCGCGCAGTTCGTAGCCCAGCCGCAACCCGGCCGCGAACTGCCCTGCGCTGCGCTCCTCCGCCGTCAGGAATAGGACATTGCGCTCGTCGAGCGTGCGCAGCGCGGTGCCGGGCTCGTCTCCCAGAAGTCCCGGCGGCGCCACGTACTGCTGCGCGAGCCGCCTCAACGCCTCCGGGTCCTGAAGCCCCCGCCCACCGCGTTGCCGTACCCGCGCGGTCTCCTCCGGCTCGCCCGAGCCCAGGAGCAGGTAGAGCGACTCGATGTGCTGCGTCCGGTTGATGACATCCCGGCCCGCAGCCTGGTTGCCGTCACCGGTGACGCTCACCGAAGACGCGAGCTGAGCGGGATCGTCATGCTGCCCGAGCGTGGCGGTGTCCTGCGCGGGCACGGTGAGAGGATCGGCGAGGTTCCAGGCGCGAGTGTCGGCGTGATTCTCTGCGTGGTTCTCGGCGTCGGCGAGGATGCCGAAGGCGTCGAGATCCTCGAATTGGCGTTCCACGACCATTCACCGTCCCGTGGGCCGGGTGTCGTCGGCGGTGCGCCGCCCACTGTTCGGCCCGAAGTTGCCGTCGCCCTGGGTCAAGAACGCCCCGGAGAACTCCTGCGTTGTCGTGGAGCGGTCCACGTGGGCGTCCCGTTCCGCCGCGACATTGATGGCATCCCTGTTACCCGCGACATTGTTGTTCCCCGTCACCACCACGCTGCCGCTGACACCGCGCACGGCGCCGTTGCCGAACCCGCCCCGCACGTCACGGACCTGATTGGCGGTGTCGGCGATGCCGTCGAAGGTGTTGGACGTGCTGGCCTCGCCCCCGGTCCTCCGAGCGGACCCCCTCGGCTCGGCGGGCTCAGCGGACTCCGCCCGCTGTTGAACCGCCAGCAGGCCGGAGGTGAGCAGCTCGCCCGACGGCGTCGGCACACGCAGGTAGCCCGTTCCCTCGTATTCCTTCGCGTCCACCTTCAACGACGCCCGCACGAACTCACTCGGTTTGCGAAGGCACTTGCCTGCCTCCACGACGTGTTCCATCACCGCGCCGGACACCACGGACGCCACGAAGGTGACCTCGGCGTCGGAGTGGTCCAGCAGTGCCCGGACCGGCGCGGAGTCCACCATCCGGCCCGCCTCGATCATGGTCTTGCCGTGTGGCGAGTCGGTGACGAGCGCGTCGAACGACTCCACCGGCCCCAGGTGCAGGCTCGCGCGCAACCGGAGTTGCACCCCGCTCGCGCGCAGCTCGGCAGCCCTGCGGCGCAACTCGTTCTGGAGAGAGTCGAAATACCTGTCCACGACCGCGCCCAGCAGATCGGGTCGCACACCGAAGAGATAGCCGTCTCCCCGGAAAGCCCGGAAGACGTGCCCGTCCCACAACTGGCGAAGGCCCGCCTTCGTCGCCGAGTCCCGCAGCACCGCGGGCAGCAGATCGAGGATCGTCTTCTGCTGGGCGTCGTTGTGGGCGCTGAAACGCCAGACGTCCACCGCGAGGATTCCGATGAGGTCACCGAAGCCACGGTCGTGCGGCAGTTCCTGGTCCATCCTGGTCCCTTCTTCGAGTGCACGGGCCTGACGAGTGATCAGGTTGCCGCGCTCTCACGGGCGGTTCTGTCCAGAACTGGACACAAGCGCCGCGATGTCGAGAACCTCCAACCGGCCCCTGGCGATGCGCACCAGTCCCGACGCCTTCCACCTCGCGAGCACCGGCGTGACAGCCGAACGCACGAGGCCCAGCGCCGAGGCGAGTTCTTCCTGCGACATCGCGATGGTGGCCGGGCTCGGGTGGTCCGGACCGGCCGCCTCGACGAGGGTCGCGATCAGGTCCGCCAGTCGCGCCGCCGTGGTGAGGTGGGCGAGCTGCCAGGCATGGGCAGCGCTTTCCCGCACCTTGCCGAGGATGTAGCTGTTCAGGTGCTGTTCGAGGCCGAGCCGCCGCACGAGATCGGCGAACTGCCGCGCGGGAAGTTTCGAGGTGCTGCCCGGCTCGATCGCCGCGACGGTGGCGGACCTCGGATGGCCGTCGGACCCGGAGAATTCGCCGATGAGATCGCCGGGGCCGCGCACGGCGAGCAGGAGTTCCCTCCCATCGGGTTCGGCGTAGACGACCTTGAGCCTGCCCTGCACGCACAGCAAGACCCAACCGCCCGCATCGCCTTGATTGAGCAGCCGTTCCTGCGCGCGGTGCGGGGTGCGGACGCCGTGCTGGACGAGTCGTGACCAGGCGAGGCCGGGGATGAGAGATCGGAATCCACGGAATGGACGTGCGTGGTGGTTTTCGCTCACGCCCTTCTCTGTACTCACCGCACCCGTGCCGCGGGCGGCCGTGACACAAGATCACTCGAAGGGTCGCCGCCCTGCCACGGTCAGTGAGGTGATCACCCCGCGTGTCGCCGAGCCGTCGATCCGCGGCCACGACACCGCTGTTGGGCGTTCACCGACGCCGCGCACCATTCACCCCCGAAAGATGATCTTGTCGTGACAGGAGCGGCCATGCCTCCACACCGATTCCGCGCCCCTCTCGCCGTGGCGGCGGTCGCCGCCGCCACCGGTCTGCTTCTCACGCCGGCGTCCAGCGACGCGGGCCAGAACCCGCCGACCGGCGAGGTCGTCCGGCTGAACCAGATCCAAGCCGTCGGCACCCACAACAGCTACCACCGCGAACTCACCGACGAGGAGAAAGCGGTTCAGCAGCTCACCGACCGCAACTGGTGGAACCTCGCCTACTCCCACGCGTCGCTGTCGGACCAGCTTCGCGAGCAGGCCGTCCGCAGCATCGAACTCGATGTCTTCCCCGATCCCGATGGCGGCCTCTACACCGAGCCGCTGGTGCGCAGGGACGCCGGGCTCGGACCGATCGACGACCCTCGGATGCGGCGTCCCGGCACCAAGGTGCTGCACTGGGCCGACCACGACTACGGTACGTCGTGCGCCACCTTGGTGGACTGCCTTCGGCAGGTCCGCGACTTCTCGGACGCCAACCCTGGCCACGTCCCGATCGTGATCATGTTGGAGTTCAAGCAGACCGATCCCGCCAAGGAAGCGCTCGGCGGGCCCACGAGCCCGCCGTGGGACGAGGCGAACCTCGACACCGTTGACGCCGAGATCCGGTCGGTGTTCGGCGAGGACGACATGATCACACCCGACGACCTCCGCGTTCCCGGCCGCACCCTGGAGGAGTCGGTGCTCTCCCGAGGCTGGCCGACGCTGCGGGAGTCGCGCGGCACGGTGCTGTTCCTGATGGACAACAGCCGTGGACCCGCACGGGACAACTACCTCAAGGGCAGGCCGAACCTCGAAGGCAGGGTTCTCTTCACCAACGCGAGCCCCGGTGACCCCGACGCCGCCTACGTTCAGCGCAACGACCCCACCGGTTCGGGCGAGGAGGAGATCCGCGCGCTGGTGCGGGAGGGCTACCTCGTGCGCACGCGCGCCGACGTGCCCTTCCACGAGGCCCGGTCAGGCGATACCTCGCGCCTGGAGGCCGCACTGTCCAGCGGCGCGCAGATCATCAGCACCGACTTCCCCGCCGTGGGCCTCGCCGCGAGGCACCAGAGCGACTACGTGGCCCGCATTCCCGGCGGCACCCCAGCCCGGTGCAACCCGGTGAACGCGCCCCGGCAGTGCACCTCGGCCCACCTCGACCGGCTTCCGGTACGGCCGTGAACGGTGGTTCCTGTCAACTTCATGACCCCGCCAACGAGCGAAAACCCGAGGTAGGAGCCGGTTTGTACGAGAAATGTACGCACATGTCCCACGGTGAGGCCATGTCGAAACACCTCGATCGCCGCCGGTTCCTCGCAGTGGTCCCCGGGGCCGCGGCGGCGGCCGTGCTCGTCCCCCACGTCGCCGCCGCGAGCGCCGCGACGGCCGACATGGAAATGGTGGTCCTCGCCGCGCAACTGGACCCTGTGAAGACCGGCACCGGCCTCACGCCGGGGGCGGGGCCGAGCGTGCAACTGGTGGAAGAGGCGCTCGCCGCCCGGGGACTGCTCGCGCGCCAGTACGTGGACGGGCACTTCGGCACGGCGACGCGGTCGGCGTACGCGCGGTGGCAGGAATCCCTCGGCTACAGCGGACTCGCTGCCAACGGCCTTCCGGGCAAGTCGTCGCTGTCCACGCTCGCGCAGGGGCGGTTCTCGCTGACCCGCCTCATCACGCCGGGCTCCCGGACGACTCATCAGGGGTTTCCTTTCAACACCCGCACGGTGGCCATGCTCAACGAGGCCGCGACGCTGTCCCGGCTGTCGTTCGTGGTGGAGCAGGGTTCGTACTCGCCGGGCAATGACCCCACCTCCGCGGGCACCCACGACGGCGGGGGTGCCGTTGACCTCGACGCGGAAGCACTGACGTCGGCCCAGCGGACCGCCGCCGTCACCGCGCTGCGCCGGGTGGGTTTCGCGGCCTGGCTGCGCAGCCCCAGCCAGGGCAATTGGCCGTGGCACATCCACGCGATCGCGGTGAACGACACCGACCTGTCTACCCCGGCGCAGAAGCAGGTCGGCATGTACTACCTCGGCCGCAACGGGCTGGCCGACAACGGCCCCGACGACGGACCGCAGGTGTCCAAGGTGACCTGGGAGCAGTACCTGCGGGCCCGGTGAACGTGCGCGTGCTCGTCGCACGCACGACCCTCCACGAGATGGGAGTAGGAATGTCGAGACTGGCGAGATGGAAGAGAGCCGCCGTCGGTGCGGCCACGGTGGCGCTCGCCGCCGCGGGCCTGACCATGGCGTCCGCGGCACCGGCCGGCGCCGCGGCCCGTGACGGTGTCTGCGAAGGCGGCGAGTTCTGCTACTACTACAACAGCGACAACGCGGGGTCCGTTTCGGACTTCACCAGTTCGGTCGCCGACTACGGCACCACGCAGCCCAGTTGCTACGACTTCAAGGGCCCCGGCAACGGCCAGGGACAGTGCATCAAGAACAACGCCGCCTCGGTGTGGAACCGCAGCAGCGTCAAGGTGAGGGTGTACTACAACTCCAACTACGGTGGCGCGTACCAGGACTTCGCTCCCGGCGCGAAGGGCAACCTCAACACGACGCTGAAGAACAACAACGCCTCACACCAGTTCAACCCGGGCACGTCGGGCCAGTTCTGGCTGCCGTTCCCCTGCGGTGAGACATGGGAGGCAGGCACACGCACCAACCACAACCCGCAGAACTCCGTTGACTTCAACCACTACCCCGACGACCTCGGCTGGAAGGTCTACTCCTCGGCGCCGGGAACCGTGTCGAAGGTGGCCAACACGGGGAGCACGTCCTACGGGCGCTACATCGTCATCGACCACGGCAGCGGCTGGCAGACGCTCTACGCGCACCTGAGCTCGCAGGACGTCGCCGTCGGCCAGCGGGTGACGGAGAAGACGATGATCGGCCGGGTCGGCAACACGGGTGGTTCCACCGGACCGCACCTGCACTTCGAGCAGAAGCTCAACGGTGTGGCACAGAAGGTGAAGTTCCGTGACGGCAGCCCCATCTACTGGGGCAAGACCAACCTGCGGCGCACCACCAACTGCCCCTGATCACCATCGTCGTCGGGGCCTGATCCCGGGCCGTCGCGCGTTCCTGTGACGCGCGGCGGCCCTTCGCTTTGCGAACACCCCATGGCAGTCCACTATGGATTGAACTGCCATGGGCGGCCTGCCGCGCGCAGGTGTCTCTCCCCCGCGCGCGGACGTGCGCCGATTACCGGGTCGTGGCTCGCCGTTCTCGCCGGAGGACGAGAAGTGTCATCGGCGCCGCGCCACGGCCGTGTCGAGCAACTCATGCAGAAGTTCCTGCTGCTGGCGGCTCAACGCCCCGAGCGGTGACTCCTCGGTCAGCAGCGCGATGAGCCGTTCCCTGAGCTCGACGCCCTCCGGCGTGAGAACGAGCTGCTTCGCACGCCGGTCGGTGGGGTGCGGGCTGCGTCGCACGATGCCCGCACCTTCCAGCTTGTCCACGACGAACGTGGTGTTGGACGGCTCGCAGTTGGTGCGTTCGGCCAGCTCGCTCAAGGTCATCGGGCCGGTCATCTCCCGCAGTGCCGTCGCCTGCGCCGCCGTGAGACCGAGTGTGGCCGCGCGTTTGCGAACGTGGTCGGCGATCTGGCGAGCAAGCCCGTTCACCAACCCGCACAGTTCGCGCTCCGCAATGGCCGGTGGTTCCGGTCTCGTCATGGCGGCAGTCTAACAAAGCTTGCAAAGTTATGACTTGAATCTTTGAAGCTCTAATCAATAGACTGCTGCCGCCGCCCGATCACAGGCGGTGATCCGGTGTCACGAACGAAGGGGACGACCACCATGAACAACGCCGTGCGCGACCTGACCGAGCGGCTGCGCAGACCCGCGAGCATGCGTTCGCTGCGGCTGGGTGACACGACGGTGACGTACGTGCCGGACGGCGCGGTGCGGTTGACCCCGCGGTTCTTCCCCGGCATCCCTCAGCATGTGTGGGACGAGGCCCCCGAGTACCTCGACGAATCCGGCAACCTGGTGGCCAGCATCGGTGGGTTGCTCGTCGAGCGAGGAGACCGCGCACTGCTGATCGACGCGGGCTTCGGCCCCCAGTCGTTGCCGGCCGACGACCGCAACCCACATGGCGCCATCCACGGTGGCGCGCTGCTGGACAATCTGGCCGTTCTCGGCCGGACACCCGGCGACATCGAGGCGGTGGCCATCACCCACCTGCACATCGACCACCTCGGCTGGGCATGGCATCCCGCGCCGGGCGGCACCCGGCCCGTCTTCACCGGAGCCGACTACCTCGTCGCCGAGCCGGAATGGACCCACCGCCACCTCGTGGTGGAGCACGGCACCAGCAGGGAGATGCTTGGCATCCTCGAAACGCGGGTGCGGACGGTGTCCGACGGTGAGGAGATCTTCCCGGACGTCCGCGTCAGGATCACGCCAGGACACACCGCGGGGCACACGGCATACATCATCAGCGGGGGCGGGCAGCGGCTGATCGCCTTCGGGGACGCCCTGCACACACCCATCCAGATCGGCCACCCTGAGTGGTCGGCCATCTCGGACCACGACCCGGCACTCGCCACGGGATTCCGCCGCCGCCTGGTGGCCGAACTGTCGGAGCCCGGCACGATCGGGTTCGGCATCCACTTCGCCGACGTCGTGTTCGGGCAGGTCAAGCCTGGCGGTGTGTCAGGCGACGAACCGGCATGGCAGCCCGTCGCCTGACACACCGACGGCGATCACCATGACATCGACACGAACCTCCCTCGCCGAACGGCGAACCGGAGGACATTGGCCGGGGACCGTCACGGTGGCACTGATCGCGACGGTGACGGTCATGCCTGGCTTCACCGTCGGAGCGCTCGCCGGGGCGATGGAGCACGACCTCCGCGCCTCACCCAGCACTCTCGGTCTGGCGATGAGCGCCTTCTACGCCGCCACCGCGCTGGGCTCCCCCTTCACCAAGCGCCTCGCCGCGCGCCTTCCCGTTCCGTGGGTTCTCGGTGCCTCGACCGTAGCCGCGTCGGCCGTGTTGTTCACGGTGTCGAGAACGAGCAATCTCGCGGTGCTGGTGTCGGCGCTCGTGGCCGGCGGGTTCACCAATGGTCTGGTCCAACCGGCGGCAGGCCGCCTCATCGCGGCGCGGACTCCGCCACACCGCCGGTCCCTGGCCGCCGGTCTCCTCGGCGCCGCGCTGGGGGCGGCGACACTCGTCCCCGGCCTGCTCGTCGCACTGGTGCTCCAGCCGTACGGATGGCGGACGGCGATGGCCGTCGCCGGCGCCATCGCCCTGGTGCCCGTGGTGTTCGTCGGGTTCACCCGTATCCCGCCGTCGCCCCTGCCCGTCCACCGGGACGTCGAAGGCGACGGTGCCCGCCCACCGAACGTGGGCCGCGTGCTCGTCCTCTGGTCACTGGCCGCTGCCCTGTCCGCGATCGGCAACAACGCGGTGGCCTCGTACTTCGTCCAGCTCGGAACACAGTCCGGGACGAGCATCGCGGTCGCGGGCAACCTGTTGTCCCTCAGCGCGATTCTCGCCATCGCCGTCCGGCTCGTCACGGGGGCACTCGCCGACAGGACGCCACACCGCAACCCGGCGGTGATCACCGGGATGATGTTCACCGGGTCCGCCGGGCTCGCCCTGATCGCGATCGAGACCCCGGCGACGTTCGTCCTCGGCGCGGTGCTGGCGTTCTCGGCCGGATGGGGCTGGACGGGACTTCTGCTGTCCACGACGCTGCGGCTGGTTCCCGGCAGGGCGGAGAACGCGGGGCACACCGTCCAGGTCGGTGTCTACACGGGAGCGACCATCGCGCCGTTCGCCTTCGGAGCGATCTCCGCGGTACTCACCTTCTCCATCGCCGCGCTCGCCGCCGCCGCCGCGGGACTCGCCGGTGCCGCCGCGATGGCCGCGGGTGCCCGTGAGCTTCGCGGACGGCAGCGCAGCTCACCGAGTCCGCAGGGCACTCGGTGAGCTGCGGCGATCGTGGTCAGTCGCCGGACGACCGCCTCAGCGCCGCGCGGCGGGCGTGCAGGCTGGTCAGTGTGACGGTCCCGAGGATCACCACGATCGCCAGCAGCGACACCAGGGTCGGCACCTCCGGAACGGCAGGCCAGATGCCGTGCGCCCAGTGCAGCACCAGTTTGAGGCCGATCAGCACCAGGATGAGAGCGAGACCATAGTCGAGGTGCGCGAGTTTGCTCAGCGTCGTGCGCAGCACGAAGTACAACGCGCGCAGCCCCAGCAGGGCGAACGCGTTGGTCGTGAAGACCAGGTACGGGTCCTCGGTGATGCCGTAGACGGCCGGAACGGAGTCCACCGCGAACACGACGTCGGTGGCGAACAGCGCCACGACCACCACGGCGAGCGGTGTGAGCATCCGGCGCCCGCCCTCCACGACGCTGAGCTTGCCGCCCCGGTACTCGTCGGTCACCGGCATCAGGCTGCGCAGTAGCCGCACCGAGCGCATCTCGGACACGTCACGTTCCTGCTCCTGCCGTCCCTTCACCGCGTCCCGGAGGATCTTGCCTCCCGTGGCGAGCAGGATGGCCCCGAACAGCAGGAACGCCCACGTGCCCGCCTGGAGGAGGGCCGCACCCATCGCGATGAACACACCGCGCAACACGAGCGCCCCGACGATCCCGTACAGCAGCGCGCGCTGGTGAAGCGCCTCCGGCACCGCGAACGCGGTCAGCAACAGCATGAACACGAAGAGGTTGTCCACGGACAGCGACTTCTCCACCACGTAGCCGGTGAAGAACTCCAGCGACTGCGTGCCACCGTAGGCCGCCCACAACCAGAAACCGAACAGCACGGGCAGGACGATGTAGAACACCGACCAGCCCACCGCCTCCCCGAGTTTCACCTCGTGCGGACGGCGGGTGACGGCGAAGTCGATGACCAGCAGGAACACCAGTGCGGCAATGCTGACCGCCCACAGCAGGGGCGATCCGACCGACTCCGGTGCCGCGGCGGGAACAGCGACGGGGTCAAGCACACGAGCCTCCTCGAACACCATGGTTCGAGGTCTCCTTCACCGAGTCGGCAGCCGCCCGAGGACATCACGGTGATGTCCGTACTGACCGGGTCGGCTCGTGGAAGTACTCCCCTCGGCCGCCAGTATGAGGCACGCCAAGCGACTGGAGCCAGTCGGCGGCGCAGCCGAGCGCGCGGCGGGGTCTCGGCAACGGATGCGGCCTCAGGACCAGTGCGGGGGGCTCGCCTTTCGGCAGCAGGGCGCAGCGGAACCCCGAGCCTGGACGCGGGCTCGATGCGGCTCAGCGGCCCCGCCGCTGCGCCGCGTCCAGTGCGGGTTCCAGCGGGCGCAACGCGGCATTGTCAAGGTCCTCCCGAACGGTCGTGGCAGCACCTACCCCGACCTGGCGTGGGAACCCAAAGCCGCCTTCCACGCGCTGGCCGAGTACTACGGGATCTGACGCCGTCGGCCCCAGCCGGGGGTGAGGGCTGCCGACGCACGTGCGGGAAGTGCGGACACGCGTGCATAAGGTGCGGACACGCGTGCGGGAAGTGCGGACACGGCGGGCGGTCAGTTGCGTGCGTCGGCGTCCCACACCCTGACTCGGGTCCCGGGGTTCAGTGGGCGGTAGTGCTCGGTGTAGAGCAGGGCGACCAACTCGCCCCTGCTCGACACCCCGGTCTTGGCGAAGACCGACTTCACGTGGTCGCGGACGGTGTGCTGCGAGAGGACGAGGCGGCGCGCCAGTTGCGCGGTGGACAGTCCCCGCGCGAGCAACTGGGTGACCTCCAGTTCCCGATCGGTCAGCCCGTACGCCGCGGCGATCAGGCACGCCACGTCACCGGCCTTCGCGGGTTCCACGACCACGACGCACTGGCTCGGCCCCGTCCCCGCGCCACGCAACGCGGAGGCGTGTACGACCAGCCACCGGCCATGCCGGTCACGAGCACGCACCCGCGTGGTGTCTCCGTTCACGGCGCGCGCGGCCGTGTTGTGAACCCAGGCTGGCACCGCCACGCCGAACGCTGTCGCCGAGGACGGCCCCGGCGGCAACTCGGCAAGGAACGCGCGGCCTTCGTCGTTGATGGATAGCAGGGTTCCCGCTGCGTCGAAGAGCAAGAGACCGGGGCCGCGGTCCTCGGCCATCGCGGCCGGTGGCAGGGCGAACGACCTCAGCCGCGCGCCCAGCGCGGTCGTCAGCCCCGCGACGACGGACAGGTCGGCACGGGTGAACGGCCGCCTGCCCTCGGCCCTGTAGAGACTGACCTGCCCCCACCACTGCCCATCGGCACGCAGGACCGCGCGCAGTTCGTCGTCCAGCCCACGGGGGCGGAGAAAGGTGCGGTGGACGGCGCTGCGCTGCGGCTCGCCCCCCGTGGTCTCCCACAACCCGGCGACCGGCACGTCCGCGTTGGCCAGTTCACGGAACGTGGTGACCGTCTCGGCGAGGAACTCGTTGTTCCAGTACACGGCGCACCCGTCCTCGCCGAGGTTCTCCGCGCGCATCGGGGCGGTGGCCAACCCAGTGTCGGGGTCGGTCGCCTGCCAGATCGCGGCATCGAACGGCACGATGCGGCGCACCCTCAGCGACCTCGTGGCGGCGATGGAGGCGGAACTCGCCGAGCACGGCCGGACCTCCCTGCCCTCGCCGCCGAATTCGCGGTGGAGGAGGACCCCGTCGTCCGCCTCCGCCGCCATTTGTCCGAAGTGGACTCTCGATATCTCGGGCGGCGGTTGTTCGCCGTGGGAGCCCACCTGCTCGGCTCCCTCGCATGGCGACGGCTACCGGCGAGCGAGCGCGCCTGGCTGCGCGACGAGGCGCTGCGCACCATCAACAGTCTCGCCTCACCGATGGTGCCGGTGAACGCGGAGATCTTGCTGCGCCTCTTCGACTCGGGCAGGCTGCGACTGGTTACCGGGGCGATGAAGTTCGAGCCCTCCGACGGCAAGTTCCGCGTGCACGGCCCTGAGGAGTTCGCCGCCGACGTCGTCGTCAACGCGGTCAACCCCACGGCGCACGCGGCACCGCAGCAGTCGGAGGCACTCGTCGCGTCACTCGTCGAGTCGAAGTCGGCCACCGTCGGCGAGGACGGCGGGCTCGAAGCGCGCGACGAGCGCGTCGGAATCCTCGGTGCCTTCGACAGCGGCACGTCGTTCGTCGCGCCGAGCGTGCAGACACTCGCGGTGGCGGCGGAGGCCATGGCGGCGCGCCTCGTCTCGCAACAGAACAGGCCGGTCTAAGACACGCTCGGCCGTGACCGGCCTCCCGTGCGGGCCTTCACCCCCACTCTGAAGGGCGGAGCACTGGCCCGCATCCCGATAGCGCAGGGCGGGAGCCAGCCGAGCGGGGACCAGTGGCGGACAACGGCGTCGGTCACCGGGCACTCCCGGCCACCACAGGAGTGTCTACTATCTCTGTTAGTACAACTTCTGTGGGAGGCGCGATGCGACACCGCTGGCTCAGACCGGTGGTCCTGGTAGTGACGGCGTCGGCGGTGCTGGCGGCATGCGGCGGCGCCCCCGGCGACGCAGGTGATGCCGGCGACCGTGGCCACGAACCGGGGCAGGGTCTGCCGATCCCGGACGTCAGTACCACATCACGCGCGGCGACTCCCCCGCCCGGTGATCTCGCCGCCTCCGGTCCCGGCGACGCACCCCCGCTCTGGATGGGCCCGTTCGACGACGTGCCGAGGGCCGGTGGCGGCATGTTCGTCGGCCTCGTCTTCCCCGCCGACGACGAAGCCGACCTGTCCATCACCGGAGTGGCCGCCGACGGAACCACCCGGTGGGCGGTGCGGACCAATCCCTCGTGCGTCGGCTACGGCCTGACGCGGGTCGCCGACACCCCCGCGGCCGTGGTGCTCGCGAGCGACGCCGACAACCGCGAGGGCAAGGTGGCGACACGGACCTCGGCCAACGCCTTCGACGTGCGGGACGGCAGCAGGCTGTGGGGGCCCACGCCGGTTCCAGGGCCGATGGTGGGCCCAGGGCTGATCTTCGGCAAGAACACGCCGTCGATCGTCGGAGGACAGCAGGGCGAGCGCGTCATGCTCGCAGCAAGCTCCGGCGCCCCGGTCACACCACCGTCCGGCGACGCCGTTGCGGTCTACGAACACCACGGCACGGGCTTGTTCAGCGAGGACGGTGTCCTCACGGCGATCGACACCACCACGGCCGAGGTGAGGTGGAGTTCCGCCACCGTGTCACCGCCGTCCCGCTCCGGGCACTCCGGCGGGAAGTACCGGGTGGAGTTGCTCGACGCGGCCTCCGCCTCCACCGGTGACGTCGTCGCGCTGCGCTGGACCCCAGAGGACGGCGGCCGGGACGGCGGCGGAGAAGGCGACGACGACAGCGGTGCGGAGACCGTGCTGCACGACCTGCGCACCGGTGCCGTGATCGCCACCCTCGGCGATCAGCCGGAGCCGCGGACGATCGTGGACGCGGGCAAGGGGACGGTCGTCGTCTCCGGACTCGACCGGTTCCGCACGACCCTGGCATTCGATCTCGGCACCGGAAAGCGGTTGTGGCGCGACGACAGCTCACTCGACCTCACGCTCGCACATGCCGGCACGGCATACGGCACCCGCGCGGGACGGTCGGTGGCCGTTGACGTCCGCACGGGCAAGACCGTGGCCGATGGCGAGTGGGCCGTTCCGGTGGCGGCCGAGAACGGCGTGCTCGTGGCACCGCTACCGCAGCCGCAGGAACGCCAGGCGCGCGTGACCGAGCGCACCGAGGGCAGCGGACCCGGCTACGTCGCGCACGAGCAGCGCTGACGACGGCACCTATCATCGGCACGGCGGAAGGGGTGGAAGAAGGCGATGCGCGGTCTCGGGGAACTCGAAGCCAAGGTGATGGACGTGCTGTGGTCGGCGGACGAACCACTGCGGGTGCGTGAGGTGCTCGAACGGCTGACCACCGACCGGCCGCTGGCCTACACGACGGTGATGACCGTGCTGGACAACCTCCACGGCAAGGGCTATGCGCAGCGGAACAAGACCGGCCGCGCGTACGAGTACACCGCGGCCTCCTCGCGCGAGGAGGCCGGTGCCCGGCTGCTGAGGGAGGTCCTCTACTCCAGCGGGGAGGCGAAACAGGTGCTGCTCCACTTCGCCGAGACCGCGACGCCCGAGGAGTCCGCCATCCTCCGGCGCGCGCTACGGAAGGGGAAACCGTCGTGACACTCGCGCTCGGCCTCCTGGCCGCGGCCATCGTGATCGGTGTCGCCGCGCCCGCGTATCTCCGCCTCGCCGTCACGCCGAGGGTCCGGCCCGGTCTCGCGCTCGCCGGGTGGGCGAGTTCGGTGCTCGCGGTGTCGCTGCTCGTCCCGGCAGCCGGGCTGCTGCTGGCCTTCCCCGCCGGCTCCGGCCTCGACGGACTCATCGGGATGGCGAACACCTGCGTGAACGCCGTCCTCTCGCGGGGTGAGGTGGTGTGGGCCGACATCGCGCGGCTCGGTGGTGCCGCCGTGCTGCTCGGAATGACGGTGAGGGTGATCGCCGTCGCGCTCGTCACACTGCGGCGGCACCGCCGCGACCGGCGGGAGCATGTCACGCTGCTGCGGGCGGTCGGCCACGCCGACGGCCGGGTGTTGTGGATCGAGACGCCCGTCCCCGTCGCCTACAGCGTCGGGGGACGCGACGCGACCATCGTGGCCACGCGCGGTGTCGCCCGGCTCTCGGCTCCGGAGCGGGATGCCGTGCTGGCTCACGAGCAGGCACATCTGCGGGGACGGCATCATCTCCTCGTCCTGCTCGCCGACATCGCCGCCGTCGCGTTGCCGTTCATCCCGCTCTTCCGGCTCGCGCCCGACGCCGTGCGTGTGCTGGTGGAGCTGGCCGCCGACGCCGACGCCGCGCGCCGTCACGGGCCGGGGCCGGTGCGGTCCGCCCTGCTGTCGGTCACGGCGGGACAGGCGCCGAACACGGCGCTGGCGATGTCGCGGGACGCGGTCGATGCCCGGTTGCTGTGGTTGGAGAACAGCCACCTCGCGACACGGAGAATGCCGGTGCGGGCGGGTTACGCGCTGGCCACGGTGGTCACCACGGTGCCTGCACTGCTGGCCGTCGCGGCCGTCGCGGCACTGGTCACCCTCTACTGCCTTGTCGCGGCGGGTTGAGTTGCCGGAATCGCGCAGGTGCTCTGCCTGCGGCGCTGCACGACGGCCGCGGTGAGCAGGCCCAGTGAGATGAGGGCGAGGAACGGCTGCAACGGCGCCCAGAGCCCGAGCGCCCCGGACGTGCCGAGCGCGACGAGGACGAGTTTGTTGCACACCGGGCATCCCACCGCGAAGACGGTGAGAAGGACGCCACCCAGCGGGCGCCGGGACATACGGGAGTCCGGCGCGGGCCCCTGGAGCGCGAACCACGTGATCGTCAGCGCCACGGTGGCTGCCACGACCGGATACTCCCACCAGCGCACCGGGATCTCCCGCGAGAAGAACGGGGTGTCGATGATGTCGGTCGGCACGGCCACCACGACGAGGGTCAGCCCACCCATGAGGACGGCCCGCGCCACCCTCCTCGCCGATCGCCGTTCGGTCGGTGCCGTGGTCACCATGCGCCTCCACTCGATCCCTCTGATTTACTATCCCGGATAGTAGTTCAGATCCGAGCGGAGTGGAGAGCCGATGTCCGCACCATCACGGCGGGACACGTCCAAGCGGGACGGGATCCTCATCGCCGTCCTGATCATCGTCGCGGTGGGCCTGATCGTCCACCTCGCCACCGGCAGGTCGGGCGACGACCCCGCGACGGCGGCGGGCCAGCAGGAGCAGCAGGCTCAGCGGGAATCGACCGGTGCCGACCCGCTCGCCGACCTCCCGAGGAGGGAGCCGGGCGACCCCATGGCTCTCGGCGAGCCCGGCGCACCGGTGACGATGGTCATGTACGAGGACTACCGCTGCCCCTTCTGCGCGAAGTTCAGCACCGACATCGCCCCCGAACTCATCGAGCGCTACGTCGATCGCGGTGTGCTCCGCATGGAGTGGCGTGATCTGCCCATCTTCGGAGAGCAGTCGCTCGCCGCCGCGCGAGCGGGCAGGGCCGCCGCGGAGCAGGGACGCTTCTGGGAGTTCACCGAGGCTGTCTACGCGGCCTCGCCCGACCGCGGTCACCCCGACCTCACCCCCGGGAAACTCCGGGATTTCGCGCAGCAGGCCGGAGTCGCCGACCTCGACCGGTTCTCCTCGGCGCTGGACTCGACCCGCTACGACGCCGACATCGAGGCTGACATGCAAGAAGGGACCACGATCGGGGTGTCGAGCACACCGACATTCATCATCAACGGCAAACCCGTTCTCGGCGCGCAGCCACTCGACACTTTCGTGTCCGTGATCGAGGAGGCAGCCGCCGGATCATGATCGAAATCGGACTACTCGGCGCTTTCCTCGGCGGTGTCCTGAGCCTCGTCAGCCCGTGCTCAGCCCTGCTTCTTCCGTCCTTCTTCGCCTACGCCTTCGACAGCGCAGGCACGCTGGCCCGGCGGACCACGGTGTTCTACGCCGGGCTTCTCGTCGTGCTCGTCCCGCTCGGCGCGGGCGTCGGCGCGATCGGCGCACTGCTCACGCGCTATCGGGGCATCGCCACCCTGGTAGGGGGCTCCGTCCTGCTCCTGCTCGGCGTCGCGATGATCCTCGGGCTCGGGTTCGGCTCGGCTGCGGCCCAGCGCGCCACCTCACGTATCCGGATCTCGTCGAGCGCGTCGGTGTTCGCACTCGGCACCGTCTACGCGCTGGCCGGTTTCTGCTCGGGACCGCTGCTCGGGAGCGTGCTGACGGTCTCGGCCGCCGGTGGTGACCCCGTCTACGGCGGCGCGCTGCTGGCGCTGTACGCGCTGGGGATGGCGGCGCCACTGTTCGTCCTGGCGCTGGCGTGGGATCGCTTCGACCTCGGCGGTCAGCGGTGGCTGCGCGGACGCGAACTGCGGATCGGCCCCCTGCGCACCCACTCCACCAGCCTGGTGTCCGGCCTGCTGTTCATCGGGGTCGGCCTGCTCTTCCTCCTCACCGACGGCACGGCGAACCTGGGCGGGCTCACCGGCGTCGATACCCAGTTCTCGATGCAGGTGTGGTTGCGCGATCTGGCCGCCGCTGTCACCGACGGCGCCGTGCTACTCGGCGTGACGCTGGCGGCGCTGCTGGTGCTGGTGGTACGCCTGATCCGGCGGCGCGGGACAGCGCGGGCGGGCGAGGAGCCGGAGCCCCTCACGGCGCGGCAGTCGAGCGGAGAAGGCGAAGGTACTCCCTCACCGGACGCCTCCGGTGAGGGCCGGTGAGTCAGGACTTCTCCTCGTTCCAGTAGCACCGCTTGCCCCACCTGGCCCACTCGCCGTCGAAGTCGCACGGCGGGTCGCCGCCGTAGAGCTGCTTCACCTTCTCCACGTAGGAGTAGTAGAGCTTGCGCTTGTGGTCGTACTCGGCACCCGAGAGGTTGGGGGGACGCCCGTCGGTGCGGTAGGACAACCACCACGCCCGGTAGTAGCCGTCGGCGTGCACGAAAGTCTGGAGCGCGTCGCCGGTGGCGTAGTGGTCGGGATGGCTGCCGGAATCGCGTTTCCGGTCGTAGTCCGATGCGTTCACCCAGGGGTGCACGGTGTCGCTGCCCTGACGCTCGGCCGTGAGGATGCCGTGCAGTGTGTCCACGACCTCGATCCAGGACGAGTAGTGCTGGGACGCGAGGGACGCCCCGCCCGAGGCCACGCTGTCGATGCCGCTGATCTTGCCGTCACGAAGCTTCGGCAGGCTCTGGTTCTTCGTCGTGGGAAAGCCGTTGCCGTCCAGGTTCCCGTCAGGAAGGCGCAGGAAGTAGCACCGCCAGGTCGGGGAGAGGTACCGCGTCACCGCGTGCGTCGCCGTGTGCCCCTTGACCGTGATCACCTCCGGTTTCGCCGCGCCGCCACCGGCCACCCGGCAGGCTTCCACGAGACCGGCTTCACGGGCCTGCCACCAGCCGTTCTCGAAACCCGCGTCGCCTGCGGTGGTCACCACCACGACCGTCTTCATGTCCGTCCAGGTGAGGTCGTTCCACAGGTGACTTCCCCTGAACAGCAACACGTCGTCGGGATGCCCGCTGACATGGAACACGATCCCGGTCATGGCCCGCACCATCCTTCGCCCGGTTGTCCGCACCTGTGCCCAGGGTCGGGCGGGCGCGCCGTCCGGGTAAGGGGCTGAAGTCCCGAAGGACGGGATCATCCCCGGCGGCACCCGCGAGGTGAGGCACCGACGCCGAGCCTCAAACTGGCGGGGTGCTCCACTCCCCTGTGATCCTCGCCCTCGACCTGCTCGGCACGTTCGCGTTCGGGCTCAACGGCGCGCTCACCGCCACGAGAGCCGCCCGCCTCGACCTGGTGGGTGTGCTGGTTCTCGGCATGATGACGGCTCTCGGCGGCGGGATACTCAGGGACATTCTGATCAACGTGCCGCCCACGACCTTCGGTGACGTGCGATACCTCGCCGTGGCCGCGGGCGGGGCGCTGGTGGCGTTCCTGCTGAGCGTGGAACTGGAGCGCTACGTCCGGCTCATCACCGTTTTCGACGCCATCGGGTTGAGCGTGTTCTGCGTCACCGGAGCGAGCAAGGCGCTCGACGCCGGACTCGGCTCCGTGCAGGCCGTGCTGCTCGGTGTGATCACCGCCGTCGGCGGCGGAACCCTGCGCGACGTCGTGGTGCAGCGGGTACCGACGGTGCTGACGAGCGACTTCTACGCCGTCCCCGCCCTCATCGGCGCCGTACTCGCGGTGGCAGCGGCAGGCATCGGAGCACCCGGGCTCGTCGGCGCGCTCGTGCCCGCCGCGGTGGCCTTCGCCATCCGCATGCTCGGAGTCCGCTACGGCCTCCGCGTGCCCCGCCCGCGAACGACGCGATCCCGGCGTTCTCGACGGCGGAGTTCCGGCGGTGAGGACACCGGCCTGGACACCGGCGGCGCCCATGACGGCTGAGGGACGCAGCGCGCATGAGACACGGTGGGAATCCGGCTCTGTCGCGAGGTCGCGGGACCTGTCGCGGGACCTTAGGCCCTGAAACCGGGCCGCCGAGCCGGGAAGTCTGGTCGCAGCCCCGCCAGTGAGGAGAAGCGGCATGCGAGCGTCCGACATCATGTCGAGGCCGGTTGTCACCACGACTCCCGGTTCCCTGTTGATGGACGCGGTCGTGCGGCTGACCGAGGGCGGCTTCGCCGGACTTCCCGTCGTTGACGAGGAGCAGCAGGTGGTCGGCATGATCACCGAGTCCGACGCCCTCCGCGCGGCGGAACAGGCCAACACCACGGGCACCGCCACCGCACCGAGGGTCGCGGACGTGATGACCAGTCCCGTCGCGGTGGTGTCCACGAACGACGACGTCATGGACATCGCGAGACTCATGCTGGGCGACCGCCTGCGCAGCCTTCCCGTGGTGGAGAACGGGGAACTCGTCGGCATCGTGAGCCGCAGGGACGTGCTGAAACCGCTCGTGCGGCCCGACGACGTCGTCGCGGCACACGTGCAGTCGGTGCTGGACGCCTACAGCGGACAGCACGGCCGCTGGTCGGTCGAGCTAGCAGGCAGGGTCGCCGTGATCCGCGGCGAGTTCGACGACACCGCCGAACAGCGAGTGGTGATCAGCCTTGTGCGCACGGTCCCCGGCATCGCGGACGCGCGCATCGAGTAACGGCTTCGCCTGCCTGGACGGACCCAGCAGCCCCCGGGAGGGTGCGCGGGCGCGGGCGCCAGGACGGCCACCCGCGCGGTGACGCGGCCTCGTCCGATCGCCGCCGAGAATCCCGGTACCGCCACGAGTCCGCCAGGCCGGGGCAGCAGCACGACGACCGGCACGGCCGCGCTGCACCGGCGCCTGTTCACCTCCGGTCGTCCGGACCCAGCGGGCGCCTGCGAAATCCTGTTCTCCTGCCGCATCGCACGCACGGCAGTCCCCTCGGTCGGATGCGCTCTCGTCCAGGCCGAATCGGCACCTTGACCACCGAGAAAGGCACCCCTAGGCTCTGGTCATTATCTTAAATCGCACATCTTTGTGCGATAAAAGTGAAAGCCCTGTACAAAGCTGTATGGAGGGAGCGTCATGGGCGCGGAGTCGGCCTCGGCCACCACCACTGCCACCAGCAACGGGGAGGGCAGCGGAGGGTGCCCTGTCGATCACGCCCGCCTCAGTCCCACGGGATGCCCCGTGTCGGCACGCGCGGCGGCCTTCGATCCGTTCACCGGGCCCTACCAAGAGGACCCTCCAGGCTCACTGCGCTGGTCGCGCGACGAGGAACCGGTGTTCTACAACCCCCAGCTCGGCTACTGGGTGGTGACGCGCTACGAGGACGTGAAGGCGATCTTCCGCGACAACATCACGTTCTCGCCGGCCAACGTCCTCGAGAAGATCACGCCGTTCGGCGACGAGGCGAACGCGGTGCTCGCGAAGTACGACTACGGGATGAGCCGCACGCTCGTCAACGAGGACGAGCCAGCGCACATGCCCCGCAGACGTGCGCTGATGGAGCCGTTCACCCCGCCGCAGCTGGCTCACCACGAGCCGATGGTGCGCAGGCTGGTCCGTGAGCACGTGGACCGTTTCATCGACAAGGGCAAGGCCGATCTCGTCGATGAGATGCTCTACGAGATCCCGCTGACGGTGGCGCTGCACTTCCTCGGTGTCC
The DNA here is from genome assembly GCF_000258175.1 of Saccharomonospora xinjiangensis XJ-54. Lineage (NCBI taxonomy): Bacteria > Bacillati > Actinomycetota > Actinomycetes > Pseudonocardiales > Pseudonocardiaceae > Saccharomonospora > Saccharomonospora xinjiangensis. The sequence goes on along the minus strand of NZ_JH636049.1, from coordinate 4,423,318 downwards.
CCGAGGAGGACATGGAGACCCTGCGCCGCTACTCCGTCGCGCACACCCTGAACACCTGGGGACGTCCCGCGCCGGAGGAGCAGGTCGCGGTCGCCGAGAACGTCGGCAAGTTCTGGCAGTACGCGGGCACCGTGCTCGACAAGATGCGGGAGGACCCCTCCGGGCCAGGCTGGATGCAGTACGGAATCCGGCTGCAACCCGAGATGCCCGACGTCATCACGGACTCCTACCTGCACTCGATGATGATGGCCGGCATCGTCGCCGCTCACGAGACCACCGCGCTCGCCTCGGCCAACGCGATCAAGCTCCTGCTGGAGAACCGGTCGCTCTGGGAGGAGCTGTGCGCCGATCCGAGCCTGATCGCGAACGCGGTCGAGGAATGCCTGCGCTTCTCCGGCTCGATCGTGGCGTGGCGGCGGATCACCACGAAGGCGACGAAGATCGGTGACGTCGAGCTCCCCGAGGGCGCGAAACTCCTGATCGTCAACACCTCGGCCAACCACGACGAGCGGTTCTTCGACAACCCCGACGAACTCGACCTCCGGCGCGAGAACGCCAGCGACCACCTCAGCTTCGGCTACGGCGCACACCAGTGCATGGGCAAGAACCTCGCCAGGATGGAGATTCAGATCTTCCTGGAGGAGCTGACCACCCGGCTGCCCCACCTTGAACTGGCGCCCGGCCAGACGTTCACCTACCTGCCCAACACGTCGTTCCGCGGCCCCGAGCACCTGTGGGTGCGGTGGGACCCGGCGAAGAACCCGGAGCGGGAACGCCCGGAGATCCTCGACCGGCAGGTCAAGATCACGATCGGCCAGCCGTCGCGGCGGTCCATCTCGCGCACGATGGTGGTGCGTGAGGTCGCGCGCGCGGCCGACGAGGTTGTGCGGATCACACTCGCCGATGTGCGGGACCGGCCGCTGCCGAAGTGGTCACCGGGGTCGCATGTGGACATCGAACTCGGTGAGCTGTCCCGGCAGTACTCGCTGTGCGGTGACCCGGACGACCGGTCGTGCTACCAGATCGCGGTGCAGAAGGACCGCGAGAGCAGGGGCGGTTCCCGCTACGTCCACGAGCGGCTCGCCGTCGGCGACACTCTGCGGGTGCGAGGGCCGCGCAACCACTTCAAACTCGACCCCGACGCACGGCGTTACCTCTTCATCGCGGGAGGCATCGGCATCACCCCGATCCTCGCGATGGCCGACCACGCCCGCAGGCAGGGCAAGGACTACGAACTGCATTACTGCGGCTCCACCCGTGCCGCGATGGCGTTGCTCGACCGGGTGACACGGGACCACGGCGACGCGCTCGTGCTCCACGTCTCCGACGAGGGCACCAGGCTCGACGTGGAGTCGTTGCTCGCCGAACCCCGCGACGACACGCAGATCTACTCGTGCGGCCCGCAGCGCCTGCTCGACGCGCTGGCCGAGGCCACGAGCCACTGGCCGGAGGACTCGCTGCACGTCGAGCATTTCTCCAGCGACCTCGGTGAGCTGGACCCGGAGAAGGAGCACGCCTTCGATCTCCGCCTCGCTGACTCCGGTATCACCGTCACGGTCGCGCCTGACCAGACCGTTCTCGCCGCGCTGCGGGCAGCCAACATCGACGTGCCGAGCGACTGCGAGGAGGGGTTGTGCGGCAGTTGCGAGGTCGGCGTCACCGAGGGCGAGATCGATCACCGGGACAAGGTGCTGACCAAGGCGGAGCGGGCCGTCAACAACAAGATGATGACCTGCTGCTCCCGTGCCTGCGGCGATCGGCTGACGCTCGCGCTGTGACGACCGCTACCCTGACCGCTCTGTGACGGCGGACCTCGGTGTCGCCGTCACAGAGCGGGAGCGCCCCGGGTAATGCCCGGGCGAGAGCCTTCCGGTAGCGGCCCGCCGGGAGTCCTCGGGGGACGACCGCGTCAGGAGGAAGCCCTCGGGTAGCGCCGTCACAGGCGGGAGCTCCCGGTAGCGGGGCCGCCGGACGAGAGCCTTCCGGTAGCGGCCGCCATCTCGTTCTCCCACCCCGTCCACCACCCGCGTGCCACCCGCATAACGCACGGACAAAGGCCCACCCCGGCGATGATCACGCTGGGGTGGGCCTTTCGTGACAGGTGCGTCAGACGGTGACAGGGGCCCCTGTCGAGGCGACCAGGTGTTCGGCCGTCACACCGGGGGCGAGTTCGACCAGTGCGAGCCCACCTTCGGGACCGTCCGCGACGTCGAGGACGCCGAGGTTGGTGATGATTCGCTGCACGACCCGCTCACCGGTCAGCGGCAGCGTGCACTTCTCGAGGATCTTCGGGCTGCCGTCCTTGGCGGTGTGTTCCATCAGCACGATCACCCTGCGGGCGCCGTGCACGAGGTCCATCGCCCCGCCCATGCCCTTGACCATCTTGCCGGGAACCATCCAGTTGGCCAGGTCGCCGGTGACGGACACCTGCATACCGCCCAGCACCGCCGTGTCGATGTGCCCACCCCGGATCATGCCGAACGACAGCGCGGAGTCGAAGTAGGCCGCGCCGGGGTTCACCGTGACGGTCTCCTTCCCCGCGTTGATCAGGTCGGGGTCGAGGTCCTCCTCCAGCGGGTACGGTCCCGTGCCCAGGATGCCGTTCTCGCTGTGCAGCACCACATCGACGCCCTCAGGCAGATAGTTCGGGATCAGCGTGGGCAGCCCGATGCCGAGGTTGACGTACTCGCCGGGGCGCAGTTCCCTCGCCGCCCTCGCCGCCATCTCCTCGCGGGACCAGCCGGTCACGGTCGTCGCCGTCGTCGCTGTCGTGTCGGTCATGCCCCCGAGACCTCCTCGGCCTTGCGCACGGTGCGCTTCTCGATCCGCTTGTCCTGCGGTCCGGTGTGGACGATGCGCTGCACGAACACACCGGGCAGGTGCACCTGCGCCGGGTCCAGCTCACCCGGCTCGACCAGACGCTCGACCTCGACGATGGTGATCCGCCCCGCCATCGCGGCGAGCGGGTTGAAGTTCATCGCGGTCTTGTTGAACACCAGGTTGCCCTGCGTGTCGCCCACCTCGGCGTGCACGAGGGCGAAGTCGGCGACGATGGCCTCCTCCAGCAGGTAGCGCTTGCCACCGAACTCCCGCACCTCCTTCGGAGGCGACGCCACCGCGACACCGCCGTCGGCGTCGTAACGCCACGGCAGCCCGCCGTCGCCGACGGGAGTGCCGACCCCGGCGGGCGTGTAGAACGCCGGGATACCGGCACCGCCCGCGCGCAGCCGCTCGGCGAGCGTGCCCTGCGGTGTCAGCTCCACTTCAAGCTCACCGGCGAGGTACTGGCGGGCGAACTCCTTGTTCTCCCCGACGTAGGACGCGGTGACCCTGCGGATGCGACCCGCCTCCAGCAGCACGCCGAGGCCCTGGCCGTCGATACCGCAGTTGTTGGAGAACACCTCCAGCTCCCTCGCCTCGCTCTCGGCGAGAGCCGCGATCAGGGTGTCCGGAATGCCGCACAGTCCGAACCCGCCGACGGCCAGCGACGCACCACTGGGGATGTCGGCGACCGCCTCGGCCGCGGTCTCGACCACCTTGCCGTTCATCGCTGTGCCCCCTTCGCGGGAAGAATCCGGTTGCGAACCTCGCCGAAGCCGATCCGGCCACCTGAGGCAGCCGGTGCGGTGGCCGTGATGGCGACCTCGTCGCCGTCACGCAGAAACGTACGTTCCTCGCCACCCACCTGGATCGGCTCCTTGCCGCCCCAGGTGATCTCGATGAGCGCGCCGCGCTGGTCGCGCTCCGGCCCGGAAATCGTGCCAGACGCGAAGAGGTCGCCGGTGCGCGAGGATGCCCCGTTGACCGTCATGTGCGCCAGCATCTGCGCGGGCGACCAGTACATCTCGCGGTACGGCGGGCGGCTGATGACCTGCCCGTTCAGCTCCACTTCCAGTGCGATGTCGAGCCCCCATGGCGAGCTCTCTCTCAGGTAGGGCAGCGGCTGCGGGGCCTGAGGCGGCGTGGCGACCCTCGCGGTCTCCAACGCGAGCAGCGGTACCACCCACGGCGAGATCGACGTCGCGAAGCTCTTACCGAGGAACGGCCCGAGCGGCACGTACTCCCACGCCTGGATGTCGCGCGCCGACCAGTCGTTGACCAGCACCGCGCCGAACACCCGCTGCTCGAACTCCTCCACCGGAACCGGCGAGCCGAGTTCCGAGCCGGTGCCGACGACGAAGCCCAGCTCGGCTTCGATGTCGAGGCGCCTGCTTTCGCCGAACGTCGGCGAATCCTCGTCGGGCGCCTTGCGCTGACCACACGGGCGCACCACATCGGTACCGGACACCACCACTGTGCCCGCGCGCCCGTGGTAGCCGACGGGAAGGTGCTTCCAGTTCGGCATCAACGGTTCCGCGTTCGGCCGGAACAGCCTGCCGAGATTGCTGGCATGGTGCTCGGAGGCGTAGAAATCGACGTAGTCGGCGACCTCGAAGGGCAGGTGCGTGCGCACATCGCTCACCGCGTGTACCGCCGCGTCCGGCACGTCACCGGACACCAGCTCGGTGATCCGCTCCCGCACTCGCACCCACCGCGCGTGGCCCTGCGCCATGAACCCGTTCAGCACGGGCTGGGCGAAGACGTCGTCGCCCAGCGTCGCCGCGAGGTCAACCACGTGATCACCGACCCGCACACCGACGCGGGGCGCGGTGCCCTGCGTCGAGAAAACCCCGTACGGCAGATTGTCCAGCCCGAACAGCGAACCGTCGGGCACCTCGATCCGTGTCATGCGATCCTCTCGTTCTCGGTCAGCGAGGAGGGCAGCAGGCCCAGCGCGATCATCTCAGTGAGCGGGTCACTGACGCTGCACGTACCGAAGGACCGGAACGCGGCCCTGGCCGAGGAGACCGCCTCAGCGGGCAGCGCGGCCACCCGCGCGGCGATCGCCGCGCCGTCGCGGTCGGCGAGGACGCCGGCCAGCTCGGCGGAGTCCGCTCCGCGCAGCGCCGCGTCGGTGGCCAGCAGCAGGTTGAGGAAGCCGTGTTGCTCGAAACCGGTGTCCGGATCGGTGTTGCGGATCGCGTGGTGCAGCCCGGCCGTCGCCTTGAACGGGATCCCAGCCGCCACCACGGCGGCGACAGCCTCGGCCAGCTCGGTCTCGTCCGGATACAGCTCGGCGCGCACCCCTCCGGTGCGGAACTTCGCCTTGTACCGGGTCGAGGGCAACGCCGCGATGATCTCCGGCCTTCGCTCGTCGCGGGGCACCTCGACGAACACGTCCACCACGTCGTCGATACCCACGGCGTCGAGTGCCTCGATCAGGGAGGCGGCGCCCATCCCCGAGGGGACAGCCACTTCGAGGGCGCGTAGCCGCACCGGCAACCGCGCGGCGGTGTCCAGCACGCCACGCACGGTGGAAGGACCGTCGGGCGCCGTCACGGCGAGGTCGAGCCGGTGCCCGCCAGGAAAGGGCACGAGCCCGGCCAGCTCGGTCAGCGCCGAGGCCGAGACGACGAGCGGGCCGACCAGCTCCGCGTACGGCGCGCTGACGTGCCGCACGTGGGCAGGCACCGCCTCCGCGAGGGGCGCCAGCCCCGGCGGGAAGATCGCGGCGTCGTCACACAAACCAACGGCGAACGGCGGAACAGCGGCCGGACTCACTGCTTCGGCCCCCGGCCAGCCCAGGTCCAGGCGTAGTTCCGGTCTTCGCACGCCAGACCACCCTCACCCAGCTCCAGCGGCCGGAAGGTGTCCACCATGACGGCGAGTTCGTCGAAGAACTCCACCCCGATGCTGCGCTCGTACGCACCGGGCTGCGGCCCGTGCGCGTGCCCGCCGGGATGCACCGAGATCGATCCCTGGCCGATGCCCGAACCCTTCCTCGCCTCGTAGTCGCCGCCGCAGTAGAACATGATCTCGTCGGAGTCCACATTGGAGTGGTAGTACGGAACGGGGATCGCCTGCGGGTGGTAGTCCACCTTGCGCGGCACGAAGTTGCACACCACGAAGTTGTGCCCCTCGAAAACCTGGTGCACGGGCGGCGGCTGGTGAACCCGCCCGGTGATGGGCTCGAAGTCGTGGATGCTGAACGTGTACGGGTAGAGGCAGCCGTCCCAGCCCACCACGTCGAACGGGTGCTCCGGATACACCATCACCGTGCCGACGACCCCGCGCGAGGTCCGGTGCTTGACGAACACCTCGACGTCCGTGCCCTCCGCGGTGAGGATCTCCGAGGGGCCGTGCAGGTCGCGTTCGCAGTACGGGGCGTGCTCAAGCAGCTGCCCGTAACGCGACAGGTACCGCTTGGGCGGCGTGATGTGGCTGTTCGCCTCGATCGCGTACGCGCGCAACGGCTTGTCGCCCTGCGGAAGCCAGCGATGCGTGGTGGCCATCGGGATCACGACGTAGTCGCCCTCGGTCGCCTTGAGCGAGCCGAAGACGGTCTCCACCACCGCGTCACCGGACTCGACGTAGACGACCTCGTCGCCGGTGGCGTTGCGGTACAGCGGCGAGACGGCGCCTGCCACCACGTACGACAGCCGGACGTCGGCGTTGCCGAGCACCAGCCTGCGGCCGGTCACGACGTCGGTGTCCTTCCAGCTCTCGCCGGGGAACAGGTCGTGGAGCTTGAGGTGCCGGGGCTGCAACGGATGGTTCGGCGTCGTGGACTGGTCCGGCAGCTCCCACACCCGCGAGTCCACGATGGCCGAGGGCAGGTTCCGGTGATACAGCAGCGACGAGTCGGAGGAGAACCCCTCCTCGCCCATCAGCTCCTCGTAGTAGAGGTTGCCGCTGCCATCGCGGTGTTGCGTGTGCCGCTTCGCCGGGACGTCACCCAGGCTCCGGTAGTACGCCATGACTTGCCTCCTTGGAAGTCTCGCCGTGCGGGCCGGTACGGGTACCCGGCCGCACCACCCATGGGCATAGTAAACGTATTTACTAACTTCCGGGAGTGTGGCACACGACACAACCGCAGACTCCGAACATGTGCCACTCCGACCACTCGCCCCTGCGGAACCCTCATTCCGCCGAGGTGATTACACCTCTCGCCCACTCCACCCTCGAACCGGGCCGGAAAATTAGTACATCTATTAACTATCTTGCGCGCGCTTGTTCGGGGACCAGGAAACTCACGCCGGGACCGTGGCTCGCACACCGGGACCACGCTGTCAGGACAGTTCGCCGAAAGCCTGCGCGAACGCCCGGATTCTCGCGGTCTCGTGCTCGCGGTGCCAGACGAGCCCGAGCATCGAATCGGGCAGGCCGGTCACGGGGACGAACGCGACGCTGCCGCGCGTGTAGGAGGCCGCGGTCGGCTCGCACAACAGCATTCCCCCGCGACCCGCGGCCGTCAGCGTGAGCCCCTCCTGGAGGGTCCGCACCTCGGGCCCCCGGGGAATCCGCACCCCGCGCGGTGTCGTCTCGGGCGCCTGCGCGCGGCGCCAGTAGCCCGGAGCGGGCCCGCACACGCCGATCAGCGCGACCCCGGCCAGTTCCTCGGCGCTCACGTGCGAACGCCGGGCGAGCGGGTCGCGGCTGGAGACGGCGAGCGTCTGCCCGTGTTCGGCGAAGACCGTCCCGACGACCAGATCGGGCTCCTCGACCGGCAACAGCACCACCGCCACGTCCACCTCCGCCCGGTACACGGGGCCGAACGGGTCGGACAGCGGGATCTCCACGATCTCGGTGACACAGCCGGGATGGCGTCGCTGGAACAGGTCGATCACCTCGGTGATCCGGTCGTCCGCCGTGCCCTGGAAACCGATCCGGAGCCTGCCCTCGATTCCCCGCGCCGCCGAACGTGCCTCCTCGACGCTGTCGCGCACGGCGCTGTACGCGGGGCGCAGGCGCTCGACGAACCGCTCTCCCAGCGGGGTCAGCCGTACCCGGCGGCTCGTCCGCTCCACCAGTGTGGCGCCGATCCGCGTCTCCAGAGACCGCAGCAGCTGGCTCACCCGCCCCTGCGACACGTACAGACGGCTGCCCGTCCTGCCGAAGTGCAGCTCCTCCGCGAGCACAAGGAAGCACTCCAGCTCACGGAAATCCAGATTCGTCACAAGCGGTCACCCGGCCCCGGCATCGATCAGTCCGGCTCATACAAGCATCAGGAAACGGCCGTTGTTCCCTCGCGGCCCCGGCGGTTCGCTTGAGGACATGGTCCGGATTGAGGAAACCTCGCGCCGGTCGTCCGCCACGGCGGGCTGGCTCGGCGTCGTCACGGTCGCGTTCGCGACGTTCACGGTCGTCACCTCCGAAATGCTGCCCGTCGGTCTGCTGACCCCGATCGGTGCGGCGCTGCGGGTGAGCGAGGGAACCGCCGGGCTCACCCTGACGATCACAGGCCTCGTCGCGGCGGTGTCGGCGCCGCTGCTGACGGCGGTGCTCGGCCGGTTCGACCGGAGGGCCGCCCTGGCGGCGCTCATGACGGTGCTGGCCGCGGGAAACGCGCTCGCCGCCGTGGCACCGAACTTCGCCGTCATGGTGCTGGCCAGGGTGCTCGTCGGTCTCGGGATGGGCGGGGTGTGGGCGATCGCGGCGGGCATCTCGGTCCGGCTCGTTCCGGCCAGATCGGTGGGCACGGCGACGTCACTGGTGTTCAGCGGTATCGCGGTGGCGTCGGTACTCGGCGTCCCCGCAGGCACCTACCTGGGGGAACTCGCGGGCTGGCGAGCGGCGTTCCTCGTCTTCGCCGGGCTCGCGCTCGCACTCGCGGTGACGCTGCTCCTCGTGCTGCCGCCGCTTCCCGCCGAGCAGCCGGTCGGGCTCGGCGGTGTCCTCTCCCTGCTCGGCAACCCGGTGCTGCGGACGGGGCTCATCGTGATGGCGTTGATCGTCACTGCCCACTTCGCCGCCTACACCTACGTCCGCCCCGCGTTGGAGGAGATCGCCGGAGTCGGTCCGGGGCTGATCGGCACGCTGCTGCTCGTGTACGGCGTGGCTGGTGTACTCGGCAACTTCGCGGCGGGGGCAGGGGCCGCCCGCTCACCCCGCACCACCCTCGTGGTGATCAGCATCGGGCTGGCCGTGACTCTGCCACTGCTCGCCCTCGTCGGCACCTCCACGCTGACGGCAGGCGTGGTGCTGGTGGTCTGGGGCGTCGCCTACGGCGGGGTGTCGGTCGGCACGCAGACGTGGGTGCTGGCCTCGGTCCCCGACGCCCGTGAGGCGGCGTCCTCGCTGTTCGTGGGCGGGTTCAACGCCGTCATCGCGCTCGGCGCCTTCGCGGGAGGGCGCATCGTCGATGTGGCGGGGGTCTCCACCGCCCTCTACACCGGCGGCGCGCTCGCCGTCATCGCGGTGGCCGTTCTCGCGCTGGGGAAGGCACCTTCGGGGTCGCGCTGAGCAGGTCGCGCCACGGCACAGCCGATCTCGTGACGGTGTCCGCGCGGAGGGGAGCCCGAAACCGTCGGTGGCCCGGGCTACCCTCCGCCCGAACAGGGTGAGAAGAGAAGGTGACCGAGAGCGAGGAGCGATGCCGGAACGGTGGCAGCGGGCAGCGGCGAGCGGCTGGCACGATCCCGCCACGGTGCGGACGCTCCTGGCCGAGGGCGCCGACCCCAACGCCGTCCTGAACCCGGGGGCCGCCACTCCGTTGCACGAAGCGGTGTTCGCCGACGCGCCTGCCGGCACGCTGGAAAGCCTGATCGCCTGCGGAGCCGAGGTCGATGCCACCGACGCCGAAGGCGTCACTCCACTGTGGATCGCCGTGCGGTACGGCCATCGCACGGCCGTCACGGTTCTGCTGCGCGCGGGGGCCGACCCATGGTCCCCGGTGGTGTCCGGCCGTTCAGCGGGCCGCCAAGCCCTTGACGGCCCGCTGGCCGACCTGGTTCGCGACCTGCCGGGCGCTCCCGTGATCGCCGAGGAGGAACGGCGATCACGGGAGCGTGCGGATGCGCTGATCGGCTCCTACCGGTGGGTGTGGGACTGGATGGTCTTCCTCCAGGACGTCACGCTCGTGTCGGGGCTGACCGAGGACGAGGCCGTGCGCCGTCTCGGCGCCGACCCCGCCCTGTCCCGGCGGGTGCGCAGCCCCTACCACGACGTGCTCGGCGATCCCGGCGAAACCACCGACTTCGACGGCATCATCGATATCACCGACATCGAAGAGCACGCGGACGCCACCGGCGAAACCGGCACCGCACCGCCCGGCTCCTTCCCCGTCTACCTCGGCGCCCGCGACGGCGGCGTGTGCCTGCTCGGGCAGGCCGCCGCCACGGAGACAGCGTGCCGACGACTGTCCGAGGGCACCCGGCTGGCCACCGTGTTCGTCAACGAGGCCAAGAGGATCTGCTCCGTGCGGTGCTGGGAGGACGGCAGCGAGCTCTACCGCACCGATCCGGTCGGGCTCGCCCCGAACGACAGACCCGAGGAGTGGCTCTACCGGTTCGGTGACGGCGCACACCGCAGCGCCTACGAGGCGAGGGCCTTCGCCCTGCTCACCCACCACACCGGAGTTCACATCGACGAGATGTGGTTGTCGCGCGGGCCGATGCGGGGAGTCGAGCCGCATCCCTGACTCCCCCGCTTCTCCCTCAGCCGACGGGAGCCGGGTCGGTGCGCAGGACGTCACGGGCGACGAGCACACCTCCGACGAAAGCGATCGGGAACACGATGATCGCCAGAAGCGGGATCAGGCACAGTAGGGAGGCGGGCAGTCCGAGGCCGAGCGCGAGGCCCCGGCGCTTCCGCAACGCGAGCCGCCGTTGCCTGAGATCCATACCCCGCCGGTAGAACGACACCGCCACCAGTTCGAGCGCGAGGAACCACGCCGCCACCAGAGCAACGAGCACGGGGACCACCGTCTGTCCCAGCACAGGCACGAATCCCGCGACGAACAGCGGGATCGTGAACATGAGCGACCGCAGCATGAGAAGGACGCCGTCGCGCAGCCCCATCCACAGCAGCCGCCACCACGGCAGCTCGGCCTCACTCGGGGCGCCGCCGAGGTCGTCCTCGACCTTCTCGGCGATGTGCTCGTAGAAAGGACCACCCAGTGCCAGTGTCAGAGCCGAGAAACTGACCATGCCGATCACCATCGCCGCGCCGAACACCGCGACCCCGGCCGCGATCCGGACAATCATCTGCCACACTCGCGCCCAGTCGTCGGCGAACGGCGTGATCAGTGTCGCCAGGTCGTCGATCCAGAAGGCGAGCGCGATCACCCCGCCCGACAGCAACGCCGTGGTCAGCACCACCGGCAGCGCCCCGATCAGCAACAACTTCGGCGACCGGAGCAGAATGCCCAGTCCCTGCCCGAAAAACCGGACACCCTTCAAGAAATCACGCACCGGTCATTCCTACCAGTGGAAGTGATCACTTCGGTCGGCGACCCGGCGCGGCCTCGCATTCCGACGTCGTCGTCCGGCAACGCGGGCGCACGTGACCGTACGTCCGGAAGCGACAGTGGTAACCGTCTCCACGCGGACGCGCACCCGCGATTCCGCGCCTACCGTCGTCCCTCGTGAGAACATTCGTGACCGGCCTGCTGATCAGCCTGACCGCGGCCACCACCGTCTCGTTCGGAGCGGTGCTCGGCGAAACCGTCATGCTGTACCCGAACATCTTCCGCGATCCGCCCTCCTCGCTGGTCGAGGCGAGAGAGTTCCTGGTGGCGGGCAGCCCTTCGGACTTCTTCCCCCCGCTGGGACTCGCGATCATCGTGGCCAGCCTGGCCGCGGTGGGCGCCACGTTGCGGCGAAAGGGAATCCGGGCCTACGTCGCTGGTGCCGCGGTGGTGTACCTGTGCTGCGAGCTGCTGTTCTCCGCCGTGTGGTTCTGGCCGCGCAACGAGATCATGTTCGTCGATCCCGTCGGAACCCACTCCTCTGAACTGCTGCGCGCCACGGCGCGCGAGTTCGTCGCGGGGCACTGGGTCCGCCTCGCCGGTGGTGCGATCACGGCAGCCCTGCTGTTCACGGCGTTGGTGCGGTGGGTGAGCGGCCCCGCGCGGTCGCGCGCCATCGGCTCACCGTCGTCCGTGCCCGGGACCTGACCCTCGCGCCGCCGCGCGGCCCTCGCCCTGCGTCGAGCAGAGGTAACGTCGCGAGCGTGCGAGCACAAGGTCCCCGCTACAACACCTCACCGGTCACCCGCGCGCTGGCCGGGGCGCTACTGCGCGAGGTCGAGCCCCTCATCGGCAGGCTGCTGGCGGCGATCTTCACGGACAACCCGGCGTGGACCGACTACAGCCCCGTCCCGCACGATGACCTGCGGGAGGGCTGCCGTGACTACCTCACCCGTGTGCTGGAGGTGCTCGGCGGCCACGTCGGGCCCTCGTCGGACGACGACGTCGCCGCGACCATCGCCAGGCATCGCCTCGCCCAGGGCGTTCCGCTGGAGGTGATGCTGCGGACGTTCCGGCTCGGCGGACGCATCGTGTGGGAGGCGATGCTGGAGCAGGCCGACCGCACCGAGGTGCCCCCCGACGCCGTTCTGGAGGCGGGCACGGCCACGTGGACGGTGATCGACCACCTGTCGTCGGCGCTGTCCACCGCGTACCGCGACAGCGAACTCGATCGGGTTCGCCGCGACGAGCAACGCCGCACCGCGCTGCTGGAGGACCTGCTCGGCGCGCGGGCCCATGACATCGCGTTCGCCACCCGTGCGGCCAGGGAGCTGGAGCTTCCCGCCGCGAGCCCCTACCTCGCGGTGGTCGCCGACATCAACTCCGACGGCATCGCGGCGCTCGCGGGCGCGAGGACGGCGCTGGCCGCGGTCGGCATCAGGTCCGTGTGGCTGAGCCGGGTGGACACTCTCGTCGGGCTCGTGGCGCTGGAACACCGCTCCGAAGCCGAGGTGCTCGCCCGTTTGCGGCCTCTCGCGCGCGGTAGGGCGGCGGTCTCGCCGACCGTGGCGGAGATCGCCGAGGTGAGCACGGCCCACACCCTCGCGCTCCTCGCCCTCGGCACGGCTGCTCCCGGCCGGCCGGGGCTCGTCTCACTGGAGGATCGCCTGCCCGAGAGTCTGCTGACCCGCTCACCCGACCTCGCGGACCTGCTGGTCGCCCGCAGCCTCGGCGGTGTGCTCCGACGACCGGCCAGGGAGCGCGACGTGCTGCTGCGCACACTCGCCGTGTGGCTGGAGGAGGACCGTTCCGCGGCCCACGCCGCGGCCCGCCTGCACTGCCACCGCAACACCGTGCTGAACCGGTTGCAGCGGGTGTCGTCTCTCGTCGGGAGGCCCCTGCACGGCAGGCGGGCCTACGTCGAGCTGTCGTTGGCCCTCACCGCGCTGGAGCTGCCGGACGAGCCACTCTGACGGCTGGGGGCGCGAGGACTGGGCACCGCGCCCAATTCGGCGCCGGGAAAGCTGGGCGTTCGGGCATGGTGACCGACCGTCACGCACACGAGACTCGTGCCATCCGGTGACCGCCGACGACCCGGGTGCGGTCACCGTCAGCGACGCGAAGGAGCACGAGGACGTGCGGGAATTCGATCTGCTCGTGATCGGCGGCGGACCTGGCGGCTACGTGGCCGCGATCCGCGCCGCCCAGCGCGGGCTCTCGGTGGGCGTTGTGGAGAAGGAACGTCCCGGAGGGGTCTGCCTGAACTGGGGCTGCATCCCCACCAAGGCCATGCTGCGGTCGGCCGAGGTGTTCCGGACCGTGCAGGAAGCCGAACAGTATGGCGTCGTGGCCGAGACGGCCGGGATCGACTACGCCTCGGTGCTGCGCCGCCGCGACGACGTCGTGCGCACGCTTGCCGACGGGGTCGCCGGGTTGCTGAGGGCCAACGGCGTCACCGTCGTCGAGGGACACGCGCGGTTCACCGGTCCCACCACAGTGGACATTCACGCGACCGGGCCCTCACCGGTCGCACCCAACGGGCCGCGCTACGCGGCCGAACCGGGCGAGCAGGTGGACGGCGCGACGGCGCGCGCCGTCGTCATCGCGACGGGATCGACCCCCGCGCCGCTGCCGATTCCCGGCGCCGACCTGCCCGGAGTGGTCACCTCGGACGGCGCGCTCGGGCTCACCGAGATTCCGGGGCGGATCGTGATCGTCGGCGGCAGCGCCGTCGGCGTGGAATGGGCCAGTCTGTTCGCCGCGTTCGGCAGTGAGGTCTCCATCGTCGAGCTGCGGGAGCGGCTCGTTCCCGCCGAGGACGCCGATGTCAGCGCCGCGCTTCAGCGGTCGTTCACCGCTCGCGGGATCACCGTGCTCACCTCCTCCACGGTCACCGCGATCACCGAGGCGGGGGCGGAGGCACCGCTGCGGGTCGCCGTCGGCGGTCCACACGAGCGGGAGCTCGACGCCGACGTGGTTCTCATCGGCGTCGGCCGCAGGCCCAACACCGCCCACCTCGATCTCGCCGCCGCCGGAGTGGCCACCGACGAGCGTGGCTTCGTCGTCGTCGATGAGCGGATGCGCACGAACGTCGAGAACGTGTTCGCGATCGGCGACGTCACCGGCAAAGCACTGCTCGCGCACGTCGCCTCGCACCAGGGGCTCGTCGCGGCCGACGTGGCGGCAGGCCATGACGCCGTCCTCGACGATGACGTCGTGCCTGCCGCCACCTTCTGCCACCCGGAGATCGCGAGCGTCGGGCGCACCGAGGAGGCCGCCCGCGCCGACGGCCACGACGTCGTCACCGCGAAGATCCCCTTCGCCGCGCTGGGGCGGGCGAGGTCCACAGGAGACACCGAGGGGTTCTGCAAGATCGTCGCCGACCGGCGCCACGGCGAGGTGCTCGGGGTGCACGTCATCGGACCGTCGGCCAGCGACCTCATCACCGAGGGTGCGCTCGCCATGAGTCTGGAGGCGACCCTCGACGAACTCGCCGACACCATCCACGCGCACCCGACGCTTGGCGAGATCGGCATGGAGGCCGCGCTCGCCGCACAGGGCCTGCCGGTGCACGTGCCACCGACCCGCGTGAGGAGCTCACGATGACCGACACGATCGAACGGCCGATGCCCACCCTCCTCGACGAGGACCCGGAGACGCTGCGCCGGTACTACCACGACATGGTGCTCGTCCGACGCTTCGAGGAGCGCGCCGCACAGGGCTACACCCAGGCGAAGATCGGCGGCTACTGCCACCTCAACCTCGGCGAAGAGGCCACGGTCGTCGGGTTGCTCGCCGCGATGCGACCGACCGACTACCTGTTCACCAACTACCGGGAACACGGCTACGCGCTCGCCAAGGGTATCGAGCCCGGCCGCGTGATGGCCGAACTGTACGGCCGCAGCACCGGCACCTCCAAGGGCTGGGGCGGCTCGATGCACCTCTTCGACACGTCCAGCCGCCTCCTCGGCGGCTACGGCATCGTCGGTGGGCAGCTGCCGCTGGCCGTCGGCGCGGCGCTCGCGGTGGACTATCGGGGAGACGACGACGTCGTCGTGTGTCAGATGGGCGACGGGACCACCAACATCGGCGCCTTCCACGAGTCGCTGAACATCGCGGCGCTGTGGCGGCTTCCGGTCGTCTTCGTCGTCATCAACAACAACCTCGGAATGGGCACCACCGTCGAGCGGTCGTCGGCGGAACCCGAACTCTTCCGGCGAGCTGCGGCCTACCGCATGCCCGGAGAACGGGTGGACGGCACGGACCTGCTCGCCGTGAGAGACACGGCCCGGCGGCTGATCGAGCAGGCCCGTTCCGAGGGAACCCCGGCACTGCTGGAGACGGTCAGCCACCGGATGAAGGGGCACTCCGTCGTCGATCCGGCCCGGTATCGCAGCGAGGCCGAGGCCGCCGCGGCCCGCGCGGCCGATCCCCTCACTCGGTTCCGTGCCGACCTCGTCGCCGCCGGGATCATCGACGACGACGGCGCGGACGCCCTGGAGCGGTCGGCGGACGAGGAGGTGGACGCGGCGGTGGCCTTCGCCGAGTCCAGCCCGCACCCCGACCCGTCGAGCCTGTTCGACCACACCTACGCCACGCCCGTGCGGGGCGACTCCCACAGGCTGCCCGCCGACCCGCTCTTCTAGACCACGAAGGACTCACTGTGCCCGTCATCAGTTACCGGGAAGCGCTGCGTGAGACGCTGCGCGAGGAGTTGCGCCGCGACGACGACGTCCTGCTCATCGGGGAGGAAATCGGCGTCTTCGGAGGCTCGTACAAGATCACGGCAGGGCTGCTGGAGGAGTTCGGCGAGAAACGGGTGCGGGACACCCCGATCGCCGAGGAGGGCTTCGTCGGCGCCGCCGTCGGCGCCGCGATGCTCGGGCTGCGCCCGATCGTCGAACTCATGACGATCAACTTCTCGCTGCTGGCCCTCGACCAGATCGTCAACCACGCGGCGAAGATCTACGGCATGTTCGGCGGTCAGACCAGCGTGCCGATGGTCATCCGCACTCCGGGTGGAGGCGGCCAGCAGCTCGGCGCGACGCACTCGCAGAACATCGAGCTGTACTACGCCTTCGTGCCGGGGCTGAAGGTGGTCGCTCCCAGTACCCCTGCCGACGCGCGGGCGCTGTTGCTCGCGGCGGTGCGAGACGACGACCCCGTGCTGTTCCTGGAGAACCTCGCGCTCTACAACACCAAGGGCGAGGTGCCCGACGACCTCGGCCCCGCCGAGATCGGCAAGGCCGCGGTGACGCGCGAGGGGTCGGACGTCACGATCATCGGATACTCGCGGATGGCCGTGATCGCCACGGAGGTCGCCGACCGTCTGCACGCCGAGTCCGGTATCTCCGCCGAGGTCATCGACCTGCGCAGCCTGCGCCCCCTCGACCGCGACACCCTGGTGGCCTCGGCCCGCAAGACCGGATGCGTCGTCGTGGCCGAGGACGACTGGCTCACCTACGGCATCGGCGCGGAGATCGCCGCGTCCGTCTCGGACGGCGCCTTCGACCACCTCGACGCCCCGGTGCGGCGCGTCGCTGCGGCCGAGGTTCCCCTCCCCTACGCCAAACCCCTCGAAACGGCGGCACTCCCGTCGGCGGAGTCTCTGCACACGGCCGTGCGGGAGACGCTGGCCGCGGTCGGCCGGCGCTGACCAGATCGGACGACACATGCCTGAGATCACCATGCCCCGGCTCTCCGACACGATGGAGGAGGGCGTCATCGTCACCTGGCGCAAGCGGGTGGGCGACGAGGTCCGTCGCGGTGACGTCGTCGCCGAGATCGAGACGGACAAGGCCCTCATGGAGTTGGAGGCCTACGACGACGGCGTGCTCGAACGCCTCCTCGTCGCCGAGGGCGACCGCACTCCCATCGGAACCCCCATCGCGATCATCGGTGACGGCACCGGCGCGACCGCAGGGCCGGAACCCGGGCCGAAGCCGGAACGCACGCCCGGACCCGAGCCGGAATCCCTCTCGCCCCAGGAGGCATCGACCACCCCGGCACCGGCGAACGGAGACCGGTGCGGCGCGGAGGTAGCGCGGAGGCGGCCCAAGGCGTCGCCGCTCGCCCGCAAGATCGCTCGCGAGCACGGGATCGAGCTGACGGCCGTCGAGGGCAGCGGTCCCGGTGGCCGGATCATCCGCAAGGACGTCGAGGCCGCCATCACCGCAGCCACCAGCGCGACCACCACCGCGACCACCGCGCCCGCGCCAGTCGCCGAACCCGCCGTCGCGGACCCGGTTCCCGGTGCCGCGACGAGCGCTCCGTCCACAGCGGACTACGAGGAGATCCCGCTCACCACGATCCAGCGGGTGGCGGCCAGGCGGCTGACCGAGAGCAAGCAGCAGGCTCCGCACTTCTACCTCACCGCCGCCGTCGATGTCACGGACCTACTGGCGTTCCGTGCGACCCTCAACGACACCCTCGCAGCGTCGGGCGGCCCGAAGATCAGCCTCAACGACCTCGTTGTGAGGGCGGTCGCGGTCGCCCTGCGTGCCGACCCCTCGGTCAACGTGTCGTTCGCGGGTGACCGGGTGCTGCGGCACCGCGGCGTGCACCTCGGCGTCGCGGTGGCGGTACCGGACGGGCTGGTGGTCCCTGTCGTCCGCGACGCCGACCGCAAGAGCGTGTCCGAGATCGCCGAGGAGACGAGGGAGAAGGCGGGCCGCGCCAGGGATGGCAGGCTCCGTGCCGACGAGCTGACCGGCGGCACGTTCACCATCTCCAACCTCGGCATGTTCGGCATCGAGCAGTTCGCGGCGGTGATCAACCCGCCGGAAGCCGCCATCCTCGCCGTCGGTGCTGCCTCGGAGGAACTCCGTCTCGTCGGCGGCGAGGTCGTCACACGCTCGATCCTGCGGGTGACCCTGTCGGCCGACCACAGGGCCGTGGACGGTGCCACCGGCGCGACGTTCCTGCGACGGCTGAGGGATCTGCTGGAGAACCCGCTACGCATCGTGGTGTGAGCAACACACGCCGCCGTCCCGGGTTCGGCCCCGGGACGGCGGCGCGACCGGAGCGTTCAGCGGGCCGGGTCCAGCACCGGCAGGTCGTAGGTGCGCCGGATGCTGCTGCCGAGCCTGCGGATGTCGGCGCCGTAGATGTGCAGCGACACGGCCAGTTCGGTGCAGCTGTTGCGAACCCGGTGGATGTCGCCAGGCGGGTCGAGCGCCGACACGGCGCCGACCACGTTGATCACCGTACCGGTGCGCACGAGGCACGGGCCCGTCTCAGCCTGCCTGATCTCGTAGACCTCCTCGGTCTCCTGCCCCTCGACGACGCCGGTGACGCACCACGAGACGTGATCGTGGATCGGCGTGGCCTGCCCCGGAAGCCACACGAGCGCGACGATCGAGAAGGCGCCGTCCGGCTCAGCGTGAACGAGGTGCTGGGTGTAGTGGTCCGGATTGTGCCCGCGCAGGTGAGCGGGCAACGGCAGCCCCTCCGCCAACCGGTCGGTCAGCAGGTCCCCGACCCTGCGCGCGGACACCGACGGGTCAACCTCGCTGTGGACGGCCTTGCGCACCGAGGCCACGAGAGCCGCGAATTCGGTAGTCAGAGGCTCGCTCGTCCGCGTCGTCATGAATCCTCTCCCTTCCGTGGCGCCACCGGGATCGCCGGCGACGAGAGGGTGTGGTCCCCAGAGCATGACCAATCGGGAGCGGTCGCGAAAGATCCGTTGGTAGCCGGAGAGGCCGTCGAACGCCGCGGCGACACGCAGCGGGGTCCGGTCCGGCGATGATGCTCAGGCAGGATGAGAGCATGACGGATCGACCGAGGTGGTTCACCGAAACCAAGCCAGGCCACTCCGAGTGGTACATCGAGCGGTTCCGGACGATGGCCCGCGAAGGCGCCGACCTGGAAGGGGAAGCGCGGCTGGTGGACGCCATGGTCCCGCCCGGCTCACGCATCCTCGACGCGGGGTGCGGCCCCGGCAGGGTCGGCGGCGCGCTGCACCGTCGCGGGCACACCGTTGTCGGCGTTGACGTCGATCCGGCGCTGATCGAGGCCGCGGCCACCGATCAGCCAGGGCCGCGCTGGGTTGTCGGCGACCTCGCCACCATCGATCTCGCCTCGCTCGGTGAGGAACCGTTCGATCTCGCCGTCGTGCCCGGCAACGTGATGGTCTTCCTCGCTCCCGGCTCCGAACGCACGGTGCTGGGACGGCTGGGCGCGTGTGTGCGGCACGGCGGTCGCATCGTGATCGGCTACCGCCGCGAGGACATCTACCCCTACGACCGCTTCGACGACGACATCGCCGCCGCCGGGCTCCGGCTCGAACACCGGTTCTCCACGTGGGGGCTCGACCCGTTCACCGACGAGTCGGACTTCGCCGTGAGCGTGCTACGAGTCCGGTGACGTCCGCCCGGCGACGGCACAGGCGGCTCCCCTGCGGCACTGTCGAGTGCGCGGCGGCACTGCCGGGTGCGCGGGAATCCCCTGCGCACCCGGCACGCACTCAGTCGATCCGGTAGGCGCCGATGATGGTCTGTTCGACCCGGTTGCCCTGATCATCGACCGCGACGGCCCGCAGCGACACGTCGTCGGCGCCACGCGGCGCGGTCACCATGATCGCCTTCCCGCCGTTCGCGTGCCGCACCGGAGCCGGCTTCCAGGTCTGGCCCTCGTCGAAGGACACCTCCACCGTCAGCGCGTTCAGTGCGGGCGCGCGCCCGCTCCCGTTGCGCTGCACCGACACCGGCACCCGAACCCTCTCGCCTGCCTTCGCCACGTGGTCGTCTCCCAGTTCCGGAGCGAACCGCACCGCGAGCAGCGGCAGCACGCCGTCGCCCTCCGTGTGCTCCGACCGGAAGGTCCACTCGGCCTCGACCCGCCGCGACAGCGGGGTCAGACTCGGCCGCTCCGCCACGACCTGCGCGGTGTACTCACCCGGCTCCGGCGGCACCAGGAAGGCGTTGAAGCCGAGGTAGTCGCTCTCGCCGATCAACTCACCGTCGCGATGCAGCCGCATCCCTCCGTAGTCAAGGTCGGAGATCCCGGCGGCCATGGGGAACTGTTCGGAATGCAGTGGCAGGTAGAACCACATCCTGTCGCCGTCCCGACCCGCCCAGTCGCTGGTTCCCTCCCCCGAGGGGAAGGCAGGCCCGTACATCGGCACGTTCCACACGAGACTGTCGTTCTGCCCGCGCTCGAACGTCACGGTCCGCTGCTGGTAGACGCTTCTGCCACTCGCGGCGTCCCTCAGCCACAGTTGCGGTGTCCACGACACGCCCGGTGTGTAGTACTCGGTGAGCGAGAACGGCAGCGGGGCCGCGATCAACTCCCGCTCGCCGTGTGTGCCGAATCCCGCGTCGGTGTGCACGCTGCGCACCTCGGCGAGGTCGTCGTCGTGCACGCGGTACGCCAGCTCCGACGGCACCCTGCCCCGCTCCGACTGGCGGAGGTGGTAGGCGTAGGGGCTGCCCGAGAAGCCGCCCTGACCGTCGGCGCGCGCATGCTCGGTCTCGACGGTGAACTCGAACGTCTCGTGGCTGGTCTCCGACGGCATGACGTAGGTGTTGCGCAGGCCGTATCCCCCGATGATCATGCCCGCGCGTGGATACGCCGTCGTCTTCATGAGGTAGCTCAGCTCCACGCGACCGATCTCGGCGTCCGGCTCGTCCACCGTCACATCGACCGGTTCGGACTTCCGTGCGTCGAGCACGAGGGTCCGGTCGCGGTCCATGACGAAGGACGGTTCGACGAACGTCGTGTGATCTGTCTCCGAGCCCGGGAGGTAGCCGCTCTGAACCCCGAGGTAGTAGGTGTCCTTCGGCAGTCGCAGTGATACCGTGCCGTCCTCGTCGAGGAAGCCCTCCGACCACGGCTTGCTGTGGGAGACGAAGAAGGCGTGGGTGTCCTTCGCGCTCTCACCGTTGCGGTCGAGCACGGTGAGGTCGAGCCGGTAGCTCTCGATCTCCTGCTCGACGGCGAGCGGGGTGCGAACGCTGATCTCGTCGGCCGTGCCGGTCACGGCACCGCTGTAGCGGCCGTCGGGTCCGCCCTTGCGGGTGTCCATGGTGACGACCGCCTCGGCCGTCCCGTTCGCGGGGATCGTCAGCGTCGCGGGCTCCACGGTGAGCATTCCCGACGGTGCGGGGCCGTCCGACCCGGTCAGCTCGCCGGTGAGGTCGAGCGTGACCTCCTTGTCCGAGATGTTGGTGTAGGTGACGGTGCGGCTGATCGGCTCGTCGTCGGTGCGCGGCCACTCCACGATCCCGAACCCGAGGTTCGCGGGCGACGCGAGCACCGGCTGCCGGGCAGCGCGGGCGACGTCAACCCGCCCCGAGCCTTGTTCGAAGACGGTGAGTTCGGGATTGGGCGCGGCACTGCTCGTCAGTGCCGTCTTCAACCGGTCGGCCTTCCAGTCGGTGTGCCGCTGTGCGAGCAGCGCGGCGGCCCCTGCGACGTGCGGCGCGGCCATCGACGTGCCGGACGAGGTCGTGTAGGCGTCATCGACGGGCTCGCCCATGGCCGTGCCCTGCGCCCGCGCGGCGACGATGTCCTGCCCCGGTGCGGTGAGGTCGGGCTTGATGCCGTGGTCACCGAGGCGAGGACCGCGGCTGGAGAACCCGGCCAGGTCGTCGTCCTTGGTGACGGCGCCCACCGTCAACGCCGCGTCCGCCGATCCCGGTGCCTCCACGGAGGACTCTCCTGGGCCGCTGTTGCCCGCGGCGATCACGAACAGGGTGCCGGTCTCCTCGGTGAGCCGGTTCACCGCCTGCGCCAGCGGGCTCGTGCCGTCGTCGGAGATCCCGTTGCCCAGGCTCATGTTGACGATCCGCGCCCTGGAGGCCGACCATTCCATCCCGGCGAGCACCCAGGACTCGTGGCCGGAGCCGTTGTCGTCGAGCACCTTGCCGACAACGAGGTCGGCATCGGGCGCGACGCCGCGGCCTGCGCCGTCGCTCGCCGTGCCGTCACCCGCGATGGTTCCGGCGACGTGCGTGCCGTGCCCATGGCCGTCCGCGACGGAACCGGAACCGGTGAAGTCCTCGGTCTCCACCACGGCGCCCGCGAGGTCGGGGTGCGCGGTATCGACACCCGTGTCCAGCACCGCCACACGCACGCCCTCGCCGGTGTGCCCGTCCTGCCACACCTCCGGCGCGCCGATCTGGGGCACGCTCTCGGCCAGCGTCGCCCGCACCGGCGCGTCGAGCCACAGGTGCTCGATGTCACCGCCGGATGCCAGCATCGGGCGCACGCTGTCCCAGAACCGGGTCGCCTCGGTCTTGGCCGCCCGCAGCGCCGCACCGTCGATCGCGGCCAGCGAGCGAACCCGCTTCGCCGCGCCATCGGCGAGGGTGCGCGAGCGCACCTCAGCGGAAGCGTCCTCATAGGACACCAGCAACGGCACGTCCTTGCGGGCGCCGTCGTGGTAGCCGACCTCGGCCAGCCGGGTCACGTTGAACAGCCGCCGGTCCAGCGTGCCGTCCGCGATCAGCGGCGCGGCGTCACCGGGAATGACGTAGACGTCATCGCCTTCGAAGTACTGGGTGTAGCCGACCTTCTCGCGGCCATCGGCGAGCAGCACGTCGGCGCCGCCCCGGTCGTCCAGAACCACGCGGTCGCCCGTCACCAGCGTGACGACCGGCCCTCCAGCTCTGGCGAACCGGGTCACATCGACGTCGCCCGCGCCGGCCTCCGCCGCGAACCCGACGGGCTGCACCGCGGTCACGGCCAGCCCCACCACGGCGGCGGTCACGATCCCAGGTCTGAGTCGTTGACCTCTCACAGTCCCTCCCGCTCATCTCTCGGGCAGCCTCACGCTCCCCAAGATCAAGACGCGCAAGATCGACTCGGGTCCGGATCCGGGGGTGTGTGATCGACGAGCGGTCGAAATCGCGGGACGAACGGTCATCCGCCGCGACGCTGTCAGCCGACCGGTGAGCGGCGTTCGAGAAGGATCGTGTCGTGCCAGACACCGTCGAGCTGGGCGATGCGTTCGCGGACACCGACAGTGCGGTAACCGGCAGCGTGATGCAGGGCGATGCTCACGCGATTGCCGGTGAAGACGGAGGCCTGCAACGTCCACAGACCTCCGGCGTCGGCCTCGGTGACCTGGCGGTGAAGCAGGGCCTTGCCGACACCCCTGCCCCGGTGGCTCTCGGCGACGTAGACGGCGGTGTCGGCGACACCGGAGTAGCAGTCCCGCGCCGAGGCCGGGCTCGCCGCGGTCCAGCCGACGACGGTCCCGTCGATCTCGGCAACCCAGCGGTGGTCGGGCAGCCAGGCGGCGTCGAGGGTCGCGCGGCTGGGCACGACGGTCTCGAAGGTGGCGAGGCCACTGTCGATGCCTTCGCGGTAGATGCGCCGGACCGCAGGCCAGTCCTCGGGCCGCAGCGCGCGGACGGCGACGTCGGCAGGCAGGTTCTCGGGGCAGCACGGGCGCGGGGCGAGCAGGCCCATGACGGCGTCGGCGGCGTGGGGCAGCCCGGAGCAGCACGCTTCGTTGATCGTGACGATGCTGGAGGTGCCGCGCTTGTCGATGTGGACGAAGCCGATGTCGGCGAGTTTGCGCACGTGGTGGGAGGTGGTGGACTGGCTGGTGCCGAGGATCTCGGTGAGCGCCCCCACGGTGAGGCCGTGCCGGCGTGTGGCCACGGCATGCAGCAGCCGGACCCGCACCGGTTCGGCGAGGCAGGCGAACCAGTCCGCGTAGGTGGCGGCCTGCTCCGAGGGCAACAGCGGGACGTGGCGAGCGTCGATCGACATGCGGCGATTCTATCGAGAGGAATCGATACTTGTGTCCATCGAGTTCAATCGATAGAGTCGCGACGCATTCATCGAAGCACATCGATACGAAGGGGTTGCGCGATGACCGAGTTCCCTGTGGTGGTCGTGGGAGCGGGGCCGGTGGGACTGGCCGCTGCGGCGGAGGTGTCCGAGCGAGGACTGCCCGTTCTGGTGCTGGAACGTGGCCCCCACGCCGGGGCCGCCGTGGGGCAGTGGGGACATGTGCGGCTGTTCTCGCGGTGGGCCGAGTTGGTCGCTCCGGCCGCGCTCCGGCTCCTGGAGGCACGCGGCTGGCGGCACCCGGACGCACAGAGCTATCCGACAGGGCGGGAGTGGGTGCGGGACTACCTGGCGCCGCTGGCGGACGCGCTGGGCGAGCGGGTCAGGTTCGGCGCCGAGGTCACCGGCGTCGCCCGGCGCGGACGCGACCGCGTTGTGGACGCGGGCCGCGACTCCGAACCGCTGACCGTCCAGATCCGCACGGCCGACGGCGAACAGGACCGCGTGCTCGCGCGGGCGCTGATCGACGCCTCGGGCACCTGGGGTTCGCCGAGTCCGCTCGGCGGGGACGGTCTGCCCGCCCTCGGTGAGGAAGCCGCCGCCGACCGGATCTCCTACCGGATTCCCGACCTCGGCGACGACGCCGTGGCCGCCCGTTATGCGGGCAGGCACGTGGTGGTCGCGGGAAGCGGGCATTCGGCGCTGACAGCCCTGGTCGGTCTCGCCGAGCTCGCCGAGCGGGAACCGGCGACGCGCATCACGTGGTTGCTGCGCCGCGAGGCCGAAGGCCAGGTATTCGGCGGTGGCGAGGCCGACCAGCTCCCGGCGCGCGGCGCGCTGGGCCTGAGGGCGAAGGCTGCGGTCGAGAGCGGGCGCATCCAGGTCGTGCGCGGGTTCCGCACCGAAACCGTCGAGCGCGACGAGCACGGCACGGTGCGGCTGCGGTCCTCGGCAGGGCAGGCGGTAAAGGCGATCGACGAGATCGTGGCGCTGACCGGCTTGCGCCCCGATCTGTCGTGGTTGTCGGAGCTGAGGCTGGGGCTGGACGCGGCCTTGCAGGCGCCCGTGGCGCTCGCCCCGCTGATCGATCCGAACCTGCACTCGTGCGGCACCGTCTACCCGCACGGGGTGAAGGAACTGGCCCATCCCGAACCCGATGTGTTCCTTGCCGGAATGAAGAGCTACGGGCGGGCACCGACGTTCCTCGCCCTGACCGGCTACGAACAGGTGCGCTCGATCGTGGCCGCATTGGCGGGAGACCGGCAGGCCGCAGAACGGGTCGAACTGGTGCTGCCCGAGACCGGGGTCTGCAGCGGAGGCGGATTGGCCGATATCGCGGACACCAACGCCGCGAGCGATGACGGTGGCTGCTGCGGCGCACCAGCCGAGCCGGTGACCGTGTCGCTGTCAGCGCCGACCGGACGTTGACCGGCGAGAGCAGGACACGGGCACTCGCCGACGAGGCGGAGCCCACACCACCGGCGCGGAAGCGGTTGCGGCGGGTCCTGGTGGTGCTGTGTGCCACGGAAATCACCAGCTGGGGAGTGTTGTACTACGCGTTCCCTGTGCTGTCCGGAGACATCGCCGCCGCGACCGGCTGGCCGCCGTCCTGGTTGACCGCGGCGTTCTCGGCCAGCCAGCTTGTCGCCGCACTCGCCGGGATCGCGGTCGGGCGATGGCTGGACCGACACGGCCCCCACAGCACGATGACGACGGGTTCGGTTCTGGCTGTGGCCGCGGTCGTCGCCATCGCCCTCGCGCCGAATCCGGCGTGGTTCGCCGGAGCCTGGACGCTCGCGGGGATAGCCATGGGAGCGGTGCTCTACCCACCGGCGTTCGCTGCGCTGACCCGCTGGTACGGCCCGCGCCGGGTCCAGGCACTGACGATGCTCACGCTGGTGGCGGGCCTGGCCAGCACCGTGTTCGCGCCCCTCGCGGCCGCACTGTCGGCCTGGCTCGACTGGCGTGGCGCCTACCTGGTGCTCGCCGGGATTCTGGCGGTGGTCACCATCCCAGGACACTGGCTCGGGCTGCGGTTGCCATGGCCACCGGCGCCGCGCCCGACTTCGCGAGGAACCCGCAGCGCTGATCCCGCCCGCGTGGCGCGCAGTCGCGAGTTCGTCCTGCTGGTGCTGTCGCTGAGTGTGGCGGCGTTCGCGACGTTCGCCGTCGTCGTCAACCTGGTGCCGCTACTGGCCGAACGCGGCATCGGCACCGGCACCGCGGCCGTCGCGCTCGGACTCGGCGGCGCGGGGCAGGTCGCAGGCCGCCTCGGCTACTCCGCCCTCGTCCGGCACACCAGTGTGCGAGTTCGGACCACGGTGGTCCTGGCCGCCATGGCCGTCACCACCGCGCTGTTGGGATTGCTTACCACCGTGGCGGCGCTCATCGCGGCCTCGATTCTGGCCGGGATGGCGCGCGGGGTCTTCACACTGGTGCAGGCCACGGCCGTGACGGATCGGTGGGGAGCGACTCACTACGGACGGTTGACGGGGCTGCTGTCGGCTCCGCTGACGGTCACGATGGCGCTCGCGCCGTTCGCCGGGGCTGTCCTCGCCGGACTGCTCGGCGGATACGCCACCGCCTTTCTCCTGCTGGGAGCGCTGACCGCGATCGCAGCGCTGCTGTCCTGGGCGTCGGTTCCCGCACCGCCGCCGCACCCGTCCCCCTGATCACTGTCTTCATTCACAACAACAACGCTCAAGGAGTATTGATGCACGACGTCGTCATCATCGGTGGCGGGCAGTCCGGGCTCGCCGCGGCCCGCGCCGCCCTGCAGCACGGTCTGACCCCGGTGGTCCTGGAGGCCGGGCCTGAGCCGACGGGATCGTGGCCGCATTACTACGACAGTCTCACCCTGTTCTCCCCCGCCGAATACAGCGGCGCTCCTGGGATTCCGTTCTCCGGCGACCCGGAGCGCTATCCGGCACGCGACGAGGTCGTCGCCCATCTTCGTGATCGCGCGGCGAGCATGGACGTGGAGATCCGCACCCGGACCAGGGTCACGGCAGTCAGCACCGACAGCAGCGGGGTCTTCCTCGTCCACACCGAGGGCGGGGAACCGCTGCCCGCAGCGGGTGTCGTCGCCGCAAGCGGCTCCTTCGGCAACCCGCACCGGCCGCTCCTCACCGGGCAGGACGACTTCACCGGGCGAGTGCTGCACGTCGCCGACTATCGCAACCCCGAGCCGTTCACCGGTCAGCGCATCGTCGTGGTGGGCGGTGGCAACTCCGCGGTTCAGGTGGGCTACGAACTGGCCGACGTCGCCAAGGTCACCCTCGCCACCCGGCAGCCCATCGGCTTCGTCCCTCAGCGGCAGGGCGGGAAGGACCTGCATTACTGGCTGCGCACCACCGGCTTCGACGACCTGCCGCCGGAGTGGCTCGCCCGCATGGCGTCCAGCACTCTGGTCCTGGACGCCGGCGAGTATCGCCCCGCCCTCGACACCGGCAGACTGGACCGCCGACCGATGTTCACCGCCCTCGACGGCGACTCGGTCGTCTGGGCCGAGGGAAGCCGCGAGCCGGTGGACACCGTGTTGCTGGCCACCGGCTACCGACCCAACCTGCCCTACCTCGAAGGAATCGGGGCGGTGGCCGACGGCGTCCCCCTGCATGCCGGTGGTCTCTCCACCACGCACCTGGGCCTGGTGTACGTGGGACTGGAATTCCAGCGCTCGTTCGCCTCCAACACCCTGCGCGGCGTGCACCGCGACGCCGAGTACGTCATGAGCCCGTTGGCCGCGCACGTGCGTGGGGCGGGGCGAATCCTCGCCTGACCCCGGCGCGGGGGTGAAGTCACGAGGCGGAGCCGACCGTGGCCTCACCACGGCCTCACCACGGCCTCACCCAGCCACACCACCACACCACGGCCTCGGTCACGCCACGGTGGCCGTGCGGTGGTGTGGCGGTGACGGCCGCGTTGCCGCCCGCCGGTCGCCGCCGAGTCCCTCAGTGTGGCCGAGTAGTCTCCGCTCACCTGGAACGATCACCGAGCGAGGAGCCCGGATGAGCACCGTGGGCAGTGGTCCTTCACCTGCGGCCGACGTGCGGCAACGTCGGCGGGAACAGTGGGGCTGGTACTTCTACGACTGGGCGAACTCGACGTTCTTCACGTCGGTGATCACAGTGTTCGGCGCGCTCTACATGAGTTCGGTCGCGGCGCTGGACGCCAAGTCGCATCCGGAACGCAACGGACCCACCCCGTGCGTCGATGAGCACGGGGTGGCGAACAACCTCGTCAACTGCGACATCAGCCTGCTGGGCCTGACCTTCCCCGCAGGGTCGCTGTGGGGATATCTCCTCGCGGCCTCCACTGTCATCCAGGTGCTGATCCTGCCGATCACGGGCGCGATCGCCGACCGCAGCCAGAACAAGAAGCGCATGCTCGGCTTCTTCGCCCTCCTCGGCTCCGTCGCGTCGGCGCTGCTGTTCTTCGTCTCCGGCGACCGCTGGGAGCTCGGCGTCGCGCTGTACATGCTGGGCAACATCGGCTACGGCGCCTCGATCGTCACCTACTACTCCTTCCTGCCGGACATCGCGACACCCGACGAGCGCGACGCCGTGTCGTCGCGCGGCTGGGCCTTCGGCTACCTCGGCGGCGGGGTCGCCCTCGCGGCACAGCTCGCCTTCTACCTCAGCCGCGACGCACTCGGAGTCAGCGAGTCGCTCGCCGTCCGGATCTGCTTCCTCACCTCGGGCCTGTGGTGGGCGCTGTTTACGCTCATCCCCCTCCGCAGGCTCACCGAGCGGCAACCACCGCACGGGCCGGAGCACGGGGTCTCGGTGGTGAAGGCCGGGTTCGTCGAGCTGCGCGACACGCTGCGGGCCGCGAAGGCGTTCCCGCTGACGCTGGCGTTCCTCGGCGCGTACCTAGTGTTCACCGACGGAATCTCCACAGTGGTCTCCGTGTCGGCACAGTACGGCTCCGAGGAGCTGAAGTTCGGCAACGAGGTACTGATCGCCACCATTCTCGTGATCCAGTTCGTCGCGTACGTGGGCGGCACGCTGCACGGAATCGCCGCGCGACGCTGGGGTGCGAAGAAGACGATCCTCGCGAGCCTTCTGGTGTGGATGGTGGTCGTCGCCTCCGCCTACTTCATCGAGGCGGGCCAGCAGTTCCAGTTCTACGCGGTCGCCGCGGGCATTGGCCTTGTGCTCGGCGGCACCAACGCCCTGTCCCGCTCCCTGTTCAGCCAGATGATTCCAGCGGGCAAGGAAGCGCAGTACTACTCGCTGTACGAGATCGGCGAGCGCGGCACGTCGTGGCTGGGGCCCCTGCTGTTCGCGGGCGTGGGCCAGGCGACAGGGTCGTTCCGGTACGCGATCATCGCGCTGCTCGTGTTCTTCGTCGTCGGGTTCATCCTGGTGGCACTGATCCCCGTGCGGCGCGCGATCGCCGAGGCGGGCAACCCCGAGCCTTCCGTGCTGTGACCGGGCCGGTGTCGCGCGAGCGCCACACCGGGTGAGGATAGGGTGCTTCGTCGTGACCGCACCGCATGACGACGACACCGATCCGACCGACGCGCTCTCCCCCGTCCCCGCAGCGGCGTGGCGAAGGGACATGCCGGTGACGGGGAGGGTCAAGTTCTGCTACGGGCCGATGGACTGCGGCAAATCGACATTGGCACTGCAGATCGACCACAACCTCGCGAGGCAGGGCAGGCAAGGGCTCCTGCTCGTCAGGCACGACCGCTCCGGTACGGCGCAGATCAGCAGCCGCATCGGCATCACGCGGCAAGCCATCGAGGTCGAGGCGGGCACCGACGTGCGCGCTGTGGTGCGGCTGGCCTGGGAACGCGGCAGGCACGTCGATTACCTGATCGTTGACGAGGCGCAGTTCCTCTCGCCGCTCCAGGTGGAGCAGTTGACCGAACTCGCCGACGAGGCCTGC
This sequence comes from Saccharomonospora xinjiangensis XJ-54, assembly GCF_000258175.1. Classification (NCBI taxonomy): domain Bacteria; kingdom Bacillati; phylum Actinomycetota; class Actinomycetes; order Pseudonocardiales; family Pseudonocardiaceae; genus Saccharomonospora; species Saccharomonospora xinjiangensis. Next base: position 4,393,458 of record NZ_JH636049.1, on the reverse strand, counting down.
ATCGACGTGTACTGCTTCGGGATCGCGACGGACTTCCGCAGCGAACTGTTCCCCGGAGCCCGGCGCCTCTTCGAGCTGGCCGACGAGTTGCAGCCGGTTCAGGTCGAGGTTCTGTGCTGGTGCGGACGGCCGGGCCGGTTCAACGCGCGGGTGCGCGACGGTGTCGTGCTGCGCACCGGCGACACGGTCTTCGTGGCCGACACCGCACCGGGCACTGCCACACCCGCGTCCACCGGTGAGGTGAACTCCGCCACGACACGCTCATCGACGGGAACGGCTACGGTGCGTTACCAGGTACTTTGTCGTCGGCACTTCCGTCTCGGCGAGGTGGGGCCGGACGCGTCCGGCCCTGGGCAACTCCAGTTGGCCTGACAAGCTGAATCGCCTCACCCGGACGGGGGATATCGGTAACGGGTTTGCCGTTGTCGCGTCACAGTGGCGCGTGCAACGACTCCCTAGAAAGAGCAGTTTCTGACGCGGGTGATGTCGTTCATCGTGCGTGACGACGGTGTTGTTGGGAATTCAACCGACAGCGTTCGTCGTTGCACAGGGTGAGCATCGCCCTGGCTCTCCTCCGGGAGCCGACCGAAAGGACCCATCATGGCCGACCGTGTTCTTCGTGGAAGCCGGTTGGGTGCGGTCAGTTACGAGACCGACCGCAATCACGACCTAGCCCCCCGACGTACCGTGCGCTTCAAGTGCCCCAAGGGTCACGAGTTCGAGGTGCCGTTCTCCGACGATGCGGAGATCCCAGCCGTGTGGGAGTGCAGACTGCACGGCAGCGAGTCGGAGATCATCGACGGCGGAACGCCCGAACCCAAGGAGGCGAAGCCGCCGAGGACCCATTGGGACATGCTGCTGGAGCGGCGGTCGATCCCGGAGCTGGAGGAGCTGCTCAACGAGCGGCTCACCGAGCTCAAGAACCGCAGGGGACGCACGGCGTAGCGTCCACGCACTCGATCGCACCGCCGCAGGCGAGGGCCACCCCTTCCACCGGGGTGGCCCTCGTCGTGTTCAGCCCTGTCGCCGGGTCAACGGCGCTGTCACGACGGCTTCTCAGCGGCGCACGCGCCCGTAGAGGGACCGCAGCTGGTCTGCCCTTCGCCGCAGCCCCCACTGCGCCACCTTGAGGATCGCCTCGCCGATGATCGCGCCGCTCATCTTCGACTGCCCCACCTCGCGCTCGGTGAACGTGATGGGGACTTCCAGGATGCGGAAGCCCTCCTGCGCCGTGCGCCACGTCAGGTCGATCTGGAAGCAGTAGCCCTGTGACGCGATCCGCCCCAGCGGAAGCCGTTCCAGCACGCGGCGGCGGTAGGCCCGGAACCCGGCGGTGATGTCCGCGACGGGTACGCCGAGCGCGATCCGCGAGTACAGATTGGCCACCCTCGACAGCAGCTGCCGGTGTGGCGGCCAGTTCACGAGCGCCCCACCCGGCACGTACCGGGAGCCGATCACGAGGTCGGCGTCGGTGAGGGCGTCGAGCACCCTCGGCAGGTCCTCCGGCGCGTGTGAGCCGTCGGCGTCCATCTCGACGACGGTGGCGTAGCCGCGCTCCAGCGCCCAGCGGAACCCGGCGATGTACGCGGCGCCGAGCCCCGCTTTCTCGATCCGGTGCAGCACGTTCACCCTGTCGTCGTCGCCCGCGAGTTTGTCGGCGACCTCGCCGGTGCCGTCAGGGCTTCCGTCGTCCACCACGAGCACGTGGACCTTCGGCAACACCGTGTGCAGCCTGCGCACAAGCGGCGGTAGGTTCTCCCGTTCGTTGTAGGTCGGGATGATCACCAGCACCGGGTCGGTCTCATCCGTGTGCTGTGTCCCCTCCGCCATGCTGCTCCCCTTCTGTCGCATCTGCGCGCGGTGTGGTCCTCTTCGAGTGCGACCGGAGCACGAACCCGGCGACCATGGCGGCGAGCGCGGCCCCGACCAGCGCGTACTCGGTCCACGCACCGAGTCGATCCGACAGCGTAGTCTCCTGTCGCAGGGGCACCTCGGCGACCATTGACGTGGCGGTGTAAAGGCTGGTAGAGCGGGTGACGCTGCCGTCGGGCGCCACGATCGCGCTGATGCCGCTCGTCGCGGCCACCACCACGGCCCTGCCGTGTTCGACAGCGCGGACCCGCGACATCGCGAGCTGCTGGTAACTCATCTCGCCCGGCCCGAACCAGGCGTTGTTCGTCGGCGTCACCAGCAGCTCGGCCCCTGCGGCGACGTTGTCACGGGCGACGTAGTCGTAGGCGACCTCGTAGCAGATGACCGTCCCGAGCTGGGCGCCCGCGACGTCAAGCGCGGCACCCTCGGTTCCCCACAGCATGTCCCTGGTGTCATCGACGAACGGCGTGAACCAGCGGGCGATCTCGCGCATCGGCACGTACTCGGCGAACGGGACGAGTTCCCGCTTGACGTAGTGCCCGGTGATCCCCTCGCCCGGCTCCCACACGAGCGTCGCGTTGGCGGTGAGGTCGCTTCCCGGCCGCTGGTACAGGGCACCGACGAGCAGCGGTACCCCGAACTCGTCGGCCAGCTCGTCCAGCCGGGCATCGCCACCGCGGACGTCGGTGGCCGTCTCCGGCCAGACGACGACGTCGGGACGGGGCACCTCGCCCGAGCGGATGCGTTCGAGCAGTCGCTCGCTCTCGGCGAAGTGGTTGGCGCGGATGGTGTCGCGCTGACCGAGCAGGCCGATGCCGACGTCGGGGGCGTTGCCCTGCACGACGGCGACGGTGCGGGTGCCCGACTCGGCCGCCGTGCCGACGGTCGGCCACGTGGCCAGTCCCGCGACCAGCGGGAGCACCACGGCCAGCGCGGGCGCGACCACGGCGCGCGTGAACCGGACACCGCCCTGCCTGAGCCGCACCGCAAGCTGCGCCAGCCCGAACCCGGTGACGAGCACGGCGAACCCGACGAGCGGCGCACCACCGAGCGAGGCCAGCGACAGGTAGGCGCCCTCGGGCTGGCTGAACCCGACCCTGCCCCACGGGAACCCGTTGAACGGCCAGCGCATCCGCGCCGACTCCTGCGACAGGAACACCAGCGCCTGCCACACCGGCGCGCCGGGAAGCCGCGACACGAGCGGCATCGCGGCACACACCAGTGCCAGGAATCCGGAGAGGACACCGGTCAGCGCGAGCCACGGCGCCGGCCCGAACTCGTGGCCGAGGAAGTCCTGGATCCACACGAGATGGACGAGGTTGAAAGCGATGCCGAACACGAGGCCGTAGCCCGCGGCTCCCCACGCGCGGCGGCCGTGGAGTGCGATCCCGAGCCCGGCGATCGCCAGCGGCGCCACCCACCACAGCGGGCGGGGGGCGAACGCGGCGGCGAACAGCAGACCCGAGCCCGCGGCGAGCGCGATGCGGGCGGCGAGGGGCCCACCTCGCCGGAGCGGGCTCGGACGCGGAGCGGTCACAGCAGTCGCGTCCGGCGATGAGGCCGTGGCGGTCACGCCATCACCCTAGGTCCCCGAGGCGACGGCCGACCGCGCACCGGGGCCGCCGTCGGCGCCGGTGCTGTCGTGGATCACGGTGCCGGCCCGCACCGTGCGCACGCATCGGGGCAGCGGCGAGCCGGGGTCGAGCGGCGGCAGACCGGGGACCCGGGAGCGGGGGTCGGTGGACCACCGCTGCACGCGGGTGTCGGGAGTGGCGACAACGAGATCGTCGGCCTCCCACACCGCGTAGTGGGCGGGCGCGCCGGGCACGAGGCTTCCGGTGACGCCGTCGTTGACCCCGGCGGCCCTGTGCCCGCCCCTGGTGTGCGCGTTGAACGCCGCGCGGGCGGAGATGCCGGAGCCGGGTGTGCGGTGGTGCACGGCGGCGCGCACGCCGCCCCACGGGTCGAGCGGCGTCACGGGCGCGTCGGAGCCGAACGCCAGTGACACGCCCTCGGCCGCGAGCGCGGCGAAGGGGTTGAGCGTCGCCGCCCTTGCAGCGCCGAGCCGCGTCGCGTACATGCCGTCGGCGCCGCCCCAGAGCGCGTCGAACGCGGGCTGCATGGAGGCGGTGACATTCCAGCGGGCGAGGGCGGCGGCCTGGTCTCGCGTGATCATCTCGACGTGTTCGAGCCGGTGTCCCGCCCTGGCCAGCGCCCGCTGCCCCACGACGTCCTCGGCCAGCGCGAACGCCTCGACCACCTCCGCGACGGCGGCGTCGCCGATGACGTGGAATCCGGCCTGGAGCCCGGCCTCCGTGCAGGCGACGAGGTGGTCGGAGATCGCGCGCGCGTCGTGGTAGCGCGCACCCGAGGTGCAGGGCCGATCGGCGTACGGCGCGGTCAGTGCCGCGGTGTGGGAGCCGAGCGCGCCGTCCACGAACAGGTCACCGCCGAGTCCGCGCAGCCCCAGCTCAGCCGCCAGCCGCAGTGCGGCGTCGTCGGCGAGCGCACCCCAGTACGGCACCACCTCGACGAGACCGGGTTCCCCCGCGAGGCGCAGCAGTGCGCGCAGGTCGTTCTCACCGCAGATGTCGGGGCCCGCGCACTCGTGGACGCTGACGATGCCGTTCGCGGCGGCGGCACCGAGGAACGCGCGTTGGGCTCGCTCACGCTGGTCGGGCGTGATCGCGCCGTACGCGGCCGTGCGGGCCGCGTGGTGGGCCGCACGGGTCAGCGGACCGTCCGGCGAGTACCCCTCGGTCTCGGTGATGCCGGGGGCGAGGTCGAGCAGCGCGCTGGAGACGAGTGCCGAATGCACATCGACGCGGCTGAGATAGACGGCCACGCCGCCTGCGGCCTCGTCCAGTTCGGCCCTGCTGGGAAGTCTCGTGGTGGCCCAGGACGTCTCGTCCCAGCCGTGGGCGAGCAACACCTCGCCGGGCTTCGCCGCGTCCCGCACCGCCGCGAGCAGGCCGCCCGCGTCGGCGACGGTGGTGAGGTCGAGCCCGGTGAGGTGCAGTCCCGTGTTGGTGGCGTGCACGTGGGCATCGACGAACGCGGGCGCCACGAACGCCCCGCCGAGATCGACGACCTCGGCGCCGGGATGCAGCGCCCTTCCCGGCGCGTCCTGACCGACCCAGACGACGGTGCCGTCCGTGACGGCCATGGCGGTGGCGTCGGGCGAGATCGGCGTGTGGATTCGGCCGCCCACCAGAAGCGTCGTGTTGCTGCTACTCACACCCTGAGTCTGCCACCCTCGTCGCCGCGAGAAGTTTTGCGTTCACGGGCCGATATGACAGGATATTTTCCACGAGTAGTCGAGATTGAGGAGCAGAAGTGACTGCCACCCAGGAACCTGCTACCGAACTCGCGGAACAGCCCTACACGTATCGGCGCGTCGAGTTGGTCGAACCCGACTGGCGGCGCTTCCCGGGCTGGCGCGACGTGACGGAGGCCGAGTGGCGCGATGCGCAGTGGCAGCGCGTCCACTGCGTACGCAACGTCAAGCAGCTCCGCGCCGTCATGGGCGACCTGCTTCAGGACCGGTTCTACGACGACCTCGTCGCCGACCAGCAAGAGATGGCGACGATGTCGATGTTGTTGCCGCCGCAGATGCTCAACACCATGGCACCCCACGCGGGCACCGACCCCGGCAAGATCACCGACGCCTTCTACACCGACCCGATCCGGCGCTACATGATGCCCGTGCGCAGTGATCGCCACCCGGACTGGCCGAGCCATCCACACGCCGAGCGCGACTCACTGCACGAGGCGGAGATGTGGGTCGTCGAGGGGCTGACCCACCGCTACCCCACCAAGGTGCTCGCCGAGTTGCTGTCCACGTGCCCCCAGTACTGCGGACACTGCACGCGCATGGACCTCGTCGGCAACTCGACGCCCCAGATCGACAAACACAAGCTCTCGCTCAAGCCGGTGGACCGGCAGGACGCGATGATCGACTACTTGAAGCGCACGCCGGGTGTGCGTGACGTGGTGGTCTCCGGCGGTGACGTGGCCAACGTGCCATGGCACCAACTGGAGGCGTTCCTCATGCGACTGCTCGACATCGAGACCGTTCGCGACATCAGGCTGGCCACCAAGGCACTCGCCGGGCTGCCGCAGCACTGGCTTCAGCCCAAGGTCGTGGAGGGCCTCGCCCGCGTGGCTGGCACCGCGCGCCGTCGCGGGGTGAACCTCGCGATCCACACCCACGTCAACCACGCGCAGTCGGTGACCCCGCTCGTCGCGGAGGCTGCCCGTGCGGCCCTGGAGGTGGGGGTGCGCGACGTGCGCAACCAGGGCGTGTTGATGCGGGGCGTCAACGACACACCGGCCGATCTGCTCGACCTGTGCTTCGCGTTGCAGGGCGAGGCGAACATCCTGCCGTACTACTTCTACCTGTGCGACATGATCCCCAACTCCGAGCACTGGCGGCTCGCGGTCTGGGAGGCACAGGAGCTTCAGCACGCCATCATGGGTTACCTGCCCGGCTACGCGACGCCGCGGATCATCTGCGACGTGCCGTACGTGGGCAAGCGGTGGGTGCACCAGATCGCGGAGTACGACCGCGAACGCGGTGTCTCGTACTGGACGAAGAACTACCGCACCGGCATCGAACTCGACGACCCCGAGGCGCTGCGCCGCCGCTACCCCTACTACGACCCGGTGTCCACGCTGCCGGAGTCAGGGCAGCAGTGGTGGAGGGAGAACAGCTGAGTCCGGGCACGCGCGTGCGGGAAGCGCAGGCACGCGTGCGGGAAGTGCGGACACGCGCGGCGGGCGTCGCCGGCAGCGTTCGACGGTGATCGACATGGCGGTTAACATACGGCATGTCCGCATGGCGAAGATCACCGTCGCGCCCGCTGCCCCGGCTGCCGTGGACCACGGCGCCGCGAGCGGCACTGTCCAGTCCGCTCACGCTGGCGGCGGCCGTGATCACCACGCTGCTGTCCTGCTTCCTCGCCATGGGGGCGGTGCTGCACGCCTCGGCCTCGGGTGGCTCCACACTCGACTACCAGGCCGCGACGGTGTGCCCCGACTCGTACGGGCCGGTGATCAGCAAGCCCGGTGTCGATCCCGCCCAGGTGCGGCCGATCACCGAAACCGTGGAGCGGCACGCCGCCGCCCACGGTTTCGGTACGCCCACGGTCAGCCTGTTCAGCAAGCTCGTTCCTGACGTCGGGTTCGGCGACGGTAAGAGCGGCGAGACCTTCACCGTCCGCCTCGCCTACCGCGACGGCGGCACCGGCCACCTCGCGCTCGAACAGGGAAGCGCCACCCCCGGATTCTGGGCGGGCCGCAACCTGACCGGCTACGCGGGACTGGAACCCGGCGACCGCGCCACCGGAGCCGGAACCGGCCGTTTCCAGGTCACCGGCGTCTACACCGACCTGTACAACCCCGCGCCACGCTGGTGGTGCTCGGTGCAGGACCTCGCCGTGCAGAACCGGCTGGTGGACCACATCGCGACCGGCTCGGTGCTGTTCGCCACCGACCGTGCCTCCTTCGACGAGGCCACCCGCGACCACGCGGGCCTCGAACGCCTCACGATCACGTTCCCCACGCCGCCGCCCGCGACGCTGGCCGAGGCCGAGGACAACCTCCGCCGTGCGCAGGCGCTTCTCGCGGACGTCCGCCAGGACCTGTCGGACACGGGTCTCGGCGACGCGCTGCTGTCCGTCCCCTTCGCCCGCTCGACCGAACTCGCCCAGCAGGCGCAGGGGACGGTGGCCTGGTCCATCCTGCCGCTGGCCGCGCTGTCCGTCGGCGTCGGCCTCGCCGGCACCGCCACGGTCGGGCTCCAGTGGTATCACCGCAGGAGGGCCCAGGTGCGGCTGCACTCCGCCCGAGGCCACGGTTCTCTCGCGGTGGGCCTGCTGGCCGCGGCCGAACTCGGTCTCGCCGTGACGGCAGGCGGGGTGGCCGGTGCGCTCCTCGCGAGGCTGACTCTCCCCCTGTACGCGCCACCGGGCCGATTCGGTGCGGGCACCGAACTCGCGGGTGCCGCTGCGGCCGCCGGGGTGCTGCTGGTCTCACTCGTGGTGCTGGTGGCCGTGGTGGCCGTGCGCACGCATCGGGAGTTCGCTCTCGGGCTCACCGCGCCCCGCAGGCGCAAGCGGTTGCTCGCCTTCCTGCCGTGGGAACTGCTCACGGCAGGGGTCGCCCTGCTGGGCTGGTCGCGCCTGCCCCGCTACGGCGATATCGCGGCAAGCGACCCGGTTCCCGAGACCCACCCGCTCGCGTTGATCTACCCGGTCGCCGTGGTGCTCACCGTCGGCATCGTGACCGCACGGCTGGCCTGGTGGGCTCTCGTCTCCTCGCATCGTCTGCGCTGGTGGTCCCGCCCCGCCGTGCAATGGGCGGTGCGCAGACTCGCTCACGGCCGCGCTCCGGCGACCGGAGTCCTCGTCGTCGCCGTTCTCGCCGTCGGCACGCTGGCCGTCGGCTCGTCCATCGCGGCGGGTCAGCAGACAGCGCTGGCCACGAAGTCGGGCATCTTCGTCGGCGCGCAATCCCGGACCGACGTCGAGAACGCGGTCGGCAGGGGCGAGACCGCGCTGCCGGAGCAGGTGCGCTCGACGAGCACGGTGGTCGGGACATTCGACGCGGGCGAGGCTGGCACGGTTCTGGTGATCGACCCCGAGACGTTCGCCGAAGCCGCCTACGTCGAGCACCTGCCGAGAGAGGAACTGGACCGGCTGCTCGATCGCCTCGGCACCACATCGGACGGCACCGTCGCGGCGATCCGCGTCGGCGCCGCGGCCGAGACCGCCACCACCTCGCTGGGAGAGGTGCGGGCGGCCGGAGCGATCGACGTGGCACCGATGCTCGGGGCCAAACGCGGTTACCTCGTGTCGCGCACCGCGCTCGACCCCGAGCGGATTGATCAGGTGCCACAGTGGGCCGTGCTGTCCACGCTGCCGGTCGAGCAGGTCGGCGCCGCCTTGAGGGAGGCAGCCGTCGTCCACATGAACGCGGTTGACCGCGACACCGCCCTCGACGCGCTGCCGTTCTACGTGGTCGAGTGGACGTTCTCCTTCGTCACGCTCCTCGGAGTGATCCTCGGCGTGGCCGCCGCGCTCTCGCTCCTGATCGCCGTGGAGGTGCGGCGGCGGCAGAACACGCTGTCCGGCGCGCTCGCCATGCGGATGGGCCTGCGGCCACGCTCCCTGTGGGCGAGCCACCTCACCGAACTCGGCGCGGTGGCGTTGACAGCGGTGTCCGTCGGGCTCGTCTGCGGCCTCACCGTGGCCGCCGTGTCGGTGCCCCGCTTCGACCCGGCCCGCTGGCTGCCGCCGTCGTCGGAGCTGCCCGCGCTGACGCCGCTCGTCGCGACGGTGGCGGGGTGCGGCACTGCCGTGGTCGCCGTCGCCTGCTGGATCGCGGTGCGTTCGGTGCGCACCGCCCACATCGCGGAGTTGCTGCGTGACTGACACCTCGATCTACGAACTCGACGCCGTCGGCGTGGACTACCCACTCCCCGCAGGGCGGGACAAGGCAGGGCAGGAGGCCGTGACGGGGCTGCGGGACATCAACCTGACGATCCCCTCCTCGGGATTGACCGTCCTCGCCGGACCGTCGGGTTCTGGGAAGTCCACGCTGCTGCGGGTGCTCTCCCTGTTCCAGACACCGACGCGCGGGCGGGTGTCGTTCCGGGGAACGCCGGTCGGCGCCTCACCACGCCTGCGCAGGAGCCTGCGCCGGGAGTCGATCAGCCTGGTGTTCCAGACCCCGATCGAGAACCTGATCCCTCACCTGTCCGTCGCCGACAACCTGCACGCCGCGGCGCAGTCGGCGAACCGGCGTTGCGACCCGGAAGCGCTGCTGGACCGGCTCGGGCTCGGTGGCGCCGGACGGCTGCGGATCGCGACCCTATCGGGAGGTCAGCAGCAACGCCTGGCGTTCGCCTGCGCTCTCGCGAGGGACACTCCGGTGGTGCTGGCCGACGAGCCGACCTCACAGCTCGACGACACCTCGGCGGGACATGTGCTCGACGCGATCGAAGTCCTGCGATCCGAGGGGGTGGCCGTCGTCGCGGCCTCCCATGACGCACGGCTGATCGAACGCGGCACCCGGGTCATCCGGCTTCACCGGGGACAGCTGCGAACAGAGCCGCGGACAGAGCCCCGGACAGAGGAGGATTCACGATGACACTCGGACGCACGGAACCGGAGGTCCGGCCCTCGCCACGGCGAGCGCCCGCGCTGCGCGCCGTGGGGTTGCGGCGCCGCTTCCGCACGGCAGAGTCCGAGGTCGAGATCCTCAAGGGCGCGGACCTGGTCGCGGAGGCGGGCGAGATCGTCACCGTCACCGGCCGCTCTGGCTCGGGCAAGACGACACTGCTGGCGCTGCTGTCCGGGTTCGACACGCCGGACGACGGCACCGTGACCTTCCACGGCGCACCGGCCGGGGGAATCCCGTGGTGGGTGTGCGCGGTGCTGCCGCAGGCACTCGGGCTGGCGGAGGAACTCACCTGCGCCGAGAACGTCGCGTTGCCGCTGCGTCTGCGGCCCCAGCCCCTGCCACAGCCGGTGGACGACATCGACGAGACAGTGGCGGACGTGCTCACGGCGGTGGGCGTGGCCGAACTGGCCGACCGCTACCCCGCCGAGCTGTCCTTCGGCCAGCAGCAGCGCGTCGCACTGGCGCGTGCCGTGGCCCCACGCCCCTCGGTGCTGCTGGTGGACGAGCCGACGGCACACCTGGATGCCGCCTCCACTGACGCCGTGCTCGCGCTGCTGCGGCGCGTTGCCGACGAGGGTGCGGCGGTGGTGGCCGTCACCCACGACCCGGCCGTTCGCGACGTCGCCGACCGCAGGCTGACCCTCGACGGTGGGGTCCTCGTCGCAGACTGATCCCACGCTCGAACCCAGCCCGCGCACCCGCCTCGCCTGCCCGCGGGGCCGAGCCGGGACCGGCGTCCCGGACGCCCTGATGCCGCTTTGCCGGCGACGGTCAGGTCGCGGTGGCGACGATCGGTGTTGCCCGAACCCAGTCCGGGGATGGCCCGCAGAAGGAAGGCAGGCTCGCACCGGGAGCCCGGCCCGGCTCCAGAGAACCCCAGCCGTCCCGTCGAGGCCGGTGCGATGTGCGCCAGAAGGTTGACCTCCAGCGTGGTGGAGATTAGAGGCTGGATACGCCAGCGCGCTCACCGAGGGACGGGAAACACATGGACGAGTCAGTGGCGAGGGACCAGTTCGACACCGCATACCGGACCGAGTCCGGCGGCTGGGTGATCGGTGAGCCGCAGCCCACGATCATCGACCTTGAACGCTCCGGGTTCGTCCGCGGTCGCGTGCTCGACGCCGGATGCGGCACAGGCGAACACACCATCCACCTCACCCGCCTCGGCTACGACGTGCTGGGGATCGACTTCTCCGAGCCTGCCGTCGATCTGGCTCGGCGCAACGCCGAGCGGCACGGCGTGTCTGCGCGCTTCCAGGTGGCGGACATGCTGGAACCCATCCACACGGACTATTTCGACACCGTGGTGGACAGTGCGCTGTTTCACGTGTTCGCCCCGGCCGACGCCGCACGGTACGCGCGAGCACTGCACCGGGTCTGCCGTCCGGGTGCGTGGGTGCACGTGCTCGCCCTCGCGCTCACCGACGAGCCGGGCTTCGGTCCCAGGATCAGCGACACCGCGATCCGGGAGGCATTCACCGGAGGATGGCAACTGGACAGCCTCGACCGGTCGCACTACCGCGCGGTCGCCCGCGGGGAGGCGGCCACACGGCTCGGAGTTGATTCCGGTGACACCGTGGACCTGCCCGCTTGGCTGGCCCGATTCCGCCGGGAGTGACCACGGCCCGTTTCCGCGGCGCCGATTGACAGCTGGGACGACGATCCCGACGGGTCTCGCCCGGTTTCTCGCCTCGCCGATCGGCTGGGACTCCCTCGCGGTGACGGCCGTCTCCAACCTCGCGTGAGATCCCGTCACGACGAGGACGCCTCAGAGCTACCCGGCGGCAGCGCCTGGCGAAGGACCTTGGATTGCCGCCCGCGCAGGAGATGCGCATATCACTCGATGGCCAGGCACATCCCAGGCACCCGAGCCTGCGCAGAGCACTGCGCTCCACGGAGGTCTCAGCGCTCGGGGATCACATCGCGGCCGATTCCCCTCAACAGCGACTCCGGCCCATTTTTGTCCGAAGTGGACTTCCTTTGGCCGGCAAGCGAATGCTCGCCAGCGGTACTCCTCTGCTGATCGTCCGCTGTGGGGCGGCTGCCTCGGCAGGAGCGGTCGGGCCAGCGGCCGCGTTCGTCTCCCGGATCTGCCGATAGGCCGTTCGGCCTACGACTTTCGACGGCAGGCAACCGGCCCGGTTTTGTCTAGAGTCCACCGGACTTCATGAGAGTTCGAACAACGCTGTTCGACACCGAGCCGGAGGTTGCATGTCCCGCTTCAGATCCCTGCTGCTGCCCACCGCGCTGGCGGTCGGCCTCGGCAGTGTGCTGGCCACTCCCGTGGCGACCGCCGCGCAGGCCATCCCCGCCACGACGGCGGAGTGCGACACGACGAGCACACCGTACAACTACGTGGTGCTGTACCAGCCGCAAACTCCACAGGCCGAGGTCGATGCCGAACTGGCGGCGAAGTGCGGCAGCCGGGTCGCCTACTACCCGGAGATCGGCGTCGCCGTGGCTGGCTCTCGTGACGCCGGATTCGCCGACAGGATGGGCGTTCACCGCGCCTACTCCGGTTCCCGCGAGGTCGCCCACCCCGCCACCTCCGAAGCCGCGGCCATGCGTGCGCAGGCCAGGGCGGAGGCGGAGAACGAGGAGACCGTCGAGGTGGTCTCCACGGCGGATCTCTCCACGCACCAGTGGGACATGCGCATGATCAAGGCACCGCAGGCCAACGCGATCGACGAAGGCAGCCACTCGGTCACGGTGGGTGTGCTGGATTCCGGTATCGAGCCCACTCACCCCGCACTGGCTCACGCGCTCGACCCCGCGGCCTCCGCGGGCTGCAACACCGGCGCTCCCGACACCGATCCCGCCGCGTGGGCCCCGACGACGTCCGACCACGGAACCCACGTGGCCGGCACGATCGCGGGCAAGGACACCGAGCGCGGTTTCACCGGAGTCGCCCCCGGCGTGCGGATGGCATCGGTGAAGGTCGTGAACGACGACGGCTACATCTTCCCCGAGGCCGCCGTCTGCGGTTTCATGTGGGCCGCCGAGCACGGCTTCGAGGTGACCAACAACAGCTATTACATCGACCCCGGCATGTTCTACTGCCCTGGGCGCCCCGGTGACGCCGCGGCCTTCGAAGCCGTGCGGCGCGCCGTGGCCTACTCGCAGGAGAAGGGTGTGCTCAACGTCGCCGCGGCGGGCAACAGCGGCTTCGACCTGGCGAACCCGCCGGAGACCGACCCCAACCGGCAGCACCCGGTGGACTCCACCTGCGCCATCCTGCCGAAGGGACTCGACGGCGTCGTGACCGTCTCGGCCGTCGGCTACGAGGGCACCAAGTCGTCGTACAGCAACTACGGTACCGGCGAGGTTGACGTGACCGCCCCTGGCGGCGACCGTGCTCAGCTTCCGCCTGGCGCGACGTCGGGTTGCGTTCTGTCCAGTGTGTTCGGCGGGCAGTACGGCACCAAGTGCGGTACGTCCATGGCCGCCCCACACGCGGCAGGGGTGGCCGCGCTGATCGCGGGCGAACGTCCCGGTATGTCGCCGCAGGCCGTGTCGGCCCTGCTGCGTGCCAAGGCGGAGCGCGTGCCCTGCGGTGACGCCGCCGCGTGCACCGGGCCTGCCGCGAAGAACTCGTTCTACGGCCACGGGCTCGTGGACGCGCTGGCCGCCGTGAGGTGATGTGATGCCGTCGCCGTGCGGGAGGGCGGATTCCCCTCCCGCACGGCCGCAGAACCCGCCCCGCTCAGTTCACGGTGTCACGGCGGCCACGACGCAGGACGTCCGTCCCGTGCAGGGTGGGTTCGAGCGGCTGGTTCAGCAGGTCGGGATCGGCCGCGAGGTACTGTTTGGTCTCCCTGGCGATCAGCCCGGCACACAGGACGAGCCCGATGAGGTTGGGCAGCGCCATCAGGCCGTTCATCACGTCGGAGAAGGTCCACACCAGACTGAGTTCGGTGGTCGCGCCGACGAGGATCACCACGGTGAACACCAGCCGGTAAGGCAGGACGCCCCTGACCCCGACGAGCCGCTCCACGCACCTCTCGCCGTAGTACGCCCATCCCAGCATGGTCGAGAAGGCGAAGAACACCACGCTCACGGTCACGACGTAGTGGCCCCAGTCGCCGGGCAACCCTCGTGTGAAGGCTTCCGCCGTCATCTCCGCGCCCTCGATTCCCGACTTCCAGGTCCCGGTCGTGACGATGACCAGGCCGGTCATCGTCACGACGATGATGGTGTCGATGAAGGTCTGTGTCATCGACACCAGGGCCTGGCGCACCGGGTGCCGGGTCTGCGCCGCGGCTGCCGCGATGGCCGCCGAGCCGAGGCCGGACTCGTTGGAGAAGATCCCCCTGGCGACGCCGTACTGCAACGCGATGATGAAGACGGAACCGAGGAAGCCACCCGTGGCCGCGGTGCCGGTGAACGCGTCCGTGAAGATCATGCCCAGCGCGGCGGGGACATCGGTGACGTTGAGCAGGAGCACGGCCAGCGCACCCAGCACGTACACAATGATCATGAAGGGCACGAACGCGGCGGTGACCTTGCCGATCCACCTGATCCCACCGATCAGGACGGCACCGGCGCCGAGGGTGACGACGACGCCCACCGCCCAGGTCGGCACCCCGAAGGAGCTTTCGAGCGAGACGGCGACCGTGTTGGACTGGGTCATGTTGCCGATGCCGAAGCTCGCCAGCACCGCGAACACCGCGAACGCGATACTGAGTGCGAGCCCGAACCGGTTCGGGATCGCCTTCGCCAGGTAGTACTGCGGGCCACCGGAGATGTCACCCCTGGCGTCCTTGGTGCGGAACCGCACCGCGAGGAACGCCTCCGAGTACTTCGACGCCATACCCACCAGTGCCGTGACCCACATCCAGAACAGCGCGCCTGGGCCACCCCAGTAGATCGCCGTGGCGACACCGGCGATGTTGCCGACACCGACGGTGGCGGCGAGGGCCGTGGTGAGTGCCTGGTAATGGGAGATGTCGCCGTCCGCGCCCTCGTCTTTGCGGTGGAACAGCGCGAGCCTCAGCGCAGGAACGAGCTTGAGGAACTGAACCCCGCCCAGCCGGACCGTCAGGTACAGGCCCGTGCCCAGCAACAGCGGGATGAGCAGGAACGGCCCCCACACCACGCTGCTGACCTCAGCGAGGAACTCCTCCATATCGACTCCTTTGCCTGCTCGGTGAGCGAGATCGAAAGAGAATAGGACGGAGGAGCTCGCCGGTCACCGGAATTGTGAGCCACGACCCGAGCGGCCGTCCGCGACGGTCAGAAGTGGTCGAGCAGCTGCCCGAACCGCTCCAGCGTCACAAGGCGGTACTTGGCGGGGATCGAAGTCGGCGTGCGCCTGCTCCCGGTGCGGTGGAGGCTCGTGAGCGCTCCGGTCGGCAGGATGGCCACGGCGCGAGAAACGGATCGTCACATCTCACCGATTCCGACCTGCGCGAAGACGTCGAGCAGCTCCGTGGCTTCTTCGCGAACCTTCGAGTCCGGGTCACTCGTTGCGGCGTCACGCAGTACCGGAATGTACTCGGAAGCCGGGGAGTAGGACATCGCGTGAACGGCCGCCGAACGCACGCCGACGTTCGAGTCACCCAGCGCCTCCCGGATTCTTCGATGAACGTCCGCGTCGTGCGCAGGGGGCGCTCCGAGTGCTGCCAGCAGCAGAGCCCGGCTTCGCTCCTCGGAACCGTGGGCCGCGATGTCGAAGGCATTCAGCAACTCCGCACGCGTGTACACGGCAATCCCGGCGACCGCGTGCCGCGTCATGGAAAGGCACAGCTCGGAGTACTGCGCCTCGACGAAGAAGCAGGAACCTCCGGTCGCACCGTCCCGGAAGAACCGGAGGCGAGCCCCTCCGGTGATCTCCCATTCGACTGATCGCACGTCTCCGGATTCCGGATCCTCCGGTATGTCGAGAACTTTCGGCCAGCCGTATGCGCGCGCGTACTCCCCAACCTCCCGCTCCGGTGAGTCACTTCGAACGACGAATCGAGGGGACAGATAGGACACGTCGCTCCCGCCCTCCGTATTACGTCATTTCGCGAACCTGACCGGGAATGGAGATTCCAGCACCTCGGTAGCACACCGCTCCGGCCGCTCAGGGTACCCAGACGGACACCTCAGGTGACGAGGACCCTGCCACGACCCGAGCGGCCGTCCGCGACGGTCAGAAGTGGTCGAGCAGCTGCCCGAACCGCTCCAGCGTCACAAGGCGATCCGCCGCGGAATCGAGGTCGGCGTGTTCCAGCGCCCAGGTGTTGTCGTTGGGCACGTACACGGCCCCCATACCGGCGGCCAGCGCGGGCAGGATGTCGGAGGCCGGCGAATTACCGACCATCCAGGTGCTCTCGACGTCCAGTTGATACCGCTCCGCCAGCCACGAGTACGTCGCGGTGGTCTTCTCCCGCACCACGTGCACGGCCTCGAAATGCCCTCGCAGCCCGGAGTTGTCGATCTTGCGCCACTGGTCCACGGCGTCGCCCTTGGTCACCAGCACCAGCGGGTACTTCTCCTGAAGCGCCCCGAGTGTCTCGGCGACCTCCGGGATCATCTCGATGCGGCAGTCGAGCACCGCCTCGGCCAGCCGCCGCAGGTGAGCGTGCTCGGCGCCGGTGGCAGACCGCTGCTGAAGGTGTTCGAGGCAGTCGGCGAGGCTGCGGAGGAACACCGCCGCGCCCGCGCCGTGCCGCTCGGTGTTGGCGCGCTCGATCCCGGCGAGCACGCGTCGCACCGCCGCCGCGTCCAGCCCGGGCCGTGCCTGCCAGGCGCAGAAGTCGTCGGCGGCCCGCTCGAACACGACATTGCATTCCCAGAGCGTGTCGTCCGCGTCGAACAAGAGCACAGGTCGTCGGCCGAACACGAAGTCCCCCAGGGTCGCGGATCACAGGCGCGGGCCATGCTCGCACGCCGCCCGGCGCGGCGGCGAACCCTTTTCGCGTAGACTGACCGACCGTGCGCAGGTCTCGGTGGGTGCTCAGCGCTCTAGCTCTCGCGGCCGTCACCGTCCTCGTCGCCGTGTTCGTCCTCACCGGCCCCGATCCCGACTCCCCCGTCAAACCGCCAGGGCCTCCCGGGACCGGCCCCCTAACCGTGGTGTCGCTGGGCGACAGCACGCTGTCCGGTGAGGGGGCGGGCGACTACCTACCCGACACCGACGGCAAGGACGGCAATTGGTGCCACCGCTCGCCGCACGCGGCGGTGCATCAGATCAAACTCACCGGCGTTGTCGAATCGGTCAACCTCGCCTGCTCCGGCGCCCCGTCGGAGCACGTCGCGCTCGGCGACACCGAGCAGTGGACCGAACCGTCGCAGGCGGGAAGGCTTCGCGAGCTGCTCAACGATCACAGGGTGACGGCGGTCGTCGTCGCGATCGGTGCCAACGACGAACCGCACTTCTCCCGGCTGATCTCCGAGTGCTTCACCGCATGGTTCATGGAGAAGGACTCGCCGTGCAGCGCCGGGATCAAGCGTGACTGGCAGCACCGGCTCGACGCCATGGTGCCCAAGGTCGTGGCCGCACTCGAGGACGTCAAGCAAGTATTGAAGGACGCGGGCTACGAGCGCTCGGACTACGAGCTGGTCCTCCAGTCCTACGCCTCGCCCATCGGCCCCGGTATCCCCGAGCAGTGGCGCAACCTCAACGGCTGCCCGTTCCGGGTTGACGACCTGCGGTGGGTGGCGGAGACCGGCGCGGTGGAGCTGTCGGAGGCTCTACGCGGGGCTGCCAGGCAGGCGGACGTGCGGTTCCTCGACCTGTCCCGAGCCGGTGCGGGTCATGAGGCGTGCAGCGGCGGCGACGACGCCGGCGAGGAGTGGTTCACCCGGTTCACGGTGCGCTGGGACGATCTGGAACAGGCCGACCGCGCGAGCCACGTCCTCCAGGAATCGTTCCACCCGAACGCCGAAGGCCACAAGCAGATGGCACGGTGCTTGAGCGAGTTCCTCGCCACCGACGACAGGGAGGCCGCCTGCCTGGAAGGCGTGGACGGCAACCTCCACGCAGCGCCGTCGGCGCAGTCACTCGCGGGAAGCTGAGGAAGCCGGTTCAGAGATCAAGGGCGGCGCGCAAGGCGCTGTCGATCTGTTCCTGGACCTCGCCGTCGATCTCGGCGACGCATTCCCGCAGCCACGGCCGGTACAGGCGGGTCACGTTGACGGTGGAGATCCAGTAGTGGCCGTCAACAGCGACCCCGAGGATGTCGTGCGGGTCGCGGTCCAAGAGTTCCGTACCCAGCAGCCACGGCCGGTCGGAGTCGTTGACGCCGTCGGAGGACAGCAGCAGCATCCGGCGTGCGCGGGCCTGTTCGGATGGCGGGTAGTAGGTCCAGACCTCACCCCTGCGCACGCAGGTCCTCCCGCGCGGCGGCCAGCTCGGCCTCGTCCCGCAGCGCCACCTGCTCGGCGGTCCTGAGTTCGTCGCGAGGGTCCGCCGCGTGGAAGCCGATGCGGACCGCCTCACGCCGGGCTGCCCTGGACAACCACGCCGACACCGAGACACCACGAGCCTTCGCCGCTTTCTCGGCGAACGCCAGCACACCGTCGTCGAGCGACACCGTCACCTTCCGCGTTGCCATGGGCGCCATGGTAACGCGGAAGGGTGCTGTGCCGGGGTGAGTCCGCGAAGCCGGTCGGGCAACACCCGACCTCAGGCGTGGTGGGGTGCACGAGGAGTGGACAGGTGCCGACACGCGTGCGGGAAGTGCAAGCACCCGTGCATAAGGTGCGGACACGCCGTGGGGCAGCTCGTCACAGCGTCGGCGAGCGGCCTTCGAACGGCGTGGAGAGCACCACGGTGGTGCGCGTGGACACCTTCGCCGATTCGCGGATGCGGCGGAGCAGATCCTCGAGCGCCAGCGGTGAGGCGACGCGCACGAGCAGCACGTACGACTCGTCACCCGCCACGGAGTAGCACGACTCGATCTCCGAGATGTGTTCCAGCCGCTGTGGGTAGTCGTCGGGCGCGGCCGGATCGTTGGGCGTCAACGAGATCAGCGCCGTCAGCGGCAGCCCGATCTGCTCCCCGTCGAGCCGGGCGGTGTAGCCACGGATGACGCCACGCTGCTCCAGCCTGCGCACCCGCTGGTGCACGGCCGAGACCGAAAGACCGACCCGCTCGGCCAAGTCCGTGAAGCTGCGGCGGCCGTCGGCCGCCAGCTCCCGCACGATCGCCTGGTCGAGCGGTTCCAGACCCCTAGGCGTCATCGTCGGGCAGCACGGTGAGGTCGTGCGGGCGCGTGTTCAGCGGCTCCACTCCGTCGGCGGTGACCACGACGATGTCCTCGATACGGGCGCCCCACTGCCCCGCCCGGTAGATGCCGGGCTCGATGCTGAACACCATGCCCGGCTGCAACGGCAGATCGTTGCCGCTCACGATGTAGGGGTCCTCGTGCACGTCGAGGCCGATGCCGTGGCCCGTGCGGTGAATGAACAGCTCGCCGAGCCCGGCCTCGGTGAGGATGTCGCGGGCCGCGGCGTCCACCTCGTGAGCGGTGACACCCGGCCGCACCGCTCGCACTGCGGTCTCCTGCGCGCGCTGGAGCACCGCGTACTCCTCGGCCACCTTCGGGTCGGGCTGCCCGAGCACGTAGGTGCGCGTGGAGTCCGAGTTGTAGCCCTCGGGAATCGGCCCGCCGATGTCCACGACGACCACGTCGCCCTTCTCGATCACGCGGTCGGACACGTCGTGATGAGGGCTCGCGCCGTTCGGGCCGGAGCCCACGATCACGAAGTCGGCGTGCGTGTGCCCCTCCTCGACGATGGCCTCGGCGATGTCGGCGCCCACCTCGGCCTCGGTCCGGCCTGGCCGCAGCCACTCACCGATGCGCGCGTGCACCCTGTCGATGGCTTCGGCCGCGCGGCGCAGTGCGGCGAGTTCGGCCGCGTCCTTGCACATGCGCAGGTGCCGCAGCACCGGGCCGGCGAGCGTCTGCTCGGCGCCGGCCATCGCATCCCGCAACCGCAGCACGTGGAGGGCTGCCATCGTGTCGCTCACAGCCACGCGACCGGGATTACCGAGGCGGTCGGCCACGATCCGGTACGGGTCCTCGCCATCAACCCACGTCACCACCTCGACCCCGAGTTCGCCGGTGGGCACGTCGGCGAACCCGGGCGCCTCCAGCGCGGGAACCACCAGGGTGGGAGCGGCGTCCGTGGCTGGAACCAGCAGCACGGAGAGGCGCTCGAACGAACCGCCTGCCTGACCGATCACATAGCGCAGGTCGGAGCCGGGTCCGATCAGGAGTGCGTCCGTCGCCGCGTCCGCCGTGGCGCTGCGGGCGCGATCGATTCGCGCGCGGAGGGTGGCGGCATCGGGAGCGGGGAAATGCAGAGAACGACGCGACATGGCCGTGAGCCTAGCCCTGCGGCAGGCGTGGCGCCCGCACGGCACACCCACCGATGTCATCACGATGTGGCAGGCTGGTCGCGTGACTGCCCCGCTGGTGCTGCTCGACGCCGCGAGCCTCTATTTCCGTTCGTTCTTCGCGCTGCCCGAGTCGATGACCGCGCCGGACGGCACGCCGGTGAACGCCGTGCGAGGATTCGCCGACACCGTGGCGCGTGTGCTCACCGACCGCCGTCCCGCGCGCCTCGTCGCCTGCCTCGACGCCGACTGGCGGCCCGAGTTCAGGGTGCGCGCGCTGCCCAGCTACAAGGCGCATCGCGTGGCGGCCGAGGCGCAGGGTGCGGGTGAACCAGACGTCGAGGAGGTTCCCGACACCCTCACCCCTCAGGTGCCGATCATCCTCGACCTGCTGGACGCGGTCGGGATCGCCGTGGCCGAGGCGGAGGGCTACGAGGCCGACGACGTGATCGGCACTCTCGCGGCTCGCGAGCGGGAACGGCCGGTCGAGGTCGTCACCGGTGATCGCGACCTGTTCCAGCTCGTGCGGCACGAGCCGAGCCCGGTGTCCGTGATCTACGTGGGCAAGGGCTGGGCCAAGGCCGAGGTGCTGGGCCCTGAGGAGGTCGCCGCACGTTACGCGCTACCTGTGGAGGGCGCGGGAGCGGCCTACGCCGACATGTCGATGCTGCGGGGCGACCCCTCCGACGGTCTTCCTGGCGTTCCGGGGATCGGCGAGAAGACCGCGGCCAGACTCATCACGCGCTTCGGCTCGCTGGAGGGTCTGCTGATCGCCGCGCGCGACGGCCACCGCGACGTGCCGCCCAAGGCGCGGGTCACACTCGCCGAGGCGGCCGACTACCTCGCCGCCGCTCCCCTGGTGGTGCGGGTGGCCACCGACGCACCCGTGACGGGCTCACCCGACGATCACGTTCCGGCCACGCCCTCCGCCCCTCGGCGGGTGGCGGAGCTTGCCGAACGCTACAACCTGGGTGGCTCGGTCAACCGGCTGCTCGCCGCGCTGCCGGCTCAGAACTCCTGACCCGTCGGCATTCGACGGCCAAGCGGCAGCAAGGTGGTCCCCTGCCGTGCGTACCGAGCTTGCCCGGTGGCGGCCAGCCGACGCACAGGGCTGCCTGCCGTCGATCAGACCGGCGGGCCAACCTCGTAGCGGCCGTCGTCGTCGAGGATCTCGATCGGGATGCGCTTGCTCTCACCGTCGATGACGGCGGTGCAGTCGAACGTCGCGCCTTCCCGCACGGCGGGCCGCCGGGGGCACCGCACCTCCTCGACGTCGGAGACGCCGAAGCTGTCGGTGAGCACCGTGCGGACCGCCTTCTCCACCACATCGCCGTCGAGAGCCTTCGGCAGTGGCGTCAGCGAGGCAGGTACCCCGGCCGAGACGGAGACCGAGGACGGCGGCGCGGAGTTCCCGGAGTCCACCGTGTCCTCTGCCATGGTCGGCGCGGGTGCGTCCTCATCCGGTGCGGCGCCACCGCAGGCGGTCACGATCGCGGTCACACCCGCGAGTGCGGCGATCCTCCACAGCCCTGCGACTTCACCGGCAGCGCGCATCCGCACGACAGCACACTCCACACTCGACGTCGTCCGCCCCTACGGTCTAGAAGAACGTACCGCACCACGGCAGCGACGGCGTCCGCGCGCATTCGTCGAGTCGGGCCGCCGTGCCCGGCTCGCGCACCGTGATCCGCCCCGCGTCCACCAGCGTCGAAGGGCGCCACCCGCCCGAGTAGATCATCGAGAGCGTGTCAACGTCGAGGACAGCGTCCGGCTCTTCCTCTGTCCGCCGCACGCCGTCCGATCCGATGCGGTAGCGGCCGGTGTTGCGGTCGAGCACGGCGTCGGTGACCTCCAGCACGAGCGCCTCACCGCGCCAAGGCCGCGCGGCCAGTGCGGCCTCGACGTCCACCAGCCGAAGCCAGGTCTCGTCGAGCACCTCCTTCGTCGCGCACGCCCTCGGGTCGGTGAACAACAACTCCAGCGGCTCCTCCAGCCCCCGGTACGACAGCGTGATCCGCTCGACCAGATCCACGGACAACAGAAACCGCCACAGACCTGCGAACGCCGCAGCATCGGCGAAGTGCAGGTCCTCCACCAGCATCGTCCCGCCGGAGTCCGGGTCCCGATCCACCCGGTAGATGGCGAACCCGTCGGGCCCGTCAGGTCCATGGTGGACGACCGTGACCGCGGGCTTGTCCCAGTTCCGTACCTGCGCCAGGAAACCGGGCCACCACCGCTCGGTGCGGGTGATCATGCCGGGACGCAGCGGAAGGCTCGCGTACAGCTCGGGAAGGCGCCGCTCGGCCTCGTCGAGGGAAAGCAACTCGATCCGGCCTCCCTGCGGCACACTCAGGCGGAGCTGTGCTCGCCTCGTGTCCACAGTGCACTTCCGGTAGCGACTGGCGATGCCGTAGCCGTACCGGCCGTAGATCACGCCCTCTGTGGCGTAGAGGACGGCGGCCACGACACCACGGTCGGCGAATGTGGTGAGCTGGTGCCGCATCAACGCCGTGAGCACTCCCCGCCGGGTGCGGTCAGCTCGCACACCGACACCGGTGACAGCCGCCATCGGCACCCGCGCCCCACCTGGCACGACGAGTTCGGCGTCGGTCGAGCGCACGGTGCCGATCAGTTCGTCGTCGAACGCCCCCAGCGCACTGCCCGGTTGGTAGACACTATGGACACGCTCCCACCGCTCGTCGGTCGCGGGTCCAGTGTGGAGGGCCGCGCGGAAGAGAGTGTGTGCCGCGCGGAACTCGTCCTCGCGCAGCGCCCGAACCGAGACGTCATTCATGTACTGATCCTGAAGGGTAGGGACGGGGACGCACCAACGATTTTTCGCGTCAGCCCTTCGGCGCCGGCTTGTCAACGGTGTAGTGGCCGTCGTCGCTGGTGACTGTGATCTTCACGCTCTGCGGCGCGCCGCCGACGGTGACCTCGCACGTGAACGTGTTGTCCTTCTTGACTTCCTGGCCCGAGGGGCACGTCACGCCGTCCACGGTCAGCCCGTAGCTGTCCTGGAGAACCCGCTGGATGTCGCTTTCCATGCTGTTCTGGTCGAAGACGGTCGGATTGACCACGCCGGGCTTCCAGAACAGCACCACGGCCGCGCCCGCGAGCACCACGACGGCCACCGCGATGCCGATCCACAGTCCCTTACCTCCGGACTTGCCGGATTGTCCTGGCTGCTGGCCCGCGCCGTAGGGCTGCTGACCGTACGCGGAGGGCTGCCCGTAGCCGGGCTGCTGACCGTAACCGGCGGCCTGCTGGTCGTAGCCCTGCCCGTACGCGCCACCGTACTGCCCCTGCTGCGGAAACTGGCCTTGCTGCGGGTAGGCGGATTGCTGCTGGCCGTAGGCGCCGGACTGGTCGTACGGGTTCTGCGCGGGCTGCTGCCCGTACTGCGGCTGGGCTGGCTGGGCTGGCTGGCCAGCGCCCGCAGTGCCCGCAGCACCGGCACTGCCGTAGGAAGGCTGGCCATAGGCGGGTTGCTGGCCGTACCCGCCGGGCTGGGCGAACCCGCCGGACGCGGGGTCCGCTTGCGGTTGCTGACCCCACTGCGCGGGGTTGTTGCCTCCGTACGGCGCACTCATCGTGTTGCCTTTCCGCGTGTCACAGCCAACGTCGCACTCTCGCGGCAGTCCCGCTCCGCGGTTCTTCCGCCTGTGGAATCCAACCACACAAGGTACTCGGCCGACACGTCTGCCCGGCGGCTTCCTCAGCGTTTCCTCAGTGCTTCCCTGCCGCTTCCCTGCTGCTTCCCCGGTACGTCCTCAGACCTCTCCCGCGGCCACCACACCGCGCCGGAGCAGGCGGGACGCCTTGCCTGCCGCACCACCGACAGGGTGCTCCCTGCCCAGCACGTCCTTGATCTGGTCGAGCAGGTCAACGACCTGCCGCGACCAGCGAACGAAGTCGCCTGCCGACAGTTCCTGACCGTTGACCTCCGCCGCCGTCAGGACCTTCTCCAGCGTCTCCCCTCGCGCCCAGCGGTAGACGGGCCAGGCGAACCCGGCATCGGGCTCCCTCGTGCGGTCGAGCCGGTGCCTGCGCTCGTCCTCGACGAGGTCGGTCCACACCCGCACCGTCTCCTGCCACGCGGTCGAGACTGGCCCCGCGGGCAGCTTCGACTCGGTGGTAGCGTCCCGCCGCGCCTCGTACACGAGCGTGGAGACCACCGCGGCGAGTTCAGCGGGGGCCAGCCCGTGCCACAGCCGCTGGCGGATGCACTCGGCTGCCAGCAGGTCCGACTCGCTGTAGAGCCGGGCCAGCAGCCGGCCGTGTTCGGTGACCGCGTCCCCTTCGGTGTCGAGGAAACCGCGCTCGGACAGCAACCGGCGAATGCGGTCGAACGCGCGGGCCAGCGAATGCGTCGTCGCCGCGACCTTGCGCTTGAGCTGCTCGGTCTCGGCTTCGAGACGCTGGTAGCGCTCCACCCAGCGCAGGTTGGCCTCGCGGTCGGCCATCCCGTGCACCGGGTGGTTCCGCAACTGGCGTCGCAGGTCGGCGAGCTCGGGGTCGGAGTGGGCGTCGGAGCGCCATTTCGTCCGGCGCGGCGGGCGCAGGCCCAGGTTGCGCAGGGACGCCGCGACGTCACGGCGGGTCTTCGGCGAGCGCAGCTCGACGTGTTTGGGTAGCTTCAGCCTGCCCAGCGGCTCGACGGGGGCGGGGAAGTCGGACAGCGACAGCGGGCCCGCCCAGCGATCCTCCGTCACCACGACCGGCCTCGGTTCGTCGAACTGGTCCACTCCCGGATCGACCACCACGGCCAGCCCCGCACGCCGCCCCTGCGGCACCGCGATCACGTCGCCCTTGCGGAGCTTCTCCAGCGAGCCTGCCGTCTGCGCGCGCCGCGACGCCGTGTTCTGCCGCGCGAGCACCTTCTCCCGCTCGGACACCCGCTGCCGCAGAGTCAGATACGCCCGCAGCTCGGTGACGTCGCCGGTCACCGCGTCGGCGTAGCCGCGCAGCGCCTCCACGTTGCGGTCGATCCTGCGCGACAGCCCGACCACCGACCGGTCGGCCTGGAACTGCGCGAACGACCTCTCCAGCAGCTCGCGGGCCGCGGCCGACCCGAACCGGCCGACCAGGTTCACGGCCATGTTGTAGCCGGGCCGGAACGACGACCGCAGCGGATAGGTTCGGGTGGAGGCCAGCCCCGCGACCTGTCTCGGATCGACACCGGGCTGCCACACCACCACGGCGTGCCCCTCGACGTCGATTCCCCGTCTTCCCGCGCGTCCGGTGAGCTGCGTGTACTCGCCGGGAGTCAGATCGACGTGGGCTTCCCCGTTGTACTTCACGAGGCGTTCGAGCACGACGGTGCGCGCGGGCATGTTGATGCCCAGCGCGAGTGTCTCGGTCGCGAACACGACCTTGACGAGCCCACGGACGAACAACTCCTCCACGGTCTCCTTGAACGCGGGCAGCAGTCCGGCGTGATGGGCGGCGATGCCCTGTTCCAGCGCCTCCCGCCACTCCCAGTAACCGAGCACGGCGAGGTCGCTCTGCGGGAGCTCGGCGGTGCGCTCATCGACGATGCGGCGCACCTGCTCGATCTCCTCGGGGCCGTTGAGTCGCAACCTCGACCGCACACACTGGGCGACCGCCGCGTCGCAGCCCGCGCGGGAGAAGATGAAGACGATGGCCGGGAGCAGCCCGGCCGCGTCGAGCCGATCGACGATCTCGGTGCGCGACGGCGGGCGGTAACGCGGACCCCGGTACGGCGCGCCCCTGCGCCCCCTGCCACGCAGCCCGGCAGGCGCGTGCATCCGCGCCGTGTCCTCGACCTTGCGCAGCAACTGCGGGTTCAGCTTGGCCTCCCCCTTCTCGCCCTTCTCGCCCGTGCCCTCGGTGTCGATGCGCTCCCCCGCGAAGAGATCCAGCATGCGGCCACCGACGAACATGTGCTGCCACAGTGGAACGGGGCGGTGTTCGTCCACGACGACGTCTGTGTCGCCACGCACCTCCATCAGCCACTCACCGAACTCCTCGGCGTTGCTGACCGTGGCCGAGAGTCCCACCACGCGCACGTACGACGGCAGATGCAGGATGACCTCTTCCCACACCGCGCCGCGGAACCGGTCGGCCAGGTAGTGCACCTCGTCCATCACGACGTAGCCGAGGTCGTCGAGCGTGCTCGACTCCGCGTAGAGCATGTTGCGCAGCACCTCGGTGGTCATCACCACGATCTGCGCGCCACCGTTGATGGAGGTGTCACCGGTCAGCAGCCCGACGGCGTCGGGGCCGTAGCGATCGACGAGGTCGCCGTACTTCTGGTTGGACAGCGCCTTGATGGGCGTCGTGTAGAAGCACTTGCGGCCTTCAGCCAGCGCCAGGTGGACAGCGAATTCGCCGACGATCGTCTTGCCCGCGCCGGTCGGGGCGCACACCAGCACGCCGTGCCCGTCCTCGAGCGCCTCGCAGCCTCGGATCTGGAATTCGTCGAAGGTGAACGCCACATCGGACGCGAAGCGCGCGAGCTGTGGGTACCTTCCTCGGCGCCGTGCCGCCGCATACGCTTCGGCCGGACTCGGAGGTGTAGTGGAGGAGTCCACGATCGTCAGGGTTTCACACCCGGCGGTGTGCTCGCACGGGGTGGTGCCGCGACGCACTGTGAGCCCGTCCGCGCCGCCGCCGGACCGCCTTGCGCTGCGGTTGTCCGGGCCCGGAATCGTCGGTGGTCGCGGCTAGGCTGCGGTGCCATGGACAGCAAGGACGACAAGGACCGCAAGGACGACATGGGTGGCGTGGATGTCATCGGACCGTGGAACATCGAGCGGTTGCGGTCGCTGTGCCTGTCGTTTCCTGGCACCGACGAGCGGTTCCCGTTCTCGCCCGAGGTGAGCGTGTTCTTCGTGGCCGACAAGATGTTCGCGCTGTCCGCTCTGGACGACCAGCCGCTCACGGTGAGTTTGAAGTGCGCACCGGAGCACGCGCTGTACCTGCGGGACACCTACCCCGCCATCACCGCCGGTTACCACTTGAACAAGCGGCACTGGAACACGATCGTCCTGGACGGTTCCGTCCCTGCGGATCTGGTCGTGGACCTCGTGCACGAGTCGTACGACCTCGTGGTGGCGGGGCTGCCGAAGTACGTCCGCGAGCGGCTGGCGCCGGGCTCAGGCGAGTAGCGCGTCGAGCTTGACGTAGCCCTCCACCACGCCGGTTTCCATCCCACTGGCCAGCATGGCGTCGCGGGTCTGGAGAGTGTCCACGAGCGACAGGATCGACACGCGGGTCCGCCCGCCGAGGTCGTCGAACGTACAGATGTCCAGGCTCACCGCGTCAGGTTCGGCCGTGTAGCCGAACGTCTGCACGAGGCGCTTCGGTGTGCGCACCTCGTGGAAGGAGCCGTAGAACTCCGCGACCTGTTCGCCGCCCTGCCATGCCGTGTAGTGGTAGTTGCCGCCGGTGCGGGCGTCCCACGTGTCGATGCGCATCTCGATGTTCTTCGGCCCCATCCAGCGCCGCGACCAGTTCCGGATCCGTCCACGCACGGAAGACCCTGTCGGGCGTGGCGTCGAACTCCCGCACGATCCGCACGGACGGCAGGTCGGGAACGGCTTCGATGAGGGTGTCTCGGGTCTGGGTCGTCATGATGCCTCCTGTTGGGCGTCCTGTCGGGCGCTGCCACCGGAATCACCGGTGGTGTCGATTTCGGCCAGCACGGCGTCGAGACGGCTGAACCGTTCCTCGGCGGCGAGCCGGTAACGCTCGATCCACGTGGTCATCAGGTCCAGCACCTCCGCTTCGAGGTGACACGGCCTGCGCTGCGCCTGCCGGCTTCGGCTGATCAGTCCCGCCTCCTCCAGCACCCGCAGGTGTTTGGACACCGCCTGCATGGACACGTCGTACGGCTCGGCCAGCTCCGCCACCGTGGCGTCGCCTCGGGCGAGCCGGGCCACGATGTCACGGCGGGTCGGGTCGGCGAGCGCGGCGAACATGCGGGACAACCGATCGTCTGCCACACCGATCTCCTGTACTCAACCATCTGGTTGACAATAACGATAGACCTCGCCACCACCGTAGTCAACCGCTCGGTTGAATACCCGGCTTCCGGCCGCCTACACCGTGCTTTCGCGGGTCACGCCGAGCACCGTCAGCGCCTCCGGCACACACGTCACGGTCGTCGGCAACGCGCTGATCGGGTCGCCGTCGGCGAACACCGGCCACTCCCCAGGCCCCTCGATCCGCACCCGCGAGGCGCGCAGCGTGTGCACGGAGGGATGGCGCACATGCGCGCCTGTCCGCAGCCTCGGCAGAATCCGGGCGAGCCGCAGCGGGCTCACCGGGCCGACGACCGTCACGTCGAACGCACCGTCGTCCCACACCGCCTCAGGGCAGATCGGGATCCCGCCGCCGTAGAACGCGGTGTTGCCCACCGCCACCAGCGTCGCCTGTGTCGTCAGGCGCTCCTTCTCCGTCTCCACCACCACGGGTCTCGGCCGCAACGACACCAGTTCCCGCACGAGCGCGAGGTCGTAGCGGTGTGGCCCGCGCGGCCACGGCATGCTGTTGGCGCGCGCGTTGACGGCGGCGTCGAATCCAGTGCAGAGCACCGTGCCGAACCAGTGCGGCACGGACGAATCACCGCCGTCAATCCTGCCGAGGTCCACACGGCGCCTGTGGTCGTGCCGCAACGCCGACACCAGAGAGGACAGCGCCGACACCGGGTCACGGGGAACGCCGAGCGCGCGGGCGAAGTCGTTGCCGGTGCCCGACGGGACCAGCCCGAGCGCCAGGTCGGTGCCCGCGCAGCACTGGACGGCCTGGTGCGCCGCGCCGTCACCACCGAGGACGACGAGCGCGTCGAGACCGGAGTCGCGGCACTCGGCAACCCTGCGCCTGAACCGCTCCGGCGAGTCCGCCGTGATCAGGTCGAGTCGATCGACCACGGTGCGCAGACGTGCCGCGACCGTGCCTGCCATGCGCGCCGCCGCGCCCTGACCGGAGTCGGGATGAACGGCGAGCGCCACCCGCATCGCCATGCTCAGGTGACATCCTCGGCGCGGGACTTACCGCCGGTGGCGCCGGGTTCGTCGTCGATCGTGCTCGGCGTGTAGTGGAACGGAGCAGGCTCGTCGTCCGCGAGCTGATCCCAGTTCTCCTCGCCCCGGCGGCGAGCCTTGCGCTTGTCGTGGATGCGGGTGATCTGGAACGACAGCTCCAGCAACACCGTCAGCGCGCCGGCGAGCGCGATCATGGAGAACGGGTCCGCAGGCGTCACAAAGGCCGCGAAGACGAACGCGATGAAGATCAGGCCCCTTCGCCACTTGCTGAGCTGGGCGTAGCTGACCACACCGACGCGGTTCAGCATGATCACCAGCAGCGGGACCTCGAAGCTCACCCCGAAGATCAGCAACAGCGACAGCACGAACGAGACGTACTTGTCACCGGTGAACCAGGTGTCGAACGCGCCGCCGCCGAAGTTCACCAGGATCTCAAGGGCGAACGGCACCATGGCGTACGCGAGCACGGCACCGGCGGCGAACAGCACGCTCGCGAACCCGACGAAGACGAGCGCGTACTTGCGTTCCTTCGAGTACAGTCCAGGAGCGATGAACGCCCAGAGCTGGTAGAGCCACACTGGGGCGAACAGCACAGCACCGGCCGTCAGGCCCACCTTCAGCTGGATCATGAAGGCTTCGAACGGCACGGTCTGCAACAGCCGGCACGGCCCCTCCCTCGGGAACCGCTGCTCAGGAGGGATCGCGCAGTACGGCCCTTTGACGATGTCCCCGAGCGACGGGATGGGTCCGACGCTGTTGGTGAACCAGAGAAACCCGAGAGCCCCGCCCGCCACCAGCGCGATCAATGCGAAACCCAGACGGCGGCGGAACTCGTAGATGTGCTCGATCAGCGTCATCGTGCCGTCGGGATTGTGCCGACGGCTGCGCTTACGCCGCTTACTGGTGCGGTCGTTCGAGGAATCCGCCACGAACCGTGTCCGTTTCCATCCCGTGTTGACGAATCAGGCAGCGTTGGCGGCGCCGCGAAGCGCCGTCCGAGAGGGGTTCAGCCCGCGTTGTTCTGCGCCCGCTGGGCGGCCTGCTGCCGCTTCAACTCGTCGAGCTGCCGCTGAAGCTGCTCGACCTGGTCGTCGGTGCCTGCCGCGTTCGCCTGTGGCGGGGTTGCCGGGGCTGCCGGGGGCGGGGTGACCGAGGCTGCGGGAGCGGGCGGGGTGGCCGGAGCCTGCGGCACGGGCGGAGTCGTGGCCGACTGCGGCAACTGGCGGGTGTCGGGCTCGGTCACCGGAGCCGCCTGCGCGGCGGTGGCCGCGGGGTCGGAGCTCTGGCCCGACTCACGCAGGTCCTTGGTCTCGGCCTTGAACACCTTCATCGACTTGCCGATCGACCTGGCCGCGTCGGGCAGGCGCTTGGCGCCGAACAGCAGAACCACGACAAGAACCAGAATGATCAAATGCCACGGCTGCAACGCATTCATCGCCTGGCCTCCTTACTCGTTCACGGTCGATCGTACTGTGCTGCCGCGGTGTCGCGCCGGTGGCGGCGACGCTGGCGGACCGCGACACGAACGGCCGCGGACCGCGCCCGCAGCAACCCGACCCGATCACCAGTGCGAGCCGACACCATGCTCGCGCTCGCGCGGTAGACGCGCAAGAGCCGGAACACGCGGACCACGACAGGTCCGGCACCGGCGACCGCGGCCACGACGAGAGCGGCACTCACCATGTACAGCACGGGCATCACCCTAATCAGCCGAGGTTGCGTCGAGGTGACGAGCACGTGCCAGCGCCTCGGCGGCTCGCAGGCGAACAGCCTCCGCGACACTGGCCGGCCGCTCGACCTTCACCTCTCCCCGCTGACGCAGCACCAGGCGCACGAGCCACGACTCGTCGGCGTAGCGCATCCGCACCCGCAACCTGCCTCCGTCGAGTTCCGCCAGCTCCTCGCACTGGTAGTACTCGGCGACCCACCGCGCGTCCGGTTCGAGAACGAGTTCGGCCTCCGGATACTCGGGCCGCTGCGGAAAGACGCCCTCGGACAGGTCCTTCGGGGTCGCCGCGTCGGGCGGGGACGCCTGCTCCTCCAGCACGGTCAGCTCGTCGATGCGGTCGAGCCGGAACAGGCGGACGGACTCGGCCTTGCGGCACCACGCCTCCAGGTAACTGATGCCCTGCACGATCAGCAGCCGCATCGGGTCAACGGTGCGTTCGGTGATCGTGTCCTTCGACGCGCTGTAGTATCGCAACCACAGTGCGCGGCCACGCTGCAACGCCTGCCGCAGTGTCTCGCGAGTCGCCGCCGTGGTGGCCGCCTCCCGGATACCGCTGCCCACCACCACGCCGGAAGGCCGGGCGTCGCCCGATGCGGCCTCGATCTTGGCGATGGCTCTGTGCACGCTGTCGGCATCGACAACGCCCGGCGTCTCGGCCAGCGCCCGCAAGGCGATCAGCAGTGCACTGGCCTCAGCGCCCGTCAGGCGAAGCGGGCGGCGCATGCCCGCGTCGTAGGTCACCGACACGGTGTCGCCGTCGAAGGAGAGGTCGATGAGGTCACCGGGGCCGTACCCCGGAAGGCCGCACATCCAGAGCAGTTCGAGATCCTTGCGCAACTGCCTCGGAGTGACGTCGAAATCGCGGGCCGCCTCGTCGATCCGGATGCCCGGCCTCGCCAGCAGATACGGCACGAGCGCGAGGAGCCTCGGCAGCCGATCACCCGATCCGCTCACCGCCGCACCTCCTGCACCACGCGCTCCCACCGGTCGGCCACCGCCTTGGCCAGCACATCCGGCTCCAGCACCAGCGCGTCAGGACCGTGGCCCGCGATCCAGTCGGCGGCGCTCTCCGGCGCCCAGAGGTCCAGTTCCACCACGTCACCATCGACATCGGCGACCGCCCGGCGGCCCACCACGGTGGCATGCCTGCGGATACCGGCGGCGCGGCCCTCCGCGAGCCACAACCGCGCCCGCATCACCGGCTGGGGGTCCCGTTCACCACCGCCGACTCCCGCGACGAACTCCAGCAGGTTGACGTCCTGGGGCCGCGTCACGGCGCCGGGGCGGCCCAGCGCGCGCACCGGCCCGGTGATCCGGGAAAGGCGGAAACACCGCGGCGCGTCGCGGTCCCTGTCATGGCCGACGAGATACCAGCGGGCCCGCCACGACACCACACCCCACGGCTCCACCGTGCGAGGACGCCGCTCCGGCGACGACGATCGCCGGTAGTCGAAACGCACCACCCGTCCCGCCTGCACGGCCGACAGCAGCGGCGCGAACGCGGGCTCGGCGTGCACCCTCGGCTCGACGGGCGTGGCCGCATGCTCGTCCACCTCGACCCCGGCTGCGCGCAACTTCACCAGCGCGCCCTGTGCCTGGCCGGTCAGCTCCGGCGAGTCCCACAGCCGCACGGCCAGCGCGACGGCAGCGGCCTCGTCGGGCGCCAGTTCGACGTCACCGAGCTCGTAGTCACGGCGGGCGATCCGATATCCCTCCACGGGGTCGAACGCCGAGTTGCGCCCGGTTTCGAGTGGGATGCCCAGATCGCGCAGCTCCGCCTTGTCGCGCTCGAACATGCGCGAGAACGCCTCGTCGCTCGTGGCATCGATGTAGCCGGGCACGATGCCGCGAATCCGCTCGGACGTCAGGTACTGCCGAGTCGATAACAGAGCGAGCACCAGGTTCACCAGGCGCTCGGCACGGGCGGTGGACACCCTCGTAACCCTAGCGCCCGCCCGGCGCGCCCCGCGCAGGCCAGGCCCCTCACGCCCGGCAAGCGCGCCGGTTCAGAGCGAGCTGATCAACCGTTCGACCCGCTCGTCCACGGAGCGGAACGGGTCCTTGCACAACACTGTCCGCTGAGCCTGGTCGTTCAACTTCAGATGCACCCAGTCAACGGTGAAGTCACGCCCCGCCTGCTGCGCCGCGGCGATGAAGTCACCCCGCAGCTTCGCGCGGGTGGTCTGAGGCGGGGTGTCCTTGGCGAGTTCGATCTCGCCGTCATCGGTGATGCGCCGCACCAAACCCTTGCGCTGCAACAGATCGAACACGCCTCGGCCGCGACGGATGTCGTGGTAGGCGAGGTCGAGCTGCGCGACCCTCGGATCGGACAGCACCAGGTTGTGCTTGCTGCGGTAGCGCTCGACGAGCCGATGCTTGATCGCCCAGTCGATCTCGGTGTCGATATCAGAGAAGTCCTGCTGTTCCACGGCGTCCAGCGCCCTGCCCCACAGATCGATCACCTGACGTGACGCGGGCGACCCTCCTCCCGCTTCCACGTGCTGCACGGCCCTGGCGTAGTACTCACGCTGGATCTCCAGCGCCGAGGCCTCCCTGCCTCCTGCCAGCCGCACCTGCCGTCGTCCCGTCAGATCGTGGCTGATCTCCCTGATCGCCCTGATCGGGTTGTCCAGCGTGAAGTCCCTGAACTGGATGCCCTCCTCGATCATCTCCAGCACGAGGTTGACCGAGCCGACCTTCAGCAGCGTCGTCGGCTCCGCCATGTTCGAGTCCCCGACGATCACGTGCAGCCTGCGGTAGCGTTCCGCGTCGGCGTGCGGCTCGTCGCGCGTGTTGATGATCGGCCGGGAGCGCGTCGTCGCGCTCGACACGCCCTCCCAGATGTGCTCGGCTCGCTGCGAAAGGCAGTACACCGCGCCACGCGGCGTCTGCAGCACCTTCCCCGCCCCGCAGATGAGCTGCCGGGTCACGAGGAACGGCAGGAGGACATCCGCCACCCGCGAGAACTCACCCGCGCGGGTCACGAGGTAATTCTCGTGGCAGCCGTAGGAATTGCCTGCCGAGTCGGTGTTGTTCTTGAAGAGGAAGATGTCGCCGCCGATGCCCTCGTCCGCGAGGCGGCGCTCGGCATCGACGAGCAGATCCTCCAGAATCCGCTCGCCCGCCTTGTCGTGTGTCACCAGCTGTGTCAGGTCGTCACACTCGGCGGTGGCGTACTCGGGGTGCGACCCCACGTCGAGATACAGGCGGGAGCCGTTGGACAGGAACACGTTCGAGGACCGGCCCCAGGACACGACCCTCCGGAACAGGTAGCGCGCCACTTCGTCGGGAGACAACCTTCGCTGCCCGTGGAAGGTGCAGGTGACCCCGAACTCGGTTTCGATCCCAAAGATCCGCCGCTGCATCCTTCAAGAGTAGGCGCTTTCGGCCACGGTACGGTGAACGAAAGACTTTCAGAACCGAGGTGGCCTAATCATCGACGTCGTCATCACCCACCTGGCGCGCAGGATGCACCGGGTGAGCGCAGCCGACCGCCTCGTCATGCGATACAGCGCAGCCCTGCCCCACACCCCCGCGGACTCGGCACTGACCCGGCTCACGCGGTCCGCGGACAAGGGACGTCTGTGGTGGGCCATCGCCGCGGGGCTCGCCACCCGCAAGGGCCCGACGCGACGCGCGGCGCTGCGAGGCCTGATCGCGCTGGCTGGCGCGAGCGCCACCGCCAACCTCGTCGGCAAACCACTTCTGCCGCGCAGGCGGCCCGCTGCCGAGGTCGTTCCCGAGGTCCGGCGGCTGCACAAGCGCCCAACGTCCTCGTCGTTCCCTTCCGGCCATGCGGCCTCCGCCGCCGCGTTCGTCACGGCTGCCGCTCTCGAATCACCTCGTCTCGGCGCCGTGCTGGCCCCGCTGGGCGCCGCCGTGGCCTATTCCCGGATCCACACCGGAGTGCACTGGCCGAGTGACATCGGGGCGGGGGCCGCGCTCGGCGTGGTCGTCGCATTGGCCACCCGTCACTGGTGGCCGCTGCACACCGACGCCCGCGCGCACACGGCGCATCCTGCCGACGCCCCTGCTCTTCGGGAGGGCGCGCACATCCTCACGGTGGTCAACCCCAACTCCGGCAACCCGGCCGACGATCCGACCGCCGAGATCCAGGCACTGTGGCCACACACCGTCATCGTCCACCCCGAGCCAGGTGCCGATCTGCGCGCCCAGATCACCGGCGAGCTCCGGCGGCGCCCGGGAAACGTCAAGGCCCTCGGGGTCGCCGGAGGTGACGGCACCGCCGCTGCCGTGGCCTCGGTCGCGGCGGACACCGGACTCCCGCTCGCACTCATTCCCGCGGGAACCCTCAACCACTTCGCCCGAGACCTCGGATTGCGCTATCTCGCCGACACGGACGCGGCCACCCGCGCAGGCGAGGCCGTGGGCATCGACCTCGGCGAGGTGGAGATCGAGAACGACGAGGGCACCGCCCGCCGCTGGTTCGTCAACACGGCGAGCCTCGGGGGCTACCCGGAAATGGTGCGGATGCGCGAAACCATCCAACGGCGGCATCCGAAGTGGCCGTCAGCGGTCATCGCCATGGTCCGCACCCTCCGCAGCGCCCGGCCGCTGCGCGTGCGGTTGAACGGCGAGTACCTGCTGGTGTGGCTGCTCTTCGTCGGCAACGGCACCTACGCCCCGAAAGGCGTCATCCCCTCACGAAGGCCCGCCCTCGACACCGGCCTGCTCGACGTCCGCTACCTCAGGGCCGACCGGCCGTACTCTCGCGTGCGGTTCCTGCTCGCCGTTCTGACGAACACGCTGGAGACCAGCCACGTCTACAAGCAGTGCGACCTGCCCGAACTTGATGTCGCCATCCTCGACGGCAATCGCCGCATCGCCACCGACGGCGAAGTGGGGCCGCTGGGACGCAGGTTCCGCTTCCGCTCGCGCCCGAGTGCTCTCTCGGTGTACCGACCGGGAAGGCAGCTCCCCTAGCCCAGCAGGGCCGGTTCGCCGTCGCCTCACCAAGCCCCCGTCGTTGTCCATGGCGGGGGCTCACTCGCCGGAAGGGGCGCCGTCCTCGGCCCAGCGGGTCACACGCACCTCGTCGCCGACAGAGATTTTACCGGCGCGCGTCACCGAGAACTTGGCCCCGAAGATGACACCGCCCGCGATCCGCCGGTAGTCCGCCAGCGTGCGCAGCGGCTCGGGGCCCTTGCGCTCGCCCGTGGCCTGATCGACCGTGGTCACGGCACACCGGATGGCTACATTGGTGAACCCGAGCTCGGCCTGACCGACCTCGAACCGCCTCATGTCGTCCTCGACATGCGGCCCGTGCCAGCCATCGATGACGATGTTGGGCCGGAACCGGTTCACCGGCACCGGCGTGGCACCCCGCGCCTCCAGCCTGGAGTTCAGCTCCGCCAGGCTCTGAAGCGACACGGCCAGAACCGCGCTGCTGTCGGCGAATCCCGACGTGCCAGGCGTTTCCCCGCCTGTGAGGCGGTCGTGATCCGGTGGGACCCGCACCAACCGGCACGGACGGCTCAGGACCGTACTCAGCCAGCCTGCGACCTCGTCGCCCTGATCGAGACCGGAGAAGGACAACCCGTGCAGCCGCACGGCCATCGGCACGCCCGTCTCGCCCGAGGGGTCAACAGCGAGAGAGAACGGCTCGATCCCGGGAGCCGCCAATGTCAGGCGCGGGATGTCCTCCACCTCGGTCGCAGCACCGACGTCGCCGAGATCGGCCATCGCGCCGATGATGGCCGGCCGCACCAGCGCCAGCCGTGGATCCTTGCGCTGGCTGAGGAACCCGCCGTCGGAGTCCACGACCATGAACGTGCGGTCGTGGCCCAGCCCGGCATCCGACAGAAGACCCTCGGTGATCTCGACCCCGGCGCACCCCTTGACCGGGTAGTGGACCAGGGCCGCGATTCTCGCCACCGGCGCTCAGCTCGTCGCGTCGCCGCTGGGCGACGAATCAGCCGGACCGGGTTGCTCGGACGCTTCCGCCGCACCGGACGCGGAGTCGCCGTCCTGGCCCGAGCCCGGCATCAGAGCCTCCAGCGCGGTGCCGGTGATGCGGCGGAACTTCCGCCCGGGGCGTTCGCGGTCGAGCACCGCGACCTCCAGCTTGCCCGGTTCGAGGTCGCCGCCGCCCCCGGAACCACCCGACGCCGACGAGCCCGCCGGAGCTCGCAGCGCCTCCACCGCGACAGCCAGCGCGGCGTTGAGTTCCATGCCGTCGGAGAAGGTGTCCTTGAGCTTGGCGTTGATGGCGTCGGTCTGCCCGCCCATGACCACGTACTTCGGCTCGTCCATCACGATCGAACCGTCGTAGGTCAGGCGGTACAGCTCATCCTCCTCCGAGTTCGCGCCGACCTGGGCCACACAGATCTCCACCTCGAACGGCTTCAGCTGCTCCGTGAAGATCGTGCTCAAGGTTTGGGCGTACACGTTGGCCAGCGCCCGCGCGCTCACGTCCCTCCGGTCGTACATGTACCCCTGGAGATCGACGTGCCGGATGCCGCCACGGCGTAGGCTCTCGAACTCGCTGTAGCGGCCGACCGCGGCGAACCCGATGCGGTCGTAGATCTCCGACACCTTGTGCAACGTCGGCGACGGGTTCTCGGCCACGAACAGCACGCCGCCCCGGTACTTGAGCACGACGACACTGCGTCCCCGCGCGATGCCCTTACGAGCGAGCTCCGAACGCTCGCGCATCAACTGCTCTGGTGAGGCGTACAGCGGCATCGTCACTGGCGTTGGCTCCGCTCTGCTCTATCGATGACAGGACTACTCTGTTCCAAGCTTTCCCGGCTT
The DNA here is from genome assembly GCF_000258175.1 of Saccharomonospora xinjiangensis XJ-54. Taxonomy (NCBI): domain Bacteria; kingdom Bacillati; phylum Actinomycetota; class Actinomycetes; order Pseudonocardiales; family Pseudonocardiaceae; genus Saccharomonospora; species Saccharomonospora xinjiangensis. Next base: position 4,355,561 of record NZ_JH636049.1, on the reverse strand, counting down.
CCGCACCGGCGGTTCAGCCGAGCCTTCCCGGGCGTTCCGACCGCTCACGGACCACCGCTTGCGCGATGGCTGCCGTCTCCGACTCCGGAAGCGACACCGCGCCGTGCTCGGCGGTGATCGTGACCACGGTCGGATAGATGTGGCGGACGAGGTCGGGCCCGCCCGTGGCCGTGTCGTCGTCGGCCGCGTCGTACAGCGCCTCCACCGCGGCCCGCACCGCGCTCTCCGCGTCGGCCTCGGGGTCGTAGAGCTTCTTCAGCGACGACTTCGCGTACACCGAGCCGGAGCCGATGGCGTGGTAACCCGCCCTCTCCTCATAGCGCCCGCCCGTGACGTCGAACGACACGATCCGCCCCGCCCGCTTCGGGTCGCCCGCGTCGATGTCGTAGCCGACGAACAGCGGCAGCACCGCGAGCCCCGCCATGGCGGCGTCCAGGTGACCCTTCACCATGGTGGCGAGCTTGTTGGTCTTACCGTCCAGCGACAGCGAGACGCCCTCGATCTTCTCGTAGTGCGCGAGTTCCACCGTGTAGAGCCGCACGAGGTCGAGCGCGATACCCGCGGTGCCCGCGATGCCGACCGCGGAGTAGGCGTCGGTGACGTACACCTTCTCCAGGTCGCGGCTGGCGATCGTGTTACCCGCGGTGGCCCTGCGGTCACCCGCGATCAGTACCCCGCCGTTGAACGTCGAGGCGACGATCGTGGTGCCATGTGGTGGTTCGAACCGGCTGTTGCCCACCGGGACTCCCTCCACGCGCGTGCGCGGCAGCAACTCGGGCGCCTGCACCTTGAGGAAATCGATGAACGACGACGTCGTGGACGACAGGTAGGCAGCGGGCAGGGTGAAGCCCGCGTTGTGCGGCGTGTGTTCCATGCGTGCTCGTGGTTCCCCTCGACGAGGATGAACAGGACAACGGTGCTCATCGACCGCTTCTGCGATCAACAAGCCTAGAAGACGGCCGCGCCTTCGCTACTGGCCGCCCTTCTGCACGTACGCGCGCACGAAGTCCTCCGCGTTCTCCTCGAGCACGTCGTCGATCTCGTCGAGGATCGTGTCCACGTCCTCGCCGAGCTTCTCCCTGCGCTCCTGACCTGCGGGGGCGGCCTCGACGTCGTCGTCGGAGTCGCCGCCGCCGTGCTTCTCGATGCGTTCCTGAGCCATGTTCGCCTCCCGGTCGGGCCGCTTGTCCCTAGCCTACCCAGAGTCGCCGACATCCGGAGCCTTCGTCACCGGCGTGGCCGAGCCGTTGATGATCTTTTCCCGAACCAGATTATCCGGCCGTGGTGAGGGCCTCCACGAGTTGCTCGGCCGTCTCCGCCTCGTCGAGCAGCTGCCCCACATGCGCCTTCGTGCCCCGCAACGGCTCCAGCGTCGGGATCCGCACGAGCGACTCCCTGCCGACGTCGAAGATCACCGAATCCCAGGATGCCGCCGCGATCGACGCGGCGTACTTCTCCAGCGTTCTGCCCCTGAAGTAAGCGCGAGTGTCCGAGGGCGGCGTCGTCATGGCCGCCCTGACCTCTTCCTCGCTGACGAGCCGCTTCATCGACCCCCGCGTGACGAGCCGGTTGTAGAGCCCCTTGTCGAGGCGCACGTCCGAGTACTGGAGATCGACCATGTGCAGGCGCGGCGCGGCCCAGCCAAGCGAGTCACGTTCCCGGTACGCCTCCAGAAGGCGCAGCTTGGCGGGCCAGTCGAGGCGGTCGGCGCACTCCTGTGGGTCGCGGGCCAGCGCGTCGAGGATCTCGCCCCAGACACGCAGCACCTCCTTGGACTGCTCGTCGGCGCCTGTGCGCTCCAGGTGCTCAGACACCGCCTCGTGGTAGGCGAACTGGAGGTCGAGGCCCGTGTACTTGCGCCCGTTCGCCAGCTCCACAGTGGTCTTGAGGGTGGGGTCGTGGCTGATCTCGTGTACGGCGCGTACCGGTTCGTCGAGTTTCAGCTCGTCGAACCGCGCCCCGTGCTCGATCATGTCGATCACGAGTGCGGTGGTGCCCAGCTTGAGGAACGTGGCGTACTCGGCCAGGTTCGCATCGCCGATGATGACGTGCAGTCTGCGGTACTTGTCCGCGTCGGCGTGCGGCTCGTCGCGGGTGTTGATGATGCCGCGCTTGAGCGTGGTCTCAAGCCCGACCTCCACCTCGATGTAGTCGGCCCGCTGCGAGAGCTGGAAGCCTGGCTGCTCCCCCTGCGGGCCGATCCCGACGCGGCCGGAGCCGGTAAACACCTGCCGCGACACGAAGAACGGCGTCAGTCCCGCGATCACCGACGTGAACGGGGTCGAGCGCGCCATCAGATAGTTCTCATGTGTTCCGTAGCTGGCGCCCTTGCCGTCCACGTTGTTCTTGTACAGCTGCAACGGCGGCTGGCCCGGCACCGTGGCCGCACGCCGTGCCGCCTCCTCCATCACGCGCTCGCCCGCCTTGTCCCAGATGACGGCGTCCCTGGCGTTCGTCACCTCGGGAGCGGAGTACTCCGGGTGGGCGTGATCGACGTAGAGCCGGGCCCCGTTGGTGAGGATGACGTTCGCGGCACCGAGATCCTCCACGTCGGGGTCGGGTGCCTGCTGGCCGGGACCGGCCAGATCGAACCCTCTCGCGTCACGCAACGGCGACTCGACCTCGTAGTCCCATCGGGCGCGCCTGGCTCGCGGAATGTCCGCTGCCGCAGCGTAGGCCAACACCACCTGGGTGGACGTCAGTACCGGGTTCGCGGTCGCATCGCCCGGCACCGCGATCCCGTACTCAACCTCGGTTCCCATGATCCGGCGCATACCCCAAGCCTACGGTGCACGGGCCGGAAATCCCTGCCGAAGAAGGACACAGGACGGATAACACCGTTTCCTTCCACCTGGGCAGCGACAACGGGACAGCGATGTGCCCGACAATGATCGAGTGATTGAGTGATTCGGTGATCACTGCCAGGCGAGTTCGGACCGCTCGGCCCAGTACCGCTCCGGGGAACGTGCCAGCGCGGCGAGTGCCTCCTCGTCCCTCACCTCAAGGTGGAGCGCAGCGCCCGCGAGGTTCGACCACAACTGTTCGGGGCTGGCGGGCCCCAGCAGCACCACGTCGGCCCACGGCCGGGCGTACACGGCGGCCAGTGCCACCGCGTCGCTGCCGACGTCGTGCCGCAGGGCCAGCTCAGCCAGCTCCGGCGGCGGGTCCACCACGAGCCTGCCGTTCGCCAGCGTCTCCTTGACCTGGACCAGCGCGCCTTCCTCGTGCGCCTCACGCAACGCGGGCTCCGCCGACTGCTCCAGCAGGTTCCAGGTCGATTGCACGGCGGTGAACACGGGCGATCCGTGGACGCGCAACTCGAATGCGCGCCGCACCGTGTCGGCCTGCCCGGGCCCCGAGGTGGAGAAACCCACTCGCACGCCCGAGTCGGCCAGCGCCGCCAGCTCCTCCAGCAGTGCGTCATCACCGAACAACGGGCTGTCCACCGTCAGCGAATGCACCTGGTACAGCGACACGGCATCGCCGAGCAGCGACCTGGTCTGCTCCCACTGCTCCCGGAACCGGGGAAGGGAATGCTCCTTCACCTCGTGCACGTCGGCGTCGAGCCGCCAGTCGCCGACGTAGGCGTAGCCCCACTTGCTCGACACGACGACGTCGGCGGGGCGCCGGTCGGCGAGCCAGGCCGCGAGGAACTCCTCCGCGCGACCGTACGACCGCGCGGCGTCCACTCGCCTGATGCCCGCCGCATACACCGCGTCGAGCACGGCGAACGTGCGTTCGCGCAGAGCCGTCACGTCCCGCTCTGCCGGAAGAGCCTCGGTCCTGCCGAGGTTGATGTAGGCGGGTCTGCCGATCGCCGCGAGCCCCACGGCCGTGCGCGCCACGGTGTTCATGCGGGTCACGGTAACGGCAACAGCCGTCAGCCGCCCCCCATGCGGCGGCGCATCAATTCGAGGAACTGCTCGGACGACAGCACCTCCCTGTGCAGCTTCTCCAGCCGCGCGGCAGGCGCGCGAACGTAACCCTTGCCGAACACGGGCGCGATCTGGCGCAGGCTCGCGCCTGCCTCCCGCGCGGCGAGCAGAGCCCAGTCGGAGGCGTTGGCGCATGCCGTTGACGCCTGCCGCAGCTGCCCGAGCAGATCGATCAGCGCAGGCGCGTCGAGTTCACCCGCGCGTGCGGCCTCCGCCGTCTGCTCCAACCACGCGAGGACGTCGGCGGTGGTGATGGGGGCTCTCGGCGGCGGCGATGGTGCAACTGACTCGTCGTCCATGGCCTCAGCGTATAGGACGTTATACGAGATGTTCCAGTCCTTGCGCTTCCCCCTCGACGACAGGGGAAGGGCTCCCGCGAAACGGCCTTGCGACCGCCCGCGGGAGCCCCGGCACCCGGCTCAGAGGTATTGGCCTGTGTTGGTGGCCGTGTCGATGACCCGGCCCGATTCCTGGTTCTTGCCCGTGACCAGCGTGCGGATGTAGACGATGCGCTCGCCCTTCTTGCCCGAGATCCGCGCCCAGTCGTCCGGGTTGGTGGTGTTGGGCAGGTCCTCGTTCTCGGCGAACTCGTCCACGATGGCGTCGAGCAGATGCTGCACCCGCAAGCCCGGCTGCTTGGTCTCCAGCACCGACTTGATCGCCGACTTCTTCGCCCTGTCCACGATGTTCTGGATCATCGCGCCGGAGTTGAAGTCGCGGAAGTACAGCACTTCCTTGTCCCCGTTGGCGTAGGTCACCTCAAGGAACCTGTTCTCGTCGGTCTCCTCGTACATGCGCTCGACCGTGTGCTGGATCATCGCGTCGATCGTGGCCTGCCGGTCGTCGCCGAACTCCCGCAGGTCGTCGGCGTGGATCGGCAGGTCGGGCGTCAGGTACTTGGAGAAGATGTCCTTTGCTCCCTCCGCGTCGGGCCGCTCGATCTTGATCTTGACGTCGAGCCGTCCCGGCCGCAGGATCGCCGGGTCGATCATGTCCTCGCGGTTGGACGCGCCGATGACGATGACGTTCTCCAGCCCCTCGACACCGTCGATCTCCGACAGCAGCTGCGGCACGATCGTGGTCTCCACGTCGGACGACACACCACTGCCACGGGTGCGGAAGATCGACTCCATCTCGTCGAAGAACACGATGACGGGCGTGCCGTCCGACGCCTTCTCCCTCGCCCTCTGGAAGATCATCCTGATGTGCCGCTCCGTCTCACCGACAAACTTGTTGAGCAGCTCAGGACCCTTGATGTTGAGGAAGTAGGACTTCGCGTCCGCCGCTCCCCTCGCCGCGGCGACCTGCTTGGCCAGCGAGTTGGCCACCGCCTTGGCGATCAAGGTCTTCCCGCATCCCGGAGGACCGTAGAGCAACACGCCCTTCGGCGGGCGCAGCTGGTACTGCGTGTAGAGGTCGGCGTGGAGAAACGGCAACTCGACCGCGTCCCTGATCTGCTCGATCTGCCTGAAGAGACCACCGATGTCCTCGTACCGGACGTCGGGCACCTCCTCGAGCACGAGATCCTCGACCTCGGCCTTGGGAACCCGCTCGTAGGCGTAGCCTGCCTTGCTATCGACGAGGATCGAATCGCCCGGCTTCAGCGTCTGCTCGGCGAGCGGATCGGCCAGCCACACGACACGCTCCTCGTCCGCGTGCCCCACCACCAGCGCGCGGGCACTGCCGCCTTCGGTGTCGGAAGCCAGCATCTCCCGCAGCGTGCACACCTCGCCCGTGCTCTCGAAGCCACCGCCCTCCACGACGGTCAGCGCCTCGTTGAGCCGGACACTCTGCCCGCGCCGCAGGGACTCCACGTCCACGGCAGGCGACACGGCCACCCGCATCTTGCGACCCGAGGTGTACACATCGACGGTGTTGTCCTCGTAGGCGGCGACGAACACGCCGTAGCCACTCGGAGGTTGCGCGAGTCGATCGACCTCCTCCCGCAGCGCCAACAGCTGGCTCCGCGCCTCGCGCAGAGTCTCGACCAGCTTGTTGTTGCGTTCGGTCAGCTGGCTCACGCGCTCGGTCGCCTCGGCCAACCGCTGCTCGAGCACCCGGTTCTGCCGAGGCGAGTCGGTGAGCTTCCGGCGAAGCAGCGCCACCTCCTCCTCGAGAAAGCGGATCTGACGCGCCTGCTCGCTCGACGGGATGTCCGTGCCTCCGGCTCCGCCCATCTCTGAAGAGTCGGCCTCGTCGTGCCGACCTCCGGGAAGGTCGTGTTGCATTTCGGCACCTCCTCGGAATGCATTTCTTTCCACGGTACCGGCGATCACCGACATGGAAAGCCCTATCCGTGTCACGGAATCGGCGCGTCGTCCGGTTGCGGCGGAGTACCCGCTGACATTCGGTGCGACTCCGCGAGGCCGGGCTCATCCGCATGTCACAGTGGGACGCCCGGCTGGTGACACACCGTTCTCGTGGCAGTAGGCCGACCGGGAACCCAGCACCCGGAGGTGTACAAGTAGCGTTCAGCCCTTCCTTAGGATCTTCGGCGATCCGCCGGAACGACCCGGCGGCGCGATCAGGAAGGGCTGCCGTGACCGCTCCCCCACCCCACGACCCATCGCAGCACGAGGGCCGGCAGGTGCCCCAGGCATCTCAGGGCGCTCAGGGGCTGCCGCCCGCGTCCCCGGCAGGCGACCCTCAGTTCACAGGGCCGCCAGCCCCCGCGCCAACCAAGGGAAAGAAGACCGGGCTCATCGCGGCCATCGCGGCCGTGCTCGTCGCGGGTGCGGGCACCGCGGCGTTCTTGCTGTTCGGCGGTGAGAGCGACGAGGACAAGGTCAACGCCCTCGCCGAGCAGATGGCCACCGCGATCAACGAGAGAGACACCGAACTGGCCTCCTCCATCTCGTGCGACGGCGCGCCGGGCGCCAGCTCCGACGACGTGCCGGACGGCGTGGAGGCAAGCCCCGGCGCGGTGACCGTCACCGGGGACAGCGGAACGGTCGGGCTCAAGATCAGCTGGCTCGGAAAGAACATGGAGCTGGCCTTCGAGGCCGAGAAGCGCGGCGACGACTGGTGCGTCGGCGACCCGGTGGAATGACGCCGCAGCCGGGTGCGGGAGATTCCCGTGCCCGGCTCGGGTACCCCCTGCGGTGGCCGCCTTCGCGCCACCACTACCGTCGCGTGATCATCAACGCCTCCCAGCTGGGAAAGGACGATCCGTGACGAATCCGCCCGAACCCGGACAGTTCGACCCATGGAACCGGCAGACACAGTCCGGATTTCCTCAGGCAGGCGGTGCCCCCCGCGACCCCCGCGCCGAGGAGACGACCCGGCAACTGCCCGCGATCGGCTCCGAGCCGCCACACGAGAACTCGGCGTCCCCGAGGAAGCGGACCGGCCTCGTCGTCGGTATCACGCTCGGCGCGCTCGCCGTCGCGGGCGGTGGCCTCGCGCTCGCGCTGACCGGCGGAGACGACGAACCCCCACCGGCATCGGCGCTGTCGGCTCCGCCGACGACCTCGTCGAGCGTCTCCGCCCCGTCGTCCTCGTCGGCTCCGCCCTCCTCCTCGGCGTCCTCGGAGGCTCCCCCGTCCTCGACCTCCCCTCCGGTTTCGTCGCAGGCCGAACCCGGAGGCGTCGGAACATCCGGCGACACGGGTGGTGAGGAGAGTGCGGACTCCGGCCTTGCGGATCTCCAGGACGTCGCCGACGAGCTGATCGACGGGTTGAACGCGCAGGACGCGGATGCGCTGCGCGCACTGATGTGCTCACCGAACTCGGAGCCGTTCCCCGAACTCCCGGATGAACTCGTCTGGAGCCTCGCGGGCGAGGTGACCGTCAACGGTGAGCAGGGCACCGTCCCGGTTCAGGCGAGCTACCAGGGGACGACGGAGTCGCTCACCTTCGACGCGAGCAACACCGGTGACGGCTGGTGCCTGAGCGCCTGACCACCGCTCCACCTCGCTGAACCCCGGCTGCGAGCACCGGAGCGCGAAGGGACCCGGCAGTGGTCCGGAAACCGGCACCCTGGTCGCGGCCGGAGTGCCCGTTGACAGTCGTGCGACGCCGCGAGCCCTCCCACGCCACAGGGAACTCCTGGCACGGGAAGTCTCAGGAAACGCCCCTCGGTCTCATCGCTGTGCCCCTACGATCTTGGCGTTCCCGATGGAAACGTCCGCGCGGCCTCGACGGGTCGCGGACCACAGGTGTAACCGAGCGAGGGATTCAGTGACCTACCCACAACAACCGGGGCGGCAAGGCCAACCCGGACCCCACGGCTGGCAGCAACCACCGCCGCAACCCGGCATGTGGGGGCAACCGAACCAGCCGGGCATGCCCCCTTCCACACCGATGTCCCAGCAGCAGCCTCCCGGTGCCTATCCGGTCGGCCAGCCGCCCGGCCACTTCGGTGGTCCGGGCGGTGCGCCACCGGGGCCACCGAAGAAGAAGACGGGCCTCGTCGTGGGCATCTCGATCGCCGTCGTCGCCGTGATCGGCGGCGTGGTGGCCCTGATCGTCTTGCTGTCCGGCGACGACGAACCCCCGCTGGCCGGGCGCAAGCCGCAGGCCCCGCCGACCGGCGGGCAAGCCGCATCCAGTGCACCCGGCCTTCCGGGACAGTCCGGGTCCTCCGCACCGGACCTTCCTCCTGCCGATCCGGGAAGCGGTGCGGCGGCTGACGACGTCGCCGCGGTGCAGAAACTGGCCGATGATCTTCTGGCCGCCGCCAACAGCCGCGACAACGCCGCGCTCCGCGCTCTTATCTGCTCCGGAAAAGCCGGGGACGCCAGCTTCGACGAGGTCCCCGACGGCGTCGTATTCGAGCAGAGCGGCGAGGTTGTGATCAGCGGTGACACCGCCGTCATCCGTATCACGGCGTCAAACGCGGAGCAGAGCGATGAAGGCGCGCTCGCGGCGAGCAAGCAAGGCGGCCAGTGGTGTCTCTCCGGTCCGGGCTGACCACGGACCCCCTCACCCGGCGCGGGTGCGCCCTGCCTAGCCCCGGCTCGGCCTTCGCTGCGGCCGGGGCGGGGTGACTCCTTCGGCGAGCCGCCGGGCGGTGACGAGGAAGGCCGTGTGACCGATCATGCGGTGTTCGGGGCGCACGGCGAGGCCGACGACGTGCCACGGCCGTACCAGGCTCTCCCACGCCTGCGGCTCGGTCCAGCACTTCTGCTCACGCAACGCCTCCACGAACGTCGAGAGCTGCGTCACCGTGGCCACGTAGCCCACGAGCACCCCGCCGGGAACGAGCGCAGCCGACACGGTGGGCAGGACCTCCCACGGCGTGAGCATGTCGAGCACGACGCGATCGACCTCGCCGGTGTGTGTCGCGAGGTCCGCCACATGCAACGTCCAGTTCTCCGGCCGTTCGCCGAAGAACTTCTCCACGTTGCGCACGGCGTGCTCGGCGTGGTCGTCCCGCACCTCGTACGACGTGACACTGCCCTCCGGCCCGACGGCCCTCAGCAGCGAACAGGTCAGCGCGCCCGACCCCGCACCGGCCTCCAGCACACGAGCGCCGGGGAAGACGTCGCCCCACATCACGATCTGCGCGGCGTCCTTGGGGTAGATGACCTGCGCGCCTCGCGGCATCGAGAGCACGTAGTCGGGCAGCAACGGCCTCAACGCGAGGTACGAGGTGCCCTGCGTCGAGGTGACCACGGACCCCTCGGGCTCGCCGATCAGCGCGTCGTGCGACACCGCGCCCCTGTGCGTGTGGTACTCCTGCCCCTCGGCAAGAACGATCGTGTAGTGCCGTCCCTTCGGATCGGTCAACTGCACCCGGTCACCCGCGCGAAACGGCCCTGCTGACACCGCACCTCCAGTCCACACTCGCCCGCGCCACGCGGGACGAGAACCGCAGGCGATGGTCGCAGACCCGCAAAAGCTCGCGTTCACCCGGTCCGAAACGGCCCTGTGGAATCCCCTCGGAGCCGGCCGGGAGCCGCCAGCGCGCTGTGCACGTCGTCCCTGCGCAGCACGCCCTTCGGGTTGCCTTCACCGTCCACGACGAGGAACTGCCAGGTCGGGACCTCATCGACGTGCTCGGCGATCTCGTCCGGCGAGTCCGAGGTCAGCAGCACGGTCTCCGCACTGATGGGCTGCGCGGCCAGCTCGGCAGGCGAGTGCGGTGCGTTCAGCGCCAGCCGCTCGGCGGCCTCCGCGTCGAGCAGCCCTGCCGCGATGCCGTCCGCGCGGACGAGCACGACACCACGACCGGCCGAGGCCGCCAGCGCCGCGGACACCGGGCTCTCGGCAGGCAGTTGCAGGACGGGCCGCATCAGGTCCGAAAGCGACAACCCTTCGGGCCACGGCCGCCGGGTGTCCGACGAGAACTCCGAGGTGGCGCCCATCGCCACGAACCACGCCGTCACAAGACCGACACCGAGCCGGAGCCAGCGGTCGTCGCTGCCCTGCGCCATACCCCACAGAGCCCAGCCCAGCACGCCGACCGCTACCAGCGCGCCCCCGGCGACAGCCACCCGCGTGCCCGTGGACCGGCCTCCGTGGACGGCCCAGATCCCCGCCCGCAGCAACCGTCCCCCGTCGAGCGGCAGCCCGGGAAGGAGGTTGAACACCCCGACGGCGGCGTTGGCCACGGCGCACTGCGCCACCAGCAGCCAGACCGCCCCGTCCTCGGGCACCGCGAGCAGCAGCAGCCAGCACACGAGAGCCAGCACGAGTGACACTAGCGGCCCCGCGACCGCGATCAGGGCATCCTGGCCGGGACGGCGCGGCGAACGCGCGACCTCGGACAAACCGCCGAGCAGGAAGAGGCGAACCCGCCGCACGGGGACGCCGAGACGCAGCGCCACAACGCAGTGTCCGAGTTCGTGCGCGAGAACCGACATCCCGAGCAGCACGGCGAACGCTCCGGCCAGCACGGCCGACAGGGCGATGTCCGCCCCAGGCAGCAACCGTGAGACCAGCGGTGTGTACAACACGACGACGAGCAGCGAGCCGATCCACCACGATGGCGCGAGCAGCACGGGGACGGTGCCGACGCGGAAGAGCAGCATGCCGCCGTCCTCGGAGTGGATGCTCCGGGACCGGTGGCCACCGTGTTCGCTGTACTCGCCCGTCGCGCGCACCCGTAGAGGGTAGAACGTGCCGTGTCAGGAGGCCGTTACCCGCGGCGTGTCGAGGATCACCTCTGCCGACCCGTCGGCGCGCCGCGTCGTGCCGTACACACACCGTTGTCATGGAGTCCGGTTACGCTGCCCCGCATGGCGAACGGGAGTACCACCACCGGCACGGCAACCGGCACCGCAACCGGCACCGCAACCGCCACCGCGACGTCTGACGTCGCGGCACCGGACACGCCGCGACGCCGCCCCGCGCTGTCTCCTTCGCGCGCGGGCGACTTCAAGCAGTGCCCGCTGCTCTACCGGTTCCGCGCCGTGGACAAGCTTCCCGAGACGCCCACCAAGGCGCAGGTCAGAGGCACGCTGGTCCATTCCGTGCTGGAGCGCCTCTTCGCCTTGCCCCGCACCGGGCGCACTCCCGGCGCCGCGAGGGAACTTCTCCGTCCCACCTGGTCACAACTGGCCGAGGAGAGTCCGGAGTGGACAGAGCTGTTCACCGATCCGGCTTCCGAGGAGGAACTCACGGAATGGTTCACCTCGGCGGAGAAGCTGCTCGACTCGTACTTCGCGATGGAGGATCCCCGGACGCTCGACCCCGAAGCCTGTGAGCTGCACGTCGAGACGGAGCTGAACTCGGGAGTGCTGCTGCGCGGCTACATCGACCGGCTCGACGTCGCACCGACCGGCGAGATCCGCGTCGTTGACTACAAAACCGGAGCGGCGCCGAGGGAGATCGGCGAGGCGAAGGCCATGTTCCAGATGAAGTTCTACGCCGTGGTGCTCTGGCGGTTGCGGGGCGTCGTTCCCCGGCAGCTGAAGCTGCTCTACCTCAGCGACGGCCAGGCTCTCGCCTACACCCCGGACGAGAAGGAACTCGCCCGCTTCGAACGGACACTGGAAGCGATCTGGGAGGCCATCCTCCGCGCGGGCCGCACCGGCGACTTCCGGCCCAGCCCCAGCAAGCTGTGTGGTTGGTGCTCACATCAACAGCACTGCCCTTCCTTCGGCGGCACACCGCCGGAATATCCTGGCTGGCCGGAACCGGATCCCGGTGAGGAATCGGCACTCGACCGCGCGGACTGACCGTCCCGCGCAGCGCGAACGGAGCGAGACGACACGTGGAGACGTTCTACCTGTCCCGAGGCGAAGGGCGTTACCAGCCCACCGAGCACACCGCGGGTCCGTGGACGCCCGATGCCCAGCACTTCGGCCCGCCGTCGGCCTTGCTCGTCCGCGAGCTGGAGTCCCTGCCCTGCGACGGAGAGCGCGGGCTCGCGAGGGTCACCGTGGAGATCCTCGGTCCCGCACCGCTGGCCGAACTCACCGTGACAGCCGAGGTGGTCCGGCCGGGACGTTCGGTCGAGCTGCTGTCGGCGACTCTGTCCGCCGGTGATCGGGTGGTGGCGCGTGCGGCGGCATGGCGGCTCGCCGTCACCGACACCGCCGAGGTGGCCACCGTGCCCGGCGAGGAGACGACCGCTCTGCCGTCCGTGGCGGACTGCCCCGTCGCCGAATGGCCGGAGGGCTGGCACGGCGGTTATCTCGACGCCGTGGAGTGGCGCGCGGCGCGGGGCGCTGTCTTGACCGCGGGACCTGCCGCTGTGTGGGCTCGCCAGCGGGTGACGCTCGTGGACGACGAGAAACCGAGCCCGCTCCAGCGGGTGTTCACCGTGGCCGATTCCGGAAGCGGTGTGTCCAACGTGCTCGATCCCCGGCGCTGGTTGTTCATCAACACCGAACTCACCGTGCACATCCACCGTGAGCCCGTCGGCGAGTGGATCTGTCTCGACGCCGCGACCACCGTGGGGCCACGCGGTCACGCGACAGCCCGCAGCACGCTGCACGACCTCGAAGGGCCGGTCGCGGCCGGTACACAGGCGCTGCTGGTGCGTCACCGCTGACGGCCGGGCGCGGGCGCGCCGCCTGACTCGCGCCCGCGCCGAGGCTGACTTTCGCGGTGTTGATCCACTAACCTGCTCGCAAACCACGAGACGGGAGCTGGGGCACTGTGCAGATCACTTCGGTGGTCAACCAGAAGGGCGGGGTCGGCAAGACGGCGCTGAGCGTCGGCACGGCCGCGGCCCTGGCTGAACGCGGCAGGCGAGTGCTGCTCATCGATCTCGACCCCCAGGGGCATGCCACGACCGAGATGCTGGGGCTGCCGGAACCGCCGCCCGAGGCGCCGAGCCTCGCCAAGGCGCTCACCAAGGCCTGGCGCGGCCCGATCGAGGACCTGGTGGTTCCTCATCCCCGGTGCAACGTCGGCAGGGGCGGCGCGTTCGATGTGATCCCGACCTCGCCGGGCATGTTCGACCTGATCCGGCGGCTCGACCAGTTCCGCGTTCCGGGCTGGCAGCTCGCCAGAGTCATCCAGTTCGCCGACTACGACCACGTCGTCATCGACTGCCCTCCCGCGCTGGACGTGCTCACCAACAACGCGCTCGTGGCGAGTCACGGGGTGCTCGTTCCCGTGCAGCCCGACCGCACGAGTATCCGCGCGCTGCGGCTCATGCGGGAGCAGATCGGATACCTCGAAGCCGCCGTGGGCCGCCCGCCACTGGTCTACCACGGTCTCGTGCCTGGCCTCTACCGGAGGCCGATGTCCGCGTACGCCGCGGCGGCGCTGCGCGAGCTCCAGAGCCTCGGCATCCCGGTGCTGGCGCACGTTCCGCTCGGCGTGGTCATCAACGAAGCGGCCTCCCGTGGGATCCCGGTGACCACGTTCGCGCCGGAGACCGCGCAGGCCGCGGCGTTCAGGGAGATCGCGCGGGTGCTCGACACCGACACGGCCGTCGCGGCCGTCCCGCCGAATCCTCCGGAACAGGAATTCGTGTTCGAGGACTTCATCGCCGAGGTGTCGAGCGCGCGGTCCGCCAACGACAGCGGCGCCCGCCGGAGGCTCTACGACCTGCTGCCGAAACGGCATCGCCCCGGCTGACACACCAGGGCGACGCCGTGTGGGAGCTTCAGAGCCTGCAGGCGCGGATGTCGGAGGCCAGTACTGCCCTGGCTCCGACGGCGGCGAGCTCGTCCATGATCGCGTTGACGCGCTTGCGGGGCACCATCGCCCGCACCGCCACCCAGTCGGCGTGCGCCAGCGGCGCGACCGTCGGGGACTCCAGCCCCGGTGTGATGGCGATGGCTTTCTCCAGCAGTTCCCTCGGGCAGTCGTAGTCGAGCATCATGTACTGCTGCGCGAACACCACACCCTGCAGGCGCGCCGCGAGCTGGGCCATCCTCGGCGACGGCTGCCCGCCCTTGCGGTGCACGAGAACAGCCTCGGACACGCAGATCGGGTCGCCGAACGCGACCAGGTTGTGCTGCCGCAGTGTGCGGCCCGAGCCGACGACGTCGGCGATCGCGTCGGCCACACCGAGCTGTACCGAGATCTCCACCGCGCCGTCCAGCCTGATGACCTCGGCCTCGATGCCGTGGCGGGCGAGGTCGTCGCGCACGAGCCTGGGATACGACGTGGCGAGACGCTTGCCTGCGAGATCCGCGACCGACCACTCACGTCCCTCGGGGGCCGCGTAGCGGAAGGTGGACCCGCCGAAACCGAGCGACAGCGTCTCCTCGACGGCGGCGCCCGAGTCCAACGCGAGATCCCGGCCCGTGATACCGAGGTCCAGCTCGCCCGAACCCACGTAGATGGGGATGTCCTTGGGGCGGAGGAAGAAGAACTCCACCTCGTTCACCGGGTCGAGCACGGTGAGATCGCGCGGCTCATGTCGCTGCCGGTAGCCCGCCTCACCGAGCATTTCCGACGCCGGTCCCGCCAGCGCTCCCTTGTTCGGCACCGCGACCCGCAGCATGTTGGTGTCCTTCCTCACTGACCAGCGAGGCGCCGTGGTCGTGCGTCGTCGCGCCGGCCACGCTCACCCCTGACGTTCACGCTGTTCACTTCACCGGTTCCCGGCGCCCCGCGCCAGCCGGTGGGCGCGAGACGGCGCTCACAGATACCGGTAGACGTCGTCCACCGTGAGACCGCGACCGAGCATCAGCACCTGCACCCGGTAAAGCAGCTGGGAGATCTCCTCAGCCAGCCGCTCGTCCGACTCGTGCTCGGCGGCGATCCAGACCTCGCCAGCCTCTTCGAGCACCTTCTTGCCCTGGGCATGCACTCCGGCAGCCAGCGCCTCGACGGTGCCCGATCCCTCGGGGCGCGTGCGGGCCCGCTCGCTCAGCTCGGCGTACAACTCGTCGAAGGTCTTCACGGCACAGATCCTCGCATCCCGCGCCCGTTTCCCCTCGGGGGACCCGCCGGGCAGGGGAACAGGACGGCGGGTCACGTAGTTGACTTACCTTGCCGAATCCACTTTGCTGAATTCGGCTCGTCACCGTACGACTACGGAAAGGTCGTGGTATGGAGAACGAGAGGCGCGAGAGCGAAATGGCGGGAGCGCAAGCCCGGCATGGACAGAGAGAGGTTCGGCTTCCCGACCGCGTCGAGCACATCGACCAGGACACCGAGTACTGCTCCGTGCTGGTTGACGGGGTCTGGCAGAAGATCCGCTTTCACGACTACGATCGCATTTTCGCCATTCCCGGCCTTTACGAACAGCTATTCCACGACATTCTCGACTGCCGCTCACCCGACGTGGTGGGCAAGCTGCTGAAAGAGCAACTTCAGCGGGAGAATGTGAGTCCTTCGTCACTTCGAGTGCTCGACCTCGGAGCGGGAAACGGACTCGTCGGCGCGCAGCTTCGCACGGTCGGAGCAGGCCATCTCGTGGGCGTTGACATCATCCCGGAGGCGCGGCAGGCGGCACTGCGCGACCGGCCCGAGGTTTACGACGACTATCTCGTCGTGGACATGACCCGGCTGGCGGAGCAGGACCAGGCCACGCTCGCGAGCAGACGGTTCAACGCGCTGTCGTGTGTCGCGGCACTCGGCTACGGTGACATCCCGCCCGAGGCGTTCCGGACGGCCTTCAACTTCGTCGCCGACGGCGGCTGGATCGCCTTCACCATCAAGGACCGGTTCCTCTCCGAGGCCGACACCTCGGGCTTCGCGCGGCTCATCGAGCGCGCCACGGAGTCAGGCTTGCTCACGGTGCACCAGTCGGAGCGTTACCGGCACCGGCTCGACGTGCGTGGCGAGCCGCTGCACTACGTCGCTCTCGTCGGCACCAAGCAGGCCGACATCCCGGCGGATCTGGTGTCCTGACCCCGTCGGCGGGCGGGTGGTCCGGAGGGCGCGCTCGCGAGCGCGCGCTAGCCGGAGATCAGCAGGCTTGCCAGTGTGGCGACATCGACGCCGACCAGCGACGACCGGAACACCCGCCGCCGCCCGGGCGGCACGGGAACCTCGTTGGGCACGACGAGCACCGTGCAGCCCGCGGCGGCGGCCGATTCGGCGCCAACCGGGGAGTCCTCGACGGCGACGCAGCGAGCAGGATCGACGCCGAGTGCTCTCGCGGCTCTCAAGTAGGGCTCCGGATGTGGTTTGTTCAGCCCGTCCACCTCGTCGCCGCAGACGGTGATGTCGAACATGCCGGCCCCGATGGTCCGCAGCGCCAGTTCGGTGATCTCCCGTTCGGTGGAGGTCACCAGCGCCGAAGGCACTCCGGCCGCGCGCACGGCGAGCAGTGCGTCACGAGCGCCGTCCCGCCATGGGAGCGCATCGGCGAAGATCTCCTTCGTCCTGACCCGCACCCAGTCGGCGACCTCGGCCACAGCGGCGTCGTGCGCGGGTATTCCGTTCACTTCGAGGAGATAACGGCAGGTGGCGGCCATGTTGGCTCCGACGAGGGTCGCGCGCTGCGCGGGCGTCAGCGTTCCTCCCAGCCATTCCGCCGCCTCGTAGAGGGCGACGTCCCACAGCTTCTCCGAATCGACGAGCGTGCCGTCCATGTCCCAGAGCACGGCGGCCACTCCGTCCACAACGGACGGTCTGTCCACGTCTTCTCCTCGGTCCTCGATTCGATCGGGCTCGACGCGAGGCCACGTTGCCTTGCGGTTGTGCGCGCACTCGGCCGAGGCGCGCGCGAACGTTCGCCGACAGCCTACGGTGAGCGATCAGTCGTCCGGCGCCGCGTCAGCATCCGATGAGAGGGAGCAAGGCGACGGATGCGGGAGAGCCCTGGCAGCGCCGTAGGCTGGGGGATGTGAGCACGCCCTTCGACGAGACGACACAGGAGCGGTCCGAGCCGAAGCCGGTGATGGTCCTTGCCTTCGAAGGCTGGAACGACGCCGGTGACGCGGCCACCACGGCGGTCGAGCACCTTCAGCTCAACTGGGACGCCAAGCCGCTGGCCGAGATCGATCCCGACACGTACTACGACTTCCAGGTCAACCGCCCCACCGTGCGGCTGGTGGACGGCGTGACGAGACGGGTCGAATGGCCGACGACGCGGCTGGCGGTGTGCAGGCCGGAAGGATACGACCGCGACGTCGTCCTCGTGCACGGCCCTGAACCGAGCATGCGCTGGCGGGCCTTCTGCGACGAACTGCTGTCCCACGTCGATCGCCTCGGGGTGTCCACGGTCGTCACGCTGGGTGCCCTCCTCGCCGACACCGCGCACACGCGGCCGGTTCCGGTCAGCGGCACCGCCTACGACGCGGAGGCCGCGGCACGCTTCGGGCTGGAGCGCAGCCGTTACGAGGGGCCAACGGGGATCGTCGGGGTCTTCCAGGACGCCTGCGTGAAAGCTGGGGTGCCCGCGGTGTCGGTGTGGGCGGCCCTCCCGCATTACGTGTCGCACCCGCCATCGCCCAAGGCGACTCTCGCGCTGCTGCGCAAGCTCGAAGACGTCCTCGACGTGCGCATTCCCATGGGTGCGCTGCCCGAGCAGGCCGAGCAGTGGCAGCAGACCGTCACGGAGATGACCAACGAGGACGACGAGGTGAGCGAGTATGTCCGCAGCCTCGAGGAGCGCGGCGACGCCGAGATCGTGCTCGACGAGAACAGCGGCGACAAGCTCGCGGCCGAGTTCGAACGCTACCTGCGCAGGCACGGCCCCGGAGGAGCAGGCGGGGCCTCGGGCCCCTCAGGCCGCTGAGGCCCGTGGGAGCGCCGAGAACGCCGAGACAGCCCGGTCACAGGACCTTCCGCAGGGGTATCGCGCCGCGCGCCCTGCGCCGCCACTCCCTCGGGTAGCCGAGTGAGACCTCCTCGAAGCGCACCCCGTCCACCTCGGTGGTGCGCGGGATGTGCAGGTGCCCGTAGACGGCGAGTTCGGCGCGGTACCGCACGTGCCAGTCGGCGGTCTCTTCGGTTCCGCACCACAGCACGAACTCCGGATAGATGAGGGGTTCCGTGGGATGGCGGTGCAGCGGCCAGTGCGACACCAGCACGGTGCGGTGATCGGAAGGCACCTCGGCGAGCCGCTTCTCGGTGTACTCCAGCCTGCGCGCGCACCATTCCTGGCGGCTCGGATGCGGGTCGGGATGCAGCAGGTACTCGTCGGTGCACACGATGCCTGCCTCCCTGGCCTGCCGCAGTGCCTCGGTCAGCGGAACACGCTCGGCGGGCGCTGCCCGCCAGCTGTAGTCGTAGAGCACGAACAGCGGCGCGACGGTGAGCGGCTTTTCCGCGTGCGGCCACACCGGGTAGGTGTCCTCAGGGGTGAGCACGTCGATGCCCCGGCACCGGCGCACCAGTTCGAGGTAGCGTTCCTCGCCGCGGTGCTGGTCGGGGTCCTGCGCGGTGGTCCACAACTCGTGGTTGCCTGGTACCCACACCACCGTGGCGAACCGTTCCCGCAGGGTGGCGAGCGTGTCGATGACCGTTTGCATCCGTTCGGCCACGTCACCGGCGACGATCAACCAGTCGTCGGCGTTCTGCGGTGTGATCCGGTCGAGGAAGGCTTCGTTCCCCTGGTGTGTGATGTGCAGGTCGCTGGTCGCATACAAGTTGGGCACGCGCCCACGGTAACGGCGGGGGCAAGCGCCGCGGCAGTCTTCGAGGCGATCCGGACATCGGCCCACGGCTCACTCGCCCACCGGGTGTTCCTCCGCTGTCCCTGACACAACCGCCACAGGACAGCGGAGGAGAGGCGGTCCTCGGCTCAGGCCAGCCTCACCACCAAGGCGGCCCGAACAGCGTGGAAGGTGCGTAACCGGTCGGCGAGGAGCGACAGCCCGCCGCGCGGGCAATCCACCACAGCCCGCCGAGCGGGCTATCCACCACAGCCCGCCGAGCGGGCTATCCGCTACAGCCCGCGGCGCGGGCAATCCGCTACAGCACCACGCCGAGCAGCGAATCGACGGCCGACCGCACGAGCGCCGGCGCCGACTCGCTCGGGCCTCCGTGGCGCACCGCCTCGTCGGCCCAGGCGTCCACGGCGGCGAGCGCCTTCGGGGTGTCAAGGTCGTCGGCGAGGTGGTCGCGCAGGCGTTCGATGGTGCTCTCGGCCTCGGGGCCCGAGGGGATGGAGACCGCCTCCCGCCATCGCGCGAGCCGCGCCTCGGCGCGTTCGAGAAGCTCACTCTTCCACGGCCGGTCGGCGCGGTAGTGGCCGGAGAACAGGGCGAGCCGGATGGCCGAGGGATCGACCCCGTCCGCGCGCAGCCGCGACACGAAAACCAGGTTGCCCTTCGACTTCGACATCTTCGCGCCGTCGAGCCCGATCATGCCGGCGTGCACGTAGTGACGGGCGAACGGGTACTCGCCCGCGAGTGCCTCCGCGTGGGCCGCGCTGAACTCGTGATGTGGGAAGGCGAGGTCCGAACCACCGCCCTGGACGTCGAAACCCATGCCGAGACGGTTGAGCGCGAACGCGCTGCACTCGACGTGCCAGCCGGGACGGCCAGGGCCGAGACTCGTCTCCCAGGACGGCTCCCCTTCTCGCGCGGCACGCCACAGCAGCGCGTCGAGCGGGTCGCGCTTGCCCGGCCTGTCCGGATCACCGCCCCGCTGACCGAACAGTGCGCGCATGGTGTCCTCGTCGTAGCCGGACTCGTAGCCGAACCGGCCGGTGTAGGAACGGTCGAAGTACACGTCCGGATACTCCGGATCGTCCACGCGGTAGGCCGCGCCGTTGGCCAGCAGCTTCTCGATCATCTCGACGATCTCCGGGATCGACTCCACCGCGCCCACGAAGTCGTGCGGCGGCAGCACCCGCAACGCCTCCATGTCCTCACGGAACAGCGCGGTCTCCCGCAGCGCGAGCACGACCCAGTCGTCGGAATCCCGTTCGGCCCGCTCCAGCAACGGGTCGTCGATGTCGGTGACGTTCTGCACGTAGTGCACGTCGTGCCCCGCGTCCAGCCACATCCGGTGAACGAGGTCGAACGCGAGGTAGGTCGCGGCATGTCCCAGGTGGGTGGCGTCGTAGGGGGTGATGCCGCAGACGTACATCTTCGCGAGGCGGCCGGGAGCGGTGGGACGGATCTGTCCGGTGGCCGTGTCGTGCAGCCGCAGAGGGCGCGAGGTTCCGGGTACACGGGGCACGGCGACCGATGACCAAGTCTGCATACCTCAACCCTATGCGGGTTGCGGGTTCACCGGTCCGCGTGGTGGACCGGCCGCCAGAAGCGTTCGAGCCCTTCCCTGAGCTCGGTGGGCGACGGGGATTCCTCCGGATCGAGGACCCACTGCACGGCGAGGCCGTCACAGACGGCGATGACGAAACCGGCGATCGTCCTGACCTTCGGATCGTCGGCCGTGGTCCCGTCCCCGAGAGACTCGGCGACGAGTTCGGCCACCCGCTCCCTGCACCGGCGGTACTGCCTCGCGAACTGCTCCCGCACCACCGGATCCCGCTCGGCCTGCGCCAGCGCCTCCAGGTATGCGACGGCGAGTTCGCGGTGACCGTCGAGCCCTTCGAGCATCGCCGACCACGCGGAGATGCCCCTTTCGGCTGTCGAGGCGTCGGGGTCGGCCATCGCGACGCGGGCGAGCTGCACCGTCCACTCCTCGACGGCCTCGCCGAGTGCTTCGTTCAGCAACCCTTCCTTCGAGCCGAAGTGGTAGCCGATCGACGCCAGGTTCGTGTCCGACTCGGCAACGAGGTCGCGTGCGGTGATCCGCGCGTATCCCTTGGTGCGCAACAGCCGCCGCGCGGCGGCGAGCAGATCTTGCCGGTGGCCCACGGGCAAAAGAGTACGGCACGGTGTGGACACCAAGATCTATACGGGCGTATAAAACTACTCATGGCGACCGACATCACACAGCCCGTCGTACGACTCGACAACCTGACCGCGACTCGCGAACCCCCAGGCCCTCGCCTGCCGATCCTCGTCCAGACCGCGATCTTCGGGCTCTTCCGGCAGCACTGGCTTCCCTCCCTGCGGCGCCGCTACGGCGACGTGGTCCGGCTGCACGTCTACCCCGAACGGTCGGTCGTCGTCCTCTCCGACGTCGAGCACATCAAGGCCGTGTTCGCGGGGCCTGCCTCCGTGTTCCACGCCGGTGAGGGCAACATGATCCTCAAACCCGTGATGGGCGAGCACTCCGTGCTGCTCACCGACGAGGACGTGCACCTGCGAGCCCGCAAGCTGCTCATGCCCGCGTTCGCGGGCGCCTCACTGCGCGGCTACCGCGAGATGATCACCGAACTGGCCGAGGCGGAGGCACGCCGCTGGCCCGAGGGCCACGCGTTCCCGGCCCACGCGAGGATGCAGGCACTCACCCTCGAAGTCATCCTGCGGGTGGTGTTCGGCGTCGCCAAGGGGCCGCGACTGGACGAGTTGCGGCGCCTGCTGCGGCGGGTCGTCAACGTCGGGCCGATCGAGCTGATCGGCTGGTACAACCCTCGCCTTCACGGCAAGGGACCGTGGCGGCGCTACGCCCTCGCGCAGCACGCGATGGACCGGCTCCTCTACAGCGAGATCGCCGAACGCAGGAAAGCGCCCGACCTCGACCTGCGCAGGGACGTGCTGTCGCGCCTGCTCACCGTCCCCACCGCAGCCGGGGAGACCCCGCTCACCGACGCGGAACTGCGCGACCAACTCGTCACGTTGTTGCTGGCAGGCCACGAAACCACGGCAACCACACTCGCCTGGGCGTTGCACGAACTCGCCCGCCACCCGTCCGAACTCGCGAAGGCGACCCGCGCGGCGGACGGTGACGGCGCCGACGACGACAAGTACCTCGAAGCGGTCGTCAAGGAGGCCATGCGACTGCACCCGGTGATCGCGGAGGTGGCGCGCAAGCTCACCTCCGACATTCAGATCGGCGACCTGCGCATCCCCGCTGGCCACACGGTGATGCCGTCGATCTCACTGGTCCATGCCGACGACTCCCACCACAGCGACCCTCACCGGTTCCGCCCCGGCCGTTTCCTTGACGGCGGGCCACCTTCCGGCACGTGGTTTCCGTTCGGCGGAGGTGTTCGCCGGTGTCTCGGTGCCAGCTTCTCCCTGCTGGAGTCGGTCATCATGCTCCGGGCCGTGCTCCGCAGGCACCACGTCGCACCTGAGCGGCTCCGCCCGGAACCCGCCAAGGCCCGCAACATCACGATGGTGCCGGCACGCGGAGCCCGGATCGTGGCCACCCCGCGTCACAGAGAACGGGGCTGACCCGGTGACTCACCCGGAGACATGCAGCCACTCACCGTGACAGTCAACCCGCCTAGCGTAACGACACGGTGACGTTCCTTACCTAGTCTGGACAGACGGGCTCGTCCGGACCTCCGCGGTCTCTACCGGAAAGAGGGGTGCCTGATGTCCACGACGAACAACACCGGCAACGGCGAGGAGACCGGCCGCTACCTGATCCTGTTGCAGGAGGATTCCGCCGCAGCCGCGCTGAGGACGATGGCGCGGGTGGCGGGCGTTCGCGCGGCCAGCACGGCCGATGTCACCAGCTACGGCGCCGCCGATTCACTGAGCGGCGCCGACGGGTTGCTGCTGCACGACCTCGGTGTCGCGGTCGTCAGGGCCGCACACGATCAGGCCGACGCGTTGCTCCGCGCCACCGCCGAGCATGGGCCGCTCGCGCGAGTGGAGCCGGAACGCGTGGTCAGGGCCTACTCGGCACCACCGGCCGAGCCCGGCGAAAGCGGGCAGGACACCACAGGGGGTTCTGCCCACTCCGCCCTCGCCGAGTCCCCGCTGACCTGGGGACTGCGGGCGATCGGCGCCGGATCCGGAACCGCCACCGGCGCAGGCGTCCGGGTCGCGGTGCTCGACACGGGATTCACCGTGGACCACCCCGACTTCGCGGAAAGGGAAGTCGAGACACGATCCTTTGTAGAGGGTGAGGACGTCGAGGACGGGCACGGCCACGGCACTCACTGCATCGGCACGGCATGCGGCCCGCACGCCTCGGAGGAAGGGCCCGGCTACGGCGTCGCCCCCGGGGCGGAGATCTACGCGGGGAAGGTACTCAGCAACGCGGGCACCGGAACGGACGGCGACATCCTCGCAGGCATCGCGTGGGCGGTCAGCAGCGGATGCGCCGTGGTGTCACTGTCCCTCGGCTCCCCCACCCGGCCCGGCGAGCCGCACTCGGAGACGTTCGAGACGGTGGCACGCAGGGCGATGCGGCGCAATACGTTGATCGTGGCCGCGGCAGGCAACGAGAGCGACCGCACAGGCGGAGTACTCGCCCCGGTGAGCCATCCGGCGAACTGCCCCTCGATCCTCGCCGTGGGTGCTGTTGACGCCTCGCTCGCGGTGGCCAACTTCTCGTGCGGCACGGTCGATCCGAACGGCGCCGTCGATCTCGTCGCACCCGGCGTGAACGTTCACTCCAGCTGGACGCTGCCGGAGAAATACCATTCGATCAGCGGCACCAGCATGGCAACCCCGCATGTGGCCGGAGTGGCCGCGCTCATCGCCGAGAAGCACGGCGCACGCGGGTGGGAACTCTGGGCCAGGCTCGGACAGTCGGCGCACAGGCTCCCCCTGCCGTCCACCGATGTGGGATCGGGCCTGGTGCAAGCCCCCTGACTTCCCGCACGCGTGTCCGCACTTCCCGCACGCGTGTCCGCACTTCCCGCACGCGTGTCCGCACTTCCCGCACGCGTGTCCGCACTTCCCGCACGCGTGTCCGCACTTCCCGCACGCGTGTCCGCACTTCCCGCACGCGTGTCCGCACTTCCCGCACGCGTGTCCGCAGCCTCCGGCGCGGACACGCCACCCCCCCCCGTACCGAAACTGCCAACACCCGCACATAGCCTGCGGACACGGGTGCACGGCGTGCGGACACACCGGCGCTACGACGTCACGACAGGGCCACGTCAGGCCGAGCCGGAGCCCGAATCCGAGTCCTGCGCCGACCCCACCATGGCTTCCAGATGTGCGGCGACGGCCCGCTCGACCGCTTCCTTCGTCAGTCCGAGCCCGGAAAGCGGCCCCGCACCGTCCTCGGCGTCCAGCAGGGCGAGCAGGATGTGCTCGGTGCCGATGTAGTTGTGTCCCATGCGCAGCGCCTGGCGGAACGTCAGTTCGAGGACCTTCCGGGCGTCCTGGTCGTAGGGAATGAGATCGGGGACCTCGCTCTGGCGTTCCGGCAGCGCCGAGGTCACCGCCTGGCGCATTGCCTCCGTGCTCACTCCCTGTTCACCGAGGATGACGACCGCGAGCGACACGGGATCGTTGAGCAGGCCGAGCGCGAGGTGTGCCGGGGCGATGGTGGGATTTCCTGCGGCTCGCGCCTCCTCCTGCGCCGCCATGACGGCGCTGCGGGCACGCGGTGTGAAGCGCTGGAATCCCTCGGCCGGGTCGAGAGGCCCCGCCTTGTTGACGAACCGTTTCTGCACCGCCTGCTTGCTGACGCCCATGCTCTTGCCGATGTCGGTCCAGGACGCGCCCGAGCGCCGCGCTTGGTCAACGAAGTGCCCGATGAGGTGGTCCGACACCTCGCCGAGATGTTCGGCGAGCATAACGGCGTCCGACAGCTGCTCCAGCACGTCCGAGCGGGCGTTCTTGATCGCCTCGATGAGGTCGTCGAGTCTGATTGTGGGCATGTTCTTCGCCATGCGTCAACGATAGGTTGACAGCCTCCGAATCGTCAATCAACGGTTGACGATTCGGAGGCTGCTCGGCGCGCGGCGACGAACAGGACCAGTGCCACAAGGCCCGCTGCTGCGGCCACAACGGGAGGATGGGCCAGACCACCGGCAGCGAGCACACCGCCGCCGATCGCGCCGCCCGCCGCCACGCCGAGATAGGTGCCCGACGTGTTGAGCGCGAGCGCCTGTGTGGCAGCAGGCCCCGCCAAACCCGTGGAGTCTCGCTGCACCGCGGGAGAGTTCCAGAAGGCGGTGCCACCCCACACCGCGACCACCGGCAAGAGCACCACGAGCGACGCCGGGCGCCACGACCACAGCGCGAGCAGTGCCGCCATCGCCGCCACGAACGCCGCCACACCGGTGACCAGCGTCCGATCTGGACCCCAGCGGTCGGTCGCCACGCCTTCGGCCCAGATTCCGAGCATCCCCGCCACACCGGCCACGGCGAAGAGCGCACCCCGCTCCCCCGGCCCCGCGTCCGCCAGCACACCCACGTAGGGAGCGAGATACGTCAGCACCGTCATCGACCCGAGCATGAGCACGAGGTTCGCGGCAAGTCCGAGGGACACCGCAGGCCGGGTCAGGATGGCGAGCCGGCGCCGCACCGGTAGCGGAGCCCGCGCGCCTGTGTCCGCGGGCAGCACGAACCTGACCACCACGCCGAACGCAGCCCCGGCGAGCGCCATGAGCGCGAACGTGGCCCTCCATCCGAACGCGCCGCCGACCCAGGTGCCCTCGGGCACACCGACGGGCGATCGCGCCGGTCACCCCGAACGCCACCACCGCGACATACCGCCCGATCCGCTCGGGTGGCGCGAGTGAGGCGGCCGTGGCGAACAGCGCCGGTGTCGCCGCCGCGGCGGCCAGCGCCGCGAGTACCCGGAGCGCCAGCAGCACCGGCTAGCCCGGAGCGAGCGCGTTGGCGAGGGTGAACACCGCGGCCGCTGCGATCAGCACCGCTCGGCCGGTGATTCGCCCGGCCCCGATGGCGATGATCGGCGAGGCGATCGCGATGGTCAACGAGAAGGCGGTCACCAACTGCCCCGCCGTCGCGGCGCTCACATCGAGATCGTGGGCGATCTCCGGCATGACTCCTGCGCCGACGTAGTCGTCGGCGTAGAACGCGAGCGCTCCCCGCGCCGAGAACGACAAGCCATGGGGCACGCGCCGACGCTAGCGACCAGCGGCGAGGCTCCGCACCCTGTTTTCGCATCGCCCGGCGGCGAAGCCGCCACGGCCTGCCAGCTCAGCGGCACCGCTCACGGAGCAGGCTGACTGCCAGCACGTGTACACGAAGTGCGGACACGGCTGAACGAACTGCGGGCAGACGCGCACGAAGTGCCGACACACGTGCGCAAGGTGCCAACACACGCGCGAAGTGCCAACACGCGCGCGCAGAGTGCGGGCACGCGTGCGGGAAGTGCCAACGCACGCGCGGGAAGTGCCAGCACGCGTGCAGGAAGTGCGGACACGCCGGCATAGTGCGGCTCTGGGATCAGCGGTTCCGGCGGTGGCGGAGGTAGTCGCCCACGACGGCCGCGCCGAGGCCGTCGGCATCCGGGGCCACGACGCGGCCGCCGCAGCGGCGCGCCAGCGCGTCCACGAACGCCGCCAGCCTCGGCTCGTCGCCGAGCCGGAACACGGTGAACGCCGCGCCCAGCCTCGCGATCCGATCCACTTCGGACAGTGTCGCTGCGAGCGTTCGCGGGCTCGGCGGGTAGGCGAACTCGGCGCTGCCGTCGGCGTCGAGGTGTGCCGTCGGTTCCCCGTCTGTGATCATCAGCACGACGGGTGTGGCGTCGGGATGGCGCCGCAGGTGCCGCTGGGCGAGCAGCAGCGCGTGGTGGGCGTTGGTGCCCTGCTCCCAGGTCCCTTCGAGGCCGACGAGTTCCTCGATCCGCACCGACCGGGCGTGACGGCCGAACGTCACGACGTGCAGCGCGTCTGTCCGGAACCGGGTCGAGATCAGGTGGTGCAGGGCCAGCGCCGTGCGTTTCATGGGAAGCCATCGGCCTTCGGCGACCATCGACCACGACGTGTCCACACACAATGCCACGGCCGCCCTCGCGCGATGCTCGGTCTCGACGACCTCCACATCGGACACTTGAAGCCGGACCGCGCCGGAGCTGTCGCCCGCCGCCGAGCGCAGCACGGCGTTACGCACGGTCTGCGGGACGGCCCACGGCTCGCTGTCGCCGAACTGCCACGCCCGGGTGGACCCGGTGGGTTCGCCTGCCGCTCCCGCCGACGCGGTGTCGCGCCTGCCGGTGTGGGTGCGCAGTGACCGGACGACGTCGGCGAGCGCGGTCTCCCCGAGTCTGCGCAGCGCCCTCGGCGTGAGGCGAAGCGCGCCGTCGGGAGCGCGTTCCAGGAGTCCCTGCTCGCGGAGTTCGCGTTCGAGTTCGGACAGCTTACGCGCGGAGACGGCGGCGGCGGGTCCGAGCTGTCGCCGCAGCGCCTCGACGTCGATGTCCTCGAGTCTCGCGCCGGGGTAGCCCTGGGAGAGCTGCTCGGCCAGCGCGTCCAGTTCGGACAGATCGACCATGGCCCTCGCACCCTCGGCGAGCCCGAGGGGATCATCGCCCCGGAACCGGCCGGACGACGTCCAGTCCTGCCCCGGCCGCAGTGCTTTGAGCCGGTCGTCGAGCTGGGACAGCTGCTGGGCGATGCGCTGGTCCCCGAACGCCTGCCGCGACAGTTCGGCCAGCTCCTGCCGTTGCTCCAGCGTCATCGAGTTCAGCATGCGCTGTGCCGCCGATGCCCTCGCCGCGAGCAGGTCGATCAGCTCGTCGATGTCGCGGGGCTTCTCCGGGAAGTACTCGCCGTGCCTGCGCAGGAACTCGGCGAACCGCCGGTCGATGTCGTCGAATCCCCGCGCGTGCGCGGTGAGCAGCGCGTTGAGGTCGGCCAGCATGCGGTTGAGGCGTTCCACGTCCTCCGGCGACGTCGAGCGCAGCGCCTCGGCCATCCCCTCGAACCGCGACCGCAGCAACTGCTGCCCCAGCAACTCGCGGATCTGCTCGTAGGCGCGCCGCCCTTCCTCGGTGGCCCACTCGTAGTCGGCGAGTTCGCTGACGGCGGCAGCCGTTCCCGAGGGCAGTGCGTCGAGCCTCGCCTGCCGGAACCTGGCCTCGTCGGAGTCCTCGGCGGACGCGGCCAGCCGTTCGGACGCCACGGCCTCGTCGAGCAGGCGCCGCGCCTCGAGGAGCGTGCCGTCGAGCCGGTGCCTGCGCTGGATGTCCGCGCGCCGCTGCCACAGCTGTCGTGTCAGCTCGTCGAGCCCCGTCATCGAGCGGGTGCCCCGCCGCAGCAGCTCGTCGAGCGCCGAGGCAGGAGACGCGCCAGCCATGACCTCGGAGCCGATCTCCTCGATCGCCTCGCGCAGGTCGGCAGGCGGGGCGAGCGGATCGGGCCCTCCGTGGTAGGGACCGTACGAATAGGACTCCGGAACGCTCATGGTTGCCTCACCTCGATCACGGCCCGTACACCGTGGTGCCACCCTCGACGTCCTTGGCCACCCGCCGCGCCAGATACAGCGATTCCAGCGCGAGTTCCACGGCCGAGGCGATGCGCGGGGCCGGGTCGTCGGCAGGGACACCGGCTCGCTGGGCCACTTCGTGCAGCACCGGCAGCTCCGGCAGCGCGGCGAGCAGATCCGCGCCACTCACCCGCTCACCGGTGGCGACGAGGTGCCCGTCGGCCACGGCATCCGCCAGTGGCCGCAGGTCGAGGCCCGCGAAGAGCTCGCTCGCCGTCTCGGCGACGGCGAGCCGCAGCAGGTGGAGGAGGTGTTCGGTCTCGCGGCCCTCCTCGCCTGGTTCGAACTCCACCTTGCCGCGCAGCACACCGGCGACGGCGTCGAGATCGACGGGCCTCGCCACGGCGGGATGCTCGCCGGTGAGCGCGGACCTCCGCAGCGCGGCAGCGGCCACCGTCTCGGCCGCGGCGACGGCGAACCGCGCGGACACCCCCGAACGCTGGTCCACCACCGCCGAACCACGCAGGTTGCGCACGAACCTGGCGAGCACCGACAGCAGCGGATCGCCGACCTCGGCCACCAGCCGCGCCTCCTGCTTCACCACGTCCACCTCGGCGGCCACGTCGAGCGGGTAGTGCGTGCGCACCTCGGCGCCGAACCGGTCCTTGAGCGGCGTGATGATGCGGCCCCGGTTCGTGTAATCCTCGGGGTTGGCCGTGGCGACCAGCAGCACGTCGAGCGGCAGCCGGAGCGTGTAGCCGCGGATCTGGACGTCCCGCTCCTCCATCACGTTCAGGAGGGCGACCTGGATCCGCTCGGCGAGGTCCGGTAGTTCGTTCACGGCCACAATGCCCCGGTGGGCGCGCGGCACGAGTCCGTAGTGGATCGTCTCGGGGTCGCCGAGGCTCCGGCCCTGCGCGACGCGCACGGGATCGACGTCACCGATGAGGTCTCCCACGGAGGTGTCCGGCGTGGCGAGCTTCTCGGTGTAACGCGCCGACCTGTGCACCCACCTCACCGGCAACTCGTCGCCGAGTTCTTCGGCACGCCTGCGGGAAGCGGGGGTGATGGGCGCGAGCGGGTGCTCGGCGAGTTCGGCCCCTTCGATGACCGGTGTCCACTCGTCGAGCAGCCCAGCGAGGGTGCGCAGCACGCGGGTCTTTCCCTGGCCGCGTTCCCCGAGCAGGATCACGTCGTGCCCTGCCAGCAGGGCGCGTTCGAGCTGCGGCAGCACGGTGCGGGAAAAGCCGACGATGCCGGGCCAGGGATTCTCACCGGCCCGCAACGCGGCCAGCAGATTGTCGTGGATTTCGGCTTTCACGCTCCGGGGCGCATGCCCCTCGGCCCGCAACTGCCCCGCGGTTCGGGGCAATTCGGCAGGCGGCCGGATGGAGATCGGGGACTGTGCGGACGTCACAGCGACGACGCTACTGGCGGTTCCGTCGCCCGTCGATGTCACCCCGCTGCGGGTAGGCTCGACCCTCGTGTGCTGTCCCAGTGCGACTCTCGCTGTGTGGTCCTCGGCCTGGCTTTCCGGTGCCGCGGCTTCCGACGACGTGCTCGACGCGCTGCAGGTGTGGGGCGAGGCTCACGAGGTGGTGGCGCACGACGAGGCCACCGCCGAGGTGTTCGACGTGCCGGTGACCGGTGAGGTCCCCGCCCCGCCCGCGCGGCTGCTGGGTGCTCTGCGACGGCTCGGAACCACCGACGGCCGCCTGGTACTGCCGGTCGCGGGCGACGTGCGCGGTCTCGGCGCGGGCGGGCCGTTCGCCTCGGCCGCCCTGCGGGCGGGTGAGGCTCTCGTGTTCGCCGACCTCGGCTTCGGCGTGGTGCCGCAGCATGTCGCGGAAGGTCTGTGGCGCTGGACGGTGTTCACCCTGACGAGCCACCCGCTGTCGGGGACGCCCGCACCCGAGTACGTGCCGCTCGGCGAGGCCGAGCACGGGCTCACCGAGGCGGTGCGCGAGAGCGCGGGAACCCTGCAGGCTCTCGACGTGGCACGCGACCGTCCTGGCGTGCGGGCGGAGTTGTCGGCGCGGCTGCGGGCCCGGCCGCGTCCCGAATGGCCGCCCGGGATGCCGGGCCGGACCCTGCGGGTGCTGCAGCGTGCCGAGGAGATCGGGACGATACTCGGGCTCGCGCAGGCCGACGAGCCGGGCGGTGCGGTGTCGGCGTCGGCGGCGGCGCGCAGAGCCGAGGCCCTGCGCCCGCTGGGCGACGCGGTGCGGCGAGCCCGCTGTGCCGCCGTGAACGAGGCGATCCGGTTGTTCGCCCGAACGTCCGAGACGTCCTAGGACCACGGCAGCCGCGCGATTTCTGCGGTAAACCACACCCCTGTTGTGCGGTCGGCCCCATGGGAGTGAGCCCGCGATCTTCATAACGTCACCCGGGTGATCGCACGACTGGTCGATGTTCCCCGGCGGATCGCCGCCGGGTTCCTTGCAGTGCTCGCCGTGGTGCTCGCGGCATGGGTGTCCGTCGCCGCGGACAGCAGCGTCCCTCCGCCGAAGGGCGAGGACGCCCCGCCCGAAGTGTTCAGTGCCGAGCGCGCCCTCCACCACCTGCACAACCTCGCCACCGCTGCCCGGCCCATAGGGAGCCAGGCGAGCCGCCAGACCGAGGACGAACTCGTGCGGCAACTGCGTGGCCTCGGGCTGTCCGTCGAGGTGCAACGCTCCGTAGGCACCCGCCACGCCGCCGGACTCGCGACGTTCGGACGGGTGGACAACATCATCGCCACGCTGCCCGGTACGGACCCGACGGGCGTGGTCGTGCTCACCGCACACCACGACTCGGCGGCGATGGGGCCGGGCGCCGCCGACGACGGGGCGGCCGTGGCTGCCGCTCTCGAAACCGCACGAGCACTGGTGCACGGCGACGAGCCGCTCCGCAACGACCTCGTCGTCCTGCTGACCGACGGCGAGGAGGACGGCGCGCTGGGCGCCGACGCCTTCGTCCGGCACCACGCGCTCGCCAGGCGCGACGGCGTAGTACTGAACTTCGAGGCGCGGGGCGTCGGCGGCCCTTCGACGTTGTTCGAGACGTCGGACGGCAACGCCACCTTGGTGGAAACCGTGCACGAGGTCGTCCCCCACGCTCGCGGCAACTCCACGCTGGTGCAGCTGTACCGGCTGCTTCCCAACAACACCGACTTCACACCGTTGACGCGGGCAGGCTTCTCCGGGCTGAACTTCGCGTTCTTCCACGAGGCGTCGCGCTACCACACCGCACAGGACACCGTGGAACGTCTCGACCCGGCAAGCCTGCAACACCACGGCACCACCATGCTCTCGCTGGCTCGCGCGTTGGGTGACGCCGACCTCACCACGATCGAGGCCACCCACGACGTGACCTACTTCCCGCTGCTGGGAACCACGGTGCGGTATCCGGACACCGTGGCTGTCCCCCTCGCGGTGGGAGCCTGCGGGTTGGTGGTGTTCCTCGGCTGGCTCGTCCGGCGCCGACGGCTGGCCACAGTGCCGAGGATGCTGCTCGGCGCTGCCTCGGCCATCGTGCCGATCGTCGCCGCCGCTGTGGGCGCTCAGGCGCTGTGGCTGGTTCTGGTGTCGCTGCGCCCCGGATACGACCTGATGGGCGGGCTGCTCCACGAACCCGTCGCCTTCGAGGCCACCCTGCTGGTCCTCACCGCTGCGAGCCTGTTCACATGGTACGTCCTGCTGCGCGGGAGACTGGGCCCCTCGGCGCTCGCCGTGGGGGCGCTGTGCTGGCCCGCTCTGCTCGGTGTGGGCTTCGGATGGTTCGCGCCGAGCGCGGCCTACGTGTTCACCGTGCCCGCGATCGTGTCGGCACTCGCGGCGATCATCGCGCTCGCCGTGGGGAAACGTCCCTTGTGGTCGGTGATCTCGCTCGTCGTCGGAGCGGCGGTCTCGACCGCCGTGCTCGTCGCGCTGGCCCACACCGCCCTGCTCGGAATGGGGTACGCGCTCGCGGGCGTTCCCGCCGTGCTCCTGGCCGTGTGGGGGCTCACTCTGCTCCCGCTCGCCGACTGGTTCCTGCGGCAACCGGGACAACGCCCCGGCCTCGGCACCCGGCTGGGAGTACCGGCGGTCGCGGTGCTCCTTGTCGTCGCCTCGGTCGCCGCGGGCCTGGTGGAGAACGATCCGAGCAGCGAGAACCCCGTCCGCTCACACCTCGCGTACGTGCTCGACGCCGATGCGGACGTGGCGAAGTGGGTGAGCGGCGAGCAGGAGCCGACGGCCTGGACGCGCCGGCACGTCGCCGAGCGTGGCCCCTCAGGGCTGCCGCCCGGCTACGCCCGAGGTGAACTCTGGACCGGTCCGGCGCCCGTGATCGACGTCGAAGGACCGGACGTGACCGTGTCCGGACGTACGGCGGACACACTCACCCTGCACGTCGATTCGGTCCGCGACGCCACCTCGGTGATCCTCAGGTTCGACCGGCCGATCACCGAGGTCACGGCACGCACCGGAACGGCACCACCGGTCACGGTCCAGGTCACCGGCATCAGGGCGAACACCTGGCCAGGCGAGGTGCGGTTCCGCGACCTGCCGCCCTCGGGGGCGGAACTGACCGTGCGTACCGCACCGGGCGACCCGTTACGGGTCACCGCCATCGACGAAACCCGCGGTCTGGACGTGGTCCCCGGGTTCCTCCCGCGCCCACCACACGTGGTCGCGGGTACGCGGGAGGACGGCGACGTCGTCGCCGTGGCGCGAACCTACTCCTTCTGATCCACCGCCGTCGCGGGGCGTCTCGCGGGCTCGCAGCAGCGGGTCGCGCAGGGCGCCCCGTTGGCGGTGTCGCCCCCGGAAACGAGGGTGGACAGCTTGCGCACCGGCGCGCCGCCGGTCTGCTCGCGTATCAACTCCACGACGAGCCGCGCGAACCTCGGATCGGAGTTGGGCGTGGCCGACCTGGCGAAACGCATGCCGAGTTCGGCGGCCTTGTCCGCGGCCTCGTTGTCGAGGTCCCAGATCACTTCGAGGTGGTCGGAGACGAACCCGATCGGGCAGCACACCACCGCGCTCACCCCGTCGCCGTGCAGCGCCTCGATGTGATCGACGATGTCCGGCTCCAGCCACGGCACCTGCGGCGGGCCGGACCGCGACTGCCACACCACGTCGTGCGCGTCCGCGCCCACCCGCTCGGCCACCAGCCGTGCCGCCTCCACGACCTGGCGCGAGTAGCGGTGCCCGCCCTCCTCCGGCGGCCCCGACGCGGCGTCGGCCGCCGTCGGCACCGAGTGCGCGGTGAACACCAGCCGCGCCCCCGGGTCGCCGACCTGCTCGTACGCCGCGCGGACGGCGTCGGCGACGGACTCGACGAACAGCGGGTGGTCGAAGAACTGGCGCAGCTTCACCAGTTGCGGCGCCTTCTGCCCGACGGCCGCGCGCGCCCGCAGGATGTCCTCGTCGTACTGCCTGCACGCGGAGTAGCCACCGTAGGCGCTGGTGGAGAACACCAGAGCGCGCTGGACACCGTCCTCGGCCATCCGCCGCACGGTGTCCTCCACCAGGGGATGCCAGTTGCGGTTGCCGAAGTAGACCGGCAGATCGAGCCCCTGCGCGGCCAGCTCCCTCTCCACCGCCGCGATGGCCTCCCGGTTCAGCCGGTTGATGGGGGACACCCCACCGAAGTGCTGGTAGTGCTCGGCCACCTCGGCGAGCCGGTCCGGTGGCACTCCCCTGCCCCGGGTGACGTTCTCCAGAAACGGCATGACGTCGTCCGGCCCTTCCGGCCCACCGAACGACAACCACAGCACGGCGTCGTAGTTCACGCGGCCCATCATCCTGCGGCCGTTCCGTCGTCGCAGAGCGGGGTCAGCCGGTCGCGATGCCGGTCTCACCCACGGCCACGGCCCACGTCGCGTGCCAGGTCGTAGAGTCGTTCCTATGCCACGCCCCCGGGAGTTCGATGAGGACACCGCCGTCGCCGGCGCGCTGCGCGCCTTCCGCGCCACCGGTTACGAGGCCACCTCGACACAGGAGTTGTGCGAGGCCACGGGCCTCGGTCGTAGCAGCGTGTACAACGCCTTCGGCAGCAAACACGAGTTGTTCCGGCGGGCTTTGCACCGCTATTTCGACGACGTGCTGCGGCACTTCCGCGCGCTGGTGGCCGAGCAGCGGCCGGCACGGGAGACGTTCCGCGCGGTGTTCACCAGCGTGCTCGACGACGAGGCAGGCCCCGATGCTCCCGGTTGCTTCGCCGTCAACACGGCCAGCGAGCTGGGCGGGCGCGACCCGGCGATCACCAAAGCTCTCCACCGGCACGGCGAGGAGATGATCAGCCTCTACACCGAGATCGTCGAGCGGGGGCAGCGCGACGGTGAGCTGAAGTCGGACGCCACCCCGGAAGCCGTCGCGCAGTTCGTGTTCGCCACCGTCGGCGGTCTGCGCGTCCTCGCCCGCAACGGCTTCGACCGCACCGCGCTGGAGAACGTCGCCGAGAGGGCGCTCGCAGCGCTGTGAGCGCCGTGAGCGCCCTCTCGGGATCAGCGGTTCTTCACTGCGTGCTTCGTCACTGCCCCGTGGCGTGCACGCCGCCGTCAACGAGCACCATCGAGCCCGTCGTGGCAGGCAACCAGTCCGACAGCAGCGCACACACGCTCTTCGCCACCGGGGTGGGGTCGGTGGTGTCCCAGCCCAGCGGCGCCCTGTCCCCCCAGCCCTCCTCCAGCTCGGTGAAGCCGGGGATCGACTTGGCGGCCATGGTCTTCACGGGGCCGGCGGCGACGAGGTTGACACGGATTCCGTGCGGCCCGAGCTCGCGGGCAAGGTAGCGGTTGACCGACTCCAGCGCCGCCTTCGCCACACCCATCCAGTTGTAGGCAGGCCAGGCCACCCGCGCGTCGAAGTCCATGCCGACGATCGACGAACCCCTGCTCAGCAACGGCAGGACGGCGGCGGCCAGCGACTTGTACGAGTACGCCGAGATCTCGACGGCGGTGCTCACGTCCTCCGCGGGGGCGTCCATGAACGGCGCGCCGAGGCAGGACGGAGGGGCGTAGGCGATCGAGTGCAGCACCCCGTCGAGCCCATCGACGTGTTCGCGCACCCTGTCGGCCAGCGTGTCGAGGTGATCGGTGTTCTGGACGTCGAGTTCCAGCACGGGCGCGGGCTCGGGAAGGCGTTTGGCGATGCGCTCGACCAGCGACAGCCTCCCGAACCCGGTGAGGACCACCTTCGCCCCCTGTTCCTGCGCCACCTTCGCGGCGTGGAACGCGATCGACGCATCGGTGATCACTCCCGTGATCAGCAGTCGCTTGCCTTCGAGCAGTCCGGACACTGGCTGTCCTCTCAATTCGGGGATCGGTGGGTGAATGGCCTGCGAGGTCAGTGGCCCATGCCGAGGCCGCCGTCCACGGGCAGCACGGCACCGTTGACGTAGGCGGCCTCGTCCGAGGCGAGGAACCGCACGGCGTTGGCGACCTCGGCAGGCTCGCCGTAGCGGCCAGCCGGGATGCGCTCCAGCGCGGTGGCCCTCTGCTCGTCGGTCAGTTCGTTCGTCATGTCGGTGACGATGAAACCGGGGGCCACGACGTTGGCCGTGATGTTGCGCGAGCCGAGTTCGCGGGTCAGCGAGCGGGCGAGGCCCACGAGACCAGCCTTGCTCGCCGCGTAGTTCACCTGCCCCGCGCCCCCGATCAGCCCGATGACCGAGGAGATGAACACGAACCGCCCCCACTTGGCGCGCAGCATGCCGCGCGACGCGCGCTTGGCGACGCGATAGGCGCCGGTGAGGTTGGCGTCGAGCACGCGGGTGAACTGGTCTTCGCTCATGCGCATCAGGAGTGTGTCGTCGGTGATGCCCGCGTTGGACACCAGGATCTCGACCGGCCCCTGGTGCTCCTCGACCTGCTTGAACGCGGTGTCCACCTGCTCGGTGTCGGTGACGTCGGCCTGCACGCCGAACAGCCCTTCGGGGGCGCCGGAACCGCGGTGCGTCACCGCGACCCGGTGGCCCGCGTCGGCGAGTTCCCGAGCGATCGCCAAACCGATTCCGCGATTGCCGCCCGTGACCAGAACGGACCGTCCCACGTGACACTCCTCGTGCTGAAGCTTTTCGGGTAACCTGCCGCGCCGAGGTTATCCGCTCCGCCTCGTCACGCTGCGGCAGGGACCGGCACCGGCGCGCCGGAGCCGCGGCACCCCGCGCGGGGTTCGCGACGGCGGCGCGGGAGAATCGGCGCCGTGTTCCGGATCGTGTTCTTCCATCCCGAGATCCCAGGCAACACCGGTAACGCGATCCGGCTGGCTGCCAACACCGGGTGCGAACTTCACCTGATCGAGCCACTCGGTTTCTCGCTGGAGGACCGTTATCTCCGTCGCGCGGGTCTTGACTACCACGATCTCGCGCACGTCAGGGTGCATCGTGACCTCGCCGCCGCGTGGGAGGCGCTGGACCCCGCACACGTGTACGCCTTCACGACCAGGGCGATGCGACGGCACACCGACGTCGCCTACGCCGGGGGCGACGTGCTGCTGTTCGGGCCCGAGTCGGTGGGGCTGCCCGACGACGTGCTGGACGACGAGCGGATCACCGACAGGGTGCGGCTGCCGATGCTGCCGAGTTCGCGATCGCTGAACCTCACGAACACGGCCTCGATCGCGGTGTACGAGGCGTGGCGGCAACACGACTTCCGGGGCGACTGAGGCCGGCCGCGTCAGGTGGTACCGGCGGCCGATGCGCGGCCCGCGACGGTGAGACGTTCTCGCCCGCCACCGCCTCCTCGCGTGGCCGGTAGGCTGCCCGGCATGGCCGGACACGTGATCGTGACGACGACCACCGACAGCGAGGACAAGGCACGCGAGCTGGCGGCCGGAGCGATCGCCGCGAGGCTCGGGGCCTGCGCGCAGATCGTCGGCCCCGTCACCAGCGTCTACCGCTGGGAGGGTGCGGTTCAGACCGAACCCGAATGGCGGGTGGAGATCAAGACGGCCGCCGACCGGGTCGGCGCGCTGACCGACCACCTGAGGTCCGCGCACACCTACGATCTGCCGGAGGTCATCGCCACCCCGATCGAAGGCGGCTCCGCCGAGTACCTGGCCTGGGTCGTGGACGAGACCCGCGCCTGAGCCGCCCGGAGCGGGCCGTGGCCGTCGCTCGGCCGCCCACGCCCGTCGTGCGGCGCCTCTACGGCAGGCGCTGGCCGATGAGCAGCGAACCGACGGCGGCTCCGAGCAGCGCGATCGTGCCCAGCGCCACCCACGGCCTGCTCGCATCGACCTCCTTGGTCTCGTAGCCGATCTGCTCACCGAGGTCGTCGTAGACCTTCTTCAGCTCCTCTGCGGTGGCGGCCTTGTAGAAATCGCCGCCGGACAGCCTGGCGATCTCCCTCATGGACGTGTCGTCCACCTCGACGGGAACCCTCTTGCCCTCGATGTCCACGCTGCCGTACGACGTGCCGAACGAGATCGTGGTGACCGGGATGTTCTTCTGCTTGGCGACCCCGGCCGCGGTGAACGCGCCCCTCGGCGCGTACTCGTCCTGCGGCACGGTCTGCTTGCCGTCGGTCATCAGCACGATGTGTGCCGGTGGCGGGCCTTCCGCCCCGCCGACGACGGCGGAGAAACTCTCGATCGACTGGATCGCGGCGAAGATCCCCTCACCCGTGGCCGTGGACTGCGCGAGCTTGAGGTTCTCGATCGCGTTGACAACGCCGTCGCGCTCGGTGGTGGGGGCGACGAGAACGGTGGCCGTCCCCGCGAACGAGATCAGCCCGAGATTCACCCCGGGAGTGAGGTCCTGCGCGAACGAGCGCGCGGCGTCCTGCGCGGCCCGCAGGCGCGACGGCTGGACGTCCGTGGCCTCCATCGACAGGGACACATCGACGACGAGCATCACCGTGGCGCGGTTACGCGGCACCTTCTCCTCGGCCGTCGGACCAGCCAGCGCCACCGTCAGCAGCAGCAGCGACACCACGAGCAGCGCGGCGGGCACGTGCCGCACCCGCCCCTGACTGCGCGGCGCGACCCGTTCCAGCAGCTCCAGGTTGGTGAACCGCATGGTCCGCCTGCGACGCGACCGCATCGCGAGGACGTAGCCCGCCACCAGCGCCGCGACCACGAGGAGCAGGAGGAACCACCACGGCGCGGAGAAACCCGACACACTCACGACGCAGCCCCCGACCACCCTCGCTTACGAGCGACGACGAACCGGACGAGGTCGGCGATCCAGTCCGAGTCCGTCCGCAACACCAGATGCCCCGCGCCAGCCTGCCGGATCGCCCTCGCGACCTCGGCCCTGTGAGCGCTCGCCGCCGCGGCGAACTCCTTGCGCAGCAGCGCCGAGGTCCGCACCTCGCGCTGCCGCCCCGTCTCGGGGTCGGCGAGCACGACGGACCCCACCTCGGGCAGATCGACGTCGCGCGGATCGAGCACTTCGACGGCCAGCAGTTCGTGCCGCGCCGACAGAGCCCGCAACGGCCGCTCCCACGCCACCGGCCCGAGGAAGTCGGAGACGACCACCGCGAGGCCGCGCCTGCGCGGCGGCCTGCGCAGCTTGTCAACGAGCGTGGCGAGATCACCGCGCGTGCCTTCCTCGGCGCGGGGCAACTGCGCGACCCTGCGCACGAGATCGCGGGCGTGGCCGAGCCCTCCTCGCGGCGGGACGCGCACGGTCTCGGCGCCGTTGGACAGCAGCGCACCGATCCGGTTGCCACCACCGCCCGTCAGGTGGGCCACGGCCGCCACCGCGCACACCACGAGGTCACGTTTCTCGCACGCGGCCGTGCCGAAATCCAGGCTGGGCGACAGGTCCGCCACCACCCACGTCTCCAGCTCGCGGTCGGCGACCGTCTCGCGGATGTGCGGCGTCGTGGTCCGTGCCGTGACCGCCCAGTCCATCCTGCGCACGTCGTCGCCGGGCTGGTACGGCCTCGCCTCGCCGGGCTCCGAACCTGGCCCTGGTACGAGGCCGAGGTGGTTGCCCTGGAGGAGGCCGTCGAGCCGCCGTCGCACGTCGAGTTCGAGAGTACGCAGCCCCGCTTCGAGCCGGTCCCCTCGCAGGATCGGGGGCGCCCACGCGGGCCGATCGCCCCTGGCGTCGCTTCGCTTCGTCATGACCGCCCGCTACCTGCCGGGCACACCTGCCGCCACAGCGGGCCCCGCCGCCTGCGGGCGGGCCGATACCTGAGGCAGCGGCACGGCCTGCAACACGCGGTTGACGATGTGGTCGAGCGGAACGCCGTCGGCGAGCGCGTCGTACGACAGCACGAGCCGGTGCCGGAGGACGTCCGGCACGACGTCCACCACGTCCTGCGGCAGCACGTAGTCCCTGCCGCGAACGAGGGCGAGAGCACGCGCGGCGGAGATGATGCCCAGGCTCGCGCGAGGCGAGGCACCGTAGGAGACCCAGCCCGCGACGTCCGAGAGTCCGTGCTCTCCGGGCTTGCGCGTGGCCAGCACGAGGCGGACGACGTAGTCAACGAGTGCGTGATGCACGAAGACCCTGGAGGCGACGTCCTGGAGCCGCACGAGTTCGTCGGGGGTCAGCACCTGCTGCGGTTCCGGCGGCGTCACGCCCATCCGGTAGACGATCTCACGTTCCTCCTCCGCCGTCGGGTACTCGACGACGATCTTGAAGAGGAACCGGTCGCGCTGGGCTTCCGGCAGCGGGTAGACGCCCTCGTTCTCGATGGGGTTCTGGGTCGCGAGCACCAGGAACGGGTGGGGCATGGGGAAGGTCTCGCCGCCGATCGACACGTGCCGCTCGGCCATCACCTCCAGCATGGCCGACTGCACCTTGGCCGGTGCGCGGTTGATCTCGTCGGCGAGCACGAAGTTGGCCACGACGGGCCCGAGTTCGACGTCGAACTTCTCGCTCGACTGCCGGTAGATGCGAGTGCCGAGGATGTCGGCAGGCACGAGGTCGGGCGTGAACTGCACGCGGGAGAACGATCCGCCCACCACCCTGGCGAACGTCTCGACCGCGAGCGTCTTGGCGACACCGGGCACACCTTCCAGCAGCAGGTGCCCCTTGGCCAGCAGACCCACCAGCATGCGTTCGACAAGCCGGTCCTGCCCGACGATGACGCGCTTGACCTCGAACACGGTGCGCTCCAGCAACTGCGCATCTCGCGCCGGGGTGCCGGGCTCGGTCACACCTAACCTCCTCGCTGGCGACCTGTGGGTACGTGCCCCGTGACCGTACCGGGTGCCGAAGCACGGCTGATCACGACCGTGTCGAGGCCAGTCAACACCTCCGCCGGTGTGACGGATGTGAAGCTCACGGCCGGGGACGCAGGTCGTCCGGGCTGTCCACGTCGCGGGCCTCCGCCCCGATCGCTTCGACCTCCACAATGGACGACGTACCCAGGGTGCCACGCAGCGACGCACCGCGTGGATCGGGCGGCACGGCGGTGTCGAGAATCGGCCTCCGCCACACACCCACGAGCCATTGCCTGCGCCCTTCGGAATCCACGAGCACGGCGCCGTCGGCGGACTCGTCCGCGCCCAGCGCCACGACGAGACGACCCACCGTGTCCGGCGTCACACCCATCAGGTCGGCCGCGAGCACCGCGACGGCGCCGATCCGGGAGTCGAGGACGGCCAGCCCTGCCGAGAGCGCCGCGACGGGGCCGGAACCCGGCGGATCCTCGCACGTCCACCGCACGCCCTGGATCCCCGCGCGCGGGGGGCCGACCACGACGACCGGGTCCGCATCGCGCAGCGCCGCGAGTGCCCGCTCCAGCAACGGAACTCCCGCGACCCGCAGCATCACCTTGTCCACGCCGCCCATCCGGCGTGCCGCGCCACCGGCGAGCACGATCCCGGCGAGTGGTGAGCACACCGAAGGAGAGCGAGGCACTACTCCACCGTCCTTCGCGCCGGTTCGTGATGGTTCCGCGTCGTCCGGGGACTGGGACCACCCAGCCTCGGGGCCGCCGCGACGTGACCTCCGGCGGGCCGTGCACGGGGCACCGCTAAGATCACGACGCCTCCGCGCGACCGCAGGGCACGCCGGGACGTGCGTGCGCACCTGTTCGGCACAACCATCCCGCCTTTCGTTCGCGGACCGGCTACGACTGTGCCACCGCAGGCCCGGCGGCACCACGAGACACCGCATGCGGCGCCCGGCTCGGGGTTCCCGGGCGCACGGGCGACGCGGTGTCCCCGACACGGCGCGAGGCCGTCGGGTGACGGCACGGTGACGAGCAGCGACGGGAGGAGCATGCGGGTACCGGATCGATGGGCTTCGGCGGACCGGACCATCGCCGGATGGTCCGGGCTCACCGTCGCGGGCCTCGTCGTCGCGGCGGTCGGCACCTTCCTGCCCTGGCTGTCGTCCGGTTCCGTCGAGCGCGACAGCTACGCGGCCGCAGCGGTGATCGAATACGTGTTCCGGCCCGTCCCCTTCGCCGAGTTCGGGCTGCGCGCCTGGAGGGGCGTCGTGATCGCCACGACGCTGTGCGTGGTGATGCTGGCACTCGGCCTGTGGCGCACGGGCGCGGTCCTCAGCGCCGTGATCGGCCTCACGGTGGGAACCGGAGCGGCCCTGCTCGCCGTCCACATCATCGACGCGAGCGGACCGGTCAGGATCGCTCCGGCAGGCCCGGTGATCTCGGCGACCGGGTCCGTGCTCGCGCTCCTCGGCGGGTTCGGTCTGCTCCTCGCGGCCGCCGCACGACGGGACGCCCGCTTCCGACAACAGACAGGACAGGTGACACAGTGAGCACGCCTGAGTTCGGGCAGCAGTGGAGACCTGGAGATCCGGGGCTTCCGGACGGCCAGGGAACCGCACAACCGGCCACTCCTCAGCCTGCCGGTATGCCGTACGCGCCGACGCACCCGCAGGGCGGGTATCCCGCGACGGACCAGCCGCCGCAGTACGGATTCCAGGCACAGCCCTTCGGAGATGTGCAGCAACTCGGCCAGTATCCGGCCCAGCCACCCGGGCAATATCCGCACCCGCAGGGGCGAAAGCCACGCAGGCGTGGCCTCGTGGTGGGCCTTGTCGTCGCGCTCGTCCTCGCCATCGGTGGCGGAGCGACATGGTGGGTGCTGGCCGAACGGGCGTCGGTCGCGTCGGGGTCGAGCACCCCGGAGGAAGCGGCGAGCCGGTTGCTCACCGCGCTCGGCGACGGTGACGTGGTGGGTCTCGCGCAGACAGTGGAACCCGCCGAGGCTTCGCTGCTGGGCGACATGCTGACCAGCAGCGCCGACGAACTCAAGCGGCTCGGCATGCTGACCGAGGACGCCGATCTCTCGGCGTTCTCCGGTATCACGCTCACCGCGAAGGACCTGAGGTTCGATTC
Source organism: Saccharomonospora xinjiangensis XJ-54 (assembly GCF_000258175.1). Lineage (NCBI taxonomy): Bacteria > Bacillati > Actinomycetota > Actinomycetes > Pseudonocardiales > Pseudonocardiaceae > Saccharomonospora > Saccharomonospora xinjiangensis. The sequence continues at coordinate 4,312,971 of NZ_JH636049.1, read as the reverse complement.
CGCCGCCGCCGAGCGGATCAACGACCGCGTGACCATCACCAAGCTCACGGGCGGCACGCTGACCGTCAGCGCCGACCTGCGCAAGCTGCCGTTGACACCGGAGTACCGCGACGCGATGGTCGCCGCCGCGGGCGGGCCGGATGCCGCCTCCGAGAGCCAGACCTTCGACATCGCCTCGCTCGTGCGGGAGTCGGGTGCCCCCATCTCCATCGCGACGGTGAACGTGGACGGCGAGTGGTACCCGAGCCTGTTCTACACCCTCACCCACAACATCCTCACCGAAGAGGAACTGTCCTGGCCGCAGACGTCGATCCCCGCCGTCGGCGCGTACTCGCCCACCGAGGCCGTTCGCCAGACGCTGCAGGCGGCGCTGGACGCCGATCTGAAACGGGTGATCGAACTGCTGCCGCCCGACGAGATGGCGGTGCTGCACGACGCCGGTCCAATGCTGGTGGAGTCGCTCGCGGCAGAGGGAGCGGAGCCGTCCGGCATCAAGGTCGTCGATCTCAAGGCCGAGGAAACTCCGATCACGAACGGCACCAAGGTGACGATCACCACGCTGACGCTGGAGGCACCGGGCCGGGGACGGCTGACCATCGTCAAGGACGGCGACTGCTACACCATCACGGCGCCGGAGGGCACCCAGCGCGTCTGCGGTGCCGACCTGGCGAGGCAGCTCGCGGAGAACGCGGGGCCCGGTGTCCCCACCGAAGGGCTCGCCGAGAGCACCATGGCACTGGCCGAGGAGGGGCTCGGACTGGTCACCACCGAGGTCGAGGGCAAGCACTACGTCAGCCCGCTGCGCTCCTACGGCGAGCTGGCCATCAGCTTGTACCGCAACCTCACTCCCGAGCAGTTCAGGGCGATGCTGTCGTCGTCGGGCTGATGGCGAACGGCTGACGGGCCCGGCACCTCCGATGGGTGCCGGGCCTTTCGGCTATCCTGACCTTGACCGGAAAAAGGACAAGCGTACGGTTTAGTGGGCAGGGCTGAAGGGAAGCTCATCTCTGCGGGGGTCTCGGGGGTGGGCGACACTCGACCTGCTCCTACCCGAACAACCGCCGCCACTGGAGTGAACGTGACTGCACCCGCCAGCAAGAACAGCTTCGGCGCCCGCGACACGCTCCGGGTCGGAGACGCCTCCTACGAGGTGTTCCGCCTGGACAAGGTCGAGGGCTCACAGCGTCTCCCGTACAGCCTGAAGATCCTGCTCGAAAACCTGCTGCGCACCGAGGACGGCGCCAACATCACCGCCGAGCACATCCGCGCGCTCGGCAACTGGGACCCCACGGCCGACCCGTCCATCGAGATCCAGTTCACGCCCGCCCGCGTGGTGATGCAGGACTTCACCGGTGTGCCATGCGTGGTGGACCTCGCCACGATGCGTGAGGCGGTGGCCGAACTCGGCGGCGACCCGGACAAGGTGAACCCGCTCGCCCCCGCCGAACTGGTGATCGACCACTCCGTCATCATCGACGTCTTCGGCCGCGCCGACGCCTTCGAGCGCAACGTCGAGATCGAGTACGAGCGCAACCGGGAGCGTTACCAGTTCCTGCGCTGGGGCCAGAGCGCCTTCGAGGAGTTCAAGGTCGTTCCCCCCGGCACCGGCATCGTGCACCAGGTGAACATCGAGTACCTGGCGCGCACCGTGATGGCGAGGGGCGGCCAGGCCTACCCTGACACGTGCGTCGGCACCGACTCGCACACCACGATGGTCAACGGCCTCGGTGTGCTCGGCTGGGGCGTCGGCGGCATCGAGGCCGAGGCCGCCATGCTGGGCCAGCCCGTGTCGATGCTGATCCCGAGGGTCGTCGGCTTCAAGCTGACCGGCGAGATCCCCGCGGGCGCCACCGCCACCGACGTGGTGCTGACCATCACCGAGATGCTGCGCAAGCATGGTGTCGTCGGCAAGTTCGTCGAGTTCTACGGCGAGGGCGTTGGCGCGGTGCCGCTGGCCAACCGCGCCACGATCGGCAACATGAGCCCCGAGTTCGGCTCGACCGCCGCGATCTTCCCGATCGACGACGAGACCCTGCGCTACCTGAAGCTCACCGGCCGCTCCGCCGAGCAGCTCGCGCTGGTCGAGGCCTACGCCAAGGAGCAGGGCCTCTGGCACGACCCGAGCAGGGAGGCGCAGTACTCCGAGTACCTGGAGCTGGACCTCTCCACCGTCGTCCCTTCGATCGCGGGCCCGAAGCGGCCGCAGGACCGCATCGAGCTGTCCTCGGCCAAGGAGTCGTTCCGCGCCACGCTGCCCGATTACGTGGGTGACCAGCAGAGCGCGCCCACGACATCGCTCGTGGACGAGGCGTCCGACGAGTCCTTCCCCGCCAGCGACTCCCCCGCCTACATCGCCGACGGCGTCCAGGACGACCGGGGCGGCGCTCCCGCCCACTCGGCGGCCAACGGCTCCACCGGCCGCGCCAGCAAGCCGGTGAAGGTCGTCTCGGAGGAGCGGGGCGAGTTCGTCCTCGACCACGGCGCCGTCGTGATCGCCTCGATCACCTCCTGCACCAACACGTCGAACCCGTCGGTCATGCTCGGCGCCGCGCTGCTGGCCCGCAACGCGGTGGAGAAGGGCCTCTCGGTCAAGCCGTGGGTCAAGACGTCCATGGCCCCCGGCTCGCAGGTCGTCACCGACTACTACGACAAGGCCGGCCTGTGGCCGTACCTGGAGAAGCTGGGCTACCACCTGGTCGGTTACGGCTGCACCACCTGCATCGGCAACTCCGGCCCGCTTCCCGAGGAGGTCTCGGCCGCGGTGCAGGAGCACGACCTTTCCGTGGTGTCGGTGCTGTCGGGCAACCGCAACTTCGAGGGCCGCATCAACCCCGACGTCAAGATGAACTACCTGGCGTCGCCGCCGCTGGTCATCGCCTACGCGCTGGCCGGGACGATGGACTTCGACTTCGAGAACCAGCCGCTCGGCCAGGACTCCGACGGCAACGACGTCTACCTTCGCGACATCTGGCCTTCGCCGCAGGAGATCCAGGCCACCATCGACTCGGCGATCACGCAGGAGATGTTCACCAAGGACTACGCCGACGTGTTCGACGGCGGCGAGCGGTGGAAGTCGCTGCCAACGCCCGAGGGCAAGACGTTCTCGTGGGACGCCGAGTCCACCTACGTCCGCAAGCCCCCGTACTTCGAGGGCATGGCCGCACAGCCGGAGCCCGTCACCGACATCGCGGGCGCGCGGGTGCTGGCCAAGCTGGGCGACTCGGTGACCACCGACCACATCTCGCCCGCCGGTGCCATCAAGGCGGACTCCCCCGCCGGTCGCTACCTCACCGAGCACGGCGTTGACCGCAAGGACTTCAACTCCTACGGTTCGCGCCGAGGCAACCACGAGGTGATGATCCGCGGCACGTTCGCCAACATCCGCCTGCGCAACCAGCTGCTCGACGACGTGCAGGGCGGCTACACGCGGGACTTCACCCAGCCCGGCGCGCCGCAGGCGTTCATCTACGACGCCGCGCAGAACTACGCCGCGCAGAACATCCCGCTGGTGGTGCTCGGCGGCAAGGAGTACGGCTCCGGCTCGTCGCGTGACTGGGCTGCCAAGGGCACGAGGCTGCTCGGCGTCCGCGCCGTGATCGCCGAGTCGTTCGAGCGCATCCACCGCTCGAACCTCATCGGCATGGGCGTGATCCCGCTCCAGTTCCCCGAGGGCGAGTCCGCGTCGTCGCTGGGCCTCGACGGCACCGAGACCTACGACATCAGCGGCATCACCGCGCTCAACGAGGGCGAGACGCCACGCACGGTGCACGTGACGGCCACCAAGCAGGACGGCCGGAAGGTCGAGTTCGACGCGGTCGTGCGGATCGACACGCCGGGCGAGGCCGACTACTACCGCAACGGCGGCATCCTGCAGTACGTGCTGCGGAAGATGACCGGGGCCTGATCGGCAGGCCGGCGACCGGTCGGTGACGACGAACGGCGGCCCACCGCGCGACGCGCGTGGTGGGCCGCCGTCATGACGAAAGGGGTGTCGTGCCGGAGGTGCTGCTCGCGGGCACCGCCGTGTTCGCCGGCGCGCTGGTGCAGGGCTCCGTCGGCTACGGCATGAACCTCGTCGCCGCTCCCCTGCTCGCGCTGGTGGACCCTCGGCTGGTTCCGGTTCCGCTGCTGGTGGTCGCGCTGGCCCACTCCCTGCTGGCCGTGGCCCGCGAACACCGGGACGTGGACTGGCGGGGAGCCACTTTCGTGACGGTCGGCAGGGTGCCCGGCACGGCGCTGGGTGTGCTGGCCGTCGCGCTGCTCGCCGAACGTCCCTTCTCCGCCGCCGTCGGCGGCGCCGTGCTGGTGTGCGTGGTGCTGTCGGTGGTGTCGTGGACGCCGAGGCCGACTCCGGCCGCGCTCCTCGTCGCCGGAGTCGCGAGCGGAACGCTGGGCACGGCCTCGTCCATCGGGGGGCCACCGCTGGCCCTGCTCTACCAGCACGAGTCCGGTCCCCGGATCAGGGCGACGCTCGCGGCCTGCTTCGCGATCGGTTCGTCGCTGTCTCTGCTCGCGCTCGGCATCGCGGGGCAGGTGCACTGGTTCCATCTCGTCGCGGTGCTGTGGCTGCTGCCGTTCCTCGTCGGGGGTTTCCTGCTGTCCGGACCCGCGCGGGCGCTGCTGCACGGCACGCGCATGCGGGTGGCGGTGCTCGGTGTCGCCGCGGTGAGCGCGCTCGCCCTGCTCACCCGCAGCGCCGTGGGGTGAGGTCGGCGGGATCGAACTCAGGTGCGTGCTTCCGAGAGCGACACCGCGAACCGGCCCTCCGGGTCGGTCCACCAGTGCCGCAGCGTGAACCCGGCGTCGGCGAGTTCGGCTCGCACCGCATCCGGCCGGAACTTCGCCGAGATCTCGGTCCGCACATACTCGCCCTCGGCGAAGCGCACGGTCAGGTCGGCTCCGGGAATCGTGACGGTCATGGGGCGCAGCGCCCTCAACCGCATCTCGATCCACTCGTGACGGTCGTCCCAGTGCGCGACGTGCTCGAACGCCGCGGGATCGAAGTCCGCGCCGAGCCTGTCGTTGAGCACGCGAAGCACGTTGCGGTTGAACTCCGCCGTCACGCCCTCGGCGTCGTCGTAGGCGGCCACGAGCGTGTCCGCGTCCTTGACGAGGTCGGTGCCGAGCAGGAACCACTCCCCCTCACCCAGCACCGACCTGACCGAGGAGAAGAACTTCGCGCGCTCGGCAGGCAGGAAGTTGCCGATGGTGCCGCCGAGGAAGGCCACCAACCGTGGCGCCGTGCCCGGCAGGGAGTCGAGCGGCTCGGTGAAGTCGGCGACGACACCGTCCACGCGCAGCGCCGGGTACTCGGAGGCGATCGCGTCTACGGACGCCGACAGCGCTGACGACGAGACGTCAAGCGGCACGAAACGGCGCAGGCCTCCGTGTTCGGTGCCCGCGTCGAGCAGCAGGCGCGTCTTCTCGCCCGATCCGGACCCCAGCTCGACCAGCGTCCGCATCCCGGTGACCGCGGCGATCTCAGGCGCAGCCGAGCGCAGGATCTCGCGCTCGGCGCGGGTCGGGTAGTACTCGGGGACCGTCGTGATGCGGTCGAACAGCTCGCTGCCCCTCGCGTCATAGAGCCATTTCGACGGCAGCCATTTCGCCTCCGCCGTCAGCCCTTCCCTCACATCCCTCCGCAGGGCCTGCGTCACCTCGGTCGCGTCACGGTGGACGTCGATCCGCACCTCACTCACACCCGGCTCCGTTCTCCCAGTGGTTCCACCATCGACTCGATCTCGTACGTCGTCGCCCTGCTGTTCTCGCTCACCCGTGCCACCACGAGATCGCCCTCGGCGACGGGTTGCCAGCCCGGTTCGTCGTCGCACGGCTCCGAGGCGACCAGCACACCGTCCCCGTGGCGGCGCACCGACAGCGCGTGGGACCACGCTGTGGCCACGAGCACCGTCCTGCCGACGAGCAGCAGGTTGAGCCGCGAGCCGGGGGCCGCTGCCGCCACTGTGCGGACGAGCCCTGTCACGGCCGCCACCGGATCGGCTCCACCCCGAAGGGCGCGGCGCAGCAGCGCCCACAGCAGCGCCGAGTCGGTCGGCGCGTCGAGGCGGAGCAGGTCAACCACGGGCACATCGGCGGCGAGCCCCGCGACGCTCTCGGGCCAGCCGAGTACCACACCGTTGTGGCTGAACAACCAGTCGTCGTCGGCGAAAGGGGCGCACGCCGACTCGCTCACCGGCATCCCCACCGTCGCCGACCGCACGGCGGCGAGGAACGCACCGGCACGCACGGGCTGGAGCAACCGGTCAAGGGCCGCGTCAGTCCAAATCGGACCCGAGCGGCGGTAGCGCGTCGGGTAGCCGTCCTCGGCGAACCAGCCGACGCCGAAGCCGTCGGCGTTCACGGTGCCGCCGCCGCGCATGTCCTTCGGCGCGTACGACTGCACCGTGAGGGAATGCGGGGCGTGCGACACCGGCTCTGCGGGTGACACGGAAGGGCCGAGGTAGGCCAGGTGCCTACACACCGGCGTCGCCGGGCCTGAGGTCACGGGCGCAGCGGAACCCCGCGAAGATCTGCCTGCGGATGGGGTAGTCCCAGTTGCGGAAGGTGCCCCTGACGGCAACCGGATCGCTGCCGAAGGACCCGCCGCGCAACACCTTGTACTCGGAGCCGAAGAACACCTCCGAGTACTCGCGGTAGGGGAACGCGACGAACCCCGGGTACGGCGTGAAATCGCTGCTGGTCCACTCCCACACGTCACCGACGAGCTGGTGCGCTCCCACCGCCGACACCCCCTTCGGGTACGCGCCGACCGGCGCGGGACGCAGGTGCCGTTGCCCGAGGTTCGCGTGTTCCGGTGTCGGATCGTCGTCGCCCCACGGATAGCGCCGCGAACGCCCTGTCGCGGGGTCGTACCTCGCCGCCTTCTCCCATTCGGCCTCGGTGGGCAGGCGCTTGCCAGCCCACGCCGCGAACGCCTCCGCCTCGTGGTAGGAGACGTGCACGACGGGTTCGTCAGGGGGCACCGGCTCGTACACGCCGAACCGCAGCCGCCACCACCGGCCGTCCTCGCGCCTCCAGAACCGGGGCGCGGTGATGCCGTACTCGCTGCGGTAGGACCAGCCTCCTTCGCTCCACCACCGCCGGTCGCCGTAGCCACCGTCGTCCACGAACTCCGCGTACCTGGCGTTGGTCACCGGCGTGGTGTCGAGGGCGAAGGCCTCGACGAACACCTCGTGGGCCGGTCGTTCGTTGTCCAGCGCCCACGGCTCGACCGAGGTGCCCATCGTGAAGGGGCCCGCGGGGACGACGATCTCCTCCGGAAGATGGCGCGCCGTCGCGGGCGGCGGAGCAGGCGCGTGCAGCACGGGATCGCCCTTGCGGAGCTGGTGTGTCGCGAGCATCGTCTCGTCGTGCTGCTGTTCGTGCTGCGCGATCATGCCGAAGGCGAACGCGGTGCGCGTGAGATCGCGTCCCCGCAGCGGCGTGCGCTCCAGCACGTCGAACGCCTTGTTCCTGACCTCGGCCACGTAGCTCCTCGCCTCGGAAGGCCCGAGCAGCGGTAGCGAGGGCCGGGTGGCACGGGGGTGTTGGAAGGCGTCGTAGAGGTCGTCGATGTCCGGGCGCAGCGGGTCACGCCCACCCACGTCGCGGACGAGCCACAGCTCCTCCTGGCTTCCGATGTGCGCCAGGTCCCACACCAGCGGCGACATCAGTTTGGAGTGCTGCTTGACGAGGTCGTCGTCGCCCACGGCGTCGGTCAACTCGACGCTGCGCCGCCGCGCCCGTTCCAGCACCTCTGCCGTGTGCGCTCTCAGGTCCTGTTCGGACAGTTCCCCGAGCGGGTGCGGTGTCTCGCCTTCCGCCGTTTCCCTCGGTGTGGCGGTTTCGACGTCGCGGTGAACGCTGGTCATGGGAGTCACTCCCCTTCCCGCCGCAGCCAGCGGCGCTCGACAACTCCTGCGATGTCGGCGATCGTGTGACTGGGCAGGCCCAGGTTCGGCAACGCGGCGCAGCCGAGTTCACCGACGGCGCGCGCCACGGAAGCGAGGGAGGGGTCGTCCATCCCGAACCGGGCGGCATCCGCCCAGCGCCCCGACACAGGTTCACAAAGATCGAGTACGGAGTCCACTGTGGAGGAATCGGACAGCAGCGCGGCCACCAGCGCCGCCGGAGGTGTCCAGCTCTCCCCCTGCTGCGCGTCGAGGTAGCGGATCTCCAGGTAACCGTGGGGCCGCACCGGGGTGAAGAACGTGGTGAGGTGGTAGTCGAGATCACCGAAGGTGGGCCGGGGCAACGCGGCACCGTCTTCGCGTCCTTCGATCCACTCGGCGAACGTCAACCTGGCCGGAGCGTCCCAGGAACCGCCGTCGCGGCGCAGCACCATCAGCGGGGTGTCCAGCACCCTGCCCGCCCAGGCCGACACGGGGTCGTCGCACGGGTTCTCCGCCGCGGTGCGGCAAGGCTCTGTCTCCATCACGGCCAGCCAGCGCGCCGACGCGAATCCCGTGTCAGCCCCGGCGTGCCTGCGGGAATTGGCGAACAGCGCCAGCAACGCGGGCCCCACGGCGTGTGCGGCGGCCCACCTGCGCGGCAACTCGTGCGCCTCACCGGCATCGACGCATACCTGGATCGCCGCCGTACTGCACATCATCGTGACGCCGCCGGAACCGAGCGGCGCGAACCGGCGTTCCATGGCCGCGTACCGCGGTGTCGGCAGCACCCGCGCTGGAGGCCGGAACGGGTCGATGCCGTGGGAACCCAGCCGAAGGCCGGCGCGGGCGAGGAGGTCGGCGACGTGAGCCCGATCGGACTCGGCCGACTCGGCGAGAGCGGGGAAGGAGGGCGCGGGGGCGGTGGAGATCTCCACCTGGCCCCCGGGTTCGAGAGTGAGTGCCGACCCATGGGGCAACGGCACGGCGGGGCTGTCGGGGACGAGGGTGCGGGGAGCGTGAGGCCCGAGAGCCTCGGCCAGTCGTCGCGCGGTGAGCGGGGCTGCGGGGTCGGCGACGTCGTGGACGGTGTACTCCAGCTCGACGCCGAGCAGCCGAGGCGGACCGTGCTTGAAACACACCGACGCGACATAGGCTTCACCCTCCGCGCGATCGGAGATGACACGGGCGGAGATCTCCTCGGCTTCCGTGTTCGTCTCCGGCACCCCACGGCGCCTCGGATCGCGGGGAAACGGCCTGGCGTCGGGTATCGCGGTCATTCCCACTCCCCACCGTCGGTCACGGCGCCCTGCTCACTGCGCCAGCGAGGATGCTAACGGAGGGATACGACACTTTCGGGTGCGCGAAACCTGACTCAGCCCGGCACCGTCGCCGAAGCGCCGAGCCCGAGTTCCGCCGCCGCGGCCCTCACGGCGTCGATCACCAGCCGCAATGCGGGCCTTCGGTGTGCCGTGCGGCGATACGCCACGGACACCGTGCGCATCACCGGGGTCGCCAAGGTCACGATATCGACGCCGGAAGGGCGTAGCGTCAGCCCCAGGTCGGACACCAGCGTGACCCCGAGCCCCGCGCTGACCATCGCCATGGCCGTGGCCTGTTCCTCGACCTCGTGGTTGATCAGGGGCTGGAACCCGAACCGCTGACACGCCACCCGCACCGCCCTGCCGAAGTGACTTCGCGGGCTGGCCAGAATCCACGGCTGGTCGGCGAGGTCGGACAGCGTCACCGAACTCGCGGGCGCCGTCGCGGCAGGCACGGCGGCGTGCAGCCGCTCCACCGCGACAGCCACCCTTTCCAGCCCGGGGTCCCACGGCGTCGGCGCGTCCGTGTAGTCGATGACGAAGGAGAAGTCCAGCGCACCGTCGCGCACGGCGTCGGCCGTCTCCTCCGGCGCGAGTTCACGGGTGCGGACCTCGATGCCAGGGTGATCCTCGGCCAGCGAGGCGAGCGCGGTGGGCAGCAGGCCCGACGCCACCGACGCCCACACTCCCGCCGTCAGGCGCACCGACTGGGTCTGCTGCGCCTCCTCGAGAGCCACCGTGGCGCGTTCCACCGCACCGAGGATCTCCTCGGCGTGCTCGGTCAGCAGCATGCCGAGTTCGGTGAGCTGAACCCGGCGACCGAGCCGCTCGAAGAGCTTGGCACCGACGTCGCGCTCCAGCTGAGCGAGTTGCTGCGACACCGCCGAAGCCGTGTAGTGCAGTGCCGCCGCGGCGGCCGTCACCGTGCCCCTGCGGTGCAGCTCCCGCAGCATCCGCAACCGATGCACCGACAGCTCCATGCATCAACCCTAAACGGAACCGTGCACGGTTCTTAACTGGACGTGAGCGGCGATCCGGCCCCAGCCTGTGGATACGCGCGGATCTCGCGCGAAAGACGGCGAATCACAGGGCAAGGCGTTCACGAGGAGGGGTCGAGTGGGTCTGGGACATGCCGACGAGCCGCTGCTGCGGTTGACGTGGACGGACCGTGTGACGGGCGCGCATGGCTATCTCGTCGTGCACAGCCTGGTGTCGGGACTGGCGACCGGCGGCACGCGCATGCGCTCCGGTTGCACGCTCTCTGAGGTCGAGGATCTCGCGAGGGGCATGGCGGCCAAGACGGCGACGTTCGACCTTCCCGTCGGCGGGGCGAAGGGCGGGATCGACTTCGATCCCAAACATCCCGGCGCCCGTGGTGTGCTGACGCGGTTCTGCCAGGCGATGCGGCCCTGGCTCGACGATCACTGGGTGACGGCCGAGGATCTCGGCGTACCCCAGCACCTCATCGACGAGGTGTTCGCCGAACTGGGCCTCGGCCAGTCGTACCACGCGGCGATCCGGCGGTCGGCCGATGCCGAGCGCACGCTGCGCAGGGTGCACGCGGGTCTGTCCGCACCCGTGCCGGGTGGGCTCCTGCTCGGCGATGTCATCGGGGGTTATGGCGTCGCGCAGGCGTGTCTCGGCGTGGCTTCGGCGTGGGAGTGGTCGCCCCATGACACGACCGTGGCCGTCCAGGGCATCGGCACCATGGGCGGCGGCGCCGCGTGGTACCTGCACGAGGCAGGAATGCGGATCGTGGCCGTGGCCGACGCGGCGGGCACGCTGTACGACCCCGAAGGGCTCGACGTGCCAGCGTTGCTGGAGGCCCGCGACCACTACGGCGAGATCGACCGCACGCGGGTGCCGGACCACGTCAGGCGGCTACCCCGGTCGGCGGTGCTCGCCACCGAGGCCGACCTCCTCGTTCCGGCCGCCATCTCCTACGCGCTCACGCCCGACAACTCGTACGACGTGAGGGCGTCCGCCGTCGTCGAGGCCGCGAACGCGGCGACAACGCCGGAGGCGGAGGCCATGCTCGCGGGGCGCGGCATTCCGGTGATCCCGGACTTCGTGGCCAACGCGGGTGCGGCGGCGTGGGCCTGGTGGCTCATCCTCGGACAGGTCGGCGCCGATCCGACCGATTCGTTCGTGAAGCTGCGTGCCGAGATGCAGGCGAAGGTGGCTCTGCTGCTGTCGGCCTGGAACGCCGGGCGCGTGCCACCTCGCAAGACGGCGCTGGAGTTCGTGACGGCTCGCGACCTCGCAGAATCGTCACTCGATCAGGTGCTCACGATCCCCTGACCTGGGGAGGAGCGTCACAGTACGTACGTACGGATTGCAAACTCCCTGCGGCCGGTGTCAAGATCGTGGGATGCCACGGGTCAGCCAGGACCACCTCGCGGCGCGCCGTCGTCAGATTCTCGACGGCGCGCGTGTGTGTTTCACGCGCTACGGGTACGAGGGTGCCACGGTCCGGCGGCTCGAAGAGGCCACCGGCCTGTCGCGGGGTGCGATCTTCCATCACTTCCGCGACAAGGAGTCCCTGTTCCTCGCACTGGCCGAGGACGACGCGCGGCGCATGGCCGACGTCGTTGCCGAACAGGGTCTCGTCCAGGTCATGCGCGATCTGCTGTCGGGGTCGGGCGAGCACCCCGCCGACTGGCTCGGCACCCGGCTGGAGGTGTCCCGGCGCCTGCGCACCGACCAGGAGTTCCGCGCCCGCTGGGCACAACGCTCGGAGCAACTGACCACGGCCACCCGCAAGCGCCTGTTGTGGCAGCGCGAGGCCGGCAATCTCCGCGACGACGTGAGCATCGACGTGCTCACGTCGTATCTCGAACTCGTGCTCGAAGGCCTGGTCTCCCACCTCGCCATGGGGCTGCCGGCCGACGACCTCGAACCCGTTCTCGACGTCGTGGAGGAGAGTGTGCGCAGGCACAGGGGCGGCTCCGGGGCGGGCGAGACCGGCACCGGCTCCGACCGGCGTGCTCAGCGGCACAAGGAACAAGGCATCTCGGACACTCGTTGAGCGTGGTTAAGATAGCGCCACTTCCAACACCACTCGATTTGGAGGAGTGACCACACCCGTGCGCGATGCGCAATCACCCGGAGACAGTACCGAGCCGGGTGAGTATCCCGGCCGTCCCCACTCCACCTCCGACCTCTTCCCCGATGTCCGGTGTGACCACGGCGGTGTCCGCTGATGGACATTCTCCTCACCGTTCTCGGCGTCCTCTTCGTCATCCTGCTCACCGTCGGCACGGGCCTCGCCGTCGCTGCCGAGTTCTCGCTGACCACGCTGGAACGCAGCACGGTCGAGTCGAACGTCCGGCAGGTCGGTGACAAGCGTTCCAAGACCGTTCTCAAGGCACACAGGACGCTGTCGTTCCAGCTCTCCGGCGCCCAGGTCGCCATCACCCTCACCACGCTGGTCACCGGATACGTGGCCGAGCCGCTGCTCGGCCGGATCGTGCGCCCTGTCCTGACCGCCGTCGGTGTCCCGGAATCCGCCGCGGCAGGCGCCTCGCTCGTCGTCGCCATGCTTCTGGCCACATCGCTTTCGATGATCATCGGCGAGATGGTGCCGAAGAACCTCGCCGTGGCGCTCCCGCTGAAGACGGCACGGGCGGTCTCCGGCTACCACACGCGTTTCTCGAACCTGTTCCGCTGGCTCATCAACCTGATGAACAACAGCGCGAACTGGGTCGTGCGCAAATTCGGCATCGAACCACAGGAGGAACTGCGGTCGGCGCGCTCACCGCAGGAACTCGGCTCCATCGTGCGCGCCAGCGCCGAGACGGGAACGCTCGACATGTCCACCGCGCAGTTGCTCGACCGGTCACTGCGGTTCGGCGACCGCACAGCGGGCGAGTTGATGACACCACGAGTGAGGCTGGAGGCCCTCCACATCGACGACACGGTCGCCGACATGGTCGCCCTCGCGCGCCGCACAGGGCGGTCGCGCTTTCCCGTGTACCGCGAGGACCTCGACGACATCCAGGGCACAGTGCACGTCAAGCAGGCGTTCACCATGCCAGGCCCCGAACGGGCGTCCACGACGGTGGGCTCGCTGATGCGGCCCATGCCGACCGTACCCGAATCGCTGCCGGGTGACGCCGTGCTCGATCGGCTTCGCGACTCCCGCTTCCAGCTCGCCATCGTCGTTGACGAATACGGCGGCACAGCGGGTCTCGTCACGTTGGAGGACGTCGTCGAGGAGATCGTGGGCGACGTCCGCGACGAGCACGACGTTCGCGAGGAACCTGCGTCACAGCAGCTCACGCCCGACAGCTGGGTCGTGTCGGGGCAGCTTCGGGACGATGAGGTGCTCGACGCGACGGGCTTCAGGATGCCGGAGGGCGACTACGAGACGATCGCGGGCCTGCTGCTGGATCGTCTCGGCGAGATCCCCGAGGTCGGAGCCACGCTCGACGTCGAAGGCTGGCAACTCGAGGTGACGAGCATGGACCGGCACCGCATCGCCGAGGTCACCGTGCGGCGCGGGGAGGTGGCCTCGTGAGCGACTGGCTGTCCATCTCGCTCATCGGCGTGCTGCTGCTCGCCAACGCCTTCTTCGTCGGCGCCGAGTTCTCGTTGATCTCGTCGCGGCGCGACCGCCTCGAAGCCCTGCTGGAGCAGGGCAAGACCCGAGCCAAAATCGTCATCAAGGCCAGCAAGAACGTGTCGCTGATGCTGGCGGGCGCGCAGCTCGGCATCACGGTGTGTTCCCTGCTGCTGCTCCAGTTCGGCGAGCCGGCGGTGGCTCACCAGCTCGAACTGGCGGTGAGCGCTCTCGGCATACCGTTGCCGACCTACGTCGTGCACGCCGTCGCCTTCACCGTCACGCTGGTGGCGCTCACGCTGCTGCACGTGCTGATCGGCGAGATGGTGCCGAAGAACATCGCGATCGCCGAACCCGAACGTCTCGCGCTGTGGCTGGTGCCGGTGCATGTGGCCTGGGTGCGGGTCACGCACCCGTTCATCTGGTTGCTCAACAGTGTCGCCAACGGCATCCTGCGGCTGGGCAAGATCGAGCCGAAGGACGAGGTCGAGACCAGCTACACCTCCGCGGAGCTGGCCGCGCTGCTGCGCGAGTCGCGACGGGAAGGGCTGCTGGAGCAGTCGGAGCATCGCAGGCTGACCCAAACGCTGTCGTCGGTGGAGAAGACCATCGCCGACGTGCTCGTGCCACTCGACGAACTGAGGACGCTGCCGGAGCGGCCCACGGTCGGCGAGGTCGAGAGGGCCGTGACGTCCACCGGGTTCTCGCGCTTCCCGCTCCGCGGCACCGGTGGCAAGCTCACCGGCTACATCCACGTCAAGGACGTCATGGACCAGCTCGACGGCGACCCGTCCGTCGTGGTGTCCTCCGACAAGACCCGGAGGCTGACACAGCTGGCCCTGCACGCGAAACTGGACGAGGCGCTGTCGGCCATGCGCAGGGAGAAGAGCCACCTCGCGATGGCCGTCAACGCCGAAGGCAGCGTGGTGGGCATCGTGGCGCTGGAGGACCTGCTGGAGGAATACGTCGGCACGGTCAGGGACGGCACCCACGTCGGCAGGCGGCCGTGACCACCATGGTGGTCCTGGCCGAGGACGAGTGGCTGGAGAGGGAGTACGCGCACACCCGCCGCATGCGCGCCTGGACGGAGCCGCATCGGCAGCGCCGGTCGCGCGGGGAGAAACACCCCGTGCTGGACTTCCTCTTCACCTACTACTCGTTTCCGCCCGCGCGGCTGGAACGGTGGCAGCCCGGCCCCGGAGTCGTCCTCGCGGGCCGGGCCGCCTCCCGGTTTCTCGACCGTCCCGGATATCGCCGGACGGCCGAGGGCGTCACGCTCGATCTCTCCGCCTTCTCCGGCAGGATCGCGCGCACCGCACAGCACACCCTGTCCCTGCTGGAGGCCGTTCACGGACGGCGTGCGCGGCTCGACTGTTTCGGCCTGCACGAGTGGGCCATGGTCTACCGCACGCGGCCGGAGGAGGTGCGGCATGCGCAGGTGCCGCTGAGGCTGGGGCACGCCGGCACCGACTCCGTGGTGGAGTCGATGGACCTCCGGTGCGGCCACTTCGACGCGTTCCGGTTCTTCACCGCGGAGGCGAGGCCGCTCAACCGGTTCACTCCAACGCGGCGGACTCAGCGCGAGAACGATCAGCCCGGCTGCCTCCACGTCGGCATGGATCTGTACAAGCACGCGCACAAGCTCGATCCGTTCGTCGCCTCGGAGTTGCTCGGCGACTGTTTCGCACTCGCCGTGGCGATCAGGGAGCTGGACATGCGAGCCAGCCCGTACGATCTGTCCGCCCACGGTTACTCCCCCGTGGAGATCGAGACCCCTGAGGGGCGCGCGGCCTACGCCAGGGAACAGGCGGGGTTCGCGCGGAGGGCGGCGCCGCTGCGGGAACGGCTCGTCGAGCTCTGCCGCAGCCTGCTCGACCCCTCAACCTCTCACTCTTCGTGTTGATTCAGATCACAAGTTGATCACGCAATCCCCTGGTAAGGTAATAACGTTTTGATCTCGCCCACGGAGAGTAGCCAAATGCCGACGTCGAGGGGGCACGCGACATGGGATGGCACGGGGGACGACACAGAATCCGCAGGCAAGCACAGCCCGAGTCGTCGGTGACCTCGACCGGAACACATCGCGCCGTGGGGCGCAGGCGTGGTGTGGCGGCGTGGCCCATTGCCTGCGTGGTCCTGCTCGGGCTTCTCGTCGCCGGGTGGTTCGGCTGGAACTGGGCCGACGGTGTGCTTCAGAGCCGCGCGGCGGCACAGGCCACCGACTGCATCAAGGGCGACACCACCGTGCGGGTCGCCGTCGATCCCGCGCTGGATGCCCCCGTGATGGCGGCCGCCGACCGGTGGAACCGCGAACGGATCGTCGTCGGCGAGCACTGCGTCCGGGTCGAGGTCCGCACCGCGGCGTCAGCGGACGTCGAGGCCGTCCTCTCCGGAACCTCCGACCCCGCCACCGTGGGCGGCTACCCTGCCGCCTGGCTTCCCGACTCCACCGAACGGATCGACGCGCTCGCCGAGACGCATCCGGAACTCATCGGCTCGTCGGGTCGGGTCATCGCGTCCGGCCCGCGTGGCGATCACCCGTTCCTTGC
Organism: Saccharomonospora xinjiangensis XJ-54; assembly: GCF_000258175.1. NCBI lineage: Bacteria > Bacillati > Actinomycetota > Actinomycetes > Pseudonocardiales > Pseudonocardiaceae > Saccharomonospora > Saccharomonospora xinjiangensis. The sequence goes on along the minus strand of NZ_JH636049.1, from coordinate 4,296,650 downwards.
GGTCGCCGGCCCGAAAACCGACGACGTGAAGCAGCACGCGGCCCAGTCGTTCCAACGATTCCTGCTCGAACCCGCGCAGCAGAGCGATTTCCGCGAAGCAGGGCTGACCTCGCCGAACGACTGATCACCGGACTCCTCGCCGTGGGCGCCGCATTCTCCGCACTGCCGTCGAAGCCCGCGCGACGTGGACCGGCCACCTGACCAGCCACACCGGAGCGCGCCGGGGCGCTCGCACCGCCGCGCCGGATCAGACGATCTCGGCGAAACGTTCCACGTCGTCGCGCCGCCCTGCCACCACCACCACGTCCCCGTCCTGCACGACGCTGTCGGGGGTGGCGTAGGTGAACCCCGCCCCTGGCCGCTTGATACCGACCACGGTGACCCCGTAGCGCTTCCTCAGCCTCGTCTCGCCAAGCTGTCTGCCGAGTGCCTCGGCGGGCGGAGTGGTCTTCACGAGGGCGTAGTCGTCCTCGAACTCGATGTAGTCGAGGATGCGCCCGGTGACGAGGTGAGCCACCCGCTCCCCCATGTCGTACTCCGGCAGGACCACCCGCTGCGCTCCGACCCGTTCGAGAATCCGGCCGTGCTGGCGGCTCACCGCCTTCGCCCAGATGTGCTGGACGCCGAACTCCGACAGCAGCGAGGTGGTGAGAATGCTCGCCTCGATGTCGCTGCCGATGCCGACCACGGCCCGGCCGAAGGCGGGCACGTCGAGTTGCACCAGCGCCTCGCTGTCCGTGCTGTCGGCGACGGCGGCGTGGGTGAGTTCATCGGCGAAACGCTGCACCCGCTTGGGATTCACGTCGATGCCGAGCACCTCACAGCCCAGCCGGGTGAGTTCGATCGCCAGTGAGCCACCGAACCTGCCGAGGCCGATGACAGCGACCCTGCGGTCGTCCTTCGTGTCAGCCAATGATGGGCCTTTCTTCAGGGAGTTCGTATCTGCGAGTCCGTTCGCGGAGCGCGAGAGCCGACGCGAGCGTGATCGGACCGATCCGGCCAGCGAACATCAGCACCGTCAGCACGAGCTGCCCCGCAGGGGGAAGGTCGGCTGTGATGCCAGTGGACAGTCCGACCGTCGCGAAGGCCGACACCGCTTCGAACAGCACCTCGTCGAGTTCGAACGGCGTCAGTGCCAGCAACGTGAGCGTGGCGACCATGACGGCTCCCGCACTGAGCAGGACCACCGTCAGCGCCTGACGCTGGGCCTCGGACGGAACCTTGCGGCCCATCAGGTGCACCGTGGGCTGGGCCCGCACCTCAGCGACGATCACGAAGGCCAGCAACGCGAACGTGGACACCTTGATCCCGCCAGCGGTGCCCGCGCTGCCGCCACCCACGAACATCAGGATGTCGTTGACGAGTAGCGTCCCCGACTCGAACTGCCCGACGTCGAGCGAGTTGAACCCGGCCGTTCGCGGCATCACGGCATGGAAAAGACCGGCGATCAGCCGCCCTCCGACGCCGAACTGGCCGAGGGTGCCCGGGTTGTTCCACTCCGCCGTGGTGATCGCCACCCCGCCCACCACGAGCAGCACCGCCGTGGTCAGCACCGTCAGCTTGACGTGCAGGGACCATCGATGCAGCGAGCCGCGGGCGCGCCGCCACACCTCGATCCAGACCGGGAACCCGAGCCCACCCGCGATCACCGCGACGGCAATGGGCGCGCAGATCCACACGTCCGTGGCGAAGGGCATCAGATTGTCCGCGTACAGCGCGAACCCGGCGTTGTTGAACGCCGAAACGGCATGGAACACACCGTGGTACACAGCCGTGCCGAACTCGTAGCCGTATCCGCTCACGAAGCGCGCCGTGAGCACGGCCGCGATGATCGTCTCGAACGTGAGGCTCACCAGGGCGACGCCGATGACGACACGGCGCACATCCCCCAGGCCGAGCGCCTTCGTCTCAGTCTGGGCGGTCAACCGCATCCGCAGACCGAGCCGCCTGGTGATCACCAACCCGAGCAGGGAGGCCAGCGTCATGACGCCGAGGCCCCCCACCTGGATCAATCCGAGGATCACCAGCTCACCGAAGGTGGACCAGTGGCCGGGCGTGTCCACGACGATCAGTCCCGTGACGGACACCGCGGAGGTCGCCGTGAACAGTGCCTCGACCAGGCCGGTCAGCTCTCGCGACTCTCTCGCAACCGGGAGGAGGAGCAAGCTCGTGCCCACCACGACAGCCGAGGCGAATGCGATCACCACGGCTCTGGCCGGATGGCGCAGGCCGGAAAGAGGGCGGGACGGCGCCCTGCTCACGCGCAGGATCAACCCACAACTCCGTTCGCACTTCCAGACAAGCGACGGCAACGGTACTCCGTCCGGCGGCGTCGCGTTCTGCGCTGTGATGGGGATGACCGGCGCGGGCACCTCCGCCGCAGGGTGATCGGGCAAGCACGGAGCAACCGCTTGAAAACGTAAATCTATTCTGTTTTTATATTGCCATGCTGAGAGGAAGTCACCGATGCCACCAGCCTTCACCGCAGAGGAACGGGCACGGATCACTCAGATCCTGCGAACGACCGGCTACGACCTGTTCACCACCTTGGGGCTCCGCAAGACGTCACTCGACCAGCTCGTCGCGCCGGCCGGTATCGCGAAGAGCAGCTTCTACCAGTTCTTCGACTCGAAGGAGTCGCTGTACCTGGAGCTGATGCTCCGGGAGTCGGGTTCGGTCAAACAGCGGGTCATCGACGACGGGCTGCGCGCCACCGGCGACACCCGTGAAGGGTTGCGGCGCTTCCTGCGCGCCGCCCTGGACGAGCTGGCGACCAACCCGCTGTGGCGACGCTTGACGACCCATCCCGAGGAGATGAGCGCGGTCGCGCGGCGGCTCGACCCCGCGAAAGCCGCCACTCTCGCCGACAACCCGGCCACCGCGCTCACCGAGTACATCGGCGAGAAGCAGCGCAGCGGCGAGCTCATCGACATCGACCCCGCCGTCGTGGTCGGCGTGCTCCAGACCGTCTTGCTGGTGCCGCTGCACGCCGACCGTCTCGGCGATCCCGCCAAGCTCGACACCATCCTCGACCTGCTGATCGACATCGTCACCCAGGGGCTGACCCGCACGGAAGGAGAGCACTGACATGACACGCAAGGCCGTTGTCGTGGGCGCCGGCATCGCGGGACTCGCCACGGCACTGCGACTGCACCAGATCGGCTGGGAGTCGCTGGTCGTCGAAAGGTCTCCAGCTCGCCGTTCCGGCGGCTACGCCGTGACCTTCTCCGGCATCGGCTACGACGCCGCCGAGCGCATGGGAGTGTTGCCCGCGCTCACGCAGCGCCACATCACCCCTGACCGGATGGTCTACGTGAAGCCGGACGGCAGCACCCGGTTCGCCGTTGCGGGCCCGACCGTGCGCGCGATGCTCGGCAAACACGCGCTGAACCTGCTGCGCGGCGACATCGAGGATGTGCTCCACACCGCCGTGCGCGACTCCGCCGAGATCCGCTTCGGCACCACGATCACCGCGATCGCCCAGGACGACACGGGCGTGGACGTGACCCTGAACGACGGCACGGTGGAACGGGCCGATCTCGTGGTGGGCGCCGACGGGCTCCACTCGACCACCAGGAGCCTCGTTTTCGGGCCTGAGGACGAGTTCCGCCTGGACCTCGACCACATGGTGGGCGTGTTCCTGCTCGACCGCCTGCCGTCCTGCGTGGAGACCGGCACGACATCGACACTGACCGACACCGGGCGCACCCTCGCGATCATCGACCTCGGCCAGGGCCGCTCGGCCGCGTTCTTCGGTTACCGCACCGATCGCCCCGCCGCCGAACTCGCCGAAGGCCCCGCGTCCGCTCTGCCCCGCGGCTACGGCGACATGGGCTGGGCCGCTCCCGAGGTGCTCGCCCAGCTCCCGCACGCGGAGTCGGTGTACTTCGACACCATCAGCCAGGTGATCGTGGATCGCTGGAGCCGAGGCCGGGTCGTCCTGCTCGGCGACGCCGCGTGGTGTGTCACCCTCTTCGCCGGATTCGGCTCCTCGCTGGCGGTCGCCGGGGCCGACCGCCTCGGCACGGCACTGGACCAGCACCACGGCGACGTGCTCACGGCGCTGAAGGCATGGGAGGAAGAACTCCGCCCCGAAGCGGAGAAGAAGCAGAAACTAGGCCGCAGGGTCAGGGGTCTCTACGCACCAGCCGACCCGTTCCGGCTGTGGTTGCGTGACCTTCCCCTGCGTTTCGCCTCGTACCGGCCGGTGTCCGCCCTGCTCCAGCGGAGTCTCCAGCTTGGAGCGTGAATGCTCTCCTTCCGGCGGCGGCCACCTTCCCGTGTGGCTGCCGCCTGCCGGACGAGCAGGTCAGCCGGTGCGGCGGGCGTTGCGGCGTTCGGAGAGCTCATCCGGCACGTCCGGTTCGATCCTCCCGCCGTCGGCGCGCTCGGCGGGGAACTCGTGGAGGGTGCCGGTGATCTCCTGCATCGCGTTGCTGACCGCGATGCCGAAAACGCCTTGACCACCCTGAAGAAGATCGACGATCTCCTCCGGCGACGTGCACTCGTACACGGTGGCGCCGTCGGAGAACAGGGTGACCTTCGCCAGGTCGCGCACTCCCCTCGCCCGCAGATGATCGACAGCGACGCGAATGTTCTGGAGCGAGACACCGGTGTCGAGCAGCCGTTTGACGATCTTGAGAACCAGCAGGTCCTTGAAGGAATAAAGCCGCTGCGAACCGGAGCCGTGAGCAGTACGAATACTGGGTGTCACCAGTTTCGTTCTCGCCCAGTAATCGAGCTGCCGGTACGTGATTCCGGCGATCTGACAGGCAGCGGGGCCACGGTAGCCCACCAGCTCGTCCGGCAACGAGCTGTCGGGGAACAACTCCCCCTGCTCACCATCGGTAGCACTCACCGGACTCTCGTGGACCACCCTGCCTCCTCTCGCCCGGCGTGGCGCCGGCAGCGAAACAAGACCGCCGATCCCGGGCCGGAACCGACCGGTTACGACAATCCCGCCACGACGAACCGCTTTACCAGCGTAATCACATCGGCGCGATTCACGTCCTTTCGACGGTAAGCCCGCCTGCCAGGCCGGTCAACGCGACGCGCGGACCACCGGGGCACCTTGTGCGGCCGTCACCGACTTGACACGTTTACTCACGCAAGTTATTTTTTACTCATGCAAGTAATCGATGACTTCACTGCCGGAATGGGCTTGACTCCGGCCGAAGCGACTCGCAGGTCACAGATCATCGCGGCGACCGTCGAGGTGGTGGCGGAACTCGGATACGGAAGAACATCCTTCGCCCGCATCATCGACAAAGCCGGGCTCAGCAGCACGCGAATGATCTCCTACCACTTCGCGGACAAGAACGAGTTGATGACAGCGACGCTGATGACGCTCATCGATCACCACGACCGGTTCGTCGAGGAGCACACCAGCACGTCCGATGGCAGAACCGCTCTGCTGCGATCGTTCCTGGAAGCCGAGATCGCCTACCTCGCCGCGCATCCACGGCACGTGCACGCGGTGACCGAGATCGCCACCAACGCGAGGGACTCCGACGGCTCGCCGCTGTTCGAGACCGTCGTGCGCGACCTCCGGGTCGGCAGGCTCGCCAGACAACTCACGCAGGGACAGAGAGAGGGACACTTCACCGAATTCGACCCCGAGATCATGGCCAGGACCATCCGCAGCGCGCTGGAAGGGCTGGCGCAGCAACTCCTCACCGACCCAGGACTCGATCTACGGCATTACGCGGACGAACTGACCGCGCTGTTCGCCAGGGCGACCGAAGCCGGCTGACCGCTCAGGTGTCGGCGCCCCGGAAGTCCTCCGGAGAGACGGAGTCGAGGAACTCGCGGAACTTCTCCACCTCGTCCTCCTGCTCGTCGGGGATGATCAAGCCCGCTTCCTCCAGCACCGAGTCCTCGGCGTGGATGGGCACCCCGACGCGCAGGGCGAGAGCCACCGAGTCGCTCGGCCGGGCCGAGACTCGGACGTCGCCGTCGAAGACGAGTTCGGCGAAGAAGGTACCTTCGCTCAGATCGGTGATAACGACCTGCTGAAGTTCCCGGCCCAGTGCGCCGATAATGTCCTTGAGCAAGTCATGGGTGAGCGGCCTCGCGGGACGGACACCCTGCTGTTCCAGGGCGATGGCCGTCGCTTCCACAGAGCCGATCCAGATCGGCAGGTACCGCTCACCGTCGGTCTCCCGCAGCAGCAAGATCGGCTGATTCGCGGGCAGCTCGACCCGGACGCCGACGACGCGCATTTCGCTCATCGGGCTTCGCCTCCCTCTCCTGCGCGCGGGCCGCAGCGCTCTCGACAAGGGTCCCACGCCGACTCTTCTCGACGCTACCCGTCATCAGGACGCTGTGCTCGTCGCGAAACTTGTTGTCTTGCACGGCTCTTCGCGAACCGGTTCGTCTACGGTACGTCATCGAAAGGGCCGCGTAGACCCGCCGAACTCGAGCGTCATCAACACGACACATCGGCACTGTCCATCACTCACACGAGTCTACCCACCGGTCACACCGCGAATCCCGGTTTTGACGAGCAACGTGTGCAGAGTGACCGACAACGCGGCCAGCTCCTTCACCAGCTCGTCGGCCCTGGCCTTCGCGTCGGCGTCCCGCTGGCGGTACACCGGAGCGACGATCTGTTCCACGAGGCCGACCTCCCGATCGGCGGACGCGCGGAACGCTCGCAGATGACGGGGTTCGATGCCGTAGTCGCTCATGGCCTTCACCGTGCGGGCGATCCGCACCGCGTCGGTGTCGTAGAACCCGGCGGCGCTCGGCTTGACCAGCCCGTACTGGCGCAACTCTTCGAGCATCAGCCCGTCGATGCCGGCGTGGTCGAGGACGTCGTCGCCTGTCAGCCGCGCGTCCGCGTCGGGGTCCGAGGCGAACTCGTCCGGCCCCGGTGCGCCGGGCACCCGGTCGGCGCCGTCAGACGTCGAGATCGCCACCAGTTTCCTCGGCAGGCGGGGAACGCCGGGGGTCGCCGAGTCACCGCGGTCGGCGGCGTCGAGTTGCTCCTTGATGACCTTGAGCGGCAGGTAGTGGTCCCGCTGGGCGGCCAGGATGTACCGGAGGCGTTCCACGTCGGCGGGGCCGAACTGGCGATAGCCGGACGGTGTGCGGGCAGGCCGGACGAGCCCCTCCGATTCGAGGAACCGGATCTTCGAGATCGTCACGTCGGGGAAGTCGGGGCGCAGCTGCGCCAGCACGGCCCCGATGCTCAACCCCTCTCGCTGTGGCCGCCCGGCAGCCGTCACCGTGCCCCCTGACCTCCGTGTCCCGGACCGGTCAGGAAGACGAGGCGGAACTTGCCGATCTGTACCTCGTCGCCACCGGACAGCACTGCCTGATCGACCGGCTCACGGTTCACGTACGTGCCGTTGAGGCTGCCCACGTCGATCACCACGAACTCGCCGCCCTCGCGGCGGAACTCGGCGTGACGGCGGGACACCGTGACGTCGTCGAGGAAGATGTCGCTGTCGGGGTGCCGTCCCGCGCTCGTGGTGTCGCGGTCGAGCAGGAACCGGGAACCCGCGTTGGGGCCCCGCTTCACCACCAGCAGCGCGGAGCCTGCGGGCAGCGCATCGACACCGGCGGCCTGCGGCTCCACCGCCGGCGCCTCGTGGCCCTCTGGCTCCGACAGGAAGTCGGCTCGGAAAACGGAGGTCCGCTCCGGAGACTGCTCCGGGGGAACGCCGGGCCCGTCGTTCGTGCTCACCGCAAGCTCTCCTTACGCAACTGGAGTGTTGTTCTGTTCAACGTGTGGAGTCAACGTACCGTGTCCGGGCCGTCAGGAGTGCCGGGGCTCCCGGATCAGTTGTCGATCACACGCCGATATGCCTCGGCGGTGAGGAGCGCCTCCACGGCCGAGGGGTCGTCAACGGTCACCTCGACGAGCCAGCCCTCCCCGTACGGGTCGGAGTTGACCGTCTCCGGGGACGCGGTGACGGCGTCGTTGACGGCCACGACCTCGCCGTCGAGCGGGGCGAACAACTCGGAAACGCTCTTCGTGGACTCGATCTCGCCGAACGGCTCATCTGCGTCCAGGTGGGCGCCCACGTCAGGCAGCTCGACGAAGACCACGTCGCCGAGCTGGTTCTGCGCGTAGTCCGTGATGCCGATGCGGGCCCTGCCGTCGTCGGCGAGCGCGACCCACTCGTGTTCAGCGGTGTAGCGCAGCTCCTCAGGAGTAGACACAGGAGTCTCCCTTCCCACTCAACACCATGATCCACCCGGAGCGCCCTTCGGCACAACGCCGGAGCGAGGTCCGTGGCCTGCTGTCACGTCTCCTGCGAGGAACTCGGTGCCCCGGAGGATCCCGAGGCCCCTGAGGCGTCGGAGGACCCCGAGGACACCGCCCTGGCGATCTGCCACACGTACAGCACGCCCGACCACACGTACAGCACCGCGCCCCACGCCGTGAACGCGTAGGCGAACGGCTGGACCACGTCGGTGAACGTGGTCGAGGGATCGTGCGTGAGCAGCATCAACGGCAGGGCGTACATGAGGGTGAACGTCGCCGCCTTGCCCACGTAGGTGACCTCGGGCGGCGCGAAACCGTGCCTGCGCAGCACGACCAGCGCCAGGCCGACCATGATCTCCCTGCCGACGAGCACGGCCACCACCCACCAGGGCACGATGCCCCGCAGCAGGAACGCCAGCAGGGCCGCAGCGATGTAGAGGCGGTCGGCCGCCGGGTCGAGCAACTGCCCGAGCTTCGTCGTCTGGTCGAGCAGCCGCGCGAGCTTGCCGTCCAGCCAGTCGGTGACACCGCTGGCGACCAGGAGCGCGAGCGCCCAGCCGTCCTCTTCCGGGCCCAGCAGGAGCCACAGGAATACCGGAACGCCTGCGAGCCGTAAGATCGAGAGGAGGTTCGGCACCGTCATGAGCTGCCGCGCCAGTGACAGATCACCGTCGGCGCCGACAGGTCGAGCTTTCGTCACCCGCTCACCGTATCGGGGCGAGGACCGGCGGCGATCAGGAGGAGCGTCGATAGCTCCAGCCCCGCCTGCGCAACTCCTCGCCGGTGAGCGCCTGAGGGCGGCCGTGATGATCGACGCCCATCCACCTCGGCCTTCCTGCCCCGCTCTCCAGCACGTAGGGCCTGCCACGGCTCCAGACAACGGTGCATGGTGTGGTGGGCGGCTGCGCCTCCGGTGGCTGTGACGGTGGCTGTGGCGCCCGGAGAGCCGACGGTGCCGAGGTGGGCGGAAACGGCTCCGCTGCCGCGTCGGCCGCCGCAACGGCTGTCGTGCCGGTGAACGGGTCGGAGGACGGAACCTCGGCTCCGACGACTCCGCTGTCGTGATCGGTACTCATCGCACCCTGCGTTCGCTCGCGGTGGATCATCACCCTTGGGACATAACCTGTGAGCGACATCTCACACTTCTCCGCGAGATGTCGCTCACAGATTCCATCGGCACGGTGAGCCGGATCGTTAGCGATTCGTTCGATCTTCGTGTCACCGCATCGGGTGGTGTTCCACCGCGGTCGAGCCGCCGTTCAGCCCCTGAGGGAAGGGAAGTCCTCCTCGCGAAACTCGGTGGTGGCGCGCGAGTCACCCTTGGTGTTCTCCCTGCCCCGCAGCTCGACCCTGCGAATCTTGCCGGAGATCGTCTTCGGCAGGTCGGCGAACTCGATGCGCCGGATTCGCTTGTACGGCGCGAGATTCTTCCTGGCGAACGCGAGGATGCTCTCCGCGGTGGCCGCGTCCGGTTGGTACCCGTCGGCCAGGACCACGTAGGCCTTCGGCACGGAGAGCCTGATCTCGTCGGGCGCGGGAACGACGGCTGCCTCGGCCACCGCGTCGTGTTCGAGCAGGACACTCTCCAGTTCGAACGGCGAGATGCGGTAGTCCGACGCCTTGAACACGTCGTCGGTCCTTCCCACATAGGTGATGTAGCCGTCGTCGTCGATCGTTCCGACATCACCGGTGTGGTAATAGCCGTCCGCGAACGCCGCCTCGGTGCGTTCGTCGTCGCCCGCGTATCCGGTCATCAGGCCCACCGGCCGCGACCTCAGATCGAGGCAGATCTCGCCTTCACTCGCCGGTTGCCCCGTCACCGGATCGACGAGCGCGACCGTGAAACCGGGTACGGCGCGGCCCATCGACCCCGGTTTGACCGGCTGACCGGGTGTGTTGGCGATCTGCACACTCGTCTCGGTCTGCCCGAACCCGTCGCGGATCGTCACGCCCCACGCCCGTTCGACCTGGTCGATGACCTCGGGGTTCAGTGGCTCGCCCGCGCCGACCACCTTGCGAGGCGGGTTCCTCAGTGCGGTCAGGTCGGCCTGGATGAGCATGCGCCACACGGTGGGCGGTGCGCAGAAACTCGTGATGCCGCACCGGTCCATCTGCTCCATGAGCCCCGCCGCGTCGAAGCGCCCGTAGTTGTACAGAAACACCGTGGCCTCGGCGTTCCATGGGGCGAAGACGTTGCTCCACGCGTGTTTGGCCCAGCCTGGCGACGAGATATTGAGGTGCACGTCGCCGGGTTCGAGGCCGATCCAGTACATGGTGGACAGATGGCCGACGGGATACGAGATGTGGGTGTGCCTGACGAGCTTCGGTTTCGCCGTCGTGCCCGAGGTGAAGTACAACAGCAACTCGTCGTCGGCGCGCGTGACGCCGTCGGGCGAGAACGTCGCCTCGGCGGTGCGAGCGTCGGCGAACGACTCCCATCCCGGTACGCGCTCACCCACGGCGATCCGGGTGTAATCGCCCGCCACGTCGGCGAACGTGGCGGTGTCGGCGTCGCGGACCACGACGTGCCGCGCGGCGCCACGTTCGACGCGGTCGCGCAGATCGGCAGGGGCCAGCAACGTCGAAGCCGGGATGATCACCGCGCCCAGCTTCATACAGGCCAGGATCGTCTCCCACAGCTCGACCTGGTTGCCGAGCATGAGAATCAGCCGGTCACCGCGCCGCACGCCGAGCCCGCGCAGCCAGTTGGCCACCTGGTTCGAGCGGGCCGAAAGCTCGGAGAAGGTCCAGCGGTTGTCCGCCCCGTCCTCCTCCACGATCCACAGCGCCGGACGTCCGGCGTTGCGCTCCTCGGCCGCGATGCGGTCGAACCAGTCGAGCGCCCAGTTGAACTCGGCGAACTCCGGCCAGGCGAACTCCTCGCGCGCCGCTGCGTAATCCTCGCGATGGGTCAGCAGCAGATCCCGTGCCCGCCGGAACGTCCGGTACACCTGAGTGCTCTCTGCGTCCTCAGTGGCCTTCGTACCGTCGCCGGCGCCGCTGCCGTCGTTGCCCACTTCGTGCGCCTCCCTCACTCGCCCTTGAACTCGGGCTGCCTGCGTTGCAGGAACGCCTGCACTGCCTCGTTCAGGTCCTGGCTGGGCAGGAACGCGGCGTTCCACGTCGCCACGTATCGCAGCCCGGCTTCGATCCGCTGTTCGGTGTTGACGGAGAGTACGTCCTTGACCCCCTGCACCACCAGTGGCGGATTCGCCGCGATCTCGGCCGCCATACCGCGCGCCGCGTCGAGCGTGGCGTCCCTGTCGGCGTAGACGTCGTTGACCAGACCGATCTTCTCGGCCCTCGCGGCGTCGATGTCCTTTCCGGTGAACGCGAGTTCCCGCAGGTGGCCCTCCCGATGATCGAGGCGAGCCGCTGGAGGCTGCCCATGTCGGCGACGATGGCGACCTTGACCTCGCGGACGCTGAAGGTCGCGTCGGCACTGGCGAGGCGCACGTCCGCGGCGGAGATGAGGTCCACTCCTCCGCCGATGCACCAGCCGGAGACGGCGGCGATGACCGGTTTCCGGATGCGGGCCACGGCCGTGATGGAGTCCTGCATCCTGCGGATCTCGTCGAGGAACTCGCGGCGAGGGCGGGCGAGTCCCGCGCCGTCCCCTCCTCCGAGGTACTCGCTCCACGACGGCAGCATCGCGGCGAGATCGAGGCCGTAGGAGAAGTTCCTGCCGCTGCCGGTCAGCACGACGGCCCGCACCTCGGGGTCGGCGTCCAACTCGGCGAAGGCGACGGGAAGTTCGCGCCAGAAGTCCGGGCCCATCGCGTTGCCCTTGGCCGGCCCAAGCAGGGTCACCTCGGCGACGTGTCCCGTGCGCTCGACGCGAAGGGAGACGTACTCGCCGGGTGCCTGATCAGTCGTTTCGCTGCCACTCATGGCTGACATACTCGCCCACCGTCCGGCCCCCGCGCAGTGGTATGGCGGAGAGTGAGAGCGACATCGCGCCGTGCGATGCACGGATGTTTCAGCGTGTGGGATGTCGTGGTCTCCCACGGCGGTTGTCCACGCCAGCTCGCGACGCGGTGCCGATTGCCGTGGCGGTCGTGGCGTCCTTCGCCGTCTCCCTGGCGGTCTCCGATGCCGTCTCCGATGCGGACAGTCCGGCGACCGGACCGATCACGGCAACGGCAGGTGGCCGAAGCCCGGCCCCGGCCACAGCCCGCGCCACCCCGGCGAGTGTCGAGCGCACCACACGCTGTGTGCGCAGCGTGCCCTCCTGCACCACGGCCACCGGGGTGTCGGCCGGACGGCCCGCCGCCACAAGCGTGTCGGCGACGAGCGCGAGCCGTTCGAGTCCCATCATCACCACGACGGTGCCCCGCATACGGCCCAGAGCCTCCCAATCCACGAGCGATTGCTCGTGACCCGGCGGCAGGTGGGCGGACACGACGACGACCTCGTGCGCCACCCCGCGATGGGTCACCGGGACGCCTGCCACGGCGGGCACCGAGAACGCGCTCGTCACCCCGGGGACCACTGTGACGGGAACACCCGCCTCGGCACACGCGAGCACCTCCTCGAAGCCCCTGCCGAAGACGTAGGGGTCTCCACCTTTGAGCCGCACCACGAACCGGCCTGCCCTGGCCTGCTCGATGAGTACGCGGTTCACGGCCTCCTGCGCGGCCGCGCGCCCGTACGGGATCTTGGCGGCGTCCACGACCTGAACGTGGTCGCCCAACTCGTCCAGCAGTTCGCGGGGAGCGAGGCGGTCGGTGACGACGACGTCGGCGCGCGCGAGCAACCGCCGTCCTCGCACCGTGATGAGGTCGGGATCGCCCGGTCCTCCGCCGACGAGCGCGACTCCCGCCATTGGAGGGCGGCCGTCGTCGGAGTCGGCCACCGCACCCGTGCGCAGTGCGTCGAGCACCGCGTCCCTCACGGCCGCCGACCGTCTCGGCGCACCACCGGAGAGCACACCGACGGTCAGACCGTCGTGTTCGCCGGTCGCCGGAGTGACGGCACTGCCGCGTGCCCCGGCGTCGGAGCGCACGCAGAACACCCTGGCACGCTCGGCCTCGGCCACCACGGCGGCGTTGACCTCGGGGTCGTCGGTGCACGCGAGCGCGTACCAGGCGCCGTCCAGGTCGCCGTCCTGGTAAGGGCGGGCGTGCCACACCAGCGTGCGCGCGTCGGCCAGCGCCTGTACGGACGGTGTGGTGTGCGGGGCGATCAGCTCGACCGTCGCGCCCGCGGCCAGCAACCGGGGAAGGCGCCGCTGCGCGACGGTTCCGCCGCCCACGACGACGACCTTCCGGCCCGTCAGGTCGAGGCCCGCGAGGTAGTGAGGCTGATCCGGCATGCGGCTCAGGATGCCGAAAGCGACGGCGGGCGACCGGTCCCGTGGCGTGCGTCTCACGCCACCACGGCGAGAACCCGGCGCTGTCCCAGCTTCCGGGACGGCTCGGGGGCCGCAGCCGTCCCGGAAGGTTCGTTCCGGGGCAGGGCAGGTGCCGGACCACCCCACGGCGGCGGCCGTTCCCGCCAGCGGTCAGCGGCGCAGGGCGCGGCGGAGGTACTCGGCCGTCACCGACCTCGGGTCGTCACAAAGCTGGGCGGGCGTTCCGGCGAACAACACCCGCCCGCCGTGGTGCCCCGCTCCCGGCCCGAGGTCGATCACCCAGTCGGCGTGCGCGACGAGTTCGAGGTTGTGCTCCACGACGACCACCGTGTTCCCGGCATCGACCAGCCGGTCGAAGATCGCCAGTAGCCGCCCGACATCGCTGGGATGAAGGCCAGTCGTCGGCTCGTCCAGCACGTAGAGACCGGGCAGCCCGTCGCGACGCAACTCCGCCGCGAGTTTCAACCGCTGGCACTCGCCGCCGGAGAGCGTGCTGAGGGGTTGCCCGAGAGCGAGGTATCCGAGGCCCACGTCCGCGAGGGCGGCCAGCGTCGGCTTCAGCGGCTCCAGATCGAGTAGAAGCCGGGCCCTGTCCACGGTGAGGTCGAGCACATCGGCGATCGACATTCCGTCCACTGTGTACTTCAGGACCTCCTCGGTGAACCGCCGTCCCCGGCAGGTCCCGCACACGGAGGTAACCCCCTCGAGGAAGGCGAGATCGGTGAACACCACCCCGAGCCCCCTGCATTCACCACACGCGCCCGCCGAGTTCGGACTGAACAGGGAGGAGCTGACCCCGTGGGCTTCGGCGAACATCCCCCGGAGCGCGCCTGCCAGGCCGCAATAGGTGACCAGGCTCGACCGCCGGTTCGCCGACACCGCGCTCTGGTCAACCACCACGCATCCTGGATGCTGTTCGAGCAGCACACCGATGAGGCTGCTCTTCCCGGACCCCGCCACACCGGTGACGGCCGTGAGCACTCCGGTGGGCACGTCCACGTCCACGCCACGCAGGTTGTGCCGCGTGGCACCCCGAACCGGCACACTGCCGGTCGGTCGCCGCGATGCGGTCCGGAGGGCCGGCCTTCGCCCGAACGCGCGTCCTGTGGGAGTGCAGGCACGTCCGAGGCCCGGCACCGGTCCTTCGTAGACGACCTCGCCACCGGCGGCGCCCGCTCCGGGGCCGAGATCGACCACGTGGTCCGCGATCGCCACCACGTCGAGGTCGTGCTCCACGACGAGAACCGTGTTGCCCTTGTCCCGCAGACGCCGCAAGAACTGCGTGAGCTGGTCAAGGTCACGGGCATGCAGACCCACCGAAGGCTCGTCGAAGACGTAGAGCATCTCGGTCAGGCTGCTGGTGAGGTGGCGAACCATCTTGATCCGCTGCGACTCGCCGCCGGAAAGCGTGCCGGTCGGCCTGGCGAGGTTGAGGTAGCCGAGCCCGATCCCGGTCAGCGCCTCCAGCCGTTCGACGAGGCTCTCCACCACCGGTGCGGTCGCCGGGCCCGCGATGGCGCGGACCACGTCCACGAGATCGCCGATCTCCATCGCCGTGTACTCGCTGATGGTCCGTCCGGCGACCCTGACGGACCGCGCCACCTCGTTCAGGCGTTCACCGTGGCACTCCGGGCAGACCGCCGACCGCGTGAACGCCTCCACCGCGGCCTGTTTGCGCGCGGAGACCTCACCTTCGGCGTGCAGGTAGATGCGGGTGAAGTGCTCGACGAGACTTTCGTAGTCCTTCGGCACCGGCTTGCCGAGCCGGTCAGCGGCCTCACCGCCGTGGAGCAATGCCTCCAGCTGGTCAGGCGACCATTCGCGCAGCGGTGTGCTGAGCGGGAAGAGGCCGCTGTCGGCGTACTGCCGGTACCAGTACTTCTCCCGCCCACGCCCCGCGCCGAACCCCGGAAGCTGGATCGCTCCGCCCTCCAGCGAGCGGTCGAGATCGACGAACCGGCTGGTGTCAGCGGTGACGACCCGGCCGAGGCCACTGCACCGAGGGCACATCCCCGCCGGTTCGTTGAACGAGAACAACGTCGATTCCCCGACCCTCGGCTCGCCTGCGCGGGAGAAGAGCAGGCGCAACAGCGTGTAACTGTCGGTGATCGTGCCCACGGTGGAGCGGACGTTGCCGCCCAACCGGCGCTGATCGACGACCACGACGGGAGAGAGGTTCTCCACCAGATCGACCTCGGGCCTTCCGTAACTCGGCAGGCGGTGTCTCACGAAGGCGGGAAAGGTCTCGTTCAACTGGCGCTGCGCCTCCGCGGCGATCGTGTCGAACACCAGCGAGGTCTTGCCGGAGCCGGACACACCGGTGAACGCCGTGATCGCTCTCCGGGGAATCGTCAGGTCGAGGTTCTTCAGATTGTGCTGGCGAGCTCCGACGAGCCGGATCCGTGCGTGCTGCATACGGCCGACACTAGAAACGATTGTGGTCGGATTCCGGCCACAATTCGGCGGGTAGGGTTCTGCACGATGGGAACGCCGGGAACACGTCTGCTCCAGTTGCTGTCGTTGTTGCAGAACGGCAGGTCGTGGCAGGCCGCGGAGCTGGCCGAACGACTCCGCGTCTCGCCAAGGACGCTGCGGCGGGACCTCGATCAGCTCCGCGAGCTGGGCTATCCGGTGTCGTCGGCGCGGGGCCCCGGCGGCCACTACCGGCTCGTCGCGGGGCAGGCCCTGCCTCCCCTGCTGTTCACCGACGAGGAAGCGGTCGGCACCGTGGTCGGGCTGCGGCTGGTGGCTCCAGCCGACCCCACGGGCGCGGCCGAAGGCGCCTTGCGCAAACTCGGGCAGGTGCTTCCCTCCCGGTTGCGGCACCAGGTGCGTGCCGTGGCCGCGTCGATCCGGCCGGGGTCGCGGCGAACGCCCGCGGCAGCGGACCTGCGGCTGCTGCACACGCTCGGCGCCACCGCGCACGCACATCAGGACGTGCGCTTCCGGTACGCGGCGAAGCAGGGGGCCACCGCGTCCCGGCGGGTGGAGCCGTACCGGCTGGTGCACCTTGGCAGGCGGTGGTACGTCCTCGGCTGGGACCGCGATCGCGGCGACTGGCGCACCTTCCGCCTCGACCGGATCAGCGAGCTGACCGTGCCCGGCACGACATTCGTCCCCCGCCCGCTTCCGGAGAACGCCGTCCCGTTCCCCAGCCACACGCACGACCCCGCCTCGCGGGAGCGGGGGGTCGTGCGCTTCTCGGCACCACTGGCTGTGGTGTCCGAACGACTCGACGCGGAGGCGGGCTACCTCGAAGCCGTCGATGACGCCACCTGCCGGTACGTCACCGCTCCGGACAGCTGGGAGTGGCTCGCTGTCACACTCGCCGCGGTCGGCGTGCCTTACACCATCGAGGGGCCTCCCGAGCTCGCCGATCTTTCCCGGTCGCTGGCGGAGCGAATGGCGGCCGCCGCAGACGCTGATCAGTCCACTGTGGCTTCTCGACGGGAAGGCCGGTAGAGCACGCCGAGGAATTCGAGGAGCACCCGTTCCCGCAGGCGCGGTGGAGCCGCGTCGAGCAGCGCGTTGATCGGCGCCATCCGCGAGGGCAGCGCGGCATCGGCACCGGGCGCCAGTCCGGCGGCATCGAGCAGTCCCGCGAACTGCTCCGCTGTCAGCGCGTCCGGGTCGAGCCCCGCCAGTACCGCACGCAACGCCGGGTCCACGGCCACCGGACCCGAGGCACGGGCCGCGTCCACGGACGCCCTCAGATCCGCCACGAACTCGTCGTGGCAGTCCCGATTGACGGCGGTCACGGTCAGGTGCAGATTCACCGGCGAGTGCCCGTGCGCGAACTGCGGCTGCACGTACCACCCACGCAGCCGCATCTCGTCGGCCACCGTGAACAGGTCGAAACCGGCGTCCGTGCCGTCGGTGGCCACGGCGAGCAGCGTGGCGCCGGGCTCGCCGAGCACGCGAAGGCCGTCCGTTGCCTCGACCCCCGCCCTGATCGCCTCCACGGCGTGGAGCGTGTCACGGGCCAGCCTCAGATAACCTTCGTCGCCGAGGTGGCGGACCACGGCCCATGCCGCCGCGAGCGGACCGCCGGAACGGGTGGACTGCACGGTGGTGTTGAGCATCGTGTAGCCGGGCCAGTCGGCACTACCGAAGTAGTGGCCTCGCCTCAGCTCCGCGTTCGCGTGCAGCAACACCGAGACGCCCTTGGGACAGTAGGCGTACTTGTGCAGATCCACCGAGATGCTGGTGACGCCGGGAACGGAGAGGTCGAACGCAGGCCCTTCGACTCCGAGTCCGCGCAGGTAGGGCAGGACCCACCCGCCGATGCAGGCATCGACGTGCATGCGGACGCCGCGCCGGGCGGCGGCTTCGGCGATCTCCGCGACCGGATCGACGACACCGTGCGCATACGAAGGGGCGCCGGCGACCACCAGCACGGTGTCCTCGTCGATCGCCGCCGCCATCGCCGCCGCGTCGGCCCGGAACGTCACCGGATCGACCTCGACGGCCACGACGCGCAGCCCGAACAGATGCGCGGCCTTGTGGAACGCGGCGTGCGCGGTGGTCGGCAGGACCACAGCGGGGTCGGCGACCTCGGGTCGCGCCTGCCTTGCCGCGAGGACGGCGAGCAGGCACGACTCTGTGCCGCCCGAGGTCACGGTCCCCACCGTCTCCTGATCGCCGCCGAGCAATGCGGCCGCCGTGGCAACGAGATCGTTCTCCATCCGCAGCAGGCTGGGGAACGTCGTGGGGTCGAGCGCGTTCGCCGCCGAAGCCAGCGCGTACGCTCGCGCGCCCAGCTCGTCCACCTCGGCAAGGCCGCTGTCGTAGACGTAGGCAAGCGTGCGGCCCCCGTGGGTGGGGGCGTCGGCGGCACGAAGCGCTCGCACCTCGTCCAGCACGTCGTCGATCCTCATGCGTCAACCACCTTCCTCTCGCCGGAGTCGCCGTCGTGGGGCCTGCGCTCCGGGCCGAACACCTTCTGCCGCAGCAGCGGCAGTCCCAGCGCCACCAGCACGGCGGGCAGCACCGAGAACCCGAGCGTGATCGCGGTGACCGCGCTGTCCGGCTGGCTGGCTGCCGCGTTGGTGCTCGACACGTAGCCGCCCCACGACAGCACCAGCCCGAAGAGGCTCGGCCCCAGCGCGAGCCCGAGCGCCTCGGCCGCCGTCCACACCCCGGCCGTCACCCCCGCCCTCGCCGCTTTCGTACGGCGTTCCTCCTCGGTGATCAGGTCGGGCAGCAGCGCGAGCGGGAACACCTGAACGCCCGCGTAACCGACCCCCGCCACCGCGACGAGGACGAACACCAGCGCGGGCGGCAACACCCGCGCGAAGGCCAGGCCCGCCAGCGCCACCGCGAACGCCACCGTCGCGATCCGGAACCCGGCGAGCTTCCCGCCCGACCGTCCCACCCGGTCCCACAGCGGCATCACCAGCAGCGCGGGCCCGACGAACCCGGCGAACAACAGCGACTGGTAGCCGGCGTCGCCGAGGACGTAGCGGGCGACGTAGCTGACCGCGGCGAGCAACGTGGCGACGCCGAGCGCCTGTACGAAGTACACACCGAGCAGCAGCCGGAACGACCGCCACTGCCGCATGGTGGCGGCGAGCTCCCGCCATGAGGGTGTCGGCCTTCGCGGCGTCGCCGTCGGCACCCCTCGGATGCCCAGCACCACGGCGACCGTCCCCAGCACGATGAGCACGGCGACGAACACGCCCATGACGCGGTAGCCGTCCACCCCGCCGACGCCGTTCACCACGGCCGGGGCGACCGCTCCCGAGGTGAGGATCGCCAGCGCGAGCACGGCGATGCGCCACGTCGTGAGGCGGGTGCGCTCGTGGTAGCCGCCGGTGAGTTCGGCCGGAAGCGCGTTGAACGGCACCTGGAAGAACGCGAACGCCGTGGCGCACAGGAAGAACACCGCGACGACGTAGGCCGAATCGGCGCCGGTGCCGCCGAGTCCGGGATGAGCGAACAGCGCCGCGAACGTGACAGCGAGCGCGAGACCACCGGCGAGGAGAGAGCGCGTGCGGCTGCCGCGCCGGACGAGGTCCGCATCGGACAGCCTGCCGGCCACCGGGTTGAACACGACGTCCCACGCCTTCGGCAGGAGCACGATGGCACCGGCCGCGGCCGCGGGCACGGCGAGCGTGTCCGTGAGGTAGGGCAACAACAGCAGTCCGGGAACGGTGCCGAAGGCTCCGGTGACGAAAGACCCCAGCGAGTATCCGAGGCGGGTGCGGGTGCCGAGCGCGGACATGACCCTCCCGAGGACCGTGGTGATCGCGTTCGGGCATCGTCCCACCACGGCCGGTGCCGTGTCAGCCGGGTCACATCGGCCGTCTGCCGCAGCGGCGGCGTCCTCCCGGCTCTGGCGGGGCACCGCGCGCCGCGTCCGGTGGGTGCGGGCGGTGGTCCGGACCACTTCGGCGCGGCGGTGAGGTGGGGTTTGGCCAGCGCGATGGAGGAGATGGTGCGGGCAGTGGGGTGCGGCCCGGGCAGTGGGCGGAACGGTGGTGCGGTCGAGTGGGTGGTGCCGGTCAAGCGGGCGGGCACAATCGAAGAGCCCGGCGCCGTTGAGCGCGTTGCGGTACCCGGTGCCAACGCCCGTGCATCACGTGCCAACACCGGTACACCAGGTGCCGGCACCCGGGTACCAGATGCCGGCACCCGCACGTCAGATGCCAACACGTGTGCACACGGTGCGGACACGGTCTAGGGTCAGGCCTCGCCCAGCAGGTGGTCGAACGCGAGCTGGGACAGCCGCGCGTAGCCGTAACCGCGCCGTGCGGCGGCTTCGGCGTCGAAGTCCTCGAAAGCCGCGCGGTCGGCCAGCAGATCGGCGGGGCTCTCGCCGTCGAGGAGCGTCGGCCTCGACAGCTCAGGAACACGCGACTGTTCGAGCGCCTCGATCACCCTCGGGTCTGCCCGGAACGACCTGGCCCGCTCGCGCAGCAACAGATACGACCGCATGCAGGCGGCGGCGCTGTCCCACACGCCCTCGGCGTCCTCCGTGCGCGGCGGTTTGAAATCGAAGTGCCGGGGACCGTCGTAGCCGCCGTGTTCGAGCAGATCGACGAGGAAGAACGCCGACAGCACGTCGCCGTGGCCGAACACGAGGTCCTGGTCGTAGCGGGGGCCGTGCTGGCCGTTGAGATCGATGTGGAAAAGCTTGCCCTGCCACAGCGCCTGCCCGATACCGTGCACGAAGTTCAGCCCGGCCATCTGCTCGTGCCCGACCTCGGGATTGACACCGACCAACTCGTGGTGCTCCAGCGTCGAGATGAACGCGAGCGCGTGCCCGATGGTGGGCAGCAGGATGTCTCCTCGCGGCTCGTTGGGTTTCGGCTCCAGCGCCAGCCGCAGGTCGTAGCCCTGGTCGAGCACGTACCGCGCCAGCGTGTCGATGCCCTCGCGGTAGCGGTCCAGTGCGGCGGACACGGTCTTCGCCGCATCCGTCTCGCTGCCTTCGCGGCCACCCCACAGGACGTACGTCGTGGCGCCGAGTTCGGCGGCGAGGTCCATGTTGCGCATGACCTTGCGCAGCGCGAACCGGCGGATGTCACGGTCGTTACTGGTGAGAGCGCCGTCCTTGAAAACGGGATGGGTGAACAGGTTCGTGGTGGCCATGGGCACCACAAGACCGGTCTCGTCCAGCGCGGCGCGGAACCGGCTGATCCGGCGCGCACGTTCGCTGTCGTCACTGCCGAACGGAATCAGGTCGTCGTCGTGGAAGGTCACGCCCCACGCGCCGAGTTCGGCCAGGCGGTGCACCGTCTCGACCGGGTCGAGTGCGGCACGGGTCGGCTCGCCGAACGGGTCGTTCGCCCGCCACCCCACCGTCCACAGACCGAAACTGAACTTGTCCTCCGCCACGGGCGTGCCGACCACGCTGTCCTCCCGCCTGCCACACCTGATAGTTCGGGCACTGAACTTATGGCCTGGCCCACGAGTGGTCAAGATTTTCGTTCATCCATTGAACGAATACGATGTCCTCGTGACCACCCCGGGACCAGCGAGTCAGCACACCGTCCGGCGCCACAACTGCGCCCTCGTTCTCGACGCCGTCGCCGCCACGCCCGGGGTGTCCCGCGCCGGTGTCGCCGCGCGCACCGGTCTCACGAAAGCCACGGTCTCGACCCTCGTCGATCGCCTCGTCACCGCGTCGCTGGTGCGGGAGGAAGGCCGTCAGCATCGCAGTGGCCCAGGGCGGCGCGGGACATCGCTGTCGCTCTCCCCCGACGGCCCCTGCGGCCTCGGTGTGGAGATCGGGGTCGATTACCTCGCCACGTGCCTGATGGGGCTCACCGGCGAGGTGCGAGACGAGCATGTGCGGCGTATCGACAACCGGGACACACCGGCGAGCCGCGTGCTCTCCCGTGTGGCAGCGGAACTCCGTGGGGCACTGCAGCGCGCCGAGCGCGAGGGACTCACGGTCGGCGGCGTGGGCGTCGCCGTTCCCGGTCTCGTCGAGGCCCCGAGCGGGCGCGTGCTCGTCGCACCGAATCTCGGCTGGGAGAACATCGATCTCGCGGCAGGTCTGCGCACCGGAGTACTCGATCTTCCCGGTGAACTCGTGGTGGGCAACGAGGCGAACCTCGCCGCCGTCGCCGAACTCGACGCCATGCGGCGAGGCGAGGAGACCGCGCCTGCCAGCTTCGTGCACGTGTCAGGCGAGATCGGCATCGGCGCTGGCATCGTGCTCGACGGCGCCCTGTTCGACGGCGCCAACGGGTTCGGTGGCGAACTCGGTCACTTCCCGGTGCGGCCCCGGGGACCGCGCTGCTCGTGCGGCGCCGTCGGCTGCCTCGAACGGCTCGCGGGACAGGACGCCATTCTCAGCAGTGCCGGGGCCGACGACGTCGATGACCTCGTGTCGCGTCTCGACGCGGGTGAGCGCACGGCCGTCGCCGCCGTGCGCTCGGCGGGCAGGCTGCTGGGTTCGGCCCTGTCCGCCGTGGTGAACCTGCTGGATATCCCCGCGATCGTGCTCGGCGGCACCTACGCGCGCCTGTATCCCTGGCTCGCTGATCCGCTCAGCGCGGAGCTGTCCTGCCGCGTCATGGGTTCGCGATGGCGGCCGGTGGAGGTGCGCAGGTCGGCGCTCGGCGCGGACGCCGCGGTGCGGGGAGCGGCGGCGTCCGCACTGCGCGCGGTGCTGACCGACCCGGACACCTACATCGCGAGCCGCACGGCGCGGTCAGGCTCAGGAATCGGCGCGACGTCAGGCTGACGCGCGCACCACCAGTTCGGTCGGCAACAGGATCGAGGGCGGCAACGGCTCGTCACCTGCCAGCTGGGCGAGCAGCCGCCAGGTCATCGTGCGGCCAAGTTCCTCCACCGGCTGCCGGACCGTGGTCAGTGGCGGCGTCACCGTCGTGGCCAGCACGGAGTCGTCGAACCCCACCACGGCGACGTCGCCAGGCACGCTGCGGCCCCGCGCCGCCAGCTCCCGCAGCGCTCCCACCGCGATGATGTCGGCGGCGGCGAACACGGCGTCGAGGTCCGGGTACCGGTCGAGCAGCTCGGCCATGGCCAGTGTTCCCGCATCGACGGTGAAGTCGCAGTGCGCGACGACGTCGGTGCCGAGCCCTGCCTCCGACAGTCCTCGCCGCCACCCCGCCAACCGGTCGATCCCCACCGCCATGTCCGTCGGCCCGGCCAGCGTGCCGATCCTGCGACATCCTCTGGCCACCAGGTGCCGTGCCGCGGTGAGCGCGCCCGTGAAGTTGTCGGCGTCCACGTACGGCACGTCGCCCCCGCTGAGCGGGCGCCCTCCTGCCACCACGGCGAGCCCGGCCTCCGCGAGCCGCTGCGGCAACGGGTCGTCACCGTGCATGCTCACCACGAGCACGCCATCGACATGACCACTGCAGAGGTAATTCTCCAGCCGCGCGCCGTCGTCGTCCTCGGCGAGCATCATGAGCACGAGCTGCCGGTTGCTTCCCGACAGTCCCGCATGGACGCCGCGCAGCATCCCCGCGAAGAACGGGTCGCCGAACACGCGCTCGCCGGGCTCGGACACCACGAGGGCCACCGAGTTGGTTCTGCGGGTGACGAGGCTTCTGGCCGCCTCGTTGGGCACATATCCCAGTTCCTCGATGGCCCGCGTCACCGCCTGCCGCGACCGTCCGCTCACGCCAGGCGAGTTGTTGATCACCCGGGAGACCGTCGAGCGCGACACGCCCGCCACCCTCGCTACTTCCTCCAGTGTGGGCGCGCCACGATGCTCGGCCACCGCGTTCCCGGGCTCGGTCATCGCCGTCCTGCCAAACCGTTGTCCGCCATCACTCGCGAATACCATGCAGCACTGGCCTTCGGGGTCCTGCGCTGGGTCTCGTAGTCAACGTAGACGAGCCCGAAACGCTTGGCGTAGCCCTCGGCCCACTCGAAGTTGTCGAGCAGCGACCAGTAGAAGTACCCGCGCAGATCCACGCCCCGTGCCACGGCCCGGTGCGCGGCGAGCAAATGAGCTTCCACGAACGCGATGCGATCGGCGTCCTCGATGCGGCCGCCGGGCCCCACCTCGTCCCGGAACGCCGCGCCGTTCTCGGTGATGTAGAGCGGAAGCCGTGGATACTCGGTGTGCAGTCGCAGCAGCAACCCGGTCAGCTCCCCCGCGTTGACGTCCCAACCGGAGTCAGTCCTGGGAAGCCCCCGCTCCGGGAAGCTGACGTGGTCGGTACCGACCCATTCCGACGGCGGCCCCGATTGCTCGTCCGGCGCCGACGACACGAACAGGTCGCGGTAGTAGTTCACGCCGAGGAAGTCCGCGCCCGCGCCGATGACGGCCTCGTCGCCGTCCCGCACGACCTCGCCGAGCCATGGTTCCAGATCGGCGAGGACATCCTCGGGATACCGGGACAGCAGCACCGGATCGAGGAACAATCGATTCTGCAAGCCGTCAACGCGGCGTGCCACCTCCAGGTCTTCCTGGCTTCGCGGATCGGCCGGGCTGACGGGGAAGAGGTTGAGGGTCACGCCGACCTCGGCGTCCGGCACCCGCGCCCGCACGGCGGTGGCGGCCAGCCCGTGGGCGAGCAGTAGATGGTGCGCCGCCGCGACCGCGGCCCCGGGATCGGTGCGGCCCGGCGCGTGCCTGCCCGAGCCGTATCCGAGGAAGGCCGAGCACCACGGTTCGTTCAGAGTGGTCCACGTCGTCACCCTGTCGCCCAGCCGGTCCACCACGGTAGCGGCGTAGTCGGCGAACCGGGCAGCGGTGTCCCGCGCGGTCCACCCTCCCCGATCTTCAAGTGCCTGCGGCAGATCCCAGTGGTACAGCGTCGGCCACGGGATGATCCCGGCCTCCAGCAGCGTGTCCACCAGCCTCTCGTAGAAGTCGAGCCCTCGGGGATTGACATCGCCACCATCGGGCCGCACCCTCGGCCACGCGAGGGAGAACCGGTACGCGCCGACGCCCAGCTCTCGCATGAGTGCGACATCGGACGGCATCCTCCGGTAGTGGTCGGCCGCGGGTTCTCCGGTGTCGCCGCCTGCCACAGCGCCGTCCGTGTCACAGAAGGTGTCCCAAATGGACGGAGATCGGCCGTCGGCCGTTGTGGACCCCTCGACCTGGAAGGCCGCCGTGGCGACACCCCACACGAAACCGGGAGGGAAGGTCACCGGACCAGGACCCTCACGTGTGTCCAGGGCGTCCACAGTGTCCACGGGGCCCACTGTGTCCACTGTGTCCACTATGTCCAGCGTGTTCAGTGTATCCGTGGTATTCGCGGTACTCGTGGTACTCGCGGTGTTTGCCGGGTTCCCGGACCCGAGTCCAGATCCGCTGTGCTCATTGCTGGTCGGCACGAACTACCCCTTTACAGCGCCTTGCATGATGCCGGCCACGATCTGGCGGCCGAGCAGGAAGAACACGACGAGAATCGGAACCGTGGCCAGTGTGGTTCCGGTGAGGACGAGCGAGTAGTCCACGTAGTACCCACTCTGCAATTTCTCCAGCGCCACCTGGACGGTCGGGTTGTCGGGGCCTAGTGCCACCAACGGCCACAGGAAGTCGTTCCACGACGTCATGAACGTGAACATCGCCAGGAACGCCGCAGCAGGCCTGACTGCGGGAAGGCACACGTGCCAGAACACGCGGATCATGGAGCAACCATCCATCCGAGCCGCCTCGATCAACTCCGACGGCACGGCGCTCACCGTGTACTGGCGCATCCAGAACACACCGATCGCGGTGACCAGGTTGGGCACGATCACAGCCTGGAGTTCGTTCGCCCAGCCCAGCTCCGCCATCGCCATGTACAGCGGGATGATTCCGAGCTGTGTCGGCACCGCCAGCGTCGCGACGACGAAGAGGAACAGCGCGTTGCGTCCTTTGAACCGGAGTTTGGCGAAAGCGAACCCGGCGAGGCTGGAGAACAGCACCGTCGAGATCGTCACCGAACCGGACACGATGATGCTGTTGCCCAGTGCCTTCCAGAACGGCACGGTGTCGAAGACCCGCGCGGCGTTGGCGAAGAAGTTGCCACCGGGAACCAGCGGCGGCACCTGCTCGGTGAGTATTGAGCTGTCCCTGCTGGCCACGAGGAACGACCAGTAGAACGGGAAGATCGAACCGAGCACGAAGGCCGTGAGCAGGCCGTAGACCCAGATGTTCGGCCTGCCGGGCCCGGCGATCCTCGGCCGCCGCCGGGAGCGAAGGAGTGGTACGGCGCTCATCGGTCCTCCCCCGTCGAAGCGATCCGCTTTGTCAGGAAGAAATTGATCAGAGCGATGCCGATGATGATCACGAAGAGCACCCAGGCGATGGCCGAGGCGTAGCCGAGGTCCTCCCTCTCGAACGCCGCCTGGTACATGTACAGCGTGATGGTCTGGAACTGGTGGGTCGAGCCACCGTTGTTCGACCCAGGCATGGCATCGAACAGCTTCGGCTCGGTGAAGATCTGAAGCCCTCCGATCGTCGAGGTGATCACCACGAAGATCAGTGTCGGACGCAGCATCGGGAGTGTGACGCTGACGAACCGGCGCACCGGGCCCGCGCCGTCCACCACGGCAGCCTCGTGGACCTCCTTCGGGATGGCCTGCATGGCGGCCAGCACGATGAGGGCGTTGTAGCCGGTCCACCGCCAGTTCACCATGACGGCGATGGCCACATGGCTGGCGAACCGATCGGCCTGCCAGTCCACCCGGTCGAGACCGAGTAGTTCCAGCAACCCGTTGACGAGTCCGTACTGCGGGCCGAACAGATTGGCGAAGATGATGCCCAGCGCGACGAGGCTCGCCACGTACGGCATCAGCACACCGACCCGCCATCCGGTCGCGAACCTCACCCTGGTGTTGAGCAGGGCCGCGAGCAGCACCGCGATGACGATCTGCGGAACGCTGGAGAGCAGGAAGATGCTCACCGTGTTGGTCAGCGTCGTCCAGAACTGCGGATCACCGAAGAGCTGGACGTAGTTGTCCAGACCGGCGAACGCCGGGTCGTCGTCGATCAGGTCCCACTCGAAGAACGACACGAATGCCGTGTACAGCAGGGGAAAAAGCCCGACGATCCCGAAGATGACGAAGAACGGCGCCACGTAGAGGTACGGCGAATAGCGCACGTCCCACCGGCTCAACCGGTCGCGCCAGCCCGGGCGCGGCGGCGCCGTGGCGCCTGCCGGCCCGGGAGTCACCGTCTCTGCTTCGGCAGCGGCCGGAGCGGGGCTCGAACCAGTCACATCCGCTCCCGTCAGGACGCGATCTGCTTGGCGGACGCGACGAACTGCTGCCAGCCCTCATCGGCCGAGGCGCCCTGCTCCACAGCCTGCAACGCCGGGGCGAGCGCGTTCTCCTGGATCTTGCCGTCGCCCGGCCCCTTGTACTGGGCCTCTCCGATCGTCTTCGCCTGCTCCGCGAACAGTTCGCCGATCTTCGCGCCGCCGAAGTAGTCATTGGTGGCGGAGAGCAGTTCCGGCGACTCCAGCGCTTCCACCTGGCTGGGGAATGCCCCTGCCGCCTTGAACGCCTTGATCTGCTGTTCCGGTGCGGTCAGCCACGCCGCGAACGCCGCGGCCTCCTCGGCGTGCTCGCTCTGAGTCGGTACAGCGAGGTAGGAACCGCCCCAGTTTCGCGGCCCTCCCGGGAAAGCCGAGGTGACGGCCCACTCGCCCGCGAGTTCGTCACCGGCCTGCTCCTCGATCACTCCGAGCATCCACGAAGGGCACGTCTTCGTCGCGAAGGCCGACTGCTTGAATCCGCTGTTCCACTCGTTGGAGAAGGCCACGAGACCCGCCGACTGGCCACGATTCACCGCGTCGGTGACGGTGTCCCAGTTCCGCCGGATCTCGGCGTTCGACTCGATCGTCAACCGGTCCTGCCGGTCGAAGTAGCCGACATCGAGCTGGTTCTGCATCGCGTTGAAAATCTGCGCGGCCGAGTCAAACCACGCCACGCCGTCGCTGTTCGCGACGAACGTGTCACCGGCGTCGAAATAGCTGTCCCAGGTCGCGAACAGCTCCCCCACCTCGTCCGGTTCCGACGGCAGCCCCGCCTTCTCGAAGAGGTCCTTGCGGTAGCACATCGCCAGCGGGCCGGTGTCGGTGCCGTATCCGATCAGCCTGCCCTCCTTGTCCACAGCCGACTGGTACTTCCAGTCGAGCCAGCGGCCGGGGCTCACCTCGGCCGGGCCGACCTCACGCAGGTCGTGGAACCGGCTCGACTTGTCCAATGCCTCGGGAAGGTGGGCCTCCTCGATGGCCACGACGTCGTCGAGGCCCGAACCAGCACCGAGCTTGGTGAACAGGGCCTGGTGGTACGGCCCGCCCTGGCCGGTGGTGTGGGGGACGATGTCGATGTCGCTGTGCAGGCGCTCGTATTCGGCGTAGAGCTCTTCGTACCCGAACTCGCCGAACGTCGAGATGCTGATCTGGGTCTTGCCGTTCGCGTCGGCGGCATCGCCGCCACAGGCAACGGTCACCAGGCAGGCAGCGGCGGCTGTGGTCACGGCGGTGGCACGTCTGGCGCGTCGAAGTCGGTGTCGCACGGTCACCCCTCATTGGGTTTGGCTACACGGAAACTGGGAGCGCTCCCAGTCGGATGAGCAGCCTGCCGCCACATGCTCCGAGTGTCAATGCCCAATGACCAGCCCGTTACCAAACCGCCAGCCCACACATCGAAGAAAATTGGGAGCGCTCCCAACCCAGCGCACCGTGTCCGCACCTCCTGCACGCGTGTCCGCACTTCCCGCACGCGCGCTCCCAACGGTGGCACCTTTCGACACCGGTCCAGCCGCTACAGTGCGACTCACACATCGGGGCGACTCACGCACCGGTGCTACCCACCCGCCAGGACACCGAGGAGGCAACGTGGCCAAGGGATTCGACATCGTCGGCGACGGAGCGCACACCGTCATCGCCGTGCACGGCTGGCTCGGTTCGGCGGGCGCATGGCGGCCGCTCGTCCCCCACCTCGACACCGCGACGTTCCGATACGTCTTCATGAATCTGCGCGGGTACGGCGACCGGCGCGGCGAGCCGGGCGAGCACACACTCGCCGAGGCCGCCACCGACGTGCTCGCCGTGGCCGACGCGCTGTCGGCCGACCGCGTCTCCCTCGTGGGCCACTCGATGGGCGGCGCCGTCGTACAGCGCGTCCTCGCCGATGCGCCCGATCGCGTGCGCTCGCTCGTCGGTATCTCGCCCGTACCTGCCTCGGGCGTGCCGTTCGACGACGAGGGCTGGGCGCTGTTCTCCGGCGCGGCGGCCAACCCCGGTCACCGGCGGGCGATCGTCGATCTGACCACGGGGAACCGGCTCACCGGTGTATGGCTCGACGCCGTGGTGCGGCATTCGCTCGACCACTCCGACGAACGCGCGTTCGCCGACTACCTGCTGGCCTGGGCCAAAACCGACTTCCACACGGAGATCGAGGGCAACCCCGTGCCGGTGAAGGTGATCGTCGGCGAGCACGACCCCGCACTCGGCGAGCAGACCATGCGGCAGACGTTCACCCAGTGGTACCCGAACTGCGCCGTCGATGTCCTCGCCAACTGCGGCCACTACGCCATCGACGAGACTCCTGTCGCGCTCGCGACGAGCTTGGAGTCCTTCCTGCGCGAGGTGCCGTGAACGGTCGCGAAGAACGTCGCAACCATCCTTGATGGACTGAAGAACCCCGGTCGCCGGGAGTGCTGCGCTTCGTAACGGCCCGGTGAAGGACGGCAGGCGTCGTCTGCTCCCGTCCTCACCGGGGCCGTGACGCGGTTGAACAGAGCCCGTAACGCCGGAGAGCTCAGGGTCCGCGCGACAGCCGTCGGCGAGGGCACCGCAAGGTCCCACCGAGCCGTCGCGACTGCGACAAGGAGAACCGTTCCGCTCCGCTCACCCCGGTCGCTTGACGACGAAGACTATGCCGCGATTGACTTCCCACGGTTGGCTACGAACGGCAACCACGTGGTGACTCCAGGACGGACGAACCGGCGTCATAGCCCGGACTCGCACAGTGCGAAAGGCTCGCACGACAGTGATGTGCGCGCGGACTACCCGGATCAGGATTCGGCCTGGAGCAACGGAACAACCGGAAGGGAAGCCGGATGAAGGTCAGCGTCGATCAGGACATCTGCTGCGGTGCGGGCCAGTGCGCGTTGCTGGCCCCTGAGGTGTTCGACCAGCGTGACGAGGACGGCGTCGTCGTCCTTCTCGACCCCGAGCCCGGCGAGGAATCACACGCGGTGACGCGCGAGGCCGCCGACGGCTGCCCTTCCGGTGCGATCGTCGTGGCCGAGAACTGAGCTCACGAACTCACGCCGTCCGGGCTCGGCTGTGGCTGATCCTGTCGGACCTTCCCGGTACGGTGCGCCTCGCATCGACGAGCGAGGAGGACGGGATGAGACGGATCGGCGCGGACGTGCGGCGTGCTCTGCTGGGGGTGCGGCACCGGCTCACCGCGCCGTCGGCGGCCTCTTGTCCTGTCGAGGTGGCCGACAGTCTCGTCGCCCTGCACAGCTCCGACCCCGCCACGGTGTATCTCGCCACGTGGGCTCGAACGCGAGCGCCCGAACCCGAACCACTGCACCGGTCGCTCTACGACGACCGCAGTTTGCTGCGACTGATCGCGATGCGGCGCACCGTGTTCGTCACCTCGCGCGCCGTGGCGCCACTGGTACTCACCTCGTGTTCGTCGGACGTGGCGAACGGCCAACGCAGGTTGCTGGTCACGATGCTCGACCAGAACGGCGTCGAGGAGCCGGAGACGTTCGTGGACAAGGCGAGAGCGGCCGCGCTGGCGGCCCTGTCAGCGCGGGGCGAAGCCACCGCGGCCGAGTTGGCAGGCGACGATCCCCTGCTCGGCACCAAGCTGGCTCTTTCGACGGGGAAACGCTACGAGAGCAGGCAGAACGTGGCCAGCCGTGTCCTGCTGTTGCTCTCGGCGGAAGGGCTCGTCGTGCGGGGGCGGCCCCGAGGGACGTGGACCTCCCAGCAGTACCGCTGGGCCACGATGCGGACCTGGATCGGCGGTGATCTCCCCGAGCTGCCGGTGGCCGAAGCCGAGCGGGAACTCGCCAGGCGCTGGCTCGCCGCCTACGGCCCCGCGACCCCCGAGGATCTCCAGTGGTGGACGGGCTGGACGAAGACGAGGACGAAGCGGGTGCTCACCGCGCTGCGCCCCGAGGAGGTCGAGGTGTGCGGCGCGCAGGGAATCGCTCTCGCGAGCACACCGGAGCCGCCGGCCGAGGTCACGCCGTGGGCCGCGCTGCTGCCCGGGCTCGACCCGACGTCGATGGGCTGGCGGCACCGCGAGTGGTTCCTCGGCGAGTACGGCGAGCGCCTGTTCGACGCGAACGGCAACGCCGGTCCCACCGTGTGGTGGAACGGCCGCGTGGTGGGGGCATGGACCCAAGCCGCCAACGGCGATGTCGTGTACCGGCTGCTGGAGGATGTGGGTTCGGAGGCCGTCGCGGCGATCGATGCCGAGGCGGATCGGCTCACCCGCGCGCTCGGCGGTGCGCGCCTCGCGCCGAGGGCCAGGAACCGAAGCCCGATCGAGCGGCAACTCCTGGAGTAAGACACAGCGTCGCGTCAGGAGATCACGACGGTACGGGTGTGCACCGCGGAACCCTTCGGTATGTCCGGTGCCGATCCGCACGCTCGCAGGGACGCGCTCGCCGATAGCGTCAACCGGTGCTTCGAGCCGTCCACCAAGCGCACCCGCTGCCCGGGCGAGAGCCATGACCAACGGCCCTAGAGCGCACACTCGCGCTGTGCCGACGATGGGGTATGGCCCATCTCGACCCGGCAGCGCCACGCAGGATCGTCGTGGGTTTCGACGGCTCCCCCACGGGTCAGCGGGCTGTGCGCTGGGCTGCGGAGGAAGCGGCGTCACGGGGCGGTGACGTGGAGGTGATCGCGGTCAGGGAACGGGACGAGCCGCTGCCGGGAACGTCATACGCCTTCCAGCCTTACGGTCGCCGCCCCGTACCCGACGAGGACAGCGTGCGGACCCACCTACACGACGTGGTCTCCGACATCACCTCGGCGCTCGGCGGAGGCGGGATCACGGAGACGGTCGTCACGGGTGACCCTGCCACGGAACTGCTCAAGGCTTCGGCGGACGCGGACCTGCTCGTGGTGGGCAGTCACCGGCGAGGTGCGCTGTCGGAGGTGTTGCTCGGCAGCGTCTCGGCATCCTGCGTCCGGCACGCGCGGTGCCCGGTCGTGGTCGTTCCGGCGACACTCGCGGCGCCGTGAGCCGACCGCTCAGGAAGGAGTACGCCATGACCGACGCGACACCGTCCGCGACGCGGCACACACCGTCGCTGGCCGACACCTACGCACCGGAGCCGCAGGTGCTTCAGGCAAGGCATCTGATCGTCCGCGCGGACACCGGCCGCACCTACGACGCGCTGCGGCGGCTCGACCTGACGGACGTGCGGGGCCCGCTCGTCACCGCAGCCTTCAGGGTCAGGGACCTTCCACAGTGGTGGCGGGAACGCAGGCACGGCGGCTCGCGCACGCCCACGAGGATGACGGTGGACGACCTCGTCGCCGAGTCCGAGTGGGTGCTGCTCGGCGAGACTCAGGGTGAGGAGCTGGCGCTGGGCGTCGCGGGGGTGTTCTGGAAGCCAGTCGTGCGGTGGCGGCAGGTCGAGCCTGCCGAGTTCGCCGAGTTCGCGGAGCCGGGACTCGGCAAGATCGTGATGTCGCTGTCCGTGCGCCCCTACGGCCTGCGATCGCTGGTCAGCTACGACACGAGGGTCACGACGACGGACCGTGGTTCGGCGGCCAGGTTCGCCCGCTACTGGAGGACCGTCCGCCCGTTCGTCGGCGCGATCCAGAAGAGCACGCTGCGCACGATCGCTGCCGTGGCCGAACGGGCAGGCGCGCCTCACCCCTGACACACCCGCGCGCGCCACGGTTCAGTCGCCCTTGCTGAGCGTGAAGTAGCCCTCCTCCTCCTGCGCGAAGTGGAGGGTGAGGACGGCGTCGAGGCCGTAGAGCGTCGCCCTGAGGTCGTCGATCTGCTCGGTGACGATCCCGTCCGGCGAGGTGTCCAGATGGCGTCCGAGCCGACGGCACAATCGCGCGATCTCGGCGTGGCCCCTGCTCATCGTCACCGTCGGCTCCGTGCTGCCGAACACGCCGCCCAGCACGGGATACAGTTCGGCTTCCTCGGCGTTCTCGTGAGGGAGCAGCTCATCGACGAGCAGCCGGTAGGCGCGGCGAACGGCGGCGTCCGCCTCCGGGGTCGCTCCCGCCGACAGCGAGTCCGCCGCGTGGCGGACCGACGCGCGCACCGGTTCGAGGCTCTCGTGCTCACCGGCGAACCGTCGCAGCAGGGCGTCGGCCTCGGGATGAGCGCGGCGCCGTCCCGCTCTGAGGACCCGAAGGCTGTTGAGGATCACCGCCACGTCGATGCCCTCCTGCACGACGGCACCGGCCACGGGAACCAGCCAGCCCAGCGCTGCCGCGATCATGGCCGTCAGCGACAGCACGGTGCCGATGACACCGCTCTGCGCGGCCACCCTGCGGGTTCGCCGGGCGATCTCCATGGAGTCGGCGAGCCGGTCGATCCGGTCGTCCACGATCACCGCGTCCGCCGCCTGCACGGCGGCGGTCGAGCCACGAGAACCGAGGGCGATCCCGACATCGGCCGCGGCGAGCGCGGGAGCGTCGTTGATGCCGTCGCCCACCATCACGACGACTCCCTCACCGCTTTCCCGCCGCACCCTGGCGATCTTGTCCTCGGGTGTGGCCTCGGCCTGCACCTCGTCGAGGCCGAGCATGGACGCGACCTCGGCCGAGCTGTCCACCCTGTCGCCGGTGAGCAGGACGACGCGCTTCACCCCCTCGGCATGCAGGCGCCGCATCGTGCGGGCCGCGTCGGCCCTGATGCGGTCGCGTCCGAGCAGGGCGCCGGACAGTTCGCCGTCAACGGTCACCCAAATGACGGTCGCGAGGTCGAGACGCCCTCGGCGCCGCACCGCGGCGGCCCACTCCGGGATCGCCGTGCCGGGCGGCATCCTCCCCACCCGCACCGTTCGGCCACCGACCCTGCCCTGGGCCGCGCGGCCAGGAATCTCGGTGACCTCCTCGGCTGCTCCGGCCTTGACGCCGGCTCTGTCCGCGGCGCGCAGGACGGCGGCTGCCAGGACGTGCGGCGAGTACTGCTCCACCGAGGCGGCGAGCCGCAGCGCGTCGGTGGCGGTGATGCCGGGAGCGCAGACGACATCGGTGATCTCCGGCCGTCCCTGCGTCACCGTGCCGGTCTTGTCCAGCAGCAACGTCGTCGTGTGGCCCAGCAGTTCGAGCGCGGCGCCGTCACGAACGACGATCCCGGCTCGCGACGTGCGCGACATGCCACCGGTGACGGCGATCGGCACCGCGAGAAGCAGCGGGCAGGGAGTGGCGGTGACCAGCACGGCGACGGCCGTGACCGCGTCCCCCGCCGCGAGCCAAGCGACACCCGCGATCACCAGTGCGAGCGGGAGGAACCAGCCCGCGACCCGGTCTGCGAGCCTGGCGATCGGCGCGCGTTCCGCCGCCGCCTGCTCGGCCAGCCGGATGATGCCGGCGTAGGTGCTGTCGGCGACGGTCGCGGCCGTGGCCAGGTCCACAGCGGCGCCCGCGTTGACCGTTCCGCTGCGCAGGCGATCGCCCTTCGGCCGCACCACCGGCTCGGGTTCTCCCGTGAGCGCCGACTCGTCGAAGACTCCCTCGCCCCGCAGCACGCCGTCCACCGGCACGATCTCGCCGGGCAGCACGACGAGTTCGTCACCGACGGCGACCTCCTCCACCGGCACCGTCACCAGTTCGCCGTCCGTACGCCGGTGTGCGTGGTGCGGCGCGCGGGTCAGCAAGCCCGAGAGGTCGCGTGCCGCCCGCTTGGCCGCGGCGGCTTCCAGCACCTGCCCCGTCGCCACCATCAGCGCGACGACCGCGCCGGCGAGGTACTCGCCCACCGCGAGTGTCCCCACCAGCGCGAGCACCGCGAGCAGATCCGCCCCGTAGCGGCGTCTGCGCAGGTCCGCGACCACGCGCGCCACCGACGGCACGAGCGCGCCCGCCGTGGCCGCGGCCCACAACCACCGCTCGGCGCCCCCGTCCAGCGGCCACGCGGCGAATCCGGCCACCAGGAGCACCGACACCCCCACCAGCACCCACACGTGCCGGGACACCCAAGCAGCACGCCACATTCCCGTCTTCACACCTCACCCCGTAGGTGGCCACAGCCTCGCAGGCCCCGTTGCCCCGCGTGGCCCTTCGGCTCTACACCCCGGCATACCCGCGCTGCCAGCCTGGGAACGTGTCGCAGAGCGATCCGAGGGAGCCCGTCACGCTGCTGTTGCGGGATCTGCGCAGCAAACCGGGCGGGCTGCCGTCGCGGGAAGCGGCCCGGCGGCTGGAGATCTACGGGCCCAACGAGCTACGGAGGAAACAGCGCACCGACTGGCCGCGACAGCTCATCCGCCAGTTCACTCACCCGCTCGCCCTGCTGCTGTGGCTGGCGGCGCTGCTCGCCATGGTGTCGTCGTCCACCGAACTCGCCGTGGCGGTGGTGGCCGTCATCGTGCTCAACGCCGCGTTCGCGTTCACCCAGGAACAACAGGCCGAGAAGGCGGTGGAGGCGCTGTCCGCCTACCTGCCCGCGAGGGCAACCGTGCTGCGGGACGGGACACGCACGGCGGTCGAGGCCCGCGACCTCGTGCCGGGTGATGTGCTCGTCGTCGAGGAGGGCGACCGCGTTTCCGCCGATGCGCGGCTGCTCGACGGCAGCGTGGAGGTCGATCTCTCCCCGCTCACCGGTGAGTCGCTGCCCGCCTACCGATCCGCCGAATTGAAGGATGTGACAGGGCCACTGCTCGATGCCCGCGATCTGCTGTTCAGCGGGACGAACTGCACGGGAGGGCAGGCGCTCGCCGTGGTGTTCGCCACGGGCATGCACACCGAACTCGGCAAGATCGCGGCCCTCTCGCAGCGGGTCGGGCGCGACGAGAGCCCGCTCGAAAAGCAGGTGAAGCGGGTGGCGTGGCTGATCGCGGCGGTCGCCGTCGGCGTCGGTGTCGCGTTCCTGCCGCTCGGCGCGTTCGTCGCGGGACTGCCCCTCGACGACGCGCTCAACTTCGCCATCGGGTTGCTGGTGGCGAACGTCCCCGAAGGGTTGCTGCCGACGATCACCCTGGCTCTCGCGGTCGGGGTCCGCGCGCTCGCCCGGGGCGGCGCCGTCGTGAAGCGGCTGTCCGCCGTGGAAACCCTCGGTTCGACGACGGTGATCTGCACGGACAAGACGGGCACGCTCACCCGCAACCGGATGCGCGTGACCCGCCTCTGGACCTTCGCCGGTGAACTGACCGGTGAGGCGTCCGGCACCCCACCCGAGCCCGCGAGGGCTCTCGCCGAGGTGGTGTCGGCGTGTTCGAACGCCGAACTCGACCCGTCCGATCCCGGCGCGGAAGGCTCCGGCGACCAGACGGAGATCGCCCTGCTGCGGGCGGCGAGGTCACTCGGCGAGGACGTCTCGCCGGAGCGGCGGGCCGGGCACCGGCTCCGCCAGTTCCATTTCGATGCCACTCTCCGGCTCATGTCCACGCTCGATCGCCGGGGCGATCGCACCGTGCTGAACGTGAAGGGAGCGCCCGAGGCCGTGCTGGAGCGGGCCACGACCTACCTGCCGGGCGAGGGTGGCCCCCAGCCGTTGACGGACACGGAGCGGGCAAGGGTCACGGAGGCCATCGACCGGTACGCCCATCAGGGGCTCCGGCTGCTCGCCGTGGCGACCAGGGACGTCACCGGCGACGCGGCGGACGCGCGGCGTGACGAGCTGGAGCGGGACCTGACCCTGATCGGTGTCGCGGCCATGATCGACCCGCCTCGCGACGGCGTGCCCGAGGCGGTGGCCCGATGTCACTCCGCGGGTATCCGGCTGATCATGGTCACCGGTGACCACGCGCTGACGGCGGGTGAGATCGCCAGAAAGATCGGCCTCGCCCGCGACCACCCCACGGTGATCACCGGTGACCGACTGGCCGAGTTGAGCGAACGCGAGCTGGAGAGCCTCCTCGAAGGAAAGAGGGAACTCGTCTTCGCCCGCACCTCACCTGAGGTGAAGCTGCGGATCGCCGACGCGCTGCGCGCACAGGGCAACGTCGTGGCGATGACCGGCGACGGCGTGAACGACGCGCCTGCGCTGCGGCGGGCCGACATCGGCGTCGCCATGGGGGTGACGGGCACCGACGTGGCCCGCGAGGCATCGACCATGGTGCTCACCGACGACAACTTCTCCACGATCGTCACGGCGGTGGAGGAAGGAAGGCGGGTCTACGACAACGTCCGCAAGTTCATCGTCTACATCTTCGCGCACGCGACGCCGGAAGTGATCCCGTTCCTGCTGTTCGCGTTGTCCGGAGGCCGGATACCGCTTCCGTTGACGGTGTTGCAGATCCTGGCCATCGACCTCGGCACCGAGACCCTTCCCGCGCTGGCGCTCGGCCGAGAGCCCGCCGAGCCCGGCGTGATGAGCCGCCCGCCGCGCCGCCGGTCGGAGAACGTCATCACGCACGCGATGCTCGGGAGGGCATGGGGCCTGCTGGGTGGTGTCTCGGCCGTGCTGGTGCTCGGCGGGTTCTTCCTCACGCTCTTCGCGGGAGGCTGGTATTTCGGCGCGCCCGTCGGGGAGGGCACGGCGCTGCACCCGGTGTGGCAGCAGGCGACCACCATGACGTTCCTCGGCATCGTCGCGTGTCAGATCGGCACGGCGTTCGCCTCCCGAGCCCAGTACGCCTCCCTCCGCACGGTGGGCCCGTGGTCGAACCGGCTCCTGCTCTGGGGAATCCTCTTCGAGGTGGTGTTCTCGGCAGCCGTGGTCACGCTGCCTCCGCTGCGGGCGGTCTTCGGCACCGCGCCGCCTCCTGCCGAACAGCTCGCCATGCTGGTGGTCTTTCCGTTCGTCGTGTGGGGAATCGACGAGTGGTACCGCTGGTGGCGGCGAGCTCGCGGCTGGGGCGGCAGGGACGTCCTCGCCCCCGCCGCGACGGGCTAGCTCGCGCACACCTCCGGCGCCATCCGGCGGCTACGAACTGGCTTGCGGAGCCGGTTCGCGGCGGCGGAGGAGCAGAGTGATCACCAGCGCGAGGCAGGCCACGGTGATCGCGATGGCCAGCACCACGGTGTGGAACGCCGTCGCGTAGCTACCGGAGTGTCCCTGCGCACCGGCAGCGACCTCGCCTGCCAACGTCGGATCGGCGATCCGCGTCGCGACGACGGCCGCGAGCGCGGCGGCGTACCCGGCGACGGCGAGGGCTTCGCTCCCGATGCGGGCGAGGTTCAGCAGGCCGGCCGCCGTGCCAACCCGGTCGGCCGGGATCGACGCCAGCGCCTCGTCGTCCACGAGGCCGATGGGGAGCCCGAAGCCGAATCCCGCCGCGATCATCCAGCCGATGAGGTGCACCGGCTCGGTGTCGGAAGACAGCCCCGACAGCCCGAGACTCGCGACGACGAGGCAGCCGAGGCTGACGAGGATCACCGCACGGGACGTGAGCCTCGTGCGGACCATGAGCTGCCCGACGGCCAGCGGGGCGACGAGCACGGGCACCGTCATGGCGAGCATGAGCAGGCCCGCACTCGCGGTGTCGAGGCCGAGGACGGCGGAGAAGGCGTTGGGCAGGTACGTCAACAGGGTGACGAAGCCGATCGCGCCCGCGACGGGCACCAGCGTCATCGCCAGGAACGTCCGGTGCCGCAGCAGTGACAGATCGAGCAGGCGACGGCCCGGCATCGGGGTGATTGTGACCTTGGGGACGGCGAGGGACAGTGCCACGGCGACGAGCAGTGCCAGGGCCTGCGCGAAGAACACACCGCGCCAGTCCGCCCACGACACGAGGAAACCGGAGATACTCGGCCCGAGCGCCAGCCCGAGTCCGTTCACGGTGCCGAACAGGGCGAACGCACGGCGCCGCGCGGGTCCTGTGTAGAGGGAGGACAGCAGCGACGACGCGCCCGTCAGCACTGCGGCGGCACCGACACCGGCGACCACGCGGGCGATGTCGAGAAGCACGAGGCTCGGGCTCAGCGCGCTGGCCAGCGAGCCAGCCAGTGCCACAGCCACGCCGAGCCGGAACGCGGCCCGGTGTCCCATGCGGTCGGCCGCGACACCCCAGATGACGGTGCACACCGCGAACGCGAGGTTGAAGCCGTTCACCACGCCCTGGAGCGGCACGGGGTCGGAGCCGAGTTCACCGGCGATGTCCGGCAGCGCGATCGCCGTCCCCGCGATCGACAGCGGGATGACGAGCTGGGCCAGGAGTATCGAGGGCAATGTCAACGTCGCCGGTCGTGCCTGGCTTGCCTGTCCCTGCGGCCCCGGCGGCTCTGCCGGTGGTCCTGCCTCGCCTGCCGCGCGAAGGGCAGCCTGATCGGTTTCCATGTTCACGGAACTCCCAAAGGTACGAATTTCGTCGTACCTAATCCTGGAGATCACTCAGGTACGATGCAAGGCGTACCTGATTCCGGGAGGTGAGATGCCGGACACAGAAGGCCATCCGGACGTCGCCGAGATGACATTGCAGGCAGTGCTGGGCGCGCTCGCCGACCCCTTACGCCGCAAGGTGATCCGTGACCTCGTCAACGACCAGCCCTGGGCGGAGCGAACCTGCGTCAGCTTCGAGTTGGGCGTCTCGAAGTCCACCCTGACGCACCACTTCCGCGTGCTGCGGGAGTCCGGGCTGGTCTACCAGGTGAATCGCGGCAACAGTCGCAAGGTCACGTTGCGGCGGCACGACATCGAGTCGCGATTCCCCGGCCTGCTGGCGCTCATCGCCGAGGAGGCATGAGCCTCACCCCGACGCGCGGCGGGCGGCGACGCCGATCAACAGCGCGGCGAGTCCAATGAGCACGGCTCCCGAGGCGAGCGCCACACCGGCCACCCACGGCAGCGCTGGCACGGTGGCACCCACCTCGGCACGCACGCTCACGCCGGGTTCGCGATCCTGATCGACGACGACGAACACCCGGTCGCCGTCCGACACGGTGGTCTCGACCGTGCGCGTTCCCTCCCCCGCCGAGGACTCCAACCAGATGTCCGCCGATTCCGGTGGCGCAGGCGGGCCGCCGGGCCGCACGACCTCGGTGACGACCCGCTCTCCGGTGACGTCGCGCACGACCGCGTGTCCCGTACCCCGCAGGTACCGGGCGGCGTCGCCCGCCGACGTCACGCCGAGGAACACACTGCTCCCCGGTTCGGTGGGCGTGACCCTGACCCGCACGTCGCCGAGCCCGGAGCCGACCCACCCTCCGATACCGCTGTCCAACCTCACCGGCTCGGTGCTCAACGCGTAACTCCCTGTCGTAAGGGTGGAGGCGGTGGTCAGGTACCCGTCGGTGTCGCGTTCGGCCCGATCTGCCCAGAGCGCCACACCACCGGCGGCGAGCAGGCCAAGGGCGGCGAAGGCCACCAGCGCTCCCACGATCACAGACACGACCCGGCCCCCGGTCCAGCCTCCGGGACGGCCGGGCCCGCCGGAGCCGGCCCCCGTCCTCGGCGTGTCCGGCAGCTCCGCTCCGGGCTCGCCGCCTCCCATGTCCAGACGGAACGGCGGATACCGGTCGGTCAGCAGACCGACGTAGGCGCCGACGCGGATCACCCAGCGGTCCATGCCGAGGACGAAGTTGTACACCGGTTTCGGGTAGTCGCCGGTGAACAGCAGCACCACCGCCGCGATGAGCACCAGGACACCGATGAGCCCTCCCCAGGTCCACGTGGGACCGTCCTGATCCGGCCACCACACCACGCCCATGCCGCCACCGGCGAACAGTCCCACCACGAGGTAGTGCGGCAGTGCCAGCAGCCACTTGACGAGAACGAGCCCACGGGAGAGACGCTCGGGATAGTCGATCTCCAGCCGCGCGGGGTAATCGGGCACGTCGGCCAGCGTGAACGGTGGATAGCG
Organism: Saccharomonospora xinjiangensis XJ-54; assembly: GCF_000258175.1. Taxonomy (NCBI): domain Bacteria; kingdom Bacillati; phylum Actinomycetota; class Actinomycetes; order Pseudonocardiales; family Pseudonocardiaceae; genus Saccharomonospora; species Saccharomonospora xinjiangensis. The sequence goes on along the minus strand of NZ_JH636049.1, from coordinate 4,255,739 downwards.
GTCGGTACCGAGCGCCGAGTAAGCGTAGTACTGGACCCGCCACGTCCACCGCAGCACCCCGACGTTGAAGTCGAACAGCCCGCGAGGGTAGCGAGCGGTCACCAGGATCGCCACGAACGCCACCACGGTGAGTACCACGAAGGCGATCCACAGCAGAGCCAGCACGAGCAGGTGCGGGAGGACGAGCAGCCACTTCACCAGCCACAGCCAGCGCGACAGTGGAGTGTCGAGCCGCCCCAGCACCCGCACCGGATGGGATTCGGTAATCCTCTCGGTCATGGATCGGCCTTCCTGCCGTGTCGGAACACCAGAGGCCCGGCACCCGCGAGCCCGGTGAGAACCTCCTCGCACAGCCGCGCGAGTTCCTTCTCCTCCCGGCACGCCACCAGCACGGCCGGGGTCGAGGACTCCTCGCTGATCAGCCGGTCGCCGGTGCCCCGGTTGCGTGCGGCGTCGATCCGGACGCCGAGCAGGGTGTCGCCGAAGAGTTCGGCTCTCAGCTCCGGCTGGTGCTCCGCCACCCCGCCGGTCAGCACGACCGCGTCAGGCTTCCCCACCGACACCGCCTGCGCCGCGATCTCCCTGCGGAGCAGGTGCAGGTACACGTCGAGAGCCAGCCTCGCATCGGGGTCGCCCTTCGCCCTGAGAGCGAGGACGTCGCGCACATCGCCGCCGGTTCCCGACAATCCGGCGAGACCGGAGTCGTGGTTCAGCGCGTGTTCCACATCGGACGCGGTGAAGCCGTGCTCGCGCTGGAGGTACAGCGGAATGCCGGGGTCGATCGACCCGCACCGGGTCGCCATCGCCACACCGTCGAGCGGGGTGAAGCCCATGGAGGTGTCGGCGCTGCGCCCGCCCACGACGGCCGTCACCGACGCTCCCGCGCCGAGATGACAGCACACCAGCCGCAGTCGCCGGACGGGCTCGCCGAGCACCTCGGCCGCGGCGCGGGTGGCGTGCGCGAGCGAGAGCCCGTGAAAGCCGTACCGGCGGATGCCGTACCGGTCCCGCCACGACCGAGGCAGAGGGTAGGTGGCCGCCTGATCGGGCAGGCCCACGTGGAAGGCCGTGTCGAAACAGCCCACCACCGGCATCCGCCCCGGTAGGTCGAGGGCCTGCCGCGCCAGGGAAAGCGACCGTGGCTGATGCAGCGGTGCCAGTGGCACCTGGCCGCGCAGGTCGGCGAGTACGCCCTCGTCCAGCACCGTGGGCGCCGCCCGGTTCGCGCCGTGCACGATCCTGACCGACACCGCGTCCACGGACGGCTGGGCCGCCGCGAACTCCTCCAGCTCGCGCCGGGTCACCCCGTCCCACTCCGCGATGTGCTCGTCGGCCGTCACCACACCGCCGTCCACGAGCGAGAGTTTCAGACTCGACGATCCGGGGTTGACGGTGAGGACCCGCATCACGAACCCCACGTCCAGTTCCGGACCTCGGGAAGGTCCTCGCCGGTGCGCCGGATGTAGTCGTGGTGCCGATCAAGGTGGTCGAGCAACCGCTGCCGCAGCGTCCCGAGCCGCCCCGCGACCCGGGGAATCCGTTCCAGCGCGGCCAGCGCGAGGTGGAACCGGTCGATCGAGTTCTGCACGCACATGTCGAACGGCGTCGTGGTGCCGCCATTCTCCGAGAATCCGCGCACGTGCACGTGGTCGTGGTTGGGCCGGTTGTAGGTCAGTTCGTGGATCAACCACGGGTAGCCGTGAAAGGCGAAGATCACGGGCACGTCGGCGGTGAACACCGAGGTGTAGTCGCGATCGGACACCCCGTGCGGGTGCCGCGTCGGCGCGGGAAGGCGCGTCAGGTCAACCACGTTCACGACCCGGATGCGCAGGTCCGGCACGAGTCCGAGGAGGACCTCGACAGCCGCGAGGGTCTCCTGGGTCGGCACGTCGCCCGCGCACGCGAGGACGACGTCGGTGGCTCCGTCCTGGTCGGTGCTCGCCCATTCCCACAGCCCGAACCCCCGCTCGCAATGCGCCCGTGCGGCGTCCGCGTCGAGATACTGCGGTTCCCACTGCTTGCCCGCCACGATCACGTTCACCAGCCCCTTCGACCGCAGGCAGTGGTCGGTGACGTGCAGCAGGCAGTTCGCGTCGGGAGGCAGGTAGACCCTGGCGACCTCGGCGCGCTTGCTGAGAATGTGGTCGATGAACCCTGGGTCCTGGTGCGAGGCACCGTTGTGGTCCTGACGCCACACATGCGACGTGATCAGGTAGTTCAGGCTCGGAACAGCACGGCGCCACGGCATCGCCGCCGCCGTGTGCAGCCACTTCGCGTGCTGGGCGACCATCGAGTCCACCAGGTGCGCGAACGCCTCGTAGGTCGAGAACACGCCGTGCCCTCCGGTCAGGAGGTAACCCTCCAGCCACCCCTGGCACAGATGTTCCGACAGCACCTCGAAGACCCGGCCGTTCTCCCGGAGGTGGTCGTCGCCGGGGTGGGTGGGCAACCGCCAGCGCCGTCCTGTGACCTCGAAGACCGCGTCGAGCCGGTTGGAGGCGTGCTCGTCGGGCGAGAACAGCAGCAGGTTGCGCCTGCCCGCGTTCAGCCGCATCGCATCGCGCAGATAACGCCCCAGCACCCTGGTCGATTCGGCGCCGCGCACCCCCGGAGTGGGAACGTCCACCGCATGCGCGGGCACCGACGGCAGCCGCAGCTCCCGCTGCACCAGGCCGTGCGCGAGGGGATTGGCACTCATGCGCAGCCCCGCATCGGGATTCTGTTCCGCCACCACGGCAGCCGGCGCGCCACGTCGATCGAACAACTCCTCCGGCCGGTAGGACCGCAACCACCTCTCCAGCTGGAGCAGCTGCCGCGCGTCGTGCCGGGCGGCGGGCAGCGGCACCTGGTGAGAGCGCCAGTTGCCCTCGACAGGCTCACCGTCACGCCACTCGGGCCCCGTCCAACCCTTCGGCGTGCGCAGCAGAACCACGGGCCGTCGTCCCCGCGCCATCAGGGCGAAACACTCGTCGAGCGCCGCCGCGTACGCCTCGTGCACGGCCAGCGGGTCCGTGCCCTCGACCTCGATCGGCTCCCAGCCGAAACCCCGCACCAGCGACCGGAGTTCGTCGCGAGGCAGCCTCGACAGCACGGTCGGATTGGCGATCTTGTACCCGTTGAGGTGCAGGATCGGCAGCACCGCGCCGTCCTCGTCCGGGTTCAGGAAAACGGGCGCCTGCCAGCTCGCCGCGAGCGGACCGGTCTCGGCCTCACCGTCACCGATCACGCACGCCACCACGAGACCGGGCTTGTCGAGGGCGGCGCCGGTGGCATGGGCCAGTGCGTATCCCAGCTCCCCGCCCTCGTGGATCGACCCGGGCAGGTGTGGTGAGGCGTGGCTCGGTACCCCGCCGGGGAAGGAGAACTGCCGGAACAGCAGCCGCATGCCCTCCTCGTCCAGCGCCACGTCGGGATGGCACTCCGAGTAGGTGCCCTCCAGCCACGCCGCGGCGTTGAGCGCCGCCGCCCCATGTCCCGGCCCCACGACGAGGAGAACGTTCGCCGAGGTCCGCCGGATCACGCGGTTGAGGTGGGCGTAGGTGAGGGTCAGCCCCGGCACCGTCCCCCAGTGACCCAGCAGGCGCGGCTTGATGTGCTCCGCCGCGAGCGGCTCGCGCAGCAGAGGGTTGTCGAGCAGAAAGATCTGCCCCGCCGCGAGGTAGTTCGCGGCCCGCCACCAGGCGTCGAGCCCGGCGAGTTCACCCGAGCCGGGGCGGCCCTCCCGCCCGGCCTCGGCCACCGGCGCGTCTCCGATCGCGACCACACTTCAACGTTGCCGCCATACCGCGCCCGCAAACGGCACGTGGTCCCCCACAGCGGGGCCGTAGGTCCCGGCCTCGCCAGACCTCAACGGCGCCGTCCTGCCATCGATGCCGGTTGGTCGGGAGTCTGACCAGCCTCGCCCTACTCGATGACCATGCGCACGGGCGTTCCCCGCTCGACGGTGCGGCTGACCGTGCAGAGCCTGTCGTGGGACAACGCGACCGTCCGGGCCAGGATCGTGCGGGCCACATCGCCCTGCTCGCCGCCGGGGAAACGCACCGTGAACGTGACGGTGAGGTTCTCCATCCGGTTGCCCGACTCCCTGTCGGAGACCTTGTCCCCGCTCACGGTCACGGCGAACTCGTCGGGTTCGATGTGCCTGCTGGTGGCCATGTCGGTGTCGATCGCGGTGCAACCACCGATCGCCGCGAGCAGCAACTCCACCGGGCTGAACTCGTCGTCGCCGTTGCCGAACCGGATGCTGCCGCCCCGCCCGTTGTGCGCGACGTAGCGTCCCTCGGACTCTCGCTCGACACGCACGGACCTGTGAGATGTCGTCATGGCCTCGAACCTACCGCCGAACCGATCTCTCAGGGTCTCGGGATGTTGCGGAGATTCGACCGCGCGAGCTGGATCATGCGACCGACGCCGCCCTGCAACACCATCTTGCTGGCCGCCAGAGCGAACCCGGTGAGTTGCTGACCGGTGATGCGCGGCGGGATCGACAGCGCGTTCGGGTCGGTGACGACGTCGAGCAGCGCGGGACCGCTGTGGTCGAGCACGTCCCGCAGCGCCTGCCGGACCTCCTTCGGGTCCTCGACCCGCACCCCGTGAGCCCCCGCCGCACGCGCGATCGCCGCGTAGTCGGTGTCGGGGTACGTGGTGGCGTGCGGCGGCATCCCCGCGACCAGCATTTCGAGATCCACCATGCTCAGCGACGAGTTGTTGAACAACACCACCTTCACTGGGAGTCCGTAGTGGACGATGGTGAGGAAATCACCCATGAGCATGGAGAACCCGCCGTCGCCAGCCATGGCGATCACCTGCCGCTCGGTGTCGGGCAACTGCGCGCCGATGGCCTGCGGCATGGCGTTCGCCATCGAACCGTGCGTGTACGAGCCGATCATGCGGCGCACCCCGTTGGGGCTGAGGTAACGCGCGGCCCACACGTTGCACATTCCCGTATCGACGGTGAAAACGGCGTCGTCCGACGCCTCGTCGTCCAGAACGGACGCCACGTACTCCGGGTGGATCGGGATGTGCCGTTCCACGTCAGTGGTGTAGGCCGACACGACGTTCTCCAGCACGCCGGCGTGCTTGCGCAGCATGCGATCGAGGAAGCGCCGGTCGGTCTTGCGGGTGACCCTCGGAGTCAGCGACCGCAGCGTCTCACGGACGTCACCGCACACCCCGTGGTCGAGGCGCGAGCGCCTGCCCAGCGCCTCGGGGCGCGTGTCAACCTGGGCGATCCGCACGTCGTCCGGCAGGAACGGCCGGTAGGGGAAATCGGTGCCCAGCAGGATCAGCAGGTCGCATTCGTGCATGGCCTCGTACGCCGCGCCGTAGCCGAGCAGACCCGACATGCCCACGTCGAACGGGTTGTCGTACTGGATCCACTCCTTGCCCCTCAGCGCGTGTCCCACCGGCGCGAGCACCTTCTCCGCGAAGGCCATCACCTCGTCGTGCGCGTCGGCGACACCACGGCCGCAGAACAACGTCACGCGCTGCGCCTCGTCCACCAGTTCGGCGAGACGATCCACCTCCGCCTCGCCGGGCCGCACCGTTGGCGCGCCGGTGGCGAGCGCCAGCTCGGTACGCCCGCGCGGCACGTCCATCCCGGCGACGTCACCGGGAATGACCAGCACCGAGACCCCCGACCTGCCGATCGCTGTCTGAATGGCGATCTGCGCGACCTGCGGCATCTGCTCCGGCGTCGAGACCATCTCCGAGTAGTGGCTGCACTCCTCGAACAGCCGGTCGGGGTGGGTCTCCTGGAAGTAGGACGTCCCGATGTCCTCGCTGGGAATGTGCGCGGCGATCGCCAGCACCGGCGCGGAGCTGCGGTGCGCGTCGAAAAGCCCGTTGATCAGATGGAGGTTGCCCGGTCCACAACTCCCTGCGCACGCGGTCAGCCTGCCAGTGATCTGAGCCTCCGCGCCCGCCGCGAACGCGGCCACCTCCTCGTGCCGCACCTGCACCCACTCGATGCCGGGACTCCGCCGCACGGCGTCGGTGACCGGGTTGAGACTGTCGCCCACGACACCGTACAGGCGCCGCACCCCAGCCCGCACCAGCATGTCCACGACCTGCTCGGCCACCGTCTGGCTGGCCATGGGCACTCCCTTCGCAGCCGACGCGCCTTGCGCGCACCCCGCCGGGAAGTAGCCCTTCCGCGCGACGACGAAACGCACGCGGCCACGCCCGTGCCCGGCTCAGCCACGTGGAGAAGGGTGGTCTGGCCCGAACGTGATCGTCGGCCACGCCCGTGCGCGCGGCTCAGCCGCCGAAGAGCGTGCGCCACTCCTCCAGCGAGCGGGGCCGGAAGACGACGTTGTCGCGGCGCACGTTGGACAGCGAAGCCGAAGGCTCCGCCGAGTACCAGTGACCCGGGTAGACGACGGGGTCGCCGGGAAGGTTCGCCAGCCACCGCAGGCTGCGGTACATCGCATCGACGTCACCACCGGGAAGGTCGGTGCGGCCGCAGCCGTCGAGGAACAGCGTGTCGCCTGCCACGAGAGCGCCGTCGAGCAGGAAGCACTGGCTGCCCGGCGTGTGCCCCGGTGTGTGCAGCAGGCGGATGGCGATGGAGCCCACGTCGAGGCGGTCGTCGTGGTCGTGGGCGACCAGGTCGGTCTTCGACACACCCGTGGTGCGGTGCACCCATTCCAGTTCGGCGGCCGCGACATGCACTGGTACCTGCACGCGGGACAGCAACTCGGCCACCCCGGGAAGGGAGAACCCCAGGAGGTCGCCGCCGACGTGGTCGGGGTGGTGGTGCGTCGCGAGCACGCCGACGAGCCGCATGTCGTCGTCCTCCAGCACGCCGAGCAGGTCGTCGATCGCGTAAGCGGGGTCCACCACCACCGCCTCGCGGGTGTCGCGGTCGCCGATCAGGTACGTGAAGTTGCGCATCTGAGTGGCCACGGGGTCGCCGACGGCGAAATCCCGCCCGGACAGCAGCTGCCGGAAGTACAAGCGCTCGGACATGCACCGCATGGTATCCCGCGACCGTGTCCGCACCCTGTGCACAGGTATAGGCAAACTGTGTACCCGAGTTCCACAGCCTGCGGCCACGATGAACGAAGCACCCACACACGTACTCGAAGTGCGGACACACGTGCAGGAAGTGCGGACACGGCTTACGGCAGACTGGGCCGCATGAGCGGGACAGTGGTGGTGCTGGGAGGACGCAGTGAGATCGGGCTGGCCGTGGCCGTCCGGCTGGCCAGGCAAGGCGCGCGGGCGTTCGTCCTTGCCGCACGGCGCAGCGGGGACCTCGACGCCGAGGAACACGCGCTGCGAACCGCCGGGGCCGAGACGGTGGCCCGCGTGGAGTTCGATGCCGACGACCTCGCCTCGCACGAGCGAGTACTCGGCGAGATCGTCGCCGCACACGGTCCCGTGGACGTGGTGGTGACGGCGTTCGGCATCCTCGGCGACCAGGCGCTGGCCGAGCGCGACGCCGCACACGCCGTGTCCATCGTGCACACCGACTACACCGCCCACGTCAGCGTGCTCACCCACGCCGCCAACCTCCTGCGCGAGCAGGGCCACGGCACGCTCGTCGTGTTCTCCTCCGTGGCCGGCGTACGGGTGCGAAGGGCCAACTACGTCTACGGCTCGGCGAAGGCCGGGCTCGACGGGTTCGCCTCGGGGCTCGCCGACGCCCTGCACGGCAGCGGAGTCCGCCTGCTGCTGGTGCGGCCGGGATTCGTCGTCGGCCGGATGACCGACGGTATGACCCCCGCGCCGTTCTCCAGCACGCCGGAGCAGGTGGCCGACGCGACGGTGGCGGCGCTGCGGGCAGGCAGGCACACCGTGTGGGTTCCCTCCGTGCTGCGGCCCGTGTTCGCCGTGATGCGCCTGCTGCCCCGCCCGATCTGGCGGCGGTTGCCCCGCTGAACCCGGCTTCAGACCCTCAGTCGCGGGGCGCGAGCAGCTCGTCCTCCCGGCGGCGCGGGCTCTGCGGCACCGTCCCCGACGGCCTTCCGACACGCATGAGCACCTGAGGATGGCCCTCCAGCGACAACCGTTGCCCAAAACGGCGACGAGCTTCCGAAAGATGCATCGGGTGGGTCTGCACGGCCGCCACGAAGCCGCGTTCCACGGCGGCGAGCCACACCCGCTGCATGGCCCTTCCGGTGCGCACGTGCGCGTCCCTGCCGTCGCCCTCGGTGGCGAACAGCAGCACGGTCTCCTCCGCGAGCCGCTGCGCCAGCGTCCGCCGGTCGGGCAACGCGGTCTGCGAACGGACCAGCCCCGACCACGGCAGCGGCGACGGCGGTAAGGCGCTTCCGGCCACACCAGCGCCATGCGGGTGCGAGCGCTCGTCCCTGATCGTCCACATCGCGAGTTCCCTCTGGTACCCGGTGTCCTGCTTCAACACGGTCGCCGCGTGCTCCAGCAGCTCTGCGAGAGCGTCGAGCTGCTCGGCACTCCCGAGCCGCTCGACGCGCACACCCTCCTCACCCTCCAGTGCCGCGACCAGCCCCGCCACGTCATCGCCGGTCAGTGCCGGGCCGGAGAACGCCCTGCGATAGCTGCGCCGTCGGGCGATCGCGGAATACCGGCGCAGATCCGCCTCCCCCGGCCGCTGTGTGCCCTCGACCGTCAGCCGCGCGACGAGATCGCCTTGTTGACCATCCGGCAGCAACCGCACACGGTGCCGCAGCGACAGCACGCGGGCGGCGAGTTCGAGGTTCGCCACGGCGGCGCCGCACGAGATGGCGCGGTCCCTCCCGTGCGGGTCATGGTGGGGCAGCGACAGGTCGGCGCGTTCGAACAGCAGCACTTCACCGGCAGGCAGTTCGAGCCGCCACGGTTGGATGTTGTGCACCGAGGGTGAGCGAACCACCGCCTTGGCGAGCACGTCGGTGTCCGCGGCCGACCACTCGCGCTTCGTCATGGACCCAGGGTTCCCACTCGGCATGCCGCGCTCACCTGCCGAACAGCCCCGGCCGCCAGGTCGAACGGCCTGTGACAGGCGGCTTCCCTCCCTCAGTGCCCCCAACGTCGCCGGTGAGTGGGGTGTCCATGCACTGCGGCGGCGTCGGCGGCGTTTTACGCTGCCGGGATGACCATCAGCGTCTTTCTCGTCGATGACCACGAGATCGTGCGCCGCGGCCTCGCCGATCTGCTGGAGAGCGAACCGGACATGCGGATCGCCGGTGAGGCGGCGTCGGCCGGCGAGGCGCTCACGCGGATTCCGGGCGCCGACGCCGACGTCGCCGTGCTCGACGTGCGGCTGCCCGACGGCAACGGCGTCGAGCTGTGCCGCGAACTTCTGTCTACAGTGGATGGTCTTCGCTGCCTGATGCTGACCTCGTACCACGACGACGAGGCGCTCTTCAACGCGATCATGGCCGGGGCTTCGGGGTTCGTGCTCAAGCAGGTACTCGGGTCGGACCTGGTCTCGGCGGTCCGCACGGTGGGCTCGGGCGGGTCGTTGCTGGACAGCAAGACCACCTCGGCGCTGATGAACCGCATCCGGAGAGAGCGGGCGGACGCCGATCCGGTCGCCGAGTTGTCGGAGCAGGAACGCGCGGTGTTCGAGTTGATCGGGGAGGGCCTGACCAACCGCGAGATCGCCGCACGCCTCTTCCTCGCGGAGAAGACCGTGAAGAACTACGTCTCGCGCCTGCTGGGCAAGCTCGGCATGCGACGCCGGACGCAGGCCGCCGTCCTCGCCACCGAACTTCGCAAGCAGACCCGCCAGCCGAAGCAGCGTTAGAGCGGGACCCGCCACAACACGAGCGCCCCGCCCTGAGGCACGTTGCGGACCACGAGTTCCCCACCACACTGGCGCGCCCTCTTGTCCAGGTTGTCCAGACCACTTCGCTGAACGCCGGGAGGTACTCCTCCACCGTTGTCGGCCACCTCGATCGAGAAGGCCCGCTCCGACACCTCGACCACGATGCGGATCGCGTCACCGCCCGAGTGGCGCACCGCGTTGCTCAGCGCCTCCCTCAACACGGCTTCGGCGTGCTCGGCGACCTGAAGCGGGACGAACGTATCGACCGCTCCCGACAGTTTCATGGTGGGCGTCATGTCGGTCTGCGTGGTGAGCTGCTCCACGATGTCGAGCAGCCTCCTGCGCAGCCCAGCATCCTCCTCGGATTCGGCCGTGTGCAGGTCGAAGATCGAGGTACGGATCTCCCTGACCGTGTTGTCGAGCTGCTCGACCGCTTGCTCCACGCGCCGCCGCGCACGCATGTCGTCGATGCGGCGCAGCGTGCCCTGAAGACTCATACCGGTGGCGAACAACCGCTGGATCACGTGATCGTGCAGGTCCTGGGCTATCCGGTCACGTTCGGCGAGGAGATCGAGCAACCGCTGCCCGCGTTGCTTGTCCGCGAATTCGAGCGCGACGGCCGCCTGCCCGGACAGTGACGTGAGCATCGGCAGATGCTCACGGGAGAAGGCGGTCGCCCCTTTCCGCCTCGCGGCGATCAGCACCCCGCCCGTGCCAGCGGCCCCCACGAGCGGCAGCACGGCGCCCGGTCCCAGCCCTGTCGGCGTCCCGTCCGTCTCCTCCGGCAGCGCGGCGGAGAGGTCGCCGAGCAGTCGCGGGTTCCCCTCGCGAAGGACCTCGGCGACCGGCGAGGCGCCGCGAACACCCACCGTGAGATCGCCGAGCACGCCGCTGTGCTGTCCCGAGGCAACGCCGGTCGAGACGGTGTCCGAGGTGTCGTCGGTGGCCAGCAGGATGAAGGCGTCGTCGGCGTCGGCCAGCTCGCACACTCGCCGTACGACGAGTTCGAGCGTCTCCTCGACCGACGCGCCGCCGAGCAGTTCCCCGTTGATCTCCGCGACCGCGCCGAGCCACCGTGCGCGCAGGCGCGACTGTTCGAAGAGGCGCGCGTTGTCCACGGCGACCCCCGCCGCTGCGGCGAGCGTCTGCAACACGATCTCGTCGTCCGAGGTGAACTCGGCTCCGCCCCGTTTCTCCGTGAGGTAGAGGTTGCCGAACACCTCATCGCGCACCCGCACCGGAACGCCGAGGAAACTGCGCATCGGCGGATGGTGCTCCGGGAACCCGGCCGACGCGGGGTGCCGCGACAGGTCCGCGAGCCGCACCGGTCTCGGATCATCGATCAGCAGCCCGAGCAGGCCCTTCCCCTGCGGCAGATGCGGCAGCTTCGCCCTGGTCTCCTCGGGCATCCCGACGTGCACGAACTCGGCGAGCCCTCCGTCCTCGTCGAGCACACCCAGTGCTCCGTAGCTCGCGTCCACGAGTTCGGTCGCCGCCTGCACGATGCGTTGCAGCGTGGAGTCCAGTTCGAGCCCCGACGCGACCGCGACCACCGCGTCGAGCAGCCCTTGGAGGCGGTCGCGGGTTCTGACGATCTCGCCGATGCGGTCCTGAACCTCGTGCAGCAGCTCGTCGAGGCGCAGTCCGGTGAGCGCGCGGGTTCCGGGACGAGTGTCGTCGGTGCGCCGTCCGTTCGCAGGCTCCTCCACCGCTATCGGCCTCTCCGGTCGGGGCTGTCCTCGACCGTCCGTATTCCCTGGACAGGCCGGGTTCAAGCCCCTGGAGAGGTCGGTGGCCGACCGAGTACGAGCAGCGACTGCGGGCTACCGTCCACCCCGGCGTGGCGGACCATGCGCTGGCGGAACTCCCGCATCTCGAACGGCTCGACCACGGGGTGTGCGGTGAGGCCGAAGGCGGTGGCCGACAGCCAGCCGCGCTGGAGCGCCGAGCCAGCGACGAGCTGTCCCCGCCTGCCATCGGTGGCGGTCACGACGAGCAAGCCCGGTTCGAGGCCCCGTTTGCGGTGCGCGGCGACGACAGCGGGGACGGGGACGACCTTGGCCTCGGCTGTCGCCGACGACCGCACGATCGCGTCGCACACGGCGGGGTCCAGCTCGCCGGGATCACTCGGGTCGAGCGTCGTGTGATGCCTGCGCTGCTCGAACACCGAACGGAACTGACCGACGTCGGTCGCCGAAGGGCGGTGGCGCCGGTTCGCCACCACGGTGGCCACGAGTTCGGCGTGGTCGGGGTCCCCGAAGAGAACGGTCTCGGGCGTCCAGCCGAGGACCCGCATCGCGCAGGTCACCACCGCCAGCGCGCAACCGCACGCGATGACGCCGTTGCGGTTGGCCCCCGCGTGCGCTCGCAGCGGGACAGGCAGATTCTCCGCGATCTCGACCCGGTTGCCGTGGACCCGCAGGAGCCACGGCTCGGCGAGACCGCAGCGGTGGGCGTGTGTCGCGGCGCGGGAGAGCACACCCTTCTCCTGCTCGGACCACGTGTGGCCCGCGAGCGAGAGAACGGATGGCCCTGCCGTCACGACCCGCGTTCCTCCGATGGTGAGACGAGCACGTCCGCGAGGCCGCGCCGTGGTGTCGGGGTGCCGGGATGTCCGTAGCCGAGACGCAGCGCCACCTGCGGGTGGTAGACCCCGCCGAGGAGCGTGCGCAACTCCGCGCGGGTCTGGGCGACCTCGATCGGCTGCGCCAGGAACGAAGCCTGAAGACCTGACGCGGTGGCCGTGAGCAGCATCCGTTGCAGTGCCTGACCTGCTCGCACCGCGTCGCGACGCGTGTCCGTCGGAGTGGTCAGAACGGCGATGAGCGGCTGGCGTTCGAACTCACGCGCGGCCTTGCCTGCCCCCTCGCCGAATTCCCGCAACGCCAGCACGGACTCGTCCACGCCCCTCGGCCCGCCCGCCGACACCGGCACTCCGTCGGGCCGTTCGCCGTGGTGGCTCCACGCCGCGAGTTCGGCGGCGAAGGCTGGGTCCTCGCGCTGCACGTGCTCTGCCCTGCGCAGCAGAGCCGCGAACGTGTCGAAGGACGCCGGGTCGGTGAGCAGGGCCAGCCGGGCGCCTTCCTCCGTGGCCGCACGGGTGAGCGCGTGGCGCACGGTGGCCGTCACGGGGGCGTCCGTGAACGGCCTCCGGTTGCTGTGCCGCGCGTCGATCGTCTCCGCGAGCCGGATCTCGTCGGAGGAGGGTTGCCTTCCCGACCCGATCCGCAGGGTGGCGATCAGCTCGGGCCGCGTCCGGTCCGGCAGCACCGACACCGCACACGACCGGCCACGACGCGCCAGAGTGACTCGGATGTTGAACACGGCCGCGCCGCACGCCAGCACGGCCTCCCTGCCATCGGGATCGCAGACGGCCAGCACGCGGCTCTCGTCGAGCAGGACGTCGATCTCGCCGTCGCGGGTGTCGAAGAGCCAGGGCTGTGTGTTGTGCGGCGACGGCGCCTGCGTGCCCGCCCTCAACGCCTCCGCGACGTCGTCGCCGAGCGCACCGGGCACCGGGGTGGTGCCGGTGTTCGTCTCGGTGTCGGACATGGCTCCAGTGTCGTGGCCGGTGGCCTGCTCTGACAGCGGCGCTCGTCCCGGACGGGCAGAGTCTTTGGTCCCTGGCCCAGGCTCGTGGGACCTCCGGCCCTTCACCGCTGCCCCCGCTCTGGCGACGCTGACCACATGACCGGTGAGGTCCCGGCCGACGGTGTGATCGTGGTCGGCATCGACGGCTCTCCAGCGTCGCGGCAGGCACTGCGGTGGGCGTGTTTCCAAGCAGAGATCACGAACGGGAGCGTACTCGCGATCTCGGTCAACTCCGAGCCCGGACTGCTGCCCGGCTCGGAGTTCGTGCTGCGCCGACGCGGCGCGTGGCGGGACGACGACGCCGTACGCAGCGCCCTGCACAGGGACGTCAGCATGGTCCCCACGTCGGCCCCCGTCCGCGAACTGGTGGTCACGGGTGAGCCCGCCGACGAGTTGCTGTCGGCGGCAGGCGACGCCGACCTGCTGGTGCTGGGGACACGCGGGCACAGGGCGCTCAGTACCATCCCGCTCGGCGGGGTGGCCACCGAGTGCATCCGCCGCGCGGTGTGCCCTGTCGTGCTCGTCCCCGCCTCCCCCGCGCGGTGAGACGGGGCAGGGCGGAGTTCAGTCCCCTCGCTCGTCGGCGCCGCGGTACCGCACCGTCGCGCGGACCACGCCGGGGACCGACTCGGCCAGCACCTCCGCGACGTGCCGGTCGGTGGCGTCGTCGTAGTCATCGGTGATCGTCACCGTGCCGCCGTGCACCTCGACGGTCCAGCGGTCGGGGCCACCGTAGATCATGAGGCGGCGGCGCACGTCCCTGGCGATGTCGGCGTCCTCCCGCGACAGCACCCGCACGACGTCGCTGCGGGTCACGATGCCGACCAGCTTGGTTCCCGCGAGCACGGGCATCGCCCTGTGGTGGCTCTCCAGCAACGTCGCCACCAGTTCGGCCACGTCAGCGCCCTGCTGAGCACACGCGGGCGAGTCCGACATCACCTCGCCCACCGTCGCCGGCGGCGCATCGGGTGCGGCGCCGGAGCGTCGGCGGGCGTCACGGGGCACCCTGCCTGCCAGCACGTCGGCCTCGGTGACGACGCCGACCACGCGATCGGCGTCGTCCACCACGGGTAGTGCCGTGAAGCCGTGCTCCGCCAGCAGCCTCGCAGCCCGCTTCACCGGGTCACCGGGAGCGACGGTGACCACCGGGCTGGTCATGATGTCCTTGGCGCGCACTACTCAGCAGGAGGACGGACGACGGCGACGGCACACGGCGCATGGGTGACCAGTGACTGACTGGTCGAACCGAGGAGCATGCCCTTGAAGCCCCCTCGTCCCCGGCTGCCCACCACCAGCAACCGGGCGCGCTCGGCGTAGTCCAGGAGGGTGCGCACAGGGCGCCCCCTCACCACGACGGTCTCGACGGCGACGTCCGGATAGCTCTCCCGCATCGGATCGACCTGCTCCTGCAACGCCGCGCGCTCGCCTTCCTCGATCTCCTCGGCGTCCACCTTCAGCGGGTAACGCGACACGGCCTCGTCGAGCAGGATTCCGCGCCAGGTCCGCACCACCGTGAGCGGCGCCTTGCGGCCCGCGGCCTCCTCGAACGCGAACCGCAACGCGGCCGTGCTGTGTTCCGACCCGTCAACGCCCACCACGATCGGCGCGTCGGACGGCAGCGGCTCCTGGGGACCCCTGACGACCACCACCGGCGACTTGCCGTGGCTCGCCAGCCCCACCGCGATCGACCCCACGATCATCCCGGTGAACCCGCCGAGCCCTCGCGAACCGAGTACGGTCAGCCGGGCCTTCCCCGACTCCTCCACCAGCGTTCCCAGCGGGTCGCCCTCGGTGAGCACGGTCTCCACGGTGACGCCGGGAGCGACGTTGGCGACCGCCTCCTTCGCCTCGTCGAGCCACTTGCTGCCCTGATCGCGCATGCCCTCGCGAAGCTGGGCGAAGGTGGCCGCGAACTCCGGGTATCCGTACATCGGGACCACGTAGGCGTGGACGAGTCGGAGGGTGTCATTCGAGCTGGCTGCTTCCTCGGCGGCCCAGCACGCGGCATTCACGGCGGACGGCGACCCGTCCACTCCCGCGACGATCACGCTCATGGTCCTGTCTTCTCCCGACGTCGGCTTCGGTTCTCCTCGGTCCGCGTCCTGGTCCGACCAGGCACCACCAGCAACGGACAGGGTGCGGACCGGGCCAGCGCGTGACTGGTCGAGCCTAGCAACCGGCCGCTCAGCTCGCCGTGTCCTGTGCTGCCGACCACGAGAAGTTGCGCGGTCTCGCCGTGCCGTGCCAGTGCGGCGGCAGGCTCCTCCTTCGCGAGCACCCGCTCCACCTCGACCTGCGGGTACCACTCCCGCATCCCCGCGAGACGTTCCGCGAGAGTCAGCGCCTCGGTTACGTCGCCTTCTCCCCACACCCCTCCGCCGCGGTGGTGGAGCAGACCACGCCTCTCGCCGGCCGCGTGAACGGCGACGAGTGGCGCCTCGCGCAGGGCCGCTTCCTCGTACGCGACGACGACGGCCTCCGCGCTCGCGGGCGAGCCGTCCACGCCGACGACGACCGCACCGTTCGCGGGTGGGAAGTCGGCCTCTCCCCGCCAGCGCACCACGGCGACAGGACAGGGAACGCGCCCCATCAGGTCGGCGGCCACGGAACCGAGACCGCCGTGCTGTCGTTCGTGTCCGCCGATGGCGACGCAGCAGGCGTGCTCGGCTCGCTCCGCCAGCACCGAGGACGCCGCGCCCACGACCAGTTCGGTACCGATGTCGGCCGGACCTCCGACGCGCTCCGCCACCGACCGCGCCCGGTCCAGCCACGTTCTGCCCTCGCCCTCCAGCTCGACGAAGTGATCGGGGCGCAATCCGATGCCCGTGCCGTACGGGGTGGGTGGGTTCATGGCGGCCACCAGCAGCAACGGCCTGCGCCGGCGCATCGCCGTGCGCGCGGCCCATGCGGTGGCCCGCAACGCCGGTGCCGCACCGTCCACACCCACCACGACGTTCGATCCCGCGCTCTCGCCGTTCATCGGACAGCTCCCTCCCGAGAGGCTCGCGCAGCTCCAGGGTGACGCGCGCGAGCCCGTTCCGGCAGGAGTCGAAAGCCCCTCAGTACCACGGAATCGGGTGTCTCTCCCCGCGGCGGCCGGGGTCGTTCGACTCTGCCGGCACAACGCCGTTCACGGCGACGATCGTGACGTGCCGGGCGAGACAAGGACCTCGACATGACCGTCGTGCTGGGCATCAACGGGTTCGGCCGCGTCGGAAGGACGCTGCTGCGCCGCGTGCTTTCCCTGGAAGGCACGGAGCAGGTCGAGGTGGTGGCCGTGAACGACCCCGCCGACGTGGATCTCCTTGCCGACCTGCTCACGTACGACTCGCCGTACGGGCGGCTGGAGCAGCCCGTACGCGTGCGGGGCAGAACCCTGTGCGCGGGGCCGCACCGGATCAGCGTGACCGGCGGCGAGCTCGTCGGCGACATCGACTGGCGGACCTCCGGCGCCGACGTCGTGGTGGAAACGGCGGAGACGGCGGTCCCGGCAGGAACGGCGCCGGGCGGGGACCCCGCCGCTCACCTCGCCTCCGGTGCCCGCAAGGTGGTCGTCGCCGCACCGTCCTCCTCGGCCGATGCCACCATCGCGGTCGGGATCAACGACGACGGCTACGACCCCGGCACACACCACGTCGTGTCGGCCGCCTCCGGTGTGGCGCACTGCGTCGCACCCATGCTGCTCGTGCTGCACCGCGCATTCGACGTCAGCGACGCGGTACTGACGACCGTTCACGGCCCCGCCGACATCCCATCGCCGACCGACCGGCACGGCACGGACCTGCGGCAGTCCCGCTCGGCGACCCTCGGCATCGTGCCCTCCACCATGCCTGCCACCGCGGAGACGCCTCGTTCCCTCAGCGCGCTGCTGGCCGGACTGGCCGGTCCGGCCGATCCGGCTCAGGTCACCGAGGCCGTGTCCGTGCGGGTTCCGGTGGAGAACGGCTCGCTGGCCGACCTCACCGCCCTGGTGCCCTCGCCCGTCACGGCGGGACAGGTCAACCGCGCGTTCGCCGTCGCCTCCGAGGGCAGGTTGCGCTCCCACCTGCGGTACAGCGAGGCACCACTGGTGTCGGGGGACGTGGTCGGGTCGTCCGCGTCCTGCGTGTTCGACGCCGGGCTCACCACCGTGTGCGCCGGTCTGGTCAAGGTGTTCGGCTGGTACGACAGCGAGTGGGGTTTCGCATGCCGTCTTCTGGACCTCGCCGAGTTCGTCGCACCGGAAGGCTCGTGATGACGTGGCCGGTGGGCAGCGTCGGTGGCGTGCGTGTCGAAGTGCACGCGAGCGCATTCGTGGCCGTCGTGGTCGCGACGTCGGTGCTGGCTCTCGGTCTGCTGCCTGTGACGGCGCAGGGACAGCCCGCCGTGCTCCACTGGTCGGCAGGGTTGGCCGTGGCACTCGCGTTCTTCGCCGCCGTCGTCGTGCACGAACTCGCGCACGCCGCCGCGGCAAGGCGGTACGGGATTGTGACCCACCGCATCGTGCTGTGGCTGCTGGGGGCGTCGGGCCAGTCCCGGCCCCCACCGCCTCACCCCCGAGCCGACGCGGTCATCGCCGTGGCGGGCCCAGCGGCCAGTGTCGCCATGGGATCGACGTGCTGGGCTGTCGCGCTCGCCGTCGAACCGCTGCTCGCTCCGGCGGCCATCGCGGCACTGTTGTGGCTGGGGCTGGCCAACCTGGCGTTCGCGGTGTTCACCCTGCTGCCGGGGGCGCCCCTCGACGGCGGGCGGCTCGTGCGGGCCGCCGTGTGGCGGTGGACCGGCGATCGTGACCACGCCGAGAACGTCGCGCGACGCTCCGGTCGTGTACTCGGTTCCGCACTCGTGGCGTGCGGTGCCGCCACGGTCATCCTTTTCGGACAGTTCGTCGGGCTTTGGCTCGCCGTCGCAGGCTGGGTGCTGCTCGGCACGAAGGCCGCCGTACCCGGCGAGACGGGCGAGACGGGCACTGTCACGCCGTAGGACCCGGCCCCGCACGGGACGTTGGTCCGTGGCGGACCGGTTCGCCGGAACCTACGCTCTAGGCACGTCAGGCGGCACGCCACACCCGAGGAGTCCGGATGACCTTTCCCTACAGCGACAGTTCACCGATCGTGGTCGGCGTCGATGACACGGAAGCCTCCATGAAGGCCGTCCGGTGGGCTGCGCTGACCGCGGCGAAACACCGGGTGCCGTTGCATCTGGTGCACGCGTCGGGGTTCACCGATCCCTACCTCATCGGTTTCACGGTGCCTCCGCCCGAGGCGTTCAAGGAGGAACTCAGGGAACGCAAGCGGCAGTCCTTGCGCACCGCGCAGGAGATCGCCGCGCAACTGGACGTTCCCTTCGTGGAGGCACGCTTCGAATCCGACGCGGCGATCCCGTTCCTGCTGCACGTCTCGCGCTCGGCGCGCATGGTGGTGCTCGGCTCGTCGGGCAGGACCGGCCTCGCGGGACTCATGGTCGGCTCCACCACGCTGGCGCTGGTCTCGCACGCCCACTGCCCTGTCGTCTCGGTCCGCCGCGACTACCCCGACGCCGTCGCCGACGACTCCCGCCCTGTCGTGGTCGGGGTGGACGGCAGCCCGCTGAGCGTCGAGGCGGTCGGTCACGCCTTCGCGGAGGCGTCGCTGCGGGGTGTTGACCTGATCGCTGTGCACACCTGGAGCGACACCAGCACCGCGCTGCTGGAGGAGCGGCGAATGTTCGAGGACTGGGAACCCATCCGGGAGTACGAGCAGCGGGTTCTCGCCGAGCGGCTCGCGGGCTGGCAGGAGCAGTTTCCGGACGTCCGCGTCGAGCGGGAGGTCGTGAAGGACCGCCCTCGCCACGAGTTGCTCGAACGCAGCAGGTCCGCGCAGCTTGTGGTGGTGGGCAGCAGGGGCAGGGGCGGGTTCCGGGGAATGCTGCTCGGCTCGACGAGTCAGGCACTCGTCCACCACGCCGAGTGCCCCGTCATGGTCGTCCGGCCTCGCGAACACTCATGAAACGACTGAAGGCGTCGCGTCAACCGCGCCGGCCCCGCTCAGCGCGGGAGCAGCACCACCCACACGGGACCGTCGGCCAGCGGTAACGGCTCTCCCGACGCGGTGGTGAACCGGGTCCCGTCACCCGCCGACGGCCGCGACCACGTGCCGTCGTAGCGTTTCCCCTCCCGCAGCACCGTTGCGTCCCCTGTGCCCACGCTGTGGACGACGGGTGACGGCGACCCGCTGGCGTCCCTCACCTGGGCGCCCTCGACGACCTCCACCCGCTGCACCACGACCGTCTCGGCCGAGGCCTGCCCGGCTCCGGCCGAGACGAGCGGTGACCCGTCGAGGGCCACCAGCCAGCGCCCCGACTCCTGTGACCACGTGAACCGGTACTCGCTGTTCGCGAAGGAGGCGACGTGGTCGGCCACCGGTGTGCCGTCTCGCGGCGCGTCCCCGCGCGGAAGGACCTGACCCGGCCCCGGCCCGCTGCCCTGAGGCACGAGAGCGGGGCGGACGTAGAGGTTGTGGGGCGCGGGCCTCGCCGGATCGCGGAAGAACGCCTCCGGCGCGTCCCGCTGCCGCACGAGCACGGCCGACGAACCGGCGAGCACGGGTTCGATCTCCGGTGCCGCACCGGAGAAGACGAGTGAGGGCCTTCCGTACTGGGCGAGCAGATCGACGTCGGACTCCCTCGCGCTGCGGACGGGACCGACGACGTCGGGCAGCCCCGACGAGTAGACCGCGGCCAGCCTGGTGAACCCGCCCTCCACCGGTTCGACGTAGACGACGTCGGCGCCGTCCAGCCCGGTCTGCGGACGCGCCGCCGCCACGTTGTCGATCTTCACGACGGTGACGGGGACGGGAGCCTGCGGCGGTGCGCCCGGTCCTGGCCGCGGCGCGGTCGCGGGAGGGCGAGCCTGGTCGCCGGTGCCGTCACCGGAGTCGCCGTCGGACACCAGCAACCACGTCACGACCCCCACCACGGCGCAGAGCAGCACGGCGAGCGCGACGAGCGGTCCCCTGCGCCATCTCACGGGCACGGCGGATCACTCCCTCCGGGAACGCAGGTCGGGCCGGAGCACGGCCGCGCCGACGACGCTGCCCGCGGCGAGGTCGGCGAGTGCGCAATCCGCCTCGTCCAGCGGGTACGGGGTCGTGGACACCCGCAGCCGGTGCCGTCCGGCGAACCGCAGGAACGCGCGCGCGTCGTCGCGTGTGTTGGCTGTGACACTGCGCAGCTGGCGTTCCTGGAACAGGTGGGTGCGGTAGTCCAGCGGCGGGATACCGGTCAGGTGGATACCCGCGACGGCCAAGGTGCCGCCCCGGTCGAGAGCCGCCAGCGCGGCGGGAACGAGCTCACCGGCAGGCGCGAACAGGATGGCCGCGTCGAGCGGTTCCGGTGGTGTACCGCTGGCCTCTTGCACCGAGTCCGCGCCGAGTTCGGTGGCGAGTTCGGCTGCCTTCACTCCTCTCGTCATCACGTGCACGCGCGCCCCCTCGGCCAGCGCCACCTGAGTCGTCAGGTGTGCGCTGCCACCGAATCCGTACACGCCGAGCCGCCCGCCCTCGGGCAGGGCGGCGCGGCGCAACGCGCGGTAGCCGATGATGCCCGCGCAGAGCAGCGGTGCGAGTTCGTCATCGGAGTACCCGGACGGCAGCGACAGCGCGTAGCCCGCAGGCACGGTGGCGTAGTCGGCGTAGCCGCCGTCGGCGTCCCAGCCCGTGTAGCGCGAATCGGGACACAGGTTCTCGGCACCCCGTGCGCAGTGACGGCACGTCCCGCACGTGTGCCGCAACCACGGCACACCCACCCGGTCTCCTGGCCTGAAACGCTCCCCGGTCGTGTTTCCCGTGAGACGTCCGGTTTCCGCGCCGGAACCCACCGCCGTGCTCATCTTGCCCACCATGTCCGTTTCGGCACCCGCTTCGACGACCTCGCCGACCACCTCGTGCCCCGGCACCACGGCAGGCCGGTGCACAGGGAGATCACCCTCCGCGACGTGCAGGTCGGTCCGGCAGACCCCGCAGGCCAGCACGCGCACGAGCAGCTCGTCCCCCGCCGGTCTCGGCACCGGCTCGTCGTGCTTGGTCAGCGGCCCCGACGTGATCGGTCCGGGCCGCGTCACGCGCCATGCCCGCACTGGCTGTCCCCTCGCTCGGCAGGATCGCCTCCCAGCGTCCTCGCGCGGGAGGGACGGCCGAAGGGACTTAGGTCCCTCGCCGCGACGTGCGGAGGGCTCTGCCGTCGCAGGCTCGCCTGCGCTGCGATGGGAGACAAGGACGAACCGACGCAGGAAGGTTGCCTCATGAGCCAGCCCGAACGGTCCCACAGCCGCCCGCTGATTCCCGACTTCCGCGACCTACTCGAGATGCTTCCCACCATGGGCGGTCTTCGCCCCGCGCTCGATCTGCACAGCATCCGCGTCGAGGACAGGGTCGAGGAGGACACCTACGTGCTGCGCGCCGAGCTACCGGGGATCGACGTGGACAACGACCTGACCATCACCGTCCACAACGGACTCCTGACGATCGAGGCGCAACGCGGCGAGGAGCAGGCGGAGGGCGGAAGGTCCGAGTTCCGCTACGGCTCGTTCGCCCGCACCGTGGCATTGCCGACCGGGGCCAAGGAGGACGCGATCGACGCCTCCTACGAAGGCGGCATCCTCACCGTCCGCGTCGAGCTCAGCAAACCGGAGGAGACCCGCAGACAGATCCCTGTCCGGCACGACTGACACCGTGCGTCCCGGTCGCCGAGGAGAAGGTTCAAGGCGCTGCCCGCTACCGTCCGGGCGGCGCCTGCTCGTCCACAGGCCACTCCTCGGCCCCCGCCACGTCCTCGGACCCCTCAGCTTCCGACGCGGCCTCGGCGCCCTCCCACGGCTCGTCCGACGGTGGGATCACGACCACGGGAACCCGTGCGTGCTTCACGCACGCACTGCTCACCGAACCCAGCAGTGCGCGGCGCACCCACTGACCGGCCCGCCGCGCGACGACCAGCATGGCAGCGCCCTCCGATGCCTCGATGAGCCCCGCGGCCGGTGCGGCCTCGATCACCACAGGCACGATGCGCGGCAGGTGCTCCCTCCCCCTGGTCACCTCCGCTAGCGTGTCGTCCAGTTCCCTCGCGTGGCGGGCGCGGATCTTCTCGACGGGTTCCCACGGCGGTTCCCTCGTCACATCCACCGACCACACGACCACGGCACGCACGGCGCAGTCGCGGACGAGCGCCTCGTCGATGGCCCATTCCAGCGCGACGCGTGCGGCAGGGGAACGGTCAACGCCCACCACGATCGGTTTGTTCGTCTTCCTGGCCATCCACACTCCGTTCCTCGCTGCCGTCCCACACCCGCTTCCCCCTCGCCCACGATCCGAAACCCGGAGAGAGGCAGCGGACGGCTGTCGGCGAAGTCCGGCGACGCCGCGGGCCCCGGCAGTTCCGCTCGTTCGGCTGTGTGCACCGGGTGCCTCTCGGTGAGACCATCCCGACCGGGTGCCGAAGGCACGTCCCGCATGATCGACACTGGACACGTCGAGCCGAGGACAACTGGGGGTGGCAGATATGTCGGTGCCGGGGCCGGTCCGCCGAGACGTCCCTTCCCGACCCGTCGCGGCGGCACTGGCGCTGGCCGCCATCGTGCTCACCGTGGTGGGAGGCTGGTGGCACACCGGCAGCGCCCTCATCGCCGTGGAATTCCCCGGATCCTTCTCCTCAGGCCGTGGAGAGGGGGACGCGGGCACCATCGCCTCCGCCGCCGCGTGGGGTTACGCGCTCGCCGCGTGTTACGGGCTCGGTCTCTACCTCGGCACTGCCGCGGCGGGCTGGGTGTGGCGCACAGCGCCCGCGAGGGCCGCCGTCCGTTTCGGGATGACGGCCACGGTCGTCGCGGTGGCCACCCATGTCATCGAGATCACGGTGCTGCTGCTCTCGGGAAGCACCGTTGATCACGGTTCCGTGCTCGCGCACTGCCTCACCGCGCTCGCCGTCGTCAGGTATTCCGCGCTGGTGCCCGCCGCCGTCGTCGCCGTGGTCGGGGCCGCCGTGCTGGTGTGGCGCTGTGTCGCCCATTCCGAGGGGGAACTGAGGCGCAGAGCGGGGCACGTGCTCGACACCGTTCCACCGAGGCCCATCGAACCGGACGACCCTCCGCTGCCTTCCGACTCCGAGTTCCGGGCGATCCGCTGGCGGCAGGCGTACACGGTCCCCGGTGTCCGGCCGGAGGTCGTGAGCGAACGCCTCCGCCACGGCGAGCACACCACGGGCTTCTGCCTTTCCGGTGGCGGTATCCGGGCCGCGAGTGTGGCGCTCGGCGCGCTGCGGACGCTGAGGGAGGAGTTGCTCGGCGCGCGCTACCTGGTTTCGGTGTCCGGCGGTGGTTTCACGGCGGGGGCACTGCAACTGGCTCTCACCGGTGCGGGCTCACCGCCACAGGGAGGCACCGTCGAGCGCGACCCCGCCACGGTGTTCACCGACGGAACCGCCGAACTCAACCACATCCGGCGCCACTCCAGCTATCTCGCCGACTCAGCGGGCGAGGTGCTCGCCGCGCTCGGCAGGATCGCCAGGGGGCTGGTGCTGTCGTTGACAGTCCTTTTCGGACCCGCACTCGTGCTCGGCGTCGCAGCGGGATGGCTCTACCAGCGCCTTCCGCTGACGTCGCTGTCCTCCGATCCGATCAGCTATCCCGCCCCCCGGCTCGGTGCCGCCGTGGCTGTGGTGGTGCTCGCGATGTGCGCGTTCCTGTTCGGCGTGCTGGCCCCCAACGAGCGCGCCCGGCGCGGGGTGCTCTCCCGCCTCGCCACCGACTTCGCGACCCTCGCCTGGATCGTCGCCGGGGTCGCGGTGGTGGTGCCCTCGCTGGCGTGGGCTTCGGCGTGGCTGCTCACCCACACCGACAGGGCCGTTGATGTGGGCGCCTCCGTGGGTGCCGTGCTGCTCACCTACTTCTCCGCCGTGTCCGCGATGGCGTGGCGCCGACGGGTGCGCCTGCGTCGCGGGTTCGGCTTCCTCCGCAGGGGCGGCGAGAGCGCACAGGCCGTGCCCGACGGGCTGATGCAGCGGCTGCTCGTCATCCTCGCCACGGGACTGCTCGCCCTGCTGTGGCTGCTGCTGCTCGGCGCTGCCGTGATGACAGAGGGCCGCGCCGACGCGCTCTGGACGGCCGCAGCCACACTGCTGCTCGTCGTCGTGCTCGGCGGGGTGTTCGACGTGACCTCGCTCAGCCTGCACCCGTTCTATCGCGAGCGGGTGGCCCGCGCCTTCGCGGTGAGGGTCGTGCGCAGACACGCCGACGGACAGGTGATCGCCGTCCCCTACGACCCTGCCGAACCGACCACGCTGTCGGCCTACGGCGCCGTGTCCGAGAACGTCCGGTTCCCCGAAGTGATCTTCGCCGCAGCCGCGAACCTGAAAGGAGAGCACCGGACGCCACCGGGGCTCGGCGCCGTGTCGTTCACCATGAGTGCGAAGTGGACGGGAGGGCCCGACGTCGGCTGGGTGCGCACCGACGACCTCGAACGCGTCGCGGGCAGCCGCATCAGGCGCGACCTCACCGTCCAGGGCGCGGTCGCGCTGAGCGGGGCCGCGTTCGCCTCCGCGATGGGCAGGATGAGCCGCTGGTTCCAGGTGCTGCTGGCCGTGTCCGGCGCCCGGCTCGGCGCGTGGCTGCCGAACCCCGGCTTCGTCCGCCAGGCGCGGGAGGCCGCCCGCAGGGGCGACTGGGCCTACCCGTGGCTGCCGAAGGTGCGGCGACTGCCCTATCTGGTGCGCGAGGTGTTCGGCAGCCACCCTCATCACGACCGGCTCCTGCACATCAGCGACGGCGCCCACTACGACAACCTCGGTCTCGTGGAGTTGTTCCGGCGCCGCTGCACCCGCATCTACTGCATCGACGCGAGCAACGACCGTCCCCCCTCGGCCCGCACGCTCGCCGAGGCGCTGGAACTCGCCAGGCAGGAACTGGGCGTCAGGGTGGAGCTGCACGAGCCGTGGCGCGTCGATCCCGGCTCCGCGCGGTCCGACCTGACGGGCCACCCGCTCGCCGACCGGATGGCCGCCTCGCCCGTGGTGACCGGCACCATCCACTATCCACCGGAGAGCGGCCTCGACGAGGGGATCACGGGCGAGCTGATCGTGGCGAGGGGCGTGCTGTGGCCGGACCTGCCCTACGCGCTCCAGTCGTACGCGATCCACCATCCGGAGTTCCCGAACGACAGCACCGGCGACCAGTGGTTCGACCACGGCGAATTCGCCTCCTACACCGAGCTGGGTGCCCAGCTCGGGAACGCCGTGCGCGCGCACACCTCGGCCCAGCCGCCGGTCGCGGGGCCCGGGGTACGACCCGGCGCCGCCACGGCCCCACCCACCGCCGCGGGCCGAAATTGACCATGCGCCAACTTCCGGACGGCGCGCGGTAGGGTGTTCGACGGCTGGTCCCTGCGCCGTCGCAGCGGGTAACTGCTCTCCGGAGTTCGGGCACTCGACTCCGGAGGGCGGAATACGGCAAGATACTGGCCTCGCCGACCAGCCGGCACCCGATGGGAAGCGACCGTGGAAGGATCTTTCGTGAATTCCCAGACCGCACAGCTCGACGACCTGCGTCTGGTCGCGCTGCCCAGTGCCGTGAAGTGCACAGAGCTGTTCGTCCGGTTCTCCCTCACCGAATGGTCGCTGCGCGAGCTGTTCGAAGAGGCATCGACTGTGGCGAGTCAGCTGGTCAGCGCTGTGGTGGAGCGAACCGATCCGTCCGCGCCGGGCTTCGTCACCGTGCGGCTGCGGCTCTCGGGGAACTGCCTCGTGGTCGAGGTCGAGGACGACCAGCTCGCGCACGTCCACGACGACGCACCGGTCGTGGACGGCTACGCGACGGGCGCCGTACCGCTGGAGGGCAGGGGCAAGCTGGTGTGGTGTGAGGTCCCGCTTCCCTCCGGTGTGACGGCGGCACAGGTACGCCTGCCCCGCCGCGACGAGCGGCGGACCCAGACGGTGCCGGAACCCGCGCCGGGCGAGGCGACCGGACCCGATCCCGGCATCGTCGATCGCATCCTGGTGAGCCTCCAGAACCGCGATTGGTAAGCCCACACACCACCCCAAGACAGACCCGCGTGTCCGCACCTCCCGCACGCGTGTCCGCACTTCCCGCACGCGTGTCCGCACTCCCCGCACGCGTGTCCGCACTCCCCGCACGCGTGCCTGCACCTCCCGCACCCCCGGACAACGGCGCAGACCATCGCTGCCCCCGCGGTACGCTCGGCCCGTCCCTTCGACCCGGCGTCATCGCCCCGCAGGCGTGACGATGGGGCCATGACGTTCGAATCGATGACCCGCTGGCGCCCCGCCACGGGCGCCACGGCGATCACCCTGGACGGTCGTTCGACGACGTTGCTCGACCGCGCCCGCGTCTACGCCTGCGGGATCACGCCCTACGACATGACCCACCTCGGACACGCCTCGACCTTCGTGTGGGTGGACACGCTGCGACGCGTGCTGCGCGTCCTCGGCGTCGAACCGATCCTGTGCCGCAACGTCACCGACGTGGACGAGGTCATCGACGACGCCGCCCGGCGGGCAGGGGTGCGCTACGACCACTACGCGGCGTTCCAGGAGTTCCGCTTCGAGGAGGACATGGCCGCGCTGCGGGTGCGGATGCCCGACTACGAACCGCGAGCGCACCGCTACATCGACGCGGTGATCAGACTGGCCGGTGCGCTGGCCGAGTCCGGTGCCGCGTACGTGCGCGACGGCGGCGTCTACTTCAGGGGCAGGCACGTCGTCGCGCGGTCGCGGCTCAACGAGGAGACCGCACTGGATCTGGCCCGCAGGTACGGCGGCAGACCGGACGAGAAGGCGAAGGACGACCCGTTCGACGTCGCCGTGTGGCAGCCTGCCGAGCCGGGCCATCCCGCGTGGGACTCGCCGTGGGGGCCGGGAAGGCCAGGCTGGCACGCGGAATGCGTCGCCATGTCGGTTTCGACGTTCGGGCCGTGCGTGGACATCCACGCCGGTGGCGCTGACCTGCGTTTTCCCCACCACGCCTACCATGCGGCGATGGCTGAGGCGTACGCGGGCGTCTCACCGTACGCGAGGGCGTGGTTTCACGTGGGCACGGTGCTCGCCGACGGAGCCAAGATGGCCTCCTCACGTGGCAATCACGTGCTGGTGCAGGACCTGCTGAGGAGCTACCCCGCTCCCGTGGTGCGTCTCGCCATCATCGATCGATCGTGGGCCGGGTCGTGGGAGTACGCCCCCGGCGTCCTGGACGTGGCGGCGGCGCGGCTGGAGGATCTCCACCAGGCGGCAGGCCGCAGGGGCGGGCACACCGACGACTCCGACATCGAACGGATGCGGCGGCTGCTCGGCGCCGATCTCGACGTGCCGGCCGCGCTCGACGTCGCCATCGAACGGGGCGGAACGGCGGCGCGGGTTCTGACCGCCGCCCTCGGCCTTTCCTGATCGCACGCTTTCGGCGCCTCGCGTTCCACGGTCCGGGAGCGGCCCTGAGGAAACTGGACGCGGTGCGGGCGGCGTGCCATCGTCACTGCGATGACGACGGCAGGGCACATCGACGAGGGCGAGATCTCCTCGACGTCGAGAGCCGCCCTGCGCGTGCTCGCCACAGCACTGCTGGACGACCTCGGGGTTCTCACCGACCGACTCGTGCTGATGGTGTCGCGCGCCCAGCCCGGCTACGCGCGGCTCGGCGCCTCGGCTCCCGATGCGCTGCGGGAGAACCTCGCGGCGAATCTGGAACGTGGTATCCAGTCACTCGGCGGTTTCGTTCCGGAGGGCGCTTCCCCCGACGACACGTCCCGCGAGACCGGCAGGAAGCGGGCGAGGGAAGGTATCCCGCTCGAAGCGGTGCTGCACGCGTACCGGCTCGGCGCCCAGGTGATCTGGGAAGGGCTCCTCGCGGCCTCACGGGAGCGGTTCGGAGGTCGCTTCGACCACGACCTGCTGACGGCGTCCGGCTGGGTGTGGCGGGTGTTCGACGCCAGTTCGGCGGCACTCGTCGATGACTAC
The DNA here is from genome assembly GCF_000258175.1 of Saccharomonospora xinjiangensis XJ-54. Taxonomy (NCBI): domain Bacteria; kingdom Bacillati; phylum Actinomycetota; class Actinomycetes; order Pseudonocardiales; family Pseudonocardiaceae; genus Saccharomonospora; species Saccharomonospora xinjiangensis. The sequence continues at coordinate 4,227,448 of NZ_JH636049.1, read as the reverse complement.
CGGCGTGAGGAGTCCCGCCTGCGCAGCCGGGAACTGGGCAGACGCCAAGCCTTCCTCAACGCGCTGCTGGACGGTGAGGGCGGCGACACCGTCCTCGCGCAGGACGCCGCGACGGTGCTCGGGTTGCCGACGTGCGGGCCGATGCTGTGTGTGGTGGCCCTTCTCGACGCGACGGCCGACGAGCCGCTGCGGTCGCCAAGAGAGGCGCTCGCCGCGCGCGGGCTGGTGTCGTCGTGGCAGGTGCGGCCGTCCGACGTCGTGGGACTGGTCGCGCTCGGTGACCAGCCGCCCTCGGAGGTGCTGGCCGCGCTGCGGCCCGTCGCGACGGGCAGGGTCGGGGCGTCGCCGGTGATCACCACGCTGGCGCGGGTCGCCGAGGCGTACCCGCTCGCCCGCACGGCGGCGAGGACGCTCACCGCGCCGGGTGTGGCGTTCCTCGACGACCGCCTTCCCGAGGCACTGCTCGCGGGCGGGAGCGAGCTGACGGCGCGGCTCGCGCAGGTGGCGTTCGGCGACCTGTTGACCCTGGCCGAGCCCGAGAGAGCGACATTGCTGGCGACGCTGGACGCGGTGATCGACAGCGGTGGTTCCCCCACCAGGGCCGCGCAGCGGCTCTACTGTCACCGCAACACCGTGATCTACCGCCTCCACCGCATCGAGTCGCTCACCGGCCGTTCGATGTCCTCGGCACGCGACCGGCTGCTGTTCGCGCTCGGCCTGCTGGCCGTCCCGCTGCTCGACCGCCGACGTCAGGACGGTTCCGGAGTCAGTCGCTGAACCCTTCCTTGAGCTTGCCGACCATGCCTTTCACGCCGGTGAGACGGGGGTCGCGGGGTGATCCCTTGCTTCCGTCGTAGGTGGCGAAGAGCTTCGGGTCCGGTGCCGGAGCGTCGGCAGGCCCGCCCAGCGGCCTCGGTTCCGGAATGATCCCCATCTGGTGTGAGCCGTCCGGTGCCGTCCCGTGTGCCCACCTTCCTTGCGTGGATTCATCCCCTTCGGACAGGTTCCACAAGCTGGTGGCGTGTTCGGTGTGTTCCTCGTCCAGCAGCGCGTTCGGGGCGACCGTCCCCTCGACGCCGTCGGCCTTCAACTCCTCGATCGCCGCGAGCCACAGGTTCTGGTGGTAGGTGTCGCGGGCGAGGTTGAACTTCAGCATGTCCTTGACGCCGGGGTCGTCGGTCATGTTGTACAGGCGCGCGGTCTGCAACCGCCCCTGCGCCTCGGCAGCCACGTTGGCGCGGAAGTCGGCCAGGAGGTTGCCGCTGGCCACGATGTATCGCCCGTTCCACGGGACACCCTGGCTGTCGCTCAGGGTGGCTCCCCCTCCTCCGACGATGGCTTGCTGCGGGTCCATGCCCCCGATAACGGCCGCCATCACCGGGTCCTGCACAGCACGAGTGGTCTCGGTGGCAGGCGCGCCTTCGAGCAACCGCGCCACCATCGTCGCGAGCATCTCGACGTGCCCGATCTCCTCTGTGGCGATGTCCATGATCAGGTCTTTGTATTTGCCTTCGATGCGGCAGTTCCAGCCCTGGAACAAGTACTGCATCGTGACGGTCGTCTCACCCCAGGCGCCACCGATCAACTCCTGAAGTTTCCTCGCGAACACCGGGTCCGGCTGCTCGGGCTTCGCCTCGAACTGCAGGCGTTTGGTGTGTGTGAACATGGCGCTCCCGCTCGACGTCTCGGTGCCTTCGGTGCGATGTCCGGATTGCCGTGCGGATGACGTCCAAACCGGGCCCATGGTCTCGTCCTTGCAGGTGAGTCCCGCGCGCCTCGGCCACGACCAGGCACGGCGACGTGGCAGGCTGGGCTCGTGCGGACCTCCACTGCACCGCGTCTGCTCGTCGTCTTCGCGGGGACGGCGAGTCCGCCGCTGTCCGCCGTGCAGCGGGCGGCTCAACACGCCTGGCCGGACGCCGACGTCGTGGCCGAGCCAGTGACAGAGGCCCCTGCCGGTGGCGCCGGAACGGGGCGGGAACTGGGCAGGCTGCTCGACCGGGTACGGCCGGACGCTGTGCTCGCCGTCCATCCTTCGGTCGCCGCGGGGCTCGACTGGTTGCGTCGCCGTAGGGGTTTCGGGCTACCCACCGCGACGTGGGACCCCTCGACCGGCACGGGCGGACTCGACGCGTTGATCCGCCTGCTCGCCACCGCTCCTCCCCGGCCCGCTCCCCGCACACTGCCCGCGTCCGACGCTCTTTTCACGCACGTCGATTCTCCCGCCGTGCCCCAGCATGTGGGCACGGTGCTCGTCTTCGAACCGGGCACCGTGCCCACCGTGGGACAGGCAGCGGCCATGCTCGCCATGGTGCCTGGAGCTTTCGGCAGGCTCGCCCCGGCCCGTCTCACCCGGCCCGCCCGCTGGATCCCCGTCGAGGGCAGGGTCGCCACGGACGCCGTCGATGTGGTGACCGCCGCTGACCTGCCGTCCGCAGTGGACTCGTTCTTCTCCGAGCCCCTGAACGCCGCGCGTTCCGTCGGCGAGGCTCGGCTCGTCACGGGTCTCGCCGACGGGCGCAGCGCGCTGCTGGTGAAGCTGCACCACGCGCTCGGTGACGGGATGACCGTGTTGCAGGCCCTGCTGTCCGACACCGACGACGCGGCGTCGCTGTCGTGGGCGAGCCGTCCCTCGCTGCCGATGTCCTGGCTGGGCGTCCCTGGGCTTCGGGCGGGCCCACGTCCTGTGCTCTCGGGGCTCGCCAGGCTCGCCGCGGCTGGCCGCGCGCCGAAGGCCACCACGGACGGGCCCGTCCCCGACCCACGCAGGCACCACGCCCTCGGTCTGCTGGCGGGCAAGGCGGTGCGGGTCTCGGCACGTGACGCGGGTGTCGGCGCCGCCGAATACGTGCTCGCGACCTTCGCTCAGGCGTGGCACGACGTCACAGGGACGGAGCGCGGAAGGTTCCGCCTCATGGTTCCGTGGTCGGTGCGCGGCACGGACAGTCTGCGCATGGCCGGTAACCACACCGGCGCCGTGTCGGTCGATCTGCCCGTGGGCCCGATGGACCTCACCGTCAGAGCCCGGCGCGTGGCGGCGGCACTGCGGTCCCGCACCGACACCGGGGTGCCGGAGGCCGCGAATCTCGTGGTGCAGGCACTCGGCCTCCTGCCACCCACCCTGCACAGGGCGGCGGCCCGGCTCGTGTACCGGGGCGGCTGGTTCAACGCGGTCGGCACGGTCATGCCCGGACCTCGCAGGGAGGTGCGCTGGCACGGCGCGGTGATGTCGAGGGCCTACCCGGTGCTCGCTCTGGCGCCGGAAACCGGGCTGGCGTGGGGTGCGCTCACCTGGGGGCCGTGGATCACGGTATGCGTCACCGCCCACGCCGACGCCGCCCCGTTCGCCGACGCGCTCACCGAGCGCATGCAGGCCCTCGTCATCGGATCGACCCTGCGGGAGACATCGTGATCCAGCCCGGCACTCGCGTGCTCGTCACCGGCGGTTCCTCCGGCATCGGCGCCGCGGCGGTGGCGGCGTTCGCGGCACGCGGCTGTCATGTCACCGCGCTCGGCCGCGATGCGGACGCGCTCGGCGACGTCGCGGCCGGTACCGGCGCCGACCCGCATGTCGCCGACCTTGCCGACCCGGCGTCCGCGGGTACTGTCGCGGCGGCGGTCGGCGACATCGACGTGCTGGTGGCCTCGGCGGGAGTCGGCTGGGCAGGTGACCTCACCGACATGGCTGACCGGGATCTCGACGCGCTCGTGCACGTCAACGTGCTGGCACCGCTGCGATTCGCCCGCACCTTGCTGCCCGGCATGCTGCGGCGTGGACGCGGTCACCTGGTGTTCGTGTCGTCCATCGCCGGGCACATGGCCGTGGAAGGAGAAGCCGTCTACTCCGCGACGAAGGCCGCGGTGAACGCCTTCGCCGCGAGCATGCGGCACGAGATCGCCGATCGCGGTGTCGGGGTTTCCGTGGTGGTTCCGGGTGTGGTGGACACGCCGTTTCTCGCCCGAAGGCAAGTTCCCTACACACGGCGATTCCCGCGCCCGGTTCCGGCCTCCGCCGTGGCGACCGCGATCGTACGCGCGGTGGAACGGGGCAGTGCGGAGGTCTTCGTGCCTCGCTGGTTGCGGCTGCCCGCGAGACTGCGCGGCGTCGCGCCCGGGGTCACCGACGCACTGCAACGCCGGTTCGGCTAGGTCGTTTCCGCGCCTGGCGCATACGGCACGCCGGAGAAGGCCGCTTTCTGACCCGGCCCCTGCTCAGCCGCCTCGCGCGGCGCGGAGGCTCTCCTTCAGTGAGCTCATCGTGGCAAGCACGGACGTCGGTTCGTACCCACAGTGCGCCATGCAGTTCGCGCACCGGGGGTCCTTACCCCTGCCGTAGGCGTCCCAATCGGTGGTCTCCAGCAGTTCGGCGTAGGTCTCCGCGTAGCCGTCGCTCATCAGGTAGCACGGCCTCTGCCAGCCGAACAGCGAATACGACGGCACACCCCACGCCGTGCACCCGAAGTCCACCTTGCCTTCGAGGAAGTCGAGGAACAGCGGCGAGTGGTTGAGCCGCCAGCGCTTGCGGTTGCCGCCCGCGAACGCCTTGCGGAACAGCTCCCGTGTCTCCTCGACGCCGAGGAAGTGCTCCTGGTCCGGCGCCTTCTCGTAGGCGTAGGCCGGTGACACCATCATCTGATCGACTTCCAGCTCGTCGTTGAGGAAGTCGAGCACCTCGATGACGCTCTGCGGTGTGTCGGTGTTGAACACGGTCGTGTTGGTGGTGACGCGGAAACCCCTGCGCTTCAGTTCGGTGATGGCCTCGACCGCCTCGTCGAACACGCCCTCCTTGTCCACGGCGGCGTCGTGGCGTTCCCTCAACCCGTCCACGTGGACCGCGAACGCGAAGTACCGGGACGGCTCCAGATCCAGTTTGTCGATCTTGCGCCGGACGAGCGCGGCGTTGGTGCAGAGGAACACGTACTTCCTGCGCCGCACCAGCTCGTTCACCATGGTGTCGATCTGGGGGTGCATCAGTGGCTCACCACCGGCGATCGACACCATCGGGGCTCCGCACTCCTCGATGGCGGCCACCGCCTGCTCGACGGGCATCCGCTGTTTCAGCACATTCGCCGGATGCTGGATCTTGCCGCACCCCGGGCAACTGAGGTTGCAGGCGAACAGCGGTTCCAGTTCCACGATGAGCGGGAACTTGGAGCGCCTCCGCAGTTTCTGGGCCAGCAGGTAACGCGCGATGCGCAGACTCTGGTGCCACGGCATGCTCATGGGTGCCGCACCTCCTTCACAACGCTGTCGTTCACAACGCTGTCGTTGCTGTCGTTCTTGACTCGGGCGACCGTCGTCGCCCAGCTCCGCAACGCGGGACCCGATGCCCGCAACGCCGCGAGTGCCGCGACACCTCCCGGCAGTGTCGCCGGACTCAGCAGAGGACGTTCCGGGGTGTCGGCCACCGCGCGCAGCACGACGACGGCCCTCCCGTCGTCGGCGAGGTACAGCAGCAGGGCCGATTCCAGGTCGAGCGCCACGGCATCCGACGGCGTGGCCTCCAACCGCCGGACAACACGGTCCGACTGGACCAGCTCTCCCGTGTGGACGGTGCATCGCTTGCGCCGCCCTCGTCTCAGCTCCGCGACGAGCGTCGCCGCCGAGGAGCAGTGGTATTCGCCCCGCGACGACCGCACCACATCCGGGACGACGAGGTCTCCTGGACGCGCGCCCTCGCTGAGAGCCCCGGCCACACCGACCACGGCGACGGGAACCCCCGGCAGCCTCCGCAGCGCCGAGCGCACGGCCGAACCCCGTCGCGCGCGCATCCCCGCTCGCACGACCCGGCCACCGCGCAGCCCGAGCCGCACGCTCACCGCCTCAACGGTGAGCGGGCACAGCACGAGCAGGTCGTCAGTCCGGACCGGCATCCTGACCGCTTCCCAGGTACCGGCCGAGCGCGGTGAGGGGGAACACCAGCCGGTACAGGTGGTAGTTGATGTAGAAGTCGCCGGGGAATCCGGTTCCGGTGAACTCCGGTTCGTCCCAGCCTCCCTCGGGGCGTTGCGTGGTCACCAGCCACTCGACTCCCCGTCGCACGACGGCACCTCGCTCGCCCGCGGCGAGCAGGGCGAGCAACGCCCACGCCGTCTGCGATGCCGTCGAGCGACCCCTTCCGACCCAGCTTGGGTCCACATAGGAGCGAAGGTCTTCACCCCACCCACCGTCGGGGTTCTGGTGCGCTGTGAGCCAGTGGACGGCCGCGCGCACGGACTCGTGATCCCGGGGAACACCGCAGGCCACGAGCGCGGGCACGACGGCGCCCGTGCCGTAGACGTGGTTGGCTCCCCACCGGCCGAACCACGATCCGTCAGCCTCCTGCGCCTCCAACAGCCACCGGACGCCGCGCCGCGCGGCCTCGCAGTCGGCCATGCCGCGCGCGGCCAGCATCTCGACGACGTGCGCGGTGACGTCTGCCGACGGCGGGTCGATCACGGCTCCGAAGTCGCAGAAGGGCAGTTTCTCGCACAGGGCACGCGTGTTGTCGGCATCGAAGGCTCCCCAGCCTCCGTCCGAGGACTGCATGCCCAGGAGCCACTCCGTGGCCCGCTGCACCGCGGCTTCCACCCGGCTCGGTTCCGGATGCCGCACCCGGCGAAGGCCCAAGACGACCTCAGCCGTGTCGTCGGTGTCCGGGTAGTGGTCGTTGGCGAACTCGAACGCCCAGCCCGACGGCGTCAGCTGCGGCCTGCGCACCTGCCAGTCGCCACCGATGCGGATCTCCTCCCGCAGCATCCAGTCGGCCGCCGCGATCAGTGCGGGATCGTCCGGGTGTGTTCCCGAGTCGAGCAACGCCGTCATCGCGAGCGCGGTGTCCCATACCGGAGACTGGCACGCCTCGAGCCTGCGCACCCAGCCTTCGGCGGTCCGCTCGCGGACGGTGAAACCCTCCAGCCCGTCAAGCGCCTTGCGGATCACCGGGTGGTCCACCGGATAACCCCGCAGATGCAGCGCGAGGATCGAATACACCCACGGTGGCTGGATACCACCCCAGCCGCCGTCGGCCTCCTGCCGATCGAGAATCCACTGCTCGGCACGCTGCAACGCGGTGTCCCGCATCGGTTTGATCGGCAGCCGCTCCCAGCGGTGCAGCACGGCGTCGAGGCGGTGGAACAGTCCCGCCCACGACACGAGCGGATCGGACTCCGCCCGCTCGACACCCGTGCGCAGCTCCCGGAGACCGAATCCGAGCTGCCTGGTGGGTCGCGCGGCACCGACGATCGTCAACGGCACCACCGTCTGCCGTGCCCAGCAAGCCCAGTCGTAGATGTTGAGGGGAAACCAGTCGGGCAGCAGCATCAACTCGGGAGGCAGCACCGGGAGTTTGCGCCACGGCCACTGGCCGAACAGCGCGAGCCAGATCCGCGTGAACACCCGCGTGGCCTCGATACCGCCGCTGTCGAGAATGTACTCGCGCGCCTTGCGAAGGTGTCCCGCGTCGAGCGGATCACCCGCGAGCCGCAGCGCCGTGTACGCCTCGACGCTCGTGGAGAGGTCGGCCGGACCGTCGTGGAACGTCGCCCACGTGCCGTCCTCCCGCTGCCGGGAACGGATCCACCTCGCCGTCTCCTCGGTCACCACCGGGTCGGCGATCCCGAGGAACTGCCGGAGGAGCAAATCCTCGGCCTCCATCGTCACGTTCGTCTCCAGCTCCCCCTTCCACCAGCCCTCCTCGTGTTGCAGGGACAGCAGGTGGCGAGTCGCGGACGCGATGGAGTGCCGCACGCGCTCCCGCGTCGTCGTCGCCTCAGGGGTCAGCACGTCGGTCATCGGTCACGCTCCACGACGAAACGGGTGAGATCGGCCAGCGCGGCCCGGATCTCCTCTGGTGGGTTCACTGCGGCGAGGGAAGCTTCGGCCTCGGCGATGTAGTGGCGGGCGCGCTCGCGCGTCCAGGTGATGGCACCCGTGTCGTCGATGAGGGCCGCCATCGCCTGGATGTCGTCCTCGGTCGGTGGGCGATCCCCGCGGTAGAACTCGCGCAAGGCCGCCGCGCTGTCGGTGCCGGAGTTCAGCGCCACCACAACGGGAACCGACTTCTTGCGCACCCGCAGATCGGCGAGCACCGGTTTTCCGGTGACGTCGGGGTGCCCGACGATGCCGAGCAGGTCATCGACGAGCTGGAAACCCATGCCGAGGTTGCGTCCGAACCGGCCGAGCGCCGCGACGCCCGCCTCGTCGCCGCCACCCAGCAACGCGCCGAGTTCGGCGGCACACGACATCAACGACGCCGTCTTGCCGTCCTCCATGCGCAGGCACTCCTCGACCCCGACGAGAGCGCGCCCCTCGAAGTCGATGTCCGCCGTCTGCCCCTCGATCAGCCTGCGCACGGCGCTGGTGAGGCACCGGCCCGCCGCGAGATCACCCGTCGCCTCCAGCACCTCGACGGCGAGTGCCAGCAGAGCGTCGCCCGCGAGGATCGCGGCAGGCGTTCCGAACAACGCCCACACGGTGGGACGGTGGCGGCGTTCGGTGTCTCCGTCCATGACGTCGTCGTGCAGGAGCGAAAAGTTGTGCACGAGTTCCACGGCGACGGCACCCGCGAGCGCGGCCTCCGGCCTCGCGCGAACGGCCTGCGCCGCGAGCAGCGCCAGAGCAGGCCGTAGCGCCTTGCCACCTCCGCCCTCGACAGCGTCCCCGTGCTGGTCTGTCCAGCCGAGGTGGTAGCTGACGATGCGCCGCATCGCCGGTTCCAGCGTGTCCACCGCCTCCCGCAGCGCCGGGCGCACCAGCGACTGGCTGGCGCTCACCTCGGAGGGCAGAGTCGTCGTCATCTGCTCACACCCCCTGCCAGGTGCGCGGCGACGAGATCGGCGGCTCGGTGTCCACTTCGCACGGCTCCCTCCATCGTGTCGGGCCAACCTGTGGCGGTCCAGGATCCGGCGAGGACGAGGCCGGGCAACGCCGTGCGCTGGGCCGCGCGTAAATCGTTCGATCCCGGCCCCTGGCGGAAGGTGGCCCTCCGCTGCCGGGTGACGAAGAACCGGGAACACCGTGCCGTCGCCGCCTCGGGGAAGAACCTGGCGAGTTCGGCGAGAAACACGTCCCGCAGCGCCGACGCCGGAGTGGTCAGCCAGGTCTCGGCCGCTGAGAGTGACAACGCGAGGTACTGGCCCGAGGTCAGTCCCGCGGCCGCGGTGCGGTCGAACATCCACTGGATCGGCGACGACACGGCGGCGGCGAACGGAAGCCGGGTCACCGGACGCTCGTAGACCACATGGACGTTCACGATGGGCACCGCGCCGAGGCGGCTGAGCTGCCACTGCCGCAGGCCGGCGCGGCCGGGACTCACCCTGAGCGCGGTGTCCGGCGGAACGGCGAGGACGACCGCGTCGGCGTCGAGAACCTCGTCGTCCATCCGCACGAGGAACCGTTCCCGCATCGGTGTGATCCCCCTGACCGGGCTGTGGGTGCGCACCCGGGCTGCGCGTTCCAGCAGGTACTTCTCGGCGGGACGGACGTGCAGCTCCTCCAGCGGCCACCGGGGGATCCCGATGTCGGCGCCGTCGGCCGAATCCAGCAGTGCTGTGCGGAACACCTTCGCCGCGGAGGCCAGCGACACCTGCGAGCACTCACCGTTGAGCGCGGCGACGGTGATGAGGTTCCACAACCTGTCGCGGGTGGCGGCGTTCTGCCCGTGACGATCGAGCCAGTCGCCGAAGCTCACGGCGTCGAGTGCGGTGTCGTCCGGGTCGAGCGTGCGCAAAGCCAGCGCGGCACGCACCACGCGCAGACGATCAAGCGGGCGCAGTGCCGAGTAGCGGGCGATGGCGGGCGCGAGGTGCAACGGTGCCCGCACGTCCGCTCTGCGAAGTTCGGCGAATCGGCCCCCCGGTGCGAGCACCGGCACGCGGAAACGGTCCTGCATGTCGAGGCCGTCGGCACTGCCGAGCCGTTCGAGCAGGGCCAGGTAAGCGGTGCAGCAGCGCAAAGCCACGTGCTGTCCGTTGTCCACGGTCAGCCCGTCGCGGTGGAACGAGAAGGTCGCACCGCCGAGCCGCGACCGCGCCTCCAGCACCGTGACCGCGAAACCGGCGTCGGCGAGGTCACACGCCGCTGTGAGACCGGCGAGTCCCGAACCGACGACGACCACCCGCACGTCCTTCGCGCCGGGTCCGTGCGTCCTCGGCTGTGCGCACGGGGCCGTCACGGTGTGCCTCCCGCCAGCGCGACACACGCCACCAGCGCCTTCTCCCAGTCGGGCAGCGCGGTCCTGCCCCGCAACACGAGCGACGGCCGCAACGCCATCCGCGTCAGCAACCGGTGGTAGATGCCGGCCATCGCCGCACAGCACGCGCGGCTCCGCCCGTCGAGCGCGTCGAGGAGCCTCAGCCCTCGCTCGTACCACTCCTGCGCGCGGACGGCCTGGAACTCCAGCAACGCCAGCAGATCGTCCGGGTCATCGACGAAGTCGCCGTCCTCGTCGCGTCGCAGCGTGCAGCCGAATCGCCGCAGTTCGTCCGCGGGCAGATACACCCTGCCGTTGTCGAGGTCCTCGACGACGTCCCGGAGGATGTTGGTGAGCTGCAACGCCACGCCGAGGTCGTCGGCGATCGGCTCGTCACGCGCGCGGTCGGGACTGCCGAACACCGCGAGTGACAGCCGCCCGATCGAACCGGCGACGCACTGGCAGTACCGCCGCAGCGACGCGAACGACGGGTAGCCCGTGCCGAGCACGTCCGCGCGGCACCCGTCGATCAGATCGTCGAACGCGTCGAGGGGGAGGTCGAACCGCCGCGTGGCATCGGCCAGTGCGACCAGCACGGGGTCGTCGGTACCCCCGTCCAGTCCCGACCCCACCGCCTCGAGGTCCGACCTCGCGTTCTCCAGCCCCTTCAACTTCACCTCGGGCGCGAGATCGCCGTCGCCGATGTCGTCGATCCGCCGCGCGAAGGCATAGACGGCGCTGAGCGCGTCGCGCTTCGGCGCGGGCAGCAGCCGGATGCCGTAGGAGAAGTTGCGCGCCTGCTGCCTGGTGGTGCGCACACAGCCGGCGTAGGCCTGGACCGTCCTCACCGCGCACCACCACGCCTGAGGGAGGCGAGCAGTGAGACGGCGACGTGCGTTCGCCGGGGACGCGGCGTGCGTGCCAGGACGTCGAAGCCCGCATCGGCCAGCGCCCGAGCGGTGGCGCGACCCCCCGCGACGTACCCGGCGACGGCGAGGCGAGCCGCTCCGTTCAAGTCCTTCACAAGCGGGCAGCCCTCGTCGAGCAACCGGACCGCCCGCTGCACTTGTAACGCGACCACAGCCCGCACTCCGGTGTCAGCCCGCGCCGCCACGAGGTCGTCCTCCGCGACGCCGTACCGTTCGAGATCGACGGTCGGCAGGTAGACCCGTCCCGCGTAGGCGTCCTCGACGACGTCCTGGCAATGCTCCAGCACCTGAAGCGCGCTGCAGATCCGGTCGGAGCGCAGTCGTCGCCACTCCGAGTCTGCGCCGAAGACCCGCAGCACGAGGCGGCCGACCGGATTGGCGGAAAGGGCGCAGTAGCCGAGAAGGTCGTCGAACGTCCGGTACCGGTGCACGAGCTGGTCGCGACGGTTGGCCTCGACCAGCCGTTCCAGCTCGGACTTCGGGAGGTCGCACGCCGCCACGGTGCTCGCGAGCCTCCGATACAGCGGGTGGCCGCCCACGTCGCCCGCATACACCCGATCGAGTCGGGCCGAAACACTGTCCAGAAGAGACAGGCGATCGCCCGGCGCCGCATCGCCGATGTCGTCAACCATCCGGGCGAACGCGTAAAGCGTCAGGAGGTGTCGCCGGTACCGGGGCGGCAGAACGCTGAGGGCGACGGGGAAGTTCTCGTGTCGCGCCCGTGCGCGTAATCGCCCCAGGGGCGGTGCCGCCTGTGCTGCTTCGGCGTGCATGAGCCTCGCCTCGTCCCCTTCGGCCGGTGAGCCGAGCGTCGGCATCTGGGATGTTCCATTGTTGGCCGCGACACACGTCGCGGGCAACTCCGTCTCCACGGTTCCGGCCCGCTCGGAGCAGGCACGATGTGCCGGACGCCGTCCCGTTCTCGCTTCCGCATCCACCGGAGACGATGCTATGGCGTAGCGGGTTTCCCGCAACCGGGACAACATTGTCCCGATCGGGTGACCCGATCACCACGAACAACGGTGACGGGCATCCTCGAAGTCCACAGTGGTCGGATATTCCACTGTGGATCGGCCGATCACCGGCGGCGTCCTTCCACACGCGACACCGGCTACTACGGTGTCACGACGGCACGTCCGGTGAGGCTTCCCTCCTCCAGCCGCCGGTACGCCTCGGCGACGTCGTCGAGAGGGAACCGGGTCACCTCGGTGTGCAGCAGTCCTCTCGCGGCGAGTTCGAGCACCTCCCTCAGCTCGGGACGACTCCCCCAATAGGTGGTCTGCACGGACATCTCGAACGGCACCCCGAAGAACGTCACGGGCAGTGTTCCCCCGCCGAGACCGACGATGGTGAGATCACCGAGCACCCGTCCCACGGACACCGCCAGCGCCAGCGTCCCATCGCTACCGACACAGTCGATGACCACATCGGCGCCGAGTCCTTTCGTCTCGTCTCTCACCAGCGCCGCCACTCCCTCACCCGGTGTCGCGGTGAGGTCGGCGCCGAGGCGCCTCGCCAGTTCCAGCGCTTCCGCCCTGGTGTCGATGGCGATCACCCGGGCGGCCGTGGTCGCCTTCACGATCTGCACGGCCAGGTGCCCGAGACCGCCGATGCCGATGATCACCGCCGTCGCGGTGGGAGTCAGCTTCGGCCACGAACGACGAACCGCGTGGTACGGCGTCAGGCCCGCGTCGGTGAGCGGGGCCGCGGTCACCGGATCGAGTCCGTCGGGCAGCGGGACGACGTGGCGGGCGTGTGGCACGAGCAGGTAGTCGGCCATGCCACCGTCCAGCCCGAGACCCCCGCCGCCGAAAGCCACCGGGGCTTCGCCAGGGCGCTCGCAGTACGTCTCCACACCCTGCAGGCATCGTTCGCACGCACCGCAGCCCCACGGGCCGTACACCGCGACGGGCATGCCCGGTTCCAACCCCGTCACCCCGGAACCGATCGCCTCGACCCAGCCCGCGTTCTCGTGCCCGAGCGTGAACGGCAGCTCCCACGGCATCTGGCCCGGCTGGAATTCCCTGATGATGTGCAGGTCGGAGTGGCACACACCCGCACCGCCGATCCGGACAAGCACCTGTCCCGGGCCGGGCTCCGGTGTGTCCACCTCGGTCAGAACGGGATCGGTCAGCCACTCCCGCATCCGGAACGCTCGCATCGTCACTCCCTCGTCAGCTCTCGCCGTTCTTCGGGCGCACGACCATCACAGGGCAGCGCGCGTGGTGGATCAATGCCTGACTGGTGGAACCGAGGAGCAGTCCGGTGAAACCGCCCCTTCCCCTGCTGCCGACGACCACGAGCTGCGCCGTGGCCGACCGGTCGAGAAGCTGCCTGCGAGGGCGGTCGCGCACCAGTACGCGCTCCACGGAGACCTCCGGGTACGTGGCCCGCCAGTCCGCGAGTTGCCGGTCGAGCTGCTCCCTGACGTCCGTCTCCTCGGGGGAGTTGGTGAAGAACAGCCTCGCGCGGCGCAGAAGGCCCTCGTCCTCGACGTCGGCCCACGCGTGCACGGCCACCAGCGGAGCGCCCCGGTGCCGGGCCTCCTCGAACGCGCACGCCACCGCGTGCTCGCTCAGCGGGCTGCCGTCCATGCCCACCACGATCGGACCGCTCGACGGCGGGTCCGTGCGGTTCTCACCGCAGCGGACGACGACCACGGGAGCGTGCGCGTGCGCGGCCACCGCGACGGCCGTCGAACCCGCCAGCATGCCGGTGAACCCACCAAGCCCCGACGCCCCGAGCACCACCAGCGCCGCGTCGCGGGAACGGCTCGTCAGTGCGGGAACCGGAGGTTCGTCCACCGCCTGCGGCGACACGGAAAGATCGGGCGCGACCCGGCGCGCCTCCGCCGCCGCGGTCTCGACGATGGTCCGCGCCTCCTCCAGCAGGGATTCGATCACGCTGGGTGGCACGGGTGCCTCGGTGGCGAAGTACCGTGCCACGAGCCCGTACGCGTACACGACCCGCAAGGAAAGCGCTCGGCCTGCGGCACGTTCCGCCGCCCACCGCAGGGCCCTCGTCGCGGCCTCGGACCCGTCCACCCCGACAAGGACGGCACGCCGGGCGCCCTCCTCCGCCATGTCCGCTCCCTTCCGCCCGCAGGCGGGCACGCGCACCGGCAGGCACAGCCGACCGTAAGGCGGGGCGAGCACACGTCGCCGCCGTCGTTGGTCCCTTTCGTCCGGGGACTTCGGACCCGCGCGCCTCAGCCTGCCCGCACCAGCGAGAACGGATGCGCATAGAGCCTTCTCAGCAAGCCCGTGCAGGCGGCAACGGCCTGCACGTCGGGGCCGAAACTGCTGGTGGTGACGATGTCGCCGCTGGGAAGCACCGTGGTCGCCGCGTAGGCGGAGTAAACGGCGGCGAGATACTCGGGGGCGTCGGTGAACGCCTGCCCGCCCAGCACCACGACGTCCGGGTTGACGACGTCGCGCAGGAGCCCCACCGCCGTGCCGAGTGCGCGGGCACGCTCGGTGAGAATGCGGTCGGCCGCCGCGTCACCGGCCAGCGCCGCCTGCCGCACCCCCCGGATTCCAGGGCGGTGCCCGACACCGGCTCGCGCGGCCCGCTCCAGCACCGCACGCTCCGCGACGGTCACCTCGAGACATCCCGTCCTGCCGCACCCGCACGGCACATCCCCGCCGACGGGCAGGTGCGCGATGCTGCCAGCCTGCCCCGGCCCCCTGTGGAGGATGCCGCCGACCGCCACCGCGACACCGACCATCTCCCTGGCGTAGAAGTAGAGCGCGCTGCGCGCACCGGCCGCCTCGCCGAACAGCAATTCGGCCGTGGCCATCGCGGGCACGTGCCCGTCGAGGTGGACGGGCAGCCCCGTGACCTCCTCGACGATGCGCCGCGCCGGAACCCCGCGCCAGCCGAGCGGGCCGTGATCGATCAGACCGCGTTCGGCGTCCACCTGACCTCCCGACGCGAGGCCGACACCGACGATCCGGCGTTCCGGCCAGTGCGCCAGCAGGGTCTCCACCTCACGCGAGATCCGGTCGAGCACCTTCTCCGGCCTGCCCTGCGGGGTCGCGATGCGCACGCTGTCCAGCAGGACACCGCGAAGCGTGCTCAGCCCGTACGTGGTCGTGGTGATGCCCACGTGGACGCCGCATGCGGCGATGACGTCGTCGTTGAGGTCAACCGGCACCGTGGGCCTGCCGACCTCCCCCTTCACCGCGACGGGCGGTGACTCGCTGAGCAGTCCCAGCTCCGTCAACGTCGCGATCTGCCTGCTGACCGTGGGCAGGCTGAGCGAGGTGTGCCGGGCGACGGCCCGCCGGGACAGCGGTCCGTGCACCCTGATCGCATCGAGGACCGCCGCCGCGTTCGCCTCACGGACCCGGCCTCCCCGCCCCGGCGCACCGATCATGCCGAGCGATCCTCTCTGCCGATCCGACCACTGCCGACAGCCCAGCGAACGGACCGCCGAGGTGTCAACGCGGTCCACGACGTGGACCGTCGTGGACCGTCGTCGGCGATTATTTTCAGTGTTTTCCGAAACCACGACGGAAATGGCGTTGTGCCCAGCACGTGAGAATGTCGTGCTCTTCCCCGTGTGTGACTGTCAGGCTCGGGATCTCCGAAAACCCTCTGCCGACCGGGTTTTCCCACCGGGTCCGCCACGAAAAGCGGGTCAAGGAGGAGACGAGAGGATTCAATGCGCACATTGGTGCTGTTCGGTGTGGCCGGAATGCTCGCGCAACTCGTGGACGGGTCGCTCGGAATGGCTTTCGGTGTGACGGCCACGACGACATTGGTCACGGTCGGAACCGCCCCCGCCGTCGCGTCCGCGGCCGTGCACCTCGCCGAGGTCGGCACCTCACTGGCCTCCGGCGCGGCACACTGGCGGTTCCGCAACATCGACTGGCCCACCGTCGGGATGCTCGCCGTACCGGGCGCTGTCGGCGCGGTGCTCGGTGCGTACGTCCTGACGTCGCTTCCGACGGGACTCGCCGAGGTCTGGATCACCGTGGTGCTGCTGTCGCTCGGGGCCTACGTGCTCGTGCGGTTCTCGTTTCTCCGCCTCGGCACGTTCGTGGCAACCCGCCGTCCGGGAGCACGGTTTCTCGCGCCGCTCGGCGTCGTCGCGGGGTTCGTCGATGCGAGCGGTGGCGGTGGCTGGGGACCCGTCGCCACGACCACGCTGCTGTCCTCCGGCAGGCTCGAACCGCGCAAGGTCGTCGGATCGGTGGACACCTCGGAGTTCGTCGTCGCGCTGGCGGCCAGCATCGGGTTTCTCGTCACCCTGCCGGGGCAGGAGTGCCTGAACTACACGGTCGTGCTCGGGCTGATGATCGGTGGTGTGCTCGCCGCGCCCGTGGCGGCCTGGCTGGTACGCCTCCTGCCGCCGAGAGTGCTCGGTTCCGCCGCGGGCGGACTGATCGTGTTCACCAACGCGCGGTCACTGCTCCGCGCGACGGACGCGAGCACGGGCGTCACGACGGCTGCGCTCGCCGCCGTCGTCGTGCTGTGGGCGGCAGGGCTTGCCTCGGCGATCCGCTCGGTGCGCCAGGAGCGGCGCACCGGCGGCACGACGGCCACGCAGGGCGGCGGGGCGACAGCCACAGCCACCGTCCTCGGCGCGGACACCTCGGCGCGCGAGCGAAAACCGGTGCGTTGAGGGTGCGCTGAAAGTGCGCTGGGAGCGTGCGGCCGTGTTCCGGCGATCGCGACCGGTGCGATTCGCGCGGGCAACCCACCGATCTCCTCCTTCGTTGTGCGCTGTCAGCGAACTCGCCGGACATCGGGCACGGACGGCCTTACGATCACGCGGTGGTGAACATCGCGGTCAATGGTGCGCGGCTGGCCTACGACGATCTCGGGACGGGGACTGCCGTGGTGTTCGTGCATGCCGGAATCGCCGACCGGCGCATGTGGGACGACCAGTTCGAGGCGCTGGCCGCCACCCACAGGGTCGTGCGGTACGACTGGCGGGGATACGGGGAGTCCGGCGACGCGTGCGGCCGGTTCGCCCACTACCGGGATCTGCTCGCGCTGCTCGACGCGCTCGACATCGAACGGGCCACGGTGGTGGGAGCGTCGATGGGCGGCGCCTACGCCATCGACGCGGCGCTGGCGGCACCACACCGCGTGTCCGGCCTCGTGGTGCTCGGATCAGGACTTTCCGGCCATGTCTGGCCGGATGCCATGCTCGCCGCCGTGCGCGAGCACGTCCACAGTGCGGTGCCTGCCGAGCGCCTCGCCCGCTACCGCGAGGGAAACGCGAAGCACATCGACCCCAGCGACGTCGCGGCGATGGCAGTCGCGCAGGCCCGGTTTCTCGTCGCCGGCCCCGACCGCGACGCCGAAACGGTGGAGCCCGCTGTGTGGGAGCGCGCGCTGGCGATGCTCGACGGCGTGTTCAGGCGATTGTGGACGGCGCCGCCACACGAGGAGGAGACACTCGATCCCCCTGCCCTGGGGAGACTTTCCGAGCTGACCGTGCCGCTCACCGTGATCAACGGGCTCGCCGACGCGCCGTGGATCCGAAAGGTCGCGGGACTGCTCTGCACCGGCGTGCCGCATTCCCGTCGCATCGATCTGCCCGGAGTGGGTCACCTGCCGTCCATGGAGCGTCCCTCGGAGGTGACGGCGGCCATTCTCGACACAGTCGGCCTCGCCGCCGCTCAAGGGTGAGCGATCGGACCGCCCTTTCCCGTCGTCGATCATGACCGCTTTCGAGCACCGGCGCCTGAGAGCGATGCGCTGTCATGTGCGGTGCCGACCGGCACGCACCGGATCACTTCTCACCCACCTGACCGGCGGGCGCGGTCGAGCGCGGGGCCGAAGCGTTTCCTCACGGCGTGCCAGGCTCGGATGACCTCGGCGCGTTCGGGTTCCACGGGCTCGGGGTCGGCGCGATCTCCCTGGAACGACAGCAACAACTGCACGACCCTGCCGACCACGTCGGGGTGTCCCAGCGGCACCGGCGGCTCCACCCGTACGGCGGGATCGGTGGCCCTGGTGACGAACGCGGCCACACGCACCCCCCTGGCGCGCAGCCGCTGCCGTTCCTCCGCTGTGTCCGAGTCCCACCACGTCCTGAACGACCCGTCGGGGTCGGCGGGGACGGCGCCGCGCACCGGCGCGGGATCGACGACCACCACGCTGCGAACCTGACCGGTGTGCTCGCCCGCCAGCCGGAGCGCGGCCTCCGCGGCCGTCGCCGCGGCCACCAGGTGGACGCGCTCGGACACTCCTGACAGCACATCCTCGACCGACGGCGCCTCGCCGACCTCGGCAGGCAACCTGCACCAGCCGATGTGGAGATGCTCGGCAAGCGGCCTCCACGTCGCGGGCAGGGTCTCGTGTTTCGCCTCGCCTGCCGGGTCGAGCACGAGCACCACGGGCGCTCCCTCCGGCCCCTGCCACACCACGGCAGGCCCCGCTCCACGCACGCCGTCCTCGTGGAAATCCCTCATATCCGAGGACGTACCCCGATTGTGATCGAGGTATGCGTTCACGCCGCGTGTGCCGGGTGCGCCCCGCTGCGGTGCACCCGGTCCGTTCACACCGCGTTGAGCATGCGCCCACGCTCGGCCTGGCGGGCGACACAGGCTGCCGTGTCCTCTGCGGCAAGGGCGGCGGGTTCGTAGACTTGCGGGTTATGCCCGGTCGAGGCCGCTACCACCACGGCGATCTCCGGCGCGCCGTCGTCGATGCCGCTGTCGAGATCATCGCCCAAGACGGCATCGGGGCCGTCAGCCTTCGCGATCTGGCCCGCCGCGCCGGTGTCTCACACGCCGCACCCGCACACCATTTCAAGGACAAGGCTGGTCTGCTCACGGCCATCGCCATCGAGGGTTTCGAGATACTCGCCGACTCGCTGGAGGAGGCGCTGAGCATCACTCCTCTGCCCCTGCTGGAATTGGGCGTGCGGTACGTCCGGTTCGCGACCGACCATCCTGGCCACTTCGAGGTGATGTACCGGCCGGACATCTACGACCGGGACGACCCCGAACTGCTCGCGGCACGGTACTGGGCACGGCGTGTGCTGCGGTCGGGCGTCTCCGTGGGGGCACCACACCAGGAGAACGGCGCCGAGGCATTGGCAGCACTCGCGGCTTGGTCCCTCGCGCACGGGTTCGCCACGCTCGTCCGTAGCGGGAACCTCGACGAGTACCTCCAACAGATTTCTCCGACGGACCTGTTCCGGCGCATCGTGATCCAGATCCCGCTGCCGAGTCAGGCGGTGTCCGGCACCGAGATCGCTGAGATCCTCGGCGTCTCCGGAAGCGAATCCCCCGATGACCCCGGCACCACCTGACCTCGTCGTCAGCCCTGCCCGAGACCACGCTCCACGGCGGTGATCAGCTCGGGACGCAGCGACTCGGGGGCGATGACCGCGTCCACGGAACCCACCTCGACGGCCCTGCGGATGGAGTGGATCTCGTCGAACTCCGAGGCAACCTCACCGAGTTTCTCCGCCCGCACGGACGTCTTCACGTCGGCGAGTGCCGTCGCCAGTTCGGCCCGCTCGGGTCCGCTCGCCTCGGCAAGTCGTGCCTCCAGCTCCCGCACCCGCTCGTCGGCCGCCGTGCGCGCGGCGACTTCGCCTGCGAAGACCACGGCCGCGGCAGGCGCACCGCCGATCACCGACGCGAAGGAACCGTCCACCGCGAGCACCGTCATGTTCGGGTTCAACGCCTTGGAGAAGACCACGAACGCACCGCCGTGGTAACGCGAGATCACACAGAACACGATCGGGCCCTGGAAGTTGACGATCGCGCGGCCGATCTCCGCGCCGTACTCCAGCTGGAGCTTGCGCATCGACTCGGGCGAGCCGTCGAACCCGGAGAGGTTGGCGAGCACCACCACGGGACGGTTCCCGCTCGCCGCGTTGATCGCCCTCGCCACCTTCTTCGACGAGCGCGGGAACAGGGTGCCCGCCGTATAGGTGTCGGGACCGTCGGTGGGCGGGAAGCCGCGCCGGGGCACCGAACGCGACTCGATGCCCACCAGGCACACCGGCCACCCGCCGAGGTGCACGTCCTGGACGACGGCGGTCTCCGCGTCGGCCATACCGGCCCATCGTTCGAGCACGGGATGATCGGCGTCGGCGACCGCCCGCATCACGGTGCGGATGTCGAACGCCTTCTTGCGGTCCGGATTCGTCTCGCGCGAGAAGATCTCCCCGACCGTGGTGAAGTCGCTGCCGACGACGTTGTGCGGGTAGGTTCGCACGTCTCGATCGCGCGGGTCGGTGGTGGCCGCGCGGCGCGGGCCGGTCTCACCGGGCGCGACGTAGGTGTGGTCGTAGTGCGCCATGAGCACGTCGCGGGCACCCGCGAGATCCGCCGCCCAGTACTGGGCCTGCCCGTTCGGCCCCATCACCCTGTCGTAGCCGCCGATCCCGAAGTTGTCCTCGGCTGAGACACCACCGGAGAAGTCCAGCGACTGCTTACCGGTGAGCACCATCGCGGAGTCCGGCGTCATGACGAGGATGCCCTTGGTGTGCATGAGCATGGTCGCCTCGGCGTTCCAGTAGGGCTGGGCGCCGACGTTGATCCCCGCGACGACCACGTTGATCTCGCCGCCGTCCTGGGTGAAGTGGACGATGCGCTTCAGCGCTGCGGCCACCCAGTCCATGTTCTCCGTTCCCGAGTCCATGGCGATGCGGGCACCGGCGGACAGCGCGAACCATTCCAGCGGCACGCCCATGCTCTCCGCGAGGTCGAGCGCGGCGATGACCCGCGCGCACTCCGGTTCCGCGAGCGCGCCGAGCGACTTCGTCGGATCGCCCAGCAGCACGACGCGGGTGACGCCCTGCGGATGGCGGACGGTCGGGGTGGTCACCACGCCTGCGACGATGCCTGCCGTGTTGCGGCCTCTCGGCCGCTCGACGGGAACCAGCACACCGTCGTCGTCGAGGTCGTGCTCGACGAAGCTGCCCTTCGTGCCGGTGAGCAGGCCGATCAGCTCGTACGGGTAGACGGTGTTGCGCCTGCGCGCCCTCAGCACCTTCTGCCCGTAGGCGTCGAGCGGCCGGACGGCCTCGGTGGACGGCGTGGTCATCCGCACGGTGACACCGGAGCCGTGATCGTGCGTGATGCGCACGGCGACCTCGCGGGTCTCGCCGGTGGCGGGATCACGGCGCCTGCCGAGGAACTCGACCAGCTCGACGCCCGCACCCGCCGTGGTGGGCACGACGCGGCTGGCCACGTCGCGCAGTTCGCCGGCGGTGAGATCGATCAGCGGCCACACGTAGATGACGACGCGGTTGGTGTCGAGCCGCTTCTTGGCTGGCCGCCGCACCTGCTGCTCGCGAATGGCGTCGAGGCAGGCGGCCAGCGTGCCCTCGACGTCGGGCAGCGCGAGCACCCTGCCGTCCGAGTCGCGCAGCGGCGTGAGGTCGCGCACCTGCGCCATCGCCACGAACCGTTCGTCAGACGGGTTGTCCGGCGCCACGCACCGCACGAGGTGGACCTCCTCGTCGGCCGAGGGCAGCCGGGTGAGATCGAACTCACCGAGGCGGCGAAGCTGGAGGCGCAGCGCGACCAGCGGGTGCAGGCCACGGATCAGCCTGTCCTCGGCGAGACCGTTCGCGGAGATCCGGAACGTGAAGTGGTGGTGCATCACCGACCCGCTGCGTCCTGCCACGGTGACGGTCACGCGGCGCACCGACGTCGGCAGCGGCACCTCCGTGAGTGTCGCGAACAGTTTCGCGGCCGCGGTGTCGTCGTCGGCGAACTCCTCCGACCATGCCAGGTAGAGGTCGGCCACAACACCGGTACCGCCGGGTGTCTCTGAGGCGACCGCGCCGATCGCGTGCAGCGCGTCGGTCAGATTCCGCGGATCGGCCGCGGTGGACACCAGCCGCACGTGTTCGCCGTCGGCCTCGTACTCCGCCGTGACACACGGGAAACCCTCGACCCTGCTGACCCGCGTGTTCTCGAGCGACCGGTCGCGGTAGTACCGCCCCACCATGACCTCCAGCAGCGGGCCGAGGTCGGTGGTCTCGCGGTGGAGGCGCTGGCCGAGCAGCCGCACCAGCGGCTCCGCGCAGGCCACCATCTCCGCGATGCGCTCTGCCCTGTCCGCTGCGTCGGGGTGGGCGTCGAGGTAGCGCAGATGCGCGCGCACCCTGGCATAGGTCTCGGCCCTCTTGCGGCGCAGCATCGGCTGGGCGAACCACCGGAACACGACACTGCGGGCGAGGTCGGCCACCACAGGGAACCGCACCTGGGTGGCCACCACGAGGTGTTCGAGCATGTGCCCGAGAGGCTCCCGCACGGACTGGCCCGGAGCGGGTTCGGTGAGCCACTGCCGCAGGAGCGCGGTGACCACGCCGATGTCACCTGCCGCGCGCTGCTGCGCGCAGAAGAGCCGGAACACGGCCTCGGTCAGTCCGGGCCCCTGCTCCAGGTCCTCGACTCCGTAGTGGGCCAGTGCACGGGACAGCCGCTCCCGGAACACCTCCGACAGCCCCGCCCTGTCGGCGTCGAGACTCTGGAGGTAGGTGTGGAAGTACTCGCGCGGACTGTGCAGGCGGGTGTCGGGCGAGCGCTCGTCATCGACTGGCCGGTTGCGGCTCAGTTCGGACAGGTCGGCGAACAACCGCAGCAGTTCCAGCTCGGCCTTCACCGGACGGTTGCCCTGCCGGACCAGCTCCTCCCGTGCGGCCAGATAGTCGCGCAAGGCACGGCTCTCGTCGTGCGGGTCGAGGTCGTAGCCGAGCAGGCGGCTGCGCAGGTCGGCCATGGCACGCTCGGCGCGCTCGCCCGCGTCGGCAGGCTCAGGGGGCTCGGGCAGTTCGAGGTCCTCGCCCCTGGCCTCGGTGCCGACCGCGCCGGTGTCGCCGACGTCGAGCGGTTCCAGCCGCAGCAGCGGCGCACCGGCCTCCACCTGGCTGCCGATCGACACGGCACGTTCGCGCAGCACCGCACGGAACGGCGCGCGCAGCACCGTCTCCATCTTCATGCTCTCCAGCACGAGCACGGGCGCGCCTGCCTCCACCTCGGCACCGACCTCGACCGGTGCCGCCACGACCAGCGCTGGCGCCGGAGAGCGTACAACCCCGCCCTCGTCCCTGCTGATGCGGTGGACGGTGCCCTCGACCTCCACGACATGGACAGGGCCGTGAGTTCCGGTGACGAACCGGAAGCGTCTCCCGTGCGCCACGAGCTGGCCCGTCGCCTCACTGTGGCGCTCGATCTCCAGGTCCACCCTGTGTGCCGAGGGCCCGTCCTCGATGGTCACCCCGAACCGGTGGGGGCCCGTGCGGGCCACCGTCACCCGGTAACCCGTTCCGCGCAGTTTCAGCTCGACCGTGCGGTTTCCGGTGTGCCGGATCTGCGGCCGTCCACCGTGCGCGGTCGAGAGCAGGTGCCGCTGTTCGGCGCTCTCCTCCTCGGTGTAGGAGTCGATGGCCGCCACAGCCAGTGCGACCCCGGCGTGCCTTGTGGCGCGGAGGCGGCCCTCTCCCCTGACCCGGTCGATCCAGCCGGTGTCCGCACTGGCCTCGATCACCTCGGGTGCGTCGAGCAGGTCGAGCAGGAAGCTCTTGTTGGTGGAGCCGCCCTCGATCAGCACGCTCGTGTCCGCCACCGCCCTGCGAAGGCGCGCCAGCGCCTCGTCGCGGTCGCGGCCGTAGGCGATGATCTTGGCGATCATGGAGTCGAAGTCGGCGGGGATCGTGTCCCCCTCGCTCACACCCGTATCGACCCGGATTCCCGGGCCGGCGGGGAAGGTGAGGAGGCTGATCCGGCCGGGCGCGGGAGCGAAGTCGCGATCGGGGTCCTCAGCGTTGAGCCTGGCCTCCACCGCGTGCCCGAGTTCGGACGGCTTCTCACCCTCCAGCCTGCCGCCCGCGGCGACGTGTAACTGAGCCTTGACGAGGTCCATCCCCGTGGTGGCCTCTGTGATGGGGTGCTCGACCTGGAGCCGGGTGTTGACCTCGAGGAACGCGAACATGCGCTCGCCGGGGTGGTAGAGGAACTCCACCGTGGCGGCGCCCCGGTAGCCGACAGCGAGCACGAGCCGCTCGGCGGACGCCTTCAGCTCACCGGTCTGCTCCGGCGACAGCAAGGGCGACGCGGACTCCTCGATGACCTTCTGGTTGCGCCGCTGGATCGAGCAGTCCCGCACGCCGAGCGCCCACGCCGTGCCCTGCCCGTCGGCGATGACCTGGACCTCGACGTGCCGGGCACCCGTCACGAGCCGTTCCAGGAACACGACACCGCTGCCGAACGCGCGTTCGGCCTCCATCCGCGTGCGCTCGTAGGCGTCGGTCAGCTCGGCCTCCGACGACACCACCCTGATACCCCTGCCGCCGCCGCCGGCGGTGGCCTTCAGCATCAGCGGGTAGCCGATGCGCTCGGCCGCCGCCTTCGCCTCGGCGAGGTCGTCCACAGGGCCGCCGCTCCACGGCGCCACCGGAACGCCGACCTCCTCGGCCAGCAGCTTCGCGCCGATCTTGTCGCCGAGCCTGCGCATGGCCTCCGCGCTGGGGCCCACGAACGTCACGCCGAGCCTGTCGCACAGCTCCGCGAAGGCAGGGTCCTCGGCGACGAATCCCCAGCCGACCCACGCCGCGTCGGCACCCGACTCCACGAGTGCCCGCTCCAGCGTCTGGAGGTTCAGATACGGGCGGGCGGACGCGGGGCCGAGGCAGTACGTGTGGTCGGCCTCCCTCACGAAGGTGGCCCCCCGGTCGGCGTCCGTGTAGAAAGCCACGGTCTCCAGTCGCGGCCCGCCTCCGGCGTTGCGCTCCCTGACGGCGTGGATGAGCCGCATGGCGGCCTCTCCGCGGTTGACGATGGCGACCCGACGGAACACCCGAACTCCCCTTACCCTCCTACGACGACACGCGAAAGGCACGGGCGCTCCGGCGCGCGAAGCGCGAGAGACACCCGGCCCCTGCCACTCTCGCGGTTCGCCCCCGTGCGCGGGAATGATCGGACCCACCACGTCGCGTCACAGGAGTTTGTAGGAACCCGCCAAACGACACGCGGCTCAGCCGGTCACGACGCCGTCACCTGCCCCGTGAAACCTGGCCGGACGGCCCGGGCCGCGCCCGAGTGCCTCACGAACGCTCCCTTCGCCAACCCCAGGCTGCGAATCCACTGGTCAGCGCGTTCTTCGAGTTCCGGTCGAGCACGTCCAGTTCGGGACAGCGAAACGGCCGTGGGCAGGACGATCGATTCCTGCCCACGGCCGTTTCCGGTCGCCTGCTCAGGTCTGTCCTGTCCTGCCCCGGCGACCGCCCTCCTCCTCGATGTCGAACTTCTCCTTGCGGACCTCGCCCGCGACGGTCTCCTCCTCGGTGACCGTCTCCTTGCCGAGGCGAACCTTCTCGACGGGGACGTTCTCCTTGGTGACGCGCGCCTCCTCGCGATGGAGGGTGACCTCCTGCTCCTCCTCGCCGATGTCGTGCGTCGTGCCCCGGTCGGCCTCGGTGATGGGCTCGCGTTCGATCCTGACCTCCTCGTGCGTCACCGGCACGGTCATCTGCTGTTCCTCGGTGACGACGTACTTGCGGAGGCGAACCCTGCCCGTCTCCACGTTCTCGGTGCCTGCCCGCAGCCGCTCCTCCGACCGCATCATGGACTCGTCCTCGGACGTGTCCATCGTGGGCGGCATGCCCGCCTGCTCGGTGCGGCCCCGCTCACTCATCGTTCCGGCGGCAGTGCCAGCCTCCTGTTCGCGCGCGGACTCCTCAGGCATGGCGGACCTCGGGGTCGGCAGGTTGTAGTGGCGGTACAACTGCGCGCTCTCCTCACCGCTCAGGTCGCTGTCGGTGTCGGTGCGCGGAGCGTCCGAGACCTGGTCCTTGGACACCACCACGTGCACGCCGTCGGACTCCACATGAGCGCCCTGCAAGGGGACGAAACTCTCCTTCTGCCCGAACAGGCCCGTCCGTACGGTCACCCATTCCGGCTCCCGTGAATCGTCCGACAGGTAGACCGTGCCCACCCTGCCGATCTTGCGACCCTCCGCATCGACAACCGAGTTGTCAACGAGTTCCTCCGGACGCAGTGTCGTTGCCACGATCGCCGCTCCCTTCACGCTGGTGTGATCACGGAAAAGGCCGAACAGCGCCAACCGCCCAACCCACATCATCAGCGTTGCCAGGACACCGGATGTGAAACCGGAACCGAGGTCAGCACCCCCACACGGGTGAGTGAGTCGCTCTACAGGGGACGTGACTGCACACGCAGCGTCGAACAACCACGAACAACGACGGCGCGCACGTCACCCCTTCACACACACCACCTGCTTGAGGTGGGCGACCACCTCGACCAGATCGGTCTGTGCCGCGATCACCGCGTCGATGTCTTTGTACGCCGAAGGGATCTCGTCAACGACTCCGGCGTCCTTGCGGCACTCGACTCCCCTCGTCTGCTCGGCGAGGTCGGCGGCGCTGAACCGCTTGCGCGCCTTCGTCCGGCTCATCCTTCGTCCCGCACCGTGGGAGGCAGAGCGGAAGGACGCCTCGTTGCCGAGTCCGGACACGATGTAGGACCCGGTGCCCATGCTGCCGGGGATGATGCCGAGATCTCCCTTGCCCGCCCTGATCGCGCCCTTGCGGGTCACCATGACATCGACGCCGTCGTAGTGTTCCTCGGCGACGTAGTTGTGGTGGCACGAGATCGGCTTCTCGAACCGGACACCGGGAACCGTCTCGGCCAGCGCGCGCTGCACGAGCGCCAGCATCGTGGCCCTGTTGCGGGCCGCGTACTCCTGCGCCCAGTACAGGTCGTGCCGGTAGGCGTCCATCTCGGGGGTTCCGGCCACGAACACCGAGAGATCGCGGTCGGGCAGGTCGGCGTTGTGCGGCAGCGACCTCGCGATGTCCATGTGCCGCTTGGCGAGTTCGTTGCCGATCCCCCGCGAGCCGGAGTGGAGCATCAGCCACACCCTGCCGTCGTCGTCGCCGCCCTGTTCGAGGCACACCTCGATGAAGTGGTTGCCACCGCCGAGAGTGCCGATCTGTCGCCGCGCCCGATCGAGCAGTGGGTGCACGCCGGGATGCAGCGACGAGAACGCCGACCAGAACGCCTCCCACCCGCCGAGGCCGGGCACCGTGGCCGGATCGACCGGCTTCGAGTGCAGGTCGAAGCCGACGGGCACAGCGGCCTCGATGCGGCGGCGCAGCGCGCCGAGGTCGTCAGGAAGGCCGGAGGCGGTGAGGGAGGTGCGCACCGCCGACATCCCGCAGCCGATGTCCACTCCCACGGCCGCGGGTGAGACCGCGTCGCGCAGGGCGATGACGCTGCCGACCGTGGCGCCCTTCCCGTAGTGAACGTCGGGCATCACGGCAAGCCCGTGGATCCACGGCAGCGTGGTCACGTTGCGGAGTTGCCGCATCGCGGCCTCCTCCACCGTCGCCGGGTCGGTCCACAGTCGAATGTCCGACCGGACTCCCTCGATCGTCGTGTACACGTTCACCACCTCGTATCCGTTGTGCCTGCACCATTCCCGATCTCCGGCACCTCGGGCAACAGCATTTCCGGACACGAGGACGTCGCGTCCCCCGGCAGGCCGCCGCCGGGGGACGTGACGCAGCGATGATCACCCGGCGGCGTACTCCGCTGCGCGGAGGATGCGCCGCTTCTCCGCCTCGGAGATCACACCGTCGGCCTCCAGTTCCCCTGCAAGCTCGGCAGCACGCTGCGCGAGATCACCGTGCCGGTGCGCGGCGTGCGACGCCAGCACGTCGTTGATCGTGCAACCGTCTCCGGTATCGACGTTGGCGACGGTGGTGTCGTGCCCGCCGATCGACACCGTGGACCGGATGTCCGATCCGGGGCAGGCGTCACCGTCGGCCGCCACGACGGTGAACGTCACCTTCCCGTCCTCGGACCTGTTGCCCGCGTGGTCCGTGGCGTGGAAGAGCACCGTGTGCTCACCCGGTTCGTTGACCACGACCGGTTCGCCGTAGGCAGTGTAGGAACCGCCGTCGAGGGAGTACCTGAGGAACCGGACGCCGGAGCCGGGGTCCTTGGCCGACAACGACACCGTTGCCGAGTCCACATAGGCCCACTTCGCGTTCTGCGACCCGGTGAGCTGCACCGTGACCTCGGGCGGCGTGGTGTCCTCCTCGTCGGCCTCGACCAAGGTGAAGGTCACCGACCCCGGCTCCGAAGTGTTGCCGGCGTGGTCGGTCGCCCGGTACCGCACGGTGTGATCGCCAGGTGCCGAGACATCCACGGGCGCGGTGTAGGACGTGAAACCACCGCCGTCGAGGTCGTACTCCACGGTCTTCACACCGGAGCCCTGGTCTTCCGCGTCGAGCACCACCGTGGCCGTGCCCACGACGTTGCCTTCGCCGTCCTTGTCACCCTCGATCACGGCGGTGACTTTCGGCGGGTCCGTGTCGCCGGGATCGCCTTCCACCACGCTGAACGTCACCGACCCGGTCTCCGAGGCGTTGCCCGCCGCGTCGGTCGCCCTGTACTGCACGGTGTGGTCGCCCGGTTCGGACACCGTGACAGGCGCGGTGTAAGGCCGGAACCCGGTGTCGTCGATCTCGTACTCCACGCTGTCCACTCCGGACTCCGCGTCGCTAGCGTTGATCGCCACCGTGGCCGAACCCAGGTAGTTGCCGTCCGCATCTTGATCACCGGATACCGTCGCGCTCACCTCCGGAGGTGTGGTGTCGTCCCCGCCGCCTCCTTCGGTCACCACGAGCACACCCTGCATCGCCGAGTGCCCCGGAATCGCGCAGTAGTACCGGTAGGTCCCCGGCGTCAGGTTGACCTCCACCTCGTACCTGCCGCCGTTGGCGTCGAACGGGCTGGCGACGATGTTGAGGCTGACGTCCGTGTTGTGCTCGGGCGACGACGTGTCGAAGGTCAGCGTATGCGACATGCCGGTGGTGTTGCCGGTCGCGGTGCTGTTCTCGAACACGATCGTCGTGGGCCCCGGCTCCGCTGTCGCCGGCGCCGAGGTGTACTCGGTCACGCTGTCGCCCGCCGTCCAGGTGAGCACCTGCTGCTGTGCCGAGGGCACGGAGTCCCCGTCACCCTGCGCCGCGCCTGCGGGAACGAGCCAGAGCGCGATCAACGAGGTGACGAGTGCGGCCACCGTCGTGCCGCGTACCGCTGTTCGGCGTCTCGCCCTCAGGCGGGCCACCAACTTCCGGATCATCGTTGACTCCACTTCTCGGGCCGCGCGCGTCACAGCTGCCGCACCCGGACGTCGCGGAACTCGATCACATCGTCGCCACCGTGGTTCTGAAGCCCGACGTAGCCCTCGACGAACTGGCGCAGATCCGTCGCGGGGTCACCGCTGCGGAACGACTGCTTGCCGGGGACGTTGTCGAACTCGTTGATCACCTTGCCGTTGCGGATGATCGTGTAGTGCTGCCCCTCGACGCGGATCTCGTAGTCGTTCCACTGCTGCTTGGGCGTCACCCCTGCCCGCCCGTGGTAAACCTCGTCGAAGTTGTAGACCGAACCGGTCTTCTGCGGCTCGCCCGACTCGCCGTCGTAGATCTGGATCTCGTGTCCACAGTAGATCGCGACCCACGCTTGCGAGTCCCGTGCCGAGCCGCGCGTTCCGCAACTCGTCGCGGGACGCTCGGACAGTGGCGTTCTCGGGTCGGGGAAGCGCACGAACACACCGCTGTTGGCCCGGTGGTCGCCGGGTGCGACGTCCCTGAACTGGAGTTTCAGCGAGAAGTCGCCGAACGGCTTCGCCGCGTACCACAGCATGCCGAGCCCGCCGTCGGCGCGCAGCGATCCGTCGGGCCGTAGTTCGAACTCGCCGCCGGGTGCCTGCCGCCAGCCTTCCAGTGACTGCGGGGTCCCGTCGAAGATCGCCTCGTACCCCTGGTCACCGGCACCGCCGATGCCGGAGTTCCTCGCCGCCCTGACCAGGGTGCTCGCCTCGGTCCGGGTGAGGACGCCGTCCTGTTGCAGCTTCTTGGTGACGTCCCTGACGTGCGCGACGAACGCCGCGTTGTCCGGCCAGGTGCTCTCGTCGTCGATCAGATCGTCCACCGTGCAGCCACCCTTGGCCGTGTGGTTGGTGACACCGGTGTCCTCGTCGCGGAACCGCACCGTGCGACCCGAGTCCGGCACCGCGCACCCCACGGCCACGTCGGTCGTCACCGTGGCCTTCTCGCCGTCGGCGTAGGTCACCACCAGGGTCGCGGTGTAGGTGCCCGCCTCCGCGTAGGTGTGCCTCGGGTCGGCCTCGGTGGAGGTGCTGCCGTCGCCGAAGTCCCACCGGTAGGACACCCCGCCGGAGCGGGTTCCGGTGAACGCCATCGTCAACGGCTTGTTCTGCACCGCGTAGGCCCGCGCCGTCGGAGCGGGTGTCGCCGGGCCGCCGTGATAGGTCACCCGCACGAGTTTCTGGTTGCTGTGCAGGCTGAAGAACCCACCGGCGTAGTCGAGCAGGTACAGCGCTCCGTCGGGACCGAACTCGGCGTCCATCCAGCTCTGCACCTGATCGGACTTCCCGCCACCAGGGATGATCTTGCGGAGGTCCTCGGCGAACGGCGGCGGTGCCGCGTCGTCCACCGTCGCCGGATCGACGGTCACCGCGATGCGGTTGTTCGCGTTGGACTGGTCACCGATGAACCACTTGCCGTCCCAGTACGACGGCCATGCCACTCCGCTTTCGCTGTCCACTTCGGAGCTGTAGTAGGTGGGTCCGGACATGATCGCCTGCCCACCGCCCTTGAGGTACGGCCACGTGTACGTGGCGTCGTCCAGTTCGTAGGTCGGCACACCGCTGCCGTCCTGGCGCTCGGGGAAGACCGGGTTTCCTCCCTGCGGCGAGTACCAGATCATGTTGTCGCGCACCGGTGGCAGGTCTTCGAGACCGGTGTTGCGAGGCGAGGTGTTCTTCGGGTCGTCGCAGTCGTACCAGCCCGTCAGCACACTCGCGTCCTCGTTGCTGCGGTCGCGGTAGGGCTGCCGGTTGCCCATGCAGTACGGCCAGCCCTGATTGCCCGCGGACGTGATGATGGTGGCGTTCTCGTACTTCGCGGGCCCCAGCTCGGGATTCGGCTCGAACGCGTCGGGGCCGACCCAGGCCGCGGTCAACCAGTCGTGCTTGGCGTCGATCTGGATGCGGGCCGGGTTGCGCACACCCATGACGTAGATCTCGGGACGGGTCTTGTCTCCGGGATCGTCGGCCTCGGGGAACAGGTTGCCCTCGGGGATCGTGTACGTGCCGTCGGCCTCGGGGTGGATGCGCAGGATCTTGCCGTTGAGGTCGTTGGTGTTACCGGAGGTGCGGCGGGCGTCCTGGAAGGACACACCCTTGTACTCCTTGGCCCAGTTGTTGCCGGAGTATCCGTCCGACCCCTGCGAGGAGTTGCTGTCGCCCGTGGCGACGTAGAGGTTGCCGTCGTCGTCGAACGCCATGCCCCCGCCCGCGTGGCAGCACGAGTGGATCTGCGTGTCCCACGACAGCAGATCCTTGCGGCTGTCGAGGCCGATGGTGGCGGTGGCGTGGTCGTAGGTGAACCGCGAGATCGTGCGCTGGCCGATCCGGTTCTCCGTGTCGATCGACTCGTACGGCATCCAATACACGTACAGCCAGCCGTTGGACGCGAAGCCGGGGTCGAGTTCCATGCCGACCAGACCTTCCTCGGCCTTCACCAGCTCGTCACCGCTGCCCCGGTTGCCGAACACGTCGAGGGTGGCGAGCAGCTTCACGCGCTTGGTCTCCGGGTCCCACTGGTGGATGGTGCCGCACCCGAGACCGACGTTCTCGTCCTCCCAGTTCGGGATCGGTCCCGTCGCGCACGCCGCCTTCCCGATGTAGAAGACCGTGCCGTCGTCGGCGATGCTCAGCCCGTGCGGCTCACCGATCTGATCGAGCCGTCCCGGCAGGTTCTCCCCGGTCAGGCGCTCGACCTTGTAGTTCGACGCGATGGTGGCCTTGCAGTCCCCTCGCACGAGCCCGGTCGTCCACTCAAGCGCACCGAGCAGATGGCCCCGCAGGTTCCGGTCGTCGTAGCTCTGGGTCGTGCCACCCATCGCCGTGTAGAACGACCGGCCGCCGTCGTAGTCGTGACACCACGAGATCGGATGGAAGGGCCCGTTGGCGGTGTTGCCCGGATCGTAGGTGTGCTCCTGGACCTGCGCGACGGTGTGAACCTTGCCGACGGGGTTCGTCTCCCAGTTCAGCCACGTATCGGTGCGCTTCCACGTCAGCGGCAGCCCCTTGTTCGCCGGATGCTGCCTGTCCACGACGCTGACCACGGCCTCCTGCGCCTTCGGCTCCTCGGGTGCGGTCTCGTCACCGGTGTAGAGCTCGAACTCCGCGAGCTGGGTGGCGCTCTCGCCGTCGTTGGCCGTGATGTTCAGCCGGTAGTGGGCGTAGGCGGTCTCGTTGTCGAAGCGGTACTGCTTCGGCTGGAACCGGTCGGGGAAGTCCTCCCCTAACCTGGTGTCGAGATCCGTCCAGGTCTGCCCGTCGTCGGAGCCCTGGAGCACCCAGTCCTTCGGGTCCCTTCCTGGGAAGTCGTTGGCCGACACGAGCGCGTAGTGCGACACGGCCGTCGGCTCGGCGAGTTCGACGCTCAGCCACGCCGAGTCGTCAAAGGCCAGCCATTTGGTGTTGTCCTTGCCGTCCACCGCGTGTGCGGCTGTCTCGTTGGGCGGGTTCTCCCCACTCGCCGCCACATTCGCGATCTCGGCGGGAGTCGGACGGGCACCCGCGGGGCGGGCACCGACGAGGCCGGTGAACCACTCGGAGCGTTCCTGTGCCTTCGCCGCGTCGCGGATGCCGAGGAACCCGCCACCGCCACGGATGTACTCCCGCAATGCCGACTCCTGAGCGGAGTCCAATTCGGACTCTTTAGCCGACAGGAAAACCACACCGCGATAGTCCCTGAGGTTTTCGCGCATGAAGTCGGCAGGATCGGTCGTGACGTCCACCTCGATGTCGTTGGCCGCACCCAGCTCGCCGATGACCTGTGCCGCCCGTTCCACGGGGTCGTCCTGCTTGTCGGCGGCACCGTGGAAGAGCAGCACCGACGCCGCCGCCTCGGCGGTGCGGGCCGCATCGCCTGCGGGGGCGGCTTTCTCGGGCTCGCGCGCGGCCGCGTGCTGCCCCGGCGCCGACGCGAGTCCGAAAACCAGGGCCATACCCGCGGCGATGGCCGTCGTGCGCCGTAACGGCGTCGGTCTCGCACGCCTGTTACGGGGTAGAGCTGACAATCTCCTTCGACCCATCTCTACTCCTCACTCGGTTTGCAGGCCGATGTCGAGTCAGTGACCGCCGCTGTGCTGGTGGTATCGGTCGAGCGCTTCCTGAGCGCCCTCCGGCATGCTGCCGTCGGCGTTGCGGACCAGGAAGACACCCGCCATCCCGCCGTCGGAGTGGAACTGCACGTGGCAGTGGTACATCCAGGCTCCGGGGCCGACCCCGTCGCCCGCGATCACCTGGAACCCGAACGAGTCGCCTGGGTTGAGGTCGCGGGTGTCGATGACCCTGCTCGGGTCGTCGGGTCCCTGGAGGTAGCCGGTGCGGTTCTCGGCCCAGCGGTGGGCGTGCAAGTGGAAGGTGTGAAAGTTGTTGCCGTGCCCGATGGCGATGAACTCGACGCGCTCACCGAGGTTGGCCTCGAACACGGGGACGTGGGGCGCGACCTTGTTGTTGATCGTCATGTCGTTGAACACGACCGTGAACTGGCGGTCGGGCAGCGGGTCGCCCTCACGCCGCACGACGAGCGCGCCGTAGAGCCCCTTGGCGATGCCCTCGGTGCCGTGCTCCCCGCCGAGCGCGTGATCGTGGTAGTGCCAGTAACCCGCGCTGCCCGGCAGCCAGAAACCGCCGGGGCCCTCCGACGGCGCGCGGGTGCTCCACACGTACGTCCGGGTCTCGCCCGGCTCGTTGAACGAGTCGTTGAGCGGGCTGCCGTCGGAGGTGGTCTCGTAGTTCACGCCGTGGGGATGGATCGACAACCGCCGGTCGGTGTTGTTCACCAACTCGATTTCGAGGGTGTCGCCCTCCCAGATTTCCAGCACCGGGCCTGGGACCGTCGCCTTGCCTGGTTGCAGGCCGTAACCGTAGAGGCCGCTGGGAAGTTCTTCCGCGTAGACGGTGACCCGCCGGAGCAGGCCGTCACCGGGCTTTCCCCTGTCGCGGGGTGCCGCTGAGGCGGTGCCGCCGCCCAGCACCGTGGCTGTCACGGGTGCCACCACGCCTGCCGCCGCGCCGGCGAGCATCGAACGACGGGACACCTGTCCGGAGAGAGGGAAGCGAACCTGCCTACCAGTCATGGGTCTCTAGCCTCCAGCGACATGGGTTTGCCGTCGGGACGTTAAACACTTTCGACCTGGACGTAAATATCTATGGTCGATAACGCCCAACTTCTGACGGAAAAACGCAAAAGTCGCTGGACTGAACGGTCCACCCCGCTCATCCATTCGCCGCAGGCGGGCGGCGTGGAGGACGCGAAGACCCCACGACTCGCCACCTCGGCTCACCGGAGTTTCACGTCGAGAGTCCGCACCCCTTCCGGCACGACCACGTCGGCGGCGAGCCGCCCTCGATCACATGAGGGCTGACACTGCGCGGCCGGACCGCCGACCGCGCCCCGGCGACACGCCGTGCGCCATCCTCCGGAAAGCCAAGGCGGGCCGGAGTCTTCGGCGACGCGCACCACCCCTGCTCGATATCACTCACGGTGATCAAGTTCCCGACGCCCGGTCACCATCCCACGGTCCCACCGAGCGCCGGGGCACGAACTCCTCAGGAGGCGAAGTCGGTCGTGCCGCGCACCTCCAGATTCACGAACCGGGGTTCACCGGAGCACAGCGCGCGCAGGTTCTCGGCGAACCGCGTGGTCTTCGGATTGGCCGAGTTGTCCATCGCCGAGTCGTGGTCGGGAAACTCCACGATCTCCACATAGGTGCCAGGCCGATCGAGATCCGTTCCGACCAGCGCCCACCGCGCGGTGCGATCCGCTCCCATCTCCTCGGCCCACTCCCGCGCCAGCCGTTCGACCTCGTCGATCCGGTCGGTGCTGAACTCGATCAACTGGACGAAGGCGCCCTGCCTCATTCCCGCCACGGGCGCGTCCTTGAGATCCCTGCGGACGCCCTCCCGCAGCTCCTCGCTGTCGGTGTGCCCGTGCACGTCAACGGCGTGGTTCACCGCCGCGCGCACCAGTTCCTCCTCCTCGCCGCTCATCGCCAGCGTGCATCCGGACACGCTCGGTGTCTCCCGGCAGTCCACATACTTGCGCGTCATCGTCGTCTCCCACTTCCGATCTCTCGCATCGTCGGCGCCGCTTGACTTTCCGCCAGTCACGGCGCACCGTCGAAAGCGCGCCACGCTCCCTTCCCAGGCAGCTCATGTATCTCCCACTGCATACCGTTCGCCAGCTTGTGTCCGTTGTGGACACCCTCGCGGCAGAGGGAGACCCCGATCGGTTTCCCGAGTCGTGTCTTGCGATGCTGTGCGACCTCCTGGCGGCCGATTCGGTCGTCTATCAGGCCGAGGACCTCCGCACCGGCAAGGTCAGCCGGGTCGAGTTCCACCGGCCGTGTTCCGTCGGCGCCGACGACTCCGCCGAGGGCGCCTGCCAGGGCCACGGCTTGCGGGCGCACCTCGCGACACTGCCCGTCGAGCCGTTCCCCGGTTTTCGCGTGACCATGGTCTTCGCGCGCCGCGCACATCCCTTCACCGATGTCGAGCAGCACGTGTGCGAGCTGCTGGGGGAACCGCTCGCATCGGTACTGCGACGGCTGCACTCCGGCCGCCTCGTCACCCCTGACCTCCGGGACGGCACGTTGACCCTGCGCGAACAGGAAATCGTCCGCCTGGTCGCCCTCGGGCGAACCAACGTCGCGATCGGCCACGAACTCGCGCTCAGCCCGCGCACCGTGGCGAAACACCTCGAACACATCTACCGCAAACTGCGAGTCGGCGGCAGGGCCGAGGCGGTCGCCCGTGCTCTTGAATGACCGCCACCCACCCCACCGCGCACCCGTCCGCGTCACAGCCGCAACTCGTACACGCGGTTGAAATCCGTGGCCACCGCCTCGCGGGCGATGCCGAACCCCGCTTCACGACCGAGCGCGCACGTCCTCGCCGGTCCGGCCTGGTTTCCGAGACCGTAGGCGGGTTCGTCCGACAATCCGCTCGGCAGGCAGATCCACACCGACGCGCCCGCCAGCAACCGTCCCAGCGGGTTCAGCGTCTCCTCGACGCTGTCCCAGCTCATGGGCTCCACCAGCATCACGGCGCCGTCCTCGGCGAGTGCCGAGCGCGCGGCCCGCAACGCCGCGAGCGGGTCCGGCATGTCGTGCAGGCAGTCGAAGAAGGTGATGAGGTCGAAGGTGCCGTCCAGGTCGGCGGCGCCCGCTGTGCGGAACGTGACCCGGTCGGTCACACCCGCGTCGGCCGCCCTGTGCTGTGCCAGCACGATCGACGGCGCGTGGTAGTCGATGCCCACGAAGGTGCTCTTCGGGTACTCCGTCGCCATGATGATCGTCGAAGCACCGAGGCCGCAGCCCACGTCCGCGACGCGCGCTCCCGTTCTCAGCTTGTCCTCGATGCCCGGCAACGCCGGAATCCACGTCGAGGTCAGGTTGGCGAGGTAGCTCGGCCGGAAGAACCGCTCCGTGCCGAGGAAGAGGTCCTCGTGGTGCTCGTGCCAGCCGACACCCTGCCCCGTGCGGAACGCCTCCGTCAGCCGGTCGATGATGCGGGTCGCCGCGGTGAGGTTCTGGAACGCGCCTGCCACGTATGCGGGGCTGTCCGGATCAGTGAACGCCTCCGCCTGTTCCGGCGACATGCGGTACCGCGCCAGCGCGGGGTCGGGCGAGCCGTCCGAGCCGGTGTCGTAGGTGACGTAGCCCGCGGTGGCCATGGCGAGCAGCCACTCCCGCACGTAGCGTTCGACCAGTCCCGTCCGCTCGGCGAGCTGCTCCGCGTTCATCGAACCGCCCTTCGCGAGCTCCGTGAACAGGCCCAGCCTGTCGCCGATCAGCGCGAGAGGCACGGTCATGGCGGCTCCCACGTCGCCGACCACCTGGTGGACGAGTTCCTCAAGGCGCTCGGCATCGACATTCGCCTCGGACTCGATCCGGGTGGGCGAAGTCGTTGGATTCGTGCTCATGTGCGTCTCCCTTCGGTGCTCCCCTCAGCACACGCCTTGGTGACCGCAGCGTCCATACGCAGTGCACGCACTCCCGGTGCGCGATCAGCGTGGCCCGCCGCCGTCCCGGGTACGCCACAGCTGAGCCGAAGACGTCGGCGTCGTCCTACCGGAAGGCCAGCGACCGTGAAACACACCGCGACCTGCCTGTGGTTCCCCACCGATGCGGACAACGCCGTGCGGTTCTACAACACGGTGTTCCCCGACCTGAGCGTCGGTGACGTCTCGCACGGAGCGGACGGCTCGGCTCTGGTCGTCGAGTTCACGCTTCGCGGACAGCGCTTCCTCGCGCTGAACGGCGGGCCCACCTACACGCTGTCCCCCGCTGTGTCGATCTATGTGCCCTGCCCCGATCAGTCCGAGGTCGATCGCTTGTGGGCCGCTCTGAGCGACGGCGGCACAGAACTGAGCTGCGGTTGGCTTACCGATGCCTACGGTTTGACGTGGCAGATCGTGCCGGAGGAGCTGCCCGCACTGCTCACCGATCCCGACCCGGCCCGTGCCGAACGCGCACGCCAGGCGATGATGCCGATGCGCAAGCTCGACATCGGGGTGATCCGGGACGCTGCCGCGCAGACGTGAACGTGGAGGTGAACGCCGTCAGACCTCCGCGACGACCCTGCGCATCGCCGGAAAATCGGCGCGCGAGAGTTCGACGATGCGCCGGAGGGCGGTCGGCGGATCGTGCAGTACCAGCCTGCGCGGTGAGATGCGCTCGGCGAAGTCGGCGAGGGCGTGCACACCGCCCACATCGATGAAGGCGAGCTCGTGCAGCTTCATATGCACGTCGCCGTGCACGGGGAGCGCGTCGAGCGCGATCTCGAACACGTCGCGCGAGGCGAGATCGAGTTCACCGTAGACGTGCCAAAAGTCGGTGGCATCGGGTTCGGCGTATAGGCCGGAGCCCGCCCCGAACGCCGCGTGCTGGCGCACCGGATGCACGAAAGCGAGCGCCGCCGCCGCGCGCCGGTCGAGGTAGCGGCCGTCGTAACCGCACAGCAGCGCCACCGGCGTCCGAGCGACGACTTCGTCGATCAGCAGCTCGGAATGCACGAACCGGACGGCGTCGGCCCTGCCCTGGACGGGGTGCGCGGAATCGGCGGCGATACGAACACGCGCGTAGCCCGCTTCGACGGCATCGGCGGCGGCGCTGCGGAGGGTGCCGAGCTGGTCGGCGACGGCCTGGCCACCCGTCATGCCCCTGACCGGCTCCACCGGCAGGAACCGAAGCTGGCCCGTCAGCAGCAGCGCGTCACGTCCCGGCAGCGTTTCCAGGTCCTCGGTCAGCTCTTCCACACTCTTGTCCGAGACGTAGAGCATGGCCTCCCCACGCAGAATCGCTTCGGTGAAGAACGGCACGAGCACATCGCACCAGCTCTGCCTGCCCGTGTGGAACCAGCAGGCGTGATCGTGCCAGCCCTGCCCCACCCACCCGGGTGTGGCGAGTGTGCTCGTCCAGCGCATGTCACCACCTAAACAGCTCGCGGCCGGAGAAACGTGGTCCGAAAGTCCCTCCTCGGTTGTGAGGAGGCTGACACCCAGCGCCCTCGCGCCGCCGGATGCCCGCTCCATCGTCGGCCGGGTGTCCGGTGCTCGCAGTCCTGACGCACCGAAGGGAACTCGACGGCCCGCGCGGTACAACGGTGGCAGAAGCCGCGCCCTCCAGGGAACCTGCTGAGTCCATAGTGGAATTTCCGGCCCACACCTTCACCGGTCCGGGGTCCCACGACGGGGCTTTGGGCTCTGCCCGGCCGACGAGACT
Organism: Saccharomonospora xinjiangensis XJ-54; assembly: GCF_000258175.1. Classification (NCBI taxonomy): domain Bacteria; kingdom Bacillati; phylum Actinomycetota; class Actinomycetes; order Pseudonocardiales; family Pseudonocardiaceae; genus Saccharomonospora; species Saccharomonospora xinjiangensis. Next base: position 4,188,503 of record NZ_JH636049.1, on the reverse strand, counting down.
CGTCCCACTGTGGGCTCATGAGTGGGCTCACGAGACTGCGGACCGCACTGGGGTTTCCACCGGTCCACGATCAAGGGCAGTGGGAGCCGATCATCGCAGCGACGTCCTCGACGACATCGAGGACGGGGAGCACAGGAACGCTGCCATACCTGGTGTCGGGATCGGGTGAACCGCTGCTCTACCTGCCCGGCCTCACCACGACACACCGGCTGCCGACGGGCACCGACAGGGTGTTCCAGCTGTCCCAGATCGCGCCCTACACCCGCGAGCGCGAGGTGTGGTGGGTCAACCGCAGGACCGGTATCGGCGACGGGGTCACGTTGTCCGGCCTTGCCCGCGACTACGCCGCGTTCGTCGCAGACCGGCTCGATCCCCCCGTGGACGTTCTCGGTCTTTCCACGGGAGGGTCGGTGGCGCTGTGGCTGGCCGCCGAGCACCCGGATCTCGTGCGCCGGTTGGTGATCGTCTCGGCCGCCCACCGCCTTTCCCCCCTCGGCAGAGCGGCACAGCGGGTGACGGCCGAATCCGCCCGCTGCGGGAGGACCCGGATCTCAAGCTGCGCGATGTTCGTGCCGCTGGGATCCACCCCGCGTTCCCGCTCGCTTCTCGGGGCGCTGGGCTTCGTTCTCGGCCCGGTGCCGTCAGGCCGGGGCGACGACGACATGGTCGCCACGCTGGAGGCCGAGGACGTCGCCGACGTGGAAGGGCGGCTCGGTGACATCACGGCGCCCACACTGCTGGTGGCAGGCGACCACGACGGCTACTTCGACCGGTCGCAGTACGAGCACACTGCCTCCACGATCCCGGACTGCGAACTCGTGCTCCTGCCCGGCAAGGGCCACCTCCCCACCCACGTGCCTGTGGTGAGCGCGCCCGTGCTGGAGTTCCTCGCCGACCGGCACCGCCGATGACGGCGGAGACACCGGGTCAGATCACATCGCGGTCGTGAGTGCCGGACAACATGATCTGGCCTGCCAGCTTCGCCGCCCTGGCCACAGCGCTGTCGGCCTTCGTCACGTCCGGCAGCGTGTCGTCGGGGCGGACGGGCCGGGGTTCGAGCTGGCGCAGCAGCGACCCGAGTTCGAACCCGAGCCGATCGACGGCCGCGCCGATCACACCGGGGTCGGGCCCCGCTTCGGGTGTCGTGGTGTCGGGCCGCAGCGCGGCGATGACCACGGCCGCCAGCTGCTGAGCCACCCGCTCCGCGAGATCCCCTGCGTCGGCTGTCATCATGGCTGTCCTCCCCCGACTGTTTGATTAGGGCAGCGTCGCCCGAGTCCTTGGTGTCCTGAAGGGCCGAAGGTCCTTTCGAGCGGCTACGGCGATGTGGTGGCGACCTCCGGCAAGGGCACGGCCCAGATCAACCGGACGGCGCCGCGTGCGCTGTGCACGTCCGCTTCGCCGCCGTGGGCGCGGGCGCGGCGGCGGATCTCGTCCAGCCACGGCCCGCCTTCCGGTGGCGCGGTCACGCCGCCGACGGTCACCTCGACGGTCACCGTGTCGCCGACGTCGATGTCCAGAACGATCTCCGGAATGCCGCCGTGGCCGGTCCTTCGCCGCGTGAGCCGCGCGATGCCCTCCCTGACGACACACTCGATGTCACGGCCGAGCGGTTCGGGCACGAGCGTGTCAACGGCTCCCCCGATGCGGATCGACGGAGCGGGAGAACCGTCCGGCGGAGAGGACGCGATGTCGAGGAGCCTGCGGCGGAGGCTGTTGCTCGCCGAGGTGCCCAGCGAATGCAGGTTGAAGATGGAGGTGCGGATCTCGCGCACCGTCTGGTCGAGCCTGCGCACCGCGTCGCGGATGCGGCCGGCCGCGTAGGCGTCGCCCACGTCCCCCACCACTCCCTGCAGGCTCATGCCCACGGCGAAGAGGCGCTGGATGACGTGATCGTGCAGGTCCTGCGCGATGCGGTCGCGGTCGGCGAGCAACGCGATGGCGCGTTCGCCCTCCTGCTTGTCCGCGAAGCGCAACGCCAGCGTGGCCTGCGCGGCGAACGAACTCACAAGTGACATCTCGGGCCGCGAGAAACCGGAGGCGCCGCGCTCCCGCAGTGCCAGCAGCACCCCCTTGACGCCTTCCGCACTGCGCAATGGCGCCACCACAGCGGGCCCGAACTCCTCGGCGAACGCGGAAGGCAGTGGCGTGTCCGCGCGGCTGAGTTCGTCGAGAACGGTGGGCTCCACCGTGCGCAGCACATCGGTGAGCACACCCGAGGCGGAGATCACCTCCCCCACCGAGAGCCCGGACACCGGCCCGGACACGGCCCCCACCGCCAGCGCACCGCCCTCGTCGAGTAACACCACCGTCGCCAGGGACCCCGACAACTCCGCTGCCACGTCCGCGAGCCGTTGCAGTGACCTGGCGGGCGAGGCACCTGCGAGCAGTTCCGAGTTCACCGCCGCCACGGCCTCCAGCCATCGGCCCCGCACGCGGGTCTGTTCGAAGAGCCGGGCATTCTCGACCGCGGCTCCGGCCGACACCGCGAGCGACCGCAACACGATCTCGTCGTCGGCGCTGAACTCCCCACCGCCACGCCGGTCGCGGACGTAGAGGGTGCCGACGGTCTCCTCCCGCACCCGTACGGGCACGGCGAGCGCCGTCCGCGATTCGGGAGCACGGGCTCGCGGCACGTCCACGACGGTGCCCGCCGCGTCGCCGCCTTCGGTGCCGGAGTCGCTCTCGCCGGAGCCGGAGCCGGACTCGGAGTCGGAGTCCAGGGTCATGGCGACCCGTTCAGGAGGACCGCCCTCGGGGTTGACCACCGTCAGCACCCCGCTGCGAGCCTCCACCAGATCGAGCGCGGCCCTGACCGTGCGCCGCAGTGTGGTGTCGAATTCGAGTTGCGCGCTGACCGCCAGCACCGCGTCGAGCAACGACTGGAGCCGGTCGCTCGTGCGAGAGATCTCGGTGAGCCGAGCCTGCACACCGGCGAGGAGTTCGTCGAGTTTGAGCCCGGCCAACTGCCGGGTGGCCGGAGTGGACCGCAATGTGCCCTGCTCCCGGCCTCCCGTTTCGGCACTGCTAGGCATAACGGCCGTGTACCCGGGCCGACGAGCGTCAACCGCTGGTCACGCACCTCGCCCGGCCAGTCACGAACCGCGTCGTCTCGTGTCCGCACTTCGTGCACACGTGTTGGCACCCTGCGCACGCAGGCGTGCGGTCCGGTGTCCGCTCAGCGCACCAGATGTGCCGGTTGGTGCGTCACCGACTCGATGTCGGTCGCCGTGGCCTCCAGCAGTTGGTGCGACAGATCCGCCAGCGCCCTCGCCACCGCGAGTTCGTCCCCGATCACGGGGACGTCGGCGTCGATCGGGTTTCGCCTGGCAAGGCCGGTTCCGGTGTGGGTGGTGCCGTCGCCCTTGTGCAACACCGCCTCGGCGCGGGTCTGGCCGTCGTGTTCCTCGATGACGATGTTCATCGTCCACGTCGCCGTGTGTTCCATGTCGATCGCCTCTCCTGCCTCCTTCCTCGACTGTCACCGAGGGCGACGTCCACGGGAAGGGGCTTTCGTCCCCAGGAAACTCGGCGCGTCCGCGAGTGGCGGGAGGCCGCACGGGACAGCACGATGACGAGCAGCAGACGAGCACACCGGCCCACCCGCGGGAGGACACGTTGAGCCAGCACCCCACCGTGACAGCCGTCGATGCCCTTGCCGCCGAACTACTCGACGAGGCACAGGGCCATCAGGCACGCCGCACCGCGCGCACGCTCGTCTCCGGCAACTCCCTGCGCTGCACACTGATCGCGATGCTCACCGGCACGGAACTGGCCGAACACGATTCGCCCTCGGCCGGGACACTGCACGTGCTCGGCGGGGACGTGCTGCTGCGCACGCCGAGCAGGCAATGGGAACTCGCCGAGGGCGACCTCGCGTCACTGCCTCCGGAGCGGCACTCGGTCTACGCGCTGACCGACGCGACGCTGCTGCTGACAGTGGCCCTGCACTGACGCCCGGCCTCGCCCGCGCTCACCACGCCACGTCTCGTTCCGCCCCCGCTCGCACGGCACCCTCCTGTCACCGGAGTGCGGCGCCGTGCGGGGGTGGTCGGCGAATCCGGTCTCGCGACCGTCCCGGCAGCGGGCCTCGTGCGCTGACGCCGGCCTCGCCCGGCGGACACGACCGCATCACCGGGTCACTCCGCGACGGCCAGCGCGATCACCAGCGCGAGGCGGGTCTTCGGGTCGTCGAGTTCCAACCTGACCAGCTCGCTCATCCTCCGCATGCGGTAGCGCACCGTGTTGGGATGCACGTCCAGCGCCGCCGACGCCGCGCCGAGATCCCCCTGCGCCTCCAGCCACGCGCGCAACGTCGGCACGTAGCGGGTGTGGTGCGCGGCGTCGTGCCTGGCGAGTTCCGCGATCGGCCCTCGCCGCGGCTGCCGTCCCGCCCTGGCGGCCGTGCGCAGCCGCTGAAGCAGGATCTCCGACCACGCCTCGTCGTAGTCAACGGGCACGGTGCCCTGCCGGGTGACATGCAGGGCGAGACATTCGTCGGCCTCCTGCTTTCCCGCGGGCAACTGGGTCACGTCGCACACGCCCCCGATGCCTGCCGCGACCCGCACATGGCCGGGCAGTTCTCGTTGCAGTTCAGCCACCCACGCCCTGGCAGGAGCGGGATCTTCGCCGCACGGCAGCACCGTGTAGACGGTGTTGCCGAACAGTGTGCTACGGCCCGCCCTCGACCAGCCGAACCCTGTGGTCGCCCTGTCGTAGGCGAGCAGCACGGCGGCATGCCGCTCGTCGTCGGCATGTGCCTGGATGGCCACGACCCGGAAGGTGTCGGGCGGCAGGCCGAGCTTGCCGCACAGCGACGCCGCGTCCGGCGTGCCCTCCAGCAGTTGGATGACGAGTTCCGACTCCACCTGCCGCTCCAGATCGGAACTCACCCGCGAACGCAGCAGGTGCAGCGCCACAGCCCCCGCGCCATCCGTGAGACCGCGCAACCGCTGTCCCTTCAGCGGTTCGTCGCACGTCACCCACACCGATCCGAGCAGTTCCCTTCCCGCGCGCACGCCAGCGACCATGCGTCCCCGCAACCCGTGCTCCGGCGACGGCGCCACGAACAGCGGTTCAGGCGAGGTCCCCAGATGCCGGAACACACCTCGCTCCTCGAAGAGGCGGCGGACGGGCTCGGACACCCTCCTGCCGAGGATGGTGTCGAGGCGCGCCGGGTCGGCGTCCTGCTGGAGCGAGGAGTAGGCGACCACCCGCGACATCCGGTCTTCGACCGTCACCTGGCCACCCACCGTGGTGGCGATGGCGTCGGCCAGCGCGAACAGATCACTCGGCCCGCGACCGGACTCCGTCTCCCTGCCCTCCAGCACGAGCCCGTAGACGACGCCGCAGACCTGGCTCCACGACACGCCCGCGTCCACGAGCAGCACCGCGACGCCGTTGCGGGTGGCCACCTCCGCGGCCTCGCGAGCAGCGGGAGAGCCGGGGCGATCGGCCGGGTCATGCACGAGCACCACGGTGGCCTTCGCGCTGACGGCCAGGTCCACCGCGCGCCGCAGCTCGCGCACACCCACGGCGAGCACGGCATCACCCACCGGCGTCGCACTGTCTGCGGGGTCGTGCACGATCACGCTGTGCAGCTCGGCCGACCGCGACAGGCCGACAGCCAGCGGGCGCACACCGTACCCGCCGAGAACGTTGATGAGCCGATCCAGTGTGACCATTCGTGCGAGTGTTCCCCGTGGACGTCAGCGAACAAAGGGTGCCCGCCAGATTGTGCCGATTCGACAAAGCCTGGCGGTGTGTGGTGGGCCACTCTGGGGATTCACGGCCCACGAAGCACAGAGGAGGCAGGCTGCCATGGACGGACACTCACGCATCGACGGCGGGCCCCGCACGGCGGTGGTGGTCGGGGCGGGCATCGTCGGCCTCTCGACGGCCTGGTTCCTCCAGGACCACGGGGTCGAGGTCACCGTCGTCGATCGCGATGACGTCGCCGCGGGAGCGTCCTGGGGCAACGCCGGGTGGATCTCGCCGGGACTGTCGATCCCGCTCAACGAGCCCAGTGTGCTGCGGTACGGCATGCGCGCGCTGCTCGACCCCAAGGCTCCCTTGCACGTTCCCTTCACGCTCGACGTCGGGTTGTGGCGGTTCCTCACGCAGTTCGCCGCCCACTGCACGTGGGGCGCGTGGGAGCGTGCCGCGCGAGCGAACCTGCCGCTCAACACCGAGTGTCTCGAAGCGTTCGACACGCTGACCTCGGCAGGCGTGAAAGCCCCCACCATCAGCGCGCCGATCACCGCGCTGTTCGAGACGCCGAAGCAGGCCACGGGCCTGTTGAAGGAGCTGCGCCGCATCAACGAGTCCGGCGGTCACATCACCTACCGCGGCCTCGCGGGTGAGGAGCTGCGCGAACTCGCTCCCCAGGCATCCGGCCGGATCGGCGCTGGAGTGCAGCTCGAAGGTCAGCGCTACATCGATCCCGGTGCGTTCACTCACGCGCTGGCCGACTCGGTGCGGGAGAGGGGCGGTGTGATCCGCACCGGCTTCGACGTCTCCGCCATCCGGCCCCACAAGCACGCCGTCACCCTCGAATCCCGCTCCGGTGAGCTGATCTCGGGCAACGTCGCGGTCGTCGCCACCGGAGCGTGGCTGAACCGCCTCGCGCGGAGCAAGGGTGTGCGGGTGCCGGTCAGGGCGGGGCGGGGCTATTCGTTCACGGTGCCGACCGACCGGCCCGTGCCCAACCCCGTGTACCTGCCGAACGTCCGCGTGGCCTGCACACCGTACCGGGGGGCGCTCCGGGTGGCGGGAACGATGGAGTTCCAGGGCCCCGACGCCGCGCTGGACCGCGCCCGTATCGAGGCCATCGTGGCGTCGGCGCGAGACCTGCTCGACGGCGTGCACTGGGACGAGCGCACCGACGAGTGGGTGGGTCCCCGGCCCGTCACCCCGGACGGCAAGCCGGTGATCGGCGCGACCGCCGCACCCGGCCTTTACGTCGCGGGCGGGCACGGTATGTGGGGGCTCACGCAGGGTCCCATCACGGGCCGCCTGCTCGCCGAGCAGATCGTCACGGGCAAGCAGCCGGAGGCGCTGCGCGCCGTCGATCCACTTCGCTGACCTACTGTCCACTCAGTCCGGTCCACACCGGGCACCGCTCGTCCGCCCGCGGTGCCCGGTCAGGGCAGATTCCGTGCCACCCACCGAATCCGCCCGTTCGACGGTCACCCGTCCCCGTGATGCAACTTTCACCTCGTTCGTTGCCGACCTACCGTTCAACCGTCAGAAGCACGCAAGCACAGCCTGGGGTCCGGATCATTGTCCGGAGGGGACTGTCATGAGCAAGACTGCCGACCAGATCGTCGTCGGTGATCGGATCACGTATCTCGCGGGCACGCCGGTCGGAATGGAGAAGCTCTTCCGCAACGGCGAGGTCGTCGCTTACCCGATCTCCGACCCGTACACCTCGGTGCTGTGGTTTCCCACCCGGCCCGACGACGCGGGAGACGACACCGAACCGGTGTGGGTCCGTCACGACAAGGTCGTGGACGTGGCCTCCGCAGTGGAGTGACGAAACGCCGGCGGTGGCACCGGTGGCATCAGCCGCCCGCTCCACCGCCGGCTCGGCAGAGCTCACCCCCGCGCGACGAGCTTCCTCAGTTCCTCAGCGGCTCCACCGACGACCGGGTCACCGTGTCCAAAACAGGCGATCTCGATGTCCAGTTCGGACAGAGCGCGTGCCGACTCTGTGAGGCGCGCGAGGTCCAGGTTGAAGACACCGAGGATCATGCTGCCCTCGTGCGAGGCGAGGGTGTCGCCGGTGAACAGTACCTTCGCCTCCGGCTCATACAACGCGATGCTGCCCTCGGTGTGGCCGGGGATATGCACCACGCGAAGGCCCCCGCGCAGCACATCGCCGTGCGTGACCGTGGCATCGACCTCGGCCGGTGGGCCTGCCAGATGACCACCGACTGCCTCGAACAGCGGACGCTCCCAGTCCTGAAGCACAGGTGGTGACGGTTCCTTGAGGCCGCGAACGCAGTCGGCCTCGAGAGCGTGGGCGAGCACGGTGGCGCCGGTGAGACGGCGAACCTCCGCGAGCGATCCCGTGTGGTCTCCGTGGCCGTGCGTGACGACCACGGTGTGCACTGCGGAGCGGGACCCGACAATGTTGTCGAGCGCATCGGCGATGTCGTCACCGTGCCCCTGCGGCCCCGCGTCCACGAGTGTCGCGCCGTCGTCGTCCTGCCAGATGTAGCACTGCCCCACCTCGAACCGCAGCAGGTGCAGGCGCGGTATCACCTCAATGATCTCCATGCCGCACGACGCTAGCCGCCCCAGCCATCCTCCACAGCCGTGTCCGCAGGCAGCGAACAAGAGTTCGCGGTCGGCGTACAGACATGCGCCGAGGTACCACGAAGGGCTCCCGACGCACGGACGGAAAGTGCAAACACACGTACAGGAAGTGCGGACACGGGTACAGGAAGTGCGGACACGTGCAGGGTCAGCGGAGCGTCAAGACGATCTTGCCCTTCGCTGACCGGGTGTCCAGTTCCGACAGTGCGGTGGCGACATCATCCAGCGGATACGTCGCGCCGATCGGCGGGTCGAGCACACCGTCCTCGACGAGCGGGCGCAGCTCAGCCCACTGCCTGCGCAGGTAGTCCGGCCGCCTCGCCCAGAACGCGCCCCAGCCGACGCCGACCACCGAGATGTTGTTGAGCAGCAGGCGGTTCACCTTGACCGTGGGGATCTCCCCCGCGGTGAACCCGATGACGAGCAGCCGCCCCTCCGGCGCGAGGCAGCGGAGTGAGTCGGTGAAGCGGTCGCCGCCGACCGGATCGACGACGACGTCCACACCCGCCCCACCGGTCAGCTCCAGCACGTCCGCGCGGAAATCGCCGGGTGACACGACGTGGTGAGCGCCTGCCCCGCGCGCTGTCTCGGCCTTCTCCGGAGAGGACGTCACCGCGATGATTCTGGCCCCGAGCGCCGAGGCGAGCTGCACCGCGGCCGTGCCCACTCCACCTCCCGCGCCGTGCACGAGCACCGTCTCGCCCTCCCGCAACCCGCCGCGCCGGGTCAGTGCGAAATGCACGGTGAGGTAGTTCATCGGCAATGCCGCCGCGGCCGCGAAGGACAGGGTGTCGGGGATGCCGAACACCGCGTCGCCCGGCACGGCCACCGTCTCGGCGAACCCGCCGAGGCCGGGGAAGGCCGCGACGCGGTCCCCTACCCGCACCGGTGCGCCGCTCGGGGCCGAGCGCACGATCCCGGCGACCTCGGTACCCGGCACGAACGGCAGCTCCGGCCGGTACTGGTAGAGCCCGCGCGTCTGAAGCACGTCAGGGAAGGTCACCCCTGCGGCGTGCACGTCGATCACCACCCGATCGCCTGCTCCGTCCGGTTCCTCGACGTCGGTGACGAGCACCGAGGAGGGGCCGTCGAGTGTGGTGATCCGCGCGGCACGCATGCGTGGCTCCTTCGTCAGGGTGCGACAGAACCGCACCCTACTGAGCAAGCGCTCAGTGCAGGGAGTCCGGTGTGAGCGCCGACACAGCTAACTCCGGCGTCCGCCTCCGACGACAACGCGGTAGATCAGCAGAATCACCACGGCTCCGAGGATGGCGAGCCCCCAGGTCCGCAGGTCGAAGAAGGTGCCGAGATCGACGTCGAACGCCGTCCTGCCGATCCACCCGCCCAGCAGTGCTCCGCCGATGCCGAGCAGGATCGTGATCAGACACCCGCCGGGGTCGCGGCCCGGCGTCACCATCTTCGCGATGGCCCCGGCGAACAGCCCCAGGAAGATCCAGCCCAATACGCTCATGGCGTCACCCTACGGAACTCCGGATCATCGCTTCGGCTCGTCGTGGCCCCCGTCACGGCGCGACCGGAGCCGGTGGTGCGCCGGGCATGCCCGACGGGGCCGGGTTCGAGAACGCCGGATGCGTGTCGGCAGCCCGCGCTGCGGTCACCTCGGCGCGGGCTGCGGCAGATCGTTCCAGCCGAGCGCGACGGCCAGCTCACGTTTCATGATCGGCGAAAGCGTCTGCATGTACGTCCTGGTCACGTGGTTGTCGTCCATGTAGACCAGCACGTTGCCGATGACGGGCGGGCAGGTCGTTTCGGTGCAGAAGTAGTCACTCAGGTCCACGAACGAGGTGTTGGCCGGGACTCCAGGCATCGCGGCGTAGGGCGCCACCTCGTCATAGAGCTCACGGCGTGGTCGCGCACACTGCTCGGCGTCGAGTCCCTGGGTCTGCACGCACGCGGAGGGATCGAAGTCGAACCGGGGGTTGTCCCTGACTCCGACCACGGGAATGCCTGCCTCGTCGAGCTTCTGCCACTGTCGCACATAGCCCTCGGGGGTCCGTTCCGTCAGGCCGACACGGACGTTGCGCGTCGCCATCGTGACCACGGCGTCGGGCCTGAGTTCGATGATCTTGGCAAGCGTCTGGCGGTTCCATTCCACGCATTCCGCGGTGATCGGCGCCGTCTCGGTCGCGGTCAGCGGGCATCCCGCCCGATGGAGCACGGTGAGTTCCCAGCTCTCCTCGCGCGCGATCGGAATGAGTGCCGAGGAGAGCTGCCACACGTGCGAGTCACCGGCCACCACGATCCGGTGTTCCGGCACGACACCGTCGGGCGGCGAGACCCTGCACTCTCGCACGATCGCCTCGTCCTCGACCGGGTTCTCACGGCATTCACCGGGCTGGTAGGAGGCCCACTGGCCGGGCAACGCCCCGAACGGAGGGACCACGGAGTGCCGGGGATCGTAGGTGGGTTTTCCGGCGGTCAGCACCTGCGCGCCGGGGTGTTTCGGGTCGTCGGCGCGGAACTCGAACGAGGCGCGCTGGATGCTCACGTTCTGCCACACCACAGCACCCGCGATCACCGGAACCAGCACCAGCACCGCGAACCGATACGCACCCCACCGCGTCGTCACACCGATCTTGGAATCCCGCACCGGATTCTCAACGAAGTGATACGTGACCACCGACAACACCAGCGACAACCCGATGACACCCGCACCACCGACCAAACCGACCTCAGACCTACCCCGCACCAACAGGTAGAACAACAAAACCGGCCAATGCCACAAATACAATGAATAACTGATATTCCCCAAATAAATCAACGGACGCGACGACAAAAACCGATCAGCACCAACCCTGCTGCCCGTCGCACCCGCCAACAACACCAACAACGCCGACACCATCGGCCACAACGCCACATAACCCGGAAACATCGTGCCGACCTGCAACACCAGACCACACGACGCCAAACCCACAACACCAAGCCAGCCAGCCACGATCGCCAGCCAACGCGGCAACACAACCCGATCAATCGTCAACGCCAGCAAACCACCCAAAGCGAACTCCCACACCCGCGTACCGGAATGGAAATACGCCAACGGCTGATTCACCTCCGTCAACCACACCGAATACGCCAACGACCCCGCGAACAACAACGACAACACCGTCAACAACGTCGTCCGCATACTCCAGCCGAACGGGCGCACCAGCAACATCAGCGCACCGATCAAAAGCGGCCACACCAGGTAGAACTGCCCCTGAATCGACAGCGACCAGAAATGCTGCATGATGCTCGCGCCGCTGTGCTGCGCCAGGTAATCCGTGGAATCGGCGGCGAGTTGCCAGTTCTCGTAGTACAACGCCGAAGCCAGGACTTCTTTCGCGGTCTGGATCCACCGGTGTTCGGGAAGCCAGAGCAGCGCGACGCCGGCCGAGACCACGATCACCGTCAGTGCCGCGGGGAACAGCCGTTTGAACATCCGGCCCCAGAACGGCCGGAACTCGATACGACCACGCACACTCGCCCGGAACAACTGACCCGTGATCAAAAACCCGGACACGAAAAAGAAAACGTCCACACCACCGGACACACGGCCCAGCCACACGTGGTACACGACCACCAACCCGGCAGCCAGAGCACGCAACCCCTGCAACTCCGGCCGGAACTGACGCTGCTGCCGCACCGACGACAACGGCGCCGACGCACTCTCCTCACGCGAGGATTGCCGTAGCGTGGTCATCGCCCGAAGACTCCCCCCATGCCTGTGGTGGCCGCCGCCGCCAGCGTAGTAGGCCCTGCAGGGCGCGCTGATCCGTGTTCACGTCGAAGGCCCGCGTCGTCGCACGACGCGGGCACACATTCCGCATGGCTCGTCATGCCGTGACGTCGTGGTGACGCCGACGTGACCGAGCGGTCATCTCGGCGCGGAGGTGTCCTTCCAGCCCAGCGCGGCCAGCATCTTCTCCTGCATGAACGGCGAGAGAGTGTTCATGTACGTGTTGCTGACGTGGTTGTCGTCCATGTAGACCAGCACGTTGCCGATGACGGGCGGGCAGGTCGTTTCGGTGCAGAAGTAGTCACTCAGGTCCACGAACGAGGTGTTGGCCGGGACCCCGGGCATCGCGGCGTAGGGCGCCACCTCGTGGTACATCTCGGCGCGGGGGTGTCCACACTCCGGCGAGGTCAGGCCCTTGATCTGCACACATTCCGACGGCTCGAAGTCGAAGCGCGGGTTGTCCCGGATCGCGACCACAGGGATGCCTGCCTTGTCGAGTTCCTGCCACTGTCGCACATAGCCCTCGGGAGTCCATTCCTTCAGGCCGACGCGGACGTCGCGGGTCGCCATCGTGATCACGGCGTCGGGATCGAGCTCGACGATCTTCGGCAGGATGATGCGGTTCCATTCGACGCACACCTGGTTGTTGGGCAGCACCTCGGTGGCCGTGAGCGGGCAACCCGGCCTGCCCAGCACGATCAACTGCCAGTTCAGCCGCTCCTGGATCGGCCGCAGCGCACCCATGAGCTGCATGGAATGGGAGTCGCCAACCACGACGAGCCGCTTGGCCGGCTCGGCGCCGTTGAGCGGGTTCACGGTGCAGGTGCGCACCTCGACGCCCTGTTCCATGCGCTCGACGCATTCACCGGGCTTCCACTTGATCCACTCGTGAGGCAACGCGGCGTACGGGGGAATGATCGGCGTCTCCGGGTCGTAGGCGGGGGCGCCTGTGGACACGGCCGCCGCGCCGGGGTGTTTCGGGTCGTCGGCGCGGAACTCGAACGAGGCGCGCTGGATGCTCACGTTCTGCCACACCACAGCACCCGCGATCACCGGAACCAGCACCAGCACCGCGAACCGATACGCACCCCACCGCGTCGTCACACCGATCTTGGAATCCCGCACCGGATTCTCAACGAAGTGATACGTGACCACCGACAACACCAGCGACAACCCGATGACACCCGCACCACCGACCAAACCGACCTCAGACCTACCCCGCACCAACAGGTAGAACAACAAAACCGGCCAATGCCACAAATACAATGAATAACTGATATTCCCCAAATAAATCAACGGACGCGACGACAAAAACCGATCAGCACCAACCCTGCTGCCCGTCGCACCCGCCAACAACACCAACAACGCCGACACCATCGGCCACAACGCCACATAACCCGGAAACATCGTGCCGACCTGCAACACCAGACCACACGACGCCAAACCCACAACACCAAGCCAGCCAGCCACGATCGCCAGCCAACGCGGCAACACAACCCGATCAATCGTCAACGCCAGCAAACCACCCAAAGCGAACTCCCACACCCGCGTACCGGAATGGAAATACGCCAACGGCTGATTCACCTCCGTCAACCACACCGAATACGCCAACGACCCCGCGAACAACAACGACAACACCGTCAACAACGTCGTCCGCATACTCCAGCCGAACGGGCGCACCAGCAACATCAGCGCACCGATCAAAAGCGGCCACACCAGGTAGAACTGCCCCTGAATCGACAGCGACCAGAAATGCTGCATGATGCTGGCCGAATTATGCTGGGCGAAATAGTCGGCCGAGGACGCCGCGAGTTCCCAGTTCTCGTAGTACAACGCCGAGGCGACGATCTCTTTCGCCGTCTGCAACCAGCGGTGTTCCGGCAACCACACCAGCGCGGCCACCATCGACGCGGCGATCACCGTCAGTGCCGCGGGGAACAGCCGTTTGAACATCCGGCCCCAAAACGGCCGGAACTCGATACGACCACGCACACTCGCCCGGAACAACTGACCCGTGATCAAAAACCCGGACACGAAAAAGAAAACGTCCACACCACCGGACACACGGCCCAGCCACACGTGGTAAACGACCACCAACCCGGCAGCCAGAGCACGCAACCCCTGCAACTCCGGCCGGAACTGACGCTGCTGCCGCACCGACGACAACGGCGCCGACGCACTCTCCTCACGCAAGGGTTCCCGCAACGTGGTCATCGCCGGAAGGTCCTCCCAATTACCTACTCGAGCGGCCTCGCGCAACCCGAGCCTGACGCAGCCATGGCACGGTATCCCCTCCGGTGGGCGAACCCATGGCCGGGTGGGCACTGTGCGCGTGTCACCGGCCACCCGCCGTGGGCACGACCGCCGCCGTGGTGCGACCTGGCCCCTGCTAGCGTGAGAAACAGCAGGTGAGGTGCGCCGACGCCGTCGAGTCGCAGGGAGAGGGACGTGACCGAGCAGACTCCGACGGGCCAGGCCGTGACCGCGTCCGACGTCGAGGCGGCGGCCCGGCGACTCGACGACGTGATCCCACCCACGCCCCTGCACCGTAACGAACGTCTTTCCCGGCAACACGGTCTCGACGTCTGGCTCAAACGTGAGGACCTCAACTCCGTCCGTTCCTACAAGGTGCGGGGCGCCTACAACCTGATGAGCCGCCTGTCCGACGAGCAGCGCTCACTGGGCGTCGTGTGCGCCAGCGCGGGCAACCACGCCCAGGGTGTCGCGTACGCGGCGGCGGCTCTCGGCGTCGAGGCGCGCGTGTACCTGCCGAGGACGACACCGAGGCAGAAGCGGCAGCGCGTGGCCTGGCTCGGCGGCAAACACGTGCAGGTGGTGGTGGGAGGCGAGACCTACGACGACGCCGCGGCAGCGGCCCGCGCACACTCGGTCACCACGGGTGCTGTGCTCATTCCCGCCTTCGACGACCCGCGCACGATCGCGGGACAGGGCACCGTGGCGAAGGAGATCGTCGAGCAGCTGGGATACGCGCCGGACGCGGTGATCGTCCCCGTGGGAGGTGGCGGCCTGCTCGGCGGCACGCTCGCCTGGCTGCGGGAACGGCATCCCGGCGTGGCGATCGTCGGCGCTGAGCCGCAGGGGGCGGCGAGCATGGCGCTGGCACTGGAACGCGGCGGGCCGACGCCACTGGAGACGGTCGATCCCTTCGTGGACGGCGCGGCCGTGCGGATGGTGGGCGAGCACACCCACGCGCTTGCCGCGCGACACACTCCGCGCCTCGTCACGGTGCCGGAGGGCCGCATCTGTGTCGAGATGCTCGACCTCTACCAGTCGGACGGCGTCATCAGCGAACCCGCGGGTGCCCTCGCACCCGCGGCTCTGGGCCTCGACGCCCTCGGCCTTCCGGAGGGCGCCACCGTGGTGTGCGTACTCTCCGGCGGTAACAACGATCTCAGCCGCTACGCCGAGATCGTGGAGCGAGCCCTCATCCACGAGGGCAAGAAGCATTACTTCCTGGTCGAGTTCCCCCAGGAGCCGGGGGCGCTGCGCCGGTTCCTCGACGACGTCCTCGGGCCGGACGACGACATCACGCTGTTCGAGTACGTGAAGCGCAACAACCGCGAGACCGGGCCCGCGCTGGTGGGCATCGAACTCGGTGCGGCGGAGAACCTGGCCGCGATGCTGGAGCGCATGCGGCGGGTGCCGCACCGCATCGAGCGGGTCGAGCCCGACAGTCCGCTGTTCTCGTTCCTGACGTGAAGGCCCTCAGTCGGCCTTGTGCAGCTTGTCAGGGTGATGCACGGCCGTCCTGCCGGTCTTCTCGCTGCGCACCAGATACTGCGGGTGTTCCTCCGACGCCCTGACCGTGCGCCCCGCTGCCCGGGTTTCCGAGGTGATCTTCTCCTCGACGGTGCCGACCGAACTCTGGTTGCCCGCGTCCCACCGCACCCGATCGCCCTTCTTGAACTCCGTCATGGCCGTTCTCCCTCCGCATATCGCTTGCGGGGTACCCGTGACAGCGGCGGGATCACGGCAACGACTGAGCGGCCTCCGCGAGGGCCTTGTCGATCGATTCCGAGGGCGCTGTGCCAGTGGAACATCCGGCGCGCACCGGCGCGGTGTGCCGGCGACCTCCACAGTGACGATGTCGTACCCGTGGGCCAGCCGATGAGGCGAGCCAACCGGTGCGGCACTGTCACACGCCTCTGCCAAGATCACTCCATGGATCTGGAAGAAATCCTGCGTTGCCTGGTGGAAGCGGACTCCGGACAGCGCAGGGCGGAGTTGTGCGGTGGTCGCTACGTCGTCGTCGAATACACCGGGGACTTCGAACCCCATGACCTCGACGACCTTGAGGAGGATGTCCTCGAAGACGAAGGCGACTCACTCGGCGCCGTGACGGGCGAGGCGAGTTCGCTCTACGACGCCCTCGACGCGGTGGCCGCCACGTTCGCCGACCGCTACGACGACGATCCGGACGAGCTGGTCGGCGAATACCGCGATTCCGATGTGGACGAACTCGACTACGAGGAATGGCTGGACGAGAACGATTTGCCTTTCGTCCCGCTACTGCGCGAGATCCGGTCGCCGCGTCGCAGGATCCTCGCCTACGTCCTGCTCGGGTACCACGCTCCGATGGATCTCGTCGAGGAGAATTTCACCGACGATCACTACCTCGGGCGCGCGGTCGTCCGGTTCCCCGGCGCGCGGTTCCGGTTCCTGCTCAGTGCGGCTCCTCCGCATCACGAAGAGGCCTACGCGATCGTGGAACTTCAGCCCGTCGGCGAGCAGGACGGTGAGCTCTCCGATGCCTGCCGTCGTGGTGACGTGGCAGCGATCGAGGCCGCTCTCGCCGGTGGAGCGGACGTCAACGCACTCGACGAACGCGGCATGACCCCGCTGCATGTGGCTGCGGCGTACCGGCACGTCGATGCCGTGTCCGCGCTCCTGGCCGCCGGTGCCGATCCCCGGCTCCAGGCCGAATACGGCAACGCGGCGCACTTCGCGGCGCTGGAGGCGGATCTCGTCCGGCCGTCGGCTGACGGCATCGAGAAGGGCGCGCACTGGGACATCCTGCGCGTGTTGGTCGCAGCCGGAGCGCCGGTGAACGCGACGAACCTCATCGGAGCCACCCTGCTGGACCTGGCTGTCCGGACCCTGCCGTACCCGGAGGAGAAGATCCGATTCCTCCTCGATCACGGCGCGCGCAGCGCGTCGTTACGCGACGCCTCCGTGCATGCCTTGCTCCGCAATCTGCCGCTCGGTTCCCCGGCCGACCTGCGGACGCGGGTGAACGTGGTGCGATTCCTGCTCGCCTCGGGGACCTCTGCGGACGGTGCCCTGCGCGCGCTCGTCAACGACACCGGCTACGACGAGAAGGAGGTACCCGGCGACGTACTGCTGGAGTTGGCGGAGGTGTTGTTGAGGCACGGAGTTCGCGACACCCCGGACGACGACGGCGCCACAGCCTTGAGCCGGGCCCGGTTCTGGGCCGAACACGGTCACGCCAACTACGAGCCCGTCGCCGAACGCCTCAGCAGGGAGACCGCGTGACTCACACCCCGAGCGCGTCACGTTGCTCGGGGCTCAGCCGGTCAGGGCACGCCGTGACGGTGTAGGCCCCGGGTTCCACGACTCACAGGGCGAGGGGGTCGGCGACGGCCGGCCGGTTTCGGATCGTGTCGAGAGCCCCACCCACCCTGTCCCGAGGCCAGCCGAGTGCGCGGGCCAGCGTCTCGGGAGTGAGCGGCCGACCGGCATGCACGAGTGCGGCGAAGACGGTCAGCACGTCGTCGGCGACTGGCTCGGCGAAGGTGCTGCCGCTCATCTGCTCGCTGAGCCTGGCGAAGAACCGGCCCATCGTGGCGAGCCGGGCCCCTGCGGTTGTGTCGGCGCCGACGATCTCGACGCCCTGTCGTGCGGCGGTCGCGATCTCGCCGTGTGCGCCGGTGTCGGTCCGCCATGCCCGAAGCCAGACGTCGTCGTCGATGAGATACCGCTCCCTGCGCCCACCTCGATCCTGCTGCCGAAGAACCAGGTCCATGGCTTCGAGGTAGCCGATGGACTTGGACACCGAGGCCGGGCTGACCTGGAGTCTGCGCACCAGGTCGGCTGCGGTCAGACCGTCCGCGTCGGCTGTGAGGAGGCAGACGAACACGCGGGCGGTCATCCGTGGCAGGCCGGTCGCGGTCAGGAGACTCGCGAAGCGGTCAACGAAGCCGCGTATCGCTTCGGGCGGCTGCTCGCTCGTCTCCTCGGCGGGCCGCACCGGCTTGTGCCTGCGGGCACGGTGGCCCGAGGCTCGCTGAGCGACCTCGGCCAGGTAGCCATCCTTCGCGCTGTTGCGCGCCACCTCACGGCTGATCGTGGATGTCGGCCGTCCGAGCCGTCGGCCGATCTCGGCGAAGCCGAGCCCTTCGGCCAGCCATGCCGCGATGCGCTCGCGGTCCTCGCGGGTCAACCTGCCCACAGTCACGGACCAGGACAGGTTCTGGGGCGCATTGAAGAAGGCACACACGGCGCTCCCGAAGGACGCGAGGTGGAAGGTGGCCGTGGCGAGCAAGGACGGCGGCAAGGCGGTGAACATTCTCACCCATGAGTCCCTTGAGGACGTCGAACGCTTCTTCGAGGAGCACGCGGGCGACTACGCCACAACGGCGTACTTCGAGGCCGACGCCGCGAACGCGGTCGGGCTTCCCCGATGACGACGACGATGACGACCTCCCCGCCTGCCGACGTGTCCCGGATCAAGGCCAGGGTCACCGAACTCCTTACGGAGTCGGGTATCCCGAACGCCGCGATCGGGATCCTGCACCACGGACAGCTCACCGAGTTCGCGTGCGGGATCACCGACGTGGAGACAGGGGAACCCGCGACGCCCAGCACCGTCTACCAGTGCGGCTCGATGACCAAGACCTGGACCGCACTGGCTTTCCTGCAACACGTCGATGAGGGAACCGTCGATCTGGACGCGCCCGCGCGTGCCTACCTTCCGGACTTCACGGTGGCCGACCCTGTGACGAGCGCCGACGTCACCCCTCGCCACCTGCTGAACCACACCAACGGCATTGAGGAGGACTACGGCGATCCCGGCGAGGACGACGACGTCTACGAACGCATGGTCGCGAACATCGCCGACGCGCCCCAGGTGTTCCCGCTGGGCCACACCCATGGCTACAGCGTGGCGCTCGGCTACGCGATCCTCGCCCGGATCATGGAGGTGATCGACGGTGAATGCTGGGACGACATCGTGCGGCATCGGCTATTCGATCCCATGGGTCTGACCAGCACGAGCACCAGGCGCGAGCACGTGGACGAGACCAGGGCCGCCACGGGGCACGTGATCCGGTCGCTGGAAGAAGGTCCCATCGTGACACCGGTGGACTACCTGCCGCGTGCCTTCGGCCCCAGCGGTGCCGTCACCTCGACTGCCAGGGAGGTGCTTGCCTTGGCGCACCTTCTCCTCACCGGGGGAACGGCGCCGAACGGGCAGCGGATCGTGTCGGCAGGCAGCGTCAGGGAGATGATGCGGTCGAGGGTGCCGGTCCCCGACCCGTACCTGCTCGGTCCGGAATGGGCGCTCGGCCTCATCGTGGGTGACTGGCACGGCGAGACCGTCTACGCCCCCGACGGCAGCACGATCGGGCAGAACGCTCGGCTGCGGGTACTGCCCGATTCGGACATCGCCATCACGATGCTGACCAACGGCGGGCCGAGGGACAGTGTCTACCGCGCGGTGTTCAACGAGATCCTGTCCGACCTCAACGCGGTCACGATCCCCGATCTGCCTGCTTCGAACCCGGCGCTGAACCTCGACCTCGCCCGGTACGAAGGCTGCTACGGGCGTCCCGGAACCCGCTATGAGGTGTGGGCAGAGGGGAGGACACTGTTCCTGACCTTCGACCTCGAACGGATGCAGGCGGAGTTCCTTCACAGGCTAAGCAGAATCACCTACGAGCTGCTCCCCGTGAGCGAGACGCGGTTCCTGATGCCACCGGCCGATCCGCTGGAGGACACCAGACACTCGCGATCTACGACTTCACCGGCGGCGCTGCCCGATACCTCCACACGAACGGCCGCGTGAACCCACGGCTGTGAGGCCCCGATCCGGTCAACGCCACACCCCAGTCGCACGCCGGCCGGGGCGTCGAAGCTCCCGCACTGCCGGCGGGAGCGGCAGGGGATCGTGTCGTTCGAACCTGATGGCGCCCAGCGACTCCGGGCGCTCCGACAGCCACCCAGCCACCCCGCCACCCCGCCTCGGCACGGCACGGCACGGCACGGCACGTCGAGGCGGGGATGGTCGGCGTGAGCGGGTGTCCCCATAGGTGATGGGTATCTCATCGGCTACGCTGCGTCGCATCCATCACGCTGGCCGGGGGGGTGCTGTGCGACCACTGACCGAGGACGACCCTGCCCGCGTCGGCGACTACACACTGGTGGGCCGCCTCGGGTCCGGTGCCATGGGCACCGTCTACCTCGGCCGCTCCCGCGGCGGGCGGCGGGTCGCGGTCAAACTCGTGTCCGCGGGACTGGCAGAAGAGGCCACCTTCCGCGACCGGTTCCGCCACGAGATCGCGAACATGCGCAAGGTCGGCAGCTTCTGGACCGCTGGTGTCGTGGACGCCGACCCTGACGCGGCCCGGCCGTGGGTCGCCACCGAATACATCGAAGGCCCCACCCTCGCCGAACACGTCCAGAGCAGAGGACCACTACCCGAGAACGAAGTCCGGGAACTGGCAGCCGCACTCGCCGAAGCCCTCGTCTCCGTGCACGAGGCAGGCGTCATCCACCGCGACCTCAAACCCGGCAACATCCTCATCTCCAACGACGGCCCCAGAGTCATCGACTTCGGCATCTCCCGAGTCCTCGACCAGACCACCCTCACCGCCACCGGCGTCGCCATCGGCACGCCCGGATACATGTCCCCCGAACAAATCGAAGCCTCCGACATCGGCCCCGCCAGCGACATCTTCTCCCTCGCCGGAGTCCTGGTCTACGCGGCGACCGGCAAGGGCCCCTTCGGCACCGGCTCCATCTCCTCGATCCTCTACGCCGTCGCCCACGGCCAACCCCACCTCGACGACGTCCCCCCGGCCCTGCGCGTGGTGCTCGACCCCTGCTTCAGCAAAGACCCCACCGGACGCCCCACCGCCGCCCAACTCCTCGACACACTCACCCCCGACCACACCCCCACCACCGCCATCACCACCGCCACAGCGGCGACCACCACGCTGCCATCGGCGGAGCCGACCAGCCCGGTGCTGAAGTCCCCGCGCACCACGGCGACACCGCCCCCTGCGGTGGCGGCGAAACCGGCTCCGCGCACTTCAGCGGTTCGGCCGAAATCACCCGGCCGACGTCCCGCCTCCACCGTGGATGGCGGGGTGCGAAACACCGGACCGTTGCCCAACGGGTTCGCGCTCGGGGCGGCGCTCGCGGGCGCGGCGGGCTACGGGGTGGCCCTCCTGCTCAACAAGACCATCGATGCACCGGTGCCGCTGGAAGATCTCGCGTTGACCGAACTGGTGCCGCTGGTGATCACAGCGCTGACCGTGTTGCTCCGTCCCTTCCGCACCGAGCGCACCCGGCTGTGGGGCGCGATGACGCTCGGGTTCCTGCTCCCCGCACTGATCACCGTCCGCTGGGTGCCGTACGACAACCTGCTCGACCCATTCGACACCGTAACCGTGTTCGCGGGACACGCACTCGCGCCCCTGGCTCTGCTCGCGGTTGCCGACATCGCTATCGGCAGACGCACCACCGGCGAGTTGCTTGGCGGAACGCCGCAATTCGCCGTTCCGCTGGCAAGCTGGGTGACCTATTTCCTGTTGCAGCCGGTTCTCGACGTGTACGCCATGAGCTCGGCGAGTCTCGTGATCTTCTGGCCAGTGTCGGCAGTGCTGATGTTCGTGCTGCTGGGGTCGATGTCCGGGCGCGATCTGCTCGACCGGTTCGGCTTCGTGATCGGCCTCGCGCTTCCCGCGTTGCCCGTGGCGCTCTTCCTGCTGCTGGGCGCACCGGCCAACGAGCCGCTCGTCTACGCGCAGGCTGTGCCCATCGCCGCGTTCACCGTTCCGTTCGTGCTGGTGCGGCGCCTCGCCACCCGCGCAGCCACTCGCCGCAGGACCGGGATGGACACCCGCGAATTCCTGCGGTGAGCGGCGCGAGCGATCAGCGACCGAGGTGTTCGCGCACCGTGGCGGCGACCTCGGTCACCGGCACCCGGAATTGGTCGCCGCTGGTCATGTCCCGCATGGTCACCACACCGTCGGCCTGCTCCTCGGGACCGTGGATGAGCACGACGCGCGCCCGCTGGTCGTTGGCCCACTTGAGCTGCTTGCCCAGCTTGCCCGACGTGCCGAGGTAGACGCCGGTGCGCAGGCCCTGGCCACGCAGGCCGGCGGCCATGCGCATGACCGCGTCCTCCGCGCCGAGCACGGTCAGCGCGACGTCGAGCCCGCCGCTCGCCTCCGCGCCGGACGCCTGGATGGCGAGGATGCGTTCGAGACCGATGGAACCCCCGCACGCGGGCAGGTCCGGCCCGCCCAGCTTGGCCACGAGCCCGTCGTAACGGCCTCCGGAGGCGATCGAACCCGGATAGCCCTCTGCCACCACCTCGAAGATCGGCCCGGTGTAGTAGTCGAGGCCCCGCACCATGCGCGGCGTGTACACGACGCGACCCTCCGGCAGCCCGGACGTCAGATCGAGGAGCCGGTCGATCTCCGCGAGGCCCTCACGCCCGCGCTCGGTGGTGTCGAGTTGCTTGCGCACGCGGTCGGTATCGGCGGCGGTCACGTCGCCCACCAGTTCCTCGGCCGTGCGCGCGTCCAGCCCACGGTCGGCGAGTTCGGCCACCACCGCGCCAGGGTCCAGCTTGTCCAGCTTGTCCAGCGTGCCGAGCACAGCCGTGCCGCGTTCCTCGGCGATCCCGTACGCCTCAAGCAGCCCGTGCAGTGCCTTGCGGCTGTTCACCAGCACGCGGAAGTTCTCGACGCCCAGCGCCTTCAGTCCATCGTGGATCGCCCAGAGCACTTCGGCGTCCGCCAGCGGCGATGCCGAGCCCACCGTGTCGATGTCGCACTGCGTGAATTCGCGGAACCGGCCCTTCGCCGGCCGGTCGGCGCGCCACACCGGCCCGATGGCGTAGCGCTTGTAGGGGGATGGCAGCCGGCTGCCGTAGGTGCCGACGACCCTGGCCAGCGGCACGGTGTGGTCGTAGCGCAGCGCGAGGTCCGCCTCGCCGGTCGCCTCGTGCACCCCGCGCTTGAGGATCTTGAAGATGAGCGCGCTCGCCTCATCGCCGAGCTTGCCCGCGAAGACCTCGAGCCGCTCGAACGCCGGAGTCTCCAGCGGATCGAACCCGTAATGCTCGAAGACGCCCGAGACCGTGTCGAACGCGGCCTTGCGGCGACGAACGTCGTCCGCGAGGAAGTCCCGGGTGCCTGAGGGTGGCTCGGCGGCCTTCGCCATGATCGTCGTGTCCTCCGATGTCGTTGACTCGACGCCCATTGTCCCGCGTCTCTCGCCGCGAGGCGCGTCACCCCTCGCGCGAGGGGCGATCGGAGTCTCAGCGTATAGGGCGTTATACGGTTTTGTGGCGCGATCGAGCGGCTACTCACCGTCGGGCCGAGCGCCGGACGGTGGGAGGTGGACGGTGGGCAGTGATCGCGACGAACTGCTGCGGCACGGAGCCGAACTCGATGGCGTGGAGATTGTCGAATACGAGCCTTCGGACCGGCACCCACTGTCACCCCGCTACCGCAGGGGACGGCTTCTCGTCCTCGGCTCCTCGGCCGTCACCGTGATCGCGTCCGTGGCCGCTGCCGTGGTGTACCTGGCGTGGCCGTGGCGGTACGTGACGCCCGGCGGCGAAGGCCACACGCTGTACCGGCTGTACACTCCGCTGCTCGGGACACTGCTCGGCCTCGCCGTCCTCGGCCTCGCGGCGGCGTTGCTCCTCACGGCGAAGCGACTACTGCCCCGCGAGGTCTCCGTGCAGCGACGGCACCTTGAGAACGGCTCCACCTCCGAGGACAGGGCGACGTTCGCCGCCACGGTCGCCGATGCGCAGGAGCGGACCGGCCTGCGGCGGCGCTCGGTGTTTGGCAGGGCGATGGCCGTGGCCGCGAGCACGCTGGGAGCGAGCCTCGGCATCGTGGGCGTCGGCGCGTTCGTCCGTGATCCCTGGGACCGGCGCACCCACACGACCTCACCCGAGGACACCCCGTGGCACACCGGCTGGCACTCCCCCGACGGCGAGACCGTGTACCTGCGGATGGACACCGGGGAGCCCACCGAGGTGGTGCTGGTCCGCCCCGAGGACCTCGCGCCCGGCTCCACGGTGCCCGTCTTCCCGTTCCGGGAGTCCGAACGGGACGATCCCGAGGCACTCGCGAAGGCGTTCGAGGAGTCGGACAACCCCGCGACGCTGTACCGGCTGCCCGAGGGCACGGCGATGGCCGAGCGCGCCGATCGCGCGGGCCTGAACTACCGCGACTACTACGCGTACTCCCGTCTCTGTACCCACCTCGGATGCCCGGTGGGGATGTTCGAGACCGCGACGCGCCGGTTGATGTGCCCGTGTCACCAGTCGCAGTTCGACCTCACCGCCTACGCGAGGCCGACGTTCGGTCCCGCTGCCCGCGCTTTGCCGCAACTGCCCATCGCGCTGCACCCCGACGGCCACTTCGTCGCTACGGGCGACTTCACCGGACCCGTCGGCCCTGGCTTCTGGGAACTCGGCTGAGAGCTTTTCCATCCCGCTGCGGCGTGCCGGAGGCTGCGCACGGACGTTGGTGCGCAGCCTGCCAACACCCGTGCAAGAAGTACCAACACCCGTGCATGAGGTGCCAACACCCGTGCATGAGGTGCCAACACCCGTGCAGGAAGTGCGGACACGCCCACTGTTGAGCTACCACCTCGGTGTGTCCGCAGGTTACGTACGGGTGTTGGTATTTCAGGGACGGTCGCGCGGGGGTGGGGACGGAGGCGGGGGTGGAGGAGGGGACTGAGGCGGGGATCCAGGCGGGGGCTGCTCCTGTGGCCTGGTGCGCAGGTGCGTCGGCAGGGTCGGCAGCCGGTTGCCCCGGTATCGGGGCCGCACGGCACGACCATCGGCCGTCCTGCCGTACAGCGGCTCCCGCACCTCGACGAAATGCCTTCCCCCGCCCTCCGGCCGGACGACACCGGTCCGAACGCCCCTGGTGAGGACATCGCGGTCGGCGCGCTGCAACCGCAGGCACCACCGGTACGTCAGCCAGTACACAAGCGGCGGCACCGCGAACACGGCGACCCTACCGATCCACACGATCCGGTCAACGGACACCTGGAACACCATCGAGATCACGTCGTCGATGCCCATGAGCAGCAGGATCACGTAGAAGGCGATCCCCATGACTCCCAGCGCGGTGCGTGCGGGTACGTCCCGAGGACGCTGGGCGAGGTTGTGACGCCGCCGCGTGCTCTTCGTGAGCCTGCCTTCCACGAACGGATACAGCGCCACCACGGTGAACAGCACCAGCGGCAGCACCACGGCAGGCCAGAACGGTGCGGGAACGCGGTAGGTGTCCCACAGGACGAGGTCCCACGCGGGGAACAGGCGAAGCGCACCCTCCACGAACAGCAGATACCAGTCGGGTTGCGCGAACGTGGAGACCGCTCCGGGTTTGTACGGGCCGTAGTCGAACACGGGATTGATCTGGAGCAGGGCGCCCATGAGCAGCAGCACGGCCGCGACGGTGGCCGCCAGCCCGGTGCTTTTCAACGCGAACGCCGGGATCGTGCGCGTACCGACGACGTTGCCCTCACGCCTCCGCTTGCCGGGGAACTGCGTGTGCTCCTGATACCAGACGCTGGCGAGATGAACGGCCACGAGAGCGAGGATGAGCCCTGGCAGCACGAGCACGTGGAGGGTGAACAAGCGAGGGAGGATGATTTCTCCGGGGAACTCGCTTCCGAACACCAGCCAGTGCACCCAGGTGCCGATGACGGGAATCGACAGCATCATCCCCGACGCGATCCGCAGCCCCGTTCCGGAGAGCAGGTCGTCGGGCAGTGAGTAGCCTGCGAACCCCTCGGCGACGGCGAGCGCGAGCAGGAACACGCCGATCAGCCAGTTCGCCTCCCTCGGGGTGCGGAAGGCTCCGGTGAAGAACACGCGCAGCAGGTGCACGAGGATCGCCGCGACGAACACCAGTGCGGCCCAATGGTGGACCTGACGCACCAGCAGTCCACCTCTGACCTCGAACGACAGGTCGAGCGTTGTGGCGAACGCCCGGGACATCCGCACGCCCTCCGCGAGTTCGTACGCGCCGTCATAGGACACCTTGATCATCGAGGGGTCGAAGAAGAACGTGAGGAAGACCCCGGAGAGCAGCAGCACCACGAAGCTGTAGAGGGCGATCTCGCCGAACAGGAACGAGAAGTGTTCGGGGAACACCTTGTTGGCGCGGGTCCGCAGCCCCTTGGCCGCTTGGAACCGCCTGTCCACCGCGTCCGCGAGTTTCGCCGTCACCACGCTCGCCGCTCCTCGTCCGTGATCCACCGCCATGTCACGGCCACGGCGGCGAGCCCGATGGGCAGCATGGCGACGATCATGGCCAAACCGCCTGCCACGTCCCCCACGATGATCAGATAGATGGCTGAGAGGTCGAGTGCGGGACCGGCGAGGAACAGGTACACGCTGCGCAGAGCCGCGCCGCGCTCTCCCACCAGAACGGGAAGCCAGAACCACACCGCGCCCGCGAACAACGCAGCGTGCAGGGCGAGCCACGGGAAGAACGCGGTCACGGCGTGCCCCGCCACCGTCACCACGGCGTGCAGCGCCACGAAGGCGGGAAGCACCAGCAGCGGTGGCGCGGGTACCCGCTGCCACGCCACCCCGCGCCGCGTCATCAGCACGAGCGCGGGTGCGACAACGGAGATCGCGAGGCCCATCGCGGCCATGTGCACTGCGGACGTCACGGTCTCCTGCTCCTCAACAACCGGCGCACGGCGCTCAGGCCCCGCAGACCGATGGCGGCCACCGCGGCGACGCGCACACCCTTCGCCACGCCGTCGAGTTCACGCGCCTGCCCCGGCAGGGTGGTGTGCAGGCTCGGCACGCGGGTCGGTGCCGTCTCGACTCCGGGAGGAAGTCGTTCCCTGCGGGCACGGGCGAACGCGGCGACGAGCGCCACCGCCGCGAGCACGATCAACCAGTACCCGTAGACGAGGCCGAGCGCGGCGAGGACGACGGCGAGTGCGGCGAGCAGGGCCGAGGCGCTGGTGGTGGCCAGGCGTTGCGGCTCCTCGCCTGCCGGGGCGCGGCGGGTGTGCCGCACGAGGATCGCGGCGAGCACCGTCGCCAGCGCGGGACCCGCGTAGAGGGCGACGACGAGCGGATGCTCCTCGAATGTCCACAGCAGACCGGCCAGGACCGCGTTGACGACGCCCCAGCCGAGCACGACCTGCCACGCTCTCATGCGGGCTCCCGGGTGCGCCGCCCCTCGGCCCGATCGTGGCGCTGGTCGAGCAGAGGGGCGAAGCTGCGCACGGACGGCAGCGGGTGCGCGGCGTCGAAGTTCAACGGCGGTGGCGGCGACGAGGTCGCCCATTCCAGGGTGTGCGCGTGCCACGGGTCGTTCGGTGCCGCCCTGCCCCGCCTCCGCGCCAGCGACACCACGATGTTCACCGCGAACGCGACCATGCCGAGCCCCACGATCCACGACCCGACCGAGGACAGCAGGTTCAGTGTGCCGAAGCCGTCCTGGGGCAGGTAGGTGGCGACGCGCCGGGGCATGCCGTCGAGGCCGAGGAAGAACATGGGCACGAACGTCAGGTTGGTGCCCACGAGCAGCAGCCAGAAGTGGACGTGCCCGAGCACGGTGCCCAGCATCGCCCCGGTGACCTTCGGGAACCAGAAGTAGAACCCGGCGAAGAGGCCGAACAGGCTCCCGGCGAAGAGCGTGTAGTGGAAGTGCGCGACCACGAAGTACGAGTCGTGCATCTGGTAGTCCAGCGCGGGTGTGGCGACCATGATGCCGGTGAGCCCGCCGATCAAGAACTGGGGGACGAAGGCGAGGGCGAACAGCATCGGGACCGCGAAGCGCAGCTTCGCCCCCACCACCGTGGCCAGCATCGAGAAGTACTCGATACCGGCGGGCACGAGCAGCATGATCGACGTCAGTGAGTAATAGTCGTTGGCGGCCTGCCCCGTGGTGAACAGGTGGTGGCCCCACACGCTCATCGACAGCGCCGCGAAGGCCAGCAACGACAGCACCGTGGCCCGGTAACCGAAGAACCGGCGCCCCGCGAACGTCGCCAGCACCTCGGCCACCGCGCCGAGGAACGGGAAGAACATCACGTACACGACGGGATGGCCGTAGAACCAGAAGAGATGCTGGTAGCCGATGTTGAAGATGTTGTCGGAGAACACCTGCGGGCTCATCCGCCCCAGCGCGAGCAAGCCCAGCGCGATGAGCAGCGAGGGGAACGCGGCCAGCACCATGAGGTTGGTGGCGACCATCGACCACGTGAATACGGGAAGGCGCAGCATGGTCATCCCCGGCGCGCGCTTCAGCAGCGCCGTCCACAGCACCGTGCCGCCGATGAGGATCATCCCGAGGCTGGAGGCGAAGTTGCCAGCGATCCACAGGTCCGTGCCGACCCCCGGCGAGAACTGGGCACTCGACAGCGGGGTGTAGGCCGTCCAGCCCTCCTTCGCCGCACCACCGGCGGTGAGGAACCCGGACAGCACCGCGAGAGCACCGAGGACGTACAGCCAGTAGCCGAGCATGGTGGTGCGCGGTGCCGCCACCGTGGGCGAACCGACCTGCAACGGCACGAGATACAGCCCCATGGCCAGCGCGATGGGCGTGACGACGAGGTAGATCATGCCCGACCCGTGCATGGTGAAGAGCTGGTTGTAGGTGTCGTTGTCCACAAGAGACTGATCGGGCCGGGCCAGTTGAGCGCGCATGGTGAGCGCGAGCGCGCCCATGATGAACAGCAGCACCAGTGCGGTCCCCGCCGTGAGCACGGCGATGCGCTTGTGGTCGGTGGTGGTCAGCCACGGACGCGGCGAGGGCACCGCTTCGACGGTGGTGGCGGTCATACCGCGGCGCCTTCCAGCCACTGCTGGTACTTCTCCGGCGAGACGGCGCGCACGTGGAAGTGCATGGCCGGGTGGTACGGCCCGCAGAACTCGGCGCACTTGCCCAGCCAGCGGCCCTCCTCGTCGAAGGTGAGGGTCACCGTGTTGTCGTGGCCGGGGAAGGCGTCGATCTTGACAGCGAGCTCGGGAATCCAGAACGAGTGAATGACGTCGGACGAGGTGAGGGTCAGCTGCACGGGTTTCCCCACAGGGACCACGAGGGTGGGCAGGCCCGTTCCGTCCTCGCGGCACTCCCCGGTGACGGACCTCTCGCCGCCGGGGTAGCCGAAGCGCCAGCACCACTGGAACGACTCCACCGTGACGCGGTGCTGCGGTGCCGCCGTCGGCGTCTCGGCGTTGACCGCCTCCTGCACCTCGTCGTCGGCCGAGAAGGTGACGAGGACGATGACGGCCGCGACCCCAGCCAGCAGCACCGCGTACGTGCCCTCCACGACGGGGTGCGAGTGCCGCTTTCGCCGGTCGGGGGCGCGACGGCGGGAGAAAGCCAATGATCCCAACAACACGAGGGACACGACCGCGAACACGGCCACGGCGACAGCCACCTCGAAGCGGAAGACCTCCTCGAACACCCGCCGAAACTCCACACGCGCCTCCCGACAGCCACCTCGCGACAGCGGTCGCCGCATCCCGCTGTCACGGGGCAGGACCGACTGCGGGCTGGTACCCGGGCGCGGTCGGCCACAAACGCGGTGTGACCGCCCTCAGGGTCGTTCGACGTCGCTCAGTCGTCGCTCAGACGTCGCTCAGACCTCCCTGCCGGTCAGCTTGTCGCGCAGACGATCGACGAGCCCGGCGCCGGGGTCGAGGATGCGGTTGGCCGGTGGCATGTCGGGCGCGGCCGGGTGCGGCCTCGTCGGAGCCGTTCGCTTCGCCTCGATCACCTTCTCCCCCAGCTCGCGTAGCTCCTGCTCGTCGCAGACGGCCCGTAGCTTCGGCAGGAGATCCCGCTCCTCCTCCTCGACGTGGTGGCGGATCGAGTCGATCAGCTCCCGCACAAGGCTGTCGAATGCCGGCTCGGTGGCGTCGAGACCCTCGAGCCGTTTCATCAGGCGCTCGACCTCGGCGTGCTCGGCGATCTCGTGGTCGGCGATCTCGTCGCCGTCGTGGAGGTGGCGGCGCGCGGCCGGGTACACATGCTGTTCCTCGGCCACCGAGTGCCGCACGAGTTCGGCGATCACGTGGTCCACCAGCTCCTTGCGGCGCCCCGGCTCCACCCTGGGGTCCTCCAGCTGCTCGAACACCAGCTCCACCTGCCGGTGGTCCTCGGTGATGACATCGATCAGGTCGGACCCGGACGTGCTCGTCATCGCCTGTCCCTTCGTTCGTCACGGTCGGTGTGCGCCGCGTACTACCCTCGGGTGCCACGAACGAAACGGTGTGGGCGGCTCAGCGACCGAAGCCCGCCGTCAGGCCGCTGACGAGCTGGCGCCGTCCGAGGATGTACAGGGCGAGCACCGGCAGCGTCGAGAGAACCACCGCCGCGAGCACCGCGGGGATGTTCACCGTGAACTGCCCTTGGAAGCTCCAGAGGGCCAACGGCAACACCCGCTGATCGGGGCTCTGGGTGAGGATCAGCGGGAACAGGAAGCCGTTCCACACCGTCAGCGCGTCGTACACCGCGACGGTGACCACGGCGGGCCTGGTGAGCGGCAGCACCAGACTCCACACCACCCGCCAGTGGCCCGCGCCGTCGATACGCATGGACTCGAACAATTCGTTCGGGACGTCGCGCAGGAAGTTCGCGAGGATCACGACGGTCAGCGGGATCGCGAACGCCGAGGACGGCAAAATGATCGCCAGCAGGGTGTCGTAGAGGTGTGCCTGGGTGATGAGGTAGTAGACCGGAATGATCGTGGCCTGTAACGGGATCGCGAGCCCGAGCAGGAACGTCTGGTATGTCAGGCGGGCAAGCCTGCCGTCGGCCCTCACGACGTAGTACGCGGCGAGCAGCGACACCCCGACGGTCACGACCACGGTCGCGAGCGTCACCACCACACTGTTGCCGAGGTAGCGCAGGAAATCGTTCTCCAGCACCAGCCGGTAACTGTCGAGGGTCGCGGACTCAGGGGGAACCAGTGGGTTGGCCGAGAAGAAACCCTCCTGGTCGCGCAGGCTCGTGATCACGACGTAGTACACGGGGACGAGCACGACGAGCAGCCATGCGAACCCGGCGAGTCCGCCGAGCACGTTGGGCCTCGTGCCTGCTCCCCTGCGGGTACCGGCCACCATCACACACCCTCCAGCTGGCTGCCTCGGCGGAAGTTCGCCCACCGGGAAAGGCCGAGGGCGAGGGTGAGACCGGTGACGACGAGCAGGACGGCGAGTGTGCTCGCCTTGCCCATCTCGTCACTGGAGAATCCCGTGAGATACATGTGCAGCGGTAGCATCCGCGTCGCGTCCCCCGGCCCTCCGCCGGTGAGCACGAACACGAGGTCGAAGTACGTCAGCGACCCCACCATCATCAGAGTGGACGACGTGATGATCGTGTAACGCAGTTGCGGCAGGGTGATGTGGAGGAACTGCCGCACGGTGCCCGCGCCGTCGAGCTGAGCAGCCTCGTACAGCGATGCCGGGATCTGGCGCACCCCGGCCTGGTAGAGCAGGGTGTGGAACGGCACGAACTGCCAGGCGATGACGAACACCACGACGTACAGCGCCAGGTCCGCGTCGCCGAGCCAGTCCTTGGCCAGCCAGGTGGCGTCGAGCGCGAGGCTCATCCCGAAGTTCGGGTCGAGGAGGGCTTTGAAGGCTATCGCGATGGCCGCCGACGACAGCAGCATCGGCAGGAAGTACAGGACACCGAGCAGTGCCCGGTAACGACCTCGCCCCGCGACGAGAACGCCGAGCAGCAAGGAGATCGGCGTCTGCACCAGCCAGCTGAACACCATCACCTTGACGGAGAGCCAGACCGCGTTGAGCGTGGCGGGGTCGGTGAGCACATCCGACCAGTTGTCCCACGCCGCCCACGTCATCGGCGCGATGCCGTCCCAGTGCACGAAGCTGAGAACCACGACGCCGACCAGCGGCACCAGCGCGAACACGCCGAAGAAGATCAACGCGGGTGCCGCCATGATCGGAGAGGGCCCAGCGCTGCGCGTTCGCGCGCCGACGGGGTGCGAGTCCACGACTGCCGTCACTTCTGTTCGATCGTCGCGTCCATGGCTGAGCAGAACTGTTCGGGCGACAGCGCTCCGGTGAACAACTGCTCAAGGTTCGTCAGCAGCGCGTCGGCCTGTTTCGGCGAGAGAGCCTGATCCCAGGAGAGTTCGAAGTTGGGGGCGTTCTCAGCAAGGCCGTACACGAACGACAAGTAATCAGACTCGTCCGTTGTGGACAGCTTGCTCTCGACACCCCGCAATGGAGGAACCGACCCGTTCTCCAGCAGAGTGGTGACGTAGTCGTCGTTCATCAGCCCCTCGGTGAGGTATGCCGCCGCGGCCGCTCTCTCCTTCTCGGACGCCTCGGCGCTCACAGCCCAGTAGTTCGCAGGGTTACCGACGATGTTGGCCGAATCCCCTTTACCCCCTTCAACCATGGGGAACGTCGTGTACCCGAGGTGGCCTTCGGCGATGAAACGGGGCGCGGAGTCCTTGATGCTCGGATACGCCCACGAACCCATGAGGTACATCGCGGCCTTGTCGGTGTAGAGGAGTGCGGCGTCGGCACCGCTGTCGGCCGCGATCGAGTTGTAGCCCTTGACGAACCCGCCCGCATCGACGAGTTCCCGGATCATCTCCCCAGCCTTGAGCACAGCGGGGTGTGACCACGCGCCGGGTTCGCCCGCGATGACGGCGTCGAAGACCTCGGGGCCACCGAGGCGATCGACCAGGTATTCGAGCCACATCAGCTGGGGCCACCGGCTTTGGCCGCCGATCGCGAACGGCGCGATGCCCTGCTCCGTGAAGCGGGGAACGAGGTCCAGGAGTTCGCTCCACGTCGCCGGTGGTTCGGCACCGATCCGGTCGAACAGCTTCTTGTTGTAGTAGAGCAGCACCGGCTGCATGCCGTTGTTGGGGAGTGCGTAGATTTCACCGTCAACGGCGCCGGTGTCGAGCACCGACGGCAGGAACCGCTCGGTGAGCGCGGCCTCGTCCTCCACCAGCTCCGAGATCGGCACCACCTTGTCCGCCTCGACCCAGTCGCGCAGGGTGCCCCCACCCCAGCCGAAGATCAGGGTCGGCGCGCCGCCGGCACCGATGGACGTGCGGATCTTCTGCTTGTAGGCGTCGTTGGCGAAGAATTCGGCTTCGATCGCGTGATCGGGCTTGTCCTGGTTCCACTGCTCGAAGGAACTCCGGATGGTCTGCTCGTCGCCACCTGTGAGAGCCCAGGAGTTGGCCCCCGACCCCCCAGCAGGCCCGTTCGTTCCGCAAGCGGCCGACAGTGCCAGGACGGCAGCGGCCCCCGCCGCGAACGCTGCTGACCTGCGTCTCGTACCCAGTGCCATGACGCGCCTTCCTCGTCGAAGGTCCCGAAACTTTTCGGCAAACACCCTGGTGTGGATACGCACCTTAGAATCGCGGTAAAGCACGGTCAAGGGTCGATTTTCCGGCACTGTCAGCTATAGTTGGTCCGAAATTTTTCGGAAACTGATGTGGAGGTTGCGGTGCCGAGTCGTTCCAGCGCACCACGGCGAGCGACGCTGGCGATGGTGGCCGAGGCCGCGGGCGTTTCCCTTCCTACAGCGTCCAAAGTGATCAACGGTCGCGGCGACGTCGCCTCCTCGACCCGCGCCAGGGTGGAGGAGGCCGCGCGCGAACTCGGCTACGTTCCCCCTGTCGGCAGACGGAGTGTGGTCGCCGCGCGAGTGGTGGACCTGGTGTTCGACGACCTTGTCAGCCCGTACTCGCTCGAAGTGCTACGCGGGGTCACCGAGGCGGCCACCGAGGCCGCAGTGGACGTCGTCGTCAACCGGGTGCCTGCCGCGCAGACCGGGCCTGCCGGCGATTCCACCCCCGAGAGCTGGGCGAACCGGCTCAAGTCCGCGGGCAGGGAAGGCATCATCGTCGTCACCTCGGAACTCACCGAGGAGCAGGTGGACGCCTTCGACAGGGCAGACGTGCCGCTCGTGGTGATCGATCCGCTGAACCTGCCGAGAGTGGACGTCACCAGCGTAGGCGCCACGAATTTCTCCGGTGGTCTCTCCGCGACGGAGCACCTGCTGTCGCTGGGGCACCGCAGGATCGGGTTCGTCGGCGGCCCGGTGCGCGCCGCGTGCGGGCAAGCCCGCCTCCACGGATACCGGGCCGCGCTGGAGAAGGCGGGAGTGTCGCCGGACACGGACCTCGCCCTGCACGGGGCATTCAGCTACCCGGCAGGGCTGGAGATGGGTAACAGACTACTGGAGGCTCCCGAACCGCCGACGGCCGTGTTCGCGGCAAGCGATACCACCGCGCTCGGCGTGATCGAGGCGGCCAGGCGGCGAGGCCTGCGCGTGCCGGACGATCTCAGCGTGGTGGGCTTCGACGACACGATCCTCGCCAGCCTCGCCACCCCCGCGTTGACGGTGGTCCGGCAGCCGTTGCCCGACATGGGAAGAGTGGCGCTTCGCACCCTGCTGCGGCTGGCAGCGGGCGAATCACTGGACTCCCACCACGTCGAGCTGGCCACCCAGCTCGTCGTGCGCGATTCGACGGCACCTCGATGAGGAGAACGATGACCGATCAGCTATGGCACGACACGTCGGCGGACCCGGACCGGCGCGCGCAGGCCCTGCTCGCCGCGATGACGCTGGAGGAGAAAGTCGCCCAGCTCGGCAGCGCATGGCCGGGCAACGAGCAGCTCAACGGCAACGTCGCGCCCATGCAGGACGTCTTCGCGCAGAGCGGCGTCACCTTCGAACAGCGGCGAGAGCACGGGCTCGGGCACCTCACGCGCGTGTTCGGCACCGCGCCGGTCGGCGTCGCCGACGGCACGGAGCGGGTCGTGCGGCTCCAGCGCGGCATCGTGGACAACACCCGGCTGCGGATACCGGCGATCGTGCACGAGGAATGCCTGACCGGGTTCACCACCTACGGCGCGACGGTCTATCCGGCGCCGCTCGCCTGGGCTGCCACGTTCGACCCCGAACTCGTCGAGCGGATGGCGACGGCGATCGGGGCGGACATGCGTTCGGTCGGCGTCCATCAAGGACTGTCACCGGTGTTGGATGTCGTCCGCGATTACCGTTGGGGTCGCGTCGAGGAGACCCTCGGCGAGGACCCGTACCTCGTGGGCATGCTCGGCAGCGCCTACGTCCGGGGACTACAGAGCTCGGGTGTCATCGCCACTCTCAAACACTTCGCCGGCTACTCCGCGTCGAGGGCGGCTCGCAATCACGCGCCGGTGTCGATCGGGCCGAGGGAACTGCGCGACATCATCCTTCCGCCGTTCGAATTGGCGCTGGCGGCTGGCGCCGGCTCGGTGATGAACGCCTACGTCGATCTCGATGGTGTTCCAGCCGCGGCTGACGCGAGCCTGCTCACCGGTTTGCTGCGCGACGAATGGGGATTCGACGGCACGGTCGTGTCGGACTACTGGGCGGTCGCTTTCCTCGCGACCATGCACCGGGTCGCCGCGTCCCCCTCCGACGCGGGAGCACTCGCGCTGGAGGCCGGGATCGACGTCGAGCTTCCCGACGCCCTGTGCTACGGCACCGGCCTGATCGAGCTGGTCCGACGAGGTGACCTCGACGAGAAACTGATCGACCGTGCCGCCGTGCGGGTTCTCCGCCAGAAGGCGCAGCTCGGGCTGCTCGATCCCGACTGGACCCCGGAGTCCGATGTAGACTCTTCGATCGACCTGGACCCTCCGGAAAACCGGATGCTCGCACGTCACATCGCCGAGCGCTCGATCGTGCTGCTGGCCAATGACGGCGTGTTGCCGCTGGCCACGAGCCACCGGAGGATCGCACTCGTCGGCCCGTGCGCCGACGATCCGCTGGCCTTCCTCGGCTGCTACTCCTACCCCAATCACGTCCTGCCGCGTTTCCCTGAGTTCGGGCTCGGTATCGAGGTCGCAGGGCTGCCCCTCGCACTGCGTGCGGAACTGCCGGACACCGAGATCACCGTCGCCCCGGGGTGCGGAGTCAACGACGATGACCGCTCGCGCATCGCCGAGGCGGTCGCGGCGGCCGAGGGCGCCGACGTGTGCGTCGCCGTCGTGGGCGACCGGGCAGGACTGTTCGGTGAGGGCACCTCGGGTGAGGGCTGCGACGCCGCGGACCTGCGGCTGCCCGGTGTCCAGGACGAGTTGCTCTCGGCTGTTCTCAGCACCGGCACACCGGTGGTGATCGTGGTGGTCTCCGGCCGCCCTTACGCACTGGGCACCCACGCCGACCATGCGGCTGCCGTCGTGCAGGCTTTCCTGCCCGGCGAGGAGGGTGGCTCCGCGCTGGCTGCCGTCCTTTCCGGACGCGTGGCCCCGTCGGGAAGGCTTCCGGTCCAGGTGCCGCGACACCCCGGCGGGCAGCCGGGCACCTACCTGCATCCTCCGCTCGGGGCCAACAGCGACGGCATCAGCAACCTCGACCCGACTCCGGCTTTCCCCTTCGGGCACGGCCTTTCGTACACGACCTTCGACCACAGCGGCCTCACCCTCAGCGCCGAACGCGTGCCCACCGACGGCAGCCTCGACATCACCGTCGATGTGCGCAACAGCGGTGACCGAGCCGGCTCGGAGGTGGTGCAGCTCTACCTCGACGACGTGGAGGCTCAGGTGACCCGGCCGGTGCGGCAGCTTGCGGGTTTCGCCCGTGTCGATCTCGCGCCGGGTGAGGTCGTGCGGATCACCTTCACCCTCCACGCCGACCGCACCAGCTTCACCGGACGCACCCTGCGCCGCATCGTCGAGCCAGGAACGATCGGGGTGTATGTCGGCCGCTCCGTGGCAGATCTGCCGTGCTCGTCGTCGTTCGAACTGACGGGGCCGGTCAGGGAAGTGGGGCCCGACAGGGTGCTCACAACACCGGTGAGGACCACTGTCCTGCGGTAAGACTCGCCACCCGTCTTCCTCATCACTGTGGTGGAGATCTCGTCCTCGGCTGACCACCGTGTGAGACAGCTTTCCGGACGGCCGTTCCCTGTCACACGCTGGAATCGGCCACGCGAACGACGATCGGCGCGCGTGCGGTTCCTTGAGGAAGGTGACATGCAGACACACGACAGCGACAGCACCGGTGGAGGCGGGGCCGAAGTCCGGCTCCCCGAACGACCCCGGCGTTCGAAAGCACCGTTCATCGCGCTCGGTGTCGCTCTGGTGGCCGCGCTCGTCGCGGTCACCGTCGTCCTCACGGGCGGTGAATCGGATGACACAGCGCAGGACACCGTGACGGTCCGCATCGGCACCACGGAGGCGGGTTCGGACTACTGGACGGCGTTCACGCGACTCGCCGAGGACGAGGGAATCCGGATCGAGACGGTCAGCTTCAGCGACTACAACCAGCCGAACCCGGCGCTGTCGCAGGGACAGACCGATCTCAACCTGTTCCAGCACGTGCTTTTCCTCGCGAACTACAACGTCTCGAACGACGACGACCTGACGCCGATCGGCTCCACGTACGTGGTGCCGCTGTCGCTGTACTCGCGCGAGCACGCCGCCGTCGAGGAGATTCCTGAGGGCGGCACGGTGGCGATCCCGAAGGACCCCACGAACCAGGCGAGGGCGCTGCTGGTGCTCCAGGAAGCGGGGCTGATCAGCCTGGGGGACGGTGGGAGCGCGCTGTCCACGCCCGCCGAGATCGACAAGTCCGCGTCGAAGGTGGAGGTGACCCCCGTCGATGCCGCTCAGACCGTCGCCGTGCTCGACTCGGTGGACGCCTCCATCGTGAACAACGGGTTCGCCCTCGACGCGGGACTCGACCCGAGCAAGGCGCTGTACTCCGACGATCCCCGCAGCGACGCCGCCGAGCCCTACATCAACATCATCGCGGCGCGTGCCGAGGACAAGGACAACCCGACGTATCGCAGGGTCGTCGAACTGTTCCACCACCCCGAGGTGCTCGACGCCGTGAAGACCGAGTCGCGCGGCACGTCCGTGCCGGTTGCGCGCCCCCAGCAGGAGCTGGAGGACATCCTCGCCACGCTGTCGGACACGGTGCGGACGGCGAAGCGATGACGGCGAGGCCGCTGATCGAACTGCGGGACGTGAGCAAGGTGTTCCGCACGTCAGGCCGGGACCCGGTCACCGCGCTCGACGGCATCGACCTCACCGTGGAGGCCGGAGACGTGTTCGCGATCATCGGCCACTCCGGCGCGGGCAAGAGCACCCTCGTGCGGCTGGTCAACGCACTGGAGCGGGTCACGAGCGGCCGGGTGATCGTGGACGGCACCGACATCACCGCCCTCGGCGAGCGCAGGCTGCGCGCGGTGCGCCGCGAGATCGGCATGATCTTCCAGCAGTTCAACCTGCTGCGCTCCCGCACGGTTTTCGGCAACGTCGCCTACCCGCTCAAGATCGCGGGCTGGCCGAAGGCCGACATCGAGAGGCGCGTCGCGGAACTGTTGACGTTCGTCGGCATCCTCGACAAGGCGTGGCATTACCCCGACCAGTTGTCGGGAGGGCAGAAACAGCGGGTCGGCATCGCGAGGGCGCTCGCCACGGACCCGAAGATCCTGCTGGCCGACGAGTCCACGAGTGCGCTCGATCCGGAGACGACGGCCGAGGTACTCCGGCTGTTGAAGCGGGTGAACACCGAACTCGGTGTCACGATCCTGGTGATCACCCACGAGATGGAGGTCGTGCGCGAGATCGCCGACCGGGTCGCGGTACTCGACTCCGGCAGGATCGTCGAGCAGGGCACGGTGCTCGACGTGTTCACCGACCCGCAGCACGAGACGACCCGGCGGTTCGTGGAGACGGTCCTGCGCGACCAGCCGCGGGGCGCGAACCTGGAACGCATCCGCACCCGGCATCCGGGTCGGCTCGTCACCGCTCGTGTGCGTGACGGCAGCACCATCGGCGCGGTCCTGTCGGGTGCGCAAGCACGGCACGGCGTGCGTTTCGAGATCGTCTACGGCGGCATCAAGGAGCTGGGCGGCCAGTCGTTCGGCGGGCTGACGCTGGAGTTGATCGGTGAGGACCCGGACGTTGACGCGCTGGTGGCCGAATTGCGTGAGGTGACAGAGGTGCAGGAGGTGACGGTGTGAACACCGACTGGGACACGCTGGGCCCGGTGCTGCTCGACTCGATCGGCCAGACACTGTGGATGGTCACGGCCACACTCGTCGTCGGCGGCGTCCTGGGGTTGCTGCTCGGCATCCTCCTCTACACGACCCGTCCGCAGGGCTTGTGGGCGAACCGCGTCGTGCACACCGTGCTGAACGTCGTGGTGAACATCATCAGGCCGATCCCGTTCATCATCTTCATCACGGCGATCGGCCCGCTCACGATCACGGTCGTCGGCACCCAACTCGGGACGGCGGCGGCGACGTTCGCGCTCGTCCTCGCGGCCACGTTCGGAATCTCCCGCATCGTGGAGCAGAACCTCGTCACGATCGACCCCGGCGTGATCGAAGCGGCCCGCGCCATGGGCGCGAGTCCACTTCGGATCATCGTGACGCTGCTGGTCCCCGAGGCGCTGGGACCGCTGATCCTCGGCTACACGTTCGTCTTCGTCGCCGTGGTGGACATGAGCGCCGTCGCGGGCGCCGTCGGTGGCGGCGGCCTTGGCGACTTCGCCATCACCTACGGCTACCACCAGTTCGACTGGACGGTCACCGCCGTCGCCGTGGTCCTGATGATCGTGCTGGTGCAGGTTGTGCAGTTCCTCGGCAACCGCCTCGCCAGCGCCGCGCTACGCCGCTGAGGAGATGTCCGTGGCGGCGAGGGCCGCCGCCACGGAGTCCGAGTGTCGTCGTCCCCGACAGTGGGCCGTGGCGGCGAGGGCCGCCCGCGCGGTGTCCCCTCGTCCGGTTGCTCGCGGTGTGCGCGACCGCGAGCAACCGTCAGCCGGTCTGCCCCGTCACCAGCTCGACAGCCCGCTGCCGGGCCTCCTCGCTGACGTCCGGCATCGCGTAGTCGCGGCGCCTGACGTGGGCCAGCAGGTCCGGATCGGGCGCGACATCGTGCTCCCGCAGGTGGTAGGCCACCGCACCCGGCCAGACCCAGGCTCCGTCGGTGCGGAACGTCAACGGCACCGACGGCGGGCGCTCCGGATCGAACGGGTCGGTGTCGTAGCTGCGAGCGGCCAGGATCACGGGAGCCGCGCCGAGGTAGTCGAGCACCCGCTCCTTCTCGGCCGGGTCCAGCGGTGGCCGGTTCACCACCGGCCGCCCGTCCCCGCCGAGCCCGTCGTACACCTTCGCCATCCGCAGATCACCGGCGACGTGCTCGTCGGCAGGGGCCGGGACGGGCGGTGCCGTGACGTTGACCGTCTGCGGCGTGGGGCCCCGGTCGGCCGAGGCTGCCGACCCGGCACGGTGCCGCAACCATGCCGGAAGGTGGGTGTCGTCGCGCGGGTGTGTGCGCAACTCGTCCTGGAAACCGAGTGGAGGCGGAGTCCTCCGCCAGCGCGGCTCGGTGTTGTGGGCGAAGTCGGCGAACACGGTCGCGGGCGGTTCGACCGTCAGCATCGCGCTCAACCACGTGCCTCGGCCACGCTCGTACATCCCGCTGCGGAGCTCGCCGAGCAGGGTCACAACCTCGACCGGAGGTCGTATCGGGACAGGCCGGCCCTCGGCTCGGAACGCCGTCACATCGACTTCCACATGCCTTCCGGCAGCGCGGTACTCGCACAGCAACTGCGTCCACCCTGCCGGGGCCGCTCCCGCAAGCACCGCCCCGACCCTGCTCAACAGCTCGTCACGTCGCCGCTCGCTCAGCGGCTCGGATGGGGTGGCCATCGCCGAAAGTCACTCCTATCGCACTCACCACGGCGGCGGATACAACGTCGTGTGGGAGGTCCTCACCTTGCCCACACGCCGTCGGCTCTGCCCACCGGGTCGTGGCTGACGAACCGGGCCGGTTCTCAGTCGGTGTCGTCGTCTGCGGCGCGAGTGGTTGCCTGTGTGATTTCCACGAGGGCGCCGGAGTACAGCAGTTCGTTCAGGGGTCGTTCCAACACGTACGCGGTGCCGCCGCCTGGCTGGTCGTGCGAGGCCACGACCTGACCCATCACCGCGCGGATCGAATGATGAACCCGATAAATGCGGTAGGGGAGGTCGGCTTCTTCGGCTGGCTGGGACCGATACGGGAATTCCGTGCGCGCGGCGAACACCGTGTTACCGAAAAGATCGCCGTAACGATCGATCTCGGTTCCCGGTGTCACGGTGATGAGTTTCTTCCCGCTGTAGTTGTCCAACCCCCGGTCGCCACCCACCGGTTGAATCGGCCACTCCTCGGTCGGCCGGTTCTCGTCCGGTGCGCGCTCGTCACGGAACGCGGTCAGGTGCAAAACCAGGTGCCCGAAGAAATATCGCACCGCTTGCTGGAAGGTGGCGAACTCCGCCCGCGCCAGCTGTTTCCCCCCGAACGCCAGGAACACAGCCCACCTCGGCCGCTCCGCGCTGCCCGGCACCCCAGGCGCGGAATACTCGGTCGGCACCATGCACCACGCGCCATCCGCAACGTCCCTGATCCGGTAGAACCGCGGATCCACACCGAGTTCCGCCAACTCACCCTCGACCCGGCGTTCCACGTCACCGTAATACACGGCATCCTCCAGAGTCGCGATGACAGGACGGCTCAGCCTGTCCGCCATCCACTCCGGCACCATCACCGCATCACGCGGGAACCGCTCCAACTCCTCCACCAAAGCGGACACCGGCGGTTCCTCGCGCCAGTTCGGATTGTCATCCCACCAATACCGAACGTCGATATCCGAGTTGACCGCGACCATTCCGGTGAGCTCGAACCAGGTCCCCCTGCCCCGTCGATACATCACCGCTCGAAGCTTGTCCAGGTGCTCGGCCACCACAGCAGGAGGCGTCCACGAATACAAGTTGTAATCGGTGGCACGCCGCACCAGCACCGACAGTTCCGTATGCTCACCCATCGCCCGATAAGCCAGCGTCACCACAGCCCAATCCACCGGAACGAAATGGGCCACCATCGTCCCGATTTTGCCGAGCAACTCTCGCTCTTCGATTTTCCGCTCGCCCTCGAGCAAGTCTTCCAGGGCATCGTTCATCACACTTCTCCCCCCTCAGGCACCTCGGCCAGCTTCGCCCTGAGCCACTCCGGCATGTGTTCCTCATCCCGAGGAAACCTCTCCAGATCCGCCCGCCAACTCGACGCCGGAACATCCGGCTCCCACAACGGATCCCACTCCAAGTTGTAGTTCACGTTCATCCGCCCGGGCGGATCCAGAATCCACCGAGCCGAGAACCACGTCCCCTCGCCCTCCCGGTAAACGAGTTCACGGATCCGCAAGACCGGCTCCACAATCCCTTCCGGCACCGCAACCGCGGGCGAACTGCCGTCGGACATCAACACCGTCAGCGCGAGATCGTGGACATCACTGAGGACCTTGCACCTCAGATCGATCCGCACCCACTCCCCCTCGACAGCATCGAGCAGCATGCGCCCGACCTGTCTGGCCA
Source organism: Saccharomonospora xinjiangensis XJ-54 (assembly GCF_000258175.1). Taxonomy (NCBI): domain Bacteria; kingdom Bacillati; phylum Actinomycetota; class Actinomycetes; order Pseudonocardiales; family Pseudonocardiaceae; genus Saccharomonospora; species Saccharomonospora xinjiangensis. The sequence continues at coordinate 4,145,815 of NZ_JH636049.1, read as the reverse complement.
GTTCCGACCTCAACTCGTCATTCGCGGTCATGTCACCGATTCTGTCATCCACACTGCCGGCCAGGGGCACCTATCACGATTGTCCACTCGCCCCGGACGCACTGGCCGGGTCGTTCGGGAAGCTCCGGATGCGCACGGTCCGCACCCCGCCGACTTCCTCGATCCAGCGTACTTGCAACTCGTGTGGCACCCGGTGGCCGTCGCGCAGGGCGAAGACCTCCATCCGCTCGATCGACGTGCCGTCCCTCTGCAAGAACCGGATCAGGTCGTCCTCAAAGGACCGCCAGTGCATGCCATCGAGGTCGAGCTGAGCGTTCTGGACCCGCCACTGGGCCACCATGTTGATCAGCTCGCCGGGCCCGCTCAACTGGTTGGCGAACATGTGGCCGCCGTCGTACTTGTTGCGCATGAGCCCGGTGTCGGTTCCGTCGGCTTTGATCCACTTTTCCTTGCCGTCGATACCGCCAGCCGTCTTCTGCGCCGTTTCGTCCTGCCGAACGAGGTCCTGGTTCTTATCCGAGATCTGTACCTCGACGTTCGACCCGGCGACCGTGTCGGTCCGGTAGCCCTTGACGCCCTGCTGCGGCGTCACCTGTGGCCCCGTCTCGTACACGAACCGGCCACCATCCACGTTGTAGACGGCGCGGGGTGCGGGCTTGTTCAGGTCGGGGTGATGCGGCTGGTAGGTCTCCGCGACCGCGACCTCTCCGTTCGAGTCCGTCCAGTACACCGCGCGGACCTTGGTGACCGTGCCTTCGCGGTCCTCGTAGTCGCTGTGGACGACATACTGCCGGTTGGGTTCGAGTTGCCTGCCGTTGAAGAAGGACTCCTTCTGCGAAAGCGTGACATTCTCGCGCACCGCGTTGCTGAACAAATCCGGCTCGCCGCGGAGTACCACGTCGTTCGGCGGTGAGTCCGGATCGAACCGCTGGCGGAGCCGCACCTCCGGATTGCGCGTCCTGTCATTCTCGGCCAGGCGGTGAAGGTCGGCGAAATCCGGGTTCTTGCGCAGGAGGCGACCCGAATCGACGTCGGCCCAGCGCACCGTTCCCTCGCCGTCGGTGTAGAAGCGGCCCCGGTACATGCCGTGCGAGTCGCGCACCTCGTACTCGTGGTGCGGTTCGAGGTCGTTGCGCGTCACGAACGGCTGGCCGGACCTCGGCGGCTTCGGCGGCCCCGGTGGGATGGAGAGCCGGTTCTCGGCGGGGTAGTCCGGTCGCTCGAACCTGACGGCGGGTTCCGGCATGCCGTCGGCATCCGTGTGGAACACCTGATGCTCACCGTCGATCTCCACTCGCAACGTCGTGTTCGCTGGAGGATGCGAGACCTCGGGATTGGGTCGGTAATCCGGGTTCGGCGACCCGTCCCTCAGCCTCGGTGGCAGGTTCTCGACCGATGTGTCGATGTGTGTGACCCGCCCCTTGTCGTCGGTGTGGTAGGTCCCGCGCAACGTTCCGTCGTCGTTGCGCACCTCGTAGGAGGTGTTCGCCTCCAGCGTGCGGTCCCCGGGGAACGGCTCGTCGTGCTTCGGCGGCCGGATGCCGTTGCGCTCACCCGGGCCGACCTTGTCCGGCCGGTTGTTCGCGGGTGGCTCGAAGTCACGAACAGCCTGCGGAGTCTCCCGCCGCCGCCTGCTGTATTCGGGGTCGCGAAGCTGCTCCTCCTGCTCACGGGATCTCGGGTTGCGGTTCGGATGGTCGCTGTCCCGATCGCCGGACTGGCCCTGGCCGGGCCGATTCGCGCCGGGATCGTCGGGATCACCGTCGCCTCGCGCGCGCGAGGTCTCCGTGGACACGTCCCGCTTGTCCGCGTCCCTCGTGTCGGGGGTGAAGCCGTCATCGCTCGCGCGGGACGTGGAACCGTCCGGGCCGTGCGTTGACCACTCGCCGTTCGGCGGGATCTTCGGGCGGGGCTTGCCGTCGGGGCCGATCTCGTAGTCGGAGCTGAAGACGTTGCCGTTCGAGTCCGTCCATGCGGGCTTGTTCGGCGCCATCACCTCGGTGTCCAGCTCACGGGACAACCGCCGCGCGAAGTCGTTGGAACTCGCGTCGCAGCCGATGAGGCGGATGGGCCTGCCGTCGTAGTCGCCGTTGCGGCGCAGGATGTCGGCGAACTCCTCCGGCGAGTACTCCCTCCCCCCGATGCGGGCCCTGCCATCAGGTGTGACGTGCACGTCCACGGTGTAGCGGCCGTCAGGGTCAGGTTTGACTCGATGCGGCAGATCGCCCATCTCCGGGTCGCCCCTGTGGAAGGACGTCCCCGCAGGAGTGCGCTCGGCGTGCCGCTGGTTGACCTCGTCCGGGGTCGGCCGATCGTCGTCGTGGGCCCGGTCGCGGTCGTCCCGATCCTCGTTCCGGTTGCCGTCGCGGTCCCCGTTGTCGGGGTCGCGGTTGTCGGGGTCGCGGTCGCGCGGGCCACCATCGCGTGGATCGCCGCCGTGCGGACCGTTCCGGTCGCCGTGGGCCCTCGGCCCGCCGTCCCTGCCGTCTCCGCTGTCGTTGCTGGGGCGCTGATTCGGCCGCTGGTCGGGACGTCGGCTGCCGTCTCCGTCCCGGTGCGGGGCGGGGCCGTTCGGCTGCTGATGCGGGCTGCCATTGCCGTCGGGGCGAGCGTGCGGCCCCGGCTGGTTCGGGCGCGGCGCGGACGGCCCCGGCGGGGCGTGCTGCCCCGGCTGCGCGGGCGGCGCGTGCGCTGCGGACGGCCGCTGCGGAACATGCGGCGATTGCGGGGTCTGCGGCGCGTGCGGCCCCTGCGGGGTTTGCGGCATCTGCTGCGCGTGCGGAGCGCGCGGCGGTTGGGCGGCATGCGGTGGCTGCGGCGAGTGCGGGGGCTGTGATGTCTGTGGTGTCTGCGGGGACTGTGATGTCTGCGGTGTCTGCGGGGACTGCGGCCCCGGGCCGTGTGTCGAAGGGCGGGTGTGCGGGCCGGACCCCGCGTCCGGCGACGGCCCGAAGGGCCTGCCGCCCTGCGGCGTGTTCGGCGCGTGCCCCGGCGGCGAGGTGAATCCCCTCGGCGCGTGCGACGGCGTGGGAACGTGAGCCGGTGGGTTCGGCTGCGGGCCTCGTGCGTGAGGGTCCGGTCCAGGACCCGGCCTGCGCGGACCGGCCTGCTGCGGGATGTCGCCGTGAGGACGCGGCGGCGTCCGGTGCGACGGGCCGTCGGGGCCGGGACGGCCAGGTGGAACGTCGGCGTGCGGCCTCGCACCCAGGCTGCCGGGCGTTCCCGTCCATCCCCTCGGCGAACCACCTCGGCCCCCGGGTGAGGAGCTACCCGGCGAATTCGCGCCCGGCGCGCCCTGGTTCCCCGGCGCCGTGGAACCGGCTCCCATGGGCTGCTGCGTGTGCGGTGTGGACGAATCCGGGCCCCGCTGCGGCGACGGGGACAAGGTGTCCGGCCTCGGCATGGAGGGCGCCGTCGGCGACGAAGGGGACGACGGGGATGTGGCCAGCCCACTTGTCGTCGTGCTGTCGGTGTGCTGGGGTCCGCTCGGCCTCGGCCCGCCAGAATCCGGCGCGTGGCCCGGCGAATGCTGCGGCGACGGCGCAGGACTGCCGGACGGCTGGCCCTGGGAGTGTTGCGGTGGCGGGCCGTCCGGACGGGACGGAGAGCCCGCATCGGGGCCGCCGCCACCGCTCGGCGTCGCACCATCCGGTGTGGACGGTGAATGCTGTGGCCGATCACCCGGCCCTGAGCCGGGAACCGGACTCGGCGAGGAATCCGGCGGGGTGGAGGACGCCGTCGGCGCCGGATTCGACGACGACGGATTCGACGACGGCCCGGACATCGGCTCGGAGGACGACCGTGGTGAAGGCCCGGACTCCGCCGTGCTGCGGTAGTCGCTCGCCGATCGGCCGCCCGCGTTCGTGGAGTCGTCGGCGCCCAGGGTGTTCGGCGCGTCGCTTCGCAGTGTGCTCGGCGAGGCGGTGTCGCCACCGCGTGTTCCCCCCGGCGAGTCCGGTGCCGTCGCCGACGTGCCGGGCTCTCCCGTGTCGCCGAAGCGGTTCGGGCCGGGACGTGACCCCGAGTCCGGCGACGCGGTGGAGTCTCGATCGCCCGCACCGGAATGCGAACCGGAACCGTCGCCGGATTCGCCACCGCCTGTTCCGTCGCCGCGCGGACGGCGGCCGCTGTCCGCCTCCCCGCCGGTTCGCGGAGCGCCGTTGCCGTCGGAACTCGTTCCCCCGTCGGAGCCGGAGTCTGCGCCACCGGTCGTGGCATCGCCACCGGAGCCCGGGTCACCGTCCGAACCGGACCCGTCATCCGAACCCGAGCCACCAGATTCTGAGCTAGCGTCCGAATCGGACCCGCCGCCCGAGCCGGACCCGCCGGAGTTACCACCGACATCGGGGCCGTCGCCGCCACGTCCGAGTCGCTGGACGAATCCGCCGTCGATGATGTTCTTGGTGTCGATGACGTCCAGGCCGGTGACCTTGCCGAGGATCTTGCCGCACACCTTCATGACCTGCCCGAACACGTCGGCCAGCTTGCCGAGCAGCGGCGAGGCCTTCCGCATGGTCTCGGTGAGTTTCTTGAGCAGATCGGCGATCTTCGTGGCCCACTTGGCGATGGCTGTCACGGCCTGCGCCACCACGACGGGTGTGCCGAAACCCAGCGTGCACACCGTCTCAAGAACCCACGAGATCAGCTTGCCCACCAGGTCGGCGATGAGGTCGCGCACCGTCTCCCTGACGAAGGCGACGACCTCCCCGAAGAGCATCACCACGGTGCTGATGGCGCCGGCGGTGGTCGCCGCGCCCGCGATGGTCTCCTCCTGCTCCTTGCACGAGGAGCGGTAGGCGTCGGCGGCCTCGCCCGTCCATCCCGTCGTGCCGTTCTTCACCGCGTTGGCGAAGGAAACCTGTGTCTCCTCGAGATGTTTCGCGACGTTGGCCCAGGTCTCCGAATACGACTGGATCACAGGCGGGTCGCCGCAGACGGAGTCGAGCATGTCCTTCAGCGGCTGGATGTGCTCCATCAAGAACGACGCCACGGACGACATCAGCCAGCCGAAGGGGTCGATCGCGGCGGCGGCACCCTCGGCGGCGAGGCCGAGCACGCCGAGCCCGCCGTCGATCCAGTTGCCTTCCTGGATGCCGTTGAAGGCGTCGATGGCCGACTCGGCGATCCCGATTCCCGTCGCCCAGCCGTGGTCACCGTTGCCGGAGGTCAGCGGGCCTGGGCCGTCACCGTCCTGCGGAGCCTCCGCGACGAGCGGGTTCGGCTCAGACATCGCCGCCCCGCATCGAGTCGCGGTAGGTCTCGTCCGTCGTCCGGTACTGTTCGGCGGCCTTGCGCACCTTGTCGGCCGTGGCCTGCATCGCCTCGACCGAGTCGCTCAACGCGTCGATGCCGAACTGCTCGACGGGGTCGAGCATCATCCGGAACGGCTGGCACAGGATGCCGTAAGCGTCGGTGGGCATGCTCACCTGTTGCGCGGCCTCAAGCGCCTGCGTCAACTGCTCGACGACCGCGTCGAGTTGTGTCGCGTGCGCGTCGAGGTCCGCGCCGACCTCGAAACCGCCCTGCGGCATGGGACCCCCAGAAATCCGTGTGTGTCAGGAGAAGATGGAACGACCGCCGAAATCGTCGTCGTCGCCGTCGGAAGGGCGCCTGCGGGTTGTCGGCCGTGGCGGCGGCGGTGGAGCCGGTGGCTCCGGCGCGACGTCGTCCTCCTCGGGGCCGAAGTGCAGCTCGCGGCTCTCCTCCTGCGGCGATTCGGATTCGGCAGGAGGCTCGGGAAAGGTCTTCTTCGCCTCCTCGAAGACCTTCGCGGCCGTCTGGTCCTCCGTGCCGACCGTCTCGGCCATCGCCTGCTGGAGCAGCGCGGGGATGCGCGACTGCGCGGTCTGGACCGTGCGCATGATCTGGGCCGACAGTTCGGCCATGCGCTTGTCCTGCGCGCTCTCGGCGATCGTGAGTCCGGTGAGCAGGCCCTTCGAGTTGATCGTCACCTCGATGACGTTGTCGGGAGAACGCTCGGTAACCGAGATTTCCTGCACTCGCGCGGCCATCGCCTGGTAACGCTGCGCCTGCTCCTGGACCCGCCGGGTCCAGTTGTCGATCATGCGGTCACTGGCGTCCACGCCGTCCGTCATGATCCGCACCCCCCCGTTCGATCCCGTCGCGCCCGTGTTGACGCCCGGCACACCACGCCGGTTCCCCTTCGTGAGCCAGCGCACAGATCATGCCAGGTGAGGCGGTCGCACGACAGAGGTGGCACCGGGTGGCCCGGCGAGTTTCCTCCCGGTGTTCCGGCTCCTGCGACCGGCCAGGGCGGCGACATCACGACCGTGTCCGCAGGCATCTCGATCACGGCGGCGACCACGGATCAGGCACCGGTCTCGGGCCGGACTCACCCGGCCACGCACGGCGCACCGCGTCCCCTGTCCCCCGCCGTCACGACGGAAAGCGGCATCACCAGGCGGGACACGGATTCGCGCCGGAGACCGCGCCGTGTGGACCGCCCGGTCCACACTTGCTACGGTGACGTGGTGGGCAACAGGGCCGATCGCCATATGAATCCGGAAAAGCGCCGTCTTCTCCTGGAGACGGCGGCCCGCGAATTCGCCACCTCCGGATACGAGCGAGCCTCGCTCAACCGGATCATCCGCGAGTGCCGCATGAGCAAGAGTTCCTTCTACTACTACGTCGAGTCCAAGGAGAGCCTCTTCGACCTCGTGGTGAAAGAACTGACCGGTGAGCTGCTGGACGTGCTCGCCATTCCGGAACCGGAACAATTCGCGGCCGATTTCTGGACGAACACCGCCGACATTTTCGGCCGGTTGACCACGCTGGCCCGCGAACGGCCGCTCTTCGCCGACCTCGGCCGCCTTTTCCACCTTCCCCGCGCGCCCATGTCCCCCGGATCGGCCGCAGGAGCGGCACTGGCCGCCACGCGAGCGTGGCTCGATCGCGTACTCGCCGAAGGCGTCGCGGCAGGGGCCGTCCGCGACGATCTGCCACTGAGCCTGTTGAGAGAGGCCACCGTCGCCGTTCTGGCGGTCTTCGACGACTGGACACTGCGTCATCGAGGCGACCTCGACAACGATGCTGCCGCCGCGCTGGTGCGTGGTGAACTCGCCGCACTGCGCGGACTGCTCGCACCCGGCCCCGAGGAGCGCTCATGACCGCATCGGGCGCATCGGACCGGGCACGCGCAGGTATCCGTATCGACCGGGCCGTTCCCGGCACGTCACCAGGGCTTCGCGGGGCCGCGCAGCGGTTCTTCGGGCCGGGAACCACCCGCGCGGAGATCGCGATTCAGGTCACGGGCACGCTCCTTGGCTCAGCACTGCTGACGACCCACGTCAGCCTGGCCGGAGGCTGGTCCACACTGTCCCCACTCGGCGTCGTGGTGCTGGGCGTTCTGATCGTTGACCTCGTCGGAGGGGTTCTCACCAACGCGACCAACTCGGCCAAACGCTGGTATCACCGCGACGGCGCCACCGCGCTCCATCGCATCGGCTTCGCCGCCACACACGGCCTCCACCTCGTCGCCGTCGCCGTGGTGCTGGACGCGGGCGGATGGCACTGGGTGCTGGTCAATGCCGGTCTCCTGCTCGGCTCGGCCGTCGCGATCGAGGCACTGCCGGTGGACCTCGCGCGGCCCTCCGCGATGGCGCTCTACCTCGCGGCGGTCCTGGTGAACCTGACCTGGCTACCGCTTCCCGGGGCGCTGGTGTGGATACCGGTGCTGTTCTTCCTCAAACTGCTCGTCTGCCACCTCGTGCCGGAGGCCCCGCTCACTCGCGTCCGGCCTCACCACCGATCCCACCGGGAGCAGCGATGACCGCACGCGACCAACGCCGCAGGCCCACCGGCCTGACCCGGATGCTGTTCCGGCTGCCGATCGCCCTCTACCGGCTTCGGCTGGGGTGGCTGTTCGGCGGGCGGCACCATCGGACGGCCAGGCAGTTGTGCAAGCGCCTCATGGGCTTTCCCGTTGACGGCAGCGACGAAGGCTTCCGCGAGGTGGGCCGTCGCATCCCCTTCGTCCGCATCACGCCGCGGCGGCTCACTCCTTGAAGTACACCAGCTGGTGGCTGCTGGCCAGCAGGTCGCCGTCGGCGCTCCACAGCCGTGCCGACTGGTCGAAGTACCCGCCGCCGAACACACCCGCCTTCGCGGTGCCGAGCAGTGGGCGGTTTCCCTGCGCCCGCACTGTCTCGGCAGGGGCGTGGAAGTAGGTCGTGAGCGACACCGTGCCCGCGGGAACGAACGTCCCTTTGCGACGGAGGATTCGCGGGTAGAAGACGTCGCACAACGCCGCGAGTGCGGGAACGTCGAGTGTCCGCGACGGCTGTTCCCTCACCCACAGCGTGGTGGTCGAGTCGGCGTGCGCTCCGGTGTCCGCGTCGGGCAGCGGGCCCTCCAGGTAACGCATCTCGTAGTTGCGTGCCCAGGCGACGAAATCCGGCATCGGCCGCACCGGAACGTCGTCGGCGCGGGGCACGGCGGGCATGGGGGCCTCCGAGTCGGACCACGTCGGCCTGCGGAGACCGGTCACGACGGTCGCCGTCGTGACCGGTGCCCCACCCTGCGTGAGCGCGACCGTCCAGTGCTGGGTGGACCTGTTCGTACGCACGGGCGTCGCCGTCACCTCGAACGGTCCTTCTGCCACGGCGGCGGCGTAGTTGACGGTGAGCGAGAGCACCTCTCCGAGCAGCCGGGGGTCGGCGAGTACCGCCCGCATCAGAACGGCCGCGGTCACACCGCCGAAGGGGCCAACCATGTTGGTGTACGCGGGGTGGGTGTGTCCGGTGTGAACGCCCTCGGCCACAGGGTCGAGCGCGACGGCCTCGTCGAACGGGTGGCCGTCTTTCGCGACGACTGCTTCGGTCATGGGAACTCCTGCTGTGGCGGCGCGGCAATTCAGTATGACAACATACATAGTCGATGCCCGGCGTCCCGCCGTGACGTTTCCGGAGGTAACGCATGACACAGCGGACTCGCCGGTCCGGCGGTACCGGTGAACACGGCCGGATCGCGGGGCCGAGGTCGGCGATGACGGCCAGCGCCGTTGCGCTGCTGCGCGAACGCGGGGTCGCCGGAACGTCGTTCGCCGACGTCCTCGCCCACAGCGGCGCACCACGGGGTTCGGTGTATCACCACTTCCCCGGAGGCAAGGCGCAGCTCGTCGAGGAGGCCACCCGCGAGGCGTCCGGAGAACTGACCGGCGCGATCACGCGGCTGTTGCGCGAACAGGGCACGGTTTCGGCACTGCGCGCGGTGGCGCGGCTGTGGCGCGAGGGACTCGCCCGCAGCGACTACGCAGCAGGCTGCCCCGTGGCCGCGTCCGCGCTCGGGCCGGTGCCCGGCGCCAGGGACGCCGCGGGGACCGCGTTGCGGGACTGGGAGGCCGCCGTCGCCGGGTCACTGCGCCGGGAAGGTGTGCCATCGGAGCGGGCGACCACACTCGGAACCCTCGTGGTGAGCGCACTGGAAGGCGCCCTCGTGCTCGCGAGGGCCCAACGCAGTGCCGCGCCGCTCGACGCGGTCGTCACCGAACTGGAGGCGACCTGCGGTGCCGCCATCGACGCCGCACGCGCGGGAACGGCACTCACTTCGGAAGGGCCCACGGAGGTGTCCACCCGAGCCGCCCGCACACGGCGTCGAGGTCGGGATCGGTCAGCGTCCGAGGGTCGCCGACCCCGTTGAGCCGGGGACCGAGGATGTGCAGGACTCCGATCCGGCTGGCGGGATCACCGAGGTCCTTGCGGACCTCCAGCAGGAAGTCGCCGTAGAGGCGGAACTGGAGATCGGCAGGCGGGTTGTGCGGGAGCGCCTGCATGAGCCTGCCGTAGGCGGCGACGACACCGTCCGACCCGTACACGTTGACCCAGCGGTCGAACCGGCGCTTGTGTTCCTGCTCCTCCGCCGTCGGCAGGTCGTCAGTGGTGAACATCCGGTCCAGCAGATCAACCACCGGCCCGTACATCGCGCGTTTGTCCTCGATGTTCCGCTCCCGTGCCGCATCGGCACGTTGCACCCTGAGTTCGTGGCGGCGTGAGGCCATGGCGAAGACACCCGCGACGACAGCGGCGGTGATGGACGCGACAGCGGCGATGACGGCGACCACGATGGAAGTCATGGCGGACACCTCATCATAGAACCGGCCGTTTCGGTCAGAGGCCGATGGCAGGATGGCACGATGAATCCTGACGAACCCAAGTCCGTCCTCCACCACTACCTCACCACCGCGCGCGATGCGCTGGTCTGGAAGCTGGAGGGGCTGTCCGAGTACGACGTGCGGCGCCCGCTCACCCCCACCGGCACGAACCTGCTCGGCCTGCTCAAACACCTCTCGGGGTGCGAAATCGACTACTTCGGAGCAACCTTCGGCAGACCCTTCGCCGAGGAGCTGCCCTGGCTGTCCGACGACTCGGAGGACAACGCGGACATGTGGGCGACGCCGGAGGAGTCCCGTGAGGACATCCTCGGCCTCTACCGCCGCGTGTGTGCCCATTCGGATCGCACCATCGACAGTCTCGCCCTCGACGCGCCGGGAGTCGTGCCCCACTGGCCCGCCGAGCGCGCCAACACCACGCTGCACGCCGTGCTCGTCCACATGATCGCCGAAACTCAGCGGCACGCCGGGCACGCCGACATCGTGCGGGAGCTCATCGACGGCACGGTGGGGTTGCGGGAGCGGCAACGCAACCTCCCCGGCGGTGACGCGGGCTGGTGGCAGGATTACCACGACAAGCTGGAGCGCGTGGCCCGCGAGGTCGGCGGGCGCTGAATCCGGCAGGGGCTCGGTGCGCGGGGAACGACGGTCAGTGGTCGTCGGCGACGAGCCCCGCCTCGTGGGCGAGAATCGCGGCCTTGACCCGGTTGGCCAGTCCCAGCCGCCGCAGGATGGCGCTGACGTGCGCCTTGACCGTGCCCTCCGAGAGGAACAGCGCACGGCCGATGTCCGCATTGGACAGTCCAGAGCCCAGCGCGGCGAGCACGTCCCGCTCGCGTGGCGTCAGCTCCCCGACACGGGTGCGCGCCGAGGCCGACCGCGACAGTCCTTCGCCGCGCACGCGCGTGATGAGCCTGCGGGCGATCCTCGGTGAAAGGTAGGCGGCGCCCTCGGCCACCGCGTGCAGGGCGATGAGCAACTCCCTCGGGTCGGACGCCTTCAGCAGGAAACCGCTCACCCCGCACTCGAGTGCCTGCGCCACGTAGGCGTCCTCGTCGAACGTCGTCAGCACCACCACAGCGACGCCGGGCAGCACCTGCCGCAACTCCGCTGCCGAGGAAAGGCCGTCGAGTCCGGGCATCCTGATGTCCAGCACCACGACGTCCGGCTGGTGCTTGCGCGCCGCGTCGATGGCGGTCCTGCCGTCGCCTGCCTCGGCGACCACCTCGATCGCCGGGTCCGACGCCAGTACGGCGCGCACACCCGCGCGGATCATCGCCTCGTCGTCGGCGAGCACGACCCGGATCATCGACCTTCTCCCGGCGCCGGCGTCGCGGGCCAGCGCGCCGTCACGGTGAACCGCCCGCCGTCGTCGTGGACAGCCAGCGTCGCACCGGCATCCCGCAGGCGCTCGCGCAGCCCGGCGAGTCCGCTACCGGTGCCGCGTCGAGGCGCACCGCCGTCCAGTGGATCGGGCAGGGGGTTGGACACCGACACCTCCAGTCCGCCTCTCTCCGACCGCACTCGCAGTGACACCGGGGCACGGGGTGCGTGCCGGGCCGCGTTGGTGAGCGCCTCCCTGACGACGCGGTACACGTCCCCGTCCAGATGGCCGGGTGGAAACTCGGCGGTGACGGTCATGCCTGCCGCTCGCGCGCGCTCGACGAGGTCGGCGACCGTCTCGGCCACCGGCGGTCCGGGGGCAGCCCGTTCCCGCAGCACTCCGACGACCTCGCGGAGCCGGTCGGTGGCGGCCACCGCTCCCGCACGCACCTCCGTGACGGCCTCCCTGTGTCGCTGCGGGAGGTCCGGCAGCAGTTCCAGCGCACCTGCCCTGAGTGACAGCAGGGCCAGTTCGTGCCCGAGGGCGTCGTGCAGTTCCGAGGCGATCCTGGCTCGTTCCCGCAGCGCCGCGTGCTCCTCGACGAGTTCCCGCTCCCTTTGCAGGCGCGCCACCCGATCCTGGCCCGCGGCGACCAGCTCGGCCTGCTGGCGGCGGAACCGTCCCGCCAGCCATGGCAGCCCCGTGAACAGCGCCAGCGCGGCGACCATGCCTACTCCGACCCAGAACTCCGCCACGGCGAAACCGGCGCAGACCACGGCGGCGGCGAGGAACAACTGCCATGCCCTCCGCGCCGGGAGGTGGCGTCCGTGCAGGTACGCGGCGACGGCCACGACCACGAAGGCGAGCTGCCGCCACACCTCGATGGTGTCGAGGTCCACGGCGTTGCCCGCGCACACCGCGAGCAGGATGGCCAGGAGCGCCCCGTTTCTCACCGCACCGACCCTACCGAGCGCAACGCGGCCGCCCGCGCCACCAGCGTGGCCGCCGAGGCCGCCCCGCTCAGCGCGAGCAGCACCGTGAGCGGCAAAGCGAAGTACATGAGCTGTTCCCAGGTCACGGTCCTGCCGTTCATCAGCACCGACGCCAGGTCCGGATACGCGGCGAACATCACGAGCGGCACGGACACGCCCACCAGTCGGGCGCCGAGCCACCACCGGTTCCCCGCCGCGCGGGCCGCCGCCCACCTCCGTGCGCGAAGCACGCCCAGCACGCCCAGCACCACGGCCGCGAGCGCGAGCAGCCCGAGCACCAGCTCCACCACCTGCCTGTCCCCTCCGGGAATCTCCGGGTTCCCTCCTCTGCTCAGCTCCACCAGACCGGCCAGCACCTCGTAGGCGTCGTCGTAGAGCCCTGCGCCGTTGACGAGCACCGCGAAACCCCGTCCCGTCTCGGGATCGACGGCCTGCACGGCCGTGTAGGTGAAAAGGTTCCCGCTGTGCACGAGAAGATCGTCATCACCGATCCGCTGCGTGCCCCAACCCATCGCGTACGCGGCGTCGGTCACCGGCCGGTGCGACTCCGCGAGGCTGCCCGGTGCCAGGATCGACGTGCCGTGGCCGTTCTGCGAGACCAGCCACCGCCCCAGGTCGTCGGCCGTGGTGATGACGCCGCCCGCTCCACCGTTGTCGAGGAACTGCTCCGGTTCCTGCCGGGCCCACCACAGCCCGAACAGCGAGATATGGCCTTCGGCCGGAACGACGTCGGCGACGTCCACCGCGCTGCGAGACATCCCCAGCGGTGTGAACACATGCTCTCGCAGGTAGTCGCCGAACGGCTGCCTTCCGGCCACCTCGACGACGCGGGCGGCAAGTTCGTAGTTGACGTTGCAGTACTCCCAGCGGGTTCCCGGATCGGCCGCGAGCGTGCCGTCCGACAGCGCCGCGACGTACTCCCGCAGCGAGGTGGCCTCCTCGGCGGAGGTGATGTCCACCCCGGTGTCGGAGAGGCCCGAGGTCTGGTTCAGCAACTGGCGGACGGTGATGCGGCCCGCACGGTCGTCGGCCATGCGGAACTCCGGCAGGTAGGTCGCCACCGGTTCGTCGAGCTTGACGCGGCCGTCGTCCACGAGCGTCAGGACCGCCGTGGCCGTGAAGGACTTGCTCAGCGAGGCGACGCGCATGGGTGTGTGCTCGGTGACGGGATTTCCTTCGGCGTCGTGGCCGTAACCGGCGGCGTGAACGACGCGGTCGTGGTGAGTCACGACGGCGGAGAATCCAGGCACACCGGTGGATTCCCACGCCTCGGCGAGGTAGGTGTCGATGGTTCGGGCGCTCGGCCGAGCCACCGCGGCTTGTGTGGCGGGTGTGGTGGCAAGGCCGCCCGCCAGTGCCGCGACCGCCAGGACGGCGAGTGTGCGTTGCATGCCGATGACGGTAGAAAGTGGACACTTGTGGGCGGATCCGACGACCGTCCGGAACCACCCCTGACGAAAGTGAGGGGTGGCCCAGGCACACAGCGTGCCGGGGAGGCCGGGCCGGCAGAGGTTCGAGGCTCGACGGCGATGGTGGTTAGGCCTACGGACGTCACCGCGAAAAGCAACTGAGAGTATATTTCCAGAAAGCGTCGCCACCCGTTTGAGTGAATCTCCATTCATTCCCGTTCCACAACGCAATTAACCAACCAGGAAACGTAGCCTGCTACATTTCCAGGCAGCTTGCATCATCGTTATCCGAACAATCCGTCCTGACCTGCGAACCGTTCGCCGAAGCAGCAAAGCAGCAGGTGCGGACGGGTGCGCGAGATTACGAAGGCTGCCGGGCACGGAATGACAGTGCGTTACTTCTGAAATCGCTCGACCGTTGGGCGATCAACGCAAACCACTCACCGCCAGAAGCGGGGGTCGCGCGAGCATGAACGACACCGTGAGAGATGATGTTGATATCGATTCAGCATCACAAATGTGAAAGGGAATCGACGCGCGGCCCCTGTGGCATCAGGGGCCGCGCCGATGTGTTCAAACCACCGGAAGGGCATGAACGGACTTGACCCTACAGAGCAACCATGGGAGCGACAACCATGAGGACAAGGCTCAGGAGCGTCCCCAGGTCAGCACAACCGGTGCCGCGCAGGAAGCCGAGGCGGCAACAGCCGAGGTGAGCGGCCCGGGTGCCGCGAGCGCAGCGCGACCAGGCACAGGCGACCAGCACACCGCCTGGCCCGGCTGGGGGTGGCTGCTCGGCCTGATCGTCGGAAGCTGGGACCACACCTTGCGAGCCGGGTTCCTGCTCGGCATCGTTCTCGTGCCGGTGGCGATCGTCGCCGCACTGTCCGCGCAGTGGTTCCTGGCGCTCGGCACCGGAGCTGTGCCCGCACTGATGGCACTCGTGCTGCTCGTCAGAGGGTGGCTCGGCCGAGGCCGGGAACCACAACCCCCGGCAGATCAGGCAGATCCCGCCTGAGAATCACGGCGTCCGCGCCGACGCGCCGACCGGCCGAGGTCGCCTGCCATCGGCGCGGACCCACCTCACGACGTGAAGAACGGGTAGTACCAGTACAGCGCCACCTCGCGCGTCGAGGGATCGAGCGCGCGATAGAGAAACCGGTCGTGGCCGCCGAGCACGAACCCGTAGCGCCGGTAGAAGCGGCACGCGGCCACGTTGATGGACTGCGTCTCCAACCGCAGGCCGCTCAATCCCGCCTCCCGTGCCCACTCGATCGCGGCGTCCATGAGCGCGCGAGCGGCCCCTGTGCCCCTGTGGGCGACATCCACGGCGATGTCCTCGACGACGGCGTAGCCGTTCCAGCCCTCGGACACGGCGACGTAGCCGATGCGGGCGTCGCGGACCATCGCGACGAACAGGTCACCGTCCTGCCGGTCGAGGTACCCGGCCAGCTCCTCCACGTCGAAGCCGTAGTCCTTGGTGTAGGGGACGAGCGGACTGATCGCGTCGCCGTCGAACGGCTCGGTCAGCTCGGCCGACACCTCGAAGGTGAAGTCGAGAAGGGCAAGTGAGGAAAGGCAGGCGGCATCCGCCCGCACAACACGAGGAGCATCCGGCACGCCGGGCTTTGTCGGCATGGCACCAGCATTCCACGAACGATCATCGCTCGGTGTGGGAACTCGGCGAAGCGACTCTAGCGGCGCAGAGAGGTCTGGTACTCCATATGCGCGAGCTTCTCCGGGTTGCGCACGGCGTAGAGGCCGGTGACGCGCCCGTCGTCGATCCGCATCGCCACGACGCTGTCGAGTTCGCCGTCGAGCCGGACCACGAGCGCGGGATGACCGTTGACCTGCACCGGCTCCAGCGCCACGGGGAGGGTGACCTTGCCGAGACCGCCGACCAGAAGGCGCGCCACCTTGCCGGAACCCACGATCGGGCGCGGCACGGCCTGCTTGACCCCGCCGCCGTCGCCGACGAGGACGACATCCGGGGCGAGGATGTCGAGCAGCCCCTGCACGTCGCCGGTCTCGATCGCCAGCCGGAAGGCGTCGAGGACGGCCCTGGTCTCGTCGGCGGACACGACCCCGCGCGGGCGGCGCGCGGCGACGTGTTCCCGCGCCCTGTGCGCGATCTGCCGCACCGCGGCTGGGCTCTTGTCCACGGCTCCGGCTATCTCGTCGTAGTCGAAGTCGAACACCTCGCGCAGCACGAACACCGCTCGCTCTGTCGGTTTGAGCGTCTCCAGCACCAGCAGCATCGCCATCGAGACGCTGTCGGCCAGCTCGACGTCCTCGGCCACGTCCGGCGAGGTGAGCAGCGGCTCGGGAAGCCAGGAACCCACGTAGGACTCCTTGCGACGGGCGAGCGTGCGCAGCCGCGTGAGCGCCTGGCGGGTAGTGATCCGCACCAGGTACGCCCGCTGGTCGCGCACCGCGCCGAGATCGACGCCAGCCCACCGCAGCCATGTCTCCTGCAGGACGTCCTCCGCGTCCGCGGCGGAGCCCAGCATCTCGTAGGCGACGGTGAACAGCAGGTTGCGGTGGGTGAGGAACGTTTCCGTGGCGAGATCGGGGCGGCGATCCTCCTCCACCCGCCCTTCGCCGGAGGTGGTGTGCGGCTTCGACATGGCTCGCTCCTGCTCGCGTTCGACTCTGTCCTCGTGAAGACGCCGGGCCCCTCCGGTCTGTGACACCGGCCCGCTCCATCCTGGGTGTTCCCCATCACATCGCCGAGTTGTCACGAGGACCGGGGCGGCGGCGTCTGGTGTTCGTCAGCGCGCTGAGCACCTGTCAACGAGTTCGCCACGAGCGAGGAGAACGACCATGGAACCCCGCCTCAACCTGTTCGACAACGAGTTCGCCGCGAAGTTCGGCAAGCGGTTCGCCGGTGCCGGTCTGCTGGTCGAGCAGTCGCCACTGCCCAAGACCACCCGTGAGCTGGTGTCGCTGCGCGTCAGCCAGATCAACGGCTGTGGCTTCTGCGTGGACATGCACACCAAGGAAGCGATGGCAGCCGGTGAATCCGCCGCGCGGCTCAACCTGGTGGCCGCCTGGCGTGAGGCCGTCGTGTTCACCGAGGCGGAGCGGGCGGCGCTGGCACTCGCCGAGGAGGGCACCCGGCTCGCCGACGCCCACACCGGCGTGTCCGACGAGACGTGGGCGCGGGTGCGTGAACACTACGACGACGACGAACTCGCCGCGCTCCTCTCGCTGATCGCCCTGACGAACGCGGCCAACCGCCTCAACGTGATCGTGCGCAACCCCGCTGGGTCGTACGAGCCGGGCATGCTGGCCGCCATGATGGACTGACCGGCTGACCCGGCTGCCCCTCCGCTCTGCCCCGGATCGTCCAGGTCCGGGGCAGAGCCTGCTCGCGCGGGAAGGCCAGGCGATCCGACCGTCCCGCCGCCCTCACGAGATCGAGCGTTCGCCGCTGCCGCATGGCTGCCCACGAAGGACCATGGCGTCATGGACGCCGTTCTCGCTTACCTCGCCGCGGGCCTCGTGGGGTTGTGGGGGATCTCGCACGCGATTCCCACCCGGTCGGTGGTCGCCGGGTTCGGCGAGATCTCCGTGGACAACCGCAGGGTGCTGGTACAGGAATGGCTTGCGGAAGCGGTGACCATGTGGTCCTTCGCCGCACTGATCACCGCGGTCACGCTGGTGGGCGGCGAGACGCCCACCGCCGACTGGACCTACCGTGTGATCGCGGGGGCGTTGCTCGTTCTCGCGGCGCTGACGGCTTCGACCGGTGCCCGCACCAGCGTGGTCTGGTTCAAGATCTGCCCTGTCCTGCTCACCACGTCGGCGGTGCTGCTGTTGGTCGCGGGCCTCGGCTGAGCGGCGAGCGCCGTCGCCCGATACCTCCACTGCCTCCACACACCGCCGTGCTCCCGGCCGCCGCGCTACGGCACCAGCACGAGCTTGCCCTTGGCCGCTGAGGTGTTCAGCAGCTCGTGGGCTTGGCGGGCCTCGGTCAGCGGCAGGCGCTGCGCGACCTCGGGGTTGACGACTCCCGCGCGCAGCAGCCGGACCAGCTCCTGAAGGTCCGCGCGGAACCAGTCGGGATGCCGGTCGCGCAGCTTCGCGATCCGGTAGGAGAGCACGCGGCGGCGTGGCGACAGCAGTCCGGCCAGCGCGACGGCCGCCGTGGAGGCATACCAGGTGAGCCACCCGCGTCGGCTCTTCCTGCCGTGCGCCAACGTGACGTAGTGGCCGAACACCACGAGCCTGCCGCCGGGACGCAGCGCACGAAACGAGCGCAGCGACAGTGTTCCACCGATCCCGTCGAGGGCGACGTCCACGCCGCCGCCGGTCAGCTCACGAACCCTTGGAAGGAAGTCCTCGTCGCGGTAATCGATCGCGACCGCGCCGAGCCGCTCGACCTTCGCGCATTCGTCGGCCGAGGCGGTTCCGTAGACGCGAAGCCCTGCGGGAGCCGCGAGTTCCAGCACGGCTGTCCCGACTCTGCCCGCAGCACCGTGGAGCAGGACGGTCTCCCCTCGGCGCGCCCTCGCCGCCCTGTGCAGGAGCTGGTAGGCGGTGAGGTAGGGAAAGATGATGCTCACCAGCAGCGCGGCGTCGAGGTCGTCGGGTACCGGAACAGCGAGTTCCCCGGGAACACACACCTGCTCCGCGTAACCTCCCCAGACGGTCAGCGCCGCCACCCGGTCGCCTTCACTCAGCGTCTGGCGGCCCTTCCCCACCTCGCGCACTCTGCCGACCAGCTCGTAACCGGGAGTGAACGGCGGTTTCGGCCCGCCGAGGTAGGTTCCCGCCCGCAGCAGCGCGTCGGTGAACGACACGCCCGCGGCCTCGACCTCGACGCGGACCTGCCCCGGTCCCGGCCGGGGAACGGGCTCCTCGACCACGTGCAGAACGTCA
Organism: Saccharomonospora xinjiangensis XJ-54; assembly: GCF_000258175.1. Taxonomy (NCBI): domain Bacteria; kingdom Bacillati; phylum Actinomycetota; class Actinomycetes; order Pseudonocardiales; family Pseudonocardiaceae; genus Saccharomonospora; species Saccharomonospora xinjiangensis. Next base: position 4,127,080 of record NZ_JH636049.1, on the reverse strand, counting down.
GGACCGCCGAAGTGATCCGCGACAACCCGCTTCATAGCCTCGTTTCCGCCGCCTTTCACGTCCCTGGTGAGCCGGGGCCTTTCCGGGACAGACCACGTCTCGGAATCGACCTCGACCGGCTCCGAGACGGCCTGGCAGAGGTATGACACGTTCGAGGCGGGTCAAACCGCCGTGCGGGCGAGTGTCCGCGCCGGCAGGACGTGCGCGGCGTCGGAAAAATCGCTGTGGACTCTTCCGGCCGGAGCCATACAGTTGCGCCGACTGCCGGGGAGCACGGTCAGAACGACGCGTGCGCCGAGCGCCGTGCTCCTGGCCCAGCCGCCCGATCCGCGCCAGAGCCGCGACGCGGCAGTGGCGACGCGGCGGTCCGGCTCAGACCCAGCACGGAACCAGCGCCAGACCAGGCATTTATCACAGCTGTGATATATTGACTCGGTGCCCTTCCTCGATATCTCCTCCGTCACCTACACACTCCCCGATGGCCGCGTGCTCCTCGACGACGTGTCGTTCCGAGTGAGCGCAGGCGAGCGCGTGGCGTTGATCGGGGCGAACGGCGCGGGGAAGACGACGCTGCTCCGCATCGTCACGGGCGCGCTCGCACCGGATGCCGGAGCGGTGTCGCGCGGCGGGAGTCTCGGCGTGATGCCGCAGTTCCTCGCGGGCGGGACGGTGCGCGAACTGCTGACGTCGTTCGCTCCGGCGCCGGTTCGGCAGGCGGCTGCCGCACTTGCCGGCGCCGAGGCGACCCTGAGCGCGCGAGGCACGACAGCGTCACAGCTGGCCTATGCCGAGGCGCTGGCCGCGTGGGGCGACGCGGGCGGATACGAGGCCGAGGTGCTCTGGAACATCTGCACGACCACCGCGCTGGGTATCACCCTCGAACAGTGCGGGGACCGGCCGGTGGCGACGCTGTCCGGCGGTGAGCAGAAACGCCTGGCGCTGGAGGCTCTCCTACGCGGGCCGGACGAGGTGCTGCTGCTGGACGAGCCGGACAACTTCCTCGACGTCCCGGGCAAACGGTGGCTAGAGGAACGATTGATCGAGAGCGGCAAGAGCGTGTTGTACGTGAGCCATGACAGGGAACTCCTGGCGCGCACCGCGACCGCGATCGTGAGCCTCGAACTCGGAGCCGCCGGAAGTACCGCGTGGGTGCATCCTGGCGGGTTCGACACCTACCATTCCGCACGGCAGCGGCGGTTCGCGAGGCTCGACGAGCTTCGCCGCAGGTGGGACGAGGAGCACGCCAAACTGAAGGCGCTCGTCCAGATGTACCGGCAGAAGGCGGCGTACAACTCCGACATGACATCCCGCTACCGGGCCGCGCAGACACGCCTCGCGCGGTTCGAGGAGGCGGGACCGCCCGAGGCGAGGCCGAGGGAACAGAACCTGGCGATGCGGTTGCGTGGCCGTCGCACCGGAAAGCGGGTGCTGACGTGTGAAGCGTTGGAGTTGACCGGCCTGATGCGCCCCTTCGACTGCGAGGCCTGGTACGGAGACCGCATCGCGGTGCTCGGCTCGAACGGTTCCGGCAAGTCACATTTCCTTCGCCTGCTGGCCGTCGGAGGCACCGCCCCGGAACCGGAGCACGCACCGGTGACCGACCTGGTGATCGAGCCCGTCCCGCACACCGGAACCGCCAGGTTGGGCGCGAGGGTGCGTCCCGGCTGGTTCGCACAGACCCATGGGCGGCCCGACCTCACGGGCCGCACGCTGCTGTCGATCCTGCATCGTGGTGACGAACACCGCGCGGGGATGCCTCGTGAGGACGCGTCCAGGGCGCTCGCACGATACGAACTGGCGCGATCGGCCGAGCAGACGTTCGATTCGCTCTCCGGCGGACAGCAAGCCCGGTTCCAGATCCTGCTGCTCGAACTCGCGGGCGCGACGCTTCTGCTGCTCGATGAGCCGACCGACAACCTCGATCTGGAATCCGCCGAAGCCTTGCAGCAGGCCCTGCGCGCCTTCGAAGGGACGGTGCTCGCCGTCACCCACGACCGCTGGTTCGCCCGCGACTTCGACCGATTCCTGGTCTTCGGCTCCGACGGCACCGTCTACGAGACGACCACACCCGTGTGGGACGAATCCCGTGTGTCACGGCAGAGAGGCTAGAAGATGCCCGCACGAATCGACCCCGACCAACGCCGAAGGCACGTGGTGGAAGCCGCGTTCCGCTGCGTCGTCGCCGAAGGCATCGACGGTGCGTCCCTGCGCAAGGTCGCCGCCGAAGCAGGTCTCAACATCGGCTCCGTGCGCCACTACTTCGACGGGCACGTTGACCTCCTCGTGGCCGCCGCAACGGAAGCCGGTGACCGCATGGGCGCCCGCCTCGCCCGCCACCCGATCGACGCTTTCCGCGACCTGACCGAACACGAGGCCCTCGACGCACTGCAGAACCTCGTCGAGGAAGTCCTGCCCGTAGACGACGAACGGCGGGACGAGGCGATCGTCGTGGTCGAGTTCCTCCTCGCCTCAAGGCTCCGCCCCGCTCTCGCCCCTTTCGCCGGGCGCATGGCGACCGACCTGCACGAGGTCGTCGCCGGTGCGCTGGAAGGGGTCGGAGCACCGAACCCCGAGGACGCGGCGCGGCAGCTGACATCCCTGATCGGCGGCCTCACCATCGACACCGTCACCCCGCACGGGGCGTTGAGTGTCGAACAGCTCCGGCGCACCCTGCGCGACCATCTGCGGCTCCTCCTCACACAGTGCGTACGCGCATGATGCGGGCACCGGCATGGCTGTCCGTGGTGCGTTCCCGTCAACGGTTCCGAACCAGGCAGCCCACGGCACAGGCGGACATCGACTGTGCCGCCACGAAACCGAGGGTTGCCACGTCCGACGAAGCGGTGGCGCGGGTGCGCGAACACGACGGCGCGTTCGCCGCTGCCGGGTGGCTGCCCACGAGACCCCTGCGTCAGAACGGCTGGAGCGCGAATCTGCCCCAGGCGATGAACGCGAACAGACTCACAAAGACCAGATCAGAAACCAGCAGCGTCCACTCACTGCGGCGGAAGCGCGTCGTGGCGGCGCCGGTCATGAACATCGCCATGCCACAGGCCGCGAGCGGCGTCAGGATCGGCGCGATGTCCAGCGCGGCCGGAAGAATCAGCCCCAGGCTACCGACGATCTTGACCGCACCGATGAACTTCAGGTGGCCGTCTCCGAAGTCGTCAACCCAGTGCTGACTGTGTCCGATCGCGCGGTATCTCTCCCTTCCCATCAGCAGCAGGCTCGTACCGCCTGCGGTGAAGGCGGCGGCGAGGAGACCTGCGACGATCCACAAAGTGAGGTTCACGGCTTACTCCTTCGTTGTTACGGCGGCCCGCTCGGGCCCGTCATGGTGATGACGGCTCAGGACGAGAAGGGGTAACGGATGACCACACAGAAGGCCCTGGCTGAGGAGTTCGAGGGGAACCGGCAGCGGCTGCTGGCGATGGCGACCCGTGTCCTCGGAAGTTCGAGCGATGCTCAGGACGTCGTGCAGGAGGCGTGGCTGCGACTCGTCCGTCAGGAACCGGGTTCCATCGAGAACCTCGCGGGATGGCTCACGACCGCGGTCGGCAGGCTGTGCATCGACGTGCTCAGGTCGCGTACCGCCAAAGGCGAGGTGTCCTACGAAGAGCAGTTCCAGGCACCGGTCGTCCTGTTGGACGACGACCCTGAAGACCTCGCGGTCCAGGCGGACAGGGTCGGATTGGCGCTCCTGGTCGTGCTGCGGTCGCTTCGGCCGGACGAACGACTCGCTTTCGTGCTGCACGACATGTTCGCCGTACCGTTCACGGAGATAGCCGCAGTGATCGAGAAGTCCCCCGACGCGGCCAAGATGATGGCGAGCCGAGCCCGCCGCAAGGTTCAGGGCGCCGCGTCACCGGCACACACCCATCGCGAGAAAGGCCGGGTGGTGGACGCGTTCCTCGCCGCGGCCAGGCACGGCGACTTCGACGCGTTGCTGGAGATCCTGGACCCGGATCTCACCTGGGAACTGCACGGGCAGAACAGGATGGTGTCGCGAGGGCGAAAGGACCTCCTGCGTGCGCTGACGCACGGCCCGACCTCGGATGTCATCGCTCGCCGCGTCGTGGTCAACGGGCAACCAGGCATACTCGCGTGGAGCCCGGAAGGCACCCCGGTGGCACTCATGGCCTGTACCGTCAACGACGGCCGCGTCACCAAAATCGCCTCACTGACCGACCGCTCCAGACTCGACCGGATCGACCTGCCGGCTCCCGTTGCGTCCGACGGCATGGTGGCCGGACCCGACGCCTGACAGAAGGGCAGGCCTCACAGAACGAGCAGGACCGTCCGGGCACAACTGGTATCAACGGCACCGGGGCGTGGCAGGCCTGGCGTTGCTGAGCCCGCCTGCGGATGCTCCGCGCAACGCTGCCCTGCGAGTCCCCGACCGGTACCGTCGGGGCAAGCTCAGTCGCCGAGCGAGGGGAGATGCTCGTGTCCACTCGCGTGCACGCGGTCGCGTTCGATGTGCTCGAAACCCTGTTGGATCTGACTCCGCTCGGCGCCCGGTTGGAGACGGTCGGCCAACCCGCACGGCTGTTGCAGCCGTGGTTCCTGCGATTCCAGCGCGACGCCATGGCGCTGGCCCTCAGCGGGGATTCCGGGACGTTCGAGTCGGTGGCCCGGCAGGCGTTGCGCACCGAAACCCGGCACACGGTCACCGACGACGACATCGACCACGTGCTGGAGGGATTCGGCCAGCTACCCGCGCACCCTGATGCCGAGCCCGCTGTGCGGCTGCTGTCCGAAGCCGGGCTGCGGGTCGGCTGCGTGACCGTCGGCAGCGCCACCAACACGGCCCGGTTCCTGGAACGAGCGGGACTGGCACGCTATGTGGACGAGGTCGTCACCGCGGCGCAGGCTGGTATCTGGAAACCCGCTCCCTCCTTCTACCGCATGGCGGCCTACCAGCTGGAGACATCGCCGGAGAATCTCGCGCTCGTCGCGGTCCACGCCTGGGACTGCCACGGAGCCAAGCGCGCGGGCTGCCTCGCCGGTTGGTGCGGGCGGCTGGAAGGTCACTACGGCGATGTGTTCACCGAACCCGATGTGAGCGGCTCCGACCTGGTGCGGGTCGCCGAAGATGTGCTGCGGCTCTCGTAACAGAGAACGATGCTGGAGTTGACGATGGTCACTGCCGATCTCGGCCGGGCGGCATGAGCGGACTGTCCTCCCGGCTGGGCGCGATCGTCTCCGCCCTGCCACTCGCGCCGGGAATGCGGGTCCTGGAAATCGGGGGCGCCCCCGGCGCCGCGGCGAAGGCCGTCGCAAGGCGTATCGGCGAGGGCCACATCCTGGTGATCGACCGCTCAGCCAGGGGGATCGCCCTCACCCGCCAGAACGCGTCCGCCGAGATCGAAGCGGGAACTCTGAGCGTCCGCCACGTGGCCGTGGAGGAGTTTCGTTTGCTGCCTGGCGAAGCGCCGTTCGACCTGGCTTTCGCCGTCCGTGTCGGCGCGCTCGACGGGCGGCATCCCCGGGCAGGGCAGGTCGCGCTCCGCCGTATCGCCGACGCGCTCCGCCCTGGCGGGCGGTTGTTCATCGACGGTGGTGACCCACTCCGTGAACTCGACCTCCCACCGCGTTCAGGACCGCACGTTCTGTGACGAGATCGCGGCGATCGCGGATGTGGCGATGTCCCGGCAGAACCCCGCCACATCCCCGGAGGCCAGGCGATGCTCCCCCACGAGCACATCCACGATCCCGTCGGCGAGCAGGTCCGCCGCCACGACACGCTGAGCCGTCGCCATGTCGGCGGCGAGACGGGGATGGCCGTGCACGATGGCGCTGGCCCCTTCGAGCGGCAGCGGCGAGAGCCAGGCGTGCTCGGCGGCCACCACGGTGTGCGCGGAGGTGAGTGCGAGCGCGGCGCCTCCGCAACCCTGCCCCAGCAGGATGGCGGCCGTCGGCACCCGCACACCGGTGAGCGTGGCAAGGCATCGGGCGATCTCACCCGCCAACGCGTCCTCCTCCGCCTCGGCGGAAAGCTCGGCTCCCGGTGTGTCGATCACGGTGACCAGCGGAAGGCCGAACTGCTCGGCGAGGATGACGCCCCGGCGCGCGGCTCGCAATGCTGTAGGCCCGATCGGACCGGGTGCGGGGTGCCGCCGATGCCCGACCACGACACACCGGGTGCCTGCCAGCCGGGTGAGGGCGACCAGCACACCCGCGCCGCTTCCGCCGAGCTCCACGGTGTCGCCTGCCGCGTGACGGAGCAGTTCCTCCACTCCTGGCCGGTCCGGACGTCTGGTCAGCTGGATCGACTGCCACGCGGACCCCGCGCCGCTCAGCCGCCCCACCACCCCGGTGGGTGCGGGCGAGGAACCTTCCGATGCCGGGCCGCCGTGGAGGTGCCCGAGTACCGTCGCCAGCAGTCCGCGCAGCGCCGGAAGCGGCACGATCCGGTCAACGATTCCGTTGCGGGCGAGGTTCTCCGCGATCTGCACCCCCTCGGGAAAATCCTCGCCGTGCACCGCCCGATACACCTTCGGGCCGAGAAACCCCAGCAACGCCCCCGGCTCGGCGAAAGTGAGCTGGCCGAGGGAACCCCACGACGCGAACACACCCCCTGTGGTGGGGTGGCGAAGGTAGACGAGATACGGCAGGCCGCTGCTCTTGTGCTGTTCGACGGCGCGGGCGACCTCCGCCATCTTGACGAAGGCTCGCGTGCCTTCCTGCATACGGGTGCCGCCGGAAGCGGGGGCGGCCACGATGGGCAGACCCCGCTCTGTGGCGAGGCGGATCGCACGCGTGAGCCGGTCGGCGGTGTTGACACCGATCGAGCCTCCGAGAAACCCGAATTCGCTGACCAGCAGCGCGACGCCGGTTCCCTCGATGCGTCCGCGCCCGGTGAGCACCGCCTCGTCAACGCCGGTGGCCGAGCGCGCTCGCGCGAGCGAGGCCAGATAGTCGTTGTCGCCGCGCGGGACCACCGGCTCGTCCCACGATTCGAAGGTGCCCGGGTCCAGCACCTGCCCCAGGAAGTGCGCGGCCGTGCCGAGCCTGGTCACGGCGCACGCTCGTCGAGCCAGGCACGGACACGGTCGCGGTGCGCGTTCAGCACCGGGGGCGCGGTGTGCCGGTGGCGGGTGACCTCCGTGCCCTCGGTGTCGAAGAACCGCAGCGGCGGCCCCGCCAACGTGACCGTTCCCAGCGTGTCGTGCTCGACGTTCACGAGCAGTCCCTGGCTGCGAGTCTGTTCCCAGTCGTACACCTGATCGAGGGTTCGGACCCGGCCTGCCGGCACTCCCAGCTCCGCCAGCCGGGTGAGCAGGTCATCGGACTTCCAGGTCGAGAACACGCGTTCCAGCGACTCGACCAGCTCGGTGTGGTGGGCAACCCGGTCCGCGTTCGTCGCGAACCTCGCATCGCCAGCGTCGAGGCCGAATCCCGAACAGAATCTTCTCCACAGGTCCGCACTGCCCACGGCGATCTGCACCGAACCGTCGGCACAGCGGAATAACCCGTACGGGGCAATGGAGGGATGGTGGTTTCCCTGTGCCAGCCCGACCTCTCCCGCGACGGTCCAGCGGGTGGCCTGGAAAGCGTGCACTCCGACTCCCGCGGCGAGCAGCGAGGTCCGCACCACCCTGCCCTGGCCGGTCCGGTCGCGTTCCAGTAGCGCCGCGAGCACACCGTACGCGCCGTACATTCCGGCGAGCAGGTCGCAGATCGGGGTACCGAACTTCTGCGGCTGGTCCGGGCTGGGTCCGGTCAGCGACATCAACCCGCTCTCCCCCTGCGCGATCTGGTCGTAGCCCGCTCGCCCGCCCTCCGGCCCGTCGTGGCCGAATCCGGTGATGGACAGGATCACCAGTCGCGGGTTCAGTCGATGCAACTCGGCGAAGCCGAGCCCGAGGCGGTCCAGCACTCCGGTGCGGAAGTTCTCCACAAGAACGTCCGCCCGGCTGACCATCCGGAGCAGTGTCGCGTGGTCGCCGGCGTCCTTCAGGTCGAGCGCGATCGATTCCTTGTTGCGGTTGGCGGAAAGGAAGTACGTCGATTCCTCGCTCGCGCCGATGTGGTGTTCCGGCCGCACGAACGGTGGGCCCCAGCCCCTGGTGTCGTCGCCGCGTCCGGGTGCCTCGACCTTGATGACGCGCGCCCCGAGATCGCCGAGCATCATCGTGGCGTGCGGGCCGGCCAGTGCGCGGGACAGGTCCACCACGACGGTGCCGGACAGCGGGCCGTCACCGTGCTCGCGCTGCGTGGTCTGCCGGGTCGGTGTCGTCATGGTCGGCTCCGGTGGGAATCAGCGGGGTCGTCGGGGAGGGTGGGAACACGGTTGCCCGTGCCCGTCGCGGTCTCGAACGCGTGCGCGAGTTGCAGCACGCCGAAGTCGTCACCCGGCCTGCCCACGATCTGCAGGCCCACGGGAAGGCCGTCGTCGGTGAAGCCGCACGGCACGGAGGCGGCGGGCAGCCCGGTCGCGGAAATCCAGTAGCACGACCGCATCCAGTCCAGATAGGACTCCGATCCCACTCCGGCGACCTCGGGAGGGTAGGGCAGTTCGACGTCGAAGGGCGGGACAGGCGACACCAGGGTCACCAGGAACTCGTGTGTGTCGAGGAACTCGCGCATCCGGTGGTAGAGCGCGATGCGCCGCTTCTGGGCGCGAGCCAGGTCCTCACCCGTCACCTGCCAGCCTGCCTCGATGTTCCCTGCGGCGCTGTCCCCGAACCACTCCGGATGCTCTCGGTACAACGGGCCGAGGCTCAGCGCGTAGTACCAGGCACGCCAGGTGCGGAACGCGTCCTCGGCACCGGTCAGGTCCGGGTCCTGATCGGTCACCCGGCAGCCCAGTTCCGCCAGCACCTGCCTGCCCGGTGCCATCGCCCGTAGCACTCGCTCATCAACGGGCAGTCCCCCCAGGTCGGCACTCCACGCCACGGGCGTGCCCGCGAAGTCCCGGTCGAGCGGGTCGGCGAACCGCGACGCCGGAACGTGATGGGACAGCGGCGAGCGCGGGTCGGGTTCGGCGAGCACGCGCATGAGCAGGGCGACGTCGGCGGCCGTGCGCGCCATCGGCCCTGCCACGCCGAGGGTGAACAACGGGTCCGTGGCAGGCCACATCGGCACCCTGCCGAGCGAGGGCCGCAGGCCCACCACATTGCAGAAGCTCGCGGGATTGCGCAGCGATCCGCCCATGTCCGTGCCGTCGGCGATGGGCACCAGCCTGGCCGCCAGTGCCGCCGCCGCTCCCCCACTGCTCCCGCCGACGGTCTTGCTCAGGTCGTAGGGGTTGCGGGTGGCACCGAACAGCGGGTTGAACGTCTGCGAGCCGGTGCCCCATTCCGGGGTGTTGGTCTTGCCGACCGTCACGGCTCCCGCCGACGTCAGACGTTCCACCACGATGCTGTCGAAGTCGGGAACGTACTCCGCCCGGGCGGGAGATCCGTAGGTCGTGCGGATGCCCTTGGTCTCGGTGAGGTCCTTGTGGGCGACCGGAAGTCCGTGCAGCGGCCCGAGCGGCTCACCACTCATGATCGCCTGGTCTGCGGCGTGTGCCGCGCGGTGCGCGTGCTCGCGTGCCACGGTGACGATCGCGTTGACCTTCGGGTTCACCGCGTCGATGCGCGCGAGGTGAGCACGCAGCACTTCCCTCGCCGACACCTCACGGCGGCGCAGCAGCCCGGCGAGTTCGCAGGCTGAACGCAGGCACAGTTCGTCTTCTGACATGGCTTCTCTCGCTGTCCGGCGGTGTCGCCTGGCCGGGCCCGCCACGGCGGGTGGGCCCGGCCAGGGTGTGGCCTGGGATATGGTCAGTCGCGGGGAGCGCGGTAGCCGGTCGGCTCGGCACCCAGATCGACGATCGCCGCCACCGTGCCGCCCCCGGAAGGGCCTTGATGGACGGCCGAAACGGACACGAAGACGGCGGGGTCGCCGGTCACCGCGGCCGTGACGCCGCCGACGCAGGCCTTGATCTGCCGGTGCCAGTGCACGTCGGAGTCGTCCAGCATCGCGTTACGCCGCCCGCGCACCATGCCGTCCGCCGAGGCCTCGCACTTGAGGAACACGTTGACCAGCCGACCGTCCAGGTCGGTGTGCCTTGGGCTCTCCGGCAGGGTGAGCCCGGCGTCGCGGATGGCGTCCCAGATGCCGTCCTGATCCAGCGCGTCCCGCATCACGGAGTGGCCGATGCGGTACCGGCCGCCGACGCCCCTGGCGTTGCCGACGACCACGATCTGCGCCCTGTCCAGTTCCACACCCGAGGAGCACGATGCGACCTTGGAGTACAGGTCGCGGTTGTGCAGGACTTCCTCGTCGCTCGGCAGTTCGAGCTCACCCAGCGCCACCCCGATGCCGAGTGCGGTCGTGCCGTTGGACAGGTCCATCGACTCCAGCGTGTGCTCCGTCCACACCGACTTGCCCCGGCTCTTGGCGTCACGAATCGTGTCGATGGTCAGCAGCGGCGTCTTAGTCTGTACATAGTGGACGTCGGCGGGGTCGGTGATACCCGCGCGGGCCATGGCTTCCTTCACCCCTGCCGCGACCTTCTCGATCATGGGGCGGCGGCCGATCTCCTCGGGAAGAATCTGCTCGCTCATCGCGAACCCGACGGTCAGCCGTGGCTCGTCGGTCGGCTCGGCCTTCTCTTCGGGGACGGTGGCGAAGATCGTGGCGTGCGGGCTGATCACACCGTCGGTCCCGCCCGACCAGACGATCGGGATTTGCCGGACCTCCTCCATCGGCCGGGTGCCCTTGTCAACGAGCACCTCACGGAAGGCGCGGTCGGCGATGATGCGGGTGAAGTCGTTCACCCCGCCGTTGCCCTCGGTCTTGCCGATGATCGCGACGACGCGGTCGGCCTCGAACACCCCGTCGTCGATCAGCTTGGCCAGCTCGCTCGCGTCGGCGACCGAGTGGATCGGCACCTTGCGTACTTCGATCGCGGATGGCATGTGTGCTTCCTTCCTTGTGAGATGGTCAGGCCGAGCGCGACGCGCTCGTGGTCGCTGCCGGCACGACCTGGGTGCCGACCGTGCCGCCGACGGAATCGGCCAGCCGGTGCAGAGAGGTGATGATGCCCGTGCCTCCCGCCCGTTCGGCGAACTGGATGACCGCATCCACTTTCGGCCCCATGGAGCCGGCTGCGAACCCCTGTTCCCGCGCGATCTCGCGCAGGCGCGTGCTGGTGACCCTGCCGATCGGAGCCGCCTTCGGGGTACCCCAGTCCGTCACCACCGACTCGACGTCGGTGGCGATCACCAGCACGTTCGCTGCGATCTGCTCGGCGAGCAACGCGGCGGTGAGGTCCTTGTCGATGACGGCTTCGACCCCGTGCAGGGTGCCGTCCTCGGCCCGCACCGTGGGAATCCCGCCGCCGCCGGAGCACACGACGACGTAACCCGCGTCCAGCAATGCCTCGGCCGCGGGCATGTCGAGCGCCTTCCGTGGTCGCGGCGAGGCGACCACGCGCCGCCAACCTCGTTGCGGCACCTCGACGAACCGCTGCCCGTGCGCCATCAGCTTCTCCGCCTCGGCGCGCGTCAGGTAGCGCCCGACGGGTTTGGTGAAGGTACGCATCCCCTCGTCGCCGGGGTCAACCAGCGTGCGCGAGACCAACGCCGCGGTTCGTGCGGCAAGGCCGCGTGCCGACAGTGCCCGGTCCAGCGCGTTCATCAGCAGCATGCCGACGGTGGCCTGGGTCTGCGCCCCGCACCAGTCCAGCGGCACCGGGGCCACCACGTCGGCGGCGAGTTCGTTCTTCACCAGCAGGTTGCCCACCTGCGGCCCGTTGCCGTGGGTGAGCAGCAGCTGGTGTCCAGCGGCGACAAGATCGGCGATCGGCTCCGCCGCCTCGGTGATGGCCGCCCGCTGGTCCTCCGGGCGAGCCTGCCCGTCGGCGGCGGTCATGGCGTTGCCGCCGAGAGCGATCAGGATCCGCATGGCCTCGACACTAAGCCGCCCGCGAGCCGCGATCATTGGCAAGTTCATACAGCGACGGCGGGATTATCAGACAGAACATGCCATCGACGCACGCGGGCGTGGCCGAGACCGGAGCGAACCAGGAAAACAGGCGCCACGACGGCAAACGCCGCGCACACGCGAGCCGGTTGCGGCTTCGGTGTGCGCGGCGCGAACGGACAGCGCGGGAGGGTCAGCTCCAGTCCACCCCGGCGGTACTCTCCCCACCGCTGAGCCGCGCGTAGCCCGGGCCCCGGTCGAAGAACGCGGAACCATCGGCCTCCGCGCGCATGCGGTCACGGAGGTCACGGGTGGCGGCAGCGTCGTAGCCGACCGTGTCGTCGTCGAGCGACCCGGTGAGCACCACACCGTAGTCGGACAGTGCCGCGTCGCAGGAAACCTTGCGCCACACCACATCTCGAACGACCAGCTCGGGGTCCCGCTCCAGCGGATCACCCCAGCCGCCGCCGCCCGTGGTGCGGATCCGGATCACCTCGCCCGCCTTCACCGGCTCGGCGTCGGCCAGCGCGTCCACCTGACGTTCGTTCGGGCCGCCCGGGTCGATCGTCACCTCGAACGGCTTGCCGGCCTTGCCACCCTTGACACCCCAGCAGGCGAGGATGGACCGGTCGGCGATCGACATGAAATGACCGTCGCGCAGCATCCGGATGTGCTTCTCGTAGCCGAGCCCGCCACGGAACTTGCCGGCACCACCGGAATCGACCGCCAACGACAGCTTCTCCACCAGGAACGGGAAGCGGGATTCGGTGAACTCGGTCGGCAGGTTGCGCGAGTCGGGCACCACGTGGATGGTGTCCTCACCGTCCGCATAGGACCGGCCGCCGGAACCACCGCCAAGCACCTCCCGCATGAGGTAGGCGCGCCCGTCGTGGTCCTCGCCGTAAACACCGGTGTACCGGATGGTCTCCTGGTCGGCGGGCATGTCACCATCGACCGCCTTGGCGACCACTCCGGCGAGCACCCCGAGCAACCGCAGGATCACGAACGTCCTGGCGTTGGTCGGTGCGGGGAACACCGGGGTCAGCAAGGTACCCGGCGGCGGGAACCGCATCTCGATCAGCGGGACGATGCCCTCGTTGACGTCCAGTTCGGCCATGCGTTCCGGCGTGTCGGCCAGGTTGCGCAGGATCGGGGCGAGCCATTTCTTGAGGAACACGCCGTCGGAGTAGTCGCCGCAATGGTTGATCGGGCCCTTCGCCTGCGGTGAGGTGCCCGCGAAATCCAGGATCAGCCGCTCCCCTTCCGGATCATCGGGAGCGGTCCTGGTCAGAGTGATCCGCTGCCGGTGCAGCTTGGGCTCGTCCACGCCGTCGTGCTCGGCGTAGTCCTCCCATACCCAGGAACCGACCGGGATCTTGGACAGGATCTCGCGCCGGTAGGTCCGGGTCGTCCTGTCGATGATCGAGTCGAAGCACGCTTCCACGGTGTCGCGGCCGTAGCGGTCGAACAGCTCGCCGAGCCTGCGCGCCCCCATCAGGCACGCCGCGCACTCCGCGTCCAGGTCGGCGGCGAGCGATTCGGGCATCCGCGAGTTCCTCGTCATGATGGAAAGCGCGGCGCGGTTGGGCTCGCCCTGTTCCCACAACCGGATCGGCGGCACCATCAGCCCTTCCTCGAACACGCTCGTCGCCTGGCTCGGCATCGAGCCGGGCACCGAGCCTCCGATGTCGTCGTGATGGCCGAACGCCTGCACGAACGCCACGACCTCCGGTCCGGAACCGGCGTCGTGGAACACCGGCACGGTCACACACAGGTCGGGAAGATGCCCGATGCCACCCTCCGACCGGTAGACGTCGTTGTGGAAGAACACATCGCCCGGCTTCATCTCCTCCAGCGGGAAATCCCGCGCCACCGGGTGGACCAGCGCACTGTAGGAGCGGCCGGTCAGCTTGCGCAACAACCGATCGTGGATGCCTGCCCGGAAGTCGTGCGCGTCGCGGATCATCGGGCTGCGTGAGGTCCGCGCGATGGCGGTCTCCACCTCCATCTCGACCGATGCGAGGCTGCCCTGCACGATCTCGACCAGCACCGGGTCGGCGCTCGCGCCCGCATCCGCTGTCAGCATCCCGAACGGGAACCGCGTCGGCGCCCTGCGGCTGTCGGTTGTCGTATTCATGCCTGCCCCTCCCGGGTCACGATGATGTTGAAGTACTCGTCGATGCGGGCCGTGAAGCCGGGATGCAGCGGCACCGTGGCGCCGAATTCCTCCACGACCGCGGGGCCGGTGACGACCTGGCCCGGTTGAAGGTCCGGCCGCCAGTAGACCGGGGTGTCGAGGTATCCCTGCTCCGCGTCGAAGCACACCCCTCGCCGCGACCGTTCCACCGGCACGCCGGGGTCGGCGGCGACCTCCTGCTTCACCAGCGTGGGCCGCCTGATGGCGCCGATCCCGGAGACGCGCAGATTGACCCACTCGACCTGCTGGCTGTCGTCGTCGGCGAAGTCGTACCCGTACAGCGCTCGATGCTCGGCGTGGAAGCGGGTGGCGACCTCGTCGATCAGCGCGTCGTCGATGGGCCCCTGCGGGACGGGGACCCGGACCTCGAAGGCCTGGCCGAAGTACCGCACGTCCGCGAACCGGAGGAACCGGTGCTCGGACTCGGCGAAGCCCTCCTTGGTCAGTGCCATCCGAGCCTGCTCGGTCAGCTCGGCGTACACAGTGGACAGATCGCTGGGGGTGAGCGCGTCCTGAAGGCGAACGTGGGTACGCACGTAGTCGTTCTTCACGTCCACGGTGAGCAGGCCGAACGCCGACACGTTGCCGGGGTTCGGCGGGACGAGCACCGAGGGCAGGCCGAGAATGTCCACGAGCCTGCACAGCAGCAACGAACCCGAGCCGCCGAACGTGGTGAGGGTGAAGTCACGGACGTCGAGACCGCGTTTGACGGTAATCTGCCGCAGCGCGTTGGCCTGGTTCCACGCGGAGATCTCCAGCACGCCGGTGGCACAGGCCTCCACGGTGAGCCCCAGCTTGTCCGCCAATGCCCGAAGCCCCGCGCGAGCGGCCTCGACGTCGAGCGGGATCTCACCGCCGAGCAGGTGGGCGGGAATGCGGCCGAGCACCACGTGGGCGTCCGTGATCGTGACGTCGGTGCCGCCCTTGAGATAGCACAGCGGGCCCGGGTCCGCGCCCGCGGAGTGCGGTCCCACCTTGAGGTTGCCCTCGGGCGCCAGCCAGGCGATCGAGCCGCCGCCCGCGCCGACGGTGGCCACGTCGATCATCGGGATCTTGCAGGGATACACGCCGACGCTGCCCTCGGTGGTCAGGCTCGGCTCACCGTCGATGACGACCGAGACGTCGGTGGAGGTGCCACCCCCGTCGCAGGTGACCACCTTGTCGAAGCCCGCGGTACGCGCGATGAGCGCCGCGCCGAGCGCGCCGGCAGCCGGGCCGGACAGCACTGTGGTGATCGGCTGGTGCACCACCTCGTCGGCGCTGAGCACGCCGCCGTTGGACTTCATCACGTACAGCGGCGGACCGGACTGGCCCTCGGCAGCGGCGTACGCGTCCAGCCTGGTCTTGATGTTGTTGACGTATCGCGACAGTTTCGGCTTCACGGCCGCGTCCACGAGCGTGGTCATCGACCGCTCGTACTCGCGGTACTCGCGCAACACCTCCGACGACACCGACACCACCGCCTCGGGGTACTCCTCGGCGAGAACGGCGCGCATCCGTTCCTCGTGCTCCGGGTTGGCGTAGGCGTGCAGGAAACACACACCGATCGCCTCGATCCCCCTCGACCGGAACCAGCGAGCGACCTCTCGGGCCTCGGCTTCGTCGAAGGGGCGCAGTTCCGCGCCGGTGTGGTCGAGCCTGCCCGGCACCGAACGCACGAGGTGCCGCGGGACGATCCGGTCCGGCTTGACCCAGAAGTACGAGTTTCCGTACCCGTCGGGCACGCTTTGCCTCGCGATCTCCAGGATCGCCTCGTAGCCTTCGTTGGTGACGAAGCCCAGCTTCTCCACTTTGCCTTCGAGCAGTTGATTGGTGGCCACCGTGGTGCCGTGGCTGACGGCGCTGATCGCCGCGCCCTGCCGCGACCGGTCCAGGTGCTCGAAGCCACCCAGCATGGCCAGCACCTTCTCGATGCCCGTCATGAAGCCGTCGGCAGGGTTGTCCGGTGTGGAGGGTGTCTTGGTGGTGGTCAACCGGCCGGTGGACTCGTCGAAGGCCACGACGTCGGTGAAGGTGCCTCCGGTATCCATCCCGATGCGGATGCGGCGCTGCTCGCTCATGTCGCCGATTCAAGCCTGTCCCGGGACATCAGGACCATGGCACATTCTCCCAGCGCGACAGCGCTCCATTGGCATACCCTGCCGAACATCGCGGGTTCGCTCCCACCAGGGCTGGCTTCCGGCCGTCACCTGTGCTACCGGCCCGGTTCCCGGGAGGCAGTCCCATTGTGGCCAGGGCGAAGCAGCGCCTGACTAGAACGACGTGCGCCGCCACCCGATGTTGTTCGGGCGGCGGCGCACGTCGTCAGCCTTCGCTACCCCCGGCACCTTCGGCCGGTCAGCGACCCCGCGATGACCCCCAGCAGCATCAGACCGGCACCGAGGGCGACCCCCTTGAGGAAGGAGTCCGAATCCCCTGCGGGTCTCGCCTGCACGGGAGCGGTGAACACAGTGGACTCCACGGGAGCGCCCTGCCGTGCTTCGGCGGCCTGCACCGGCGCCGCAGCCTGCTCGGTTCCGGTGAGCACACCATCCACGGCGTCGAAGAACTCACCCGCCAGCCGCTTGCTCACCGAGGTCAGCATCCGCTGCCCCACCCCGCCGATCATCCCGCCGACCACCGCGTCGGCGTCGTAGGACAGCGACGTCGTGCCGTCCTCGTTCTCCCCGAACACCACCTTGACATTCGCGGTGATCGTGCCCGGTGCGCCCTCGCCCTGAGCGGACAGCACCAGCGACCGATGCGGGTCGAGGTCACGCAGGGTACAGGTCCCGCCGTAGGTGCCCTTGATCGACGCCACCCCGGCGGTGACGGTCATCGAGTAGGAATTCTCCCCTGTCGTCTCCAGCCGCTCGCACCCCGGAATGGTACGGACCAGTACCGCCGGGTCCAGTAACGCGTCCCAGACCTGCTTCACCGGCGCGTTCAGGGTGGCTTCTCCGGCAATCCTCATGGCGAAATACGTCCTTCCTCGTGACGAAGACGAAGGTGATAGAGCTGTGACGGCGAGATCGGCATCGAGGTGATCGGCACCCCTTCGGCGTCCTCGATCGCGGAGGCGAACACCGCCGCACACGGGATCACGCCTGCCTCGCCCGCGCCCTTGATGCCGAGCGGGTTCAGCGGTGAGGGGGTTTCCAAATGATCGATGTCGATCGTTTCGGGGACCTCGGTGACGAACGGCATGAGGAAATCCATGAACGACGCGTTGAGCAACTGGCCGGAGGCGTCGTATTCCATCCGCTCGTACAGCGCGCCGCCCACCCCCTGCGCGACACCGCCGTGGATCTGCCCCTCCACGATCATCGGGTTGATGAGGGTGCCGCAGTCGTGCACCACCGCGTAGCGCAGGATGCGGATCTCGGCCGTGTCGGGATCGGTTTCCACGACGGCGGCATGCATACCGTTGGCGAACGTGGATCGTGGCGGCGAGTAGAAGTCGGTTCCCTCAAGGCCGGGCTGGTCGTCCTCGGCGACCGGCGGCTGATCCGCTTTGCCTACGGAGAACTGGGTCGCCGCCTTGGAAGCCTCGTCGAAGGCATACCGCAGGGGGTTGGACAACACGGCCACGGTGCCGAGGTCCATCCGCGAGTTCGGTGCGCCCTTGACCCGCACCTGCCCATCGACGATCTCCAGGTCGTCAACCGATGCCTCGAGCGCGTCCGCCGCGATGCGTAACGCCTTGGCCTTCACCTTGCGCGCCGTCAGCGCCACGGCCGACCCGCTCATCACCGCCGCTCGGGAGGCGAACGTGCCCACCGCGTAGGGCATACGACGGGTGTCGCCGGTGACCACCTCGACATCCTCGAACGCCACCCCGAGTTCGTCGGCGACGATCTGTGCGAACGCGGTCTGATGCCCCTGGCCCTGCGAGGTCAGTCCGATGGCGACCTTGACCTTGCCCGAGGTCTCCACCTGGATGTGTGCCCCCTCGTAGGGGCCGACACCGGTGCCCTCGACGTAACAGGCGAGCCCGATGCCCACCTTGCGTCCCATGGCGCGCAGTTCGTCCCGCATGGTTTCGAACTCGTCCCAGCCGATGAGCTTCTTCAGTTTCTCCAGCGAAGCGGGGTAATCACCGGAGTCGTAGATCAGCGGCCGACCGTCCTGAAAGGTCAGTCCGTGGTCGTAGGGGAACTCGTCGGGCTGGATGAAGTTTACGGCGCGCACCTCGGTCCGGTCCTTGCCGAGGTGTGCCGCGATAGCGTCCATCGTCCGCTCCATCACGTACACGCCCTGCGGCCGTCCCGCCCCCCGGTACGGCGTCACCACCACCGTGTTGGTGTAGAGGCTTTCGAAGATCACCCGGTAGTTGTGCGGTTTGTAGGGGCCGAGCAGCTGCGTGGAGGTGATGATCGGCACGATCAACCCGTACGGCGTGTAGGCGCCGTGGTCGTGCCAGAACCGCACCGACAGCCCCCGCAGCCGTCCTTCGTCGTCGAAACCGACCTCGACCTCGTGATGCTGGCCGCGCTCGTGTGCCGACGAGATGAAGTGCTCGCGCCGGTCCTCGGTGAACTTCACCGGCTGCCCCAGCGCCATCGCCGCCATCGGCACCAGCAGTTCCTCCGGCCAGGGATGCAGGATCTTGACCCCGAAGCCGCCCCCGACGTCGGGCGTGATCACCTCGACCCGCACCAGGTCGAGCTGCAGTTTCGCGGCGATCGCCGCCCGCACTCCCGTGGACGTCTGGGTCGAACTCCACACCTGGAGCCTGCCCGAGTCGGTGTCCCAGCGGGCCACGGTCCCGCGCCCCTCCAGCGGCATCGAGGCGCTGCGCTCGATGTCGAGTTCGAGGGTGAGCCGGTGCGGGGCCGACGCGATCGCGGCGTCGGCGTCACCGACCGACTGCTCCATCCTCGCGGCGACGTTGCCCGGCACGTCCGGATGCACCAGGCGCTCGGCGGCGCGTGCGGCCTCGATACCGACCACCGGTGGCAACGGCTCATAGGTGACCCTGATCCGGGACACGGCGTCCTCGGCGATGTAGCGATCCCGCGCGACGACGAACGCGATCGCCTCGCCGACGTGGTTCACCTCGTCCTTGGCCAGTGCGTACTGGGCCCGGCCGTGGGTGAGTGCCGGGTGCGGGATGAGCACGGGAAGCGGTTCGGCCATCGGGCCGACCAGATCGTCGTAGGTGTACACCGCCACGACGCCATCGAGGTCGAGCACCGGCTCCACGTCGATGTCGAGGATCCGAGCGTGTGCGTGCGGGCTGCGCAGCACGGCGGCTTCCAGCGCACCGGGCAGCAGGTCGTCCACGTACTGGCCCTTGCCCGTCACCAACCGGTCGTCCTCGACCCTGCGGACCTTCTCCCCCATCATCTGCGTCGTCACGCTGGCTCCTCTCCTCCCTCGCCGGTGTGCTCGGCCAGTTCGGCGGCCCGCACCACCGCGGCGACGATGTTCTGGTAGCCCGTGCAGCGGCACAGGTTCCCGGCGATCATTTCCCTGGCCTCGTCCCGTGTCGGCCGGGGATTGCTCGCCAGTCCCGCCGTGATCGTGGTGAGAAAGCCCGGCGTGCAGAATCCGCACTGCAGCCCGTGACACTCCTTGAACGCTCGCTGCACCGGACCGAGTGAGCCGTCCGGTTCGGCCAGCCCCTCCACCGTGGTGATCTCGTAGTCCTGCGCGGAGACCGCGAGCAGCAGGCACGACCGCATCGGCTTGCCATCGACAAGGACGGTGCACGCGCCGCACACACCGTGTTCGCAGCCGACATGGGTGCCGGTGAGTCGCAGGTCGTGCCGCAAGGCGTCACTGAGGAGCCTGCGCGCCGGCACCGACAGCCGCCTGGTCACCCCGTTGACGTGCAGCGAGATGTCGTAGGTCTGTTCGCTCACTGGACCACCTCCGCTTGCCTGGCCCGGGAATCGTCATACGCGGCACGCACCACGCGCCGGGTCAGCACCCGGGCGAGTTGGCTTCGGTAGTCGGCGGTGGCGTGTATGTCGTCCACCGGGTCCAGCGAGTCCAGCGCCAGCTCTGCCGCATCGGCCAGCGCCCGGTCGGTCATCTCGCCCGCGCCGAAGACGTCGGACAGCTCCACGACGGTCGGCACCTCGCACACCGAGAGATAGCCCGCGCGCACCGACGTCACCCGGCCGTCCGGCGTCGAGGACACGACGGCGGCCACCCCGCAGAGCGCGTAGTCCCCGTGTCTGCGCGCGACCTCGTCGCAGGCGACACCGTCCGAAGCGGACAGTGCGGGGAAGAACGCTTCGGTGACCAGTTCGTCGTGGCGCACGGTGGACTCCAACGGCCCTGCGAACAACTCGTCGGCGGGAATCGTGCGGCTGCCCCGCGTGGACCGCGCCGTGACGTGTCCACCGAGCAGGCGCAGCACGGCAGGCATCTCCGCTGCGGCGTCGGCGTGCACGATCGAACCCACGGTGGTGCCCCTGTTACGGATGGCCGGGTGCGCGACCAGCCGCAGCGCCTTGGCGAGCAGCGGCTGCACGCGCCGTGCCTGCGGATGCGCCTCGACCTCGGCGTGTCTGGCCACCGCGCCGACCCGCACCCCCGCACTGTCCGCGGTGATCCGGGACAGCGCGTCGATGGCGTTGATGTCGATGAGCAGCGCGGGCGACGCCAGCCGCATGGACAGCAGCGGGACGAGACTCTGCCCGCCGGCGAGGACCTTGGCGTCGGGGTTCGCTGCCAGCAGGTCCAGCGCCTGCGCCAGTGAGGTGGGGCGGGCGAACGCGAACGGTGCCGGTTTCACTTCGGTTCCACCGGCGCGTCCGCCGTGTCCGCCGCGAGTCGCTCGCTGCGCCCCTTGACCAGGTGGAAGTACACGATCACCAGGATGGTGCCGAGCGCGATCCCGCCGAGTTCGAAGTTCTCGGAGAAGGTCAGGCTGACGCCGCCGATCCCGGCGATGAGGCCGGCGGCCAGCCCGATGAGGTTGACCGGGTTTCCGAAGTCCACGCGGTTCTCGACCCAGATCTTCACGCCGACCAGACCGATCATCCCGTAGAGCACGAGGGTGATCCCGCCGAGCACACCACCAGGGGTCGCGTTGACAATCGCGCCGAACTTCGGCGAAAGCCCGAGCACGATCGCGACCCCGGCCGCCGCGTAGTAGGCGGCGGTGGAGTACACGCGGGTGGTGCCCATGACGCCGATGTTCTCCGCGTAGGTGGTGGTCGGCGAACCACCGAACGAACTGGCCAGTGCCGTGGCGAGTCCGTCGGCAGCGATCGCCCTTCCCATGTAGGGGTCGAGGTCGTCACCCGTCATCTGCGCGACCGCCTTGACATGGCCCGCGTTCTCGGCGATCAGCGCGATCACGCCGGGCAGCACCAGCAGCACGAACGTGAGGGAGAACGACGGCGCGTGAAGCACCGCGACGCCGTCGGCCAGCTGGCCGCTCGGCAGTCCGAACCAGTCCGCTTCCGCCACCTGCTCCCAGGAGACGCGGTCGTGCGCGACGGCCTCGCCGTCGCTGGTGGGCAGCACCGAGGTGATCGGCCCGAACGTGAGGTCCGCGAGCCAGGACACGAGGTAGCCGAACACGAGCGCGAGGAACACGGCGATGCGCGACCAGAACCCGGGCAGCAGCACCGCCGCCAGCACCATAAAGGTGGCGGTCAGCAACGCGACCCACTGGTCTTGATGCCAGTAGACGTCGGCGACCACCGGCGCGAGGTTGAAGCCGATGAGCATGATCACCGCGCCGGTGACCGCGGGCGGCAACACCTTATGCAGGATCCGTGCCCCTCCGAAGTGGATCAGCAGGCCCACGGCCGCGAGCACCAGACCGCCCACCAGGATCGCTCCGGTGACGTCGGCGGAATCACCGCCCTGCGACCGGATCGCCGCGACAGCGGCCACGAACGACGCGCTGGTTCCCAGATAGCTCGGCACCCGGTTCTGCACGATCAGCAGGAACATGATCGTGCAGATACCGGAGAACATGATCGCGAGATTGGGGTCGAGACCCATCACGACCGGGAACACGAACGTGGCGCCGAACATGGCCACGACGTGCTGGGCGCCGAGGCCCAGGGTTCGCCCCCAGCTGAGCCGTTCCATCGGCCCCACAGCAGCACCCGGTGGCGGCGCCTTCCCGCCGTGGACGACTTTCCAATCGAACATGGATCTGGTCACGACTTCTCCTACAGCTGCACGGTGGCCTGGGATTTTGGTGCCTGACGCTAATGCTGTAGATCACACTGCGGCATTAGCCACATCTGCCGAACGAGCCGCCGTGTCACTGGCACACCTTGCTCGCCGAGCCCGAGGCGCGGGTCAGCGCACCGCGCCGGAGCCGCGATCCAGGTCGAGCACCTGGAGCGCGACCGCGGCGTTGAGGCGCAGTAGCGGGTCCGTGGTGAACGGACCGAGCATCGCCTGCAGTTTGCTGATGCGGTAACGCATCGTGTTGTAGTGGAAGAACTGTTTGCGTGCCGCCTCGGCCACGTTGAGATTGTTGTCGAGCAGCACCTGCAACGTCACGCGCAGATCAGCCGCTTCCGAGGTGTCGGCGGCGAGTTCACCGAGCACGTCGAGAGCGAACTCGCGCAACTCGCGCGGGTCCGGCACCAAGGCGATGAGCCGGTGCAGCCCGAGATCGTCGAACCACGTGGTACAGCGCCCTCCGCTGATGCGCCGTCCCACCTGGATCGCCCGCCGCGCCTGGTTGTACGCGGTGGACAGTTCCGACACCGACGACACCACGCGGCTGACCCCGACGGAGAACGGTCGCCGCCCGCCGCCTCGGTCGCCCGCCACGGACGCGACCAGCTGGTCCACCGCGTCACGGGGCGAGTCACCCGCCACGGACGCGGGCAGCAGGCTCACCACCTCGGTGGAGAAGTCCACGGTGGAGATCGACCGGTCCCACGACGCGCACACCGTGCGCCACGCGGCCGCGAACCGCTCGTGCCACTGTCGGCGGGTGTTGTCGAATACCGGCTCCTCTCCGGGCTCCACCGGATCCATCTCGGCGGACAGCACGGCCATCGGCCGATCCAGTTCCCAGCCGAACGTGCGGGCATGTTCGACGACGAACGTCTCGTCGCCCGCGCGACCCAGGAACACGTCCCGAAGGAAGTCACCGCGATACTTGTTCTCCACCACCGCCACCGCCTGCTGGCGGGTCAGCAACAGCGCGACGATGATCGCGGTGCGCTCCAGCGCCTGCACGTCGTCGTAGCCGAGAGCGCGCTCGGGGCTGACGCACACCAGCCGTGCCAGATCGGTGCCTCCCGCGGGCACCGGCAGCACCCTGGCCTGTCCGTCCCCGACCGGATGCGGCCCCGCTCTGAGCCGTTCGACCCGGACGCGTCCTGAGGAGTCGATCAGGTCGAGGTCGATGAGCCGTGTCCGCAGTTCCTCGTCGAGCGCTCCGCCCCATTCCCGTCCATCGGTGGAGGTGACCACGATGCCGACACCGAGCACCCGCGCCACCTCGGCACTGATCCGGTCCAGGTCCGCGCCGTGCAACACCAGTTGGGACAGTGTGGTGTGCAGGGTGTCGGCACGGGCCAGCGCATCGGCGTGGCGGTGTCCCAGCTGCGCGAACGCCTGCGCGATGAGGTCGTCGAAGGCCAGTTCCCTCGGCAGGCCCAGCACGGGGAAGCCGAGTTCGTCGGCGACAGCGAGCGCCTCGGCGGGGATGCTGTCGAGGTAGCGGCCGAGTTTGACGCCGATTCCGGCGAGGTTGTTCGCGTGCAGACCTGGCATCAGGTCGGCGAGCACAGCGGCCGGATCACTGTCGCCTGCCGCCAGGGGGTACCCGGTGGTCACCAACAGTTCCTGTGGCTTCACCCAGTCCAGCACATCCGGGACCTCCATGACGTTGACCGCGGACACCGGGCGATCGAGCCCTGCGGCCCCGGCGAGCACGATGGTCCCGTCCAGGCAACCCAGCGTGAGGAATTCCCGCAGCGGCAGGAAGTAGCGGCGCATTGGCATCTCCTGCCGTTGATCAACGCGAACGTTGGCAAGACTCACCATTCGGGGTACCGTACCGAACGACTAGCGTCCGAGGAATGCTCGCGCCGCATCACATTTCGGCCACGAACCGGGTCCGCGCCGCCGCCACGGGCCGGGTCCGTGACGTGGTCTCGGGCCGGGTCCGCACGGCCGTCGTCGTGCACGTCGGCCGCGACGCGATCTACCTCGACGTCGGCGGCTTCTGCCTCGGCGTGCTCACGAAGTCCGCCAGCGCGGTCCCCTGT
The DNA here is from genome assembly GCF_000258175.1 of Saccharomonospora xinjiangensis XJ-54. NCBI lineage: Bacteria > Bacillati > Actinomycetota > Actinomycetes > Pseudonocardiales > Pseudonocardiaceae > Saccharomonospora > Saccharomonospora xinjiangensis. Next base: position 4,102,774 of record NZ_JH636049.1, on the reverse strand, counting down.
GGACTCCACACCACGCTGCCTTCGCTGACCGACGCCCTCGGCGCCGGCACGCGAACAGTCCCCGGCTCAACCGCGCGCGTGGGCGGCGGAGCACTCCTGCTCGACGGCACGGACGTGGTTGTCGGCAGGCTGATCGACGCGTCGGTGCCCGCCCTGCCCGCAGCGTCGGCACAGCGGGCACGGCGAGAGCTGTCCGGAAGACTCAGGCGGTTACCGGACGTGTGCCGGGAGTTGCCTGACGTCGCGCTGAAGCTGCTCGGCGACGGCCACGAAAGCGCCGTGCCGCTGCTGCTGGGGCGTGGTGGCGGGTTGACGCCGCTCGGCGACGACGTGCTGTGCGGCTGGCTCGCCACGGTCGCCGCCGCCGCGCGCGGTGGCCACCACGTGGAGAAATCGCGCGCTGTCGCGGGCGCGGTGACCGCGCTGGCGGCACGGCACACCACCGCGCTCTCGGCCACTCTGCTCGACTGCGCCGCCCGGGGTGAAGCACTGCCGCAGTTCCGGCGTCTGGTGCGAGACCTCGCCTCGGGCGACGACCCCGGCTCGTCCGTGAGCGCGCTGCTCGCGGTCGGCCACACCTCCGGCTCCGGCATGGCGCTCGGTGTGTCCCTCGCTCTCGACCTCCTCGTCCGTTCCCCCACCGAAAGGACCCTGGTGTGACCGGTGTTGCCCACGTCGAGCTGCGCACAGGCGCGTACGCCGACTCCGTGACCTTGCTTCAGGTGAGCCGCACTGTCGCCGCGCTGCCCGGGGTGATCGCAGCGCAGGTGGTGATGGCGACACCCCTCAACGTCGAGGTGCTCGCCTCGATGGACTTCCGGATACCTGCGGCGGTGTCACCCAACGACATGGTGGTGGCGCTGCGGCTGGAGGACGAGAGCGTGCGGCAGGAGGCGTTGGCCGCCGTGGATTCGGCGCTGGCGGCTTCCCGCAGCGGTGGCGACAGCGCCGAGCGGGTCGCCGCCGCACCGCGCACGACGCGGTCAGCGTTGTCCCGGTCCGGCGCCGAACTGGCGCTGGTGTCGGTGCCGGGCCAACACGCGTTCGTCGAGGCGATGGACGCCCTCGACGCGGGCCGTGACGTGCTGGTCTTCAGCGACAACGTGCCGCTGGAGCAGGAGCTGGTCCTCAAACGCACCGCCACGGAGCGGGGACTGCTGGTGATGGGGCCGGACTGCGGCACAGCGCTGGTCGGCGGGGTCGGTCTCGGCTTCGCCAACACCACCCGCCCCGGCCCGGTGGGGATGGTCGCCGCCTCGGGGACCGGCTGCCAGCAACTGCTGTGCCTGCTCGACGCCGCGGGTGTCGGCGTCGGAGCCGCACTCGGCGTCGGTGGCCGCGATCTCGGCGAGCAGGTCGGCGGACTGTCCACAATGGCCGCGTTGCGCCGGTTGGACGCCGACCCGGCGGTGGAGCTGATCGTGGTGGTCTCGAAGCCGCCCGCTCCCCGGGTGGCCGACGCGGTGCGCCGGTTCGCCGACGAGTTGACCACGCCGGTGCTGCTGGCCCTCCTGGCGCCCGGCGAGCCGGACCTGACCGGTGCCGCCGAGGCCGTGCTGGCGGCGCTCGGCCGGCCTGCGCCACGTTGGCCACGCTGGGGCGGGCGGTCCGCCCCGGCGGGAGGCCGATACCTGCGCGGCCTTTTCGCCGGTGGCACGCTGTGTGACGAGGCGATGCTCATCGCAGCCGAGACACTCGGCCCCATCCGCAGCAACATCCCGCTCGACCCGGCGCTGGCACTCGACGGCGTTTCGATCCCCGAGGACCACAGCATGCTCGACTTCGGTGAAGACTCCCTCACCAAGGCCAGGGCACACCCGATGATCGACCCGACCCTGCGGCTCGACCATCTCGCCAAGGTCGCCGCCGATCCGGACACCGCCGTGGTGCTTGTGGACGTGGTGCTCGGTCACGGCGCCGAACCCGACCCCGCAGCCACGCTCGCACCAGCCATCGCGGCGGCGCGGCAGCAGCGTCAGGTGCCGATCGTCGTCACCTGTGTGGGCACCGAATCCGATCCGCAGGGACTGCACTCGCAGGCGGGCGCGCTGGCCGAAGCGGGTGCCGAGGTCTTTCTGTCCAATGCCGACGCCACCCGGCGCGCGGTCGAACTGGTCACCGGAGGTATTCGATGAACCGACCCAGCGACGCCCCCACCTCGGTCACCACCGCCGGAGCCGAACTCTTCGCCACCGCATTGACGAGCCAGGCCGTCGAGGTGTCGCACGTGGACTGGCGTCCTCCCATGCCGGGAACGGAGAACGACCTGGCCACGGTCATGGCCGACCCGCTGCGCCACGCCGCGAATCAGCGTGCCGCACAGGCGATGCTCGACGTGCGGGCGATGCTGGTGGACGTGGTTCCCGCCGCCGAGGCACTCGGCCTCGAACGCGGCCACTTCCTGCACGCCGGACCACCGATCACCTGGGACCGCACCTCGGGACCGCTGCGCGGCGCGCTGCTCGGGGCGGCCGCGCTGGAGGGGATCGTGCCCGACCCCGCCGACGCCGCAACGCTCTTCGAGACAGGCGGACTGACCTTCGAACCGTGCCACCACCGCAGCGCGGTAGGGCCGATGGCGGGTGTGGTCTCGCCATCGATGTGGATGTTCGTCGTGGAGGACCCGGATTCGGGACGGCGCACCTACTGCTCGCTCAACGAGGGACTCGGCAAGGTGTTGCGGTACGGCGCCTACGCGCCCGACGTGCTCGAGCGGTTGCGCTGGATGTCCAACGTGCTGGGACCGTCGCTGCGCGACGCCGTGCGCGCGACCGGCCCGATCGACATCACCGGCATTCTCACGCAGATGGTGCAGATGGGCGACGAGGCGCACAACCGCAACCGGGCGGGCACTCTGATGCTGCTGCGTGACCTCTCCCCCGCGCTGGTGTCCTCGGGGCATCCGGCCACGGACGTGTCCGACGTGCTGCGGTTCATCGGCGGCAACGACCACTTCTTCCTGAACCTCGCCATGCCTGCCTGCAAGCTCGCGCTGGACGCCGCGCGAGACATCGAGGGTTCCACCATGGTGGTCGCGATGGCCCGCAACGGCACCGATTTCGGCATCCAGGTGTCGGGCACCGGCGACGAGTGGTTCACCGGACCGGCGCAGCTCGCCGACGGGCTGTTCATCGGCGACTTCGGCCCCGAGGACGCCAACCCGGACATCGGGGACTCCGCGATCACCGAGACCGCGGGTCTCGGCGGCTTCTCCATGGCCACCGCACCACCCATCGTGCGGTTCGTCGGTGGCACCGTGCCCGAGGCGCTGGCCACCACACAACGCATGTACGAGATCACCCTCGCCGAGAACCCGCGCTGGAGCATCCCGATTCTGGAGTTCCGGGGCGCGCCGACGGGTATCGACGTCTCCCTCGTCTGCCGCACCGGAATCCTGCCGCAGATCAACACCGGAATGGCGGGTAAGGAACCCGGTGTCGGTCAGGTCGGCGCCGGACTGGTGAAGCCTCCTGCGGAGATCTTCCCCGCCGCGCTGGCCGCGCTCGCGCAGCGGGCTCGCGCGCGGGTGGGCGAGCCGGGCATGCCGACAGGCAAGATCGGGGCGTGACGCGACGGGCGTGACCGGCGCCCACCGCGTCACGCCCGATCTCTGGGGAAGGAGCCCGCGATGCCCGACAGTGTCACCGAAGCCGCCGACGTCGTTGACGTCGTCGATGCCTGGATGCAGCAACCCAACGACCGCTTCATGCGGCAGCCGTGGCTGGAAACCCTGGTGCGCTGGACCGGGATGGACAGGCACGCCCCTCCGGTGCGGGACACGATCGCGGCGATGGACCGGGCCGGGGTGTCCTGCGGCCTGCTCTCGGCGTGGCACGGGCCGACCGGACCCCTGATCTCCAACGACGAGGTGGCCGCCGTCGTCGCGAGCCACCCGGACCGTTTTCGCGGCGTGGCAGCGGTGGATCTGACCGACCCGATGGGTGCGGTGCGGGAGATCCGCCGCTGCGTGCGGGAACTCGGTTTCGTCGCGGTCCGGGTCGTGCCCTGGTTGTGGAATCTGCCGCCCAACGACCGCAGGTACTACCCGGTCTACGTGGCCTGCGCCGAACTCGGGGTGCCGTTCTGCACCCAGATCGGGCACACCGGGCCGCTGTGCCCGTCCGAGCCGGGACGGCCCATTCCCTACCTGGACGAGGTTCTGCTCGACTTTCCGGAGTTGGTGGTGGTCGGCGGACACGTCGGCTACCCGTGGATTCACGAGGTCCTGTCGCTGGCCACGAAGTACCCCAACTTCTACATCGACACCTCCGCCTACGCGGTGCACCGGCTCCCCGCTGAACTGGTCGAGTTCCTGCGGGGAAGGGGCCGCGAGAGGGTGCTCTTCGGCAGCAACTACCCGATGATCACCGCGGCCGACTGCCTGCGCAGGCTCGACGAACTAGGCCTCGACGACGAGGCGAAGGGCCTGTTCCTCAGCGGCAACGCACGGCGGGTGTTCGCCTTGAGCGGGTAGGCGATCCGGCTCGGTCGGTGCGGAATCGCCGCCCGGTGCCTGCGCCCCAGACCACGTGGCAAAACAAAAAAAGCCCCTGACCAGCGGTTTCCCGCCGATCAGGGGCTTTTCTACGACCGTCGGGCTGACAGGATTTGAACCTGCGACCCCTTGACCCCCAGTCAAGTGCGCTACCAAACTGCGCCACAGCCCGGCCATCACCACCGTCGCGGTGATGGCAGTCAGCTTACCGCCCCCTCGGAACGCGCCGCACGGGGGGTGCCGTCGTCGATCACGACGCGGCCACACCCAGTTTGCGCGCGAGGTCCGGGGCTTCGGCTGTGCCCTCGCGCAGCGCGTCCGCCCGCAGCGCCTGCCACATGTCGCGTGGCGCGTCCTCCCAGTTCAGCGGCCCGAACGGGGGCCTGGGGTCGTACTCGATGCCGAACTGGATCGTGCGCGCGACGTCCTCCCCTGCCAGCGTGGCGGCCAGGTGGAGGGCCGCGTCGATGCCCGCCGCCACTCCCGCCGCCGTGAACGCCTTGCCGTCGCTCACCCAGCGTTTCGCCACCGGCTTCGCCCCGAATTTTTCCAGCAGGTCGAGGAACGCCCAGTGCGTCGTGGCCTCGTACCCTTCGAGTAGGCTCGCCGCCGCCAGCACCAGCGAACCCGTGCACACCGACGCCAGCACCTCGGCCGTCTCGCCCGCCCTGCGCAGGTAGGCGAGCAGCCGCTCGTCCGACATCGCCTCGATCGTCGGCTCCAGCCCGCCGGGGACGACGACGGCGAACGGCTCCGGGACCTCGTCGAATGTGTGGCTCGCCGCGATCCGCAGCGGGGTATCCGACGACACGAGCCCCGTGTGCTCGCCGACCAGCACCGTGCGGAACTCGTCGGGCAGCAGCGCCGACAGCGGGTCGAGCACCGTCAGAGGGCCGACGAGGTCGAGGGCGGTGAGACCGGGATACGTCACGAAAGCGATCGTCTTCATACGGCCACGATCACCGCGTGCGGCCCGGTGAGGGAGCGCGATGTCCGGAACCGACCGCCCCCTGTCCGTTGCGCGCCGCTGCTAGCGTCGTCGCATGCGCCGCGTCGTCCTCGTCGCCTACGACAACGCCCAGCTGCTGGACATCTCCTGCACCGCGGACGTCTTCGACGGCGCCAACCGGCTGGGCGGTGAACCCGGTTACGAGGTCACGCTCGCCACCGTGGATGGTGGCCCCGTGCGCTGCTCCGGTGGGCTCACACTCGCCGCCCACGCCCGGCTCGACCAAGTCAGAGGAAGCGTCGATACCGTCGTGGTGGCCGGCGGGCTCGGCCACGAGGCCGCGGCCTGCGACACCCGGCTCACCGCACACCTCCGCAGGATCGCCACCGACGCCAGGCGCGTCGCCTCGGTGTGCACGGGGGCGACGGTGCTCGCCGCAGCCGGGCTCCTGCGAGGGCGGCGCGCCACCACCCACTGGCGATGGGCGGCACGGCTCGCCGACCGCGCGCCCGACGTGACCGTGGACCCCGCGCCGCTGTTCGTCAGGGACGGCAACGTCTACACGTCAGCAGGCGTCACGAGTGCCCTCGACCTCGCGCTGGCGTTCGTGGAGGCGGACCACGGCGCCTCCGTGGCGCGGGACGTCGCCCGCTACCTCGTCGTCTACCTGCAACGACCCGGCAATCAGGCCCAGGTCAGCATGTTCCTCACCGCACCGCCGCCCGGCAACGGGCCGCTGCGGGACCTCGTGGCCCACATCCGCGCGCACCCCGACGGTGACCTGGGCACCGCGTCACTCGCCGCCCGCGCCGGTGTGAGCCCGCGGCACCTCACCCGCCTTTTCACCACGCATCTCGGCGCGACCCCCAGCCGCTACGTCAGGGCGGTGCGTGTCGAGCAGGCCGCACGTCTGCTGTCCACGAGCGACCTTCCGCTGACGGCGGTGGCGCGGCGCTGCGGGTTCGGTTCCGCCCACACGCTCCGGCAGGCGTTTCTCGCGCACTACGCCACCGCCCCCTCGGCATATCGCAGGATGCTTCGCGGCTCTCCCGGCAGCGGGGATGTGTCCGATGTGCTCACTGGGCTCGGACGTGATGCCGTGGCAGCCCCTGGCGTGAGCGAACTCGTGTGACGCTGACCGCCCATTCACCACGTCGCCGAGGGATCGGCGACGATGGCAGCCGTGGTCGCTGGATATCGAAGGGACGTGCTGCTGGCCATCGCGGCAGGCGGCGCGCTCGGCAGCCTCGCCCGCTACGGGATGGCCGAACTGTTCGCTCACCCTCCCGGCGAGTTCGCCGTGTCCACGCTGCTGACGAACGTTCTCGGCTGCCTCGGACTCGGCACGTTGATGGCGTTCGTCGAGCACGGACGGCTGCCGCTGCTGCTGCGGCCGTTTCTGGGCATCGGGTTCTTCGGCGGATTCACGACGATGTCGGCGTTCGCGCTCGACACCGTGGAGGCGGTGCGGCACGGGAACGCCGGTGTGGCCGTGGCCTATGTCGCCGGGTCCCTCGCCGCGTCTCTCGTGGCCGTGGCAGCCGGGTTCGTCGGCACCGGGAGGCGGCTGCGGCGAGCGGGCCGGGGAGGCAGGTCGTGACCGTTCTGCTGGTCCTGCTGGGCGGGGCGGCCGGAGCGACACTGCGTTACCTGCTCGACACGCAGGTGCGCCACCGGCAGCGCTCCCATTTCCCGTGGAGCACGGTGAGTGTCAACATGCTCGGCAGCGCCGTCCTCGGCGTCCTCACCGGCGCGACACTGACCGGCGCGGCGGGAAGCGCGAGCCACGCCGCCGTGGCGGTGGGGCTGTGCGGGGCGCTCACCACGTTCTCCACGTTCAGCTACGAGACACTGCGGCTGTTCCTCGACGGCGGGCGCTGGACGGCTGCGGCGAACGTGGCCGTGACGACAGCATCGGCTCTGCTGGCGGTGGCCGGCGGTGTCGCGATCGGCGAGCTCCTCGGCTAGTTTTCAACGAGGGGGGAATTCTTGCCCGAGAGGAGAAAACGATGGCGTTGCCTCGCACGCTGGCGAGATTCAACCGGGTCGCCGCAAACCGTGCGCTCCGGCTCGTGGCACCGTGGATACCGGGGTTGGGGGTGCTGAACCACGTCGGACGCCGATCCGGCCGCCACTACTCCACACCTGTCGCCGTCTTCCGCACCGGCGAACCGGGCTACGCCATCACGATCGTGTACGGGAAGGAGTCCGACTGGGTGCGCAACGTCCTCGCGGCAAGACACTGCGAACTCCGCACACGTGGCCGCACCGTGCGCCCGCGCGGGGCCAGGCTCGTCCACGACGAGACCTGCTCCGCCGCTCCGCGCGCCCTGCGCCGCCCGATGGCCGCGCTCGGTCTTTCGGACTTCGTCTACCTCGACGAAACAGCCTGACAAACAGCCTGACACCGCACCAGGGGTCCGCGCCGGTCAGCGGACCCCTGTCCAGCACCTCCCGACACGCGTACGAGAAGTACCAGCACACGTGCACAAACTGCGGACACGCGCGCGAGAAGTGCGGACACGAGTGCACAGACTGCCAACACTCGTGCGACAAGTGCGGACACGGTGCGGGTGGGTCAGCCTCCTGCTTCGACGCCGAGTTGCCGCTTCAGCCAGCGCACCTGCGTCAGCATGAGGTTCTCGGCGACCTCCTCGGCCTGCGGCGTCATGTGCGTGGCGCCGACGAGCGGAAGGAACACGTGCTCGCGGCCCGCGGCGAGGAGCTCGCCCGACAGCCGCAGCGCGTGCGCGACGAACACGTTGTCGTCGGCGAGACCGTGCACGATCATCAGCGGCCTGCTCAGCGACGGCGCGTCGGCGATCAGCGAGTTGCGCTCGTAGACGTCGGGGACCTCGTCGGGGTGCCCGAGGTACCGCTCGGTGTAGGCGGTGTCGTAGAGGGACCAATCGGTCACCGGGGCCCCTGCGACGGCGGCGTGGAACACGTCGGGCCTGCGCAGCACCGCCAGCGCCGAAAGATACCCGCCGTACGACCAGCCCCTGATGGCCACGCGGCTGAGGTCGAGCAGGCCGGGATACCGCTCGGCGGCGGCGTGCAGGGCGTCCACCTGGTCAGCCAGCGTCACGTCGGCGAACGAGTGGTGGATCTCCTTCTCCCAGGCGTTCCCCCTGCCCGGCGTGCCCCTGCCGTCGGCCACCAGAACGGCGAAACCCTGGTCGGCGAGCCACTGCGGGGTGAGGAAGGCGTTGCGGCTCTGGAGTACCCGCTGCGCGTGCGGGCCGCCGTAGGGGTCGAGCAGCACCGGCAGAGACTCGCCGCCGTCGCCCACCTCGCGCCCCGTCGGCAGCAGCAGCGCCGCCCGCAACTTACGCTCGCCGAGGGTCAGCCACACCGGGCGCGGTTCCAGCCCCGGGTCCATCGGGAACGAGGCGATGTCGGCGACGTGCTCGCCGTCGCGCAGCACCGACACCGCAGGGCCGCTGTGGGAGAGGCTCCAACTGGACAGCACGGTCACCTCGGCCGTGCCCGCACCGATGTGCACGCCATCCACTCCGGACAGACGCTGCACACTGCCGCCGCTGGTGCGGTACACGTGGATCTGCGTCGGGTCGCCCTCCGAGCCGGAGAACAGCACCTCGGCGCCCACGTCGAGCACCGACCGCACCTGCAATCCCCTCGGCGTCACCGGCTCGCCGTCGATGAGGAGGCGATAGGTGTCGTCGCGAACTGCCACGTGCACGAGCCTGCCGTCGGTGGTCCACGCCGGCACGCCCGTGACGACCTCGACCCAGCGCTGGTCCGTCTCGCTGTGCAGCAGCCGCGCCGAACCGTCACGCGGGTCGAGCGCGTAGACATCGATGCGCCGCTGGTCGCGCGGGGCGACCGCGACGAGCGGGTCGCCGGAGGCCGACCAGTGCGCGGACACGAGGTACTCCCAGTCGCCCCGCTCGACATCGACCCTGCTGCCGTCGAGGCCGATGAACGACAGCGACACCACCGCGTTGGTGGTTCCCGCAGCCGGATACGCCGTCGTGGTGGCGGGAGTGCCGGGGTTGGCGGGATCGGCGATGGTCCACGTCGGCACCCGCGAGCGGTCGGTGCGCTGCACCAGCAGGCTCTGGCCGTCGGGCGACCACCAGTAGCCGCGCGTCCTGCTCAGTTCCTCCGCGGCGATGAACTCGGCGAGGCCCCAGGTGACGTCGGGGCCCTCGTCCTCGGTGAGAACGCGATCGGCACCCGTGCCGAGGTCCACGACGCGCAGCCTGCGGTCGCTGACGTAGGCCACGTGACTGCCGACGGGGTCGGGCCTCGGATCGACCACGGCCGCGTCCACCAGCAGGCGGGGTTCACCGCCGTCGAGCCGTGCCGTGAACAGCTTGCCCGACAGCGGGAAGGCCACGACGCTCAGCGCGTCGTCCGCCGCGTAGCCGACCACGCCGCCCGAGGTCTCCCTCGCCCGCTCGCGGCGAGCGCGTTCCTCGGCAGGCAGCTCCTCCTCTCCCGGCACCAAGGCGGCGGGATCCACGACCGTGGACTCCTCGCCGGTGCGCACATCGAGGCAGAGCAGGCTGTTGCGGGGGTCGGTCGCCGACCGCGACCGCAGGAACAGCACCCGGTCACCGTCTCCTCCGACGAGGAAATTCTTCGGTGTTCCGAGCGTGAACCGCTGGGTCCTGGCCTGGCGGCGAAGGAATGAGAGATCGTCCGTCACGAGGTCCCACTGTCGCAGACGCCACACCGGCGAGGCCAGTCGCCGCCCCCATCCGTGATCTTCACGTGCGTGCGCAACGATCCGTGTCCACTCAGGCCGGAATTCGCAACGAACGACGGCAGCCGGCAATGTTTCCCGGCTGATTTCGCCGGATGCTTCGTCCTAGTCTGAACGCATGACGACGTTCGCCGACAAGTCCGCAGAGACCAGCAGCGCCGCCGGGTACATCGCACTCGACGAGCGCTGGAGCACGCACAACTACCATCCGTTGCCCGTCGTGATCGCCGAAGCCGAGGGCGCCTGGGTGACCGATGTGCAGGGCGAGCGTTACCTCGACTTCCTGTCCGGCTATTCCGCGTTGAACTTCGGCCACCGCCACCCCGACCTGGTGCGGGCGGCCACCGAGCAGCTCGGGCGGGTCACGCTCACCTCGCGCGCGTTCCACCACGACCAGCTCGGTTCGTTCTGCCGCGAACTCGCCGAACTGACCGGCACCGAGATGGTGCTTCCGATGAACTCCGGTGCGGAGGCCGTCGAGTCCGCGCTCAAGGTCGCGCGCAAGTGGGCCTACCGCGTGAAGGGGGTCGCCGAGAACCAGGCGCAGATCGTGGTGGCCGGCTCGAACTTCCACGGCCGCACCACCACCATCGTCTCCTTCTCCACCGACGACGAGGCCCGCGCCGACTTCGGCCCGTTCACGCCGGGATTCGTCGTCGTGCCCTACGGTGACGCCGCCGCGCTGGCCGAGGCGATCACCGAGAACACGGCGGCGGTGCTGCTGGAGCCAATTCAGGGCGAGGCCGGTGTGATCGTGCCGCCGGACGGCTACCTCGCCGAGGCCCGCAGGCTGTGTGACGAGGCGAACACGCTGCTGATCGCCGACGAGATCCAGTCGGGCCTGGCCCGTACCGGCACGATCTTCGCGCTGGACCACGAGCGCATCACGGCGGACCTCTACACGCTGGGCAAGGCTCTCGGCGGCGGCATCATGCCGGTGTCGGCCGTGGTCGGGCGCGCCGACGTGCTCGGCGTGCTTCGCCCCGGTGAGCACGGTTCCACCTTCGGCGGCAACCCGCTCGCCTGCGCGGTGGGCAGGGCCGTGATCCGCCTGCTGTCCACAGGGGAGTTCCAGCAGCGTTCGACGGCGCTGGGCGCGCACCTGCACGAACGGCTGTCCGAACTGGTCGGCAACGGGGTCTCCGCCGTGCGGGGACGCGGCCTGTGGGCCGGGGTCGATCTCGCCGAGGACGGCCTCACCGGCCGTGAGGCGTCCGAGGCGCTGATGAAGCGCGGCGTGCTGTGCAAGGAGACCCACGGTCACACGTTGCGCCTCGCTCCTCCGCTGGTCATCGAGGAGCGGGAACTGGACCGCGGCGTTGACGCGCTCGCCGAGGTCGTCGGCATGCGATGACAGGCGGCCCTGCCGTCGCGACGCCGGTTCGGGCCGTGGCGGCCGTGGCGGCGCTGTGCGGGGCGTTCGCGCTCACGCTCGGCGCCGCTGTGGCGGGGCAGCGGTCCCCGACCGGTCTCGACGCCGCGTTCGAGGCCGGTGTCGAACGCGCGCTCGGCGACACGGGGCAAACCTGGGTGCCGTGGGTGCCACAGGCGCTCGTCACGCCGACGGAGCCGCTGGTGGTGCTCACCGTCCTCGCGATGATCGCCGGGTTCGGTGTCGTGCGGCGGCGGGCCGACGTCGTCGTGCTCGCCGTCGCGGGCCCCTCGGTGGCGGTGGCGGTCAACACCTGGGTGCTGAAACCGATGTTCGGACGCCACTACGACGACCACCTCGCCTATCCCAGCGGCCACACCGTCAGTCTCGTCGCCACACTCACCGTCCTGGTGCTGTTGGCCGGGACGCGCCGCGCCCGGCTGCTGACGATCGGCTGCGGCACCGGGCTCACGGCGGGCGCCGCCGTCGGCATGGCGGCACTCGAGTACCACTACCTCACCGACGTGGTGGGCGGTGCGGCTACCGCCGTGGCAGTGGTGTCGGGCCTCGCCCTGCTCGGCAACGCCGTGTTCAGGCCGGAGCGCCGGGCGAAGCCGCCCGGGTCTGCCTGCCCTCGGCGTCCCGAGCCAGGGCGGTGAGCCTGCTCACGGCCCTCAGGTACTTCTTGCGGTAGCCGCCCGCGAGCATGTCCTCGTCGAACAGCTCGCCGAGCGAGGCACCGGAGACGAGCACCGGGATCGCCCTGTCGTAGAGCCGGTCGGCGAACGCCACCAGCCGCAACGCCAGCGCCTGGTCCCCTGCGGGCCGCACGCCGCGAAGGTGCACGGCGGCCACGCCGTCCACGAGCCTGCCGTACCGGGAGGGATGCAGCGTCGCGAGGTGGTCGCACAGCGCGTCGAAGTCATCCAGCGTCGAGCCGGGCCACGCCAGCGCCGAGGCAGCGAGATCGTCGTCGGTGCGCGGCGCGGGCGGCTCGGGAAGGCCACGGTGCCGGTAGTCGGGGCCGTCCACGCGCACGACGTCGAACTTCGCCGACAGCGACTGGATCTCGCGCAGGAAGTCGTCGGCCGCGAACCGGCCCTCACCGAGCTTGTCGGGCAGTGTGTTCGACGTCGCCGCGACGTAAACGCCCGCGTCGGTCAGCTCCCTCAGCAACCGGTTGACGAGCATCGTGTCACCTGGATCGTCGAGTTCGAACTCGTCGATCGCCAGCAGCCGATGGCCCGACAGGCGCCGCACCGCCTCGCCGAACCCGAGCGCTCCCACCACGTGCGTGAGTTCCACGAACGTCCCGTACGCCTTCGGGCCCGGCACCGCGTGCCACAGCGACGCGAGCAGGTGGGTCTTGCCGACGCCGAAACCGCCGTCGAGGTAGAGGCCGGGACGGCCCTGGCGCGGGCTGCCGCGCCCGAACAGCGCCCGCCAGCCCCTCGCGCCGCCACCGGAGAAGCCGACCCGCTCGGCGAACGCGGAACACGTCGCGACCGCGTCGGCCTGGCTCGGCTCGGCCGGGTTGGGCACGTAGGTGGAGAACCGCACGCCGTCGAAGCGGGGCGGGGGTACCAGCGTCGAGACCAGTTCCTCCGGAGCGATCTCGGGGCGGCGCGCGGTGAGCTGCTCTGTCGGCATACGGACCAGCGTATGTGCTGCCCCCGTGCTGCCTCCGGGTGTCGGCCCGTGTTGTGATGGCTGTCGTGCACCGCCTTCTGCCCACCAGCGTTTCCAGCGTCCCCGGCGCCCCTTCCGGGCCTGTGCCGGACGGCGTGTCCGACGCCGAACTCGAACGCCTCTACGACTACCCCGCCGGGTTGACGCGCCCGTGGGTACAGGTCAACTTCGTGTCGTCGGCCGACGGCGCGGTGTCCGTTTCGGACCGTTCGGAAGGTCTGTCGCACCCCGCGGACAAGCGGATCTTCGCGCTGGGCCGCGACCTCGCTGATGTGATCCTCGTCGGGGCAGGCACGGCGCAGGCCGAGGGGTACCGGGGTGTGCGACCGAGGGAACTGCGGGTGGAACGCCGCCGCCGCCTCGGTTTGAACCCGCTCCCGCCCATCGCGGTGGTCACGGGCTCGTGCCGCGTCACCCCTGACGATCCGATCGTGACCGACACCGAGGTGCCCCCGATCGTCGTCACCACGACCGATGCGCCGCGCCACCGCAAGGCCGACCTCACCGCCGCTGGGATCGACGTGATCGAGGCCGGGGCCGGAACGGTGGACCCGAGGGCGACGCTCGCGGCGCTCGCCGAGCGGGGCCTGTTGCGCGTCAACTGCGAGGGTGGGCCGCAGCTGTTCGCGGCGCTGGTGGCCGCCGACTCGGTCGATCAACTGTGCCTCACCGTCGCGCCACTGCTGGCCGGCGCCGGTTCGCAGCGCATCGCGGCGGGCATTCCCAGCCCGGTGCCCAGGACGCTGCGACTGGACTCCGTGCTGCACGAGGACGGGTTCCTCATGCTGCGTTACCGCAGAGCCGACAGCACCGGACGGCACAAGGGGTGAGGACCCGCTCACCGGCGCCTCACCGCCGCCGTGCCAAGGTTGCCGCCGCAGAGTCAGTCACAGGAAGTGAGGACCGGTTCCGTGCCACGCCGTGGTCGTGCTCGCCGACAGCTTGTGGTGTCCGCCTTGGCCGCGCTGGTCGCCTCGGGATGTACGGCGGGACCGTCGTCGCGGCCCGCTGTGCTGGAGGACGACGGCGCACCCGCACCGCCACCGAGCGCGGGCACCTCCCGCGCCGTGCCGCTGCCCGGCCTCGCGGAACCGAAGGCGTCGTCGCTGCCCTGGGGAGAGTGCGACCCTGACCGGCAGGGGGACCTCGATGCGGGCGGCAGCGCGCACACCGTGTCCTGCGCACGGATCACGGTCCCGCTGGACGCTCCGGGACTTCCCGGGCTCGGGCTCACCAGGATGGGGCTGACCAAGGTGGGCGACGGCCGCATCCCGCTGGTGGTGCTGAACGACGTCTCGGGCGAGCCGGGCACCCGGTACGCGGTGCGGCTCGCCGAGACGCTGCCCGGCGAGCTGCTGGAGACCTTCTCCCTCATCGGGGTCGATCGCCGGGGCACCGGCACCTCCGACCCGGTGCGCTGCGTGCCCGACGTCGAACGCGAGACCCTCCTCGACCACGACCCCACCACCACGATCGACCCCCTGCTCGACGCGGCGAGGACGGCGGGGCAGCAGTGCGCCATCACGCTGGAGGACGTCCAGACCGCCTACGACAGCTGGCGCACGGCAGGCGATCTGGAGGAGCTGCGGGCACAGCTCGGCGTCGAGCGGCTCAACATCCTGGGGCACGGCGACGGGTCAACCCCCGCCGCCTACTACGCGGCGCGCTACCCCGATCACGCGGGAAGGATCGTGCTCGACGGTGTTCCCGACCCCTCGACCGACCTGCCCACGGTGATGTCGGACGTGGCGGCGGCCGCGGAGGCGGCACTCGACGAATTCGCCGCCGACTGCGTGCGCCGGAACTGCCCGCTGGGTGACGACGCCCGTGCCGCCGTGGCCGAACTCGCCGACGACGCCAAGGCGAACCCGCTGCGGGCAGGTGAGCACAGGCTGAGTTCCGTTCTCGTGCGCAGGGCGGTGCTCGCGGGACTCTCCGAGTCGCAGCGCTGGCCCGAACTCGCCGACGCCGTCGCCGCCGCCCGCAAGGGCGACAGCACCCGGCTCTTCGAGTTCGTCCAGCCCTGGCTGGCCGGCGAGGCCACCTGGCCGCCGAGGACGGACGCGGAACTGGTCACCCGCTGCAACGACACTGTGGAGCGCCTCCCGAACGACCGGCTCCGCGAGACCGCCCGCACACTCGGCACCCGGCATCCCGTCTTCGGCCCCGTGCTGGCGCAACACCTTGTGTGGTGCAGCCCGTGGCCGAGCCGTCAGGAGGACAAACCGGCACTCGGGTCCCCCGAAGCCCCGCCCCTGCTGGTGATCAGCACCGCCACCGACCCACTGACGCCCGAGAAGGGCACCGTCAGGGCTGCTGAGCAGATCCCCAGCGCGGTGCGCGTCGCATGGCAGGGCGCGGGGCACGGGGCACTGGGCTCGCCGTGCGTCGGCGAGGAGGTCACCGCGTTCCTCGTGGACGGCGAGGTGCCGCGCGACGGGACGCTGTGCCCGGCGTGACCCCAATCAGGTCAGCAGCACCGTGGCGATCACGGGCCGGTGGTCGGAGGCGGTCACCGGGGGCACGGCCGCGTTGAGCACCCGCACCGGGCCTGCCACGGTGATGTAGTCGATACGCTTCACCGGCTCGTCGGCCGGGTAGGTGAACCCGCCGTCGCGCTCACCCCAGGCGTCGCGCACGTGCTCCCACAGCGCCGACAATTCCGGCGCCCCTGGCCCGGCGTTGAAGTCCCCCAGCAGCAACTGCCGCGCACCCGGCGGGTCCTGCCGCAGCACGGCGAGCATGTCGGCCACCTGCCGTTCCCGCACCGAGGGGTCGGCCCTGAAGTCCAGGTGGGTGTCGTAGACGTGGACCGGCTTGCCCCGCACCGACACGACGACCTCGGCGAATCCCGGCGCGGGCCGCGGGCCCGCCCCCGGATCGACCGTGGACCACCGGGTGATCTCGTGATTGGTGGCCGACAGGATCGGGTGGCGGCTCAGCACGGCGACGCCGTAGCGGCGCCGCTGGTCACTCCCCGGTGCGGGATCGAGGTCGTAGATCGGCGCGAAATACACCTCCATGCCCGTCAGCCTGGCCAGTTCGGCTGCCTGATCGGCGAAGGCGCTGCGCTGCGACCAGTGGACATCGACCTCCTGGAGCGCGACGACGTCCACGTCGGCGTCCTCGATCGTCGCCGCGATCCGCCCCAGATCGGCACGGCCGTCCACGCCGATGCCGGTGTGAATGTTGTAGCTCATCACGCGCAACGCCCGCGCCCCTGACGAATCGGCCGCGGCAGGTGGCGCGATCAGCACGGTGAGCACGCTGACCAGCAGAGCCACGACGGTGGCGAGACCGGCGCCGAGTGGAGAGGACCCCGGACGGACACGGGGTGAGCCCGCGAGAACACGTTGAGTGGACATGAGCGGACCATAGTGGGTCCGCACGTGGTCTTGACGGAACCGAAGACAGATGTTTCGCTGACGCTCGGTGAACCTTCTGTCGTTGCTCGCAGGCCAGACCAAGCGCGACCCGCACGCCATCATCGCGATCGACGCCGATCCCGACCGACCACAGCACGTCAGCCGTGCCGAACTGTGGCGCCGGACGCTCCAGTTGCGCGCCGACCTCGCCACGGCCGGTGTCGGACGCGGTGACGGCGTGCTCGTCGTGCTGCCCGCGACCTCGTCCGTGCTGGACTGGCAGGTCGCGACCGCCTCCCTCGGTGCGCACGTCGTCCCCGCCGACCCCGGTCTCGCCCCCGGCGAACTCGCCGACGTGCTGAGCCGGGTGCGGCCCAAGGTCGTCGCGGTCACGACAGGCGACTCTCCCGTGCTGGGCCGAGCCGTCCTGCACGAAGCCGTCCGCCACTGCGAGCCGTGCGGTGGCATGACACCGACCGTGGCGGTGGTGACCGCACCGGGTGCCGTGCCACCGGTCGATCCGGCGCCCTACGACGTGGGAGCGGGCGCGTGGCTGCCGAGCGCGCCGACGGTAGGCATGCCGATGCCGCAGGTCCGTGGCGACGAATTCGCTGTGGCCTTCCTTCCCGAGCTGGCCGCCTACCGTCAGTCCGCCCTCACCACGCACGCGAACGCCACCTCGACGGCACTGCGCCTCGCCGCCGACGACGTGGTGCTGTACGCGGGCTCCCCCGCCGACCCCGCGTGGCTGGTCTTCGCGCTCGCCGCTGTCGTCTCGGGCGCCACCTGCCTTCTCGAACCGTCACCGACGCCAGCCGCTGTGCTGGCCGACGTGGCGAGGTTCGGCGTCACGCACGTCGCGTGCGACGCGGACTTTCTCCGCGCTCTCACCGGCGAGGCGGCAGGTGCGGGCAGCGTGTCGTCGTGGCGCTGGCTTGGCGTGCTGGGAGGTGATCCCGCGCGGGATCCAGGCGCGATCAGCCGTGCGGAGGAGGTGTTCGGCCTGGCCGCCACGGCCTGTTACGGCCCGCCGCAGGCCCTTCCTCCCGCCGCGCTGTGGTCGGGGAACGACTCCCCCGAGGTGCGAAGGCAGGCGGGTGGCAGGCCGGTCGGCGCCGACGTCGAACTGCGGGTCGTCGATCCGCGGTCGGGCGCCCCCGTGGCGGTGGGCAGTCCCGGCGAGATCCAGGTCCGTGGCCACCTCGTCGCCGAGTCCGGACTGGACTCGGCGGACACGCTCGCCGCCCGCCGCACAACCGACGGCTGGCTCTGCACCGGCGACGCCGGTGTCGAAGGCCCCGACGGCTCTCTGCGCCACACCGGCCGGATCACCGCGAACAGCAGGGATTGACGGCGGCGACCGACCCACCACGACACGGCGTGTCCGTGCCGTCGTCTACGGTGGTCGCCGTGCGGACGACGACCAGGGTGCTCGCGGGTTTCGTCGTCCTCAGCGCTCTCGCCGTCGCCGCCGTACTGGTGCCGATTCCCGGACCCGCGCAGGTGCGCGAGTGGGCGGAGGGACTCGGCGGCGAGGGCGTGGTGGCCTTTCTCGCGGCCTACGCCCTCTGCACGGCCGCCCCGATCCCGCGCACCGTGTTCAGCCTCGCCTCAGGACTGCTCTTCGGCGAACTCGTCGGGGTCTCGGTGGCGATGGTGGCCACCGTGCTGTCCGGTGCGCTCGGCTTCCTGCTCGCGCGCGCACTCGGCCGCGAGGTGGTGGTTCGACACCTGCACCGCAGGCCGGTGCGGACGATCAACGACCGGCTCTCGGGGGGCGGCGCGCCCGCCGTCGCGTCACTGCGGCTCATCCCGGTGGTTCCGTTCGCCCCGCTGAGCTACCTGTGCGGCGTCTCGGCTTTGCCGTTGCGTCCCTACCTCGTCGGCACGGCGATCGGCAGCCTGCCGGGCACCGTGGCCGTCGTCGTCGCCGGTGACGCGCTCACCGGCACCACACCGCCGGCACTCATCGCCTGCTATGCGGCTTTCGCCGTACTCGGCGCGGTGGGCCTGCTCAGGGCGGTGCGCCGTTCGGAGGGAAAAACCGTTGCCGTCGCGGGGGAAACGGCTGCCGACGTGGGCAGGATCCGCGCCGACCCGCCCGGCGGTTGACGTCAACGTCGGCGACCGTGCCGCTACACTCATCCGAGTGCGTGGATCACGGTTCTCCCGCACTCACAGCCATGCCACCATCGCGGAACGTAACCGAGGAGTAGTGCCATCAACACCGGTCAATTGATCGCAGGTCACTATCGCCTCGTCGAGCACGTCGGAAGCGGTGCCATGGGCATCGTGTGGCGTGCGATCGACGAGCGCCTCGAACGCTCCGTCGCCGTGAAACAGATCATCGCGCAGCCCGGCCTCTCCGACGACGAGCGCGACACCATGCGCCTGAGGGCCATGCGGGAGGCACGCAACGCCGCCCGCTTCCAGCACCCCAACGCGATCGTGGTGTTCGACATCGCCGAGCACGAGGGCGACCCGTGCCTCGTGATGGAGTACCTGCCGTCGCGCAGCCTGTCCGCCATCCTCGTCGAGCACGAGACACTGCCGGTTGCCGAGGTGGCGCGCATCGGCGAGCAGGTGGCCTCGGCGCTGATCGCCGCTCACCGCGCTGGCATCGTGCACCGCGACATCAAGCCCAGCAACATCCTCATGGACGACAACGGCGTCTGTAAGATCACCGACTTCGGGATCTCGCGCGCCACCGGTGATCTCACGCTCACCCAGACCGGCCTCATCGGCGGCACCCCAGCCTATCTCGCCCCCGAGCTGGCCAGAGGCGCCGATCCGAAGCCGAGTTCGGACGTGTTCGCGCTCGGGGCCACGCTCTACCACGCGATCGAGGGCCTCCCGCCGTACGGCGACAACACCAACCAGCTCGCGCTGCTCTACGCCGCGGCCAGCGGCAAAATCAACCCGCCGCAGCAGGCGGGACCCGCCACCGCGCTGCTGATGCAGCTGCTCAGCCCTGAGCCGGAGGACCGGCCGAGCATGACGGAGGCGCACGACAAGCTCGCCCAGCTGGCCTCCACCCAGAACGGCGCGGCGCCCGCTGTCGCACCCCCCGCTCCGAAGGAACAGACGCGGGAGATGACCGCCACCCAGGCAGGCCCCGCGAGTGCGGCGAGTCCGGCGAGTCCACCGCCGTGGCGCCGCGACGCCGCGCCCGAGCCCTCCCCGGAGCCCGTCAGATCGGCGGCCCCAGCGGCCAGTCCCTCACCGGCGCCGACCCGCGTCGCATCGTCGTCGGGCGGCGGCACGCGCAAAAACCTGGCGTACGGAGCCGTCGCCGCCGTCGTGCTCGTCGTCGCGGCCGGTCTGGTGATCGTGCTCACGAGCAGCGACGACGGTGGCGGGGACATGCCCCCGCAAGCCGGTCCCGGCACCTCGCAGCAGCCCACAGAGCCACCGAAGTCGAGCAGCAATCCGGCACCCACGACGGCCGCCAACTCAGGCGGCGCCGTTGCCTGGGGCTCCGCCGGGCAGACCGTGATCGACTACTTCGGCGATCCGGCGGACGCATGGCACCTGCTGCATCCCTCCGTGCAGGGGCTGTGGCAGGACGAGGGCGCATACGACGATTACTGGGACTCCAAGGACGTGCAGTACGCGAGGGGCGCCGAAGCCTACAAGCGTGAGAACAACGCGGACGGTTCCGTGGACATCTCGGTCACCGTCGTGACGGGCAGCGGACAACAGACCATGTACGTCCGAGTGGTCAACCACGGTGGAAAGCTAGTCATCGGCAGCGACCCTCGGATGGAGACCAACAAGCAGCTCTGAGGCTCGCCCCTGTGGCGGCGGGCGGGGCGTGGCTTACCGTTGAGGTATGGCCGAGAACCCGGGTTCCGAGCGTCATCCCCGCTTCGACGACGACCTCGTCGGCCTCGACCCGCGCGATCCCGAGGCTCAGGCGTTCGCCGAACACCTCGATCGCATGCAACGCTGTGATCCCGCGTTCACCATCGAGGCGTCGCTGCGCGGTGTCGCCGATTTCGCCGAGGGAAGCAACCGGGTCGGTGGACTGCGCTGGTGGGTCGCCGCGCTCATCGCCCTGCTGATCATCGTCGGCGTGCTCGTCAGCGCGTGGGACATCGTGGGTGATCTTCTCGCCTGGCTGTCGCGGTAGCCTGGACGTCATGGAGTCCGGCACCGGCACACCGAAGGTCGTCAAGACCGAGCAGGAATGGCGCGCGCAGCTCAGTCCCGAGGAGTACGCGGTATTGCGGCAGGCCGCCACCGAACGCCCCTTCACCGGGGAGTACACCGACACGAAGACCACGGGCGTGTACGAGTGCAGGGCGTGCGGGGCCGAACTGTTCCGCAGTGACACGAAGTTCGAAAGCCACTGTGGCTGGCCGTCGTTCTACGACCCGGCCGACTCCGACGCCGTGTTGCTGCGCCAGGATCGCTCGATGGGGATGGTGCGCACCGAGGTGCTGTGCGCGGCGTGCCACAGCCATCTCGGACACGTCTTCGAGGGCGAGGGCTACGGCACGCCCACCGACCAGCGGTACTGCATCAACTCGATCGCGCTGCGCCTGGTGCCTGCCGAGGACTGACGATCAGGGCCAGGGCGCCGAGGACGACGTTTCCCCGGCCCTGCCCCGTCACGGAAGGTTGAGCACCAGCTCGCCCGGCTGCACCCGGGTCCCGGTGTAGAAGGGCGTCTCGATCCGCACGTGCCTGCGCGCCTCGGTGGCGCGAAGGTGGCGCATGAGATCGACGATGCGATGCAGCTCGTCGGCCTCGAACGCGAGAATCCACTCGTAGTCGCCGAGCGCGAAGGACGCGACCGTGTTCGCGCGCACGTCGGGATAGTCGCGGGCCTCCTTGCCGTGCGCCGCGAGCATCGCGCGCCGTTCCTCGTCGGGAAGCAGGTACCAGTCGTAGGAGCGGACGAACGGGTAGACGCAGATGTACTTCCGCGCCTCCTCCCCCGCGAGGAACGCCGGGATGTGGCTCTTGTTGAACTCGGCGGGACGGTGCAGCGCGAACTGGCTCCACACCGGCGTCGAGACCCGGCCCAGCGGGGTGCGGCGGAAACCGGTGTAGGCCGCCTGGACCTGCTCGGCCTCCTCGGCGTGCCACCAGATCATGTAGTCGGCGTCCGCCCTCAGCCCGGACACGTCGTACACGCCGCGCACGACGACACCCTTGCCTTCGAGCGCGTCGAGGTAGTCGGTGGTCTCCGAGGCCGCCTGCCCACGGTCGTCGCCGAGCTTGCCCGGCTCGACCCGGAACACGGACCACGCCGTGTAGCGGATGGTGTTGTTCAGTTCGTCGTAGTTCAACCGCGCCATGTCCCTATCGTCCCACCACACGCAGCGCCGCGGCTGTTCCGGTGGCCACACATGCGGGGATGCCCACACCGTGCAGCGCGGCGCCCGCGACCGCGAGCCCTTCGACCGGTTCGACGGCGCGTTCGATGCGCGCGACGCGGTCGGCGTGGCCCACGGCGTACTGCGGCAGTCCGCCGCCCCAGCGCATGACGTGGGTGTCCACCGGCTCGGCCACGACACCCGTCAATTCAGCGAGGTCTGACCGTACCCTGGCGACGAGTTCGTCGTCGGAGACCTGGAGGGTGCGGGGCTCGCCGAAACGGCCGACGGAACCCCGGATGAGCAGTGGCCTGCCCTCCCCGCCGTAATGAGCCCACTTCGTCGCGGAGAACGTGAACGCCTTCGCCGTGAACGGCTCGCCGTCCGAACGCCGCTCGCGTTCCCCGATCAGCACACCCGATGTCGGCGGCAGTTCAGTGCCGGGAGGCAGCGCGAGCGCGACCACCGCCATCGACGCGAGCTCCATCTCGCCGTATGCGGCGGCGGCGTCAGGGGCGACGGCCGCGAGCAACCGGCTCGCCGAGGGCGGAGGCACCGCGAGCACCATCGCGTCGGCCTCGACGTCCGCCTCGGCTGGAGCGTGAGCCGTCGCCGCTGCGCCGAGTCTGAGCAGCCAGCCACCGTCCGGACGCCGGTGGAGTTCACGCACGGGCTGCCCGAGCCGCAGGTCCGCGCCACTGCCCTCGACGAGCCGGTCGATGAGCACGCCGAGCCCACCCCGGAGAGTGGCGAACACCGGCTCCGCACTCGGCGTCGCGGGCACCATGCCTGCCACGGCCTCGGTCAGTGACGACGCCCCCGCGTCGAGTGCCGCCGCTACGGCAGGCAGTGTGGCCCGCAGTCCGAGACCGTCGGCTCCGCCCGCGTAGACGCCGCCGAGCAGCGGGTCCACGAGCCGATCGACCACCTCGTCGCCGAACCGCTCCCGCAGCAGCCCGCCCAGCGACACGTCGTGGTGGGGAAGCCTCAGCGGTGTGTTCGGTTCCCCCGCCACCGCACGCAGCCCCTCGGGCGACAGCACATCGGCGACAGCCTCGGCAGAAGACGGAATGCCCATCACCGTGCCTCTGGGCAGCGGCAGCGTGCGGCCGAACGCGCGCACCGAGCCGGACGCAGACGTGGGATGCACCAACGCGGCGTCGAGACCTGCCTCGCGCATCAGTTGAATGCCTTCGGGTCGCCTCGTGAGCACGGCCTCCGCACCGACGTCGAACGGGACCCCGGCGAGGTCCACGGTTCGCAGCTTGCCCCCCGGCACGGAAGCCGCGTCGCACACCGTGATCCGTGCCTCGGGACCGAGTTCAGCGCGTAGCCTCCACGCGGCACTCAACCCCGCGACGCCCGCGCCCACCACGACGACGTGGCGCGGCCGGCCGCCCTCCCCGGTCACAGGCTGTGCACCAGCTCGACGACGCGCGTCAGCACGTCGGGGTCGGTGTCGGGAAGGACGCCATGGCCCAGGTTGAAAATGTGTCCTCCCGCCGCGCGGCCCTCGGCCACGATACGGCGCACCTCGGCCTCGATCACCGGCCACGACGCGAACAGCAGAGCCGGGTCGAGGTTGCCCTGCACCACCGGCGCGGCGCCCCCTGGCACGGTGAGTCTGCGGACGGCCTCGTCGAGCGGAAGCCTCCAGTCCACGCCCACGACGTCGGCCCCCGCGTCCCGCATGTCGCCAAGGAGCTCCGCGGTCCCGACACCGAAGTGGATGCGCGGCACCCCGTAGTCGGCGACGCCGCTCAGCACGGCAGCCGAGTGCGGGAGCACGAACTCCCGGTAGTCCCGGGCGGACAGCGCACCGGCCCAGGAGTCGAAGAGCTGCACCGCGTCCACCCCGGCGTCCAGCTGAGCACGCAGGAAGGTCAGTGTGATGCGGGCGAGCGCGCCCGCGAGCGCGTGCCACAGGTCCGGCTCGCTGTGCATGAGCGCCTTCGTGCGCTCGTGGTTCCTGCTCGGCCCGCCCTCGATCAGATACGACGCGAGGGTGAAGGGAGCACCGGCGAACCCGATGAGCGGGGTCGTGCCGAGCTGCTCCACCAGCAGGCGCACGCCGTCGGTGACGGGCCGGGCCTGCTCCGGGTCGAGTTCCGGAAGAGCGTCCACGTCGGAACGCGACCGCACCGGGTTCGCAACGACGGGTCCCGTGCCGGCGACGATGTCGATGTCCACACCGGCGGCGTGCAACGGCACCACGATGTCGCTGAACAGGATCGCGGCGTCAACGCCGTGCCTGCGGACGGGCTGGATGGTGATCTCGGCCAGCATCTCGGGATCGAAGCAGGCGCTCAGCATGGGAACGCCTTCCCTGAGCTGCCGGTACTCCGGGAGCGAGCGGCCAGCCTGGCGCATGAACCACACGGGGACGTGCGCGGGTGAACCGCCCCGCGCGGCGACGAGAAGCGGCGCGTCGGGAAGGGCGCGACGGGCCGGCGCAGGAGAAGTTGTCATCGTCGGCCATCGTGCCATGCCCTTCCGGATGACCCTTTTCCGGCGCGCCTGTCCCCGACCGGGCGACACCGCGTCCTACAGTCGAGAGGTGACCGCGATGACCGAGGCGCCCGACGAATTCCGTGCCGCCGTGGCCGCGTTGCGTTCCGTGGCCCCCCGGCCGGAGGTGACCCTGGAACCGATCAAGGCTCCCCAGCGCCTTGCACCGTGGGCGTTCGCCCTCGCGGCAGAGACCACCGGTCCCGACGACGTGCCGGCCACGGGACGGCTCGTGCTGCTGCACGATCCGCAAGGCCAGGAGGGGTGGAACGGCGTGTTCCGCCTCGTCGTGTACCTGCGCGCCGAACTCGACGCCGAACTCGCCACCGATCCGTTCCTCCCCGATGTGGGCTGGTCGTGGCTCACCGACGCCCTCGACGCGACGGGAGCGAGCTGGACCGCGCTGGGCGGCACGGTCACCGAGACGTCGTCGGCCCGGTTCGGCGACATCGCGGGGCCGAACCGCACGGACGACATCGAACTGCGGGCCTCCTGGACCCCGACGAGCCCCGATCTGCGACCACACGGCGAGGCCTTCTCGATGGCGCTGTCGCATTACGCGGGACTGCCTCCCGTCGGTGTCTCCGTGTTCGGGCAGCCCCGAGGCGACTGAGCCCAGCAAGCTCGGCACTGCCCGGCGTATCCACCGCAGCTCTTTCGCCGGGTTCCGCTCTCCCGCGCTGTCCGGCTCTGCCGGAAAGACGCGCTGTCCGGCCCTGCCGGAAGGAGCGGGACGGGCCTTGCGGCATACTGCTCCGCGTTCCGGCGTCCTGGCCTGAGATGGGCGATGGAACGCACTCGTGCTTGCTTCCCTGCGCCGCGTCGATGCCTGCGAACCGAAGGGACACGCTCGAAGCGCCGTCGGCGGAAAGGCCCGCACAGGGCGAATGCACGAGCATTCGAGCCCCGGGAACTCTGTTACATCGCCCACGTTGTGCGATCCGTTAACCACTTTCCGTTCAACAACCCGAATGCTCTAGAGCACCCGTGGTGAGTCGTTACCCGATAGGGACTGATCCGCCGTGAATGCCCCCACTGACCCACTTGGGCGGCTAGAGTGCTTCCGACGACACCACTTTCGGTCTAAAGCTGGCGCGGCTGATCGGCCGAAAGTCCCGGTGCCGGTCGGGGGGCACGACCGACTCCAGGGAGGTAGTGACGTGGCTGCCGTCGGCTTTACTCAGGCCGTCCGATCCACGCCAGCCGGCTCATTGCCGGCGAGCATGGTCCCGCACCCGCGGGAGGAACTGTTTTCTGTGTTGGTGGTCGATGACCACCCACTGTTGAGGGAGGCGATCGCCGCACGACTTGCGCAGATGGGCGCGGGCACGGTCCACGAGGCCGCGAGCGTCGCCGAGGCGAGAGCGAGGGCGGCCGCGACAGGGCCGTGCGACCTCGCGATCCTCGACCTCGGGCTGCCGGATGGCAGCGGAATCGAGCTGGTCACGGAGCTGCGCAGTAGTGGCTGGCTTCGTGTGGTGGTCCTCGCCTCGTCCGACGATCCGTACGCCGTGCGCTCGGCCTTCCAGGCAGGCGCCCAGGCGTATCTGCTGAAGTCCGCGTCGCCGGTGGTGGTCACCGACGGCGTGCGGCGGGTGCTGGAGGGCGGCGTCTACGCCGACCCGAGCGTGGCACCCGTTCTGGCAACCGGAACCAGGGTGGCCGGCACCGACAACACGCCGCGTGAGCTGTCCGCTCGCGAGGTCGAGGTGCTGCAACTCGTCGCCGACGGCCAGTCGAACAAGGAGATCGGCGAAGAGCTCAGCCTGTCCGCGCTGACGGTGAAGTCCCACCTTTCGCGGATCGGGCGCAAGCTCGGCACCGGCGACAGGGCGCAGATGGTCGCGCTGGCGATGCGCGCGGGCGTGATCCGCTAGAGCACACAGGGCCCTACGGGGCGGGCGAACCAGGCGCGGTAGACCCGTCCCGTAGGGTTCACAAACGTGGACAACGCAGATCAAGGCTCCGGCACGCCGGGGGAGTCTGCGCCTCTTCCGCTGACGGAACCGGCCGAAGGCACCCCTGATGTGATCGCCGATTCCGGTGAGTTGCGAGCGGCGTGCGCAAGGCTGGCCGAGGGCAGCGGTGCGCTCGCCGTGGACACTGAACGTGCTTCCGGCTACCGATACTGGCCGAAGGCGTATCTCGTCCAGATCAGACGTGAGGGCGCGGGCACCTTCTTGATCGACCCCATCCCGCTGCGTGATCAGCTCGCGCCGTTGGCCGAGGTGATGAACAGCGTCGAATGGGTTCTCCACGCGGCGTCCCAGGACCTGCCGTGCCTTGCCGAGCTCGGTCTTCGCCCGCCGTCGCTGTTCGACACCGAACTGGCGGGACGGCTCGCCGGATACCAGCGGGTCGCGCTGGGAACGCTGGTCGAATCGCTGCTGGGCTACCGGCTGGAGAAGGGGCACAGCGCCGCTGACTGGTCGCGCCGTCCGCTTCCGGTCGAGTGGCTCAACTACGCCGCGCTCGATGTCGAGCTGCTCGTCCCGCTGCGGGCGAAGCTCGAAGCCGAACTCGCCGCATCGGGCAAGCTCGACTGGGCGTATCAGGAATTCGAGGCCGTCAGAACGGCCGAGCCGCCCGGCCCTCGCGCGGAACCGTGGCGCCGCACGTCGGGTATTCACAAGATCCGCACCGCGCGCGGTCTCGCCGCCGTGCGCGCGCTGTGGGAGGAACGCGACGAGCTGGCCCGCAGGCGTGATCGGGCTCCCGGCCGCATCCTTCCGGACAGCGCGATCGTCAACGCTGTGCTCGCCGACCCCAGGACGCCTGCCGAGCTTTCGAAGCTTCCTGTGTTCGGCGGTCGCGTCCAGCGGCGGCACACCGACCGCTGGCTGAGGCAGTTGCAGCACGCCAGGACGCTCCCCGAGGCGGACCTGCCGAACACGGCGGTCTCCAACGACGGGCCACCGCCGCCGAACCGCTGGGCGGACAAGGACCCCGACGCCGCGGCCCGGCTCGCCGCCGCGAAGACGGCGCTGGCTGACCTCGCGGAACGGCACCGGCTGCCCGTGGAGAATCTCCTGCTTCCCGACCTCGTGCGCCGCACCTGCTGGCGCCCGCCGTCGGACACGTCGGCGGAATCCGTGGCGACGGTGCTCGCGGCAGGCGGCGCGAGACCGTGGCAGGTGGCGTTGACGGCCGAAGCACTCAGCGCCGCACTGCGTGCCGGTTCCTGAACATCCCTGAACGTCACCGGGCGGCAGGCAGTACCACCGTGACCGCGAGCCCACCACCGGGCACGGGTTCGGCATGCACCGATCCGCCGTGGGCGTGCACGGCGGCGTGCACGATCGACAGTCCGAGCCCGGCCCCCGTGCGGGCGGTGCGGGCGACCCCCGCCCTGCGGAACGGCTCGAACAATCCGGTCACCGCCTCGGGGTCGATCACTCCGCCTGAGGACCGCACACGCAGCATCACCCGTGCGTCGTCCACGACGCCGGTGCTGACGTCGAGCCATCCGTTCTCGACGTTGTGCGTGACGCCGTTCTCCAGCAGGTTGCCCGCGACCCGTTCCAGGAGCGCGGGGTCACCGACGGTGGGCGCGGCGACGAGATGGAACCGCGCCGTGACACCCTTGCGTTCCGCGTTCGCCCTGACCGACAGCCAGGCGCTGTTCACGACCTCCGCGAGGTCAACCCGCTCGGTCACGGCGAGTCCCGCGCCGTCGGTACGGGCGAGCAGCAGCAACGAGTTCACCAGCCGCTCCGCGCGATCGGTCGCGTCACGCACCACGCCCGCCATGCGACGCAGCTCGGCCTCGTCGGCCTCATCGTCGGACAGGGTCACGTCCAGCTCGGTGCGGATGACCGCCAGCGGAGTGCGCAGTTCGTGGCTCGCGTTGGCCACGAAGTGCCGCTGCGCCTCGAACGCGGCCTGGAGCCGGTTCAGCATGGCGTCGAAGGTGTGGGCGAGTTCGGCGAGTTCGTCGTGGCTGCCGACATCCCCGATGCGCTCGCCCATCGACTCCACCGACAGCCTGCGCGCCGTGTCCGTGATCTCGCGCAGCGGGCGCAGCACCCGCGACGTGAACGTCCACGCCAGAATGCCTGCGGCCAGCACCACGAACACGAACGCGACGAGACCGGCCGCCACCATGCGTTCCCGCGCCTGCTGCCGCAGGTGCTCGGAGAGAACGGACGCCTCGACGTCCACGCCGTCCACCCGCACGAGAGTGCCCGGTGGCAGTTGGGGAACAGCGGCGACCGAATCGCCAACGAGACGCCACGCCAGCCACAACAGCACCACGCTCACGACGGCGACGAGCGAGGTCGCGAGCAGGGTGACACGGGCGCGGAGAGTGCGGGTGGGCAGGCCGATGCGGCGGATCACCGGCTCAGCGAAGCAGACTCCGCCGAGGAGTCCGCACCGGGCACCCGGTATCCCGAACCGACCACGGTCTCGATGATGCCCGGCTCACCGAGCTTCTTGCGCAGGGTCATCACCGTGACCCTGACCGTGGTGGTGAACGGGTCCGCGTTCTCGTCCCACACGCGCTCCAGCAGCTCCTCACTGCTCACCACGGCCCCCTTGGCCGAGAGCAGCACCTCGAGAACACCGAACTCCTTGCGGGTCAGCTCCACGGGACGCCCCGCGCGGTGAACCGTGCGCTTCGCGGGATCGAGCTCCACGTCGTCGGCCACGAGCACCGGCGGGGTCGCAGGCGTGGCCCTCCGGCCCAGCGCCCGCACCCTGGCCACCAGCTCGGGGAAGGCGAACGGCTTGGCGAGGTAGTCGTCGGCGCCGAGGGAAAGCCCCTCGACGCGGTCGGACACCGAGCCGCTCGCCGTGAGCATGAGCACCCTGGTCAGTTCGCCCGACGTCACGATTTCCCCGCACAACTCGTCACCCGGCATTCCGGGGAGATCGCGGTCGAGGATCACGACGTCGTACCGCGTGATCGAGACCTTCTCGTGCCCCTCGTCACCGTCGAACGCGAGATCGACGGCCATCCCCTCGCGCCGCAGGCCACGCGCGATCGCCTCGGCCAGCGGCGCCTCGTCCTCTACAACCAATACGCGCACGTCAACACCGTGTCACAGTCACCTGAGAGAATTCTGATGGCGGTCAGTCACGGGGCGTGTCCACTGCCTCGTCGGAGGGGTCCTCGACGCTCTCGGCATCCTCCGCCGCGGCTCCCAGCCTGCCCGCGGCCCACTCCGTGACCCTTCGCGCCACGTCCTGCGCCGTGAGCCCGATGCTCGCGAGCACCTCGTCGCGGCTGCCGTGCTCCAGGAAACGCTGAGGAACGCCGAGGTCACGCAGCGGCACGTCGCTGTCGGCGTCGCGCAGAGCCGCGGCCAGCGCCGAACCGAAACCGCCGTGCCTGCCGCTGTCCTCCAGTGTGACGACGAGCCGGTGGGACTCCGACAGCGACACGAGTTCCTCCGGCACGGGCAGGACCCACCTCGGATCGACGACCGTGACGCCGATGCCCTGGTCGGCCAGCCGGTCGGCCGCCGCGAGCCCGAGTTCCGCGAACGCGCCGACAGCGACGAGCAACACGTCCCCGCCCTCATCGCGGCGCAGGACGTCCACGGTGCCGACCCGATCGACGGCAGGCACGGACTCCACCACGCTGCCCCTGGAGAACCGCAGGGCGGTCGGCCCTTCCGACACCTGAACGGCCTCGCGCAGCTCCTCGCGCAACGTCTGCGCGTCCCTCGGCGCGGCCACCCGCATACCCGGCACCATGCCCAGCAGGGAGAGATCCCACATGCCGTGGTGGCTCGGCCCGTCCGGCCCTGTGATGCCCGCCCTGTCCAGCACGAGTGTCACGGGAAGCCGATGCAGCGCCACATCCATGAGCACCTGGTCGAACGCCCGGTTGAGGAACGTCGAGTACACGGCGACGACGGGGTGCAACCCACCCATCGCGAGACCGGCGGCTGAGGTGACGGCGTGCTGCTCGGCGATGCCGACGTCGTACCAGCGGTCGGGATAGCTCTCGGCGAACGTGTGCAGGCCCGTGGAACGCAGCATGGCCGCCGTGATGGCCACCACGTCGGGACGTTCCGCACCGATCTTGACGAGTTCGTCTCCGAACACCGAGGTCCAGCTCGGCCCCTTGGCGCGCGGCTTGCCGGTCTGCGGGTCGATCGGGTCGGTCTGGTGCATCTGATCGGCCTGGTGGTTCACCGCGGGCGCGTAGCCGTGGCCCTTCTCGGTGACGGCGTGCACGATGACCGGGCCGCCGAACGCCTTGGCGCTGAGCAACGCCTTTTCGAGCGCCACGAGATCGTGTCCATCGACAGGGCCGATGTACTTCAGTCCGAGGTCGGAGAACATCACCTGGGGGCTGAGCGCATCCTTGATGCCGGCTTTCGCGGCATGCAACGCGGTGTAGAGCGGCCTGCCCACCACCGGGGTGTTCTGCAACAGTTCCTTGCCGCCGTCGAGCAGGCGCTCGTAGCCACGACGCAGGCGCAGTGAGGCGAGGTGCTCGGCGAACCCGCCGATCGTCGGGGAGTACGAGCGGCCGTTGTCGTTGACGACGATGACGACGGGGCGTTCCGGGTCGGCCGCGATGTTGTTCAACGCCTCCCAGCACATGCCGCCGGTCAGCGCGCCGTCACCGACGATCGCCACGGCATGCCGCCCTCCTCCGGCGAGCTGGTAGGCCTTCGCCAGCCCGTCCGCGTACGACAGTGCTGTGGACGCGTGGCTGTTCTCAATGAAGTCGTGCTCACTCTCCGCACGCGCCGGATACCCTGCGATGCCACCCTGTTGGCGCAGTCGGTCGAAGTCGCGGTGCCGTCCTGTGACGATTTTGTGCACGTACGACTGGTGCCCCACGTCGAAGAGCAGTGCGTCCTTCGGCGAGTCGAACACCCGGTGCACCGCCATGGTGACCTCGACGACACCGAGGTTGGGTCCGAGATGGCCGCCCGCCCTGCGCACCTTTTCCACGAGGAAATCCCTGATCTCCCCTGCCAGCACGCCCAACTGATCGTGGTCCATCCGTTTGAGATCGGCCGGCCCGTGTACGGACTCCAGCAACGTCACGCTCCACCTCGCTCGCCGTCGTTCTCGCTGCCTCGTTCTGCTTAGTCTAGGGACGTACCCGAGCGCAGCCCACTTTCGGGCGAAGCACCACCGTGAGCTCCGTCGCGGTCATGAGCCCGATCCACAGCCCGGCTTCCTGGTCCGGACGAGAGAACCGGCCGGTCGAGCGCAACCGTCCACATCGGACACCCTGCGCCGCGAGACGGCCGCCGCTCTCCCGTGCGCCTCGCGGTCACGCAATCCAGCCTGCCGATCCGGCTCCACGGCGAAAGGTCTGGGCCATTGGCGGGCATGACAGCGGCACTGGTCAACGCCGCCACAACGGCAGCATCGCATCCCGCACCTCGGCCAGCAGCTCCGTCATCGCGGCCTCGGCGGCGACGGAGGATCCCCGCGCGACCGACACCGCCACCTGTTCGTGGAGGTCGAGAGCCTCGGGCACCGGCTGGTGCGGCATGAGGCCGACCTGGGCGCGCCCGCGAAGGACCACGGCCACGACATCGGACAGCGCGCCGAACATCTCGTTGCCGCTCGCCTTCAGCAACAGCGTGTGGAAGGCGACATCGCGGTCAAGGAACTCGTCGAGCCTTCCCTCCTCCCCGAGCCCGCGCATCTCGGCTGCGAGGGCCACGGCCTTGGCGCGCTCCTCGGCCGACGCGCTGCGCGCCGCAGCGGCGGCGGCCAGCGGCTCCACCGCGATCCGCAGTTCGGTGAGTGACCGCAACTGCTCGTCCCTGCCGGGGCCGGAAAGCCGCCACCAGATGACCCTCGGGTCGAATACGTTCCACCTCGACCGAGGCTGCACGGTGATGCCGACGCGCCTGCGGGACCGCACGAGGCCCATCGACTCGAGGACTCGCATGCTCTCGCGGGCGACCGTGCGCGACACACCGAAACGCTCCTGGATCCGGTCGAGCGTCAGCACGTCGCCACAGGCCAGTGCGCCACCCGTGATGTCGGAACCGATCGTGTCCAGCACGGTGCTGTGCAGGACATCCACCCCCGCTTCCGGCTCAACGCTCACGTGCCGAGCCTATCCCGGCACCACACCTTCACACGGATGGGCGAATGGTGTTATCTTTCGCCGTCAAAAGTATGACCTTTAAAACGAGGTGTGTCATGAATGCCACCTGCCTGGTGGTGATGGGAGTGTCCGGCGCGGGCAAGAGCACCGTCGCCCGGCTTCTCGCGGACGAACTCGGCTGGCCGATGGCCGAGGCCGACGAGTTCCACCCCGCCTCCAACATCGACAAGATGTCCGCCGGTGTCCCCCTCACCGACGAGGACCGCGCTCCCTGGCTCTCGGCGCTACGGGACTGGATCACAGCGAGGGCGGAGGCCGGCGAGAACGCCGTCGTCACCTGCTCGGCACTGAAACGGTCCTATCGCGACATCCTGCGTCAGGCGGGGGCGCGGGTGCGGTTCGTGCACCTGGCGGGTCCCGCATCCGTCGTCAGCGAGCGGCTGTCCTCCAGGTCCGGCCACTTCATGCCGCCGTCCCTGCTGGCCTCACAGTTCGGCGACCTCGAACCACTGGACGCGACCGAGGACGGGGTCACCGTCGATCTCGGACGGTCACCGGAGCGGATCGCCGCCTCCGCTCTGACCGGCCTCGGTCTCGGCACGGCACCGGAGTAGACCCGGCGTTGCCCCTCCTCCGCCTTCCGGAACTACGGGACTCGTAGACCCGGCGGCGTTTTCTCCCCACCCCCGACAAGCAACGGAGCTTCGGATGAACACCGACGAGTGGACACAGACCCTCGGCACAGGGCCACTCCTGGGCATCGCCGCCTGCGCGATCGCCGTCCTGCTGCTGCTCATCATCACGCTGCGGGTGCACGCCTTCCTCGCACTCGTGGCGGTCAGCCTCGCAACCGCGTTCGCCACCGGAATCCCCGCCGACCAGGTCATCAGCACTCTCACGGACGGCTTCGGCGCGACACTGGCCGGTGTCGCGCTGCTGGTGGGTCTCGGCGCCATGCTGGGCAGGCTGCTGGAGGTGAGTGGCGGCGCCCGATCGCTCACCGACGCACTGATCAGGCGATTCGGCGAGAAACGTGCCCCGCTCGCCCTCGGCGTCGCGTCCCTGCTGTTCGGTTTCCCGATCTTCTTCGACGCCGGTCTCGTGGTCATGTTGCCGATCATCTTCTCGGTCGCCCGCAGGCTTGGCGGCAGCGTGCTGCTCTACGGCCTTCCCGCGGCTGGCGCGTTCTCCGTCATGCACGTCTACGTGCCACCACACCCCGGTCCCGTCGCGGCGAGCACGCTGCTGGGTGCCGACGTCGGCCTCGTCACCGCCTTCGCCGTGCTGCTCGCCGTCCCCACCTGGTACCTCACCAGCTACCTCTACGGCAGGTGGGCAGGCAACCGCATCGACCTGCCCGTTCCCGCGATCCTCGGCACCGAGGACGACGAGGACACCCGCACCGAACCACCCGGTGCGGGGACGGTCGTCGGCCTGCTCCTGCTGCCACTGGTGCTGATCTTCGCCAACACGGGGCTGACCACGGCGGGCAAGGCGGGATGGATCGACAGCGACGCAGGCTGGTTTGACGTACTCGTCGCACTCGGCTCCACTCCGGTGGCGCTGCTGATCACCGTGTTCGTCGCGATGTACGTGCTCGGCACCCGGCGCGGGCGGGGCAAGGACGTCGTGGAGCGGCTGCTCGACTCCGCACTCGGACCCGTGTGCGCGATCATCCTGATCACCGGAGCCGGGGGGATGTTCGGCGGCGTGCTGCGTGCGAGCGGCATCGGCGACGCGCTGTCGGACGCGCTGACCGGCCTGGGACTTCCCGTGATCGTGGCCGCCTACGTCATCGCGACGGTGCTGAGAATCGCGCAGGGCTCGGCCACGGTGGCGCTCACCACGGCGGCCGGTCTCGTGCAGCCGCTCGTGATCGGCGGCGGCTTCGGCTCCGTCGAGGTCGTGGCGATCGTGCTGGCCCTCGCCGCGGGATCGGTGACGGCGGGACACGTCAACGACTCCGGTTTCTGGCTGGTCGGCCGGTTCTTCCAGATGGACGTCAAGACCACGCTCAAGACGTGGACGGTCATGCAGACCACCATCGGCCTCGTGGGCTTCGCCCTCGCGTCCGCGCTGTACCTCGTGGCCTGACGTGCACCCGTAGCGAAAGCCGGACCCGGCGTGCCGCGGGGTCCGGCTTTCGCTACACTCGCTCCTGTACGAAACAGTTTCGTTTCTGTATGGAGCCCAGTATGTCCGCGCAGGAGTCCTCCACACCCGCCCGCCGAACCCGGCTGACGCCGGAACGGGAGCGGGAGCTGTTCATCGCCGTCGTGGACCTCGTCAGGGAACACGGCTACGAAGCCCTCACCATGGACGCCGTCGCGGCTCGCACCAAGGCCAGCAAAGCGACGCTCTACCGGCAGTGGGAGAGCAAGCCGAAGCTCGTCGCCACCGCTCTGCGGCATCTCGCGGGCTCGTCGCCCACCCAGGTGGACACCGGTTCCCTCACGGGCGACCTCCGCCAGATGGTGGGCGGGCTCGTCGCTCACTCCACCGAGTACACGGCCCTGATCAGCGGGCTGGCGCACGCCGTGACGAAGGACCGCGAGCTGTGGCAGGCGCTGCACGGACTCCTCATCCGGCCCGCGCTGGAGGGGCTGGACGCGATGGTCGGACGCGCCGTCGAGCGTGGCGAACTGGACTCCGCCAACCCGGCGAAGGACTACATCGTGCAACTGATCCTGGGTGCCTTCAGCGCCCGCAGGATCATCGAGAACAAGGACGTGGACACCGAGTACATGGAGGGCTACCTCGTCGCGGTGGTCTTCCCCGCACTCGGCATCGGCTGATCCTCGTCCCCCGCCTGGTGCGCCCGACTGGTACCGGGACCTTCGCCACCCACTTCCCCTTACCCCATCAGGAGTTCTCCCACATGGCCACGATGCTGTACCGGCTCGGCCGCCTCGCCTTCCGGCGGCGCGGGCTTGTCGTCGTGCTCTGGATACTGGCGCTCGCCGCGGCAGGTGGCGCCGCCGCGACGTCCTCCTCGACGGCATCCACCACGATCTCCATTCCTGGAACGGAGGCGCAGCAAGCCTTCGAACTGCTGGAGGACCGGTTCCCCGGCACCAGTCCCGACGGCGCCACCGCACGCATGGTGTTCCAGGCACCGGACGGCGAACGCCTCACCGACCCCGGACACCGCGCCACCATCGGCGGCATCGTCGCCGACCTCGCCACCGGGTCGCAGGTCCAGCAGGCCGTTGACCCGTTCCAAGCCAAGACCGTCAACCGCGAAGCCACGATCGCCTACACGCGGATCACCTACGACGGCACCGCGTTCGAACTCACCGACGACACCCGCGACGCGCTGGAGGCCGCCGCCGTCGAGGGACGGAAGGCCGGGCTCACCGTGGAGATCGGCGGGGACGCGCTGATGACACTCCCCGAGACCGGTGCGGCCGAGGTCATCGGGGTGATCATCGCGGCTGTCGTGCTACTGGTGACCTTCGGTTCGATCGTCGCGGCGGGCCTGCCGCTGGGCACCGCGCTCGCCGGAGTCGGGATCAGCGTGTCCGTCATCACGGTGCTGACGCAGATGCTGGAACTCGACAGCACCACGCCGATCCTCGCGACGATGATCGGCCTCGCGGTCGGTATCGACTACTCGCTGTTCATCGTGTCCCGGTACCGCGCCGAACTCGCCGAAGGGCGGGCACCGCTGGACGCGGTCGGGCGCGCGACCGGCACGGCGGGCTCCGCCGTCGTCTTCGCCGGGCTCACCGTGGTGATCGCCCTCGCCGGTCTGGCCGTTGTGGACATTCCGGTGCTCACGAAGATGGGCCTCGCCGCCGCGGGAGCCGTTGTGCTCGCCGTGCTCGTTGCGCTGACCCTCATCCCCGCGCTGATCGGGTTCGCGGGGAAGCGCATCCTGCCGAGACGGCAGCGAAAGGAGGGCGGGAACGCCGACGCGGGCGGCGCGGGCACCCGCTGGGCCAGGTTCGTCCTCCGGCACAAGGTCGCTGTGCTCGTCGTGGGGGTCGCGGGACTCGGTGTGCTCGCCATTCCCGCCGCCGACCTCCAGCTGGGGTTGCCGGACGACAGTGCCAAGCCTGCCGACACGACCCAGCGCAAGGCGTACGACCTCATCGCGGAGGGCTTCGGGCCCGGCGCCAACGGACCGCTCGTGGTCACCGTCGATGCCCGTCACAGCAGCGACCCGCAGGCCGCCGCGACCGCGACCGCGGAAACGCTCAGGGAGCTTCGCAACGTCGCCGCCGTGACCCCCGCCAGGTTCAACCAGGCGGGCGACACCGCGATGATTACGGTCGTTCCCGCGTCAGCGCCGAGCGGCACGGAGACCGAGAATCTCGTGCACGACATCCGCGCCGAGGCCACTGAGGTCGCCGACGCCACCGGCGCCACCGTGCTCGTCACCGGTCAGACTGCGATGGGCATCGACGTGTCGCAGAAGCTGAACGACGCGCTGGTGCCCTACCTGATCCTCGTCGTGGGACTCGCCTTCCTGCTCCTGATGGTCGTCTTCCGGTCCATCCTCGTGCCGCTCAAGGCCGCCCTCGGGTTCCTGCTGTCGGTGATCGCGGCCCTCGGCGCCGTCGTGGCCGTGTTCCAGTGGGGCTGGCTCGCCGAACTCGTCGGCGTCGAACAGACCGGGCCGATCATGAGCCTGATGCCGATCTTTTTGATCGGGCTCGTCTTCGGACTGGCGATGGACTACGAGGTATTCCTCGTCACGCGCATGCGTGAGGCGTACGTCCACGGCGAGAGCCCGCAGGAGTCGATCGTCACGGGATTCCGGCACGGGGCCCGAGTGGTCACCGCCGCCGCGCTGATCATGATCAGCGTCTTCGCCGGATTCGTCGGCTCGTCCGAATCCATGATCAAAGTGATCGGGTTCGGACTGGCGATCGCGGTTCTCTTCGACGCCTTCGTGGTCAGGATGGCCATCGTGCCTGCCGTGCTGGCCGTGCTCGGCAAGGCCGCGTGGTGGATGCCGAGGGCGCTCGACCGGGTACTGCCCAATGTGGACGTCGAAGGTGAACGCCTCCGACACCACCTCGCCGGGCAGTCCGCGAAGTCCGGGGAGCGCGAGGAAGAGCCCGTGGGCAGCCGTTCCTGACGGCCAAGCGGGCAATGGGGTTCGCCTTCGGGGGCGAAGCGGGCCCCAGCCGCATCGCGACGCACGGGGCCGTCTCGCGGTGCGGCACTCAGCACCGGCCCGGCTCCTCAGCGGGAAGCCGGGCCGGTGCTGGGGTCGGAATCGCGAACCGAGGTGTCCTTCGAGGACAGTGCCGGTGACTGTGGAGCGGTCCCAACGAGAGTGAGGAGTTCGTTGGCGAGAGCCGCGATCGACGGCAGCGGGTGCGGGTCACCGTGCACGCTCGGGGGTCAGCCGCCCTCCGTGGCGGGCGTCAGCAGCGCCACACACTCGACGTGGTGGGTCATCGGGAACGCGTCGAACGCCCTCAGCCGGTCGAGCCGGTAGCCCAGCCCCGCGAACGTCGCCACGTCGCGGGCGAGCGCGGCAGGGTCGCAGGCCACGTAGACGACGCGCTCGGGGCCCGCAGCGGCGATGCGTTCCACCACCTCGCGTCCCGCCCCCTTGCGCGGCGGGTCGAGCACGACCACCTGCGGTGAGTCGGTGCGGTCACGCAGCAGCTGTTCCACCTGTCCGCACCGCCACGACACCTGCCGGAGTCCCGCGAGGTTCGCCTTCCCGTCGGACACCGCGCGGCGGCCCGACTCGACGGCGAGCACCCGGCCACGCGGCCCCACCTGCTCCGCGAGCACCGAGGCGAACAATCCCGCTCCCGCGTAGAGGTCCCACGCCCGCGCCCCCGGCGCTGCCTGCGCCCACTCCCCCACGATCCGGGCCAGCGTCTCTGCCGCCTCGGGATGCACCTGCCAGAAACCGTGCGCCGCGATCCGCCACTCCCGGCCGGCGGCGCGCTGCACGGCGATACCGCCACGCTGCTGCTCCGGCCGTCGTCCCCGCCCGGGAAGGCGCCGCACGTGGACCTCGCCGTCGGCGTCCTCGGTGGACTCGATCTCGTCACCGGCCGACCAGGCGTGCGGTAGCACGGCGCCCACGGCGGCGCGCGCGGTGATCGGGCAGTCGGCCAGCGGGACGACACGGTGACTGCGATGGGCCCGCAGACCTGCCCTGCCGTCGTCGTCGGCCACGAACCGCACGCGCGTCCGCCACCGCAGCAACCCGCCTGGCAACTCCTCCACCGTCACAGGAAGGTCCAGACCAGCGAGCCTGCTCAGCTGTTCCGCCACGACCTCGGCCTTCAGCTCGCGTTGTGTCTGCCCACTCGCATGCTGCCAGTCACACCCCCCGCACAGTCCGGGACCGGCCACCGGACACGGCGGCGTGACCCTGCCCTTCGCCGGGGTGAGCACTTCGATCGCATCCGCGCGGCAGAACGACTTCCCCGCGTCCTCGGTCACCTCGGCGAGCACCTGTTCGCCTGGAAGCGCGTGCCGGACGAACACCACCCTGCCGTCCACCCGGGCCACGCAGTGTCCACCGTGGGCGACGGGCCCCACGGTTAGTTCGAGCGTGCGCCCCGTCCAATCCTGCTTCACGAGCGCGACCCCTTCTCCCGTGACCCGGCTGTGGTGTTTCCGGTGTTTCCGGTGTTTCCGGTGTTTCCGCCCGCACCTGAGGCACCGGCATGGAACCCGCGCCGCACGTCGCCTGCCACGGGACGACGACGCCGGCGCGCGGCCCGGGTGGACGCGCGCTGGGACGACTCCAACTGCCACGGCACGCTCGTCACCATCACGCGGGACTGGAACAGCAGCCGGGTCTTCAACCGCAGCGCGCTCTGGTTATGCAGAATCTGCTCCCACCAGCGGCCGACGACGTACTCGGGAATGAACACGGTGACGACGTTACGCGGCTGATCGCCCCTCACCCTGCGGACGTAGTCGAGCACGGGTTTGGTGACCTCCCGGTAGGGCGACTCCACCACCTTCAACGGGATCGAGATCCTGCGCTTCTCCCAGGCTCGCAGCAACGCCCGCGTCTCCTCGTCGTCCACATTGACCGTCACGGCCTCCAGCACGTCCGGCCTCGTCGCCTTGGCATAGGCCAGCGCGCGCAACGCGGGTTTGTGCAGTTGCGAGAGCAACACGATCGCGTGGTTGCGGGCGGGCAGCGTCACCTCCTCGTCGGTCGCCGCGATCTCCGAGGCGACCCTGTCGTAGTGCCTGCGGATGCCCGTCATGAGGAAGTAGAAGAACGCCATGGCCACGAGCGAGATCCACGCGCCCGCGAGGAACTTCGTGACCAGGATGATGAGCAGCACTGACGCCGTCATCGCCAGACCGACGGCGTTGACGAGCTGGGCCCTGCGCATGCGCGCCCTCGCGGCAGGATCGGTCTCGTCGCGCAGCTCGCGCTGCCAGTGCCGGATCATGCCGCTCTGGCTTGCCACGAACGCCATGAAGACACCGACGATGTAGAGGTGGATCAGGGCCGTCACCTGGGCCTCGAACACGATGACGAGCACGATGGCGAACCCGGCCAGCACCAGGATGCCGTTGCTGAAGGCCAGCCGGTCACCCCGCGTGTGCAACTGGCGGGGCAGGAAGCGGTCCTGCGACAGGATCGAGCCCAGCACGGGGAAACCGTTGAACGCCGTGTTGGCCGCGAACACGAGCACGAGCCCTGTGAAGAAGATGACGTACCAGGTGCCCGGAGTGAACTCCGAGAACACGGCTCCGGCGACCTGGGCGACCAGCGTCTTCTGCTCGTAGCCCTCCGGCGCGTTGACCAGTTGCCGCTGCGGGTCCTCGGCCATGACCACACCGCTGGCGTCGGCGAGGAACAGCAGCCCGAGGAACATCGGGATCGCGAGCAGTCCCATCAGCAGCAGTGTCGTTGCCGCGTTGCGACCGCGGGGCTTGCGGAAAGCCGGGACACCGTTGGCGATTGCCTCGACACCGGTGAGGGCAGCGCTGCCCGAGGAGAACGCGCGCAGTAGGAGGAACGCGAACGCCAGCCCGGTGAGCTGGTCCGGATCTTCCGCGAGGCGAAGGCCCGCGCTCTCGGCGCGCAACTCGTCACCGAAGACGAACGTGCGGATCACGCCCCACACGATCATGCCGAGGATACCTGCCACGAAGGCGTAGACGGGAATCGCGAACACGGTGCCCGACTCCCTGACCCCGCGCAGGTTCATGGCCGCAAGCACGATGATGGCGACCACGGCGAACTCGACCTTGTGATCACCCACGAAGGGAACGGCCGACCCGATCGTGGCCGCGGCCGAGGCGATCGACACCGCCACCGTGAGCACATAGTCCACCAGCAACGCCGCGCCGACGGCGAGACCGATCCTCGTTCCGTGGTTGGCCGTGGCGACGGCATAGGCGCCGCCGCCCGAGGTGTAGGCGCGCACGTTCTGCCGGTAGCCCGCGATCACCACCGCCATGACCAGCGCGACGATCACCCCGATCCACGGGCTGTAGACGTAGGCGGACGCTCCTGCCACCGAGAGCATGAGCAGGATCTCCTCCGGCGCGTACGCGACCGAGGACATCGGGTCGGAGGCGAACACGGGCAGCGCGATCCGCTTGGGCAGCAACGTGCGCGGCAGGCGGTCACTGCGGAAGGGTCTGCCCAGCAGAATGCGCTTCGTCGCCGTGGCGAACTTGGACACGGCTGGAGCGTAATGCCCGGCGAGTCCCGCCGTGTGACAGGCTGCGGACGCCTGGGGCGACCCGAAACCCGGGGTTACCGACCGGGCAGCCCGTGACCCCGCGCCGGGGGTAGGTTGAGCGGTGACGCGAGTCGAGACGCCGACCCGCCCCGGGCGGCGAGGAGGAGAGCAGCGTGCACGTGGTGATCATGGGTTGCGGCCGGGTCGGCGCATCCCTCGCAGCGGCCCTTGAGCGGCTGGGACACGACGTCGCGGTGATCGACAAGCAACGGGAGTCGTTCCGCCGTCTCGGCCCCCATTTCCACGGCCAGCAGGTGCTCGGCATGGGCTTCGACAGGGACGTCCTCGTGGAGGCGGGCATCGAGAAAGCCGGTGCCTTCGCCGCCGTGTCCAGCGGCGACAACTCCAACATCATCTCCGCGAGGGTGGCGCGGGAGACCTTCGGCGTCGAACACGTCGTGGCACGGATCTACGACTCCAAGCGGGCCGCCGTCTACGAACGGCTCGGCATCCCCACCGTCGCCACGGTCCCGTGGACCACCGACCGGTTCCTGCGCACGCTCCTGCCCGAGGGGACGGCGACGTCGTGGCGGGAACCCACCGGCACCGTCGCTCTGCTCCAGCTTCCGCTGCATGAGGAGTGGATCGGGCACAGCGTCCGGCAGCTCGAATCCGCGACGGACTGCCGGGTCGCCTTCATCATGAGGTTCGGGACGGGTGTCCTTCCCGACTCGAAAACCGTGCTTCAGGCCGACGACGTCGTCTACGTGGCGGCGCTGTCCGGCACCATCACCGACGTCACCAGTGTGGCCGCCCGGCCGCCGCAGGAGGAGAGCTGATGCGGGTCGCGATCGCGGGTGCGGGTGCGGTGGGCCGCTCCATCGCGTCGGAACTCGTCGAGTCAGGGCACACCGTCATGCTGATCGAGCGGCAGTCCCAGCAGTTCCTCCCCGAGACCGTCGAGCAGGCCGACTGGGTTCTCGGCGACGCGTGCGAGGTCTCCACGCTGGAGGACTCCGGTCTGCAGTTGTGCGACGTCGTCATCGCGGCCACGGGTGACGACAAGGTGAATCTGGTGGTGGCCCTTCTGGCGAAGACGGAATTCGCCGTGCGCCGCGTCGTGGCCAGGGTGAACAACCCCGCCAACGAATGGTTGTTCACCGAGAGCTGGGGTGTGGACGTCGCCGTCTCCACCCCGCGCATGCTGGCCGCGATGGTGGAGGAGGCCGTCAACGTCGGCGATCTCGTGCGGCTCATGACCTTCCGTCAGGGACAGGCGAACCTGGTGGAGATGACACTGCCCCAGGACACCCCGGTGGCAGGCAAGGCGGTGCGGGAGCTGGCCCTGCCCCGCGACGCCGCGCTCGTCGCCATCCTGCGAGGAGAGCGGGTCATCGTTCCCCAGCCGGACGACCCGCTCGAACCGGGCGACGAGCTGCTGTTCGTGTCGTCAACCGACACCGAACCCGACATCCGCCGGGCGCTCGGTGTGCGGGGGAACGGCATCGAAGGCAGCTGAGGCGCCAGGGCCGGTGCTCTGAACGCGGCGCCCTACGTCACCACACCGCATCGATACCCGAGGTGGCAGCGACAGACCGGCCGGTTCGGCGTCGCGGCCTCTGCCGCCGGTACGGCGCGGTGGCGTCGGTACGTCGGTGCGTCGGTGGGGCGCGGTGATGTGCCTCGGTGTGGGCGCAGGGGATGTGCCGTGGCCGCGGCACCGAGGCGAGGGGTGCTACGCCTGACTCGCCGGTGGCCTGCCGTACTTGACCCGCAGCCGTGC
Source organism: Saccharomonospora xinjiangensis XJ-54 (assembly GCF_000258175.1). Classification (NCBI taxonomy): domain Bacteria; kingdom Bacillati; phylum Actinomycetota; class Actinomycetes; order Pseudonocardiales; family Pseudonocardiaceae; genus Saccharomonospora; species Saccharomonospora xinjiangensis. The sequence continues at coordinate 4,059,883 of NZ_JH636049.1, read as the reverse complement.
CTCGACCTCGGCGTCGGTCTCGACCGGTTTCTCGGCCGCCAGCTCCTTGAGCCTGCGGTCGGACCGCCGGACCGCCCACACCACGACGAGCAGCGCCAGCCCGTACAGCGGGTAACCCATCGCGATCTTGGCGAAGGCCAGCCACCCTGTCAGGTCCTCGTCGTAGAGCCAGCGCTGCACCACGAATCGCGCCGCGAACACCCCGGCCAGCGCGAGCGTGGCGATGTCGTAGCCGAGGCGGGAGTATTTGTCCTTGCGCCAGTCCATGCCGCTGCCGGTGAGCAGGTTCCACACCACACCCGCGAGCGGCCACCTGACCACGACGGACCCGGCGAGCACCACGAAATACACCAGACTCGTCCAGATACCGAACAGGAAGAAGCCCTTCGCGGACCCGGTCCGGTAGGCGAGGAAGGCGGCGACACCGACGGCGAACAACCCGGAGATCGCGGGCTGGATCGGCTCTTTGCGCACCAGGCGGACCACGGCGATCGCCACCGCGCTGCCCACCGCGCTCCAGATGGCCGCCGTCAGTCCGAAGACTGAGTTGGCGAGCACGAACACCACGACCGGCAGCGACGAATACAGCAGGCCCGACACTCCACCCATCTGGTCGAGCATGGTGGGGGCGGCCTCGCGCGAGTTCGAGTCCGGTGAGTCCTCTCTCCCGAGGCCGTTCTCGGCGGGCTCGGTGCCGTCTTCGGTGCCGCCGTCGGATCGAGGTCGCTCGGAATGCTCAGTCACGCGGGGATACTCTCACTTGGTCGGCTGCAACAGTTCGTAGTACGGGTTGTACAGCACCTTGTGGCCGTCGCGCTCGGCGAGCCTGCCCCGCGCCTTGATGGTGCGGCCCGGCTCGATACCGGGGATGCGGCGCCGTCCCAGCCACACGAGCGTCACGTCGTCCGTGCCGTCGAACAACTCCGCCTCCAGCGTGGCGGCCGCGCTTCCTGGACACAAGTCCACACTGCGCAGCCTGCCGAGCACGGTCACTTCCTCGCCCGAACGGCAGTCGCACGCCCTGCGCGCTCCCCCTGCCTCGGAGCGCTGCGTGAGGTCGTCGGCGTCGAGTTCGTCGATGTCACTGGTCAGCTTGCGAACCAACCGGCTGAAATAGCCGCCGTCCTTGGCGGGCATGGCGCCTGCTCCTGTGTCACTCTCGAAAGCCCTGCTGTCCGGGCCCTCACTGCCAGCGTAACCCTGTCCGGGGTAGGGAATCGGACTTCCGCGAGGATCGCAACGTGACCTCGGTTATGCCCACCCGCACGGCCGTGCTCCTGCCCGGCACCGGGTCCGATGAGACCTTTGTCCACGCCGTCTTCGCCCGGCCGCTCGCCTCGTTCGGCGTCATGGTGATCGCACCGCCACCGCCGCCCGGCGACGCCGTCGTGTCCGCCTATCCCGCCCTGCTCGACCGGCTCGCCGACGAGGCGGGACAGCCGCTGCTCGTCGGCGGCGTTTCGCTGGGCGCCCACCTCGCCACCGCGTGGGCCGTGCGCAATCAAGACCGCTGTGCGGGAGTGCTGGCGGCGCTGCCCGCGTGGAACGGCCCCTCGGACGCCGCGCCCGCCGCCGTCGCCGCGAACGCGTCCTCGGATCTGATCGAACGGCACGGCCTCGACACCGCGCTCACACTCGCGACCCGCGACGTCGCACCCTGGCTGGCGGACGAACTCTCCCGTGCGTGGCGGCGTCACGGCGCGGGTCTCGCGGCGAGTCTGCGAGCCGCCGCGAGGCATCCGGCACCCACGCTTGCCGAACTGCGCAGTCTCGGAGTTCCCGTCGGAATCGCGAGCTGCGTGGACGATCCGGTGCACCCGGTCACGGTGGCCACGGCATGGGCCGATGCCCTGCCCCGGTCGGCACTGGTCGAGACCACGCTCGACGCGCTCGGGGCCGACCGCGAAAGTCTCGGCAGGGCCGCGGTGCTGGCGTGGTCGCAAGCCCGATCGCGGGTGCCCGAACCGGACGACGTCACTCGGCCACCGCGACGAAACCCCCGAGACCGATCATGCTGAGCCCTGCGGCGACGCGCTGGCGCACCCGCAGGCGCGGGTTGTTAACGAACCGTACGGAAAGGCTGCCGGCGAACACGGCCACGGCGAGGTCAACGGCAGCGGCCATGGCGACGGCGACGAAACCGAGCAGCGCGAACACCAGCGGAGCCGGGGCCGTTTCGGGATGCACGAAGTGCGGCAGCAGCGCCATGAAGTACAGCGCGGTCTTCGGATTGAGCAGTTCGGCGATCATGCCCTGCGCGAGAGGTGACCTCGCCCAGCGCTTGACCGCGCCATCGGACTCGACGCCGGTGACCGTAGCGTCGATACCGCCCGTTCCGTCGTCGTGGCGTCGCACGATCGCCTGCACACCCAGATACACGAGGTACAGCGCTCCGGCGATCTTGACGACCGTGAACGCGACGGCGGACGTCGCCAGCAACGCCGACAACCCCAGAGCCGCCGCCACGACGTGCACCGAGGCACCCAGTGCGTTGCCGACCACCGACCGCACACCCTCGGAACGGCCGCCCCTCAGACTGCGGGCGAGCACGTAGAGCACACCGGGGCCCGGGCTGAGCGCGAACAACGCGGCTGTGCCGAGGAAGAGCACCCATTCCGCCGACGTGGGCACCGCTTACCTCCCCTGTGAAGGGCCCTGCTGAGCCGGGGCCTGCCTGCTCTTGATGTGGGAGGCGATCGCCTCGGGCAGTGTGATCTGCAACGGCGTCCGCACCGGCATCGGGGCCTGCCCACGATCCACGATCGTGCCGCGCATGATCGCACGCAGCACGTCGGGAGCCCGCGACGCCTCGGACTGCGGGCCCGCGATGACACCGCGCAGCATCCAGCGAGGTCCGTCAACACCGATGAACCTCAACGCCACCTCGCCCACGATGGCCGAGAGCTCCAGACCCCATTCCCCTCGACCGAGCGCCACGCGCGCGCCGTCGGACCTGAGTTGCTCGGCCAGCTCGCCACTGACCTCGCTCCAGAGCCCTCCCGATCTCGGCGCCGCGTACGCGGTGACCGTCACCTGTCCCTGCGCCGTGACGACGTGGACCGCGCGCACCGTGCCGCTCGACTGGTCCATTTCCACCTGCACCTGCGAGCCGTTCGGCACCGGCACCCTGAGGGACCCGAGATCCATCCTCGGCACGCCGTCGTCGGGCGCCTCCGAGATGTCGTAGGGCCCTTCGGCTGGCCTGTCTCCGGCGTCCGCGTCCACTTCGGAAGCCGGATCTCCCTCGGGATCGTGGACCTGGGGCCCCGCGCCGTCGTGGCCGCCGTCAGCCAGGTTCCGTTTCCGTCGTCCGAAAATCCCCACTCAGCTCTCCGTTCCGAGCGCGGCGTGGCCACCCGTCGAGCCGTATCCGCCCGCTCCCCTTGCCGTCTCGTCCAACTGCTCGACCTCGACGAAGTCGGCGCGCTCCACCCGCTGTACCACCAGTTGCGCGATCCGGTCACCTCGCCGCAGCACGATCGGCTCGGCCGGGTCGAGGTTCACGAGACACACCCGGATCTCACCCCGGTACCCGGAGTCGATCGTTCCCGGCGCGTTGACGATCGAGAGTCCCTTCCTCGCCGCGAGCCCCGAACGGGGATGCACGAAACCCGCGTACCCCTCCGGCAACGCGACGGCGACGCCCGTGCCCACCACGACCCGGCTGCCGGGGGCGATACGCACGTCGGACGCCGTCACCAGATCGGCACCCGCGTCCCCGGGATGCGCGTACGACGGCAACGCAATATCAGGATCGATCCGACGGATGAGGACCTGCACGCTGGACACGACTCGCGAGACTACCCTGATGCGGGTGACCGACAGCGCGCACACGCGGACAAAAGCTGATCTTCGGCATGCCGAGCGGCTCACCGTGCCCCTGTGGCACTGGCTCTTGCCGTTGGCAGGCGCCGTCCTCCTGTCGGCTCAGATCCAGTTCGCCTACCCCGCGCTCCCGTCGTGGGCGCCCTACGCGCTGCTGGTGCCGGTGACCGTCACGGCGATTCTCGCCCTCGGCAGGGTGCGGGTCGCGGTGGAAGGCGGCGACGAACCCCAGTTGCGGGTGGGCGAGGCACACCTGCCGTTGCGCTACGTGGCCGCCGTCGATGTGGTGTCGAATCCTGGCAAACGCAAGGCGCTCGGGCCGGAACTGGACCCCGCGGCGTTCTGCGTGCACAAGCCCTGGATCCGCACCATGGTGCGGGTTCACCTCGACGACCCTGACGATCCGGCACCGTGTTGGTTGTTCAGCACCCGCCATCCCGCGAAGCTCGCGGCTCTTCTGACCGGCGACGCGGCGCCGCGAAGCGCGGTGGACTCGGAAAGTTCGCCGGAGTCGCCGGGCACCGACGCACTGAACTGACCCGGCCCCGAGACCCGTCCCCCGGCACGGAACTGTGGAACCCGCACGGCAAGCGGGTGGCCCCTGGACCAAACGCCAGGGGCCACCCGCTTGTCGAACGCATCCCCTCCGGAGAAGTCGATTGCCGACGGCGCACCGCGCGGTTCCCCGGCACCGCGCCGTGGTGACCGGCGCCATCACAGCGCGTCAGTCACCGTCGGTCACCCTCGGCACCCTTGCGGCTCCTGTGCCCTGCGTCCCTGAGACGTCAGGCACAGTCGCGGCAGATGAGCCGCCCGCCGGATTCCTCGGCAAGCCTGCTCCGGTGGTGCACCAGGAAACAGACGGAGCAGGTGAACTCGTCGGCCTGTTTCGGCACGACCTTCACCGTCACGTCCTCACTCGACAACCCGGAGAGGTCGGCGCCGGGGAGTTCGAAGTTCTCCGCCGAAGCGTCCTCATCGACGTCCACGACGCCGGACTGGGTCTCGTTGCGCCTCGCCTTCAGCTCCTCCAACGAGTCCTCCGCCAGCTCGTCGGCTTCGCTGCGGCGCGGAGCGTCGTAGTCGGTCGCCATCTCTCTTTCACCCCTGCGATCAGCTTCGATACGTGTTCGCGGACTTGGCAGGACGCCGCCCGCGAGTTCTTCGTGCCGCTGGTCAACGTTCCAGCGCCCGTGTTTGTGCCCGGAATCCGGCGTGAGTGAGGTCTCTTTCGCGACCTCGCTGTCACCGAGTGGAGCCCGGGAAGGGTAGCCCACCGCCTACCCCGACTCGAAGCTGGTCACCCAAGCCCTAAGATACGTCACCCGACAGGGTTAATACGCTGTGGAGCAGGACTTCCGTCGTTCGGGTTGTGCCGTCGCACCGGTGGCTACACCGGACTCGGCTCGCTTGCCCGGGTCGGCACCGCCGTCGATGCTATCCAGAGGCGGTCGTCGGCGCCGTGTTCACCAGGAGATCATGGTGGTGGGCACTCGGGAAGACCTTTCTCAGGGGACCAACTCAACACGTGAAGGGACGTGCAGGTGGCGGCGGGGACAGGGGGTCGCGCGGGGAACGGCGCGAAGCGGACGGTTCGCCCCTATCGGAAGAGAAAACCGTTGCCCGCGCTCATCTTCATCGGAGTGCTCGGAATCACGGCCATCGTCGTGTGGGTCAACGTGATCACCACCTCCGGCGACATCGCCGAAGCGGTCTCGTGCGATCCGAGACCCACGCCACCCGAGGGCACGACCCTGACACCGCTGCCGTACGACGCGTTGGTGACCACACCACCTGTACCGCCGTCCGAGGTCGAGGTCACGGTGCTCAACGCCAACAACACCAGGGGTGATGCCTCCATCACCACCGAGGCACTGAGGCGGCTGGGGTTCACCCGGATCACCGAGCCCGCCAACGACGAGGTGTACACAGGCAAGATCGTGGCCAGCTGCCACGGGCAGATCCGCTTCGGGCCGGCCGGTGAGCGGGCCGCGCGCACCGTTCACCTCGTCAATCCGTGCCTGGAACTGGTGAAGGACAACCGCGAGGACGCGTCGGTTGACCTGGCGATCGGCACCAACTTCCCCGACGTGAATCCCTCCGAGGCCGCCGTCGAGATCCTCGACACGTTGAAGTCGTGGTCGGATGAGGGCGCCGAGACCGACGAACAATCGGCGGGCTCATCGACCGGCTCCTCGAAGGGCTCCGCGAAGGACAGCGGCCCTGTCATCGACGAGGCGTTGCTCGCCAAGACCTTGCCGGAGCACTGCTGAAACTGCCTTGGGGCCGCGCTGCGGCTGCCGTGCTGGGGTGCCTTGACGGCGCACCCTGGCGCCCGTCAGACCGCGCCGACGCCGCACTCCAGCAGCGCGGCCCTCAGCGGGTCCGCAATGGACGGTGCTGCGGCGAGGATGGTGTCGGCGCCGAGGCCGGGGTCCTGCCCTGGCAGGGCGAGCACGGCTCCTGCCTCCTCGGCGACGAGTGCCCCCGCGGCCCAGTCCCACCGCTTCAGCCCGTGTTCCACATAGGCATCGACCCAGCCCGCGGCAACGGCACACAGGTCGAGTGCTGCGGAACCCTGCCTGCGCAGGTCCCGCACCCTGCCGAGGATGCGCGCCGCGAAGTCCGCCTGCCGTGCCCTGCGCTCGGACCGGTAGGCGAACCCGGTGGCGAGCAGCGACACACCGAGGTCGGTGGGCGCCGAAACCCGTAGCGGTCGCCCGTCGAGCCACGCGCCTTTCCCCCGGGTGGCGGTCCATCGACGTCCCGAAACGGGCTCGACCACGGCGCCCGCGACCGAAACTCCCCCGATCTGCGCGGCGACCGACACAGCGAACCAGGGCAGCCCGTACAGGAAGTTGACGGTGCCGTCGATCGGGTCCACCACCCAGGTCACGCCCTCTTCGCCAAGGTCGAGAGTGGCACCGTGCGTGCCCTCCTCCTCACCCAGCACCGCGTCGTACGGCCTCAACTCGGCGAGCCGCTCGCGCACCAGCCGTTCGGACGCGGTGTCCACCGCCGTCACCACGTCCGTCGCGCTGGTCTTCGTATCGACGGCCACGGTGGCGCCGGTCAACATGGATTCGTAGGCGTCACGAACCAGGTCGGCGGCGTCGGCGGCGACCCGCTCGGCGACGGCGGTCAGATCGAGGTCCGATTCCACTGCTCCCACGCCGACTATGGGATCACATCCGGTTAAAGTCTCGCGCAACGACTTCTGAATCGAGAAGGAAGGGGCCTCCCCCATGACGGCGAACCGTGGGTTCGGCATCGACATCGGCGGCAGTGGCATCAAGGGCGCCCTCGTTGACCTCGACAAGGGCGAGCTGATCGGCGACCGGCTGCGCATCGACACGCCGAAGCCGTCAACGCCGGAGGCTGTGGCCGATGTCGTGGCCGAGATCGTGAGGCACTTCGGCTGGGAGGGACCGGTCGGCATCACGCTGCCCGCTGTCGTCAAGCGGGGCGTCGCCCACACCGCGGCCAACATCGACCCGAGCTGGGTCGGCCTCGACGCCGATGCCCTGTTCGCCGAGCGGCTTGGGCGTGACACAGCGGGTATCGCGATGCTGAACGACGCCGACGCCGCCGGGATGGCCGAGATGCGGTTCGGCGACCCCGTCGCGCGGAAAGGCGTCGTCGCGCTGCTCACATTCGGCACGGGCATCGGAAGCGCTCTGTTCCAGAACGGCTCCCTCATGCCCAACACCGAGTTCGGGCACATCGAGATCGACGGGCACGACGCGGAGAAGAAGGCGGCGGCCTCGGCGAAGGATAACGAGGGCCTCTCCTACCCCGATTGGGCCAAGCGTGTCAATCGTTATCTGACCGTGTTGGAGAACCTCATCTGGCCGGATCTGTTCATCGTGGGTGGCGGCGTGAGCAAGAAGTCGCACAAGTGGGTGCCGCTGCTGGACATCCGGACACCCGTCATCACGGCATCGCTGCTGAACAACGCGGGGATCGTCGGCGCGGCCGCCGCCGCGAAGGAGGGGCTCGCCCACTGAGCCCCTGCCTTCTTCCGCGCCGAGAACGCCGAAGGGTGCCAACGCTCCTCGGCGCGGAAAACCGGCGACGAAAGATGATCGCGGGTGCGACCTGCGCCCCTGGCGTCGTTACAATGGAACACGGCTCTCGGCTGCGGGAGACAAAACCGCAGGCCGGGGCGAGTTCCCCGAACCTGAGGCAGCCGGGACCCCACGTCTCGGTTCGTCGTGACCGACCGCTGCGAAAGGGCGTACGTGGCAGCCGCAAAGACCGCAACCCGAAGCGGGACGAAGACAACGAGCGCCGCCGAACCGACGACTGCCGACGAGACCACGGCGGCCGTGGGCGGAACGGCCACGCCGGAAACGAAGTCGTCGGGTCGCAAGACAGCCGCGAAGAAGGCTCCCGCGAAGTCCGCGAAGACCACCCGGACCCGCAAGACCAAGTCCGACGCCAAGACCACCGGGTCGAAGACCGCGGCAAAGGGCAAGGCCAAGACGTCGTCCGAGGAAGGCGAGGACATCGACGCCGCCGAGCTCGAGGACGTCGATCTCTCCGATCTCGATGTGGATGCCGTCGAGGTGGACGTCGTCGATGCCACCGTGACGGAGGAGCCTGAGTCCGAGGATTCCTCGCGCAACGACCCCGACTTCGTCTGGGACGAGGAGGAGTCCGAGGCGCTGCGTCAGGCTCGCAAGGACGCCGAACTCACCGCGTCCGCCGACTCAGTGCGCGCCTACCTGAAGCAGATCGGCAAGGTCGCGCTGCTCAACGCGGAGGAGGAGGTCGAACTCGCGAAGCGCATCGAGGCCGGTCTCTACGCCGCCGAGCGCCTTCGTGTGGCCGAGGAGGAGGGCGAGAAGCTCTCCACGCAGATGCGCCGCGACCTCAAGTGGATCGTGCGCGACGGCGAGCGGGCCAAGAGCCACCTGCTTGAGGCCAACCTGCGGCTCGTGGTGTCGCTGGCGAAGCGCTACACCGGGCGTGGGATGGCGTTCCTCGACCTCATCCAGGAAGGCAACCTCGGCCTGATCCGCGCGGTCGAGAAGTTCGACTACACCAAGGGCTTCAAGTTCTCCACCTACGCGACGTGGTGGATCAGGCAGGCCATCACCAGGGCCATGGCCGACCAGGCCCGCACCATCCGCATCCCGGTGCACATGGTGGAGGTCATCAACAAGCTCGGCCGCATCCAGCGCGAACTGCTCCAGGACCTCGGCCGCGAGCCCACTCCCGAGGAACTCGCCAAGGAGATGGACATCTCCCCCGAGAAGGTCCTCGAGATCCAGCAGTACGCCCGCGAACCGATCTCGCTCGATCAGACGATCGGCGACGAGGGCGACTCGCAGCTCGGCGACTTCATCGAGGACAGCGAGGCCGTCGTGGCCGTGGACGCCGTGTCGTTCACTCTGCTCCAGGACCAGTTGCAGTCGGTGTTGCAGACGTTGTCGGAGCGTGAGGCCGGCGTGGTGCGGCTGCGTTTCGGGCTCACCGACGGCCAGCCGAGGACGCTGGATGAGATCGGCCAGGTCTACGGCGTGACGCGAGAGCGGATCAGGCAGATCGAGTCCAAGACGATGTCGAAGCTGCGCCACCCGTCGCGGTCGCAGGTGCTGCGCGACTACCTGGACTGAGACGACCGATCGTTTCCGGCCTTACGCCGGTGTACGGGGCCGGGGGATCTTCTCCCGGCCCCGTACTCATGTCCGGAGTCCGCGTGCTCGCCCGCCCCTGATCGTGCCCGATCCCAGTGCCACACCGGCCACGACGGCGAGAATCCCGAGCGTCTCCACGAGCGCGGGTACCTGGCCGAGCACCACGAACCCGACGACGGCCGCTGTCACGGGCAGCAGGGCGAGCAGGAGCGCGAACCGGGCCTGCCCGGCCCTGCGGAGCACGACCTGGTCGAGCGCGTAGGGAACGACCGTGGACAGCAGGCCCATTCCCACGGCCGACGCGAGCAGGCCGGGCTCGCTCCACACTGCCGTCGTGTGCACCGCCAGTGGTGAGAGGGCCACCGTGGCGACGGCGCAACCGACCGCGAGACCGTCCACGCCGTTCCCGGCGAGGGCGACCCTTGTGCCCAGCACGATGTAGGCCGCCCAGGCCGCAGCCGCACCGAGGGCGTAAGCCACCCCAGCGGGACTGCCCTCCCACTGCACGTCCGCGATGAGGAACACGCCGGCGACGACGCCCGCGAGGGCGGCGATGTCCCGCGCTCCCCGCGAGCCGAGTGCGGCGACGACCACGGGCCCGGCGAACTCGATCGCCACCCCTGTGCCCAGCGGCAGCCGCGCGATCGCCTCGTAGAACAACACGTTCATCCCGGCTGTGACGACCCCGAAGGTGCCTGCCAGTAGCAGCGGCCTTCCCCGCCACGCCGCTCGCCCCGGCCTGCGCCACAGCAGCAGGATCAGCGCCGCGCCGACGCATCGCAGCCACGCAACCCCCGCCGGTGAGGCGACCTCGAACAGCCCGACGGCGAGCGCCGCGCCGACGTACATCGAAATTCCGCTGAGAACGAACAAGGCCGGCGCGGGAACCCGGTCCAGCACCCCGTTGTCCGTGGAGATCGTCACCCCTCAAATACTGCCTGACCACCGCAAACAGAGTCTCCAACCGGGTGCCGCACGACGTGGAGCAGCACGTTGCGACATTCGGGTCAATCCGGGGTGAGGTGGCTCCCACGGCGCCGGGGAACACTTGCGGGAGCCGAAACGTCTGCAAGAGTGGAGGCTGCGAGCCACCGCGCTCGGCGGTAGGTAGGTCCGACCAGGGTGGTCGCGGCGCAACGATGGCATCGGCTGGCGATGCCGGGACGGAGGGAGACTCCTATGGCAACCACGACGCTCACCCGCCCCGAACTGACCGCTGCGGACCGTTGTGACCGTTGCGGAGCAGCCGCACAGATGCGCGCCGTTCTCCCGAGCGGTGGAGAGCTGTTGTTCTGTGGTCACCACGGCCGTGAGTACGAGGCCAAGCTGAAGGAGCTGGACGCCGACATCCAGCGCTGAGGCCGTCGCCCAGCCGACACGGAAAGTGAGTTGGGGCGGGGATCCCGAGCCGGGGTCCCCGCCCCGTTGTCATATCGAGGGCCTCGGCAGGCCCGGAATCCACAGGGAGACGACTTCGGCCCGCCTACCGGGCTTTGCGGGTCGGCACCACGGCGTCCGGCCCTCTACGGGGCGCTCAGCGGCGTAGGGAACGCCTACCAGGACCGGAGCGTGGCGATTCGCTCCTCCAGCTGTTCCACCGTGGCCATCGCCGTGGGCGGACCGCCGCAGATGCGGCGCAACTCGTTGTGGATCGCACCGTGCGGCTTGCGTGTCCTGTGGTGATACAGGCCCACCAGCGCGTTCAGTTCCTTACGCAGCGCCTTGATCCGCTCGTTCACCGACGTGGGGCGCGGTGGCGGGGCGGACGGCTGCTCCTCGGCCGCGGGTTTGCGTCTCGAAGCATCGGCGAGCTGCTCCTCCTGACGCTTCCGCAGCAGCGCCCTCACCTGGTCGGCGTCGAGCAAACCCGGCAGGCCAAGGTATTCCTGCTCCTCCTCGCTCCCGGAGAAGACGGCGGTGCCGAACGAGTTGCCGTCGTAGATGACCTGGTCGAGTTCGGCCGACGCGCCGAGAGCGGTGAAGGACTTCTCCTCCTCGCCCGGCTCGTCCTCGGTGCGGTTGGCCGCGATGAGCAGCTCGTCGTCCCAGCCGTCCTTCTCCCTGTGCGGCTTGCCGAGCACGTGGTCGCGCTCGGCCTCCAGTTCGCTGGCCAGCTCCAGCAGCACCGGCACGCTCGGCAGGAAGACACTCGCCGTCTCCCCCTGCTGCCTCGACCGCACGAACCTCCCGATGGCCTGCGCGAAGAACAACGGCGTCGAGGCACTCGTGGCGTACACACCGACGGCCAGCCTCGGCACGTCAACACCCTCCGACACCATGCGCACCGCGACCAGCCAGCGTTCGTGCGATTCGGAGAACTCGCCGATGCGCCGGGTGGCCTTGGGATCGTCGGACAGCACCACGACCGGCTGCTCCCCCGCGATGTTCGTGAGGAGCTTCGCGTAGGCACGGGCGGTCTCCTGATCGGTGGCGATCACCAGGCCGCCCGCGTCGGGCATCCCGCTGGCCCGAAGCTGCGAGAGCCGGGTGTCGGCGGCCTGGAGCACCGCGGGCATCCACTCGCCCGACGGGTCGAGCGCGGTGCGCCACGCGCGTGCCGTCTGCTCCGCCGTGAGCGGCTCGCCGAGCCGGGCCGTGAACTCGTCACCCGCGCTCGTCCGCCACGACGCCTCGCCGGAGTAGGCGAGGAACACCACGGGCCGCACCACGCCGTCGGCGAGCGCGTCGGCGTAGTTGTAAGAGTGGTCGGCCCTGCTCCGCAGCGCCCCGTCGGCGTCGGGCTCGTAGGTGACGAACGGGATCGGTGAGTCGTCGCTGCGGAACGGCGTTCCGGTCAGCGCGAGCCTGCGCACGGCGGGCGTGAACGCCTCGGACACCGCGTCGCCCCAGGACTTCGCGTCTCCGGCGTGGTGGATCTCGTCGAGGATCACGAGCGTCTTACGGTTCTCCGTGCGCACCCTGTGCAGCGTGGGGTGTGCCGCCACCTGAGCGTAGGTGAGCGCGACACCCTGGTAGTCCGACGACGTCACACCCGTGGTGTTGCGGAAGTTCGAGTCGATGGCGATGCCCGCTCGCTCCGCCGACGCCGCCCACTGGTGCTTCAGGTGTTCGGTCGGCGTCACGATGGTGATCGCCTCGACGGTGCGGTCGGAGAGTAGTTCCGCCGCCACTCTCAGCCCGAACACGGTCTTGCCAGCGCCGGGCGTCGCCACGGCGAGGAAGTCCTTCGGTCTGCGGGTGAGGTACTTGGTGAGCGCCCGACGCTGCCACGCACGCAGGGGGCGGGCCGTCGCGTCGTGCGCCGGCTCGGGCGCGGCGTAACCCTGCACGCCGCCTCCGGCCTGTGCGGTCTCCGACACCGACGCTCCAACTCCTCGGACACACGGACATGCGAAAACCCTCACGAGGACGACCAGCTGGCTGCCGGCAGCCGTGCCGGGGTCGGTGAGGGTGCCCGCGAAAGCCTACCTGGCCCTGTGAAGGGAAACTCGGAAAGGACACGCCGCGGGGGTGGTCGAGCCGGGGGAGTCCGGATGGACCATGCTTGAAGCCGCGATGCAGACGCGAGACGGCGGCATTACCGACGGCGAGGGCGAACGCCGGCCCGCACGAGGGGTCAGGCGGAAAGGGCCATGGCGCCTGCTGAGCCGCACGGTGAACAAGGCGTGGGAAGGCAACATCTTCTCCGAATCGGCCGAGGCCGCGTTCTGGCAGACGTTGTCGTTGCCGCCCCTGCTGCTCGGATTGCTCGGCAGCCTCGGGTTCATCGGCGACTGGTTCGGCGAGAGCATCGTGCGCCAGGTACACGACAAGATCATCGCGTTCTCGGAGACGGTTTTCAGCGGCAGCGTCGTGTCACAGATTATCGAGCCGACGGTGGACGACATCCTGACCACGGGCAAGGGCGAGATCGTGTCCGTGGGTTTCCTCATCTCGCTGTGGGCCGGTTCCTCCGCCATGTCGTCCTTCGTGGACGCCATCACCGTGGCCCACGACCAGTACGGCGTCCGCAACGAGGTGTGGCAGCGGATTTTCGCGCTGCTGCTCTACCTCGCCAGTCTGGTGCTGCTGGTCATCGGGTTGCCGATCATCGCGATCGGACCCGATCTGCTGCCGAAGTTCTTCCCCGACGACTGGCAGCCGACCATCGCGTCGTGGCTGAGCGTGCTCTACTACCCGACGGTGGCCGTGCTGCTCGTCCTCGCGCTCGCCACGCTGTACAAGCTGTCCCTGCCGCGCAAGTTGCCGTGGCACCGCGGCCTTCCCGGCGCCGTGCTCGCGATGGTGATCTTCCTGCTCTCCAGTGTCGGGCTGCGCGTCTACATCAGCTGGATCACGACGACGGGCTACACCTACGGCGCGCTGGCGACCCCCATCGCGTTCCTGCTGTTCACGTTCTTCATCGGCCTCGCCATCGTGGCGGGCGCCTACTTCAACAGCGCCATCCAGGAACTCTGGCCCGCGAAGCTGACCCGCAGGCAACGTCGCAAGTGGCGCAGGCTGGAGATGGAACGGGTCAAGGAGCGCCTGCGAGCGGAGGACGAGGGCAGAAGCACGCTCTGGTATCGCACCACTCAGCCGCTGCGAAGGCCACGACGTGGCGAAGGCGAGAGCGGCACGGCGGGCGAGCCGGAGGGCACGGAGGAAGCCGAGGCGCCGGAGGGCACCGGCGCGGCACCGCGCGGCTCGGAACCACCCGCCGCCGCGGACCCTGGAAAGGCCGAAGGCCCGCGGCGGGGTGATTCGCGCTGACCCGCACCGGCGGGGTCGTCAGTCCTCGCCGCCCGGAGGCAGGTTCTCGAAAATCCGCTTGCACTCGGGGCACACGGGCGACCCCGGCTTCGGCGACTTCGTCACCGGGAAGACCTCTCCGCACAGGGCCACCACGTGCGTGCCCATGACCGCGCTTTCGGCGATCTTGTTCTTGCGCACGTAGTGGAACATCTTCGGAGAGTCGTCGTCCGTCGTGTCGGTGCTCTCCGGCCGGGTTTCCACGTCAGGCAGCGTCGTCGTACTCACGCCTTCCATGATGCCCCATGCTCGTCCACGGCCGGGATGCACGAGGATGCCTACCCGTGACCATGAAGCCCGACTCCACCCTGTCGATGTCCCCCGAGGTCGCCGACGCCGTGGCCACCCACGCCCCGGTCGTCGCGCTCGAAAGCACCCTGCTGTCCCACGGACTGCCACCAGGCCGCAACCTCAAGGTGGCGAGGCGGCTGGAACGGACGGTGCGCGACGCAGGCGCCGTTCCCGCCACCATCGCCGTGCTCGACGGAGTCGTCAGGGTGGGGTTGACCGATGCCGGACTGGAACGCGTCTGCGCACCCGATTCCGCGCTCGACAAGCTGTCGCTGCGAGACCTGGGACCGGCTGTGGCGCGGGGGTCCTCCGGAGCCACCACCGTGGCGAGCACGGCAGCGCTCGCGAACGTTTGCGGCATCGCGGTGTTCGCCACAGGAGGACTCGGCGGTGTGCACCACCCGCTTCCCGGTGCGGACGTGACATGGGACGTCTCGGCCGACCTCGGGGCGCTCGCGCGCATTCCGATCACCGTCGTGTGCTCGGGCATGAAGTCGATCCTCGACATCGGAGCGACCCTCGAAGTGCTCGAAACACAGTCTGTGCCCGTGCTCGGGTACCGCACCGACGACTTCCCCGCGTTCTACCTGCGCTCCTCCGGCCATCGCGTTCCGCACCGTGTTGACGATCCCGCTGAGGCCGCGGCCGTCGTCTCCGCGCACCGCGCGTTCGCCGGGTCGGGTGTGCTGCTGGCGAACCCCGTCCCTGCCGAGCACGAACTCGACCGCGCCGTGCACGACCGGTTGCTCGCCGAGGGCCTGGAGCTGATCCGGGACCGCGGCGTGAGCGGCGCCGACGTGACCCCCACGCTGCTGGAGCACTTCCACACGGCCAGCGGCGGCGCGAGCCTCGACGCGAACGAGGCCCTCGTGCTCTCCAATGCCGAACTCGCCGCCCGCATCGCCTCGGAGCTGGCGCGATGAGGGTGGTGGTTGTCGGAGACGTCGGCCTCGACATCGTCGCGCGGCACGACGAGCCCATCGTCTACGGCGGGGACGCTCGCGCGGCGGTGAACGTCACGGGAGGGGGCGCAGGTGCCAACACCGCGTTGTGGCTGCGGGATCGCGGCACCGACACCACGCTCGTGGCACGGGTCGGCGACGACGCGGGCGGGCGCCTCCTGCGTGGCGAGCTGGAAGCCGCCGGGGTGCACTGCGCGTTCGCCATCGACCCCGAGACGCCGACGTGTTGCGTGGTCGTGCTCGTCGATGCCGAGGGGCAGCGCACGATGTTGCCGGACCGGGGCGCGAACAAGAGGTTCCAGCCCTCGGACGTCACCGCCCCGGCATTGGAGGGAGCGACCCACCTGCATCTGTCCGGCTACGTGCTGCTGGACCCCTCTTCGAGGTGGGGCGGCCTGGAAGCACTCGCGCTGGCCAGGCGGCTGGGGCTCACGACGTCGGTGGACCCGCAGGCTGCGGCGCTGCTCACCGACCCGCAGGCGTTCCTCGACGACGTGCGGGGTGTTGACCTGCTGCTGCCGAACGCCGACGAGCTGCGCGCGCTGACCGGGTCCGAGGAACCCGAGGCCGCGCGGAGCCTGCTCGGCACGGTGGGCGCGGTCGCGGTCACGTTCGGCCTGCGCGGCGCGGCGTGGGTTGACGGCGACGGCATCGTGGTTGCCCCTGCGGAAGACGTGCCGTGCGTGGACAGCACCGGCGCAGGCGACGCCTTCGACGCCGGTGTCATCACCGGGTGGCTGCGAGGCGGCGCACCGGAGGCGATCCTCGCGCAGGGCGCCACACTCGGCGCGAGGGCCGTCAGCAAAGTGGGCGCGCAGCCGTAGTGCCTCGTGCGGCCGGGTTCCCGCATCGCCCGGGTTCCCGGCCGAGGTGCCCGGCCTACTTCCCGGAAGATCCGTCGCCCTGCTGCTCAGGCACGTCGATGACGTGGTGCGCTCGGCCTTCGATCGCCCGCGCCGAACGCTGGTACCTGCTGACCTGCTCGGCCTTGCGGGGTGGGCGGTCGTTGGCGATCAGGACCGCCACCCACGGCAGCGGAACCGACAGCAGGATGAGCGCCAGTGCCAGCCACCAGGTGTGGTAGAAGACTCCCGCGAGGACCAGGCACGGCAGCCGCAAGCTCATCATGATGACGTACTTGCGCCTGCGTGCGGCCTGCTCGTCGTCGTAGGAGGGCGCAGCCTCGGTGATCAGCACCGGAGCGGCGTGCTTGTCGTGCTCGTTCACCGCCTCACCTCCGCCGCCCATGCTCCCACCAGTCCTCTCGCGACGGCACCCCGGCCGGGTCACCCGGCGCGAGAACGGTGTCCGACGACGGGCGAGGTACCCGGCACGAGCCGCCCTCCCCCGCCCTTCCCGGTCGCGTGCGACGATGACACACCGTGAACGATGCTCTTCCCGAGTTCTCCACCGACACCTGTGCCCGGCTCAGGGATGCCTTCCGTGACGCGGGATACGACGCCGACGGCGTGGTTGACCTCCTCGGGCCCTCGGCCCACGCCGCGCTGGGACGAGGTGAACCGGAACCGGCGCGAAGGGCGAGCCGGGACGCGGGCGTCCTCGGCACGCTCGTGCGGTTGTTCCTGCTCGGCGACACCGAACCCGCCGACGCGGTGCGGTCGGCGCTGGCTCCGCTTCCGCTCGACGACGCGCTGGCCACCGGCATCGTCGTCGGCGGCGAGGCCGACAGCCTGCGCGCCGGGTTCGACATCCGCCCACACGGGGACGAACAGGGCGGCTGGTGGGTGGTGGCGGACCTCGATCCAGAGCAGGCAGGCAGGCAGGCCGCGCCCGACCACGTACTCGGCGTGGGGCACGCGTCCCTGAGCCTGGTGAGGGCCACCAGCAGGCGGCCCGCGGACAGTGTGCTCGATCTCGGCACCGGCAACGGCGTTCAGGCCCTGCACGCGACCCGCTACGCACGGCACGTCACCGCCACCGACACCTCCGCGAGGGCACTACGCCTCGCCGCCGCCACGTTCGCGCTCAACGAACTGGACGTCGAACTGCTGCGGGGTGAGTGGTTCGCGCCCGTGGCCCGCCGCCGGTTCGACCGGATCGTCTGCAACCCGCCGTTCGTGGTCGGACCGCCGGGGGTGGACTACGTCTACCGGGATTCGGGCCTCGCGGGCGACGACGCCAGCGCGCTGCTCGTGCGGCAACTGCCCGCCTTCCTCACCGAGGGCGGCTCCGGTCACCTGCTGGCGTCCTGGTTGCACGTGCGCGGCGAGGACTGGGCCGACCGCGTGCACCGGTGGCTGCCGGAGGGCACGGACGCGTGGTTCGTGCAACGCGATGTCGCCGACCCCGCGCTCTACGTGGGCACGTGGCTGCGCGACGCGGGTATCGATCCCCGCTCCGCCGAGGGGCAGGTCAAGGCGGGCGCGTGGCTGGACTGGTTCGCCGACAACGACGTGGAAGGCGTCGGATTCGGGTTCGTGACGCTGCGCCGCACGGAGTCGGCGACTCCGGCCGTCGTGTGTGAGGACCTGCGCCATGCCTTCGACGACCCGCTCGGTGAGGAGGCCGCGGCCTGGCTCGACCGCGTCGAGTGGCTTCGCTCCCACGACGACGTGCTCGACGTCGTCTACCGGGTGCCAGACTCGGTCGTGCTCGAACATGTCGAGCAGCCGAGCGAGGACGGCTGGAGCACCGTCGTGCGCAGATTGCACCGGGTGGACGGCCCTGGCTGGCAGCACGAACTGGACGAGCTGACCGCCGCGCTGCTCGCCGGTTGCCGGGGGGCGCTGCCGATGAACGACCTGCTGGAGTTGCTGGCCGCGGCAGGCGGCGAGGACGCCGAACTGCTGCGCACGGCGGCCCGCCCGCTCGTCGCCGAACTGGTGCGCCACGGGATGCTGGAGGAGAGCCGGTGAGGGCGGTGGTCGCACGAGTCGCCGAGGCGTCGGTGACGGTGGACGGCGACGTCGTCGGTGCGATCGACGAGCCGGGATTGCTCGTGCTCCTCGGCGTGCACACGGACGACACCGAAGAGCAGGCGGACACCATGGCCCGCAAGCTCCACGAGCTCCGGATTCTGCGCGATGAACAGTCGTGTGCGACGACGGGAGCGCCCTTGCTCGTGGTCAGTCAGTTCACGCTCTACGGCGACACGCGCCGGGGCAGGCGTCCTTCCTGGACGGCGGCGGCGAGGCCGGGGCACGCCGAGCCGATCGTGGACGCCGTCGTGCGGCAGCTCAGGGAAAGGGGCGCTCACGTTGCCACCGGACGGTTCGGCGCGATGATGTCGGTACACAGCGTGAACGACGGCCCGTTCACCGTCCTCGTCGAGGTCTGACGCGCCTGCCGTCGCTCTCCCTCGCCTGCCCTGTCCGTCCGAAAAGGTCTGAACCGGGCGTTTCCGAAGACACGCGAAAGGCATCCTCCACACGCGGGCGGTCGCATCGCCCGGTTGCCGTCGCGTGAGGGACTCAACACGTGCCGGTGCTCGGGAACGATTCGGTCCGGCACGACGTTGAGGGAGGTGTCCAGCCGGGGAGCTGGGCACGCGGGGCGAGTTCCACAGGCTCGTCACGCGACGCGCAGAAGCAGACGTGAGCGAAGCACGACACGTCAGCCCGTTGACCGGGGAGGCAAGATGTCCGTCCAGACACTCGACCGTGAGGCTCGCGGAATCCGCGAACGCGGCATTCCAGCGCCGACCCCCGACGACGTCGTTTCCGTGCCCATGGAGGAACACGCGGACCTCGACGCGCAGGGGCCTGCCGCCGATCTGGTGCGCGTGTACCTCAACGGCATCGGCAAGACCGCGCTGCTGACAGCGGACGAAGAGGTCGATCTCGCCAAGCGCATCGAGGCAGGCGTCTTCGCCCAGCACATGCTGGACACGTCCGACGACCTTCCTCGGGAGCGCAGGGCCGAACTGGCGGCCGTCGTCCGCGACGGCGAGCGCGCCAAGACCCACCTGCTTCAGGCGAACCTGCGCCTCGTGGTGTCGCTCGCGAAGCGGTACACGGGCAGGGGTATGCCGCTGCTCGACCTCATCCAGGAGGGCAACCTCGGGCTGATCCGCGCGGTCGAGAAGTTCGACTACGCCAAGGGGTTCAAGTTCTCCACATACGCGACGTGGTGGATCCGGCAGGCCATCACCCGTGGCATGGCGGATCAGGGCCGCACCATCCGCCTGCCTGTCCACCTCGTGGAGCAGGTGAACAAGCTGGCGCGCATCAAGCGCGATCTGCACCAGCGGCTCGGCAGGGAAGCCACCAACGAGGAACTGGCCGCCGAGTCCGGTATCCCCGAGACGAAGGTGGCGAGCTTGCTCGACCACGCCCGAGACCCGGTAAGCCTCGACATGCCCGTGGGCACCGAGGAGGACGCGCCGCTTGGCGACTTCATCGAGGACTCCGAGGCGACCGACGCGGAAAGCACAGTCATCTCCACGCTGTTGCAGGACGACCTTCGTCGGGTGCTCGCGACGCTCGACGACCGCGAGCAGCAGGTCATCCGCCTGCGCTACGGGCTCGACGACGGCCAGCCGCGCACGCTCGACCAGATCGGCAAGCACTTCAGCCTCTCCCGTGAACGCGTGCGGCAGATCGAGCGGGAGGTCATGTCGAAGCTGCGCCACGGCGAGCGGGCCGACCGGCTGCGCGCGTACGCGAGCTGACAACGACACATCACCCGGATGCCGTGTTGACTCACGCCCGGGTTCACGAGACGGTCGAGGGCGCTTCCGACAGGGACGCGGCCCCGACCGTCGTTCTTTCACGGCAGTCACGACGGTCGGGGCAAGCCGTGCCGATGGGTTGTGTGGCCCGGAGTGGATGTGGTCCTCGCGACCGGCTCGCCGGTCGCTCGCCCCGGAAGGTCGGGTCCGTCGGGGTGGGCCCGGCCTTCCGACCCACCGGCGGACACCACCTCGGAGCGCCGGTGATCTGCGTCGCGAGAGGGCGTGGGGGCGGCACGGCTTCGACGGCGCGCGCGATACGGTCTAGACCCCTGACCACGTGCAACGGAGCCCGAGCTGTGACTGTCACCACTCCTGGGCCGGGGCCGTCCCCCGCCCGCACCACTCGCGAGTTCAACCACACCGACGTTCTCCCCCTCGGCAAGGACACCAGCACCGAGTACCGGCTCGTGACGGCCGAAGGTGTGCGTGTCGTGGAGGCGGCGGGCAGGCGGTTCCTCCAGATCGAGCCGGAGACACTGACCCTGCTGGCGCGCACGGCGATCACCGACATCCAGCACCTCCTCCGGTCGTCCCACCTCGCGCAACTGCGCGCGATCGTGGACGACCCCGAGGCCAGTGGCAACGACCGGTTCGTGGCCATGGATCTGCTGCGCAACGCCGCCATCTCGGCGGGAGGCGTGCTGCCGATGTGCCAGGACACGGGCACGGCGATCGTGATCGGCAAGCGCGGTGAGGGCGTGCTCACCGGTGGCGACGACGAGCGGGCGCTGTCCAAGGGCGTCTTCGAGGCGTACCAGGAGCTGAACCTGCGCTACTCGCAGATGGCACCGCTGAACTTCTGGGAGGAACGCAACACGGGCACGAACCTGCCCGCGCAGGTGGAGCTTTACCACAAGGACGGCGGTACCGACCCTGCCTACGAGTTCCTGTTCATGGCCAAGGGCGGCGGCAGCGCCAACAAGACCTTCCTGTACCAGGAGACCAAGGCCGTCCTGAACCCGAAGCGGCTCGCCCGGTTCCTCGACGAGAAGCTGCGCAGCCTCGGCACGGCCGCGTGCCCGCCCTATCATCTCGCGATCGTCGTCGGCGGCATGTCCGCCGAGTACAACCTCAAGGTCGCCAAGCTGGCTTCGGCGCGCTACCTCGACGAGCTGCCTCGTGAGGGTTCCGAGCTGGGGCACGGGTTCCGCGACGTCGAACTCGAACAGCAGGTGCTGGAGATGACGCGCCAGTTCGGCATCGGCGCGCAGTTCGGAGGCAAATACTTCTGCCACGACGTGCGCGTGATCCGGCTGCCTCGCCACGGCGCCTCGTGCCCCGTCGGCATCGCCGTATCGTGCTCCGCCGACCGGCAGGCCAAGGCGAAGATCACCGCCGAGGGCGTGTTCATCGAGCAGCTCGAACGCGACCCGGCGCGGTTCTTGCCCGACGTGACCGCGGCCGAGCTGTCGGACGAGGTCGTCGAGGTGGACCTGAACCGCCCGATGGACCAGATCAGGGAGCAGTTGTCCAGCCTCCCCGTGAAGACGCGCCTGAGCCTGACCGGACCGCTGGTGGTGGCCCGCGACATCGCGCACGCCAAGATCGCGGAGCGGCTGGAGGCCGGCGAGGAGATGCCCCAGTACCTGCGTGATCACCCGGTGTACTACGCCGGTCCCGCGAAGACGCCGGAGGGCTACGCCTCCGGTTCGTTCGGCCCGACCACGGCAGGCCGCATGGACTCCTACGTCGCGCAGTTCCAGGCGGCGGGGGGCTCGCTGGTGATGCTGGCCAAGGGCAACAGGTCGAAGCAGGTCACCGAGTCCTGCCGTGCGCACGGCGGGTTCTACCTCGGCTCGATCGGTGGGCCCGCGGCGAGGCTGGCTCAGGACTGCATCAAGAAGGTCGAGGTTCTGGAGTATCCGGAACTCGGCATGGAAGCGGTGTGGCGCATCGAGGTCGAGGACTTCCCCGCCTTCATCGTCATCGACGACAAGGGCAACGACTTCTTCGCCGACACGTCGGAGCCGGTGCTCCAGATCTCGTTCCGCTCGTAACGCACCGCGCGGGGCTGACGCCAGGGCCCGAGGCCCGTGGTGTCAGCCCCGCGCGGTGTCAGTGCGTGTCTCGTTGGTGTTCGAGCACGACGACGCGCTTGCCAAGGGGCTCGTCGAGGTCCACGGTCAGCGGCGGGTACCGCATGTCCATGGTGCACATCGTGTTCTTGTCAGCCGGTTGCGACTCCACCAGCGTCACCTCGACCCGCTGGGCGGTCTGTTCGGCCACTGTCGCGCTGGCCCTCGTGCACCCGCCTTCCTGTGCCACGATCGTCAGTGTGCGTCCGCCCTCGTCCACGGCGACGTCCACGGGATGTCCATCGGGAAGCGCGCTCGCGTCGATCTGTCCTTTCGGGACCGGTCCACCGCCCGGCACCTCCTCGGGAGACCGGGAAAGCTCCTTCGACGCGGGTGGCGGACCACCTGCCTCGGCCGATCCACTGCCCGTCGCCGCTGTCTGTTCTCCGCACGCCGTCACGGTCAGCAACGCTGCCGCGGCGACGATTCCTCGAATCCACCTCATGTCCCCCTTGACGTAACGCGCCCGGGGTTAGGTTGCATGCCATGAACTCCCGTCCCCGGCTCGACCGCACCCTCGGCACCCGTGACGCCGTGGTCGTCGGGCTCGGCGCGATGCTCGGCGCAGGCGTGTTCACCGCTCTCGCCCCCGCAGCTGGTGCCGCGGGCTCTGGTGTCGTGCTCGCGCTCGCCCTCGCCGCTCTCGTGGCGTACTGCAACGCCACGGCGTCGGCGCGGCTCGCCGCCCGCTACCCGGATTCGGGCGGCACGTACGTGTACGGGACACTGCGGCTGGGCCCGTTCTGGGGTTACCTGGCAGGCTGGGGCTTCGTCGTCGGCAAGATCGCGAGTTGTGCGGCCATGGCGCTGACCGTGGTCACGTATGCGGTTCCGGGTCTCGCCCAGCCGTGGCGGGGGCTGGTCGCGGCCGGGGTCGTGGTCACGTTCACCGCTCTCAACTACGCGGGCGTGCGGAAATCGGCGCTCACCACCCGGGTGCTGGTGGTCTTCACCCTGGCGGTGCTGGGGCTCGTCGTGCTGGCGGTGGCCGTGGGCGGCCACGCCGACCTGGCGCGCGCCACACCGGCGGCGGGGCTCGACCCGCTCGGCGTGGTGGAAGCGGCAGGGTTGCTGTTCTTCGCTTTCGCCGGTTACGCGCGCATCGCGACTCTCGGCGAGGAGGTGCGTGACCCGCAGCGAACCATCCCGAGGGCCGTCCGCACGGCCCTGGCCGTGGTGCTGGCGGTCTACCTGCTCGTCACGGTCGCGGCGCTGGCTCAGCTCGGCCCCTCTGCGCTGGCCGCCAACCCCGATCCGCTCGCGCACGTGGTGGAGACGACGTCGTGGTCGGCGCTCGCCCCTGCGCTGCGGGTGGGCGCGGTGGTCGCGGCCGCCGGGTCGCTGCTCGCACTGCTGCTGGGGATTTCCCGCACCGTGCTCGCGATGAGCCGGGACGGCCACTTCCCGGCCACTCTCACCGCCGTCCACCCCAGGTTCGGTGTTCCCCACCACGCCGAACTGGCGGTGGGCGCGGTGGTGGCCGTACTCGCCGCCACGGCGGATCTGCGCGGTGTCATCGGCTTCTCGTCGTTCGCGGTGCTGATCTACTACGCCGTCGCGAACGCGAGCGCGTGGACGCTGCGCACCCGACGGCTCGTGCCCGCCGTCGGACTCGCCGGGTGCACCGTGCTGGCGGCAGGCCTGCCGTCGTCGTCCATCGTGGTGGGTACCGCGGTGCTGACGCTCGGCGTGCTGTTCTACGGCGTGCGGGCAGCGCTGGTCAAGAAGCGGCGCTGACCTGCTGTGATCACCGTGACCGCGGTGACCGCTGTGAGAACCGCGACGAACTAGTCGTACTCACGTTGCGGCCAGCGGGGCTCCGCAGCAGTTCCGGGAGTGTCGGCCATGCCGGGTGCGCCGGAGATGTCGAGATTCGGCGGGCTCAGGCGATGGGCGTGCAGGGGCGGTGCGGGCGCGAGCCGGATGGTGCCGTCCGTCGTGACACTCGTCGGGGACAAGCCGGGGACGGCGGTCTCGCACCGCTGCGCGGGGCGCTCCGTCCAGAGCTGTTCGTGGGAGCCCCGGCTCTGTTCCGGGATGGCCGACGCCGCGTGCGCGGCCGGACTCGCGGCGCCGTTCTCACGGCTCTCGTCCTGCCCAGGCTGGTGCTGCGAGGACGGCAGCGGGTGAGAGGGAGCGAATACGGCAGCACTGCCGTGAGGTGGCGTGCCCTGACCAGGCTGCGCCGCGGGGCCGGGTGCCCGCATGACCGGATACGCGGCGAACGGGTCGGCCACCACGGGCCTGCGGCGCTTCCTGGCCAGTCCCACGAGACCGAGCAACCCGGCAAGGCCGAGCAGGCCCCACGACGATCCGTCATCGGCTTTACCGCTCGGCTGTGCGGACGGTTGCTGAGCCGACACTTGTGCCTGTGCGATGGGTTCCGTTGGTGCCGCGTACGCCGCGGGTGCTCCGACCAGCGGCACGATCACACACGCCACCGCCAGCGTCCGGCAGGCGGTCACTTTGCGCATAACTGTCCTCCACGTCCGGTCACGACTCGTGCTACCCACTCCACCCCGGCTCCAGCTCGCCGCCACCCGACCGTGCGCGAGTCGTGACCACATCCGGTGAAACCGCGCGCACGACCTGGTCAGTACGGTGCCGCTGCCTCCCCGAATTCGGGGTCGAGGGTGGCGAGGCTGCCACCGTCACGGGGGTAGGAGATGCGGGTGGGGTCCCCGTCGGAGGTGTAGACCAGCCCGGGATCGGCTGCCAGCTTGTCCAGCCACGCCGCCGAACCGAACTCCGCCTCCACGCCGTCGGGCCCCTGCGACCGGATGCGTGGCACCGCCGCCGCGTCGAACCCCTCCGCGAACGGTGAGGGAGCGGGATTGGCACCCACCAACAGGACGGCGCGGTAGTCGTAGCCGTCGCCGCGCAACGCCAATTCCCCAGGATCCGGTCGCGCACCGAACGGCAGTGCCAGCGTGGCTGGCTCGTAGCCCGGCACCGCCTCGCGAATCGCCGCGTCCCCGTCCGCGATGGCCCGCCACGCCGCCTCCTGCGACGCCGAGCCGAGGTTGACGTGGCCGAGGGTGTGGTTGCCGACCTCGAAGCCGTTGTCCACGAGCCAGCGCAGTGCACGCCGCCCGGCCTCTCCACCGCCGAACGGCTCCTCGTTCACATAGACACTCGCGGTGGGGCGGAATCCCGGGTTCTCCCTCGCGACCTCCAGCAGCATCCCGATCGCCGTGTCGGGTGCGACGCGGGAGCCGTCCATCCGGATGGTGCTCGGATCACCGTCGTCGAAGGTCAGCACGACCGGGTGCGTGCCCGCGGGCAGGTCGAGCCGCCCCGTGGCGAGTTCGGCCGTGGTGACGGGAACGTAGTTCTCGTCGGCGAGCCTGCGCAGCTCCGCGACGAAATCCTCGGGCGTCCTGTCGTACACCGACGTCGGCTCCGCCACGATCCGGTGGTACATGAGCACGGGCACGACGCCGAGTTCGTTGGCACCGACCTCGGCGGCAGACGGGGCTCGAGTGGAGGGCGCCGGGGGCTCGCCCGTCCTTGTCGTCCCATGTGGACTCGCTTCGGGCGCGACCGTGTGCGTGCACCCCGCCATGACCAAGGCGGCTGCGGCGAGGGTCAGAAGACGTCGAAGAGCCATGCCCGGCAACGTAAGCCAGCCGGTCCCCCACCGCGGGCCGCGCTCACCCGACCGGTGATTCCTCTTCCCGCGACCGTCCGAGGCGAAGACACCGTGGGTAGCCCTGCGGCTGACCTGGCCACGACAACGGGAGGAAATCCGCGATGCCCAGGCTCCCATGGCGTCCACGATGGACAATCGCCGCGGTGTCGGCAGCCGCCGTCGCCGCCGCCGTGATCATTCCCCTCGGCGTCCTGGACGAGCCCGACGCGACCATCTCGGGTGTTCCCGGGCACCCCGTGATGCCGACGATTCTGGACCATGTGCGGATCACCTCCCCGCACGGGCTCGACGGACTGACGGCCACACTGGACGGTGAACCACTGCCCTTGCGCCCCGACGGTGACGCGCTGAAGCCCGAGGCCGGTCCCCTCCGCGAAGGTGTTCACCTGCTCGTCGTGTCCCCGCCG
Source organism: Saccharomonospora xinjiangensis XJ-54 (assembly GCF_000258175.1). Classification (NCBI taxonomy): domain Bacteria; kingdom Bacillati; phylum Actinomycetota; class Actinomycetes; order Pseudonocardiales; family Pseudonocardiaceae; genus Saccharomonospora; species Saccharomonospora xinjiangensis. Next base: position 4,033,584 of record NZ_JH636049.1, on the reverse strand, counting down.
CCGGGACCGTTCGGCAACGCCGATCCGGTCCGCGCCGCCTTCAGTGTGGACGGCACTCCCCCCGAGCTGCGGATCTCGCCCGTCGAACCCGTCAAGCACGGCGCGGAGGGCACGATCCGGGGTATCGCGCCGGGAGCGGTGGAGGTGTCGGCCGAGGGACAGCGGACGCGGCCCGGCCCGGACGGCTCCTTCACGCTTCCCGTGAGGGCCGGAGCGGGCACCGTCACGGTCGTCGCGCGCGACGAGGCAGGCAATGTAGCCACCGACGAGGTCGCTGTCGCCCTCCGCCATCCCGGCATGAAGGCCGTGCATCTCTCGGCGAGCGCATGGGCGAGCGCGGAACTGCGCGAACCCGTGCTGGACCTCGTCCGCGAAGGCCGGATCGACACGGTGCAGCTCGACATCAAGGACGAGAGCGGACAGATCGGCTACGCCTCCCAGGTTCCGCTGGCACAGGAGATCGGCGCGAACACCGGCCTCTACGACGCGAGTGCCGCCCTCGATCTACTTCACGAGGAGGGCGTGCACGTCGTGGGCAGGCTCGTGGCGTTCCGCGATCCCGTGCTCGGCAGAGCGTCGTGGGAATCAGGGCACTACGACCGGGTCATCCAGACCACCGGCGGCAGCGCGTGGTCCGGGGGCTACGGCGACTACTCGTTCACCAACTTCGCCCACCCCGAGGTTCGTGCCTACAACATCGCTCTGGCTGAGGAAGCGGCCGAACTCGGCTTCGACGACATCCTCTACGACTACATCCGCAGGCCGGACGGCGACGTGAACGCCATGGTCTTCCCCGGGCTGACCACCTCACCGGAGGAATCGATCGCCGGTTTCCTCGCCGAGTCGCGCGACGCCGTGCACCAGCACGGAGCGTTCCAGGGCGCGTCGGTGTTCGGCATCGCCGCCACCCGGCCCGAACAGATCGCGCAGGACATCCCGGCCATGTCACAGCACGTGGACTACGTGGCCCCGATGGTGTACCCGTCGCACTGGGGCCCCGGCGAGTACGGTGTCGCGAGCCCGGAGAGCCAGCCTTACGACATCACGGCGCGCTCGCTCGCGGACTTCCAGAAGCTGGCCGAGGAGAACGGGCGCACGACGGTGATCCCGTGGCTCCAGGCGTTCAGCCTCGGCGTCGAGTACGGGCCCGACGAGATCCGCGCGCAGATCCAGGCGGCACAGGACGTGGGAATCGATTCTTTCCTGCTGTGGAACGCCGCCTGCCGGTACGACCCCAGCGCTCTGCCGCCCACCTGATTCCCGGGAAGGCGATCGGGTCACCCGCGAGCTGACCCCCGCCTGCCCATCCGCCACCACGGCCCTGCGAGTCGGTCGCGATGCCGGGGTCATCCCGCCAGCCCGGCGGCGAACATCAGGGCCATCCCGGCGCTCATGACGGCCCGGCAACCGAACCGGGACAGCACCCCCGCAGGCGGTCTCGTATCGCCACGCCTGACACGCACCACACGCCGCACGGTCGCCGCCACGTCGCCCGCGAAGTACAGCCCCAACACCGCCGCCACGGCTGGCAGCACGAACGTCCCGGTCACCGGTTCGCCCACCATCGTCGGCCACACGCTGTGTCCCGCGTCGCCGTGCGGCATCGCGGCCAGCATGTACACCATCGCCGCCGCGCTCACCCCGTGGTGGAGGTCGCAACCCCGGCACACGCCGCGCCCGGCCCGCTCGCGCAGCGCGGCGGCGAGAAACCAGCAGGCTGTGACGGCGAGCAGCGCCTGCCAGCCCGCCACCGGCACGGGGAAACCCACCGGTGACACCATCGCGAGCATCGCCACCGCCATCAGCAGCCCCGCGACATCGGCCTGCCGTGTCCCCGCACCGAGCGTGGCGTAGTCCAGCCGGACCAGCCTCGACAAGCACGGTCTGAGAAGCACGCCGAACACGGCGGTCGCACCCCACGCCACGGCCGTCGGAATGCCCATCGATGCCTCCTGCCCGGAAGCCACCCGGGCACCCACGCCTGCCCGCACCCGGAGGTCTCCACCGTGGCATCAACGCGCTTCATCCCACCAGCGGTCAGCCAGGTGAAAGATCACGCACGCTGGTGCACGCGGGGCGGCGCGACGAGGGCCACACTCGTAGTCTCGGCCGCATGCGCCTGTCGTTCCGGGCTCGCCGCGCTGCCCAGCTCGCGTTGACGGCCAACGCGCTGCACCCACTGCACGGGACCCACTGGGGGTTCCCGTCGTTCGTCACCGGGTGGCTCACCTCCGAGCTGGCACCTCACCTGCTCGCCCTGACCCTCACGGACACAGCCGCACACCTCGCACTCCGGGGAACCCGGCAGGCCGACCGCGCGGGGCTTGCCGCCGCCGCGCTGTCGGTCGCGGGACTCGGCTCACTGATCACTTCGGCGCAACGGGCACGAGGGGTCGTGGAGCAGGCACTCGCCGACGCGCTCGGCCCCGGCTACACCGGCATGCTCCGGCCACCGCCCTCCCCTTCCGACCTCGCCACGCCATGGGGACAGCTGGTGCTTCCGTTCCGCGTGCGCCATCCGGACGTCCGCACGGACCGGGACATCGCCTACTTCCAGGGCGGCAAGCGATTCCTGCTCGACATCCACCGGCCGAGGCGGCCGGGTTCTGGCCGGCCGGTACTGCTCCAGGTCCACGGCGGGGCATGGGTGTCGGGGAACAAGGGGCAGCAGGGCGTGCCGCTCATGCTGCACATGGCCGCACGCGGGTGGGTCTGCGTCGCGATCAACTACCCGCTCTCCCCCACCGCGCGCTGGCCACAGCACATCGTGGCGGCCAAGAGGGCGCTCGCCTGGGTGCGGAAGTCGATCGGCGACTACGGCGGTGACCCGTCGTTCGTGGCCGCCACCGGAGGATCGGCGGGAGGCCACCTCGCCGCGCTGCTCGCGCTGACGCCGAACGACCCGGCGTTCCAGCCGGGTTTCGAGGACGCCGACACGCACGTGCAGGCCTGCGTGCCCCACTACGGCGTGTACGACTTCGCGGCCACCAGCGGGGCACGGGCGAGCGAGGACCGCTTGCGGTACCTGCTCGCCCGCTACGTCGTGGGAACGGACCCGAGGCTGTCGCTGGACGACTACGTCGCCGCCTCACCGCTGGACCGCATCACCCGGTCCGCGCCGCCGTTCTTCGTGATCCACGGCGAGCACGACACACTGGTTCCCGTCCGGGAAGCCCGAGAGTTCGTGCGACGGCTGCGCGACGTGTCCGCGCAGCCGGTCGCCTACGCGGAGATCCCCGGCGCGCAGCACGCCTTCGACCTCTTCCCCTCCATCCGCAGCGCCCACGTCGTGCGGGGTGTGCAGCGGTTCCTCGACTGGGTCCACGCGCACCGCTGACAGCGGCCGGTGACGAGCACCGGACGCCGTCAGGCCCTCAGCTTGGGCAGCACCTCGCGGCCGAAAACCTCGAGCCACTCCTTCTGATTGCGCCCGACATTGTGGACGTAGATGCGCGTGAACCCGGCATCGACGTACCGCTGAAGCGCCGCACGATGCACGTCGGGATCGGACGAGACCACCATGCGCCCCTCGAAGTCTTCCCTGCGCACCAGCTTGGCCATCTGCTCGAAGTCGAACGGCGACCGGATGTCGGCCTTGGGGAACTTCATCCCGCCGTTGGGCCACTGCTCCAGCGCGTTGCGCCACGCCTGTTCGTCCGTGGCCGCCCAGGAAAGGTGAACCTGCAACAACTTCGGCATGCTGTCGGGGTCCTTGCCCGCTTTCCGCGCGCCGGTGGCGAAGTTGTCGAGGATGCCGGCGAGCTTGTCCAGCGACGCGCCAGGCGTGATCAGTCCGTCGGCGAGTTCCCCTGTCTTGCGCGACGTGTACGGGCCCGCTGAGGCGATGTAGACGGGCGGCGGGGTGTCCGGCAGTGTCCACAAGCGAGTGGTGTGCAGCTTGAAGAACTCACCACTGTGCTTGACGTCCTTGCCGCTGAACAGTTTGCGGATGATGTCGAGGGCCTCGAACATGCGGCGCACCCGCTCGGGAGCCTCCGGCCAGTACCCGCCGATGACGTGCTCGTTGAGCGCCTCACCCGAGCCGATGCCGAGCCAGGTGCGCCCGGGATAGGTCGCCTCCAACGTGGCCGCCGCCTGCGCCACCAGCGCCGGGTGCTGTCGGAACGAAGGGCACGTCACGCCGGGGCCGAGGTCTCCTGTGGTGTTCTCGGCGAGCGAGGCGAGCACACTCCACACGAAGGATGCCTGTCCCTGCGCCGGTACCCACGGCTGGAAATGGTCGGCGGCCATCTGCCCCGAGAAGCCGTGTCGCTCAGCCAGCGCGGCCAGCTCGACGGACTCCCGGGGAGAGAACTGCTCCAGCGCCGCCGCGATGCCGATCTGCACATCACCCACGTGTCGTCCCCATCTCGTCTCGATCCTTTCGGTGTCAGGCGAAACTACCCGCGCGCCGCAACCCGTGCCGATGTGTGAACACGGCGCGGGTCGGCGAGCACGGACGGCTGGCGGGTCGGTCGCTTCGCACACCACGGCCGAGCGGAACTGGGCCTGCCGGCCGCGACCGCCGCGATGCCGAACCGTTGTCACCGGCCAACCACAGAGGGTCCGAGTTTGTTCCCCTTCGTCACACGTTGCGGCGGTATTGCCCTCCGACCTCGAAGAAGGCATGGGTGATCTGCCCCAGCGAGCACACCCGCGCGGCGTCCATGAGGACCGCGAAGACGTTCTCGCCACCGGCCGCCGCCTCCCGCAGCCGCTCCAGCGCCCGCTGGGCCTCGTCGTGGTGCCGATCGTGGAAGTCGGCGAGCCGCCGCAACTGCGACTGCTTCTCCTCCTCGGTCGCCCGAGCCAGCTCCACCTCCACTTCGTCGGACTCCGGGTGGGGATTGCGGAACATGTTGACGCCGACGATCGGCAGCGAACCGTCGTGCTTGAGCCGCTCGTAGAGCATCGACTCGTCCTGGATCTTGCCGCGCTGGTAGCCGGTCTCCATCGCACCGAGCACGCCACCGCGCTCGGTGATGCGCTCGAACTCGGTGAGCACGGCCTCCTCGACCAGATCGGTGAGTTCGTCGATGATGAACGAGCCCTGGAGCGGGTTCTCGTTCTTCGAAAGCCCCCACTCCTTGTTGATGATCATCTGGATCGCCAGCGCCCTGCGCACCGAACTCTCCGTCGGCGTGGTGATCGCCTCGTCGTAGGCGTTGGTGTGCAGCGAGTTCGCGTTGTCGTACAGGGCGCACAGCGCCTGCAACGTCGTGCGGATGTCGTTGAAGCTCATCTCCTGGGCGTGCAGCGACCTTCCGGACGTCTGCACGTGGTACTTGAGCTTCTGCGACCGTTCGTTCGCGCCGTAGCGGTCGCGCATGGCGACCGCCCAGATCCGGCGGGCGACACGACCGAGCACCGAGTACTCCGCGTCCATGCCGTTGGAGAAGAAGAACGACAGGTTCGGCGCGAAGTCGTCGATGTGCATGCCCCGCGCCAGGTACGACTCGACGTAGGTGAAGCCGTTGGCCAGGGTGAACGCGAGCTGCGTGATGGGGTTCGCCCCCGCCTCGGCGATGTGGTAGCCCGAGATCGACACCGAGTAGAAGTTGCGGACACCGTTGGCGATGAACCACTCCTGGATGTCCGACATCATCCGCAGCGAGAACTCGGTGGAGAAAATGCAGGTGTTCTGCCCCTGATCCTCCTTGAGGATGTCGGCCTGCACGGTGCCGCGCACCTGGCGCAACGTCCACGCGCGGATCTCGGCGGCCTCGTCCTCCGTGGGTTCCCTGCCGTGTTCGGAGCGGAAGGCGTCCATCCGCTGGTCGATGGCCGTGTTGAGGAAGAACGCCAGGATCGTCGGCGCGGGGCCGTTGATGGTCATCGACACCGACGTGGTCGGCGCCGTGAGGTCGAACCCGTCGTAGAGGGCCTTCATGTCCGCGAGCGTGGCGATGGACACACCGGAGGTTCCCACCTTGCCGTAGATGTCGGGCCGCGTGTCCGGGTCCCAGCCGTAAAGCGTCACCGAGTCGAACGCCGTGGACAGCCGCTTGGCCTCGGAATCGGAGGACAGGTACTTGAACCGCCGGTTGGTCCGGAAGGCGTCGCCCTCGCCCGCGAACATCCGCGCCGGGTCCTCGCCGTCCCGCTTGAACGGGAAGACCCCCGCGGTGAACGGGAAGTAGCCGGGCAGGTGCTCGCGGCGGAGGAACGACAGCAGCTCACCCGGCTCGGTGTAGCGCGGCAGCGCCACCCTGGGAATCCGGCTGCCCGACAGCGTGTCCCGCCACAGCGAAGTGCGGATCTCCCTGTCCCGCACGGTGAACACGAGTTCGGAGCCCCGGTACTGCTCGGCCAGCTCGTCGTAGCTCTCCAGCAGCGCGGTCGTGTCCGCGTCGATCGCCGCGTTCGCCTTCTCCAGCAGCCGGTCGAGGTCGCCGGTGGAGGCGTTCTCCTCCGCGAGCGCGTCCCGCGCCGCTTCCAGCTGTGCCCGCCTGCGCACGGCCTCCACCTGCCTGCGGGTGCGCTCGTGATAGCGCCGCACGGTGTCGGCGATCTCGGCGAGGTAGCGGGTGCGGTTGCCCGGGATGACGACACTGGTATCGGTGGACACCTTGCCTTCCACCTGCGGCAGCACGCCGGCCGACACGGAAAGCCCGTTCTCGGCGAGCAGCTCGCGCAGGTGCTGGTAGAGCGCGGTGACTCCGTCGTCGTTGAACTTCGCGGCGCTCGTCCCGAAGACCGGCATGTCCTCAGGAGAGGCTCCGAACGCCTCGCGGTTGCGGATCATCTGACGTGCCACGTCACGGCGGGCGTCCTCCGCTCCACGACGCTCGAACTTGTTGATGGCCACGACGTCGGCGAAGTCGAGCATGTCGATCTTTTCGAGCTGCGACGCGGCACCGAACTCGGGCGTCATCACGTACAGCGTGTGATCGACGTGATCGACGATGCCCGCGTCGCCCTGCCCGATGCCGGGCGTCTCGACGACCACCAGGTCGTACCCTGCGGCCTTGCACGCCAGCACCGCGTCGTCGAGCCCGGTGGGGATCTCCGAACCCGCACCCCGGGTGGCGAGCGAACGGAAGTAGACCCGGTCGCCGGTCAGGCTGTTCATGCGGATCCGGTCACCGAGCAGCGCACCGCCACCACGACGGCGGGTGGGATCGACGGCGAGTACCGCGATCCTCAGCTTGTCCTCCTGGTCGAGCCGAAAGCGGCGGATCAGCTCGTCGGTCAACGACGACTTGCCGGAGCCACCGGTGCCGGTGATCCCCAGCACTGGCACCGAGCGGGCCGCCGCGGCCTCGGCGATGGCCGCCCGCCAGTCCTCGGGCAGCACCCCCTGCTGAAGACGGGTGATGGTGCGCGCGAGCGTCGGCATGTCACCGGCGACGAGCGCGTCCACAGAGCCGGTCTGCTCGGTGGACAGGTCCACGTCGCACTCCCGGATCATCAGGTTGATCATGCCGGGGAGGCCGAGTTCGAGGCCGTCGTCCGGGGAGAAGATCCGGGCGACGCCGCGCGAGTGCAGCAGCTCGATCTCCTCGCGCACGATGACCCCGCCGCCACCGCCGTAGACGCGGATGTGCCCGGCCCCGCGTTCCCTCAGCAGGTCAACGAGGTAGGTGAAGTACTCGACGTGCCCGCCCTGATAGGCGCTGATGGCGACACCCTGGACGTCCTCCGAGATGGCGGCTGTCACCACCTCGTCAACCGAGCGGTTGTGCCCGAGATGCACCACCTCGGCACCCTGCGACTGGAGGATGCGCCGCATGATGTTGATCGACGCGTCGTGACCGTCGAACAGGCTCGCAGCGGTCACGAACCGGACTGGGTGCGCGGGTCGATGGAGTTCGGAGGTCATACCTCCAAAATACTTGGACTTCCTACTTTTTGAGAACCGACGCACACCGTGATGCGGACCTCACACTCACTGGCGTCAGCGTCCGTTCACGACGCGGAGTTCGCCGCCCTCAGCGCGATCCACTGCCGCATCGCGTACTCCACCAGCGTGATGAGCGTCTGCTTGGTGGACTCCCTGTCGCGGGCATCGCACCGCACGATCGGGATACCCGGGTCGATGGACAGCGCCTCGCGAACATCGTTCAGGTCGTGCTGGAGCACCCCGTCGAACGTGTTGACCCCGACGATGTACGGAAGGCCGCGGTCCTCGAAGAAGTCAACCGGCGCGAACGAGTCGGCCAGCCGCCGGGTGTCCGCCAGCACCACCGCGCCGATGGCCCCGCGCACGAGGTCGTCCCACATGAACCAGAAGCGCTGCTGTCCGGGCGTGCCGAACAGATACAGGATGAGATCCTTGTCGAGCGACACTCTGCCGAAGTCCATGGCGACGGTCGTGGTCGCCTTGTTCGGCGTCGCCTCAAGGTCGTCGATGCCGGTACTCGCATCGGTCATCATCGCCTCGGTGGTCAACGGAACGATCTCGGACACCGAGCCGACAAACGTCGTCTTGCCGGCGCCGAACCCGCCCGCCACGACGATCTTGGCGGACGTCATCGTCTTCGGCGCGGCTTCGCGCGGTGCCTTAAAGCCGGCGGAGTCCACTCAACACCCTTTCCATCAACGTCAGGTGCGCCTCGGCGCCTTCGTCACCAGAGACGGTCCTGTGCACGGTGACCAGTCCCGCATCGGCAGCATCGCTGATCAGCACCCGAGCCACGCCCAGTGGTACCCGAAGCCGTGAGGCGATCTCCGCAACCGACTGCGGGGTACGACATTCTTCCATGATCACCTGAAGCTCGATCTGGTCGGGCACCGCGAGGAGCGCCGCGGCACGCGTCGAGATCAGTGTCTCCAGTTCCAGGTGGTGATTCGCCTTGGTCCGGCCACCGGTGAGGGCGTAAGGACGGACGAACCCGGTCTCCTCCGCCGGCTGCAACGGGAAAGCTTCGACTGCCACAGGCTGCTCCTTGATGCTCGTTCCGTTCTCGCCGTGTCCGTTCCCTGGCCCCGCCTGCCCGGAACCCCGGGCAGCCCCGCCCTTCCCTGCCCGCGCCCTGGTGGAGGCAGGCTCGTCACGGGGAGTCGGGGGCCCCGGGCTCATCGCGCGGTCATCCCACCGGTTCGCCGATCCGAGGTCCGCTCGACCCCTGGAGCTGAGCCCGGAGTTCCGGGGTGAGGAGCTGCCCCACGCGCTCCACCAGCAGCGTCATCTCGTAGGCGACCTGGCCGATGTCGCAGTTCGGAGCGGCGAGCACGGCGAGGCACGAGCCGTCGCTGATCGACATGAGCACCATGATCCCGAGTTCCATCTCCACCACGGTCTCGGTCACGGCGCCCGCCTCGAAACACCGTGCCGCACCCTGCGTGAGGCTGACCAGCCCGGACGCGACCGCCGCGAGCTGGTCGGCGCGGTCGAGCGGCAACCGGTTCGACGACGTCAGCAGAAGGCCGTCCGCCGAAACCACGACGGCGTGCGCGACACCCGGCACCCGCTCGGCGAAGTCGTTCACCAGCCATCCGAACTGGTTCTGCTGGGGCGCAGAGCGATCCGCCACGGTCATTCACCCTCCAGTCTTCCGTCTGCGTTGCCGGTCTCACTTGCGGTGTGATGCCGACCTCTGCGGACTCCCTGTTGAAAGCTTGCCAGCCTCCCTCGCACGTCTGCGGGGTCCCTCGGCAGCCTCCGGCGCGGCTCGGCCTGCCCCTCGGGGGCCGCGCTGCCGGGAAGCAGCCTCTCCCCACGCCGTCGCCGAGGCAAACCGGACGCGGTGTAGCTCGCCGGCTCGGCACGGGACACCTCGTCAACCGCTCTCCAGCGCTCATCGACAGCGAAAGCCCAGCTCGCGGCGCCGTGCTCGGGCGCGCGCGTTCCGGCGGGACCGCCGTCGGGAGCCTCGCCCGCCCTCTCGGGCGAATCGGTGGAAGGTCGTGAGTTGTCGGTGAACAGCCCCGCCCCACCGGCCACGACGTCGGTTGTCTCCGTGGCGCTTGGCTCGTCGGCGGCGGCTCCCGGCCTGACACGCCTCGGCCGCACCGCCTGGTCTTCTCCCTGCTCGCCGTCGCCGGGCGCGTCCTCCCTGCGATGCCGCCGCCCCCTCGTGACGCCCTGCTGAAAGCTGCTGAGCCTGCCGAGGACGTCGGCGGGGTCGCGCGGGCGGCGCTGCTGAGACTCGCCGGACGACCGTTCAGCGCTCTCACCACCACCGGGCGTGGCGCTGCCGGGCAGCAGCCGCTCACCTCGTTTGCGGCGGGGCAGACCGGCCTCGGTGAACTCCGAGGGAGCCTCGCGTTGCGAGACCTCCTGCACGGTCTTCCAGGTCCGGTCGGCGGCGAACTCCCAGTTGCCGCTCTCCTCGGGAGACCCGCTGCCCGCGGCGTCGGTGACCTTGCGGAACCACGCCGACACCATCTCGTCGAAGATCGGGGTCGTCTCGGCGTTGTCCACGGCCGCCTTGCGGGCCCTCCGCTGTTCCTCGGTCGGAACCCCCGAGTCCGTCTCGGTGACGGCAGCACTCCACCAGTCGTTGACCGCCGTGCTGTTCGCCTCGAAGAGCTTGCTGCCGGACAGTGGTTCGCCGCTGCGGTCGCCCCCACGTTCCCTGTCGCGTCGGGCTGCGGCCAGGCCCTCACTGGCCCTCGCATGTTCGGCGGCCTGCGCCTCCGAAGGCCAGGCCGGTGTCACGACGTCGGCCTGCGCGCCGTCACCCGCCTGTGCCGTGACCCCGCCCGGCGCGGGCTGCCGGGGTGGGGTCGGGCCGCCCTCTGCGGCCTCGTCCCACCCTGCGGGGGTGAACAAGGCCGATCCGGCCATCTCGTTGCCCGGTACGGCCTGCGCTGCCGCGCCGTCGCCACCGGGCGACGCCGATCGTGCTGCCGCGCTGCGGCCCGGCCTTCTCCGGGGCAGCGGACCTCCCGGCGTGTCCAGCGTCCCCGCGGGGAGCGGCCTCTCCGGCACCGCTCCGCCACCGGCCTCCGCAACCGTCGTTCCCGGAGTCCGGACAGCACCGGCGGCGTTCGCCGGTCCCCCTGCCAGCGCGTCCGCCACCGGATACGGAGCTTGCTCATCCGTCACGAGCTCCGCGGGGACGGCGACGGTGGCTCGCACTCCGACGATGTCCTTGCCACCGTGCAGCTCGACGCCGAATCCGTGCCTGCTCGCGAGCCTTCCCACCACGAACAGCCCCATCCGGCGCGACGTGGTGCGATCGATCGTGCCTGCCTCGGAGAGCCGCTCGTTGGCTTCGGCGACCTCGGCCTCGTTCATGCCGATGCCCTTGTCGAGGATGTCGATGGACAACGACGCGTCATCGAGCTGCCGCGTCGCCACGGTCACCTGCGTCTCGGGCGCGGAGAAGGCGGTGGCGTTGTCGAGCAGCTCCGCCACGAGCCTGATGAGGTCGCCCGCCGCGTAACCGACCACGCTGACCGGCGGAGGGGTGCGCACCGTGACCCGCTGGTACTGCTCGATCTCCGACACCGCTGCGCGTAACACGTCGGTGGCGCTCACCGGCTGGCCGGACCGGCGCGCGGGCTCGGCGCCGGAGAGCACCATCAGATTCTCGTTGTTGCGGCGCATCCGGGTGGCGAGATGGTCGAGCTGGAACAGCGTGGCGAGCTGGTCGGCGTCCTCCTCGTCGCGCTCGAGCCGTTCGATCAGCTGGAGCTGCCGCTGCACGAGGCTCTGGCTCCGGCGGGAGAGGTTGACGAACACGGACGCGTATCCGGCGCGCATCCCGGCCTGCTCTGCCGCCAGCCGCAGCGCCTCGCTGTGCACGGCGTCGAACGCCCTGGCCACCTCACCGATCTCGTCACGGGTGGAGATCGGCACGGGGTTGATCTCGGTGTCGTCGGTGTGGCCCTCCTGGATCGCCTGCACGGCCTCGGGCAACTCGTGCTCGGCGACCTCCAGCGCGGTGTTCCTCAAGATCTTCAGCGAGCGCAGCAGCTGCCGGGCGATCACGAACACGACAGCCGCGGCGAGCACGAACGACACGAACAGCGCCACGGCCAGCATCCCGACGCCGGTGCCCGCGTCGTCGGCCAGCGCCCCTGTCCCCCCTGTGAGCTGGTCGCCCAGCCGGTCGGTGACCGTGCCCATGGCGGTGAACACCGCCGCGGCGGTCTCGGCCCACTCGCCCGCGTCCGTCGAGGCCAGCAACTCGCTGCCCGCGTCCTGGCTCGACAGCACGGCGTCCACGACGCGCTGGTACTCGTCGAACGCCGCACCGCGCACCGTCTCGTCGAAGAGTGCGCGCTGCGCTTCCGTGGCCGCGGCCGAGAACTCGGCGAGCCTGTCGGCGCGGCGCACGTCGGCCGTTCGGACGGCGCCGAATTCGCTGGGCGCGAGCCCGAACGCGATTCCGTGCGCGACGAGAGCCTGGTGGACCGACACCTCCTCGCGGGCGACGAGCAGGTCGTGCATGGCATCGGCTGTGGCGCCGAGACCGTCGTCGGCCCCGATCCCGCTGACCACCGCGGTGTCCACGTCGAGCAGTGCCGCCGTGACGGCCCGGTACTCGGTGACGGCCTCGACGGCGCCGAGTTGCCCGCTCTCGGCCCTGTCGCGGATTCCGCCCAGCGCGGCGAGCTGCTTGTCGAGTTCCGCCCGCGCGGCCGACAGCCGATCGCCGGTCTCGGCGAGTGATTCCGTCAGCGGAGCCCGCGCGCGATCGACCTCCTCGCGAGCCCCGCGCACGTCCTCGGCGTCGAGCCCCTCGCCGTCGGTCAGCGCCGCGGCGGTGAGCGTGCGCTCGCGCTGCACCGCGTCGAGCAGCACGCGTGTCGCCGCGCTGACCTCGGCAAGCCTGTTCTGTTCCTCGTACTTGTCCGCACTGCCGATCCGGCTGCCGAGGGTGATCGCGCCGAGAACCACCGCGATGACGATCGGGACGAGCGTGACGGCCCCGAGTTTGAGCGGGAGGTTCCAGTCACGCCAACGCAGGGCCGCACGCCAGCCGGAACGAGGACGAGCCTCCTCACCGAGGAGTTCGCCCACCGGCACTTGGCCATCTGACGCAACCTTCACGAAGGTGACTCCTCCTCCGGCTCGCCCACTGTCCTGACGATGTGCGCGGCTCGTCCACCCTCAACGTGCGCTGTGAGCTCGTCGTCTGGATGGGCGCCGCTGCCTCGTCGATTCGCGCCTCTTGTCCTTCCGTCGTCCCGATCCTCCGGCCACGGCAGCACGTCACGTACGAGCGGACGCACCCTCCGTGACACCCGTCGGCCGTGCCACGGGCGGGGAGTTCGGTCGGCGGTGGACCGAGCCTACACCACGGGCCGGCCCCTTGATCTTGTTCGCGAACACGTCTCTGACCTGCGGAAACCAAGCCAGGAGACGATCTTCACGGACGGACGCACCCCGAGGCGCGCTGCGCCGATCGCACTGTGGTTACGGGTTTCATCAGTTCGAGCCGGTCAAGGGTCACCCACTCAGCCGATCACAACCCGCAGCAGTCACCCGTTCAGCTCAGCTCTGCGGGATTCTGGGTGGAACCCGGGTCACAAATGTGCACGATCTTGTGTCCCACGACCAGGGCGAACGGCAGGCCGGTGTGCCCTGGAGATTCGCCCTCCTCCGGGGCTCAGGTAGCCGTCCTCTCCCCTCACCGGGTCGCCCCTACCCTCGAAAGGCGTGAACGACACGGTCGCCCGCATTCGCGCCTTCCTCGACACACATCGCCCACCCACACCGTGCCTGGTGATCGACATCGACACGGTGATCGACCGCTACCGGCGGCTCACGAGCGCGTTCCCAGGTTGCCGTGTGCAGTACGCGGTGAAGGCCAATCCGCACCCGGCCGTCCTCCGTGCCCTCGTCGAGGCAGGCGCCGCCTTCGACGTCGCCAGTCCCGGTGAGATCGAACTGTGCCTCGCGGCAGGAGCGGAACCCGGCACGCTGTCGTACGGCAACACGATCAAGAAACCCTCCGACATCGCCCACGCCGACGCCAGGGGCGTCCGGGAGTACACGTTCGACTCCGCCTCCGACCTCGACAACCTGGCGGCCTGCGCACCGGGAGCGCAGGTGTCGGCACGCCTGCTGGTCAGGGGCGGCCCCGACTCGGTCACGCCATTCGGCCACAAGTTCGGTTGTCCTGCCGACGACGCCGCCACCCTGCTGCGGCGCGCCGCCGAGAAGGGCCTCGTCCCTGTCGGCGTCAGCTTCCACGTCGGATCGCAGCAACTGGACCCCACCGCGTGGGACGTCGCGGTGGCCGAGGCCGCGAAGGTGTTCGCTGCCACCGCCGAACACGGTGCCGCACTGCACAGGCTCAACATCGGCGGCGGGTTCGGAATCCCGTACAACGACCCCGCGCCCGAGATCGGCGACTACGCGGATGCCGTCACCGCCGCCGTGCGCGCCCACTTCCCTCGTGCTCCGGAACTGGTGTGCGAGCCGGGGCGCGCCGTCGTCGCCGAGGCCGGGCTCATCCGCAGCGAGGTCGTCGTCGTGTCCCGCAAACTCCCCACCGACCCGCACCGGTGGGTGTTTCTCGACATCGGCCGCTACAACGGGCTCGCCGAGACGGAGAACGAGGCGATCGCCTACCGGCTCGAACCCGTGGGACAGCACTCGCCGGAGGACGGCCCTGTGATCATCGCGGGGCCGACGTGCGATGGTGACGACGTGCTCTACCAGAGGACGCCGTACCGGCTTCCGATGTCGTTGCGGCCGGGCGACGCGATCGACATCCTGGCGTCCGGCGCGTACACGGCGAGCTACTCGTCGGTGGCGTTCAACGGGATCGAGCCGTTGCGTACGTACTGCATTTCCGAAGGGAGGCTGATCAGTGCCGAGTGAGTTCGTGCCGGTCGGTGTGTTCTCGGGCAAGCACGTCCTCGCCGAGCTCGGCGGGGTCGAAGGACGGCTGCTCGACGACGAGGAGTTCCTGCGAACCACCCTGGCGAGCACGTTGACCGACGCTGGTGCGACGGTGTGTGACGTCATCGCTCACCGCTTCGAACCGCAGGGCGTGACCGTGCTGGCGATGCTGGCCGAATCCCACGCCTCCGTCCACACCTATCCGGAACTCGGGGCCGTGTTCGTCGATGTCTTCACCTGCGGCGAACGCGCTGATCCGGAACACGCCGTGCGGCTGCTCGCCAAAGCACTCGGCACCGAGCCCGAGTCCATGTCCACGATCAGCAGGGGCAGGCCTGCGAAGGCGGTGATGTGATGACCATGCGGATCACAGAACCGATGGGCGAGGGGCTGGCCCGCGTCTGGGACGTGTCCGAGGTTCTGCTCGACACCCGAACCGACTACCAGCACGTGGTCATCGGCCGCACGGCGCAGGGCGTCTCCCTGTTCTGCGACGACGAGCGGCAGAGCACGGAGGAAAGCCAGCTCGTCTACCACGAAGCGCTGATGGTGCCCCCGATGCTGCTCGCGGACACGGTGAGGCGGGTTCTGATCATCGGGTCGAGTGAGGGGGTCGCCAGCCAACTCGCCGTCGCCTACGGAGCGACGGAGGTGGACCACGTCGATATCGACGCCGAGACCGTGCGGCAGTGCGCCAGCCATCTGCCCTACGGTTACACACCCGAGCAACTGGCCGAGGCCGAACGCGGTGACGGCCCCATCCGGGTCCACTACCGCGACGGCTGGGAGTTCCTCTCGGCCACGACGACCCGCTACGACGTCGTGGTGATCGATCTCCCCGACGAGAACGCCGACTCCGAGGCGCAGCACAACCGCCTCTACGGCGAGGACTTCCTGCGTCGTTGCACGGCTGTGCTGGCGGAGGGCGGGGTCGTCTGCTGCCAGGCAGGCTGTCCCACGGTGTGGCGCAACGACACACTCCTCGCGGCGTGGGAACGGTTCACCCGCGTGTTCGGCACCGTCGTGTACTTCGGCTCCGACGAGCACGAATGGGCGTTCCTCTCGGGTCGCCCCGATGTGCTCGACGCCCCGGTGCTGTCGATGACCGAGGCGCTGGCGAGGTCGGCCTACCTGCCCGAATCGATCGACGCCGACACGCTGCGAGGCTGCACCGTGCCGCCGCGTTCGGTGAGGGTCAGAGCTTCCGGCCCTCGGTGACCCTCCGGGTCACGGCCCGCTCCACGACGAAGGAGAAGAAGGGCACGCATCCGGCGAGCAGCACGCCGATCGTGCCCTTCACCGACCACCGGGCCTTCAGGGCGAGATCCACGGCGAGCACGAGGTACACCATGTAGATCACGCCGTGGATGGGTGAGTACACGGCCGAGGGGCCCGGGTTGTCGAACACGTAGCGGATCACCATGACCACGACGAGACCGAGCAGGCCGAGACCCGTGACGAAGGCAGCCACCCTGAAGCGCTGCAACGGTTTCCGCAAGTCTGCCTTCGCCGCCGTCTCGTCCCGCGCGGTCGTCACCATGTCAGTTCCTCTCCTGCTCACGGGCATTCAGTTGCGCCAGATAGGCGTTGTACTCCGCCAGCGCCACGTCTTCCGGGTCCTCGACATCCCCGCCGCGGGTGTCCTCGCTGTCGGCGGCACGCCGCACGACCGGCGTACGGGCGGTCCGCGTCCGCTGCCGTGGTCCAGCGGAACCCTCGTTCGTGATCGCGGCGGCTTCACCGGCCATGACGGCATCGACGGTGCCGGTGCCGTCTCCGGCGTTCGCGCGCGCCTGCCTGCGTAGCTTGGCCATCCGCCAGAACATGAACGCGGGGAAGAGCCCGAACAGCGGCCACTGCAATACGTAGCCGAGGTTCTGGTAGCTACCCCCTGCCGAGGTGAAGCGATCCCACTGCCACCACGCCAGCCCGCTGCACACGGCGAGGCTCAGCACGGACACGCAGGCGATCAGCAGCTTGCGCGAGGCCCGCGAGGCTGTGGAGCGACGATCGGACACGCCCCCGACGCTAGCACCCCCACCGGGAACGGCGACGGCTCGCCCGGTTTCACCTGTGATGTCCGTCCGTGGCGGCTCAGCGCCCTTCAGCGCCACCTGATTCCTCGAACGCCGTCCTGGCCAGCTCGGCAGCCAGCTCGGCGTAGTGCTCGGCGAGCCCGAACACCGTGCGGCCGTAATCGACGGAGTGGTTGTACGACAGCACCCCGTCCCACCACCCGTCGCCGGTGGCGAGATCGCGGCCGTGCGCGCACAGATAGAACGCCGCCGACAACGCCGCGTCGTCGATCTGCTGCGGGTCCGCCCTCCCGTCTCCGGACGCGTCAACCCCGACGAGCGACCAGGTACTGGGAATGAACTGCATGGGCCCCACCGCCCTGTCGTGCTTCGCATCGCCGTCGAGCACGCCACCGTCGGTGTCCGTGATGGCCTTCACGCCTGGCGAACCGTCGAGAGCGATTCCGATGATCGGCCGGGATGGCCGCCCATCGTCACCGAGAACCGCCCCGCCGTGCCGTCCGTGGTCGGACTCCACCCTGCCGATGCCCGCGAGAGTGGACCACGACAGCCCGCACCCCGGCAGCTCGTCGGCGACGATCAACTCGGCGTTGCCGTAGGCCAGCAGAGCACGGGGCGGAACACCGACAGCGGGTGCGAGGCGGTCGGCCCACTCCTGGAGTGTCCTCGGTCGTCCGGTGGTGGCGCTCGCGCTGTCCGTGGCGCGTGGACCGGACTCACTGTCGTGCACGGGAGCCTCGCTCCCCGGTTCGACGTCGGCGGGCCGCAGAGATAACGCGGGGATATCGGACCTCGTCGGCCCGGCGGAAGGTCCTGCGGCTGTGGCCACGACCCACACTCCACCGACAGCCACGGTGAACACCGCGCCGAGCACCAGGAGACGAGCGAGAACGGTTCGCAAGTGACCGGGTGCCCGTGGCGGAACGGCCTCGGTGGTCTCGTCCGGCTCAGCCACCGATCCGCCTTCGGTCACATCGCTGGTTCCGTACGCGGGGGGTCGGGGTGATCACGGTCAGGCGCACGACGCCGCACTGTATCCGCTCTGTGGCAAGCGGACAACGACGCCCTGCGGAGCACGCGGCGCGGCTCAGCCCGCGGCGTCCCTGCGCTGCCGCGCGAGCCGGGCGACACACCACGCGGGCGCGCTGCCACGGCGCAGGTGCTCCAGCACGGTCAACGGGCCGAGCCTCCTGGACAGGTCGGACGGTGCCAGCCCGGCCGCGCGGTAGTCGAGCGCTCGCTGATCGAGCGGGCTGACTCCCGCGTCCCACCACGCTTCGGCTTCCTCGACGTCGCCCACCATCTGCCACCAACCGGCTGCGGCGGCCAGCAGGTCGAGAGGGGCTTCGGGAAGCCGCTCCCGCATAGCCTCCACGAAGCCGGGGTCCGCGAGATCGACAGGAGCCCACCGTGCCGTACCGGTTCCCCTGCGCTGGCCCGGAATTCCGGGCGACTTCGCTTCGCCTGCCTCACTGCCGGGGATTTCCGCCAGCCAAGCCGACGCGATGCGGTGAACCTCCTGCTCCTCCGCGCTCTGCTCCCGTTCCGCCGCCCACTGCCGGATCACCGCGTCAACTCCGGGATCTCGCATCCTTGCCTCCTTCGCAACCCACTGCCGTGGTTCCTCAAGGACTGGTCGAGCACCGTTTGCAGGTTTCGAAGCGTGATCCCTCACCTACCGCGGGTCACGCAATGTGAGCACGGTAGGAGAGCCCACCGACAATCCGGAAGAGGTCAGCCGTGGAGGATTTCGGTGACCTGTGACTTCAACGGCGTAATCCACCCGTTTGCCGCAGCGAAACGGCCTTTCCTCGCCTCATGATCACGTTCTGTGGTCGGCTTCCGCGCGCAGCACGGTGTCCGGCCCCGTGATCATCGGGGCCGGACACCGTGGCGAAATGGGGTCAGGTGAACAGGCTCTGGAAGAACGTGATGATGGCTTCCGCACCGTCCTGCAACCAGGCCAACGCCGCACGGACGGTGTCAGCCGACTCGGTGGGCCGTGAGATCAGGAAGAACAGCACGAGTGCGACGACACCAAAGATGAGGATTTTCTTCAGTCCCGGCGACATGCTCCCACCCGATTCCGTCTCGTCCCGGCCTTACCGCGTTCCGGCGGACGCCTCGTCTCCTGCCGCTCCACCGGTTCCTTCATCTTGCCTGATCGCAGTGCCGTGCGAGGGGCAATCACGCGAAGGGGGCATCGCGTGATCGACACCGTCGATCCGACTCTAGGTCGTCCTCGCCGATCCGGGCGGCAACACGCCGAGGCGCGTGATCAGGAAATGGCTCCGCTCTCCCGCAGCGACCGGATCTCGTCGCCGTCGAAACCGAGTTCCTCCAGCACCCCGGCGGTGTCCGCACCACGCGGATGCGGTGGCCGGGGTGTCTCAGGAGGAGTCCTGTCGAACTTCGGCCCAGGCGCGGGCTGGACCACTCCGCCGATATCGACGAACGTCGCCCTCGCCGCGTTGTGCGGATGTTCGGGGGCTTCCCACGGCGAGAGCACGGGGGTCAGGCAGGCGTCGGTGCCCTCCGCCCTCGCCACGAGTTCGTCCCTGGTGCGCTTCCCGATCGCGTCGGCGAGCACCTCCCGCAACCGGGGCCACTGAGTCGGGTCCAGGTGGGACGGGACCGTCCCGGGGTCCAGTTCCAGCACCTCGGCCAGCGCGGCGAAGAACTTCGTCTCGATGGCGCCCACCGCGACGTAACGCCCGTCGGCCGTTTCGTAGGTGTCGTAGAACGGAGCCCCGCCGTCGAGGATGTTCTCCCCGCGCTCCCCTTCCCACAACCCGCTCGCTCTCAATCCGAACAGGTGCGTGGTGAGCAGCGCGGACCCGTCCACCATCGACGCGTCAACGACCTGTCCCCGCCCCGAAGTCTGCCGTTCGAACAGCGCGGCGAGGACCCCCATCGCGAGGTACATGCCACCGCCGCCGAAGTCGGCGAGGAAGTTCACCGGCGGCACGGGTCGCTCACCCCGCCTCCCGATGGGATGCAGCGCCCCGGAGAGGCCGATGTAGTTGATGTCGTGCCCGGCCGTGTGTGCCAGCGGGCCATCCTGGCCCCAGCCGGTGATCCGCCCGTAGACGACGCGGGGATTGCGTGCGTGGACGTCCGACGGCCCGAGTCCCATCCGCTCGGTCACCCCTGGCCGGAAGCCCTCCACGAACACGTCGGCACGCTCGGCGAGCCTCAGCACCACCTCGACACCCTCCGGCGTCTTGGTGTTGACGCCGATCGTCCTCCTGCCTCGCAGCAGAGGGTCCTTCGGCATGGCGAGCACGTCCTCGCCCTCGGTGACCCGGTCGATCCGCACGACGTCGGCGCCGAGGTCGGCGAGGATCGTGCAGGCGAACGGGGCCGGCGCGAGGCCCGCCAGTTCGACGACCCGCAACCCGCTCAGCGGTCCGGCTTTTCTCGCGTTCAAAAAGTCCTGCCTTCCTGCTCGTCGTCGCCGTCACAGCGTGCGGGAGATGATGTCCTTCATGATCTCGTTCGTTCCGCCGAAGATGCGTGAGACCCGGACGTCGGCC
The DNA here is from genome assembly GCF_000258175.1 of Saccharomonospora xinjiangensis XJ-54. Lineage (NCBI taxonomy): Bacteria > Bacillati > Actinomycetota > Actinomycetes > Pseudonocardiales > Pseudonocardiaceae > Saccharomonospora > Saccharomonospora xinjiangensis. Next base: position 4,013,266 of record NZ_JH636049.1, on the reverse strand, counting down.
CACGCCCGCGCGATCGGGTACTCGGTCATGTAGCCGTAGCCGCCGAACAGTTGCACGCAGTCGTCCACGACCTTATTGACCCGCTCCGTGGTCCAGAGTTTGACCATGGCCGCGCCCTGAACGTCGAGTTCGCCCCTGAGGTGCCGCTCGATGCACTGGTCGAGGAAGGCGCGGGCGACGGCTGCCTCGGTGGCCGCCTCGGCGAGCGTGTACTTCGTGTTCTGGAAACCGAAAACAGGCCGGCCGAAAGCCGTGCGCTCCTTGGTGTAGTCGATGGTCTGCTCGATGGCACTCTCCATGCCGGCGACAGCGGTGACGGCGATGATGAGCCGCTCCTGCGGCAACTGCTCCATGAGCTGGACGAAACCCTGCCCCTCCTCGCCGCCGAGGAGGTTGTCCACGGGCACGCGCACGTCGTCGAAGAACAGTTCGGCGGTGTCCTGGCCGTGCATGCCCACCTTCTCCAGTACCCGCCCCCGCCGGAAACCGGGCGCCGAGGTCTCCACGACGATCAGCGAGACGCCCTTGGCGCCGGCTCCGGGATCGGTCTTGACCGCGACGACGACCAAGTCGGCGAGCCCGCCGTTGGTGATGAACGTCTTGGCGCCGTTGACGACGTAGTGATCGCCGCTTCGCACCGCCCTCGTGGTGATCGCCTGAAGGTCGGAACCCGTGCCGGGCTCCGTCATCGCGATGGCACCGACGTACTCGCCGCTCGCGAGCTTGGGCAGCCACTCGCGCTTCTTCTCCTCGGAGGCGTAGGCGAGCAGGTAGTGCGCCACGATGCCGTTGTGCACGGTGACGCCCCACGCGCTGTCACCGGAACGCGCCTGTTCCTCGTACAGCACCGCCTCGTGGGCGAATGTGCCACCCCCACCGCCGTAGGTCTCGGGCACGGACAACGCGAGCAGCCCGACCTCACCCGCCTTCGTCCACACCTCCCTGTCGATGTGCTTCTGCTCGGCCCATCGCCGGTGGTGCGGTGCGAGTTCCCTTCGGCAGAAGGTCCTTGCGAGGTCGCGGACGTCGTCCAGCTCGTCGGTCATCCAGGACGACCGGTGTGTCGGCAGCGGCACTGGCGCTCCTCAGGTAGAAACATTACGCTCGTAAGGTAAGTTCCATCTGGAATGTACGCCAGTCACACCGTCCGGTAAAGGAGTCGCGAGGACCATGCCGGAACGCACCCATCGCACGCAGGCCGAGCGCAGGGAACGCACCAGGACCGCTCTGCTCGACGCCACGATCACGTGCCTCGTGGAACTCGGCTACGCCCGCACCTCGATGCAGGAGATCTGCGCCAGGGCAGGGGTGTCGAAAGGCGCCGCCCAGCACCACTTCGCGGACAAGGCCGAACTGATGGCAGCGGCCGTCGCGCACCTGACGACAAGGCTGGCCGAACGCAACGTCCCCGAGGCGAGCGAGGTGCCGCCAGGGCCGGAACGGGTCGGGGCGATGGTGGATCTGCTGTGGCGGTCGTACTCGGGAACGCTCGCGACCGCGGCTATGGAACTGTGGATCGCCGCGCGCACCGACCCCGCACTCGCGGCAGCGATGCGCCCTGTTGACAAGGCACTCGCGCGGTCCACACTGGACCGTCTCGCGGAGTTGGTCGCCCTGCCGAGGACGCGGCTCGAAACGGTCTTCTGGCTCACCGTCAACCTCACGAGGGGCCTGGCACTCGATGCCGAACTCGGCGGCGACCCGCATCGGAGGGAGCAGCTCCTGCGCGAGTGGAAACGGGTTGCGACGGCTCTCTGCGCAGAGCACGCCGAGGACACTGAGCACCCCGAGAACGCTGAGCACGGCGGGAGCATCCGCGGCGCAGGGAACTCCCGCTGACCGACCAGGGCGGAAGGAACCGCCGCGCACACCGCCGGAGCGGTGATGCCGATCACGCCTGCGGGCGCCGCGGAGGCCGCAGGCGTCGGTATGCTCGGCGGCCACAGAGACTACTCTCCAGTAACAGGGCGGTTCGCGGAGGTGTCATGACCAGCTCGACTGCGGTCACGGTGGAACGAGAGCAGAGGCCGACGACGATCGGGGGCGTGGTAGGCGCTCCCCCGGTTTCGAGGGCCGAAACCCTTGTCTCCAGGGCCGTGAGCGGCCCCGGTTCTGAGTCGGTGACAATGACAGCGCCGTTCACCGGCCTGCCGACGGCCGTGCTCCCGCAGGCTTCCGACTGGCTGACTCGCTCCGCCTTCGGCCGCGCCCGCGAGGCACAGCCCTCGTGGGCGGCCACGAGCGCCGCGCAGCGGCAGCGGATCCTGCTGCGGCTGCACGAACTCGTCCTCGCCAGGCAGCGGGAAGGGCTCGACCTCGTGCAGGTCGAGTCCGGCAAGTCGAGGCTCGACGCTTTCGACGAGATCAGCGCAACAGCACTCGTCGCCGACTACTACGGCAGGCGCAGCGCGCGGCTGCTGGCGCCCCGGCGTGCGCCCGGCGCGCTGCCCGTGCTCACCAGAGCGACGCACACCCGGCATCCCCGAGGCGTGGTCGGCATCATCTCGCCGTGGAACTACCCGCTGGCGCTGACGGCGATGGACGTGCTGCCCGCACTCGCCGCGGGGAACACGGTGGTGCAGAAACCCGACAACCAGACGGCTCTGTCGGCGCTGTGGCTGCACGAACTCGCCGAGCAGGCCGGACTTCCCCGGGACGCATGGCAGATCGTGCTCGGAAAAGGCTCGGTGATCGGCGACGCCATCGTCGAGGAATCGGACTACGTGTGTTTCACGGGCTCGACTCCCACGGGCAAGCGCCTGGCGTCCTCCATCGCGGGAAGGCTCACGGGGTATTCGCTCGAACTCGGCGGCAAGAACCCGATGATCGTGTTGCCCGACGCCGACGTCACGAAGGCCGCGGCAGGGGCCGTGACCGCATGCTTCGCCTCGGCGGGCCAACTGTGCGTCTCGGTCGAGCGCGTCTACGTCCACGACAGCCTCCGCGAACGGTTCCTCGCCGAGTTCGCCCGGCGGGCGCGGGCGTTGCGGCTCGGCGCCTCGCTCGACTACCGCGCGGACATGGGATCGTTGACCACCGAGGAGCAGTTGCGGGCCGTGTCGGCGCATGTGGCCGACGCGCGGGAGCACGGAGCCACCGTCGTGACGGGTGGCGAGGCCCGGCCCGAGGCCGGGCCGCTGTTCTTCGAGCCGACGATCCTCACCGATGTCCCCGCGAGCGCCGCCGTGTTCGCCGACGAGACGTTCGGCCCCGTGGTCTCCGTCTACGGCTACACCGACATCGACGAGGCGGTCGAGCGCGCCAACGACACCGCCTTCGGTCTCAACGCCAGTGTGTGGTCGCGCGACACCCGCCATGCGCAGGAGGTGGCGACCCGGTTGAAGGCGGGCACGGTCAACGTCAACGAGGGCTACGCGGCCACCTTCGGCACGGTGGGCGTGCCCATGGGCGGGATGAAGGAATCCGGGGTCGGCAGGCGCAACGGCGCCGAGGGCCTGCTGAAGTACACCGAGTCACAGTCCATCGCCGTCCAGCGGGGACTGCGCCTTCGGCCGGGCCGGGGCGTGCCGCCCGCGCTGTGGACGGCGGCGCTGACGGCAGGGCTGCGCCTGCTGCGTAGGATGCCCGGCCGCTGAGCTACGACTCGGGGGTGAGCAGGCCACGGTCGTAGGCGATCGCCACCGCCTCCGCGCGTCTGCTCGCCCCGAGCTTCGCCATGGCACGGGACAGGTGCACGCTCACCGTCTTCTCGCTGATGTACAACTGCTCGCCGACCTGGCGGTTGGTGAGCCCCTCGGCAACCCGTTCCAGCACAGCGCGCTCCCTTGGGGTGAGCGGGTTGACGGCGTCCCGCCGGGGCCGGGCACCCGGCAGCGAGACGCGGGCCCGCCTGGCGAGGTCCTCGACGGCCTCTTTGAGCGGGCGCGCACCAAGCCGCGACGCGACCCGGTGGGTCTCGGTCAGTGCCGTCGCCGCACGGTCGTGTTCGCCCGCGTTCAGCCACGCCTCCGCGAGCTGGCGACGGCACAGCGCCTGCTCGTAGACGGCGCCGAAACCGAACTCCGCCACCGCCTGCTCCCACAGCGCGGGGTCGGCGTGGCCTTCGAGACCACTCGCCGCGGCGAGGGCTCTCGCGAACCACGCCCGCGCCTCCGGGCCGACCGTCCCGCCCCTCGGCACGCCGTTGTCGAGGGTGCTCCGGACACGGTCGAGGATTCCGGTGCCGGCTTCGGCAGCGGCCGTCGCACTCTCGACGCCACCCCTGCGGCGGTCATCCGCCGCCCACGCGGCAGCGGCCTCGACGCCGAGTGCCCCGATGCGGATTCCGACGAGCCCGTCGGGCAGCATCCGTTCCACCCGGTCCATGCCCTCGATCACCGCATCGACCGCCTTGCGATAGTCCCCGCGCCAGTACGCCAGTTCCGCGCCACCCGCTGCCGCCGCCGTCACGACCCACAGATCGACTCCACGCTGGTCGGCATCCCTCGGGTGGAGCAGCTCCAGCAGGCGATCCGCGTCCTCGAACCGGCCACGGGCCACCGACAGGTGCATCCACGTCGATTGGAGGATGGCGGTGACGAGGTCGGAGACCCCGCTCTCCGGCCGGTCCTGCTCGGTGTCGTCCGGCCAGTCCCCCGTGGTGTACCGCAGGGCCAGCAGCCGGGTCCGCGCTGAAATGCCGAGCGGCGACCAGGTGAGCCCCGACTCGGAAGCCCGCTCCGCCGTGTGGCGGTACCCGCGAAGGGCCTCGTCCAGCTCGCCACGGTCGTCGTGACTGAGCGCCCGGTAGTACCCGGCGCGGAGTTCGACATCGAGGGCGTCCGCGGCCTGCGCCTCCCGTTCGGCCTGGCACAGGAGTCGTCGCGCGACCTCGATGTCGCCCCTGATGTCGGCGATCACGCCCTGGATGGTGAGTGCCGCCGCGTGCGGGGCGTCGGCGCCTGCCGCCTTCGCCGCCTCGGCCGCCATCCGTGCGCTGCGCTCGGCGTCGTCGAGGCGGCCGACCCCGCGCAACACCTGGGCGCGCGTCGCGAGCACCCAGGCTTGCTCCCTGCTCGGCTCGCCGTCGGCGACCAGGTCCCACGCCTTGTCGATGGCCTCGACGGCCTCGTGGTAGGTGCCCTCCAACGTCATCAGTGCCTCGGCGAGCCTGCGCCAGATCGCCGCCTGCCGCGCGGTGGGGCTCCCGTCCACGCGGCGCACCCCTTCACGGGCGAACGCGATGGCACGCTCGGGTTCCCCTGCCCTCGCGGCCAGCTCCGAGGCCGACAGCAGCAACGTGATCTCGTCGCAGTCCCCCGGTCTCTGCTCGGGCCGCACCGCGTCCCAGATCTCCAGCGCCTGCTCCACGTGCCGCAGCGCCGAGCCGGGAGCGCCGAGCTCTTCCGCCTCGTCCGCCGCGCGCACCAGCGCGGTCAGCGCCGTCGGCAGATCGCGGCTGCGCAGACTGTGGTAGGCCAGCCGCGCATCGCGACCCCGGTGCGGCGGCAATCCGCCGATGCGGGCCGCGTACGCGGCGTGCATGCGGGACCGCTCGCCCGGCAACAAGTCGTGGTACACGGCCTCCCGCAGCAGCGCGTGCCGGAACCGGTAATGCCCATGATCGACCACGAGGACGTGGTGATGGACGGCCTCCCTCAGTGCCTCCTCCACGTCGATCGCCCCGATGCCTGCCACCTCGGCGACGGCCGTGTCCGCCACGTCCGCGCTCGCCACTGACACGGCGCGCAGCACCCGCCGGGTTTCCTGCGACAGACGTTCCAGTCGCGTCAGCAGCACGTCGGCGAGGCCGTCCGGCACGTCGTCGGCCGACGCTCCCGCGGCCAGCATCTCCTCGGCGAAGAAGGGGTTGCCCTCGCAGCGGCGCACAAGCCGGTCGAGGGCATCGGGCGGTAGTGGCCGGTCCGCGAGCGCCGTCAGAAACGCCCTGGTCTCGTCGTCGGTCATCGGCGGGACGTCCAACCGCTCGACGGCCGCCGACCGTGCCAGCTCCGCCAGCAGCGGCCGCAGCGGGTGCCGCCGGTGCACCTCCTCGGCACGGTAACTGGCGACCACGAGCAGCCGCTGCCCCCCGAGTCGGCCGACGAGGAACGACAGCAGGTCGCGGGTCGCACCGTCGGCCCAGTGGATGTCCTCCACGACCAGCACCACAGGGCGGTGCCGCGCCAGATCGCTCAGCACTCCCAGCACGGCGTCGAACAGCCGCAACTGGCCGAGGTCGTGTTCGGTCCTGACCCTGCGGACGTCCTGTTCGGACGCCGCCGCCCTCACCAGCGCCTCCCTGCCACTCGGAACGGACGGCATCTGAGGGATCAGGGTGGACAGCGCGCTCCTCGCCGCGACGGCGCTCGACACGTCCGGATCGCCGGACGCGGCGAGTGAGCCGAGTGCCTCGGTGAACGGCAGGTACGGCAGCCCGCCCTCGTGCAGGTCAAGGCAACGGCCGGTAAGGACGAGATGCCCTCGCTCTGCGGCGTCGGCCGTGATCTCGGAGAGCAGGCGCGTCTTGCCCACCCCGGCGTCACCCGCGAGGAGCACGCCCCGCCCACGCCCTTTCTCGATGTCGGTGAGCGCTTCACGCAACCGGTGCAGCTGCTCAACGCGACCTACCAGCGGCAGTGTCAGACCCAGTCGAGGCACGAGTGCCATTGTCCACCCCACCATCACCCGGACGTGTTATCAGCAAGCGATCGGCAGGTCGTTCTCCGCGTCCTGGGCCGTGCCGGCCCGCCGATCACGCTCCGGCCCGCGCAGTTCCGTGGTGGCGGACTCGTCGGCGGCCGGGCGACGACCGGTCACCGAAGCGGCCTCGTCCGCCCGGCTGACAGTGCCCTTCCGCCACGTCCTCGGTGCCCTGCTCCGGCGCAGCGACTCCTCCCGGTAGCTGATCTCCGCCCACGTCGAGTCAAAGGTCAAGTTCGAACCCATCATCGTGGTTTGCACCCCTTGTGTCGTTTCGTTGCACCACGAACACTGCTGCGAAGGTCAGGCCACAGGCATCGGTCGATCACGTCGCCCACGACGCACTCGGCCCCTTACCCTGCCGTCTCCTGGTGGGTAAGGGGCCGAGTGAGCGACCTCAGCTCAGATCGAGTTCACCGGCTCGAGCGGCGGACAGGAAGGCATCCCATTGCCTGCCGGACAGCGTCAGCGCACCGCCGCCGGGATTCTTCGAGTCACGCACGGCGGCGCCGCCGTCCGTGAAGGCGACCTCGACGCAGTCGTTGCCGCCGCCGCTGAAGCTGCTCTTGCGCCATTCGAGCCTGGCCAGGTCGGTGTCGGCCACCATCACTTCTCCTTCGTCAGCTCCGGATGGAGTTCGTTGTCACTTGGCGAACCGTCGCGCCGCACCGGCGATGGCCTCGACCGAGTCGTCCGGTTTGAGCGCGGCGGCCCGCAAATGATCGAACATCAACGTGTACCGGCGCACGTCGGCATCCAATTCCAGATAGAGGCCACTACTTGTGCTGTCCACATAAACCACATCGGGGTCCGCGCGCTCGGGAAAACCCAGGATCAGAAAGGGTCCTTCCATGCCGGGATGAGCACCGGATTCGAAAGGAACAACCTGGACAGTCACATGGGGAAGCCTCGCGAAATCACACAGTTGAGTGAATTGTTCGGCCATCACCTCGGGGCTGCCCACCACCCTGTGCAGAACCGCCTCGTCGATCACCGCCCAGAACTCGGGAGGGTTCGGGTCGCGCAGCAGCCGCTGCCGCGCCATCCTCGCCGCCACCCTGCGTTCGATCTCGGCGTCCTCCGCGTCGGGGCGCATCGCCCTGATCACCGCGTGCGCGTACCGCTCCGTCTGGAGCAGGCCCGGCACCAGCAACGCCTGGAACGCCTTGAGAGAGCTGGCATCGGCCTCCAGGCCGACGAACGCGCCGGTGAAGACCTCGTTGTAGGCGTGCCACCAGCCGCGTTTGCGGGCCTCCCTCGCCAGTTGCACCAGTGCTTCCTGATCGTCTCCCCTGACGCCGTACAGCTCAAGCATGTCGCGCACGTCACGGGGCGTGACACCAACGTGTCCCGTCTCGATCCGGCTGATCTTGGAAGCGGAACACTCCAGCTTCTCGCTGACCTCGTCGATGGTGAGCGCGGCGTTCTCCCGGAGCCGCCGCAACTCGCCGGCCAGTCGGCGACGCCGTACGGTCGGGCCGTGCCCTCGGGTCATGACGCACCTCCGGTTCGTTTGTTCGCGCACATCTAACCAGGGCTCGCGACACATCGGACTCGCGGCAACGGACCGTAAGGGAGGAATCCCCGATCGATGGACTGCAAATTGCATGAGGGGGTTGTATGCTCGCTCATGCTTCGCGGACGATCGACGACCGTTCCGTAGAAACACGAATCATCGGGAGAGCAGAGTGGTGGCCGGGCGCGATCTCATCGTCACTCCCTTGCAGGAGAGCGTGCATCGTAAACTCGACGAGATCACACACTCCGTCCACACCACATCCCCCGGAATCCGCGACGAACTCGACAACCTCAGCGTGGCGTTGCTCGCGGGTGCGCTGCGCACGGTACTGGCGGAGCACCGGCCCGACGAGAGTGGACACTGCACCCTCTGCCACGGCAGGCGCAGGCCGTTCGCCCGCAAGCGAGGCCCGCTGCCGTGCCGTGCCTACCTCGCCGCGCAGGTGGCACTCGTGCCCGACGAACCCTCGGCATCGAGAAGAACCAGGAGCGCGACACGTCACCGGTTGCGTGAACGCGCGGCGTTCTTCCTGTCCTGAGAGCTCTTCCCGCGAGAACCGCGTCACAGCACGCGGATCAGTCCCTCCTGCACGACGGTCGCGATGTGTGTGCCGTCGCGGGCGAACAACTGCCCTGTCGCGAGCGCACGAGCGTTCGACGCCGTGGGAGAGGCGCTGTCGTACAGAAACCACTCGTCGGCGCGGAAGGGGCGATGGAACCACAGTGCGTGGTCGAGACTCGCGCCGAGCACGCGGTCCAGGCTCCAGTACACCCCGTGCCGCGCGAGCGTGGAATCCAGCAACGTCATGTCGGAGGCGTAGGTCAGCACGCAGACGTGCAGCAACCGGTCGTCGGGCAAGGTGCCGTCGGCGCGCATCCACACCTGGTTGCGGGCGGGCCGCTCGCCCGTCTCCCGTGTCACCCAAGGCGGGTCGTTGACGTAGCGGACGTCCATCGGCCTCGGCTGTGATCGCAGCCCGAGTGAGTCCTCGTACCCGGCCGCGCGCTCCAGCAGCGTCGGCAGTGACTCAGGGTCCGGCACGTCCGGCATCCGCTCCGCGTGTTCCACACCGGACTCGGCCGCCTGGAACGACGCGGACAGCGAGAAGATCGCCTTGCCGTGCTGGATCGCGACGACGCGCCGGGTGGTGAACGACCGGCCGTCCCTGATCCGGTCCACCTCGTAGATGATCGGCGCCTTCGGGTCGCCGGGCCGGATAAAGTAGGCGTGCAGCGAATGCACGCCGCGCTCGCTCGGCACCGTACGTCCCGCGGCCACCAGCGCCTGACCCGCAACCTGCCCGCCGAAAACCCTGGTCGGCGAGTGCGGCGGGCTCACGCCCCGGTAGATGTTCTCCTCGATCCGTTCGAGATCGAGCAGGCCGACCAGCCTGTCCAGCACACGCTGTCCGCCATGACCACCTTCGGCGTCCAATCCGGACGCCGCCTGCTTCGCCAGCTCAGTCATAAGCGCGATTCAACACCGTCGGCTTCGCCATCCCGTCACGAGTCAGGAGAGGTCGTCCTCACCGAGGCGGTGCACGCGGATCAGGTTGGTGGAGCCGACGGTCCCCGGCGGCGATCCCGCGACGATCACGACGAGGTCCCCGGGCTGATACCGGCCGGTCTCCAGCATCGCGTGATCAACCTGCTCGATCATGCGGTCGGTGGAATCGACCTGCGAGACCAGCCGCGCCGTGGTTCCCCACGTCATGGCCAGCTGCCTGCGCACGCTCTCCAGCGGGGTGAACGCCAGCAGCGGCAACCGCGTGTGCAGGCGGGCGAGCCTTCGAACCGTGTCGCCCGACTGGGTGAACGCGACGAGTGCCTTCGCGTTGAGCCGCTCACCGATGTCACGGGCGGCGTAGGAAATCACGCCCCGCTTGGTACGCGGCACGTGGCTGAGCGGCGGCACGGCAGGCATGTCCGCCTCGACTGCCTCCACGATCCGGCCCATGGTCTTCACGGTCTCGATCGGGTACCGGCCGACGCTCGTCTCTCCGGAGAGCATCACCGCGTCGGTGCCGTCGAGCACCGCGTTGGCGACATCGGACGCCTCCGCACGCGTCGGGCGCGAGCTGCTGATCATCGAGTCGAGCATCTGCGTGGCGACGATGACCGGTTTCGCGTTCTCCCTGGCGATCTGGATGGCGCGCTTCTGCACCAGCGGCACCTGTTCGAGGGGCAGTTCGACGCCGAGGTCACCACGCGCGACCATCAGGCCGTCGAAGGCGAGCACGATGGCTTCCAGGTTGTAGACCGCCTCGGGCTTCTCCAGCTTGGCGATCACAGGGACCCTGCCCTTGCCCGCGCGGTCCATCACCTGGTGCACGAGGTCGATGTCGGCAGGCGAGCGGACGAAGGACAGAGCGACGAAATCGACCCCGAGTTCCATGGCGAACTCGAGGTCCTCGATGTCCTTCTCGGAAAGCGCGGGCACCGAGACGTCCATACCGGGGAGGGACACGCCCTTGTTGTTGCTGACCGGGCCGCCCTCAGTGACCTCGCAGACCACGTCGGGACCTTCGACGCGCTGCACGACGAGGCCGACCTTGCCGTCGTCAACGAGCAGGCGGTCCCCCTCTTTCGCGTCCCTGGCGAGGCCGCTGTAGGTGGTGGAAACACGATCGTGCGTGCCTGCGACGTCCTCCACCGTGATGCGCACGATGTCTCCCGTGCGCCACTCCACGGGACCACCCGCGAACGTGCCCAACCGGATCTTCGGTCCCTGGAGATCGGCGAGGATGCCCACGGCTCGACCCGACTCGGCCGAGGCCGCTCTGATGAGGTCGTAGACCTGCTTGTGATCGCCGTGGCTGCCGTGGCTGAAATTCATCCTCGCCACGTCCATCCCCGCATCGACGAGCGCCCGGATCTTATCCGCCGTCGCCGTGGCCGGGCCGAGAGTGCATACGATTTTCGCTCGTCTACTCACACTCGAACAGCGTAGCCGCTACGGGCGGGTACGTCTGTACCGATCCCGAAAACCGGTCGAGGCGAAAGCGAAAGGCTCCGCCTCGACCGGCAGGTCAGGTCAGTAAGCCAGCCCGAGAACCCACCCGCCGAGCGTGTAGGCGGCGATGGTGATGATGACGAGCGCGATCGCGTTGAGCCACACGCCGCCCTTGATCATCTGCCCGATCGTGACCTGACCCGTGCCGAACACGATGGCGTTCGGCGGTGTCGCGACGGGCAACATGAACGCGCAGGTCGCGGCCAGGGCGGCGGGAACGACCAGCACCATCGGCCCGTAGCCGAGCCCCACGGCGACCCCGCCGAGGATCGGCAGGAACGCCGCCGCCGTCGCGGTGTTACTGGTCAGTTCCGTGAGCAGCAACACGAGCAGCGCCACCACGGCGGCCAGCGCGATCACCGGCAGCGCGTCGAGCGCGCCGACCCGCTCGCCGATCCACCTGGACAGTCCCGTGTCGGTGAAGTGCTTCGACAGGCTCAAGCCTCCACCGAACAGCAGAAGGATCCCCCACGGCAGGTCCTTCGCCGTCTCCCAGTCGAGCGTGCGAACGCCCTCGGCCTTGTTGACCGGCAGCGCGAACAGCACCACGGCCGCCGCGATGGCGATGCCCGCGTCCGAGATGTTGGCGATCCACGGGATCGCGTTCGCTACCGCATCAATGTCGGCGAGCGTCGGGATGACGATCCACGACAGCGCGGCCAGCACGAACACGGCAAGCGCGTTCCATTCGCCCCTGCTCATCGGCCCGAGTTCGGTCAGCTGCCCCCTGATGAGTTCGCGGCCACCGGGCAGCGAGGTCAGCCTCGGCCGGAACACCCTGGTCAGCACGAACCACGCTACAGCGAGGAACACCACGGCGACGGGCAGGCCGAAGAGCATCCACTCGCCGAACGAGATCGTGATGTCGAAGTTCTCCTCCAGATAGCCGACCAGCAGCGTGTTCGGCGGGGTACCGATGATCGTGGCCAGCGAGCCGATGGACGCCGCGTAGGCGATGCCGAGCATGAGGGCCGTGGCGAAGTTCGGGTCGCCCTTGCCGTCACCGAGCTGCGAGACGAGCCCGAGCACCGACAGCCCGATGGGCATCATCATCACGGCGGTGGCGGTGTTGCTCACCCACATGCTGATGAACGCTGTGGCGATCATGAACCCGGCGACGAGCAGCACCGGTTTCGTCCCGACGGCGAGCACCGTTCGCAGCGCGATGCGCTTGTGGAGATTCCACTTCTGCATCGCGAGCGCGATCATGAACCCGCCCATGAAGAGAAAGATGATGTCGTTCGCGTACGGCGCGGCGGCGTCGCTGATGTCGCTCACCCCGAAGAACGGGAACAGCACCATCGGCAGCAGGGCCGTGGCCGCCAGCGGCAGGGCCTCCGTGACCCACCAGACCGCCATGAGCACCGCGACGGCGGCCGTGGCCTTGCCCTGGCTCGACAGGCTGTCGGGAAGGAGCAGGAAGACCGCGACCGCCAACACCGGCCCCAGTGCCATCCCGATCCAGTGTCTGCGCGGAGCCGCCGTACCGGGCGACGAGCTCGTGGACCCGCTCCTCACGGACTGTGCCATGACACACCTCCATCGCTGAGTGTCCGGAAGGTACCGCGATCATGGAGTGCTTTCACCCGGTAGCCCGACCCCGAGATGAGCTTGTTGTGATCGTGCGTGAGCACGGAGTACCGCAGACGCGGCGAGGCCGCCGAACGGATCGGCGGCCTCGTCGTCGGGCTCCTGCTAGGACGGTCAGCCGAAGAAGACCTCCGCCTCCGCGTAACGCTCCGGCGGCACCGTCTTCAGTTCCGCCGTGGCCTCCGCGAGCTTCACCCGGGCGATATCGGTGCCCCGCAGCGCCACCATCACCCCGAAGTCGCCGTCGGCGACGGCGTCAACGGCATGCAGCCCGAACCGGGTGGCGAGAACGCGGTCGTACGCCGTCGGAGTGCCGCCGCGCTGCGTGTGGCCCAGCACCACGGCACGCGACTCCTTGCCGGTGCGCGCGGCGATCTCGTCGGCGAGCCACGTGCCGACACCACCGAGCCGCACGTGCCCGAACGCGTCCTTCTCCCCGCTCTGGAGAACCTCCGCCCCGCCCTCCGGGAGGGCGCCCTCGGCCACCACGATGATCGGCGCGTACTCGCGCTCGAACCGCCGCTGGACCCATTCGACGACCTTGTCCACGGAGAACGGCCGCTCGGGCACGAGAATCACGCTCGCCGCGCCCGCGAGACCCGAGTGCAGGGCGATCCAGCCAGCGTGCCTGCCCATCACCTCGACCACAAGGGCCCTGTGGTGGGACTCTGCCGTGGTGTGGAGCCGGTCGATGGCCTCGGTGGCGATGTGGACGGCCGTATCGAAACCGAACGTGTAGTCGGTGGCACCGAGATCGTTGTCGATGGTCTTCGGCACCCCGACGACCTTCACACCCTCCTCGTTCAGCCTGGCGGCCACACCGAGGGTGTCCTCGCCGCCGATGGCCACAAGCGCGTCGATGCCCTTCTCGGCGAGTACGCGCTTGATCGTGGCCGCCCCGCCCTCCTCCTTGTACGGGTTGGTGCGCGAGGAGCCGAGGATCGTGCCGCCACGGGTGATGATGCCCTCGACGTCGTCACGGGACAGCCAGTCACCCTTGCCCGTGAGGGGTCCTCGCCAGCCTTCCCTGAACCCGAAGATCTCCCAACCGTGGACCTCGACGCCCTTGAGGACGACCGCACGGATCACCGCGTTCAGCCCAGGGCAGTCGCCGCCGCCGGTCAGCACACCGACTCGCATATCTGCGCCTTTCAGTTGTTCTGCGTCACATCGTCGCCGCCAGCGTAGCCCTCGTCACTCTTGATCGGTGCAGGGCCTGTTAGGCTCGGACCCGTGCAGCGCTTCTATTTCTGGTTTAGCAGGCCGGCCCGGGGTGGGCCGGTCGGCGAGACCGCGCGCTGACCGTCAACACCTCCGAGCCGGACGACAAGCCGGCTCGGCAGTGGCGCATCACGACACGGCGAGGCGGCTTGCGGAAAGGAAGCCCCGATGCCGAACAACGCCACCTCCTCCACTCACGGCCCCACCGATGAGACGCAGGACATCGATCCGCTGACCGCACTGGACAACCGGCGCACGGTGCGGGTCAGTCCGCTGCTCTCGCCCGCACTCCTGCGCGCCGAACACCCCATCGATCCCGGAGTGGCGAAGACCGTCACCCTCGGCAGGCGCGACACCGTGGACATCCTCGAAGGTCGCGACGATCGCCTGCTCGTGGTGGTCGGTCCGTGCTCGGTGCACGATCCCGGAGCCGCGCTCCACTACGCCCGTCTGCTGTCCGAGCACGCGGAGCGAGTCCGCGACGAGGTGTGCGTCGTCATGCGGGTCTACTTCGAGAAGCCGAGGACCACGCTGGGCTGGAAGGGCCTGATCAACGACCCCGACCTCGACGGCACCTACGCCGTCAACAAGGGACTGCGACTGGCTCGGCAACTCCTGCTGGACATCTCCGCGCTCGGGTTGCCCGTCGGCTGCGAGTTCCTCGACCCGATCACCCCTCAGTACATCGCGGACATCGTCACCTGGGGATCGATCGGCGCCAGGACGGCGGCCAGCCAGGTGCACCGGCAGTTGTGCAGCGCGCTGTCCATGCCCGTGGGCATCAAGAACTCCACCGAGGGTGACGTGCAGGTCGCGGTGGACGCCGTGCGGGCTGCCTCGGCAGGTCACGTGTTCCCCGGCATCAACGCCGACGGGCTCGCCGCGCTGGTGACCACGACCGGCAACCCGGACTGTCATGTCATCCTCCGCGGCGGTTCGGCGGGCCCGAACCACGATGAGCGAACCGTGGCGGACACGCTCACCCGGCTCCGCGCGGCAGGCCTGCCGGAGCGGCTTGTGGTGGACGCGAGCCACGGCAACAGCCGCAAGGACCACGTGCGCCAGGCCGCCGTCGTCACCGAACTCGCCGGACGGATCGCTGGGGGAGAACCCGGCATCGTGGGACTGATGATGGAGAGCTTCCTGGAAGCGGGGCGCCAGGACCTCACGCTCGGAAGGCGGGACGAGCTGGACTACGGGCGTAGTATCACCGACGCCTGCCTTGACTGGACCACCACGGCGAGCTTGCTCGACGAGCTCGCGGCGGCCGTGCGAGCCCGAAGGCGGCTGCGCGAGAACCGGTGACGCCGCCGATCAGGCCACCGGGAAACCCCGCAGGCGGGTGAGTTCCTGGCGAGCCTGCTCGATGACCCGCCATCGCCGGAGGTTGTGGCGGGCGTCGGCGAGCGCGTCATGGGCGTCGTCGGGCGGTGACGGCAGTTTCGGCCGCCCGACGTCGTCCCAGCGCTGGCGCAGGTCGCGGGTGAACCGGGGCAGTTGCCGGGGAAGCGATGGCATCGGTCCCCACAGCTGCGCCAGCGCCACGTGGTCGTAGGCGGCGTACCAGGCCCACAACTCGATGCCGTCGCGTGGGCGTCCGAGGAAGTCGAGAAGATCGGCGCGGATCCGCTCGCGGCTTCGCCACGCTCGATCGCCGGGTGAGGGGAGCTTGGTCAGCACATGTTCCCGGACCCACGGCCCGGCCTTGCCCTCGTCGAACTCGGTGGACACCGCGTAGAACTCGCGTCCCGACTCGTCAACGACACCGATCGACACGAGTTCGATGGTCTTGCCGTCCTCGATGAATTCGGTGTCGTAGAAGAACCGCACGCCGGGCACGGTACTCGACCGCCGTACGACGGCTCGCGCCCGGTCAACCGGCCTTCGACTCGGGAAGCCGTGCCACGTCGCGAGCTTCGGCCTGTGCCGGAACGGCCGGACGCAACCCCGCCTTCTCTGCCGCGATGAGTTCCTTGGCCTTCGCCGCGTAGATGTCCACGTACTCCTGGCCGGACAGCTCCATGAGCGCGTACATGATCTCGTCGGTGATGGAGCGCTCGACGAACCGGTCGCCGGCGAGACCCTCGTAACGGGAGAAGTCCAGCGGCTCGCCGAAATGGATCTCCAGCCTCCTCGGCCACCACATCTTCGAACCGATGGGATTGACCTTCTCCGTGCCCACCATCGCCACGGGGATGACCGGCACCCTGGCCTCCAGCGCGATCCTCGCCACGCCGGTCTTGCCCTTGTAGAGACGCCCGTCCGGCGAGCGCGTGCCCTCGGGGTAGATGCCGAGCAGGTGGCCCTCCCTCAAGAGCCGGACAGCGGTGTCGATCGCCGCCTGCGCGGCCGTGCCGCCGGAGCGGTCGATGGGGAACTGCCCCGCTCCGGTGAAGAACCACTTCTTGAGCTTGCCCTTGACCCCTGGCTCGGTGAAGTACTCCTGTTTGGCGGGGAAGGTCACCCTGCGCGGGACGCGGTTGGGCATGAAGAAGGAGTCAGCGACAGCAAGGTGGTTGCTGGCGAGGATGGCACCGCCCTCGGCGGGAATGTTCTCGATCCCCGTCACCCTCGTCGGCCAGAGCAGCCGCAGGAACGGACCCAGCAGCACATACTTCATCAGCCAATACAGCACTGCGTCTCGTTCCTCCCGGAGGGTTCAATGCCGACGAAACAGCGTACGAACCGGCGGCATCGGGGCACAACTCGGCCACTGTCATGAATACCGCACCGCGACGGACCTCACACCAGCGTCACCGGCGAGATCACAGGTTCCACATGGACCGGGTTCACCTGCCCCGGCTCGTGCGAACATAGGGTGATGCGGCTTCGAGGGAGGATCACCGGGCATGCCCGTTCTCGCCGGCGCTGAACCCTTTGTCCACGACACCTCCTCCGAGGTCGGCGTGCTGCTGTGTCACGGCTTCACAAGCACGCCTGCCACCATGCGCCCCTGGGGCGAGCACCTGGCGGAGGCCGGGTACACGGTGCGGTGCCCGCTGTTACCGGGCCACGGCACCACGTGGCAGGACTGCAACCGCACCCGCTGGCCGGACTGGTACGCCTGCCTGAGGCGGGAGTTCGCGGAGTTGTCGCGGCGATGCCCTCGCGTGTTCGTCTTCGGCCTTTCGATGGGCGGGACGCTCGCGTTGCGCCTCGCCGAGGACCTCGGCGACGCGATCAGCGGACTCGTGCTGGTCAACCCCTCCGTCCTGACCCGAAGACTCGACGCCAAACTCGCCACCCTGCTCGCCGATGTGCTGCCGTCGGCGAAGGGGCTGGCAGGCGACATCGCCCGCCCCGGTGTCGTCGAACTCGCCTACGACCGCACCCCGGTGCGGGCGCTGGCGAGCCTGTCGAGACTGTGGCGGCTGACAAGGCGAGACCTGCCGAGCGTCACCCAGCCTCTGCTGCTCGCCCATTCCGCCATCGACCACGTCGTGGAACCCGTCAACGCCGCCGTTGTGGCCGCGAATGTGCGTAGCGGGGACCTGCGCGAGGTAGTGCTCCACAACAGCTACCACGTCGCCACACTCGACAACGACGCACCGTTGCTCTTCCGGAGCAGTGTGGAGTTCGTCGAGTCCGTCAGACAGGTTGGTGCCCGATGAACAGAGCGTCAGGAGCGGAAGGGCCCGAGGACGTGGACGCCACGTTCGCCAGAATCGTGGCCGATCTGCGGGCCGAGGGGTTCGGCGCCGACGGCGACGATCACGACGATCGCGACGACCTTCTTGTTGACGCCGAAGACGACGAGGACGGCAGGCAGGGCAGGACGCGTCTGCGATCCGCTCGCGACCAGGACTCCCCCGCACCGCCCGGCACCGGCTGGCGCGATTCGCCGACGGGCTGGGACGAGACCATGCTCGGCGACGATCGGACAGCGGCCGGTCCGGATGACGACGACGAGCACTTCGTCCCACCGGAACCGCCGCCGCTGCCGCGTCCCCGCAAAGGGGCGATCGTGGTGCTGCTGTTCTTCGTGGTCGGACTACTGCTGCTCGTCGCTCCAGACGTGATCGGGCTGGCCGAGTCGATCTCACTGCCGCTGGGCATGCTCTGCCTCGCCACCGGCATCGCGCTCGCGTTGCTGCGCGTCAAGCAGGGACCGCCCGACGGCGCCGACCCCACCAACGGGGCGCAGGTCTGAGCCCTCCAGAAGCTCCCGGAGTCGTCGGAAATCCCCGGGAGCTCTCGGGAGCTACCACTGCCCCACGGGTGCTGTCCGGTCGAGGATTCTCCACAGTTCGGCAGGACCCAGCAGCGTGGAGCCGAGTTCACCGACGCGCCCGCGCAGATCGCGGTCAGCCGTGGCCACGACGACGTGGTCACGCGAGCCACTCGCGCGTAGCCGGGCCACCGTCTCCACCACGGTGTCGTCACCGTCGCCGGGCGCCGCGACGACCTCGACGTCCTCCAGCGCCCCGACACCGCGCGCCCTTCCCTCGGTCACCAGCACGATCCGTGGCCACCAGAACCACCGCACACCGTGGTCGAGGCCCACGCTGGTCGCGCCGACTCCCCTTCCCGCGAGAACGGCCAGCCGGTCCCTCAACCGTTCGGTGGCGCCTGCCCTGTCGTGCCACCAGCCGTCCGGCCTGGCACCGACGACGTTCGCCGCGTCCACGACGAGTACGAGTTGCCTGCCGAGCTGGCGCCGCAACGCGGGCCAGGCCGCGGCGAAATCCCGGTGCAGTTCGTACGTCTCCACCTCGTCCGGCCGCACCCAGTGCAGCGCCGTGCTCTCCGTGTTCGCGATGCGTGGCTCCACCTCGTGGCGCACGGCGGCCAGCACGGTGGTGTAGCGCCAGGTGCCGTGGTCCTCGACCGAGGACGACAGAACCCGGACAGCCTCGGGAGCAACGGTGGTCTCCTCCTCGGTCTCCCTCGTCGCGGCCTCGGCAGGAGTCTCCCCCGGCAGCACAGCGCCGCCCGGCAGGGCCCACGTGCTGCCGTGGTGCGTCCAGCCCGCCCTGTGTTGCAGGAGCACTCCGCGCCGAGGGTCGGTCAGGAGCAGCCCCGCCGCTCCGTGCGGCCCCCAGTGCTGCCGCCCGCAGGAACACTGGACGAAACCCTCGCTCTCACCCACCAGCATCCGCCCAGCGTAACGTCAAGTGGAAGCCCGTCAGCCCGCTGAACTCGGCGACACGGGACGGGTTCAGGACTTCCGCTCGCGGGCGAGAGTGGCCGCCCCGACGATCGCCGTCGCGTCGCCGAGCTGGGACGTGCGGATGCGGGCGAGCGGGCGATGACCGGCGCCGGTGAGCACCCTGGCGTAGTGGTCTCTCGCCTCGTCCGCGAACAACGGCGCCGATTCCGCCACCCCGCCTGCGAGGACGATGACCTCGGGATCGTAGACGTCGGCGACGATCGCCAGTCCCTCGCCGAGCCATCGCGCCAGCTCGGCGAACGCCTCCAGCGCCACGGGGTCGCCCTCACGCGCGGCATGGGCGACACGGCGCCCGCTGACGACCGCGGGGTCGGCGAGGTCGCGCCTCAGCACGGTGGAGCGAGAAGGATGCCGGGCCAGCAGCTCGACAGCCGTGGCCGCGAGCGCGGTCCCGCTGCAATACCTTTCCCAGCAGCCGTGCCTTCCACAGGGGCAGGGCCTGCCGTCCGGCACGACTCGGAGGTGCCCCAGTTCAGGAGCGACCCCGTGCGAGCCCCGGAAGATCTCTCCGCCGAGCAGCAGCCCCGCACCGATTCCGGTGCCGATCGCGAGCAGCAGCGCGACATTCGCGCCCCGCGCCGCACCGAACCGGTGTTCACCGACCGCAGCGGCGTTGGCATCGTGTTCCAGCGTCACGGGAAGGCTGAGGCGCGTCGCCATGCGGTCGGCCACGGGCGCGGCCCGCCACGGCAGATGCGGCGCGAACAGCACCGACCGCCGATCGGGCCGGACGAACCCGGCCACGGCGAGCCCGACGGCATCCACCACGTGGCGGCCACGCAGTTCGGCGACCACCGTGGCGATCGCGTCTTCAAGGGCGTCCTCGGCACCCGGCGTCGCCACCCTGGAGAAGTCCACGACACAACCGGCTTCATCGACGACACCGGCGCGCACGCTGGTGCCGCCGACGTCAACCCCGATCGTGAGCATCGGGCTCCCACTGGTCACTGGGACGCACCGTGACGTGCTGAACCCGCCTGGCTCGGCGTTGCGCGGGCTCGGTGTTCCTCTGCGGAGGGCGGAACCCCGGCATGTGGAGGCCGTCCTCGGGCTCCCACCGGTCGGCGAGCACGGCTCGCAGCAACGCGAGCACCTGGGTCACCTGTTCAAGGACCCTGGCCGCGACGTCCACCCGCTCGCCTCGGCAGAGAGCCACCACAAGGCACAGCGGGCACCGGTCGCGCCCACCGCACCCGGTGTCCTCCCCCGCTTCCTGTCGCGGTGCGGCGGAATCCGGGCGGGTTCCGCCGTGGCCTGCCGCGGCGACACCGTCCAGCCACGGCCTTGCCCGCTCCACCACCAGATCCACGAGCA
Organism: Saccharomonospora xinjiangensis XJ-54; assembly: GCF_000258175.1. Taxonomy (NCBI): domain Bacteria; kingdom Bacillati; phylum Actinomycetota; class Actinomycetes; order Pseudonocardiales; family Pseudonocardiaceae; genus Saccharomonospora; species Saccharomonospora xinjiangensis. The sequence continues at coordinate 3,992,798 of NZ_JH636049.1, read as the reverse complement.
ACCGGATCTCGTCGGCGAGCCTGGCGCCGTCCGCTCGCTCGGAATGGTCGCCGGTGGTCGTCATAACGGACTCTCCAGGTGCACCAGCAGTCCACGGGCGTCGGACTCCGCGCCGGTGAGGGTGTAGGGACGCAACGACTCCGGGAGCGCGACGAGCCTGCGGAAGCCGTCCACCGTGACGGCGAGATCGTCGTCCACCCGTGCGAGCCGCACGGTGGAGTCCTTCGCCAGCGGCAGCACGATCCGCAAGTACACCCCGCTCTCCGCCTCGACTGTCTCCAGCAGTGGCGCGGCTCCTACGTCACCGACCAGCGGACTGGCCTTTCCGTAGAGTTCGTCCGCGATCTCCAGCAGGGCCTCCATTCCGACGGGTTCGACCGCGCGGTGCTCGACCGTCCGCAGTGTCCGGCCGGTGAGCCCGCCATCCCGAAGTTCCTCGATCACCTGCTCCTGCTGTGCTCGCCGGGTACGAAGCCACGAGGCGGCCGCTCCGCGCCACCATCCCGGCGAGGGCATCAGCCGGTTGACCACCACGCCGTCCACCGCGATCCCCCGCAGGGCCAGTGCTGTGAGTGTGCGCCGGGTCTCGGCCGCGACGACGCGCTCGGGCGTGAGCACGAGGCGGACCGTGGTGGTCTCGTGGTCGGTGAGTAACGCCCGCAGCGACTCGACGTGAGCCGCGAAGCGATCCACCGAGCGGGCCACCCTGGTCACGGACCTCCACGCCGGCAACCGCCTGAGATATCCGGCGACGGCTTCGGGCAGCGCGAGCAACCGCAGTGTCTCCGCCGTGGGCCCGCAATCCACGACGATGTTCTCCCACGGCCCTTCGTCAGCGAGCCGCCGCACCTGCCCGAGCGAGAGCAGCTCGTCCACGCCGGGCAGCACGGTGAGTTCCTCCGCGTCGAGCGCGTCGAGCCCAAGGCCCGACAGCGCCGTGGTGAGTTCGTGGCGCAGCGTCTCCCACGTGTCATCGACGAGTGTCCTCGCGTCGATCTGCGCGCCGTACAGGAAGCTGCCCACTTCGGATGGCTCGTCCCCGAGGGGGCTGCCGACGGCGTCGGCGAGCGAATGGGCCGGGTCGGTGGAGACCACGAGGGTCTTGCGGCCACGTCGGGCGAGACACGCTCCGGTGGCGGCGGCGAGCGTGGTCTTGCCGACGCCGCCCTTCCCGGTGAACAGCAGAACCCGCACGTCAGCCCCGGCCCTCCACCCGGCGCTTGAGTTCCCGCAGCGCCGTGTCCATGATCATTTTTTCGGCCTTGCGGCGCAACAGGCCGATCATGGGCAGTGCCAGCTCCACCGACAGCGTGTAGGTCACGCGCGTTCGCTCGGACCCGACGGGCTCCAGCAGGTAGCGACCCCGCTGGGCCTTCTGCATCTGCCCCTTCACCAGGTGCCAGCTCACCGAGAGGCCGTCGTCGGCCCAGTCGTAGGCCAGGGTGTAGACGTCCTTGACCGGACCCGAGTCGAGGGTGAACCGGACCTCGGCGGCTCTCCCCTCGTCGTCCGTGGCGAGAACCTCGGTCTCGCGCACGGCTTTCGCCCACTCCGGATACGCCGGAAGGTCGGCGATGACCGCCATGATGGCGGCCGGGGCGGCCTCGATCTCGATGGACTGCGTGGACTGCTCCGCCATGAGGCTAGAGCGTAGCGGCCCGTGACAGGTGGTTCACCAGCGCAGCACGTACGGGGTGGCCGTCCGCTGGAAGTGGCCGACGTTGCGGCATTCGGTGCGGCCGACTCTCGCCCCTTTCGACAGTGGCTGGTGGACGTGCCCGAACAGCGACCACCTCGGCTGCTCCGACCTGACGAGGTCGAGCAGCGACCGCGATCCGGCCTCCAACCGGCGCGACACCACGTCGAAAATCAGCTCCGGAACCGAGGGTGGGATGTGGCTGCACAACACGTCGATGTCGCGCAGCCGCGCGACCCGGTCGTCGAACTCCACCCTGGACAGCAGGTGGGGCCGCCAGACCGCGTTCGACGTCGGCACCGCGCCGTCCGGCAGGAGGGAGCCGCCGACGAACCCGAACCGCAGCCCCCCGATCTCCGTCACGAGGCCGTCCACGAGGTGCAGGCCCTCGGCGGCGTACTCGGGCCACAGCGCGGGCGCGTCAACGTTGCCGGGGATGGCGTAGGTGGGCGCGGTCATCGCGGGGAAGAGCTCGGCGTACTGCTCGCGCACCGCCTCGTCCACGGCGGCCGCCGGATCGTCGAGGCTCGCCCACAACGACCGCACGAAAGCGCCGATCTCGGAGCGGGTTCCCTCCCTGCGCAGCCTGGCGAAGGCACTGACGTTGTCCGCGCCGAAGAGACGGCCGAAGATCCCACTGCCGTGATCGTGATAGTCGATGAAGTCCAGCAGGTCACCGAGCACGATCAGCGCATCGGCTCCCTCGCCCGCCCTCGCCAGCGCCTCGGCGTTGCCGTGCACGTCGGAAACGACATGTACCCGCACGGGCGACACACTAGTGCCCTTCGTGCACGGCCGGTGCCACGCCAGGCGCCCTCCCGTCCTCAAGGACGTCCTTCAGGTTGAGCGCGATGGCCTTCGCGGCTCTGGCCCTCCGGTCGGCTTCACGCCGCAGTCTGGAAGGAGAAGGCCGCTCACCCGCGAGGTCGGCCCGCAGGAAGTAGTGCAGGATCGTGCCGTCGAACACGGGTTCCAGCCACACCTCCATCGTGCCGACCAGTGCTCCGCGCACCGTCCAGCGCAACCCCTGGTCGCCACGGTCGGTGTAGACTTCGAGCACGAGATCGGGCCAGTACAGAGGCCACGATCGTGGGTCCGCGAACGCCGACGCGATCGTGCTCGGGGGCACCGCGATGAAGGTCTCGTCGATGATGTCCAGAGCGGGCGCGTTCTCGTTGACTGCCACGGTTGCAGAATCGCACGGCGTGTGGAAACCACAGTCGGAGGGCATAGCCAAACCGTTCGTCAGGAGTTAAGTTGACCGCCGAGTAACATCTGCGGAACACGGAGGTTCACGTGCGCGAGTACAGCGCTCCCGCGATCGCTGCGGTCGCCGACGACGAGAACATGTCCGACGTCGTGTGGGTCAACGCCGAGCGGTTCGGAGACACCGTGAGTTTCCGTCGGCAGCTCGACGGTTCGTGGCGGGATGTCACCGCGAGAGAGTTCGCCGCGCAGGTGCTCTCCGTGGCGAAGGGTCTCGTGAAGGCGGGCATCGGTCAGGGCGACCGGGTGGCGCTGATGTCGAAGACGCGCTACGAGTGGACGCTCATCGACTTCGCGATCTGGGCTGCGGGCGGCGTCAGCGTGCCCATCTACGAGACCTCGTCGGCCGAGCAGGCACACTGGATCCTCACCGACTCCGGAGCGAAGGTCATCGTCGTCGAGACCGCCGAGCACACCGCGACGGTCGAGTCGGTACGCGGCCGCCTTCCCGAACTGGCCCACGTCTTCCAGATCGAGGGTGACAAGCCTGCCGTCGAGCAGCTCACCGAACTCGGCGGAGAAATCGCCGACGATGAGGTGCACACCCGCCGTCGCACGGTGGCGTCGAGCGACAACGCCACCATCGTCTACACGTCGGGAACCACGGGGAGGCCCAAGGGCGTCGTGCTGACGCACCGCAACCTCCTCGCCGAGGTGCGCGCCGACACGAAGGCGTTTCCCCGGCTCATGGAGGCGGGCAACTCGCTGCTGCTGTTCCTCCCGCTGGCCCACATCCTCGCCCGCGCCATCGCGCTGACCGCGTTCAGCTCGCGGGTCACTCTCGGCCACACCGCCGACATCAAGGAACTCGTCGCCGATCTCGGCACCTTCCGGCCGACGTTCGTGGTCGCGGTGCCTCGCGTGTTCGAGAAGGTCTACAACGGCGCCAAGCTGAAGGCTCATTCCGGAGGCAAGGGAAAGATCTTCGACGCGGCCGAGGCCACAGCCGTCGCCTACAGCCAGGCGCAGGACACGGGCAGGACCGGACTCGGTCTTCGCCTCAAGCACGCGGTGTTCGACAAACTCGTGTACTCGAAACTGCGGGCCGCGCTCGGTGGCCGGTGCATCGCGGCGGTGTCCGGTGGCGCCCCGCTCGGCGCGCGTCTCGCGCACTTCTTCCGAGGCATCGGTGTCCCGGTGTTCGAGGGCTACGGGCTCACCGAGACCTCGGCGGCGGCGAACGTGAACACCGTGGAGGCGTTCAAGGTCGGCACCGTGGGCAGGCCGGTGGCAGGCACCTCGGTGCGCATCGCCGAGGACGGCGAGGTGCTGCTGAAGGGTGATGTCGTCTTCGGCGAGTACTGGAACAACCCGGAGGCCACCCGTGAGGCTCTCGAAGACGGCTGGTTCCACACCGGCGACCTCGGCGAACTCGACGACGAGGGCTTCCTGAAGATCACCGGCCGCAAGAAGGAGATCATCGTCACCGCCGGTGGCAAGAACGTCGCCCCGTCCGGCCTTGAGGACACCCTCAAGGCCAACCCGCTGATCAGTCAGGCCATGGTGGTGGGCGATCAGCGCCCGTTCATCGGTGCGCTCGTCACGATCGACGAGGAGTTCTTCCCCACCTGGAAGTCCCAGAACGACAAGCCCGAGAGTGCGACGGTGGCCGACCTCGCCGACGACGCCGACCTGCGTGCCGCTGTCCAGGAGGCGGTGGACGCGGCCAACACGCAGGTCTCACAGGCTGAGTCGATCAAAAAATTCGTCATTCTGCCGAACGACTTCACCGAGGCCGGCGGCGAGGTGACCCCGAGCCTGAAGCTCAAGCGCAACGTGGTGAGCAAGAACTACGCCAACGCGATCGAGCAGCTGTACGCGAAGTAGGAATCCGACCGGCCGCGGGCCTTGTGTCCCCGGCCGGTCGCTCACTCCCCCGCCTCCCCCTGTTGCGGCAGGGTGGCCTCGATACCGGCGAGGATCCGGTCGAGGGCTCTGCCGAACCGCGTCTCCGCGTCGATCCGCGGAGTCAGCGCCTCGTACACGAACCGAGCGAAGTAGGGATACTCGCCGCTGTCGGCGATCCGCTTCACATACGCGCCGAGTTCGCGTTCGAGTACCTCCTCCGGTTCCGAGCGGAGGAATTCCACGAGGTCGAACTCCTGGCGGACGAAGCCGCTGGTCCAGGTGCTGATCAACATCACGGTCTCCACCATCTCGTCGATGTCGAGCCCGAGACCGTCCACCAACGACAGCGACCGCTCGAAGTGCCGGAGCACGTTCGGCCCCATGGTCGGCCCGATCCCCCACACCCGCAGCAGCCACGGATGGGCGAGTAACGCCCGCCGCTGGGCGTGAGCGAAGGCCCACAGGTCCTGACGCCACTCACCCGTGGGTTCGGGCCATTCGTGGCGGGCGTACATCCGGTCCGCGACGAGTTCCACGAGCGCGTCCTTGTTCTCCACGTAGCGGTAGAGACTCATGGCGCCGGTGCCCAATTCGGTGGCGACCCTGCGCATGGTGACCGCGTCGAGCCCGTCATTGTCGGCGATCGCGATGGCCGCGTCCGCGATCTGCTCCCTGGTGTAGGACGGAGCGGGCCCTCGTGCCGGTTTCGGAGGAGTCGTCCACAACCGGAGCCGGGATCGCAGGACGGACTCGTCGTTCGTTTCCATGGCTCGTCAGATCACCTCTCGCGAAAACCGTGTTGCGTACACCGTACTCGGTTGGCTAGTTTAACTGCGTACAACGCACCCAGTTCAGGGGGATTTCCATGTCAGCAGCAACCGGCGACGCCATCGTCGTCGCCGAGGGCGTGCACAAGAGATTCGGGGACACCCAGGCTCTGGCCGGGCTGGACCTGAGCGTGCCCCAAGGCACCGTCTACGGACTTCTCGGCCCCAACGGCGCGGGCAAGAGCACCACCGTCCGCGTACTCACCACGCTCACCCGGCCGGACAGCGGGTCGGTCATGGTGGCGGGTCACGACGTCGTGCGCGAACCGGCCGCCGTTCGTGCCAGGATCGGGTTGGCGGGGCAGCACGCGGCACTCGACGAGCAGCTCACCGGACGCGAGAACCTGCGCATCTTCGGCAGGCTCTTCCGGCTCGGGTCGGCCCGCGCCAAGGCACGCGCCGACGAGTTGCTCGAACGGTTCGACCTCGCCCACGCCGGTGATCGTCTCGTCCGCACCTACTCGGGCGGGATGCGCAGGCGCCTCGATCTCATCTCCAGCCTGATCGTCTCGCCGTCGGTGTTGTTCCTCGACGAACCGACCACGGGCTTGGACCCGCGCAGCCGCAACGAGATCTGGGCGACGGTGCGGGAGCTGGTCGCCGAGGGCACCACCGTGGTGCTGACCACGCAGTACCTCGACGAAGCCGACCAGCTCGCCGCCAACATCGCGGTCATCGACCACGGCAAGGTGATCGCGTCCGGCACCCCGCGCGAGCTCAAGGCACGCATCGGTGGCCGCCTCGACGTGGTCGTGGCCGATGCCGCCGAGCTGGCACACGCGGCCGACGTGCTCACCACGCTCACCGGCTCACCGGCCCCGCCCGACATCGACACCGAACTCACCCTCGTATCGGTTCCCGTCGCCACCGACGACGTCACCCTTCCCGACGTGGTCAGGCACCTCGACCAGGCCGGGGTGAAAGCCGTGGACGTCGGAATCCGCAAACCCACGCTGGACGAGGTCTTCTTGACCCTGACGGGGAAGCCTGGCACCGAGCACCAGGAGGCGAACCGGTGACGACCACGACCACGAATCCCGCGTCCGGCGCGCCCACGCAGGCCGGGAACTCCCTGCGTGCCGGTCTCTCCGACGGCATGACGATCCTCGCGCGCAACCTGCTCAAGCTGAAACACCAGCCCGGCCAGATCGTCGCCACGTTCGCGTTCCCGATCGTCTCGGTGGTGCTGTTCGGCTACGTCTTCGGAAGCGCCATCCCCATTCCCGGCGGTGGCAACTACCGCGAGTACCTCATGCCGGGATTGTTCGTCATGACTTCGGTGTTCGCGGTGATGGGTTCGCTGACGGTCATCGCCAAGGACAATGGCCTCGGCGTCATGGACCGCTTCCGCTCCATGCCCATGGCCCGTTCCGCCGTCCCGTTCGGACAGACGGCCGCCGACCTCGTGACCGGCGCGGGCGGGCTGGCCGTCATGGCTCTCTGCGGCCTGCTCTTCGGCTGGCGAGCACACAACGGCCTCGGTGCGACCCTCGCCGGATTCGGTGTCGTACTGCTCCTGCACTACTCCGTGTGCTGGCTCGGCGTCTATCTGGGTGCGCTCGCGAAAAACGAGGAGACCGCGGCCCGCATCGGACCACTCATCATGCCGATCACCATGATCTCCAACGTCTTCGTTCCCACCGACGGTATGCCGTCCGTGCTTCAGGTGATCGCCGACTGGAATCCCGTCAGCGCAGCCACAGCGGCCTGCCGGGAACTGTTCGGCAATCCGGGACTGCCGCTGGCCGAGGACGCGGTATGGCCGCTGCGGCATCCCGTCGTCGCGACGGTGGGCTGGTGCGTGCTGCTGCTCGTGATCTTCGTTCCGCTCTCGATCCGGCGGTTCCGCAACGCCGGGCTGTGACCGGCGCCGGAGGGTGAGGCGGCAGCCGCATCACCGCACCAGCCTCACCCTCTGGCCCGGATCGCCGGAGACCGGGATGTTGTATCGCTGCGCGAGGTACGACGCGATCTCGGAGAACAACGCGCCTGCCGAACTCCCGCCGGGAATCGTCGTGTCGGGAGCGTCCAGCCAGATCCCGACCACGAACCTCGGCTCCTCTGCGGGGAGGATGCCTGCGAACGTGATGTTGTGCAGCCGGTCGCTGTACCCACCGGTGCGAGGATCGACCTGCTGCCCTGTACCCGTCTTGCCCGAGATCTGGTACCCCTCCAGCGCGGCTTCCGGTGCGGTGCCGCTGTAGGCGTACTCACCACCTTGCATCGTCGAACGCAGCATATTCTTCACCGTGTCGGCCGTCTTCGGATCCGTCACCCTGACGCTGTCCGGTGCGGGCTCGGGGATCCTTCGTCCGTCCGGCGTGACCTTCGCCTTCACGACTCGGGGTTCGACGCGCACCCCTCCGTTGGCGATGGCCTGGTACATGCTCGTCATCTGCACCACCGTCATCGACAACCCTTGACCGATCGGGAGGTTGCCGTACGTCGTGCCCGACCACTTCTCGCGCGGCGGCACGTAGCCTGGACTCTCCCCCGGCAGCCCGATGCCTGTGCGCCGGCCCGCGCCGAACTTCGTCAGCGTCGCAAGGAACCGGTCGGGCCCGATCTCGTCGGCCAGCAGCAACGTGCCCACGTTGGACGACTTCCCGAAGATTCCGGTGACCGTGAAGTTCTGCGTGCCGTGGGACCAGGCGTCGTGCACCGTGTGGTCGGCCACCCGCATGGAGCCGGGCACGGAGAGTTCCCTCTCCGGCGTCGCCGTGCCCGACTCGATCGCTGCCACAGCAGTGATGATCTTCGCGACGGACCCTGGCTCGAACGGGGTCGAAACCGCGGGGTTGCCCATCGCGTCCGGCGACGACGGTGGTTCGTTCGGGTCGAACGTCTTGTGGTTGGCCAGCGCGTACACCTCGGCCGTCCGCGCGTCGAGGATCACGGCACTGCCGCCCTTGGCCTTCACCTTGTCCACATAGGCGGCGAGGCTGCGCTGGAGTTCGTACTGCACGTCGGAGTCGATGGTGAGTTCGAGGTCCGAACCCGGTGTGGCGGCCTGCATGTCCCGCTCTGTCCCCGGGATGACGACGTCGGCACCCTGCGCGGTATCGACGATCTGCCTTCCCGGCGTGCCGACGAGGTCGGCGTCGCGGTAGGACTCGAGCCCGGAAAGGCCGTGCAGGTTGTGCTCCGACACCTCGGGGCTGTCCGTGCGCCAGTTGGCGTACCCCACGATGTTCGCGGCGACCTCCTCGCCGGGATACACCCGCTTGGCGCGCTTCTCGTACCCGATCTCCGGAAATCGCTTGCTGATCTTCTCGGCCACCGAGGGCTCGACGTCGTCAACGAGGTAGGTGAAACTGCCGTCCTTGTGGAAGTCGTCGAGGAGGTCCTGTTCGGTGACGAGATGCGGCACCTGCCGGGCGATGTGATCGGCGATCTCGGCGGCTCGCGTCTCGAAGTCCTTGCCCGACCCCGGATGCTCGCGCGCGTACTCGGCCCAGTCCTTTCGCATCTGCCGCAGGTTCACCCACAGCTTGCGGGTCTCGACGCTGAAGGCCAGTTCGGCACCGTTTCGGTCCACGATGGACCCACGCTCGGCAGGGATGTCGATGATCGTCGTGCGCTGGCGCTCCGCGCGTTCGGACAGAGCCGATGCCTCGAAGGCCTGGATGTGCACCAGCTTCAGGCCCGCAGCCACCAGTACCAGCGTCAGCACGATACGCCCTGCCACGAACCGATTGCGGTTGTCCCGCACCGTGGTGGCCGAGCGACTTCTGCGGGCTCGGACCGAGTACGTCCGGTGTGGCCCACCGCCCGACCCGGTTCGCCGCGTGCCCCGCTGCCCCTGCATCACCGCTCTCCCCTCACCACGTTCCCTGCGTCCTACGGCGCCTCGCCGGTGCCCTCCGCGCCCGGCCCGGTGGCGGTTCGCGGCTTCGCCGCCTCCACCGGCTCGCCGACCACCGTGATAGAGCCGTCTTCTTTCACGACAAGGCGCGCCGGGTTACCCCCTGGAACCATGCCGAGCGCTTCGGCGCGTTCCGCGAGCGAGGACGGCGACTGCAACTGACCGACTTCCCTGCGCAGCTGCTCGGCACGCTCAGCGAGCTGCGCGTTGCGCTCCTTCAGCTGATCGAGCCGGTAGGAGTCGGCGATGGCCTGCGTGGACAGCCACAGCGATGTGGCGACCCCGCAAAGCATGAGTGCCATCAGGACGATGACGAAAGTCGCTCGCGAGCGGGGCCAGTTCTGCAGTCCGAGGCGAGCGGCCGTCGCCTTGCCTCGCGTTCCCCGTGCCGTGCCGGTTCGTTCGGCACGACGGGCGTACGCCCGCTGGGCAGCGGGACTTCGCCCGCCGTTCGGATTCGGGGCGGTTCCGCGCCGGGAAGGGCCGCCGGTTGACGGCGAGGGCGCCTCGGTGGGCGCCGAGGAGCGGGGCTGCGAGGCGGCCCGGCTTCGTGTCGGCACGGTCATGTCTCGTCTGCTCCTCTCTTCTCGGCCGCACGCAACCGGACCGAGGCCGCACGCGGATTTCTCCGGATCTCGGCCTCGTCCGCCTTCTCGGCTCCCCGCGTGAGTAACCGCAGCTGCGGGCCGTGGCCGGGAAGTTCGACCGGAAGTCCTTCGGGCGTGCGCGACGTCGCCGCTGTCGCCAGCGCCTGCTTGACGATGCGGTCCTCAAGGGAGTGGTACGACTCCACGACGATGCGTCCGCCCTCGCCCAGCGCCGCGATCGCGGCGGGTACCGCCTCGCGCAGGATGTCGAGCTCGCCGTTGACTTCGATACGCAAAGCCTGGAACGTGCGTTTGGCCGGGTGTCCTCCGGTGCGGCGGCTCGGCGCGGGAACCGCGTCGTACAGCAACCGCACGAGCGCCTCACTGGTCTCGAACGGGCTTCGTTGCCGCTGAGCCACCACGGTCTTCGCGATGCGACGGGCAAACTTCTCCTCGCCGTAGTCACGCAGAATCCGGGTCAGGTCGTCGAGCGAGTACGTGTTGAGCACATCGGCCGCCGTCGGCCCTGTGGTCGGGTCCATCCGCATGTCCAGTGGAGCGTCGCGCGCGTACGCGAAACCACGCTCGTCGAGATCGAGCTGCATGGACGAGACCCCGAGATCCATGAGCACACCCTCAACCGAGTCCAACCCGGCGTCTGCGAGGACTTCCGGAATGCGGTGGTACACGGTGTGCACGAAGCGGACCCGATCGCCGTAGCCAGCGAGTCGCTGCCGCGAACGCTCCAACGCACCGGGATCGCGGTCAAGACCGATCACCCTGAGCCGGGGAAACGCCGTGAGCAGCGCGTCGGTGTGACCTCCGAGCCCGAGCGTGGCGTCGATCAGGACGGCATCACGCCCTGCCACCGCGGGCTCGAACAGTTCCAGCACCCGGTCAACCAGCACAGGAAGGTGCGTGGCGTCCGGCACGGTGCCTTCGGGTTCGCCGGACCCGGCGGGTCTGCCGGATTCGCCGCTGTCGCTCACGACACCCCTCTCGTCGTCGGTTGTCTTCGGACGCCTCCGTCCCACAGAAAAGACGAACCGGATGCCGTCAGGTTGCGGACCTGATACCGGGGAAGTTGCACCAGGGCCGCAGCCTCACGCCATCCGGTCAGAACATGCCGGGCAGGATCTCCTCCTGCGCCTTCGCGTAACTGTCCTCGTGCTCCTCCAGGTAGGTGTCCCAGGCTCCGGCGTCCCAGATCTCCAGCCGCGTGATCGCGCCGATGACCACGCACTGCTTGGTCAGTCCCGCGTAACGACGGAGTTCGGGAGCGATGGCGATACGACCCTGACCGTCAGGACGTTGCTCGTCAGTTCCCGCGAAGAGGTACCGCTGGTAGGCCCGCACCGACTCGTTGGTGAACGGAGCCTCCGCGACCTTGCGGGCAAGCTGCTCGAACTCGGCACGCGGGAAGACATAGAGGCAGTGATCCTGTCCCTTGGTGATCATCAGCCCACCTGCCAGCGCGTCGCGGAACTTCGCAGGCAGCGTGAGCCGCCCCTTGTCGTCCAGCTTCGGAGTGTGGGTGCCGAGGAACACCGGCCTCCACCTCCCTACCGACCAGCGCCAGGACCCGGGGTCCGTCGAGATCGGCCACGGAGCATCCCTTCCGCCCCACTGGCCACCACCGTACCCCACTTTGCACCACAGTCAACGGCAAAACGCGGCGACCAGCCGATGATCGTCTGCGTTTTCGCAGGTCAGAGACACCGGACAGCGGTGGGGCCCTCCGGGGGCATCGCCACGCCGAGTGACACCGGATCGGTACGCCTCGACGTCACGAGACCGGCGGGCACGCGTTCGCGGCGGGATGGTGGGGCGGTGTGGGGAACGGGTTTCGTCCGCACCGTGAACCCGCGCGGACCCGCTTGCCCGGGGCCCGCACGGCAGGCTGCGAGCGAGAGCGGCAGGCCGCGACTCAGGCGCAGGAACCTGCTTCCTCGACGAGGTCAGCCAGCCGCCCGGCGATCCGTGCCGGATCGGCAGGCACGAGACTCAGCCACGGCTCGCTCGCCCTGCCCTCCGCGACGGTGCCGAGGTAGCCGCCTTCGTCCGTGACGAACCAGCTGACACCACCGACGCGCCGCAACCTCGCCTCGCACCGCAGGCGAACGGACAACTGACCGGCTGCGAGCACAGGGCGGGACTGAACGGCGAGCACCTCCCTCGACTGCTGCTCGAACACCCTGGCACGGCGGGTCTGCGAATGTTCCACCGCGGCGTCGGCGACCGTGGCGAGCGCCGAGGACGGCAGGCTCACCCCCATGCCGGGGCCCGCGGCGAAGTCCGGCAGGACACTCACCGCCGCGCCGAACACCTCAGCACCGCGGATGGCCGTGAGGGCGATCGTGCGGCGAGGTTGAACGGCGAGCACGCCACGCTCGCCCGCTGCCGCCGCGACGGCCCGCAGCGGCTCGGCATCGGCGAGATCGAGCAGTGCCTCGCATTCCACGGTGAGTGTCGCCCCGGCGAGCACGTCGAGGCGACGGCACAGCTCCGGATCGACGTCCCCACCCCGCACGAGACCCCGTTCGGCGAGGTTGGCGTACACCTCGGCGCGGATTCCGGCGCGCTCCTGTCCTGTCCGCCCCACGCTGTGCACTGCCAACGGCCGGGGGGAATGCGTGTGGCCAAGATCGGACCACAGGACGTCGAACGCGGACGCCGACACCCTGATCACACCGGCCCCGCCCTTCCGGTCATCGAGGCGGGACCATCGCCGCCGCCCGCGTCCCGCCCGGGACCGGTCAACGACGGCGGCCCGGGGAACCGCGTTCCGGGAACAGCCTCACCGAGCGCGGTGTCGCGCGCGTACATCACGTCCACCGCGCGTTGCCTGGCCTGCTCGGCCTCGTCCCTGCGAGCCGCCATCGCATCGGAGAGTCCCACGAGCTGCCACACATCACCGCTGGTGACGACCTGGCGGATCATCTCAGCGGGGTCGTAGGGCACCGGTTCCGGCATCTCCGCCCTCGCCCTCGCCGCCGCCTCCGCCTGCCCCGCCACGGCGTTGCCAACGGTCTCCGACGTCTCGGCCGCCCGCTGCGACCACTCGGCCGCATCGCGCACCATTGCTCGCAGTGCCTCCGCCGCACCACCCTGCCATGCGCTCTCGCTTCGCCCCGACAGCTCCGCGAGGGTGTCCCCGGCCTCCCGCAACCCCCGCGCGAGTTCGGTCCACTCGCGACTGATTTCTCCCGCTTCCGCCGGATCGTTGCCGTGGCCGACCTCGGTGTACATCTGCTCGTGGCTGTACGACTCGTAGCGGCGGTCAGCGGCTGGTCTCTCGGTCATGTCAGCTCCGGCTCGATCAACTCGGCCACTGTGGTGGCGCGGGTACAGGCCAATGTCGTGTCGTGGAAGTCGGCGTTGGTCACGTCGATGTGGACGGTGCCGTCCCCGCTACCCACGGACACCGACACCGAGCACACGCCGTCGTCGGCGTCACGGTCGGCGACGAGCAGCGCGTGCGCGGAACCCACTCGCACGGCCTCGGCTCCCGGCGCGCGGTCCCGCACCTCTTCCAGGTCCGTGCGGCTGTCCACGGTCACCGTGAGCCCGAACGACCCCGGTTGCACGTAGTCGCAGGCTGGAGACCCGGCGACCGTGATGTGCTCCCCCGGCGACGTAAGCCCTGCCGACGACCGATCCCCCGCCCCGAGGAGGGCACATGGGTCCACATCGATCCCTCCCCCGGTCGCCCCGGTGGAAGCACCGGGGACCGACCGCGCGGGCCCTGTTCCGCCCGCGTTCACCGACATCCCGAGACCGCTGTCGAGCGTGTCGCAGCCCGCGATCAACGCAGTCAACACGGTCAACACGGTCACGAGCGACGTCCCGACAGCGACCGGTGCCGACCGACCTCCGAGCACGCGCACAGGGGCGTCAGCCTCCGCCCACGCAGTCCACTCCGCGGGACGCGGTGCGGTCCTGGTCGTCGTAGCGGCGCAACGCCGTGTCGATGCGCTGCTTGAGGTTCTCGATCTCCTGCCCGAAGCGCGTCAGCGACTCGACGGCCGAGCCGGTGTCCGCGATGCCGTAGGTAGCCATGAATTCGCCGATCTCCCTGGCGTAGCCGTCACCGAGCGGCACGGTGCGGCCCAGCACTGCGGCCCTGCGCGCCAGCTGCCCCACCGTGTCCTGCACCTCGCTCAGCCTGGCGAAGGTGTCGGCGGCAAGCTCGGGATCGACGGCGAAACCGTCGGACGGGATGCGCACGTCGGCTTCGGTCATCACCGCACCTCTCTCGGTAGTCGGCCGACTACGCTGCCGTAGCGTAGGCGAGTTCGAACCTCCGCCAAGGTCTGTCGCCCGAACTCACCTGAAAGGGGCAATACTTTCCTGTGAGATGCTGCGCACCCCAGCGACAGTGATCCGGAGAGTGATCGACAGGCCGGGGCACCGGATCGGCGACCGTTTGACACACTGCGTGTCAGGACGGCTCGCAGGGGCGACGAGGGTCCCAACCGGACGTTCGAACCGCCGTGAGGGCTTTTCGTACCAGGAGGTCGTGTGACGTCGAGAGGACAGTCCACCGCTGTGTCCGCCCCCGCCCCTGCGGGTGACGGTCATTCCGCCACCGAGGCGCGCTACCCGTCCGACGGGTCATCCGGCGGTGACCATGCCGACCATGCCGACCGCGCCGACCGCGCCGACCGCGCCGAACACGGTGCGGCGTCCGGCATGCCGATCGGTCTCGACCAGCTGCACGACACGGCCCGGCGCATCGCGGCTAACGTCGAGCGCGTACTCGTCGGCAAGCCCGAGGTGGTCCGCATCGCGCTGGTGACCCTCCTCGCCGAGGGCCACCTCCTCGTGGAGGACGTGCCCGGCGTCGGTAAGACCTCGCTCGCCAAGGCACTCGCGCGCTCCATCGACTGCACGGTGAGCCGAGTGCAGTTCACCCCCGACCTGCTGCCGAGCGACGTCACTGGAGTCTCGATCTTCAACCGCCAGCGATCGGACTTCGAGTTCCGTCCCGGCCCGGTGTTCGCCAACATCGTCGTGGGCGACGAGATCAACCGGGCTTCGCCTAAAACGCAGTCGGCGCTGCTGGAGTGCATGGAAGAGCGCCAGGTCACCGTTGACGCGACCACGTACGAGCTCGGCAGGCCGTTCATGGTGATCGCCACTCAGAACCCCGTCGAGATGGAGGGCACCTACGCGCTGCCGGAGGCCCAGCGAGATCGCTTCACCGCCAGAGTGTCGATCGGCTATCCGGACGTGGCGGCCGAGCTCGCGATGGTTGACGAGCATGCGGGGGCGGACCCGCTGAGGCAACTCCGGCCCGTCTCCGACGGCACCACCGTGCAGCGGCTGGTGGACAAAGTGCGCACACTGCACGTGGCCGCCGAGGTCAAGCAGTACGCCGTCGAACTCGCGGCCGCGACGCGGCAACTGCCCGAGGTGCGGCTCGGCGCGTCCCCGAGGGCGACACTGCAACTCGTTCGCGCGGCGAGAGCGCAGGCCGCGCTCTCCGGCCGCGAGTTCGTCGTACCCGACGACCTGCACGCCGTGGCCGTCCCCGTCCTGGCACACCGGCTGGTGTTGACCACGGAGGCCCACGCGGCCCGCCGGTCGGCCACGGACGTGGTGCGTGCCGTTCTGGCGCGCGTGCCGGTCCCACACGGCGCCCGGCACAGGTAACGCCCGTGTTCCGCTCGTTGTCCGGCCTCACCACCCGGGGCCGGTGCCTGCTCGCCGCCGGCATCGCCGCGGGAGTGTGTGCCGTCGTCCTCAACGAGCGCGACCTGCTCAGGGTCGCGGTGTTCGTGCTCGCTCTCCCCCTCTGCGTGGTGCTGCTGGTCTCGGCCTCCCGCATGACGATCTCCGCGTCCCGTTCACTGCCGACCGAACGTATTCCCGTCGGCGGGCACGGCGAGGTGCGACTCGACATCTGGCGTACCGGGCGCATGCCCGCCGGCGAGGTACTGCTGGAGGACGGCCTGCCCTACACGCTGGGAGCGCGCCCCCGCTTCGTCGTGGAACGCCTTCCGCACCAGCGTCCCGTGCCGTTGCGCTACACGCTGCAACCCACGCTCCGTGGAGTCCACCGGATCGGGCCGCTCCGGGCCACGATCACCGATCCGTTCGGGCTGTGCGAGTTCGAGCGCGACCTCGTGGCCCACTCGCGGCTGATCGTGGTCCCGCGCGTCACGACGCTGTGGGGCCTGCCGAGGGGCGCGGGACTCGGCTCGGGCGACGACAGCAGCATCCGCCTGCACGCGGGCCAGGGCGAGACGGACGTCGTCGTACGCCAGTATCGCCGGGGTGACGACCTGCGCAAGGTGCACTGGCGCTCCACCGCCCGGCGCGACGAGATCATGGTGCGTGTCGAGGAGCGCCCGTGGCACGGCGGCACCACCGTGCTCCTCGATCACAGGGCGTCGGCCCACCGTGGTTCCGGAATGCATTCCAGCCTCGAGTGGGCTGTCGAGTTCGCCGCCAGCGTGTGCGTCCACCTGAACAGGACGGGACAGCGGGTGCGGCTGGTCACCGAGCACGGCAGGCTCCTCGCCGGCACACCGGAACAGGCGGGGCCGGGGCACGCCGGGGCCGTGCTCGACGCGTTGGCCGCCGTGCAGCCTGCGCACGAACGCGACATCGTGCTGGGCTCCGACCCCGGACAGGGCCAGGAACTGATCGCGGTGCTCGGCACCGTGGGAACCGAGTCGATCCACGAGCTGACCCGCCACCGCGCCCGTGGCACGCGCAGCTACGCCGTGTTGCTCGACACCACGGCCTGGGCCTCGGCCGAAGGGACGGGCGATGGTGACCTCGCCGTCGCCGACACCGCCGCGCTGCTGCGTGCTGCGGGGTGGGGCGTCGTCGTGGTGAAGGGAGGCCGGTCGGTGCCGGAGGTGTGGACGGAGTTGTGCCGGACGACGGCGCCGGGAGCGTCTTTGATCGGCGGTGGCTCGTGACAGCGTCTTCTCCGTCCTCTCCTCCTTCTCCGCCCACGATGTCCTCGGCGGCCTCGGCGGCCTCGCAGGCCGCAGCGCCCTCGGCACCTCGCCACGCCCGCCGGAAGCCGGACCCCGGGCCAAGGACGCCGCCTGCCGCGAGCACGCTGGTGGCCCCGGCCGCGGCGATGTTCGCGACCATCAGCGCCGCCACCTCTCTCACCGGCGTCGTCCGAGGCGGCGTTTGGCTGGCCTTCGTCGCCGTTGCCGCACTGCTCGTGGCGTTCACCGGGCTCGCCCTCCGTGCCCTGCGGGTTCCCACACCGCTCGTCGGGCTGGGCCAGGCCGTCGTCCTGCTGTTCCTGATCACCGGTTCCTTCACGAACAGCGGCATCCTGGCGATCATCCCGGGTCCAGCCGCCTTCGCCGAACTCGACGAGGTGCTGACCGCCGCGTTCGGAACCATCCGAACCGGTGTCCCTCCGGTGGAGGCCACCGCTCCCATCCTGTGCCTGGCCACGATCGCCATCGGTCTCGTCGCGATCGTGGTGGACACTCTCGTCGTGGCTGCCACCGCACCAGCCGCCGCCGGCCTGGTCCTGCTATGCGTCTACGCCGTGCCCTCCGCGCTCGCCGACAACCTGCTGCCGTGGTGGACGTTCGTTCTCGGCGCCACGGCCTTCGCGATCCTGCTCGCGGTGGACGGCAGCCACCGCCACAACCGGTGGCGGAACAGGCCGGCACTCTCGGGCGGTGTGCCCGCAGCCGCACGCCCCACGCCGGTGGCCGTGGTGGCGGGCGCGCTCGCAGCCGGCCTCGTCACGGGAACGGCGATCACCGGAATCGGCACCGAGGGCAGCCTCCCCGGAAGCAAGGGCGAGCGGATCGTGCTCGGCGGTCTCGGCGTCAACCCGTTCACCTCGCTGCGCGGGATGCTCGACCAGGGTGAGGACGTGCCGCTCTTCCGCGTCAGCGGGCTCGACGAACCGAGGCTGCTGCGCGCCTTCACGCTGGACACCTACCGGCCCAACGAGGGGTGGGGACTCGCCGAAGGACCCATTCCCGCCGGTGTCCCCGCGAACGGCCCGCTGCCGTCCGGCCACGGCGACGACGGGTCTGCGCCCGACCGCCGGATCACCATCGAGCCGGTGCACTGGAACGACGTGTGGCTTCCCGTCTACGGCTCCCCTCGTGCGCTGGAAGGGGTGTCCGAGGGCTGGTACTACGACCGCACCAGCGGCTCGGTGTTCCGCGAGCGCAGGCAGACCCCGGGCCCCTACGTGGAGACCGCCGCGCTGACGGAACCGACGAAGGCGGACCTCCGCGGCGTCGAACCGGATCCCACCGAGATCGACGACGTCTACACCCAGGTTTCTTACGTCGATCAGAGGGTCGCCCGCCTCGCGGAAAGGCTGGCGGCGTCATCCGAGACGACCTTCGACAAGGTGCACGCGATCTGGGAGTACTTCGACGTCGAGAACGGATTCGTCTACGACACGAGGACCGCACCCGCGGCGGACGGCGACGCGCTGGCCGACTTCGTCCTTCAGGGCAAGCGGGGCTACTGCGAACAGTACGCCTCGGCCATGGCGGTGATGTTGCGCTCGCTCGACATTCCCGCACGGGTCGCCATCGGATTCACCGGCGGAACCCCAGACGGCGACGTTCGGACCATCACCTCTCGGGACGCACACGCCTGGGTGGAAGTCTATTTCGGCGAGCACGGCTGGGTCGGTTTCGATCCGACACCCCTCGCCGACGGTCGTGGCTACCTGCCGCCCTACCTCACAGAGGAGCCGGACCAGGGCGGTGACACCGCGAACGGCGACGAGGTGCCGAGCACCCGGCCGAACGACTCGCCCGACCAGTCGGAACCGACGCGGGACCAGCAGAAACCGGGCGACGTGGCCGCACAGCAGCCGCAGGACGGCTCGCTCTCCGACCGTGACACCTGGCTCCTGCTGATCGCCGCGATCCTCGCGGCGGCAGCGGTCACCGTGGCGGTATTCGCGGTCGTCTCCGCGCGCAGGAGTCGCCCCTCAGGAAGCACGACACCGGCGGGCCGGGCGGCGTGGCTGCCCCTCGAGGCCGCCGGTCTCGGCTCGCTCGCCGCCGTACTACTCGGGTGGTGGGTGCACTGGGCCGTGGCGCTCGCGTTGCTGGTTTGCGCGGGACTGCTACTGGCGCCTGCCGTCGTAAGGCAGGCGCAGCGTCACCGCAGGCTCAACATTGTGGAACACGGCAGCGACGTGGCCGCCGCCGATGCGGCATGGCGCGAACTCCGGCAGGAATGTGGCGACCGGAACCTGGACATCACCAGCAGCGACACAGTGCGGCTGGCCGCACAGAAGATCGCCAGGAAGCACCGGCTGGACGATCGAGGTAAGCAGGATCTCCGCGTGCTCGTGACCATGATGGAGCAGTCATGGTACGGATCGGCGCGTGAGAGGAGCGACCGGGATGCCGCCGGGTTCGCTCGGGCTTTCCTCGGGGTGCTCGGCGCGCTCGACAGGGCGGAGCCGCTGTCCTGGAAGGGACGGCTGCTGCCCCGTTCGGTCGTGCGGCGAACACGCTCACGTTGACGCGGCACGACCGAACGGCGCTGTCAGCGGTCCTCGAAGCGCTGCCGGAAACGATCCTCCATGCGCTGGGTAAAGCTGTTCTTGGCCGACGATCCGCTTCGACCCTTCCCGCCCTGCCGCCCAGGGGACTCGTCGGCCTCACCCGACGCTCCAATGGCGGTCACGGCCATGAGCACACCACCGAACATCACGAGGAACCCGAGCACACTCACCCACGGGACCTCGGCGATGCGGAGGAACGGCGCGGACCCTGCCACACCGAGCACGAGCATGGCGACACCGACGACGAACAGCGCCGCGCCCTGTAGCCGACGACGGCGTGTGGGACGGCGCATCTTTGTTCCGCGCACGGCGGAAGCGAACTTGGGGTCCTCGGCATAGAGCTCGCGCTCGATCTGATCGAGCAGCCGCTGCTCATGCTCGGAGAGTGGCATCTTTCCTCCTCCGGCACAGCGTTGTCTGGCGACCCCTTGCGGGCACCGGAACCGCGCATGGACGTCGATCCGGACTACCCCCGATCGGGGTGTCAACACCAGGATACGAGTCGCGCGCTCGCAGGACTACCCGATCTCCCCCCAAGCGCCGCGCTTTTGACCACGAACGGCCCAGAGCGTCCACCATCAGCCCTTCTCCACGCCGTCGGCTGCGGCGAAACACCGCTGTTCGGGGCAGCTCACCGGGTTCGCGCTCACTGCGCGTCACGCTCGATCAGAGACGCGGGGCGCACGGCGGCGGCCCCGAACTTCGACCGTGCGACGTCGGCCGCGATCTCGGCGTCCCGCCAACGCGATCTGGGAAAGGCATCGTCGAGGCTGAGCTGCTCGGCGTCACCTGATCCGGCGAGCCCTTCGACACGAACGCCGAGCAAGCGCACGGCGGCAGTGGTCCCTGTCTCGGCGAGCAGGGCAACCGCTGTGGCGTGAACGGTTCTGGCCACGTCGGTGGCCGACGGAAGCGTCCTCGCCCTGGTGATGGTGCGGAAATCCGAGAACCGCACCTTGATCGACACGGTTCTGCCCCGCAGGCCCCGGCCACGCAGTGTCGAGGCCACCTTCTCCGCGAGGTGAAGCAGCTGCCGCTCCTGCTCGTAACGGTCGGCAAGATCGGTGTCGAACGTGCGCTCCGCGCCGAGGGACTTCTCCTCCGTGTCGGGCACAACGGCCCGCTCGTCGCGGCCGTGCGCCAGCGCGTGCAGGTGCTCGGCCGACGCCACGCCCACCCAGCGGCGCAGACGATCGAGCGGCGTTGCCGCGATGTCGGCGATTGTCCGCAGGCCGTGTCCCCGCAACACCTCCGCGCTTTTCGGCCCGACACCCCACAGCGCCGACACCGGCAGTGGCCGCAGGAACGCCGTCGTCTCCGACACGGGAACCACCACCATGCCGTCCGGCTTCGCTATGCCCGAGGCCAGCTTCGCCACGAACTTCACCCCGGCCACGCCGACGGAACAGGTGACTCCGTGCTCGGCCTCCACCCTGGCTCTGATCCGCCTGCCGATCTCCGAGGGTGTGGCCCCCAGCCTGCGCAGCGCACCCCGGACGTCGAGAAACGCCTCGTCGAGACTCAACGGCTCCACCAGGGGTGTGTACTCACCGAAGATGGCCATGACGCCCCGCGACACCTCGCCGTAGAGGCCGCGGGTCGGCGGCAGATACACCGCGTGCGGGCACAACTTGCGTGCCGCCGCCACCGGCATTGCCGAGGAGACACCGAACCGCCGGGCTGGGTAGTTCGCCGACAGCACCACCGAACGGGGACCCGCGCCGGCGACCACGACGGGACGGTCGGCCAGCTCCGGCCTTGTCCGCAGCTCGACGGCGGCGAAGAACGCGTCCATGTCGATGTGCAGCACGTGGCAACCGGTGTCGTCGGGCCCCGCCGAGCCGGTGACCCGGAACCGTTCGAATCCCTCGGGCAGTGCCGTGTTCCGTCCCATGACGGGCCGAGCCTACGTCGCGGCACCGACGTTTTCGTCGTGCCCTCGGGTGTCAGGACGGTTTGCGCGCCAATGCGTGCAGCCGGGTGGCGATGTCCCGCAGGGGCCTGGTGACCCCGGCAAGCGCCTCGAACTCCGCGAGCTCCCGCTCCCATGCGGCCGTGTCTGTCCGCGTTCCCTGCGGGGAGACAACCTCCGCGACGACGCCGTCACCCTGCACCTGCTCCACCGAAAGACCGGCCTCCACCAGGAGTTCGGTCAGTGTGTCGGCGTCGTACCTGCGCTGAACCGTCTCCGTGTCGCCGCACACACCGCCGGGCTCGGACAGCAGTTCCCTCGCCTCGGCCAGCCTTCCCGTCAACGCCCTGTGCAGCACGGCGGCGTGCCGGTTCGCCACCAGTACCGACACCGCACCTCCACCCGCCACGGCCTCGACGATGGCCGCCATGGTCCGCCGTGGATCGTCAACTACCTCCAGCAGCGAATGCGCGAGCACAAGGTCGGCAGACCCGGGCCGCACATGCTGTGCCAATGCTTCCGAGTCGTCGGCCACCACCGTGATCCGGTCGGAGACACCGTCCTCCGCCGCACGCCGCTGGAGCGTCGCGAGCGCGTCGAGATTCGGTTCCACCACTGTCACCCGGCAGCCCGAAGCCGCGAACGGCACCGCCCAGACCCCGCTGCCGCCGCCGACGTCCACCACAACAGGTTCCTCGGAGCCCCTGGCCCGCGCGGCGCGAACCTCGGCCTCCAACACCTTCCGCACCGCTGCCGACCCGTGCCCGGCCGAAGTCTCCGCTCGCATGGCCCCCAAGAGTAGTTGGGACACCTCGCGCGTTCTCACGGTGACCGTCCCCGGCTACGCTCGCAAGCGTGCACACGGTCGCCGTACTGAGCCTCAAGGGTGGCGTCGGCAAGACGACGGTCGCTCTCGGTGTCGCCTCGGCAGCGCTCCGCAGAGGAACCCGGACGCTGGTGGCGGACCTCGACCCGCAGGGCAACGCCACCGCGACACTCGATCCGCCACTCACCGATGCCACGCTCGCGGACGTGCTGGAGGCTCCCCGGCTCGGAGTGCTGACGAAAGCGATCGCGGCGAGTGGCTGGAGCGATCTCGTCGATGTGCTCGTCGGTTCGGAGGAGCTGGAACTGCTCAACGAACCTGGCCCGCACGCCCACCGCATGGACAACCTCGCCCTCGCGCTCGACGAGCTGCACCGGTACCCGCGGGGTGAGCCCTACGAACTCGTCGTCCTCGACTGCCCACCGTCTCTCGGCAGGCTCACGCGGTCGGCGCTGATCGCTGCCGACAGCGCTCTGCTCGTCACCGAACCCACCATGTACGCGGTGGCCGGCGCGCAGCGAGCACTGGAGGCCATCGACAGCATCCGCGCCGAGCACAACCCGAGGCTGCGACCCGCCGGTGTCGTGGTCAACCGGCTCCGCAGCCGGTCATACGAGCATGAGTACCGCGTCCAGGAACTGCGGGAGTCGTTCGGCAGGCTCGTGATGCCGACCGCGATCCCCGACCGGCTCGTGGTCCAGCAGGCTCAGGGCGCCTGCTCGCCCATCCACGAGTGGAACTCGCCCGCCGCACAGGAAATCGCACTGACGTTCAACATGGTGCTGGCCAAGATCCTGCGTTCCAATCGCGCGGGGCGGCACAGGCTCGGCGACGACGAATCCGGTACCGCACCGCCATCTCCTCCGTCACCTGCACCGCCACCGCCTGCACCGCCTCGCGGTGGCCCTCCCCGCCGCCTGCCCCCTGGCCGTCCGTACGCAGGGCGCGAGACGGGCTGAGCAGACCGTGCCCGAGGGTGACACCGTCCTTCACACCGGCGAGCGGCTTCGTGCCGCGCTGGTCGGCCGCACCCTCACCCGCACCGACTTCCGGCACCCCGCACTCGCCACGCTCGATCTCACCGGACTCGACGTGGTGGCCGTCCGCACCGTCGGCAAACATCTGTTCCTGCGGTTCTCCGACGGTACGAGCCTGCACAGCCATCTGAAGATGGACGGCTCGTGGCGGGTCTTCACACCGGGACAGCGGTGGTCCTCACCCGGCCATCACGCACGCGTGATCCTCGGCAACCGAAGCGCCGAGGTGGTCGGCTTCCGCGTGCACGACCTCGCCGTCGTGCCCACGGAGCAGGAGTCACGGTTCGTCGGCCACCTCGGTCCCGACCTCCTCGACCCGGAGTGGGGGCCCGGTCACGCGGCCACCGCGGTCGAAAGACTGCGTCAGCGGCCGGACGCCGAGATCGGTGAGGCGCTGCTGGACCAGCGGGTGATGGCGGGCATCGGCAACGTCTACAAGACCGAGATCTGCTTCCTGCTCGGCGTCTCACCGTGGACGCCGGTTGCCGAGGTGGACGCCGAACGCACCGTGAAAATCGCCAGGCGGCTGCTGTCGGCCAACGCCCACCGCTCGCGGCGCACCACCACCGGCATGGACGTCCGGGGCCGCCGCAGCTGGGTGTACGAACGGACCCGCCACGGGTGTCTGCGGTGCGGCGGGAGAGTTCGCATCGCCGATCAGGGAGTGGGAACGAGAGCGCGGCCGACGTGGTTCTGCCCCCGTTGCCAGCCGGGTCCCGCACCGGCGTGACGCCGGTCGCCGGCGGGAAAATTCGTTGCCGCCTCGGCCGCGACTCGCCTAGCGTGGCTGGTACACGGGAAAGGAGGTGGTCCAACGGTGAATAGCTACAGGACTCGTGAGGTGGCTGTCCGCTGACAGCACACACGGGCCACCCAGTTGACACGTGTGTCTGCCGGTGAATACCAGGCAGCCACCGGCCCCCAGTGCTCCCGGGAACAGGTCCGCCCCGGGCCCGAACGGCTGACGACGGTCGGGAGTCGCACCGGGGGCTTCTTCCTTTCTCCCCGCGGTCATCGGCCCGCTCCTCCGGCCGCCCACCTGCGGCGGGAACACCGGCCCCCATGACGGATACTGGGTGCCGTGCTTTTCGACAGGATCGTCCGCCCCACCCTGTATCGCCTCAACCGGCTGGACGCCGAAACCGTGCACGAGCGCACGGTGCGCGTGCTGGCCAGGATGAGCGCGGCCGGTCCACTCACCACCGCGCTGCGCCGGTACTACCGGATCGACGACCCGTGCACCGTGTTCGGCATCCGTTTTCCGAACCGGTTGGGACTGGCCGCGGGCATGGACAAGGACGGTCGCGCGCTGAACGCCTGGTCCGCGCTCGGATTCGGGTTCGTCGAGGTGGGCACCGTCACGCGCCACGCACAGCCGGGAAACCCCAAACCGAGGCTGTTCACACTCGAAGCCAGTGACGCCGTGCTCAACCGCATGGGTTTCAACAACGCCGGTGCGGCCGCGCTCGCCCGGCGGCTCGCCACCACGGGAACCCCCGACGTGCCGATCGGCATCAGCATCGGCAAGTCCAAGGTCACCCCTGTCGAGAACGCGATCTCCGACTACCGGGAATCGCTGGTGACCCTCTACCCGCACGCCGACTACGTCGCGGTCAACGTCAGCTCCCCGAACACGCCAGGGTTGCGCTCGCTCCAGGACCGCGGTGCGCTCACCGAACTACTGGCCGAACTGTCCCGTACCTCGCGCGACCTCGCGGCGGCGAGCGGGCGCGGCCCGGTTCCGCTGCTGGTCAAGGTGGCCCCCGACCTCACCTTCGACGCGATCGCCGAACTCCTCGACGTCTGCCTCGAACACGAGGTCGCCGGCGTGATCGCCACCAACACCACCCTGTCCAGGGACGGCCTCGCGCCTGAGGACGCACGGTTCGTCTCCGAACAGGGCGGCCTTTCCGGGCGGCCGCTCGCCGCGCGTTCGGTGGAGGTCGTGCGTTTCGTGCACGATCAGGCAGGCGACACGCTGCCGATCATCGGCGTCGGGGGGATCGGCGGGCCCGACGACGCGCTCCGGATGCTCGACGCGGGCGCGAGCCTGCTCCAGCTCTACAGCGCCTTCGCCCTGCACGGCCCCGGCGTGGTGCGGCGGATCAACTCCCGGCTCGCGCGGCGACGGGTCGTACCGCGCTGAGGTGGCGCAGGTAGGCACGCCAGCACTCCCAGGCGGTGAGATCAACACTCCGCTCGGCCACCGAGGGATCGCACAGGATCGCGGGCGCGCTCGTCCCGTCGGCCAGCTCCACGGTGCCGAGGCGCATCGGCGAAGGCAGACGCGCGACGAACTCCCCGAGAGCAGCGGGCGACAGCAGCCACTCCTCGCCCACCAGCGGCCCTCCCTCCGACGGCCGGTTCGCGGGCACCACACCGGCCTCCGGTGGGTCGTGCTCGATCAGCAGCAGGCGGTAGTGGCGTGACGTGGTCGCGAAGCCGGTGAACCGCGCGCCCACGCGTTCCAGATCGGCCGCACGAGGCTGCCCCCGCAGATACGAGCCGAAGGCGATGAGCCGCACCCCCACATCCGGGTACGGCGTTGAAGCCTGCGACCCGGTGAGCAGCCCCGCGAGGTCGAGGACGACCTGGTCGTCGAAGGGCTTGGCCAGCAGACCCACACCTCCCCCGTCGCGGGTGGGGAGAAGGACGGCGGCGGTGTCGAGCCGGGTGGCGAGGCGGGTGAGCGAGCACAGACCCGTGCCGAGCGGCAACAGGAGCGCTTCATGGTCGCCGAGCGCGACCGCGGCGCGCTTGCGGCACAGCCCGCCCGCGCCGTGAAGCTCCACCTCGTGCGTCGTTGCCCCCGCCACGCTCAGCGTGTCGGCCGTCGCGGCAAGCCTTGCCGCCTCCACCCTGCCCAGCTCGGCGAGGAACGCGCGATCCGGCACCGCGATACGCGGGTGCTCACCGGCACTCAGCCGTACCGAGTCGGGCCAGTGTCTGCTGAACCCCGCCGAGGTCGTCCGCGGATCGGGGCCCGTGACCGCGGCAGCGACCCGCTGGGCGACCGCCGCGTCCCGCGCCAGCACCGTGGTGATTCCTGAGCCGCTCGCAGGCAGCAATCCCCGCGTCGGCACGAAACCCACCACGCCACGGCAGGAAGCCGGTGGCTCGGTCACCAGCAGCGCGTCGAGCTTGCTGAGCGTCTCCAGCCGCACCTCACTGCCCGGCGACGGCGCGCCAGGAACCGTGTGCCCCGCGACGACCGCGCCTGCCTGCGCCAGCCTCTCCGCGACCACGGGCACCTCCGGTGCGGCGACGAGGATGCCCACCAACGACATCCGCTCCCCTGCCCTGACCCGCTCGTCCACGGCCTTGGCGTCCATGAGGACGTCCTCCCTGCACCTCAACCGCACCGGAGGAGCGGGACCGAGGCCACGAGCGAGCGCGTCGAACACCGACAACACACGCTGAACGGCCTGGCTGGTGGTGACGGGAGGAAGCGGGACCGTGTCGTCGTCGAACAGGAACAGGTTCACGCCGCTGTCCTTTCCTGACAGAGTCTGGCGCGTAGTACCTACCCGGCGCGACAGCCGGTCAACCGGACAGCACTGCAGCCGACGCCGTCATCGCGACGACAGATCACGCAGAGCCGACGCCAGGCCAGCGAGGCGGTCGGTGGCGTCGGTGAGCGCGTCCTTCGCCTGGGAGACGCCTCCGCTGGAGGCGGCGACGGCTCTTCCCGCCGCGGCGACGAGGGCGCCGTACTCCTCGACGCCGTCGTCGAGCTGCGCTCGCAGACTCGCGATCGCCGTGTCGAGCGCGGGTTGTTCCCCCGCCGGAGCGGACATCTTCGCCCGCTCGACCGACTCGATCCGCGCGGCGAGTGCCCGCAGCGCCGTGGCCGCCTCCGCAGCGGTGGCCCGGGTCTGTTCCACCGACAACGCTGGCACGGGCGCGGTCCCATGATCAGCGGAAGCGGACAGCTGCGCGAGCAGGTCCGTCAGTGATGCCTCGCTGCGTGCCAGCCGCTCCATGGGTTGCCGGGCCGCCGACCCGGTACGCGGTAGCACGGGCGGTCTCGGGGCCGGCACCACCGTCGTCCTGCTCAGCCGGTAGAGGCGTATCCCCGAACGCACGCCGAAAACAGTGAAGATCACCGTTCCCACCAGCCCGCTGAACGCGCCCTGCCACCCGCCGATTCCCCCTGTGATGCCCGCGTAGCCGACCACCGCGTACAGCACCGACAGCAGCGACAGGATGATCCACAGCGTCAGGGCACGGGAGGTGCGCCGTTTGCGACGTTCGTGTTTGGCCGCCGGATCGTTCCAGCGAACCCACTTGTCGCGGACCTCGGCGACCACAGGAGGAACGGCGGCCCCGACCTGGCGTGAGGGTGACCCGTCGCCGGCGGCCGTCGCACCGGACTGCCGCTCGGCCTTGCTCTCGGCGTACGCGCGCATCACCCGGCCCGCGCGCTGTGCGTAGTCGGGCAGACGCTGCACGTGCTTGTCGAACTTCCCGAAGCGCTCGTTCTGTCCGCCCGCCACGGTCACCCCCGCATGGATGCTGCTCCGGTCACGCCTGGTTCTTCTGCCGCTCCGCCTCGACCCTGGCCTGGATCTCACGCTGGACATCCGAGGTGGCCGAGGACGCCTGAGCACCGCTGCCCGCGGACTCGCCGCCGGTCACCTGCGCGACCGATTCGCCCTTCATCGACGCCCTGATCTGTTCGAGCCGGTTGTGACCCGCGAGCTGCGTCGTGGAGTGCTGCACCTCCAGCATCCTGCCCTGCACGGAGTTCTGAGCGAGCTCCGCGGACCCGAGCGCCGTGGTGTACCGCTTCTCGATCTTGTCGCGGATCTCGTCGAGCGACGGCGTGTTGCCCGGCGCCGCGAGTTCGGTCATCTGGGTGAGCGAGGCCGACACCTGCTCCTGCATCTTGGCCTGCTCAAGCTGAGACAGCAGCTTCGTGCGCTCGGCCAGCTTCTGCTGGAGCATGCTGGCGTTGCGCTCGACGGCCTGCTTCGCCTGTTCGGCCGCCTGCAACGCCTGGTCGTGCAGCGTCTTCAGGTCCTCGATGGCCTGCTCGGCCGTCACGAGCTGCGCGGCGAAGCCCTCAGCGGCGGTCTCGAACTCCTGAGCCTTCTTCTCGTCGCCCTTCGCCCTTGCCTCGTCGGCGAGCGTCAGCGCCTGGCGAGTGGAGGCCTGCAGCTTCTCGACCTCTCCGAGCTGCCGGTTGAGCTTCATCTCCAGCTGCCGCTGGTTACCGATCACCGAGGCGGCCTGCTGGGACAGGGCCTGGTGGTTCCGCTGTGCCTCCTCGATGGCCTGCTGGATCTGCACCTTCGGATCGGCATGCTCGTCAACCTTGGACGAGAACGCCGCCATCAGGTACTTCCAGAACTTCACGAAAGGGTTGGCCATCTCCTCCGCCTGCTTTCTCGCGTCCCACAGTTGCACACAGTCGCGGGAGCCGCGCTGCCCGGTCGGCGTCGGCGCCCCGGCGCGACGCGCGCCGCCCGCTCCCCGGACACGTGATCCCCGTGTGTGAGTTCCATCGTGTCAGGTCGGACGCCGCCGTTCCAGGCGACCCCGGTGAATTCAGGGATACCCCTGACCGTGCTGAAGCCGTTCGGTGACGTGGCCGTCACCGAACGGGCCCCACTCACGCGGCCAGCACAGCCTTCGCCTTGGGTGCGTGGATCGTGGTCCGCAGCGCCGGCGAGAGGCGGAGGTCCGCCAGCTCGTTGCCCTTGCGGCCCGAGACAAGACGGCCGCCTTCGAAACCGCGTTCGCCTGCCTTCACCCTGTCCTCGCTTGCCCGCTCCTCGCGGCCCTCCGCATCCCTCACGGCGGCGAGTTCGCCGGCGGTGGGCTCCACTGCCGCATCGACCCTGTCGAGCGCCGAGACGTCGGCGGCGACATTGCGCAGCAGTTCGCTCAGCGGGAGTTCGAGCGCCTCGCAGATCGAGGCGAGCAGCTCACTGGACGCCTCCTTCTGCCCTCGCTCGACCTCGGACAGGTACCCAAGGCTCACCTTGGCGGCGCGGGAGATGTCGCGCAGCGTCCGGCGCTTGGTGGTGCGGGCATGACGGAGCCGATCACCGATCGCCTCACGCAACAGCACGGTCATCACGCGCCTCCCTTCCAACTACGTCCACGGTACCGAGCCAGTGCGACGAAACGCAGGCATACACCGCGAACGTCCGCCCACAGCGAACGAGATAGTTACCGCATGTGTTCCCGGAGCAGCGCGAGAGCACACGTCACCGATCCCGCTCGCACCTCTTCCCTGCCGCCCGGCAGGTGCAAGGTCCGCACCACCCGCACACCGGGTCCGGCCAGCGCCACGTACACGGTGCCGGGCTCGGCACCGTCCTGGGGTTCCGGCCCCGCGACGCCAGTGAGGCCGAGACCCCAGTCCGCGCCGCACCGATGAAGAGCCCCCTCGGCAAGCTGCGCCGCGACCTCGGGATGCACGGCGCCGTGCTCGGCGAGAAGGCGGCTGTCCACGCCCGCGAGGCTGTGCTTGAGATCGGTGGCGTAGACCACGAGTCCACCACGGAGCACCGCGCTCGCCCCCGGTACGCGCGTGATCGTCGCGCACACCAGCCCCGCCGTGAGTGACTCGGCCGTGGCCACCGTCTGCCGCAGGCGGGTCAGCTCGGCCACCAGCCACCCGGCGTGCTCGTCGGCGCGGGCGGGGCCGTCCTGCGCGCTCACTCCACCTCCACGGGCCCCTGACGGGCGACCGCCCTCAGGCGCAACGCCCTCACGAGATAGTCAACGCCGGTGCCGACGGTGAGGACGAGGGCGACACCCAGCAGAACCCACTCGGCGGGATCGGCCTCCACGGGAAGCGGGAGCAGCACCACGCCGATGGCCGCGACCTGGGCCAACGTCTTCGCCTTGCCGCCCTTGCTCGCGGGGATGACGCCGTGCCGGAGCACCCAGAACCGCAGCCCCGTGACGGCGATCTCCCTGCCGAGGATCGCGCCGGTGAACCACCACGGCAGCTCACCGAGCACGCTCAAACCCAGCAGTGCGGCCCCGATCAAAGCCTTGTCGGCGATGGGATCGACGATCTTGCCGAAATTGGTCACCAGGTCGTAGCGGCGCGCCACCCACCCGTCGAGCCGGTCGGTCAGAGCCGCGAGCGCGAACACGCCCGTCGCGACATACCGCCACGGCGATGCAGCGAGGGCGGCCGAGCCGTCGTCGCCGGACACCTCGCCTGCGAACAGCGTCACGACGAACACGGGAACGAGCACGAGGCGCAACACGGTGAGCACGTTGGCCACGTTGAGCGTCGGCACCGTATCCGGTGCGGCGCTGCCCGAACCTCGCCCCCGTGCCGCTTCCTGCCCGCCTGCCCCGCCCGTGCTCACGTCGCTCACGTCTGTCACGTCGTGGAGTCCGGGGCACCGGCCGCCGCCCCTGCGGGCCGCACGACCAGATCGACACCCGCGCTGTCCACGACCTCGCAACGGATCAGCTGGCCGGCCTCGCAGTCGAGGTCGCCGAGCACGACGCACTCGCCGTCCACCTCGGGAGCCTGGTGCGCCGCCCTGCCCACGATCTCCTCCTCCACCGACTCGACGAGCACGTCAACCACCGAACCGATCCTGTCCTCGGCCCGCTGCGCGGTGAGTTCCTCGACCAGCGCCGACACCCTGCCGACGCGCTCGGTGACCTCGGAGGGGTCCAGCTTGCCGTCGAACGTCTCGGCCTCGGTGCCGTCCTCGTCGGAGTACCCGAAGACACCCACCGCGTCGAGCCGTGCCTCGGTGAGGAACCGTTCCAGCTCGGCCAGATCCTCCTCCGTCTCACCGGGAAACCCGACGATGACGTTGGTACGGATACCCGCCTCCGGCGCGTAGGACCGGATCTGCTCGATCAGTGCCAGGAACGACTCCGTCGAGCCGAACCGCCGCATGCGCCGCAGCACCGTCTCGCTGGAGTGCTGGAACGACAGGTCGAAGTAGTCGGCGACACCGGGTGTCGTGGCGATGACCTTGACAAGATCGGGGCGGGTCTCGGCGGGCTGGAGGTACGAAACCCGCACCCGTTCCACGCCCTCGACGGCGGCCAGCCTCGGCAGCAGCAGCTCCAGCGCCCGCGTCCCCCCGAGGTCACGGCTGAGATCCTTGCCGTACGACGTCGAGTTCTCGCTCACGAGGAACAGCTCCCGCACGCCTTGGGAGGCGAGCCACTCTGCCTCGGCGACCAGCTCGTCGGGATGGCGTGACACGAACGAACCTCGGAACGACGGGATGGCGCAGAACGAGCAGCGGCGGTCACACCCCGACGCGATCTTGAGCGCTGCGACGGGTGAATCGTCGAGCCTGGTCCGCAAGACGCGCGGGCCCCAGCTCCCGTGGCCCGGCACCGTCACGTCTTCCGCCGCGGCCTGCCGCTCGACGGGGGTGATCGGCAGCAGCGTCCTGCGGTCGGCCGGTGTGTGCGACTCGACGCGCCTGCCCTCGGCGATGTCGGCGAGCCGGTCGGCCAGGTGGGGATAGTGGTCGAAGCCGAGCACGGCCTCGGCCTCCGGCAGGTTCTGCGCGAGTTCCCTGCCGTACCGCTCGGCCATGCACCCGACGGCGACGACCTTCGCTCCCGTGTCCGCTGCCTCGAGCAGGGTGTCCACCGAGTCCTTCTTCGCCTGTTCGACGAAGCCACAGGTGTTCACCACGACGACGTCGCTGGCGGCGGGGTCGTCGCTGAGTTCCCATCCTCCGGCCACGAGACGACCTGCGAGCTCCTCGGAATCGACCTCGTTGCGAGCACACCCGAGCGTCAGGAGGGAGACCCTGCGGTGGGGCGAGGATTCGGCGCTAGACACCTGTTCAGGGTAACCGGCACCCGGCGGCGTCCGAGCACACCCTGATCACACCGAGACCGCACCCCCGTCCCTGCCCTTCTCCGCCCGCGCTAGCGTTGACGTCTGTGCAAGCACCCCTGATCCGGCGCGCCCGCATCGCCGATGTGCGCGCAATCAAGCGGTTGGTTGACTCCGACGCGGGGCGGGTGCTGCTGGAGAAAAATCTGATCACCCTCTACGAGGACGTGCAGGAATTCTGGGTGGCCGAGGTCGAAGGCACCGTCGTCGGGTGCGGGGCGCTGCACGTGATGTGGGAGGACCTCGCCGAGATCCGCACGGTGACGGTTGACCGGTCGGTGCGGGGCAGGGGAATCGGGCACGCTCTGGTGGAACGGCTCATCGACCTCGCGGCCGAACTGGGGCTGCGACGGCTGTTCGTGCTCACCTTCGAGACCGAATTCTTCGCGAGGCACGGGTTCACCGAGATCACCGGCACCCCCGTGCCCGCTGAGGTCTACGCGGAGATGCGCCGTTCGGCCGACACCGGTGTGGCCGAGTTCCTCGATCTTCCGTTCGTGAAGCCCAACACGCTCGGCAACACGCGCATGCTGCTGCACCTCACCACCGACACCACCGACACCACCGACACTGCCCGCCCCTGCGGCGAGGACGCGCACGACACTCAGCGTCGTTGAAGCAACGCGCCGACCCGCGCCAGGCGCGCCAGCCAGCGAGCCACCTCGACCGGGTCGATGGGAGCGTGGGCGTCAACGAGCGCGGGATCGGGCACCGGCTTCGCGGCGGGCACCGGCACGAACCCGTCAACGGGCCGCAACGCCGCCGACGCGGGAACCACGTCGCCGTCCAGCAACGACAGTGTGCCGAGGCCACACGCGAACGGGAGTTCGGGAAGCGCCGCGGCCAGAGCGACCTCGGCCGCGAGTCCCACGCTTGTCTCCAGCGCCGACGAGACGACGCAGGGCAGGCCACACGCCTCGGCGACCTGGAGAGCGCGATGCACCCCGCCCAGTGGCAGGCACTTGAGCACGGCGACGTCGGCGGCCTCGGCCACGGCGACCCTGAGGGGGTCGTCGGCCCTGCGGATCGACTCGTCGGCGGCGATGCGCACGTTCACCCGCCGCCTCACCTGCGCGAGTTCGGGCACGGTGGGGCAGGGCTGTTCCACGTATTCGAGGCCGCCTGCCGAGCGATCCAGCACTCTGATGTGGCGCACAGCCGACTCGACGTCCCACGCACCGTTGGCGTCAACCCGGATCGCGCCACCAGGCCCGAGCGCCGAGCGCACGGCTTCGACCCTGGCCTGGTCCTCGGCGAGCGAGCCGGGCCGGTCGGCGACCTTGACCTTCGCCGTGCGGCATCCGGACCGCGCGACGATCTCGTGAGCCACGTCGGGAGCGACGGCGGGGACAGTGCAGTTCACCGGCACGCGATCACGCACCGGAGCGGGCCAGTGCCCCGTGCACTGCTCGACGGCCGCCGCGAGCCACGGCACGGCACCGGCGTCGGGATAGTCGTCGAACGGGCAGAACTCTCCCCACCCGGTCGGCCCGCGCAGCAGCATGCCCTCCCGCACGGTGATGCCACGGAACCGCGTCCGCATCGCGATGGCATAGACGCGGACCTCCTCGACGGTGGCCAGTGGGTCGAAGGCGGAGTGGGTCACGGACACGGCGGCTACTCCTCCTGCGGCGGGTCGTCACCACGGATCATGGCGAGCACCCCCGGCAAGTCGTCGGGCTTCACGAGCACCTCCCGCGCCTTCGAACCCTCCGAGGGACCCACCACTCCCCTCGTCTCCAGCAGGTCCATCAGCCTGCCCGCTTTCGCGAATCCCACTCTCAGCTTGCGTTGCAGCATCGAGGTTGACCCGAACTGGGAGCTGACCACCAGCTCGGCCGCCTGGAGCAGCACGTCGAGGTCGTCGCCGATGTCGGGGTCGATGTCCTTCTTCTCACCGGCCTTGGCCGCCGTGACACCCTCGGTGTAGTCCGGCTCCGCCTGTTCCTTGGTCGCGGCGACGACGGCGGTGATCTCCTCGTCGCTGACGAAAGCCCCCTGCACACGGGTGGGTTTTCCCGCTCCCATCGGCAGGTAGAGCGCGTCGCCCATGCCGATCAGCTTCTCCGCGCCCGGCTGGTCGAGGATGACGCGGGAGTCGGTGAGCGACGACGTCGCGAACGCCAGCCGCGACGGCACGTTGGTCTTGATGAGACCGGTGACCACGTCCACGGACGGCCGCTGCGTCGCCAGCACGAGGTGAATACCGGCGGCCCTCGCCTTCTGCGTGATCCGCACGATGGCGTCCTCGACGTCCCTCGGCGCGGTCATCATCAGGTCGGCCAGCTCGTCCACGATCGCCATGATGTACGGGTACGGCCGGTAGACCCGCTCGCTGCCGGGCGGGGCGGTGATCTCGCCTTTCCGCACCTTGCGGTTGAAGTCGTCGATGTGCCGCACGCGGTTGGCCTGCATGTCCTGGTAACGCTGCTCCATCTCCTCCACGAGCCAGGCGAGCGCCGCTGCGGCCTTCTTCGGCTGCGTGATGATGGGCGTGATCAGGTGCGGGATGCCCTCGTACGGGGTGAGCTCGACCATCTTCGGGTCGATGAGGATCATGCGGCACTCGTCGGGCGTCGCCCTGGAGAGCAGGGAGACGAGCATCGAGTTGACGAAGCTCGACTTGCCGGAGCCCGTGGAGCCTGCCACCAGCAGGTGCGGCATCTTGGTGAGGTTGGCTGTGACGAAGTTGCCCTCGATGTCCTTGCCGAGGCCGATGACCATCGGGTGGTCGTCGGAGGCAGCCGTCGGCGAGCGCAGCACGTCGCCGAGGCGCACCATCTCGCGGTCGGTGTTGGGCACCTCGATACCCACAGCCGACTTGCCGGGGATGGGCGCGAGGAGGCGCACGTTCTCGGTGGCCACCGCGTAGGCGATGTTCTTCGTCAACGCGGTGATCTTCTCGACCTTCACGCCCGGGCCGAGTTCCACCTCGTACCGGGTGACCGTCGGGCCACGAGTGAAGCCGGTGACCTGCGCGTCGATCTTGAACTGGTCGAGCACGCCGGTGATTGCCTCGATCATCACGTCGTTGGCGCGGCTGTGCCCCTTCGGCGCGTCTCCCAGTGTGAGCAGTTCCAGTGAGGGGAGGTTGTAGTCGCCCTCGACCGTGCGGGTGACCGACAGCGCGGGTTCCTGCCGTCGTGACGACGCCATCGCCCCTGCCGCCTTCTTGCGGACCGGCGAGGGAGCAGGCACGGGGCCGCTGACCTGTTCCCCCTCCGGCGCGGTGAGATCGAGTGTGGCCTGCGCGTCGTCCGCGTCCGCTTTCGGCGTTCGCCCTCGCGACGGCCTGCGCAGGCGGGCGGTGGCCGGGTCGGCGCCGGTGACGGCGTCGCCGTCGGGAGCGGCAGTGTCGCCGCCCCGCGACCTGGTTCGTGACGGGGCCCGCTCGTCCGCCCCGTCCTCCCCCTCGCCCGGTTCTAGCGCGTCCGACGCGTCCGTGGACCCCGCAGACTCGGTCGTCCACTCGCGCAGCCGCTGGGGGAGGCGGCGGACGGGCGTTCCCGCGAACACCAGCACGCCGTAGGCCAGCACGAGCACCAGCAGGGGAACGGCGATCCACGCGGTGACGCCCCTGGCGAGCAGGTCGCCGGAGAACCAGCCGATCCAGCCGCCCGCGTACATCTGCTGCGCGTGCTCCTGCGGCCTACCGCTGATCAGATGCAGCAGCCCGAGCACGGCGAGGCCCACCAGCAGGCTTCCAACCACCATGCGCGGGCGGGTCTCCGGACGCGGCTGCGAGCGCATGAGCACCACCGCCGCCAGCAACAGGGCCACCGGCAATGCCACGGCCGCGGCTCCGATCACGCTGCGGGTACCGACCGCGATGGCCTCCCCTACCGGCCCCGCCGCTTCCCAGCCGACGCCGACGGCTGCCACCAGCGCGAGAGCGACGAGGCCGAGCGCGAGGCCGTCCCTGCGGTGCTCCGGATCGAGTTCGCGCGTGCGCCCGACGGTCCTGGCCACACCGCCGGTTCCCCTGGCGAGGAGCGTCCACGTCCCTCGCAGTGTCCTGCCGAGGGCTCCTCCCGCCGATCGCTTCGCCCGTTTCGCGGGCGGTCTGCGTGCCGCTGTGGTGCGGCCGGACGGCGTGGCCGACTTCGGTGACCTCGCCGGCTTCGCAGCCGACGCGGATTTCGCCTTCGCCGAGCGTTGCGCTCCGCGCCCCGCGCCTGTCCGCCCGGTGCCGCGCCCCCGTGTCGTCGAGCCGCTCGCCATGCCCCTACGGTAGCCGTTTCACCTCGTTCGCCCCGCGCGCCACACTGGCCACAGGTGATATTGATCAGCGTCACGCCCGCCCCGTGTCATGGGTGCGGGCCGCCGTGACATGCTTTGCGCCCATGGTGTCGCTTCAACACGACCGAGGGTCGTCCGGACGGGGCAAGGCCCCCCTCGTGTGGCGGACGATGCTGGCCGTCGATCACGGGCTCGTCTCCGTGGTGGGACGGCTGCGCGTCACCGGATGCGTTCCCCGTTCCCTTCGCGGGAAGCCCCTGCTCATGGCGGCCAACCACATCGGCGTGTTCGACGCGTTCGTCCTGATGGCCGCGTGCAGGCGCCTCGGCCTCGCGCCACGGTTCATGCTCGCCGGTGGCCTGCTCGACGCCCCGGTTGTCGGGCCCGCGCTGCGGGCGAGCGGACATCTTCGGGTGGACCGGGGTTCGTCGTCGGCGGTGGCGCAGTTCGGTCAGGCGGCGGAGGCCCTTCGCCTGGCGACGGGTCCGCTCATCGTGTATCCGGAAGGGCGCATTAGCCGCGAGCCGGGGCTGTGGCCCGAGCGCGGCAAGACGGGCGCGGCCAGGTTGGCTCTCGCGGCAGGGGTGCCGGTGATCCCGATCAGTCAGTGGGGAGCGCACGAGGCCGTCTACTGGGGAACCGAGACGGTGACCAAGCTGTCCGATATCCTCCCGCTCGCCAGGTCCGGCCTCACGGCACCACTACGACGGCCCACCTTCCGCGTGCACTTCGGGGAGCCGGTTGACCTCTCGCCGTTCCGGGCGGGACGTCCCGGGGACGCCGTCAAGGCGCACGCCGCGATCATGCACGCGATCACCGACGGGCTCGTTCCCCTGCGTGCGGACGAGCCTGATGTTCCGAGGTTCGTCGATCCCACGAGGCCCACGGACGGGCGCAGCCCGTGGCGACCGGGAGCGCGGCCGTGAGCGAGTCCGGTACCGCAGCCCGGGAGCAGGGCACGCCGTCGCGGAGCCGAGCGCGCGGCATCGTACTGCTGGTGCTGGCTTCGCTGTGTTTCGGCAGCTCGGGGGCCCTCGGCAAACCCGCGATGACGGCGGGGATGTCACCAGAGCAGGTCGCCGCTGCCCGCATCGGCATCGCCGCCGTCGTCCTGCTCATCGGCGTCGGACTGATCAGGCCCAGCCTGCTGAAGGTGAAGCGCGGCCAGTGGCGCGTGCTGCTCGGCTACGGCCTGCTCGGCGTCGCCGGTGTGCAGCTGTTCTACTTCCTCTCCGCCGCCCGCGTTCCCGTGGGCATCGCCATCCTGCTGGAGTTCACCTCGCCCGTGCTGGTGGCCCTGTGGGTGCGCTTCGTGCGCAGGGTGCGGCTGCCGTGGCCGATGTGGGCCGGGATCGGGCTGGCCCTGCTTGGCCTGGCGATGGTCGCCCGCGTGCACGAGGGGCTGACACTCGACGCGCTCGGTCTCGCGGCGGGTGTCGCGGCTGCCGTGTGCTCGGCCGCGTACTTCCTGCTGGGCGAACACGGCGTGGCCAGTCACCACCCGCTCGGGATGGTGACCTGGGGCATGGTGGTGGGCGCGGTCGCCGTGTGCGCCGTCGCCCCGCCGTGGACGTGGCCCGCCTCGACGCTTGCGGGCCCCGCCGAGATCGGGCCGTGGCAGCCCCCGGTGTGGACGTTGCTCGTCGCCGTCGCCTTGTTCTCGACCGTGCTGGCGTACCTGGCGGGGATCACGGCGTTGCGCCATCTGCCCGCCTCGACGGCGAGCGTGCTCGCCCTCCTCGAACCGCTGGTGGCCACGACCCTGGCCTGGGTGTTGCTCGACGAATCCCTCGTCTGGGTTCAGGTGCTGGGAGCCTGTGTGCTGCTCGGCGGTGCGCTGCTGGTGCAGCTCACCGCGCCGTCGTCGCAGGGCGGGCCCACCACCGCGGCCGAACCCCTTCCGGTGGGCGACCACGTGGACCACGGCACGGCCCGCTGACAGGGCAGGACCGCACCCGGCTCACGGGACAAATCGGGCGAGAGGGAACCGACAGCGGCCCAGCTCCTTCCAAATGGGTGACACCCGCGCGAGACTGCCCCGAGCGCTGCGGTCTTTCGCGCGGGTGACATCCGAGAAGAGCCGACACACAAGGGGGATGGATGAGCCGTCCGACTCGTGCCGAACAGCGCCGCGCCCGCAGGGCACTGCTCACCCAGGGCCTCACGGTCCTGCTGGCCCTCATGGTGGCCACCGTCAGGGCCAGGTCCCGGGCCTGCCGCCACCGCGACGGCAGCCAATGAGCCCGCTCGTCACACCGGGATGACCGTCGGCACGATCATCGGCCTGCGCCGATAGGTCTCGGCGACCCAGCGGCCGACCACCCGGCGCACCGCCTGAGCGATCTGGTGAGTGTCGGTGATGCCCTCGGCCTCGGTGCGCGACAGCTCCATCTCCACGAGCCTGGTCACCTCGTCGAGCGCTTTCGGGTCATCGGAGAACCCTCGGCCCGACAGCGTCGGTGAACTGACAGCCCTACCGGAGGTGGAATCGACGGCCACCGTGATGGCGATGAACCCGCCCTCCCCGAGCACGAGCCGATCGGACAGCGTGGACTCGCCGACATCGCCGACCGACAGCCCATCGACGTAGACCATGCCGACCTCGACCCTGCCGGTGATCGACGCCTTGCCATCGACGAGATCCACCACGACGCCGTCCTCGGCGAGGACGACGTTCTCCTCGGCCACCCCTGTGCGGACGGCCAGTGCCGCGTTGGCGCGCAGGTGCCGCCACTCGCCGTGGACGGGCATGACGTTGCTCGGCCGGACGGCGTTGTAGAGGAAGAGCAGCTCACCCGCCGACGCGTGTCCCGAGACGTGCACCTTCGCATTGCCCTGGTGCACGACGTCCGCGCCGAGCCGAACGAGGCCGTTGATCACGCCGAACACGGCGGTCTCGTTGCCGGGGATCAGGGAACTCGCGAGCACCACCGTGTCGCCCTCGCGAATGGAGATCTGCCTGTGCTCACCCCTGGCCATCCTCGACAACGCCGACAGCGGTTCGCCCTGCGACCCCGTCGAGATGAACAGCACCTTCGTCTCGGGAAGGTTCACCGCCTCGTCGAGGTCGATGAGCAGCCCCTGCGGGATCGTCAAAAGGCCGAGCTCGGCCGCGATGGTCATGTTGCGCACCATCGACCTGCCGACGAAGGCGACCCGCCTGCCGTGCCGTTGTGCCGCGTCAAGCACCTGCTGCACCCGGTGCACATGGCTGGCGAAGCACGCCACGATCACGCGCTGCCGCACCCGCGCGACGACGTCGTCGAGCACAGGCCCGATGTCGCGCTCCGGCGTGACGAAGCCGGGCACCTCGGCGTTGGTCGAGTCGATGCACAGCAGATCCACGCCCTCGTCACCGAGCCGCGAGAAGCCAGCCAGGTCGGTGAGCCTGCCGTCGAGCGGGAGCTGGTCGAGCTTGATGTCACCCGTGTGCAGCACGACCCCCGCCGGGGTGCGCAGGGCGACAGCGAGCGCGTCGGGAATCGAATGGTTGACCGCGAAGAACTCCAGCTCGAACGGCCCGACAGGGTGGCGCTGTCCCTCGGCGACCTCGACCAGCACAGGGCGCTGCCGGTGTTCCCTGCACTTGGCCGACAGCAGCGCCAGCGTGAAACGCGATCCGTACACCGGAAGGTCCGGGCGCATACGCAGCAGGAACGGCACGGCACCGATGTGATCCTCGTGGCCGTGCGTGAGCACGATGGCCTCGATGTCGTCGAGCCGGTCCTCGATGGCACGGAAGTCGGGCAGGATGAGATCGACGCCGGGCTGGGCGTCCTCGGGGAACAGGACCCCGCAATCGACGATCAGCAGTCTGCCGCCGTACTCGAAGACGGTCATGTTCCTGCCGACCTCGCCGATCCCGCCGAGAGCGACGACACGAAGTCCTCCCTCTGGCAGCGGCGGCGGCAGGTGTGCGGGTCCCGGTGCACTCGACTGATGGTTCAACGCTGAATGGTCCCAACGCTCGTGTGTGTGGTGGGTGTGACGTAGGCCGCCGCCGAATCCGCCTGCGCGACGCGTGAGGTCGCCCAGTCACCGGCAGGTGAGCTCTCCAGCGGCACCCCGGCCTGTGTGAGGTCGTCGGCGACGGCGCGCACCAGCTCCTCGGGCGCCGGCACGATGGGAAGGCGAGGCTCGCCCACGTCCATGCCACGCAGCCGCAACGCCGTTTTGGCGAAGACCACGCCGCCGACCCGCGAGAACGCCCGGTACACCGGGATCATGCCGCGATGGTTGGTGCGGGCCGTCGAGGTGTCGCCGTCCTCGTAGGCGTCGATCATCGCTCGGATCCGGCCTGCCACGACGTGACCGATGACGCTCACGACACCGGTGGCGCCGACGGACAGCCACGGCAGGTTGAGCCCGTCGTCACCCGAGTAGTAAGCGAGATGGGTGTTGGCGATGACCTCACTACCGGCCAGCAAATCACCCTTGGCGTCCTTGACGGCGAGGATGCGCGGGTGCTCGGCGAGCCTGCGCAGGGTATCGACCTCGATCGGCACGATGGAGCGCGGCGGGATGTCGTAGAGCATCACCGGGAGTTCCGTGGCGTCCGCGACAGCGGTGAAGTGCGCCTGGAGGCCCGCCTGCGTCGGCCGCGAGTAGTACGGGGTCACGACGAGCAGGCCGTGTGCGCCGGCCTTCTCCGCCTGCCTGGCCAGTTCGATGCTGTGTGCCGTGTCGTTGGTGCCCGCTCCGGCGACGACCGTGGCCCGTTCCCCGACCGCCTCGGTGACGGCCCGCACCAGGTCGGACTTCTCCGCGTCCGTCGTCGTGGGGCTCTCGCCCGTGGTTCCGTTGACGACCAGACCGTCGTTCCCCAGCTCCACCAGGTGGACGGCGAGCTCCTGCGCCCGCTTCAGATCCACCGCTCCGTCGGCGGTGAACGGCGTGACCATGGCTGTGAGCACCCGGCCGAACGGTCGTCCCGGCGCGGCCGTGGGTGGGGTGGGAGGTGCGATCGACATGGAACTGACGGTACCTCTTCGGCTCGACGACGACCGCGCCGACCGAGGTGAATGACCATGTTCCGGCCCCGGTGCGGCGCGGCAGCAGGATTGCCGGTGACAGCGTGGGGAAACGAGAACGCTTCCGCTACTCCACTTCCTGGATGACCGAACCGGTCCGCTGGCCGCCGTTGCGATCACCGACGAAACAGTAAATCCCCCTGACCCCGTCCGAGCTGTAGTCGTCCGGACGCTTCTCCCATTCCTTCTGGCTCGGGATCAGCGCGCGGTAGCTGAGCCCTTCGCGGAGTCCGTCGTTGACGCGGTTGGAGTGAAAGATCAGCCCGCACGCCTTCTCGGCGTAGCCGACGAGCGTCTCCCTCCCCGGATACCGGGCTTGCGGGGAACCCTCCTCGTCTGCCCCGCCGACCGGGTACTGCGAGGCGTACCACTCGACGTCGTGGTGTTCTTCGCAGTCCACCCAGTTGCTCTGGGTCACCGACCGGCCCTTGTCCAGGGTGGTGTTGACGCAGTTGTAGCTGCTGTCGATGTAGAGCTGGGCCATGTCACCGCCCTCGCCGTAGGTGAGGGTCGGCAGCATCTGCTCGTCAACGGAGGGCGACCACACGGGCTTGCCGAGGAAGAAGCCCGCTGCCAGCAAGGCGACCCCGGCGAGAGCGCCGACGGTCCAGGCTGCCTTCCTCCGCCCCGGGCTCGTGGCCTGGGAGGCGCTCGTGCCGGGATTGCCCGCGATCATGGTCGGCGAGGGCCCCGCGTGGTGCAGCGTCGGCTGCCCGCCCGGCGGTGTCATGGCCGAGGGCTGCTGCGCGGCGAGGGTGAGCAGCGCCTGCGCCTGCTCGGCGGTGATGCGGCCCTCGGGAGAGGACGCCATCAGTCCCATGATCGCGGAGGCGAGCGGCCCCTGAACCCTCGTGAGATACGGGACCTCGTTCATGATCGCGTGGAGTGTCGCGGCCGTGGAGGCCCGCTCGAACGGCACAGCACCCTCGGCCGCGAAGAACAGCGCAGCCCCCAGCGACCAGAGGTCCGAGGCGGGCATCGCCTCCCGACCCGCGACCCGCTCCGGCGCCATGAACGCGGGCGAGCCGATGAGCATCCCGCTGGTCGTGATGCGCGGGTCGTCGATGGCCTGCGCGATACCGAAATCGGTGAGCTTGGTCCTGCCGCTCGCGGCCACCATGATGTTCGCGGGCTTGACGTCACGGTGCACGATCCCGGCCTGGTGCGCGGCCCGCAGCGCCGACAGCACCTGAAGGCCGATGGAGGCGACCTGGTGCGGCGCGAGGGGGCCGCCGCTGCGGACGAGGTCCGACAGCGTCGGCGCCTCCACCAGCTCCATGACGATGTAGGTCGTACCACCGTCGGCCACCACGTCGAAGACCGTCACGACGGCGGGGTCGTTGAGCCTGCCGCCCGTGCGGACCTCACGGAGCACCCGCTCCTGGAACACGCCCTCCTCGGCGCCGTCGGGCAGCCGCAGCTCCTTGATCGCGACCTGCCTGCCGATCACGGTGTCCTCGGCTCGCCAGACCACGCCCATGCCACCACGGCCGAGTTCACCGCCGAGGCGGTAGCGGTTGGCGATCATCCGCATCGCTGGAGCCACGGGTGTGGTGGCGATCTGCTCGTCGGTCAACCTCGAACCCCCTCGTCTCGTGCGCAGAGATGGTAGCGAGGAGACCACCCGATCGGAGGACCGACCGTCCCGCACACACGTTCCCCCTGTGCGCCCGAGTTCGCGGTGGACCAGGCGCGAACCGCGCGGGCAGACAGCTCAGGTGCCGCGCACCTCGTGACCCGCCTCCCGCAGCGCCGCAACGGCACGGGTGAGATCGGCGTCCTTCACCAGCACGTGATCGGTGTCGTAAGTGGACACCGCGAACAGCGACACTCCGGCCGCCGCCAGCTCCCCCGCCAGCGCGGCCATGATTCCCGTCAGCGTGAACTCAAGCGGCCCTTCGACCGTGAGCAACCGCCAGCCCGCCTCCGCGACGGCACCGTCCGGCACGATGTCCACAGGGCCCACCACGGACAGCTCGCCGCCGTTGCACGTGACCGACACGAACGCGGCGCCGGCGGCGAACAACGCGGCCAGGTCGGGCGAGACCCCACCCGACCTGCCGTGCCGCGCTGTATCAAC
This sequence comes from Saccharomonospora xinjiangensis XJ-54, assembly GCF_000258175.1. Taxonomy (NCBI): domain Bacteria; kingdom Bacillati; phylum Actinomycetota; class Actinomycetes; order Pseudonocardiales; family Pseudonocardiaceae; genus Saccharomonospora; species Saccharomonospora xinjiangensis. The sequence goes on along the minus strand of NZ_JH636049.1, from coordinate 3,949,199 downwards.
GCTCGCGTCCCGCTCGGTATCCATGCTCGCGTCCCGCTCGGTATCCATGCTCGCGTCCCGCTCGGTATCCATGCTCGCGTCCCGCTCGGTATCCCACCTGGCGACCACGTACTCACCCGGCCGGACGTCCACGACGAGCTTCCGCACGGTGCGATCCTCTCCCTCAGCCCTCGGCGACCATCGGGCTCGAAGCCACCTCGGTGCCGTCGGGCAGTGTCGAGATGGTGAAGTCGGCGAAGGCGTTCTCGGCGGCCTTCTGCAACTGCCGCAGGCATTCCACGGCAAGGGCCCTGATCTCCACGTCGGCCTGCTCTGTGGCCCGCATGGCGATGAAGTGCCGCCACGCCCGGTAGTTGCCGGTGACCACGATTCGGGTCTCGGTCGCATTGGGCAGCACAGCGCGGGCGGCCTGCCTCGCCTGCTTGCGCCGCAGAGTCGCGGAGGGGGCGTCGGCGAACTTCTCCTCCAGCCCCGCGAGCAGTTCGGTGTAGGCATCGACGCTGGCCTGTGTCGCCGCGAGGAACTTCTCGTGCAGCTCGGGGTCGTTCGCGATGACGTCGGGCTCGACGAACGCCGCGTCGCGCTCGGGAACGTAGCGCTGCGACAGCTGCGAGTACGAGAAATGCCGGTGCCGGATCAGCTCGTGGGTCAGCGAGCGCGAGATACCGGTGATGTAGAACGACACGCTCGCGTGTTCCAGCACCGAGAGGTGCCCGACATCGATGATGTGGTTGAGGTAACCCGCGTTGGTCGCGGTCCTCGGGTTCGGCTTCGACCACGACTGGTAGCACGCACGGCCCGCGAACTCGGCGAGCGCCTGCCCTCCGTCCGCGTCGGTTGTCCACGGCACGTCCTCAGGCGGGAAGAACTCCGTCTTCGCGATCAACCGCACCTTGGGTGCCACCGTTTCCGCCACGTCCGACTCCCTCCTTGTATTCGACACCCGCGAGCGTACTTCCGCCGGATGTGGGCTCCGCGAGGCGCGTCCCGGTCTTGGAGCCGACACGACGAAGTCACAGTGACATCATCAACGCCCTCGCCTCCCTTGAAAGACATCACATATGGTGTCACCATGGTGTCATGGACCTGAATCCGTACCTTTCCACGTTGCGGGAGAGCCTTGCCACCACGGCCAGTGCAGGCGACGAGCAACTCCAGCGCGCCGCGGCCGTGCTCGCTGCCACGCTGGAACCCGCAGCCCGCCTGACACTGATGAACGCCTTGTCCGACCTGGCAGCCGAGGTCACCGCCCAGCTTCCCGATCACGTGGTGGAGGTGCGGCTCGACGGCCGGGACGTCCGCGTGGTCGTCACCGGCGGCAGCCCTGCGGGCCAGGCGCAGGAGGCACCCCAACCACCTCCCCCGCCACCGCCTCCGCCGCCGCCCGGTGACTCAGGAGACATCAGCCGGATGACGCTTCGCCTGTTCGAGCACCTCAAAACCCAGGCGGAGCAGGCCGCGGCGGCGCAAGGAGTGTCACTGAACACGTTCGTCGCACAGGCGGTGCAGGGCGCGCTCCAGGGCAAGCCGCACGGCAGCTCCCCGTTCGGTCCTCCTCACCACGGGCGAGGTGGCCGGGGTCACGGCGGCTCGCACCTGCACGGCTGGGTCAGGGGGTGAGCGGAGTGACCGAGCAGTCAGAGGGCGGCAACGACGTCGTCCGCACGCAGACCTTCGACGCAGACGAGCCCGTCGAGCTGGACCTCGACCTCACAGCGGGCACTGTGGAGGTCCGCCTCACCGACGAGCCGGGCGTGTCCGTCGAGATACGGCGTGCGCACGCGCCAGGACCGTCGTGGGCTCAGGGTGCGGCCGGGGTGCTGAACTGGGTCGGTGAGATGTTCGGCGGGCAGAGTGGCCCACTGGCCGCCCCGGCCGACGCCGTGCAGGAGACGCGGATCGAGAAAGTGGGCGACCGTGTCGTGGTACGAGGCCCGAAAGCTCCCCCACCCATGGGTTCGCCGGTCGCGGTCACCGTCCGCGCTCCCGCCTCCTCCCACGTACGCGCCCGCACCCGGCTCGCCGGTGTGACGGTGCACGGCGCCTGTGGCGGGGCGGACGTCAACACCGGCTCCGGTTCGGTCACCCTCGACATGGCCGAGGGCACCACCACCGTGCGCACGAGCAGCGGGGAGATCGACATCGAGACTTTGTCGGGGCCTGCGACCGTCAACGGCGGCAGCGCGCGGGTCCGGCTGGGCGAGGTCGCCGACGCCGCCCTCGTGCGCACCACCAGTGGCGAGATCATCGTCGGCGAGGCCACCTCGGGTGCCGTCGAGGCGATCTCGGGCACCGGGGACATCCGCGTCGGCATCCGGCCCGGTGTCACGGCGGAGATCGACCTCTCCAGTGGCGCTGGCAGTGTCCACAGTGACCTCGACGTGTCGGACAGTCCACCGCAGGAGGCCGCGGCGTTGACCGTCCGCGCTCGCAGCGGCGCAGGAAGGGTCGTGGTCACGCGCGCCTGACCTCCTGCGCATGGCCGGAGGCACAATCGCTTCCGTCGTGCGAGCTGCCGCCCGTCAGATCGCACGACGGAGGTCGAGGGCCAGATCTCCGCGTTCACCGACGACGACCCGATCGAGCCCGAGCCACGACGCCATGACACCGAGTTCGCCCGCCAGCTCGGACGCGACCCTGTCGAGGTCCACATCGGACTCGGCGAAGGCGCCCTGTACCCGCAGTATCCCCGCTGCGCGGTCGGCCTTCAGATCGACCCGCGCGACCAGCGCCCCGTCGAGGAGGAACGGGAAGACGTAATAGCCGTGCACCCGTTTGGCCTCCGGCACGTAGATCTCGATGCGGTACCGGAAGCCGAACAGCCGTTCCGTCCTGCTTCGCTCCCACACCAGCGGATCGAAAGGACACAGCAGCGCCCTGCCCTCCACCGTGCGCGGTGCGCGGGCGGCGACATGCCGGTATGCGGGCGCCCGCCACGTGGCCACACGCACCGGTTCCAGGGTTCCCTCCTCGACGAGCTCGGCGACGGCTCTCTTGCTCACCTCGGGTGAAAGCCGGTAATAGTCGCGCAGATCGGGTTCGGTGGCGATGCCGTACGCCCTCGCGGCGCGGTCCACGAGTTCCCTCGCAGCGACGTCGGCGGCCACCGTGCGGTGCAACACCTCGGGCGGCAGCACTCGTTCGCTGAGGTCGTACAGCCGCTCGAATCCCCTGCGGGCACCCGTGGTCAGCTCCCCGATGCCGAAGAGCCACTCGCAGACCTTCTTGACGTCCGAGCGTTCCCACCACGAGCCCGGTGTCCTGGCCGCGGGCCCGGACAGTTCGCGTTCGATGGTGCCCGCACCGACCGGCCCCAGTTCCTTCACGACGGCGAGCACGTCGTCGATGAGAGCGGGTTCGGATTCGGCGATCCGGCCGTAGTGCCGCCACCAGCCTCGCGGCTTCGCTCCCGAATGCAGGAGCGGCCAATCCTCCACCGGCACCAGGCTCGCCTCGTGAGCCCAGCACTCCACGAGCATGCGGGGGCGGCGCGCGCTGTGTGTCCAGGCAGCGGAGTCCACGAGTTCCCTGTCGTACGCGCCGAGACGGGAGAACAGCGGCGCGTAGTGAGCGCGGACGGCGACGTTGACCGAATCGAGTTGGAGGACCTGCACACGGGACAGCACCCGGCGCAGATGCCTTCGATCCGGCTCACCGACGGGACGTGGATCGGCGAAACCCTGCGCTGCCAGGGCGGTCCGGGTGGCGACCCCGGGGCTGACGGTTCTCACGTCGGGCATCATGCCAGCGGGCACCGACATCCTCCGGCACGTCGATATCCCGTTGCCGGACGGCCGCTACTGTGACCGGCATGACCACCGCCGACGTCCGTCCCGCCACCGGCGGCGACGTGCCCGAGATCACCCGGATCCAGCTCGTCGCCTGGCGCACCGCCTTCGCGGAGTCCCTCGGCCCTTCCGTACTCGACCGGCTCGCTCCGGAGGAGATGTCGGCGAGCTGGGCCGAAGCCGTTGACCACCCCGGCACCGACGTCTACGTCGCCGTCGAGGGGCAGGCCACGGTGGGTTTCTGCGTCGCGGGGATGGCGCCGGAGGCGGAGGTCGCCGCCGCCGACGGTGCACTGCCCGACGACGCCGGGAGCACGGCGCTGATCGCGTCTCTCGTCGTGGAACCCCGCTGGGGCCGCCGCGGGCACGGCGGCCGGTTGCTCGCCACCGCGGCGGCCGGGTTACGCCGCCGTGGAGCCGAACGCGGCGTCACCTGGGTCATGCAGTCGGATTCGGCCACGCTCTCCTTCTACCGCGGTGCGGGCTGGCACCCCGACGGCACCGTCCGCACCCTCGACACCGGTGAGAACACGATCAAGGAACTCCGGCTCACTGGAACGCTCGACCTCCGGCTCGAACACCCCGAGACGTCCGGACCGGGCTGAGGGACTCCGGCGCGCACGGAACCGTGCCAGGGATCCCGGCGTCACAGGAGGCAGCGTCACAGGAGGCATTGAGGTCTCGGGCACCGCGACGAAGGGCGAACGCCATGACATACCCCCCGCAGCAGGGCGGCCAGCGAGGGCCCTACGACCAGCAAGGTCACTTCGGTGGCTGGACTCCCCAGCAGGGACAACCGGCTCAGCCGCAGGCTCCGCAGGCGTACGGGCAGCCACACGGCGCGCAGGCATTCGGGCAGCAGCAACCGCAGCAGGGCTTGGGCCAACTCGGCCAACTCGGCCAACTCGGCCATCCGTACGGTGGGATGCCTCCCGCGCAGCCGCCGCAGCAGTCCATGCCGCCTGCCCCGAAGAAGAAGACCGGGCTGTGGGTGGGGGTTTCCGTGGCGGTGGTGGCGCTGGCGGCGTTCGGTGTCACCGGCTTCGTCACCCCCGGATTCCTCCTCAGCGGTGACGACTCAGGCCGGGACGGCGCTGGCGGCGGCACGGACTTCGGCGACAGCGAGGCCGCCGCCGTCGCCGAGCAGGTCGCGCAGGGCTGGTCGAACGGAGACTACGAGGCGCTCAAGAAGCTGATCTGCCCTGCCGACGAGCCGAAGCTGCACGGCTTCGCCACCGATGCGCCCTACGTCACGAAGTTCGAGGTGACCAGCGGGCTCCAAGAGAAGCAGAACCCGCCGAGCGCGTCGTTCAAGGCGAGCATCGACCTGGAGAACGAGGGCAAGAAGCTCTCCGTCAACGCCACCTTCACCGTCGAGAACTCCTCGGGATCGTGGTGCTGGTCGGACATCGCGGAGGGCTGAACCCGACGTCGAGGACGACGAAGCGAGGTCGAGCGGAGCCGGACGCCGTGCGTCAGTTCCCCGCTCGACCCGCGTGATCGCCTCAGTCTCGGGCTTCCGCGCTTCGCCTCATTCGCCGACGGCCCGGTAGAGCGAGCCGATCTCCGCCTGCGTCAACGCCCGCAGCCTGCCGGGTTTCGTGTTGCCGAGGTACACCTCGCCCACGGCGGTCCTGACGAGTTTGCGCACCGGATGCCCCACCTCGGCCAGCAACCTGCGCACGATGTGCTTGCGACCCTCGTGCAGCACGATCTCGATCAATGTGCGGCCGGGGCGGGTGTCTTTGATCCGGAACTCGTCCACCTTCACGGGACCGTCTTCCAGGCGCACTCCGGCCCGCAGCCGCTTGCCGAGCCCCCTGGCAACCGTGCCGTCCACCTCGGCGAGATACGTCTTGGGAACGTGGAAGGACGGATGCATGAGCTTGTGCGCCAGATCCCCGTCGTTGGTGAGCAGCAGCAGGCCCTCGGTGTCGGCGTCGAGCCTGCCGACGTGGAACAGTCGTTCACCTCGGTCGCCCACGTAGTCACCCACGCACGGCCTGCCCTGCTCGTCGCTCATCGTCGTGTGCACGCCACGCGGTTTGTTCATGGCGAGATACGCGAGATCGTCGCGCACCTGAATCCGCTCGCCGTCAACGTGGATCACGGCGGTGTCAGGGTCAACCCTGCGGCCGAGTTCACGCACCACGGAGCCGTCCACGCTGACCCTGCCCGCCACGATGAGGTCTTCTGCGGCGCGGCGGGAGGCGATCCCAGCCTTGGCCAGCACCTTCTGCAGGCGCACGCCTTGGTCAGCTGTCGTCAATCGAATCCACCTCAGGTAGTAGCGGAGCGATCGGGGGCAGGTCGCCGAGCGACGACAACCCCAGTCGTTCCAGGAACAGTTCCGTCGTCACATACAGGGTGCCACCCGTCTCCGGGTCGGCGCCGCTCTCCTCGATCAGTCCCCGCGCGAGCAGGGTGCGAACGACGCCGTCCACGTTGACACCGCGCACGGCCGCGATCCGCGACCGCGTCACCGGCTGCCGGTAGGCCACGACGGCGAGTGTCTCCAACGCCGCCCTCGTGAGTTTCGAGCGCTGCCCGTCCAGCAGGAGTTTCTCCACGAAGGGTGCGTAGGTCTCGCGCGTGTAAAGCCGCCACCCCTCCGCCACCCTGCGCAGATCCATGCCGCTTCCCCGGTCGGCCAGATCCTCCGCCATCGTGCGCAGCATCTCGGTGACCCTGTCCACGGGCTGGTCCAGCGCGCCGGCGAGCGACTCCTCGTTCGCCGGGGAATCCACCACCAGAAGCAGGGCCTCCAGCGCCGAGGCCAGCGCGGTGTCGCTCGTGAGGTCCGGCAGTTCGCGCTCGTGCGGCACGACGGCGGGCTCACCGGCTCCCTCGCCTCGTCCTTCACCGCCCGCGAGGCTCTCCGCCGCGTCGTTCGTCAGGTCGTCCGTCACGTCGTGCGCAACGTCACTGTCCACGTCGAGTTCGCCCAGTGCGGAAACCCGCACGTCGCCGCTCTGATCATCGACGTCACTCACCCGTACTCCTCGTCCTCGATGCCCACCGCGCGGTCACGTTCGGCGTCGTCGGCGGCCTGCTCCGCCGAGCCGCCCGTCCACCGCACCCGCAGCTCAGCCAGCGCCTCGTCCTGGTCGAACTGCACCACCGACTCGCGATAGAGCTCCAGCAGCGCCAGAAACCGCGCGACCACCTCGATGGTGTGCTCGCAGTCGGCGACGAGTTCGGGAAAGGTCGCCGCTCCCCGTTTCGCCAGCTGGAGCCGCAACACAGCCGCGTGCTCCCGCACCGACACCCGCGCCATGTGCAGGTGGTCGAGCGACACCGTAGGCGGTGGTTTCGGCCGGAACACGCCCACCGCCACGTCGGCGAACTTCTCCTTCGTGACGCCGAGCATCACCTCGGGCAACAGGCTCGCGTAACGCTCCTCCAGCGCCACCGAACGCGGGTAGCGGCGTAGTGCCCCGGCCTCCAACTCGGCGAACAGAGCCGCGACCTGCTTGTACGCGCGGTACTGGAGCAGTCTGGCGAACAGCAGGTCGCGAGCCTCCAGCAGCGCGAGGTCGTCCTCGTTCTCCACCTCCGCCGAAGGCAGCAGGCGTGCCGCCTTGAGGTCGAGCAGTGTGGCCGCCACGACGAGGAATTCCGTGATCTCGTCGAGATTCCAGTTCTGCCCCAGCGTGCGGGTGTAGGCGATGAACTCGTCGGTGACCTGGTGGAGTGCGACCTCGGTGACGTCGAGCTGGTGCTGAGAGATCAGTTGCAGCAGCAGGTCGAACGGGCCCTCGAAGTTGTCGAGCCTCACCAGGAAACCGCGGTGGGGGCGGTCGGTGTCGTCCGGTTCGTCGGCGGGTGGGATGTGGGACGCCGTCATCGGCTCGTGGCGTCCTCGCCGGGGGCGCTGTCGTCGAGGAGGCGGTCCTCGTCGATGTCCTCGTCCTTGAGCCTGCGCACCAGGACGGAATCGTCCCCACGCCGCTCGAAGTCGGCGAGCACGACGGCCACGGCCTCACGCACGATCCGGCCCCGGTCCACCGCGAGATCGTGAGAGCCGCGCAGTTTCAGCCTGGCGTGCTCCATGGCGAGCAGCTCGTCCCCCGACACGTAAACCGTGATCTTGGCGTCGTGCTTCTGTCTTCCCGAACCGCGGCGAGGGGCCGACCGGTCCTCGGTCCTCGCGGGCCGTCGCGGCGCATCCTCCTGCGCGGTGGCCTGCGGCTGACGCGAGGCGTCGATGTCACGTTGCGCAGTCCGGCGAAACAGCTCCGAAGCACCGGGCAGCGGCGCTCGCCTGCTCACCGAGCGATCACCTCACGCGCCAGCGCGCGATAGGCCGTCGCACCGGCCGACCGGGGGGCCCACCTGGTGATCGGTTCACCGGCCACGGTCGTCTCGGGGAACCGCACGGTGCGATTGATCACCGTGTCGAACACGGTGTCACCGAATGCCTCCACCACGCGAGCGATGACCTCCTTCGAATGCAGGGTCCTCGGATCGAACATGGTGGCGAGGATTCCGGTGATGTCGAGCTTCGGGTTCAGCCGCTCGCGCACCTTCTCGATCGTGTCGATCAACAATGCCACACCGCGCAGGCTGAAGAACTCGCACTCCAGCGGAATGATGACCCCGTCGGCGGCGGTGAGCGCGTTCACGGTCAGCAGGCCGAGAGACGGCTGGCAGTCCACGAGGATGTAGTCGTAGTGACCCAGCACGGGACGCAGCACCCGGAGCAGGGTGTGCTCCCTCCCGACCTCGGCCACGAGCTGCACCTCGGCCGCGGAGAGGTCGATATTGCTCGGCAACAGATCGACGTTCTCGACGCGGGTCTCGCAGATCACGTCCTCGACGGCGACCGACCGTTCCATGATGACGTTGTAGACCGTCTGGTCGAGTTCGTGCGGCTGGATACCAAGGCCGACGGACAACGCGCCCTGCGGGTCGAAGTCCACCAGCAGCACCCTCCGCCCATACTCGGCCAGCGCGGCGCCGAGGTTGATGGTGGAGGTGGTCTTGCCGACGCCGCCTTTCTGGTTGCACATCGCGACGATCTGAGCAGGCCCGTGCCGGTCGATCGGAGGAGGATCCGGAATGTCGCGCAGCGGCCGCCCCGTGGGCCCCAGTCTGGGCTCGTCGTCGGCGGCGCCTGCGCTCTTTCCGTTCCTCGTGGCGGTCCTCGGATCCTTGACGTCCCTGCTCCCCTTCGCGATGCGCACGGCGGTCCGGTCGCGCTCCTCGGCGGTGGCCGGGCCTGACCCGTCCGCCTGGCTGGGGCGGTCCGACAGGCGCCGCGCCGGCTGTGGAAAAGTCGACATGGGGCGAAAGCTCCTTGTTCGCATGGACCGGCGTCAGCGTATGACGCACGGAGAGCAGCGCCAAAGCGGCTCGCCGGTCACGACCGGAGTACTTTCGCCCGCTCAGCCCAGTGCTCTGGGATGCGTGGTGGCATACACCTCACGCAGGGTGTTGACGGTGACGAGTGTGTAGACCTGGGTGGTGGTGACGGACGCATGCCCGAGCAGTTCCTGGACCACGCGAACATCCGCGCCGCCTTCGAGCAGGTGCGTCGCGAACGAATGTCGCAGCGTGTGGGGTGACACGGGGGCCGTGATTCCCGCGCGTTCGGCGGCCGACTTCAACACCTGCCACGCTCCCTGCCGCGACAGCCTGCCGCCTCGTGCGTTCACGAACAACGCGCCCGTTCCCCTGCCTTTCGCGACGAGCGCGGGCCTGCCGCGCACGAGGTAGGCATCGAGTGCTTCCCGCGCGGGACGGCCGAAGGGGACAAGGCGTTGCCGCCCGCCCTTGCCGTCGAGGACGACGGTGCGGTCGTCACGATCGACGTCATCGACGTCGAGTCCCGTGGCCTCGGAGATCCTCGCGCCCGTGGAGTACAGCAACTCCAGCAGCGCCTTGTCGCGCAGCGCTCGCGCGTCCTCCCCCGCAGGCAGGTCGAGCAGCCGCAGCACGTCGCCGAGGGGAAGCGCCTTGGGCAGTCTCCGGGTGAGCGACGGCGGTCGCACGTCGCGAGCCGGGTCGTCGCCTGTCCAGCCCTCGGCGTGGGCGAAGCGGTGCAAACCCCTCACGGCGGACAGCGCTCGTGCCGCCGACGACGGGGCCAGAGCGGGCCGGTCGCCGTGGCCACGCCGCATGGCGACGCCGAACGCGACGACGTGGTCGCTGCTCACCTGCCGCAGGTCGTTCACCCCCGCCTCGGCGAGATGGTCGGCGTAGCGGCGAAGGTCGCGGGAGTATCCGTCAACCGTGTTGCGGGCGGTGCCCCGCTCGACGGTCAGGTGATCCAGATAGGCGGCCACGGCCTGACGGAGAGGGTTCTGGGAATCGCCGGCCTGTGCCACGTGCCAACCCTACGGGAACGGACAGGCACGATCGGTGATCAACACGGGGTCAGACCTCGGCGACACCTTCGACGGGACGCGTGCCGCTGAACTGGTCCCGCATGGCGTCAACACCTTCCTGCGGTCGGGCCAACTCGACGAGGTCGTGCCTGTGATCACGCTTGCCTGCCGTGTCCAGCCGCATGGCGTCGTCGCGGTGCAGTTTGAGCGACTCGTCCGCCTCACCGTCGCGGTTGAACGACCACATCAGCATCGCGTCGCCCTTCGGCGCCTCGTCGCCCCGCTCCCCGTCGTGACGACCCGTGTGCCACGTATGCCAGGTCTTGCCGTAGCTGTTCATGAGCTGCTTCATCAGCGCCTTCTCGGCAACGGCGGGAAGGCCGGGGGCCGCGAGCTGACCCGACAGGATCTCGTAGTTGTGCGGGTGCCAGTACGTGCGTTCCTCGCGCGGCATCGTGGCGAACAACCTCTCGGACACGATGTACTCGACGCCGATCAGGTTCGCGTCGGCGGTGTTGCCGTCGAACAACACGCATTGCAGGAAATCCTCGTTCACGACGCGGCAGTAGTGGTGAGCCTCCATCTGCTGGCCGGGACGGTCCTTGGCGCAGTGCAGGCCGACGACGTAGACGTCGAAACCGGCAAGCGGTGTGGCCTGCTGGAGCAGGTTCGCGCCCTGCTCGAGTACCGCGAGCCAGCCGCTCTTCTCCTCACCCGCGGGACGCATCGGTGACGGCCGGGACGGGATGGTCGCATTCATGCCCCAGGCGTTGACGAAGCGGGCGACGACGAAACCTGCGGCTCGCCTAGGCTCGATGCCATGGACGGGGTGTTCGACACGGACGGCCTGCGCATCGGCACAGCGGAACGGGAAGCGGCGAGCCACGTGCTCGCCGACCACTTCGCGGAAGGACGTCTCACAACCGCCGAGTACGAGGAGCGCATCGACCGTGTCCTCACCGCTCGCACGCGAGGTGACGTACGGCCGCTGTTCGCCGACCTCCCCGAGCCCCATCCCGCCTTCCTCACGACGGCCACGCCCGCCACCGTCGCCCCGGCGCCCACCCCAGCCGCAGACCTGACGACCCCGGAGCCGTCCGACCGCTCGGCGGTCACGGCAGGCGTGCTCCAGATCGTGCTTCCCTTCGGCGCAGGCCGCTTCTACACCGGCGAGACCCGGCTCGCCGTCCTGCAACTGCTCTGCGTTGTGATCACCTTCGGCATGGGTGCGCTGTGGCCGCTCATCGACGGCATCATCCTGCTCACCCAGGGCGGAACCGACGGCAGGGGCCGCACACTGCGGTGACGTGCCCCTGCCGGGGTGGTTCAGCGCGTGCGGGAGGCGAAACGGGTCGGCCGGTGCCGCCACGGTGCGTCGGCGGCGCGCGGCGGAACACCTCCGGTGAGCACGGCGTGCGCGGCGAGCAAACCGCCGACGGTGGCCCCGTTGACGATCTCCCCCGACAGCACCATGCGCACCGCTTCGTCGAGCGGGACGGAGTGGACGACCAGGTCGGCTTCCTCCTCACCGTGTGCCTGACGGCCCACCTCGGTGAGGTCGCGCGCCAGGAACACGCGCACGACCTCGTCGGTGAAACCGGGGGATGCGGCGATGTCCACGAGCGTGTCCCACCGCTTCGCCCGAAGTCCCGTCTCCTCGACGAGTTCGCGGCCCGCCGTCTCGGCCGGGTCCTCACCGGGCTGGTCGAGAAGCCCCGCAGGCAACTCCCACAGCCGGTCACCGAGCGGGTGCCGGTACTGGTGCACGAGGGTCACCGCGCCGTCGTCGTCCACAGCGCAGACCGCGACGGCCCCCAGGTGTTCCACGACCTCCCGCGAGGCAGTGGAGCCACCCGGCATGACGACGTCGTCAACCCGAAGGCCCACGACCCGTCCGATGTGGATGTCGCGTGAGGACGCGACCGTGAACTCGTGGCTGCCCGGCTCGCTCACCGCGCCGCCACCGGAGTCTCCGGGAGTTCGACGGGAAGCCGATCCGCGGTGCGGTAGTCAACGACAGCGCGCACGAACGCCGCGAACAGCGGGTGGGGCCGCGTGGGGCGCGACTTCAGTTCGGGATGCGCCTGAGTACCGACGAAGAACGGGTGTTCCTTCTTCGGCAGTTCCACGAACTCGACGAGCCGGTCGTCGGGAGAGACACCGGAGAACACGAGTCCCGCTTCGGCGAGGCGCTTGCGGTAGGCGTTGTTCACCTCGTAGCGGTGCCGGTGCCTCTCGGACACCTCCCGTGTGCCGTACGCCTCGGCGACCTGCGAACCCGCGACGAGCTTCGCGGGGTAGGCGCCCAGTCGCATCGTCCCGCCCATGTCCCTCTCGCCCGCCACGACGTCCTTCTGGTCCGCCATGGTCGAGATCACCGGATTGGTCGTGTTCTCGTCGAACTCCGCCGAGTTGGCGTCCTTGATGCCCGCGAGATTGCGTGCCGCCTCGATGACCATGCACTGGAGGCCGAGGCACAGACCGAGCAGCGGGATCTTGTGAGTCCTCGCGTAGTTGATGGCACCGATCTTGCCCTCGATGCCGCGCACCCCGAACCCTCCCGGCACGAGAATACCGTCCACACCGGACAGTGCTGCCGCTGCTCCTGACGGCGTCGTGGCGTCGTCCGAGGGAACCCACACGATCTCGACCTTCGCCCGGTGGGCGAACCCGCCTGCCCGCAGCGCCTCGGTGACGGAGAGGTAGGCGTCCGGCAGATCGATGTACTTGCCGACGACGGCGACCCTGACGGTCTCGGTGGGGTTGTGCACGCGGTCGAGCAGGTCACCCCAGACTGTCCAGTCAACGTCGCGGAAGGGCAGGCCGAGCCTGCGCACCACGTAGGCGTCGAGCGCCTCCCTGTGCAGGACCTTGGGGATGTCGTAGATCGACGGCGCGTCGGGGCAGGCGATGACAGCCTCGGTCTCCACGTCGCACATGAGGCCGATCTTGCGCTTGAGTTCCTCCGGCAGATCCCGGTCGGCGCGGCACACCAGCGCGTCGGGCTGGATACCGATGTTGCGCAACGCCGCGACGGAGTGCTGCGTCGGCTTGGTCTTCAACTCACCGGACGGCGCGAGGTACGGCACCAGCGACACGTGGAGGAAGAAGCAGTTGTCCCTGCCGACGTCGTGTCGCACCTGGCGGCACGCCTCCAGAAACGGCAGCGATTCGATGTCGCCCACCGTTCCGCCGACCTCGGTGATCACGACGTCGGGCGTCGTCCCGCTGCCGTCGTCGGCGGCGAGCGTCATGATCCGCGACTTGATCTCGTCGGTGATGTGCGGAATGACCTGGACGGTGTCGCCCAGATACTCGCCCCGCCGCTCCTTGGCGATGACCGAGGAGTAGATCTGGCCGGTCGTGACGTTGGCGGTGCCGGAGAGGTCACGGTCGAGGAACCGCTCGTAGTGGCCGATGTCGAGATCGGTCTCGGCCCCGTCCTCGGTGACGAACACCTCCCCGTGCTGGAACGGGTTCATCGTTCCGGGGTCCACGTTGAGGTACGGGTCGAGCTTCTGCATCGTGACCCGGAGCCCGCGGGCCGTAAGGAGTTGTCCGAGGCTGGAGGCAGTGAGCCCCTTGCCAAGCGAGGAGGCGACGCCTCCGGTGACGAAGACGTACTTGGTTGTCCGCGGCTGAAGTCCCACGGGCTTCCACCTTATCGCACAAGGGGCCGTTCGTGCCGACAGGCCGCCTGAGGTGGTTCGCCTCGCGCGTGTGGGACAGTGGTCACGTGGGCGAGGACAACACCTGGGCCGCACCGACGGCCGCCGATGCGATCGATGCCGAGGTCCGGGTTCCCGGCTCGAAGTCGATCACCAACCGCGCCTTCGTGCTCGCCGCCCTCTCGGCAGGGAAGACGCTGGTGCGCGAGCCGCTGGACTCGCGGGACGCGCGGCTGATGTTGTCGGCGCTCGACGTCCTCGGCGCCGCCTCGACCGCGACCACGGACGGTGTGCTCCTGGAGCCGATGACCGGCGGCACCGGCGAGGTCCGTGTGGCGCTCGGCAACGCCGGAACCGTCGCGCGGTTCACGCCCCCGCTGGCCACGCTGGGCTCACGCACGGTCCATTTCGACGGTGACCCCGCCATCCGGCGCAGGCCCGTCGCGCCACTGCTCCACGCACTTCGCGCTCTCGGCGCGGACATCGACGACGGGGGGCGCGGCGCGGCTCCGTTCACCGTCCGAGGTCACGGCGGCCTCGACGGTGGCCGGGTAGACCTGGATTCGTCGGCGTCCAGCCAGTTCCTCTCCGCGCTGCTGCTGTCAGCGCCTGCCTTCACCCGGGGCGTCACGGTGCGGCTCAAGGGCGAGGCTCCCAGCGAGCCGCACATCGCGATGACGCTGGACATGCTGCGCCGGTTCGGTGCGGAGCCGGAACGTGACGGCCCCGAGTTCCACGTGCCGCCTGCCACGCTCGCGCTGGACACCTACACCGTCGAACCCGACCTGTCGAGCGCCGCTCCGTTCGTCGTCGCACCCCTGCTGGCAGGCGGTCGCGTCCGCGTCTCGGGCTGGCCTGCCGAGACAACGCAGCCGGGAGACTGGCTGCGCGACCTCGTGCGCGAACTGGGTGGCGAGGCAGTCCTCGACGCCGAAGGCCTCACCGTCACCGGTGGCGGCACCGTGCCGGGCGCGGACCTCGATCTGCACGCCGTCGGCGAACTCACCCCGGTGATCGCGGCGCTGCTCTGTTTCGCCGAAGGTCCCTCGGAGATCCGGGGGGTCGCGCATCTCCGGGGCCACGAGACCGACCGGCTCGCCGCGCTGGCCACGGAGCTGTCCGCGCTCGGCGGTGACGTCACCGAAACCGACGACGGCCTGCGCATCCGGCCTGCGCCGCTGCACGGCGGGACGTTCCACACCTACGACGACCACCGCCTCGTGATGGCGGGTGCCGTGCTGGGCCTGCGCATCGCCGACGTCGTTGTGGAGAACCCTGCCACGGTCGGCAAGACCTACCCGGAGTTCGTCGCCGACTGGGAGCGCGTGCTGCACCAGGGCTGAGGCACGGCACCGGGCTCACCCGGCGTGCGCACATGCCTCACGAGAACAGTCCGGCCACCCAGGTCACGACCGAGTTCCACCACTGTAAGACGTCGTCCGTGTACATCGGAGCAGCACCGGACAGCAACAGCGCCACCACGACGATCATGGCCGCGGCGCCGAGCAGAGCCAGAGCGAGCGCGGGCACCCTGCTGCGATGCAGCGCCGCGACGGCCTTGCCATCGACGACCTTGGTGCCGAGTTTCAGCCTGGTCAGGAACGTGGACGGGTTCGATCCCGACCGGCCCGCGTCGAGGAACTCGCGCAACGTGGCCTGGAATCCGATGGTCACCACGAGCGCGGCATCGTTGGCCTCGGCCAGCAACAGAGCGAGATCCTCCGGATTCGCTGTGGCGGGGAACGTCACCGCACCGATTCCAAGGTCCTGCACACGTTCGACGCCGGGGGCGTGCCCGTCCGGCTGAGCAGGCACGACCACCTCGGAGGCGGCCTTCAACGTCTCCGCCTCCACCGCTGTCGGATCGCCGACGACGACGTCGGGTGCGAATCCCAGCTCCCGCATCGTGTCGGCAGCGACCTCGACCCCGAACAGCACAGGACGGTGGTCCCGGATGTACCGCTTGAGGTCCCTGAGATCGTCGGCATGCCCTGCACCGGGTGCGACGACGACGATGTGCCGGTCGGTCAGCGACACCCGTAGCTGCGGCACCCCGACACCATCGAGGATCAGGCTGCGTTCCCTGCGCAGGAACTCGATCGTGTTGGCGGAGAAGGCTTCCAGTTGCGCGGCCATCCCCGCCCGCGCCTCCACGATCTGATCGGCGACGCTCTCGGGCGTCTGCACCACCGCCTTCGCGACCTCACGGCGTCCCACGTACACGCTGCCCTCGTGAACCCGCACCCTGCTGCCGTCGCGAACCCGGTGCAGCACCTCCGCACCGGCGTTGTCGAGCAACGGGATACCCGCCTTCAGCAACACCTCCGGCCCGAGATTCGGGTAGCGGCCCGAGATCGACGGCGCCGCGTTGACCACGGCGGCGACCTGTGCGCACACCAGAGCATCGGCACTCGCGCGGTCGAGATCGACGTGGTCGATCACCGCGATGTCCCCGGGTTGAGCCCGCCTGCACACCTCCCGGATCCGGCGATCGACACGGGCCGTGCCGGTGACACCGGGGAGTGCGGGCGTGGAGCGAGACAGCAAGCCGGCGAGTTTCATGCCGGGAATGGTGACAAAAGTCGGCTCGCGATGTGTGTGAGCCACGCCGCAGCGACGCCGGGGGATGACCGGGACGCGGGACGCCGGACCGGCGTGATCGTCCCGTCGAGCCGGAGGTAGATCACACCGATCACCGATTCCCTCGGCCGCTCTACCGGCGCGCCCCCCGTGTTCCGGCGACCGCAGACTCGGCGAACTCCTCCGCCGCGCGCAGCAACTCCTCCGCATGAGCCCGGCCGGTCTCGGTGTCGTCGAGCCCGGCGAGCATGCGGGCGAGTTCGGTGACGCGTTCGTCGTCGTCGAGTGTGCGAACCCCGCTGCGGGTCACCCCGTCGGCCGTGCCCTTGTCCACCACCAGATGCCGGTCAGCGAAGGCTGCCACCTGCGGGAGGTGGGTCACCACCAGCACCTGGTGTGTACGGGCCAGCCGCGCGAGGCGACGGCCGATCTCCACGGCCGCCCGCCCTCCGACCCCGGCATCGACCTCGTCGAACACCAGTGTCTGCACCGTGTCCGCGTGGGCGAGCACCACCTCGATCGCGAGCATCACCCGCGACAGCTCGCCACCCGACGCGGCCTTGTGCACGGGCAGGGCGGGTGCCTTCGCGTGCGCCCGCAACAGCAGCTCGACATCATCGACACCGTCGGGTCCCGCGGCGAGAGTCCGGCCTTCCACGGTCAACGCCGTCGCATCGGCCGCGTCCGCCTCCCTGCCCCGTACCGTGACCTCGACGGCCGCCTGTCCCATGGCCAGCCCCGAGAGTTCACTGGTGATCCGCTTCGCCAGTTCCTCTGCCGCGACACGGCGGGCCGAGGAAAGCCGTGCGGCATGCTCCGCCAGCTCACCGGCCAGGACGTCGCGGCGCGCCGCGAGTTCCTCCAGCGCCTCCTCCGAGGTGTCCATGCCTGCCAGCCGCGCACGGGCGTCGTCCGCCCACGCGAGCACACCGTCGATGTCGGCCGCGTACTTGCGGGTGAGCTTCTTCAACTCGGCCTGCCGCGCCAGGATCGCTTCGAGCCGCTCCGGGTCCGCGTCGAGCGTGCCGAGATAGGAGGCGAGTTCCCGGCTCACTTCCCCGAGCAGCACCGACGCTTCGGACAGCCTCGGCTCGAAGTCCCGCAATGTGGCGTCCTCGGCGGAGCCGAGCCTGCGCCGGGCTTCCGCGAGCAACCCCAGCGCACCCGGAAGGTCGGAGTCACCCTCGGGAGATCCCGCGATGGCGAGTTGCGCCGCGCTGGCAGTATCACGGAGTTCGTCAACGGCGGCGAGGCGCTTGACCTGCTCGGTCAGTGCGGTGTCCTCGCCGGGTGCCGGTTCCACAGCATCGATCTCGGCGAGGCCGTGGCGCAAGAGGTCGGCTTGCTGTGCCAGTTCGCGTGAGCGCGCTCGCCGCTCCGTGAGCTCACGCGCCACGGAGAGCCACTCCTGCCTGATCTTCCGGTACGCGGCCAGCGGGTCGGCGACGGCCTCCCCCGCGAACCGGTCGAGTACGGCACGCTGCTCGGCCGGACGCAGCAGTCGAAGTTGAGAGTTCTGTCCGTGAACCGCGAGGATCTGCTCGGACAACTCCCCGAGCACGCCGACGGGCACGGATCGGCCACCGAGATGGGCGCGCGACCGGCCTTCCGCGCTCACCGAACGCGCCGCGATCACACTGCCGTCCTCGTCGGCCTCGGCACCCGCATCGGACAGGATCCGCAGAGCGTGCTCACCGGTGATGTCGGTGAAACGGCCCTCCACGATCGCCTTCGCCGACCCAGCCCGCACCTTCGACGCGTCCGAACGTCCCCCGGAGAGCAGGTGCAGGCCGGTGACGACCATCGTCTTGCCTGCCCCGGTCTCCCCGGTGACCACCGTGAACCCGGGGTGCAGTTCGAGCGCGGCCTCCTCGATCACCCCGAGGCCCTGGATACGCATCTCGGCCAGCACGCCAACCACCGTAGCGGCAACCCGCGACAAGGTGGTCAACCCCGGCGGGCGTGCCGCTCCCTCCATCCCGTGACCGGCAGGGAGAACTTGTGCACCAGCCGGTCGGTGAACGGACCATCCCACAGTCGCGCGAGGCGCACCGGCACCTCACCGGCCACCACCCGCACCCTCGACCCCGGGTCGAGATCGACGTGCCGCAGCCCGTCGCAGGTCAGCACGGCAGGCGACCCATCGGGATCGACCTGCACGGTGATCACGGACGAGCGTGACACGACGAGCGGGCGCGAGAACATGGCGTGGGCGTTACTCGGCACCACGAGGAGTGCCTCCACCTCCGGCCAGACCACGGGGCCTCCGGCCGAGAACGCGTATGCCGTCGAACCGGTGGGGGTGGAGCAGAGCACGCCGTCGCAGCCGAACGACGACACCGGCCTGCCATCGACCTCGATGAGCGCGTCAAGGATGCGTTCCCGCGAACACTTCTCGACACTCGCCTCGTTCAACGCCCAGGTGCGAGCCACCACGGTGTCGCCGACCGTCACCGTGACGTCGATGGTCATGCGCTCCTCGATGCGGTAGGTGCGGGTCACCACGCGATCCACCGTGTCGCCCAGCGCGTCGTAGTCCGCCTCCGTCAGAAATCCCATGCGCCCCAGGTTCACTCCCAGCACCGGGACGCCTTCGGGCCGCGCCACTTCCGCCGCGCGCAACAGGGTGCCGTCGCCACCGAGAACCAGCACCAGTTCCGCTCCCCGAGCGGGGTTCTCCGACTCAGCGACCACGGCACACGGCAACGATCGGTCGGGAGGTTCCACGAGCTTGCGGACCTCGTCGTCGAGCACCCGGAGACCGATGCCAGCCTCGGCGAGGCGCGTCGCGACCTGCCCTGCCGCTTCACGGGTCGTGTCCCGGTCTGGATGGACGACCAACAGCACCTCTCGGCCAACGGGCTCGGTCACGAAGGTCCCCTTCTCACCGCGGTGCGGACCATGTCGTCGCGCCGCTGCTGTTCGGCTGGATCGGCTGGATCGGCGGGAACACTGTCCACCGCGCACGGCTCCTTGCGCAACCACGCGAAGTACTCGACATTGCCCGACGGCCCCGGTAGCGGGCTCGCCACGACCCCCAGTGT
Source organism: Saccharomonospora xinjiangensis XJ-54 (assembly GCF_000258175.1). Lineage (NCBI taxonomy): Bacteria > Bacillati > Actinomycetota > Actinomycetes > Pseudonocardiales > Pseudonocardiaceae > Saccharomonospora > Saccharomonospora xinjiangensis. The sequence continues at coordinate 3,929,790 of NZ_JH636049.1, read as the reverse complement.
TCGCAAACCGAGGCTCGTGGCTTCGGCGAGCACATCCGACACCGCCTGCGCCCGTAGTTCGGGATCACGCACGACCCCGCCGCTGCCGAGCCGTTGCCGCCCCACTTCGAACTGCGGTTTCACCATCGGCAGCAGGTCGGCGCCCTCCGCGGCACAGGCGGCCAATGCGGGCAGGACCAGTCGAAGGGAGATGAAGGACAGGTCCGCGACCACGAGATCGACCACGCCGCCGATGGTGTCGGGGGTCAGGGTTCGCACGTTCGTCCTGTCCACCACCATCACCCGGTCGTCGGTGCGCAGCCTCCAGTCGAGCAGGCCACGACCCACATCGACCGCGACGACGGAACCGGCGCCGTGACGCAGCAGCACATCGGTGAACCCGCCGGTGGACGCGCCTGCGTCGAGACAACGCCGCCCCTTCACCGTTAGTCCTTGAGCGGAGAACTCCTCCAGCGCACCGAGCAGCTTGTGCGCGCCCCGGGAGGCCCAGCCGGGGTCGTCGTCGGCACGCACCACGATCGCGGCGTCCGGCTCGACGCTGGTCGCCGGCTTCTTGGCCACGAGCCCCCGCACCGTCACGCGACCTTCGGTGATCAGCGAGCTGGCGTGTTCTCTCGACCTGGCGAGGCCCCGCCGCACGAGTTCGGCGTCGAGGCGAGCCCTACGCGGCACGGCTACACCTTGTCGATACTGGACAGCGCCACGGACAACGCGGTGTGCACGGTCTCGAAGCGCTCGACATGCTCGGCCGTCGGCAGTGTGTCCAGCTCGTCGAGCGCCGCGACGGCATGGGCGATGGCGCCGCGAGGATCGGTGTGTTGCGATCCGGGCGGTGGGCCCGGCACCGGACGTGGCGCGGATTCGGTCTCAGCGTGCACCTGACAACGCTAACTGATCCCCGCAACGACGCGCTGTGACCCACGGCCATTCAGCCGAGCTCCCACGGCGCCAGTGCCGACTCCGCACGCACGTCGGCTGCCCGCACGGACGACACGGGTGCCGACCAGGCCACGTGACACAGGTGGCGCAGCAGGTCGAGTGAGTCACCGTCCCCTTCGCCCACGGCGCTCTCCACGACGGCGACGTCGCCCTTCACCGTCACTCGCCAGCCGGGGCGAGGACCGATCTCCAACTCCCCCGCGCTCAGGTCCCTCGTCAGCGCACCGAGATCCGCCGCGAGGTAATCGGGCCGCTCTCCCGGCCCTGCTGCGAGGAGCCGCCGCGGCGTCGCCACCCCGGTGAGGACGGCCAGCGAGCGGAATCCGGCGGCTGCGGCACCGGCGATGTCGGTGTCGAGCCGATCACCGACGACCAACGGCGACGCCGCGCCCGCGGAGTGCGCGGCCGTCCGCAGCAGTGGTGCCTCGGGTTTACCCGCCACGTGTGGTTCGCGCTCGGTCGCCGCCAGGAGAGCGGCCACCATGGAGCCGTTTCCCGGCAGCTGACCGCGTTCGCTTGGCAGCGTGGCGTCGGTGTTGCACGCCACCCACCATGCACCGGCCCGCACAGCGAGGCAGGCTTCCGCGAGGTCGGCCCAGCAGGTGTCGGGTGAGTGTCCCTGTACCACGGCGGCGACCTCGGGGCCGTGCCGCCGGGTGGGTCGCAGACCCACCGACCGCACCTGCGCTTCGAGGAAGGCGGTGCCGACCACAAGCACCACGGAGTCGGCGGGAAGTCGTTCCCGCAGCACCACTGCGGCGGCCTGTGCGCTCGTGCTCACCTCGGTGGGCTCGGCGTGAACCCCGAGGCTCACGAGGTGCTCAGCGACCGACTCCGGCGACTTCGCGGCGTTGTTCGTCACGAATCGCACGGCGCGGCCGCGCTCGCGGACGTGCGTGATGGCATCGGCCGCGCCGGGGATCGGCCGGCTGCCGTGGTACACGGTGCCGTCGAGATCGAACAGCACCGTGTCGTGGCGATCGAGCAGTGTCTTCGCCATCAGCTGGCCAGCTCCGCGGCACGTTCGGCGGCGTCGGTCTCCTCCTCGGGGTCGGCCTCCGCCGCGTGGAGGAACCACTGCACGGCCTCGTCGGTGCGTCCCGCAGCGGCGAGATTGTCGGCGTAGGCGTAGAACAGCCGGTGGCTCCAGGGATCGCGGCGGGCAGGGTCGAGTTCAGGCCCCTGAAGCGCCACCACGGCGGCGTCGAGTTGCCCGAGGTCCCGTCTCGCACCGGCGGCGACGATCTGCAACTCGATCTGCACTTCCTTCGGAAGCATGGACATGTCGGCGTCCTTGGCCACGTCCAGCGCCCTCTCGGGACGTCCGAGAGCGCGTTCGGCGTCGGCGATGACCGCGGCGTGGATGTCGGTCCGCGTCATGCGCCGTACAGCGCGAAGTTCGGACAGTGCCTCCGCCCATTCTCCGGCGTGGTAGGCGGCCAGCCCGACAGCTTCGCGCACGACGGCGATCCTGGCTGCCTTCGACTTGGCGTACCGAGCGTGTGCCAGTGCCGCCTCAGGATCTTCGTCGAGCAGGGTTCCCGCGGCGACGAGGTGCCTGCCGATCCGTTCGGCCAGGTCCTTCGGCAGCGACCGCAGCTCGCGCCGGGCATCGACATCGAGGTCCGTGTGATCGACGGAGTCGGGCAGTTCGGGAGCCGTCAGCAGCTCGCGAGCCGCAGCCGCGTCGTCCCGGCGAGGAGCACGCGGTCCCCCGTTCTGCCGGGGACGGTCGTGAGCGGGCCTTCGACCTCGGTCGTCCCGCTGAGCACCCGAACCGGGCCCACCACGCTCGTCGCGGCGGTCGAAGGACCGCCGATCGTCGCGACGATACTCACTTCGACGCTGGTCGCGGTCCCGATCAGATCGCCGGTCGTCTCGGGAGCGGTCGAACCCACGGTCGTCCCGGCGTCCCGACGACGCACGATCATCGCGGCGATCGAACGGCCTCCCGCCATCCCGCCGCTGATCGCGGCCATGGCCAGAACGGTCGTCGCGGCGATCGAAGGACTTCCTGTCATCCCGCCGGTTTTCGCTGCGCCGCTGGTCACGATCACTGCCGAATCGCCGCTCGTCGCGACGTCCGGAGAAGCGGTCGTCCTGGGAGCGGTCGAACCCACGGTCGTCCTTACGCCCCGACGGCCTGCGGTCGTCGCGACGATATTCACCCCGGCGCTGGTCACCGTCACGGCCGGGTCGCCGCTCACCGCGCCGGTCGGAGAAACTACGCCCCTCCCCGCGTCCGCGACCGTCGCGCCGCCGGTCGTCACTCTTGTCACCGGTGTCGCGGTCCCGAGCTCCGCGGCGATCGCCGAATTTCTTGTTCTCTTCGCGGCGCCCGTGGTCACGACGGTCCGGCCGACCGGGCCTCCTGTCGTCACCTGTGCCGCGCGGACCGTTCTCGGACACGCGTTCTCCTACCTGCATCACCGGGACGCGCCACCGCTGTGGGCGCTCTCTTACCACTATGGATGTAGACATGCTGAAAGGGCCCGCCGGGGTGGCTGTGTGGCCGTGCCCCGGCGGGCCCTTTAGGAAATGTGTTCGGCGGTGTCCTACTCTCCCACACCCCTTCGGGTGCAGTACCATCGGCGCTGGTGGGCTTAGCTTCCGGGTTCGGGATGGGTCCGGGCGTTTCCCCTACCGCTATGGCCGCCGTAACGTTGTGAAACAACCATTGTGTGGTGTTTCAGAGTTGCAGAGTGGGTGCGTAGCATGTTTGTGGTCAAGCCCTCGGCCGATTAGTACCAGTCCACTCGTAAGCGCATTGCTGCGTGTCCATGTCTGGCCTATCAACCCCATCGTCTTTAGGGGGCCTTACCCACTCGAGGGTGGTGGGAGACCTCATCTTGGAACAGGCTTCCCGCTTAGATGCCTTCAGCGGTTATCCTTTCCGAACGTAGCTAACCAGCCATGCCCCTGGTGGGACAACTGGCATACCAGAGGTTCGTCCGTCCCGGTCCTCTCGTACTAGGGACAGCCTTCCTCAAGTCTCCAACGCGCGCGGCGGATAGGGACCGAACTGTCTCACGACGTTCTAAACCCAGCTCGCGTGCCGCTTTAATGGGCGAACAGCCCAACCCTTGGGACCTACTCCGGCCCCAGGATGCGACGAGCCGACATCGAGGTGCCAAACCATGCCGTCGATATGGACTCTTGGGCAAGATCAGCCTGTTATCCCCGGGGTACCTTTTATCCGTTGAGCGACACCCCTTCCACCAGGTGGTGCCGGATCACTAGTCCCTGCTTTCGCACCTGCTCGACCTGTCGGTCTCACAGTCAAGCTCCCTTGTGCACTTACACTCAACACCTGATTGCCAACCAGGCTGAGGGAACCTTTGGGCGCCTCCGTTACTCTTTGGGAGGCAACCGCCCCAGTTAAACTACCCACCAGGCACTGTCCCTGAACCGGCTCACGGTCCGAGGTTAGATTCCCAATCCGGCCAGAGTGGTATTTCAACGTTGACTCCACAACCACTGGCGTGGCTGTTTCACAGTCTCCCACCTATCCTACACAAGCCGAACCGAAAACCAATACCAAGCTATAGTAAAGGTCCCGGGGTCTTTCCGTCCTGCCGCGCGAAACGAGCATCTTTACTCGTAGTGCAATTTCGCCGGGCCTGTGGTTGAGACAGCCGGAAAGTCGTTACGCCATTCGTGCAGGTCGGAACTTACCCGACAAGGAATTTCGCTACCTTAGGATGGTTATAGTTACCACCGCCGTTTACTGGCGCTTAAATTCTCAGCTTCACCCCCACAAGGAGGGTTAACCGGTCCTCTTAACGTTCCAGCACCGGGCAGGCGTCAGTCCATATACATCGACTTACGTCTTCGCATGGACCTGTGTTTTTAATAAACAGTCGCTTTCCGCTGGTCTCTGCGGCCAACCCACCCCAGCCCGCGAAGGGGCTTCAGGTGTTTTGGCCCCCCTTCTCCCGAAGTTACGGGGGCAATTTGCCGAGTTCCTTAACCACAGTTCACCCGATCGCCTTGGTATTCTCTACCTGACCACCTGTGTCGGTTTGGGGTACGGGCCACGCGCGCACTCGCTAGAGGCTTTTCTCGGCAGCAGAGGATCACCCTACTTCGCCACAACGGCTATGCATCACGCCTCACCCTCGTCATTCAAGACAGCCCGACGGATTTGCCTATCGGGCGGGCCACACGCTTACACCAGTATTACCACTGACTGGCGGGGCTACCTTCCTGCGTCACCCCATCGCTTGGCTACTACAAGCTCAGGTCCCACGCACCCCAACACCACGTCCCCGAAGGGACACCAGTGCAGGGCGGGTGGTTAGTCTCACCTGCCTCGCCAGGGACGCACACACGCGGGTACGGGAATATCAACCCGTTGTCCATCGACTACGCCTGTCGGCCTCGCCTTAGGTCCCGACTTACCCTGGGCGGAACAACCTGGCCCAGGAACCCTTGGTCATCCGGCGGCAGAGATTCTCACTCTGCATTCGCTACTCATGCCTGCATTCTCACTCCCACACCCTCCACAACTCGGTCACCCGGCTGCTTCCCTGGATGCAGGACGCTCCCCTACCCATCCACACGACTGCACCCACACCCCCGAAGAGGCGCGGGCGGATCACACATGTGAATGACACAGCTTCGGCGGTGTGCTTAAGCCCCGCTACATTGTCGGCGCAGAACCACTTGACCAGTGAGCTATTACGCACTCTTTCAAGGATGGCTGCTTCTAAGCCAACCTCCTGGTTGTCTCAGCGACTCCACATCCTTTCCCACTGAGCACACACTTAGGGGCCTTAGCTGGTGTTCTGGGCTGTTTCCCTCTCGACGACGAAGCTTATCCCCCGCCGTCTCACTGCCGCGCTCTCACACACCTGTATTCGGAGTTTGGTTGACTTCGGTAAGCCGGTAAGCCCCCTAGGCCATCCAGTAGCTCTACCCCAGATGTGAAACACACGACGCTGCACCTAAATGCATTTCGGGGAGAACCAGCTATCACGGAGTTTTGATTGGCCTTTCACCCCTACCCACAGCTCATCCCCCAGGTTTTCAACCCTGGTGGGTTCGGGCCTCCACGCCGTCTTACCGGCGCTTCACCCTGGCCATGGGTAGATCACTCCGCTTCGGGTCTAGACCACGCGACTACGGACGCCCTGTTCAGACTCGCTTTCGCTCCGGCTACCCCACACGGGTTAACCTCGCCACGCAGCACTAACTCGCAGGCTCATTCTTCAAAAGGCACGCCATCACCCCTACAGGGCTCTGACGGCTTGCAGGCACACGGTTTCAGGTACTCTTTCACTCCCCTCCCGGGGTACTTTTCATCTTTCCCTCACGGTACTTGTCCGCTATCGGTCACCAGGAAGTATTTAGGCTTACCGGGTGGTCCCGGCAGATTCACAGCGAATTCCACGAGCTCGCTGCTACTCGGGAACACCACCAAGACAATGCCATGCGGTTTTCGCGTACGGGACTCTCACCCACTCCGGTCACGCATCCCAACGTGTTCCACTAACCACACACACCATCCCCAGCAGTGTCAGCTACTGGACAGTGGCTCCCACAACACCGCACACACAACACCTGACAGTTTCACCATGCGCACGGTTTAGCCTCTTCCGCTTTCGCTCGCCACTACTCACGGAATCACGGTTGTTTTCTCTTCCTGCGGGTACTGAGATGTTTCACTTCCCCGCGTTCCCTCCACACCGGCTATAGATTCACCGGCGGGTGACACCCCATCACGGGTGCCGGGTTTCCCCATTCGGACACCCTCGGATCACAGCTCGGTTGGCAGCTCCCCGAGGCTTATCGCAGCCTCCCACGTCCTTCATCGGCTCCTGATGCCTAGACATCCACCATGTGCCCTACACAACTTGACCACAAAGATGCTCGCACCCACTCTGCAATTCTCAAACACCACACCAGAAACAACACCAGCGTGTTGCCTCAGGACCCAACAGCATGCCAGCGACCATCGAAACCAATCCCAGCACCCCCCACACCACAACAGCGCGGAGATCAAGCACCAGGATCATCTAGTAGCGGTTCACATCTAAGGCTCTCAACGAGCGAGAAAACTCCTTAGAAAGGAGGTGATCCAGCCGCACCTTCCGGTACGGCTACCTTGTTACGACTTCGTCCCAATCGCCAGTCCCACCTTCGACCACTCCCTCCCCGAAGGGTTGGGCCATGGGCTTCGGGTGTTACCGACTTTCATGACGTGACGGGCGGTGTGTACAAGGCCCGGGAACGTATTCACCGCAGCAATGCTGATCTGCGATTACTAGCGACTCCGACTTCACGCAGTCGAGTTGCAGACTGCGATCCGAACTGAGACTGGCTTTAAGGGATTCGCTCCACCTCACGGTATCGCAACCCTCTGTACCAGCCATTGTAGCATGTGTGAAGCCCTGGACATAAGGGGCATGATGACTTGACGTCATCCCCACCTTCCTCCGAGTTGACCCCGGCAGTCTCCCACGAGTCCCCCGGCATTACCCGCTGGCAACATGGGACAAGGGTTGCGCTCGTTGCGGGACTTAACCCAACATCTCACGACACGAGCTGACGACAGCCATGCACCACCTGTGCACCAGCCACAAGGGAAACCCCATCTCTGGAGTCGTCTGATGCATGTCAAGCCCAGGTAAGGTTCTTCGCGTTGCATCGAATTAATCCACATGCTCCGCCGCTTGTGCGGGCCCCCGTCAATTCCTTTGAGTTTTTAGCCTTGCGGCCGTACTCCCCAGGCGGGGCGCTTAATGCGTTAGCTACGGCACGGGACACGTGAACAGCGCCCCACACCTAGCGCCCAACGTTTACGGCGTGGACTACCAGGGTATCTAATCCTGTTCGCTCCCCACGCTTTCGCTCCTCAGCGTCAGTTTCGGCCCAGAGACCCGCCTTCGCCACCGGTGTTCCTCCTGATATCTGCGCATTCCACCGCTACACCAGGAATTCCAGTCTCCCCTACCGAACTCAAGTGATGCCCGTATCCACCGCACGCCCACGGTTAAGCCGCAGGTTTTCACGGCAGACGTGACACACCGCCTACGAGCTCTTTACGCCCAATAATTCCGGACAACGCTTGCACCCTACGTATTACCGCGGCTGCTGGCACGTAGTTGGCCGGTGCTTCTTCTCCCGGTACCGTCACTTTCGCTTCGTCCCGGGCGAAAGGGGTTTACAACCCGAAGGCCGTCATCCCCCACGCGGCGTCGCTGCATCAGGCTTGCGCCCATTGTGCAATATTCCCCACTGCTGCCTCCCGTAGGAGTCTGGGCCGTGTCTCAGTCCCAGTGTGGCCGGTCACCCTCTCAGGCCGGCTACCCGTCGTCGCCTTGGTAGGCCATCACCCCACCAACAAGCTGATAGGCCGCGGGCTCAACCTGTACCGCCGGAACTTTCCACACACCACCATGCGGTGATGTGTCCTATCCGGTATTAGACCCAGTTTCCCAGGCTTATCCCAGAGTACAGGGCAGATTACCCACGTGTTACTCACCCGTTCGCCACTCATCCACCCAGCAAGCTGAGCTTCAGCGTTCGACTTGCATGTGTTAAGCACGCCGCCAGCGTTCGTCCTGAGCCAGGATCAAACTCTCCAACAATGAATATTCGATCCGACGACTCATCAGTCATCTCAAAGAAACCCACAAAAAAGGGGCTCAAAAAAGAGCACTACTAGCTCGACAATCCACTAGCACACTGTTGAGTTCTCAAACAACACACCGAAACTTGTTTCCCAGCCACCGGGCGCGACCAACCCCACCACCAAAACCACATGATGAAGAAGAACCACACCCAACCGGGGAAGCCCACTCTACCACAACCGTGGGAGCCTGGTTCGCCATCCCCGCACCGAGTACCCCGCCCGGCCCCTTCCGGACCCGGCCGGTCTCCCCGGCGACGAAGAGAAGATTACATGCCCCCAAAACCCACCCGAACAGGGGGGCCCCTTAACGTCGTCTTCGCAGGTCAGGGACTCATTCGCAGGCGAAAGAGCGAAGGCCGCCGATCCCCGGCTCGAGCGGGGGGCGGCGGCCTTCCTGGCTCACGCTCGCGGGCTGTCACTCCGCGACGCGGACTCCGGCCAAGGTCTTCTTGCCACGCCGAACGACGAGCCACCGCCCGTGCAATGCGTCCGACAGGTCCGGCACCCACTCCTCGTCAGTGACCTTGGTGTTGTTGACGTAAGCACCGCCCTCCTTGACCGTGCGACGAGCTGCCCCCTTGCTGTCCACCAGACCACCGGCCACCAGAAGGTCGATGATCGTGGGCTTCTCGGCGAGCTTCACCTCGCCCGTGGGCACCTCGGCCATGGCGGCGTCCAACGTCGGCGCCGTGAGTTCCCGCAGGTCACCGCGCCCGAACAGAGCCTGACTCGCGGCGACGACCTGCCGGGTCTGCTCGGGGCCGTGGACCAGGTCGGTCAGCTCCTCGGCGAGCCTCCGCTGCGCCTGCCGTGCGGCAGGGCGCTCCCGTGTCGCGGTCTCCAGCTCGCCGATCTCGTCCTCGTCGAGGAAGGTGAGCAACTTCAGGCAGCGCACGACGTCGGCGTCCGGAAGGTTGAGGAAGTACTGGTACCAGGCGTACGGCGAAGTCATGCCGGGGTCGAGCCACACGTTGCCGCCGCCGGTGGACTTGCCGAGCTTGCGCCCCTCCGAATCCGTGATCAGCGGCGTCGTCAGCGCATGCACCTGGGCACCGTGAATCCGGCGCACGAGATCGACGCCGGCCACGATGTTGCCCCACTGATCGGAACCGCCGACCTGGAGCCGGACGCCGTAACGATCGAACAGCTCCCGGTAATCGGTCGCCTGGAGCAGCATGTAGCTGAACTCGGTGTAGGAGATGCCATCTCCTACGAGCCTGCGCTTCACGGTCTCCCGCGCCAGCATCGTGTTGATCGAGAAGTGCTTGCCGATGTCGCGCAGGAATGTCGGCACCGTCATCGAACCGAGCCAGTCGAGGTTGTTCACCTCGATCGGCGGCACCTCGGGGTGGTCGAAGTCCACGAACCGGGCGAGCTGCCCGCGCAGCCTGCTCGCCCACTCCCTCACCTGGTCCTCGGAGTTCAGGACACGCTCACCGACATCCCTGGGGTCACCGATGAGTCCCGTTCCTCCTCCTGCGAGCAGGACCGGCCGGTGGCCTGCGTTCTGGAACCGCCGCAGCATGAGCATCTGCACGAGGTGCCCGGCGTGCAGGCTCGGTGCAGTCGGGTCGAACCCCGCATAGAGGACGAGCGGACCACTGTCCAGATCTCGCCGCAACGCATCGAGGTCGGTGGACTGCGCGATGAGACCGCGCCAGGACAGCTCGTCAAGAATGTGCTCGCTCACGACTTCCATTCTCCTCACCTCGCAGAACACCACGGCCCTGGGGACGGCAGACTGCTTCGGTGGACTCCCGAGGACTGAGACCCGACGGCACGATCGCCCGCGAGGGCTCCCTCACGCGCGTCGCGCCCACGTTCCGGCCCGTGGTGGAGGCTGCGCGGGCCCGGATCGCCGCGACCTTCGGAGCGGATCGGTTGCACAGCGCTTACCTGTACGGCAGTGTGCCCCGAGGCACAGCGACGCCCGGGGTGTCGGATCTCGACGTGCTTCTGGTGCTCCGGGAGGAACCTGCCGACTCCGACCGCGCGGATGTGCAGGCCATCGAGAACGACCTGGACGCTGCGTTCGACCAGATCGACGGCGCTGCCATCGGCCTCGCCTCCGCGCCCGACCTACTCAGTGAACGGGAACGATACGACGGCGGGTTCTTCGTCGCGTGCCTGTGCACCCCGTTGCTTGGCGAGGACCTCGCGGCGAACCTGCCCCGGTACCGGCCCACGTCGCTGCTCGCGCGCGAGACCAACGGCGACCTCCACCTGCTGCTTCCTCAGTGGCGGGAACGTGCGGGGCAAATCGGGACGGAGGCCGAACACAAAACGCTGGGACGACGAGTCGGCCGACGGCTCGTGCGCACGGCGTTCACCCTCGTCATGCCGCGCTGGGGCGGTTGGACCAGTGATCTGCGACGCGCAGCGGAGATCACTGCACGCTACTACCCCGAACGGAGCGAGCAGTTTCGTCTCGCGGCTACGACCGGCCTCGGTTCACGCGCGGACGCGGACGTCATGCGAATACTTCTCGACGACCTCGGCCGTTGGCTCGTCACGGAGTACGAGGCGGTACACGGACGAAAAGCTCCGCGCGCCTGAGCACGCCCATGATTCCCTCAACGCCGGGCACGTCCGTTGCGGCGGTACGTGCTGACCGCGGGTGAGCCATCGATCCAGAACCGCCACGGCACGTCCTTGGCCGCCGCCACCCCGACCCGCGGACCCGACCTGATGTGCTCCGCCCCAACCGGTTCGCCGGCCAGGAGACGCACCGGCGAATCCGGGTCGGTGAGGTCGAGCCCGTTGTGGGCCCGGTCGAGCCCCAGCACGGAGGTCAGCACTGCGGGGCCCTTCGCGACGAGTCCACCGCCGCGTGCCGTCGGTCTCCGCGACCGAGCCAGCTCCCTGCCCTCGACGACCTCCCCCGCGCGCAGCAACACCGCTCCGGGTTCACCGTCGTTCAGCCCGACGACGTTCGCACAGAAATGCATGCCATAGACGAAGTAGACGTAGAGATGTCCCGCCGGGCCCCACATCACCTCGTTGCGGGGGGTCCGGCCGCGATAGCAGTGGGACGCGGGATCATCAAGGCCCCGGTACGCCTCCACCTCGACCAGACGTACACGCACCGTGCCCTGATCACTGCGCGACTCCAGCTCGTAACCCAGCAAGCTCAGAGCCAGGTCAACCGGATCGACAGCGAGGTCCTCCCGCCTGACCACACGTCCCGCCACAACTTCGTCCGTCACCGCGCTCCTCTTGCCGACATCGCCGCGACCAGAGTAGTGGGAGGCACCACCTACCGCGTCGCCCACGCACGAAGATCGGCCAGGCGCGACACCAACCGTTCCCTCTGCTCGGCGACCCGGTCGGGAGCCGTCCCACCACGCGAGTCACGGGATGCCACAGACCCACGGACGCTGATCACCGCGCGGACGTCCGGCGTCAGGGCCGGGTTGATCTTGGCAAGTTCCTCGTCGGTGAGCTGGTCCAGGCCCACGTCCCTGCTCTCAGCCACTCTGACGCACTCCCCCGCCGCCTCGTGTGCGCGGCGGAAAGGAACACCCTGCCGAACCAGCCATTCGGCGATATCGGTGGCGAGTGTGAACCCTGCGGGCGCCAGTTCGGCAAGGCGGTCGGTGTGGAAGGTCAGCGTCGCGATCATCCCCGCGATGGCGGGAAGGAGCAGCTCCAACTGCTCCACGGAGTCGAAGACCGGTTCCTTGTCCTCCTGGAGGTCACGGTTGTAGGCGAGGGGCTGCGCCTTCAACGTGGCGAGCAGGCCCGTGAGGTTGCCGATCAGCCGTCCGGCCTTGCCCCTGGTCAGTTCGGCCACATCGGGGTTCTTCTTCTGCGGCATGATGGAACTGCCGGTGGCCCAGGCGTCGTCGAGAGTCACGTAACCGAACTCGGCGGTGTTCCAGATGATGACTTCCTCGGCGATCCTCGACAGATTCACGCCGAGCATCGCGACGGCGAAACTGAACTCGGCGGCGAAGTCACGTGACGCCGTGCCGTCGATCGAGTTGTCCACCGAGGCCGGAAAACCCAGTTCGTGGGCGACGGCCTCGGGATCGAGACCCAGTGACGAGCCCGCCAGCGCGCCCGATCCGTACGGTGATTCGGCCGCACGCGCGTCCCAGTCCTGTAGCCGGCCGACATCGCGAAGCAGTGCCTGTGCGTGAGCGAGCAGGTGATGCGCGAGCAGAACAGGTTGCGCGTGTTGCAGGTGCGTCCGGCCGGGGAGCACCGCACCGGAGTGCCGGGTCGCCTGCGCGACGAGCGCGTCCACGACGTCGAGCGTTCCGGACGTCACCCGGCGAGCGGCGTCTCGCAACCACATGCGGAACAGAGTCGCCACCTGGTCGTTGCGGGACCTGCCTGCCCGCAGTTTTCCACCGAGTTCCTCCCCCGCGCGTTCGAGCAGCCCCCGCTCCAGCGCCGTGTGCACGTCCTCATCGGCCACAGTCGGTGTGAACGCACCCGATTCCACATCCTGCGCGAGGCGGTCGAGCGCCGCCAGCATGCCGTCGAGTTCGTTGTCGGTCAGCAAGCCTGCCCTGTGGAGCACGCGGGCGTGGGCACGTGAACCCGCGATGTCGTAAGGAGCCAGACGCCAGTCGAAATGGGTCGATGCCGACAGCGCAGCCATCGCCTCCGCCGGTCCGCCATCGAACCGTCCACCCCACAGCTTCATCGTGTCCCCTCCAGAAACAGCGGATGGTGGATCACTCGCGCCCGTGTCCGAGCGATCCACCATCTCGTGCCGTCGCGTCAGTTGTTCTTGCTCTGCTGCCGCTTCGCGGCGATCTTGCTGGGTAGGCCCCACAGCTGCACGAAACCCTTGGCCAGCGACTGGTCGAACGTGTCACCCTCGTCGTAGGTGGCGAGGTTGAAGTCGTACAACGACTCGTCGCTGCGCCGGCCGGTGACCGTCGCGGTGCCGCCGTGCAGGATCATCCGGATGTCCCCGGACACGTGTTCCTGGGCCTTGGCGACGAACCCGTCGAGTGCGTCCTTCAACGGCGAGAACCAGAGGCCGTCGTACACCAGCTCGCCCCAGCGCTGCTCGACCTGCCGCTTGAAGCGGGCCAGATCACGCTCGACCGTGACGTTCTCCAGCTCCTGGTGCGCGGTGATCAGCGCGATGGCTCCTGGGGCCTCGTAGACCTCACGGCTCTTGATGCCCACCAGCCGGTCCTCGACCATGTCGAGCCGTCCGATGCCGTGCGCTCCTGCGCGGCGGTTCATCTCCTGGATCGCCTCGAGGACGGTGACATCCTTGCCGTCGATCGCCACCGGAACCCCCTTCTTGAAGGTGATGACCACCTCGTCGGGAGCCTGGAAGTGAACCGTCGGGTCCTGCGTGTAGGAGTAGACCTCCTTCGGAGGCTCGTTCCAGAGATCCTCCAGGATTCCCGTCTCCACGGCACGACCCCACACGTTCTGGTCGATCGAGAACGGCGACTTCTTCGTGACGTCGATCGGAAGATTGCGCTCTTCCGCGTAGGCGATCGCCTTCTCCCGGGTCCACGCGAAGTCACGCACAGGCGCCAGTACGTTCAAATCGGGGGCGAGCGCACCGATTCCCACCTCGAAACGGACCTGGTCGTTGCCCTTGCCGGTGCAGCCGTGAGCCACCGTGGTAGCCCCGTGGTACTTGGCCGCCTCGGCAAGGTGCTTGACGATCAAGGGCCGGGACAACGCGGATACCAGTGGGTACCGATCCATGTACAGTGCGTTCGCCTGTAGCGCGGGAAGGCAGTACTCGTCGGCGAACTCGTCGCGCGCATCGGCGACCACCGCTTCCACGGCGCCGCAGTCGAGCGCGCGCTTGCGGATAGTCTCCAGGTCCTCACCGCCCTGCCCGAGATCGACGGCGACCGCAACCACTTCCGCACCGGTCTCCTCAGCGATCCAACCGATCGCCACGGAGGTGTCGAGCCCGCCCGAATAGGCGAGCACCACCCGCTCAGACATTGTCCTTCTCCTCGCTCACGTTCGTTTCCGCATTCGACGACCGCTGTGCCAGTGCGGTGAACCGTTCGGCTAATTCCTTGCCCGACAACGGTTCCCTGGCGATCACCGCGATCGTGTCGTCGCCGGCGATGGAGCCGACGACCTCGTCCAACGCTGCCCTGTCGATGGCGCTGGCCAAAAACTGCGCTGCACCGGGAGGGGTGCGTAGCACCATGAGATTCCCCGAGGCGTCCACCGAGACCATGAACTCGGCCAGTAGCCTCGACAGCCGTGTCGTCCCTCCCTGTACGCCCTTCACAGGGCTGCCGTCCTCGGGAATCACGTAGACCGGGGCGCCCGAGTCCGCGCCCCTGAGTTTCACGGCGCCGAGCTCGTCCAGGTCTCGCGACAACGTTGCCTGCGTTACCTCGATCCCTTCGGCGGCAAGCAACTTCGCCAGTTCCGTCTGGCTGCGAATGGCCATGCTCGACACCAGCTCGGTGATCCTCGCGTGGCGCCGGGCGCGGTTCATGCCGCCAGTGGGGGCGGGTCGGTGGGATTGGGTTGTCATCATCGCTCCTGCCGCAAAAGCCACACCAGAAGTGCTTTTTGAACGTGCAGGCGATTCTCCGCCTCGTCCCAGACCGCGCTGGCCGGTCCGTCGATCACCTCGTCGGTGATCTCCATGCCGCGATGGGCAGGAAGATCATGCAAGACGATGGTGTCCTTACCCGTCCTGCCGAGCAAATGGGTGTTCACCTGGTACGGCAGGAACGGCGTCGTGCGGTCCTTGCCGTCGCCCTCCTGGCCCATGGAGGTCCACGCGTCCGTGGTCACGACATCGGCACCATCCGCCGCCGCGTACGGATCGGTGAACACGGTGGCGCTCCCTCCTGTCTCCTCTGCCCGTTTCACCGCGACGTCGAGCACCCACGGCAGGGGATGGAATCCCTCCGGAGCTGCGATCCGCACGTGCATTCCGGCGGTGACACCACCCACCAGCAGGGAGTGCGCCATGTTGTTGGCGCCGTCGCCGAGGTAGGTCAGAGTGAGGCCGGACAGCGAGCCCTTGCGCTCGCGCACCGTGAAGAGGTCGGACAGAACCTGGCAGGGATGGAACTCGTCGGTGAGTGCGTTCACGACCGGAACAGTGGCCGCGTCCGCGAACTCCTCGATGCGTTCCTGGGCGAAGGTGCGCCACACCACGGCATCGGTGTACCGGGACAGCACGCGAGCAGTGTCGCCGATCGTCTCCTCGCGACCCAGCTGCATGCTGCGGCCGTCAACAACCACCGCATGACCACCCAGCTGCGCGATCCCCACCTCGAACGAGAAGCGAGTGCGTGTGGAGTTCTTCTCGAAGATCACCGCGACGCTCTTCGGACCGGCCAGCGCGTCGCCGTAAGGCTGTTGCTTGAGCTGTGTCGCGAGGTCGAGAACTTCGGCCTGTTCGTGAGGGCTGAGATCGTCGTCGCGGAGAAAGTGGCGTGGCATGTCAGTCGTCCTTCGAAATGGCGGCGTCGAGAGCCTGGGGTAGTGCTGCCAGCAGCGCATCGACTTGCGCCCGCGTCACGATCAGCGGAGGCGCCAGCCTGACCACATCGGGCTGGACCGGATTGACGAGGAAACCCGCTTGCCCGGCCGCTGCGGCGACGGCCGAGGACACGCCACTGTTCAGCACGACACCGAGCAGCAGGCCAACGCCTCGCACTGTCCGCACCAGCGGGTGGTCGATGCGTTCCACTCCCGCGGTGATCTCCTTGCCGAGGGCTGCGGCGTGTTCGAGCAAACCGTCCGCCGCGATGGTGTCGAGTACCGCGAGCCCTGCGGCACAGCAGACCGGGTTCCCGCCGAACGTGGTGCCATGCTGTCCAGGCTCGAATAGGTTCGCGGCCTCGCCGAACGCCAGGCAGGCACCGAGTGGCAACCCGCCGCCGAGGCCCTTCGCCAAGGTCACGATGTCGGGCCGGATCCCCGCCCGCTGATAGGCGAACCAACTACCCAGCCTGCCGATGCCGGTCTGGACCTCGTCCACGACGAGGAGGGCGCCGTGCCGGCTGGTGATCTCCCTTGCCGCCACGAGGTAATCGTCGCCTGGCACCACCACACCGTTCTCACCCTGGACCGGTTCCACCACGAAGGCCGCCGTGTCGGAGTCGATCGCACTCTCCAACGCTGTGACATCGCCGTAGGGCACATGCCGCACGCCCGGAACCAGCGGCTCGAAGGGCACGCGTTTGGCAGGCTGCCCTGTCAACGCCAGCGCACCCATCGTGCGTCCGTGGAATCCGCCCTCGGTGGACACGACCGTTCGCCTGCCCGTGCGCCGGGCGAGCTTGAACGCCGCCTCGACGGCCTCGGCGCCGGAATTGCAGAAGAACACCCTGCCGTCGTCGAACCCCGACAGGTCGAGAAGCCGCTCGGCCAGTGCCAGCGCAGGCTCGTTGAGGTAGAGGTTCGATGTGTGGCCGATGGTGGAGATCTGACTCGTCACCGCCGACACCACGGCGGGATGTGCGTGCCCGAGCGCGTTGACCGCGATACCCGTCACGAAATCGAGATACTGGCGACCGTCGGCGTCCCACACCACGGCCCCCTCGCCCCGGACGAGATGCACCGCAGGGGTGCCGTAGTTGTTCATCATGGCGGAACGCCACCGAAGCTGAGAGTCCTCATTGGACACCGTCATCGTCCCCCTCGTCCGGAAGTACCATCGTGCCGACGCCACGCGACGTGAAGACCTCGAGCAACACCGAGTGCGCGAGTCTGCCGTCGATGACGTGCGCTCGTCGCACACCACCTCGGACAGCCCGCAGACATGCCTCCATCTTCGGGATCATCCCGCTTGCCAGGCGCGGCAGAAGCTCTTCGAGATCGTTCGCCCCGATACGGTCCACGAGCGACGAGCGGTCGGGCCAGTCCGCGTAGAGGCCTTCCACGTCGGTCAGCACGACGAGTTTCTCCGCGTGCAGTGCCGCGGCGAGCGCGCCGGCAGCCGTATCGGCGTTGACGTTGTGGACCACGCCGTCGGCGTCCGGTGCCACGGTGGACACCACCGGGATCCGGCCCGCGTTCACGATGTCGAGGACCGCGTCCGGGTTGACGCCGACGACCTCACCGACCAGCCCGATATCGACCTGTTCACCGTCCACCGTGGCTTTCTTGCGTTCCGCGGTGAAGAGGTGGGCGTCCTCGCCCGAGATGCCCACGGCGTAGGGGCCGTGAGCGTTGACGAGTCCCACCAGTTCGCGACTCACCTGACCGACCAGGACCATCCGAACGATGTCCATCGTCTCGGGCGTGGTCACTCGGAGCCCGCCCCTGAACTGTCCGTCGATTCCGAGCCGGTCGAGCATGGCGGTGATCTGTGGTCCGCCACCGTGGACGACGACCGGCCGCAGCCCCGCGATGCGCAGGAACACCATGTCCTGCGCGAACGCCTTCTTCAATTCGTCGTCGATCATCGCGTTGCCGCCGTACTTCACGACGACCGTGGCACCGTGGAAGCGTTGGAGCCAGGGGAGTGCTTCGATGAGCACTCCGGCCTTCTCCGCGGCGGCGGTCAGTCGTTCGTCGGCCGGTACAAGAGAATTCGTGTGTGTCATGTCGAGTACGCCGAGTTCTCGTGCACATAGGCGTGGGTGAGGTCGTTGGTCCAGATCGTCGCCGCCTCATCGCCCGCCTTGAGGTCCACGGTGACGGTGACCTCACGGGCCGAGAGGTCCACGGCGTCCCTGGGTTCGCCCGGTTCGCCACCCCGGCAGATCCACACACCGTTGAACGCAACATCCAGTGCCGACGGCTCGAAGGTGGCGTCTGTCGTTCCCACCGCGGCGAGAATGCGACCCCAGTTCGGGTCCTTGCCGAACACCGCGGTCTTGAACAGGTTGCTCCGCGCGATCGCCCTGCCCACCGCGAGCGCGTCGTCCTCCGTCGCGGCGTTGACCACGTCAATCGTGATGTCGTGTTCGGAACCCTCCGCGTCACCGAGCAACTGCATCGCGAGGTCGTGACAGGTGGAGGTGAGCAACGACGTGAACTCCCCCGCGTCCGGCTCCGTGCCGGACGCACCGTTGCACATCAATAACACGGTGTCGTTGGTGGACATGCAACCGTCGGAGTCGAGCCGATCGAAGGTCGCGCGCGTAGCGGCACGCAACGCCCGGTCGGCCGTCTCGGCATCGACCGCGGCGTCGGTAGTGATCACGACGAGCATCGTGGCGAGTGCGGGCGCGAGCATGCCTGCGCCCTTCGCCATCCCGCCGACCGTGTAACCAGGACCTTCGCGTACCACCTGCTTGCTGCGGGTGTCCGTGGTCATGATGGCTTCGGCTGCCGAGGAGCCACCCTCCACCGACAACGCTTTCACTGCCGCCTCGATGCCGGTGTTCAACGCCTCGCGGTCGAGTTTCTCGCCGATCAGGCCGGTCGAGCAGACGACGACGTCGATAGCACCGAGCCCCAGCCGCTCCGCGACCAGCTCCGCCGACGCGTGAGTGGTCTGGAATCCGGCGGGACCGGTGTAACAGTTGGCGCCCCCTGAGTTGAGCACGACGGCCTTCGCACTGCGGTCGGCCATGACCTGCTCGCTCCACAGCACCGGATTCGCCTTACAGCGGTTGGTCGTGAACACGGCCGCGGCTACGTCGGAAGGGCCGTCGTTGACCACAAGTGCGACATCCGGCCTGCCGCTGGCCTTGAGCCCGGCGGCAACGCCTGCGGCGCGGAATCCCCGAGGTGAGGTGACGGTCATGCGCCTACCTCCGCTGGACCCGAAGCGGACCTCATGGTGCGACTCCTGTCATCGGCAGCCCGGCGGTTTCCGGGAGCCCGAGGGCGATGTTCATGGACTGCACGGCACCTCCTGCCGTGCCTTTGGTGAGGTTGTCGATCGCGGAGACCACGACAAGACGGCCTGCTGAGCTGTCCACCCCGACCTGGAGGTGGACCATGTTCGATCCGACCGTGGCTGCCGTCGTCGGCCACACGCCTTCCGGCAGGAGCGAAACGAAGGGTTCGTCACCGTAGGCCTTGTCGTAAACGCTCCGTACCGCGTCCAGACCCGTCTCCCCGCTGAGTGGAGCGCTGGCCGTGGTGAGAATGCCGCGCGGCATCGGGGCGAGCACCGGGGTGAACGACACGGTGACCGGACCGTCCGCGACCGCGCTGAGGTTCTGAACGAACTCAGGCGTGTGCCGGTGCGCTCCCCCGACTCCGTACGCGCTGGCGGAGCCCATCACCTCGGACCCGAGCAAGTGCGGTTTGAGACTCCTGCCCGCACCCGACGTCCCGGTGATCGAGACGATTGTCACCTCCGGCTTCACCAGACCAGACGCGATCGCCGGTGCCAACGCGAGCGATCCACCCGTCGGGAAACAACCAGGCACGGCAATGCGGGTCGCGCCGCGCAGACGCTCGCGCCCGCCTGGCAGCTCCGGCAGCCCATAGGGCCACGTGCCGGCGTGCTCGTTGCCGTACCACTGCTCCCAGTCGGAAGAGTTCTTCAGCCGATGGTCGGCCCCGAGGTCGATCACAAGGGTGTTCCGGCCCAGCTCGGCGGCGATCCCACCGGAGTGCCCGTGGGGCAGAGCGAGGAACACCACGTCGTGACCCGTCAGCGTGGCGGCTGTGGTCTTCTGGACAAGACGGTCGGCAAGCGGACCGAGATGCGGTTGGTGTGCCCCGAGCGAGGTTCCCGCGCTACTCGCGGCTGTGAGTGCGCCGATCTCGACGTCCGGGTGCGCGAGCAAGAGCCGCAGTAGCTCTCCACCCGCGTAGCCGGTCGCACCGGCCACCGCTGCCTTCACCGTCATGCGAATAATTATGCATCATCATGCAAATCCAATCAATCGGGGATCCCAAGCCGAGACATTCGCTCATATGTTCGATAGTATCGCCCGCGCCATCCCCCTCGCAGTTCCCGAAACGGGTGACTTCGTGCCAATACAGAACACACCTGAAAGCGACGAGGTCACCGCTGTGGTGACCGCCGTCCGGGACGGGCTGGCCGCACTCGCCGACCCGCGGAGTGCTCCCGCCATGCAGCGCTACATGAAATCCGACATGCCCTTCAGAGGTGTGCGGACGCCTCAACGGCGTGGCCTCGCCCGCAGGATCACCCGCGAGTTGCCGTTCCGGGACAGGAACACCTGGCTGCAGACGGTGCTCCGGCTCTGGGACGACGCCACCTACAGGGAAGAGCGCTACGTCGCGATCGATCTCACCGGTCACCGCGCCGTCGCCCACTGGCAGGCCCCGGACCTACTTCCCCTCTACGAGCACCTCATCGTGACGGGTGCATGGTGGGACTTCGTCGATGAGATCGCCATCAACCGCATCGGCCCTCTCCTACGACAGCACTTCGCCACCGTGGCCCCCGTCCTCCGGCACTGGGCACACGCCCCCGACCCGTGGAAACGCCGCGCGGCCCTGCTCAGCCAGAACGCGTCGGGAGCCAGCACCGACCCCGCCCTGCTGAACGACTGCATCGAAGCGAATCTCGACGAGCCCAGCTTCTTCCTGCGCAAGGCCATCGGCTGGGCGCTCAGGCAGTACGCGAGAACCGACACGCGATGGGTGGAAGACTTCGTCGCCGATCACCCTGGCCTGTCACCGCTGTCAAGAAAGGAAGCACTCAGGCGACGGTGACGTGGTCGCGCCGTGACGAGCGCGACCACGTCACCGCATCAAGCGCGCAGCACCGCGCCGAAACGCTCGCCCGCCACCGCAACAGCGGCGTCACGAGCCTTCGTGGCCTCCTCGACCGTCAACGTACGGTCAGGTGCGCGGAACCGCATCGCATACGCCAAAGACCGCTTGCCCTCACCGATCTGCTCACCCGCATAAAGGTCGAACAACGCGATGTCCTCCACGAGTTCACCCGCGCCGTCACGCAGAGCGGCAGCGAGATCGGCTGCGGAAACTTCGTCGTCAACGACCAGTGCCACATCCAGCAGAACCGGCGGGAACGGCGAGATCGACGGTGCGGGTCTGCGATCGACCACCGGAATCGCGTCGAGGTTCAGCTCCATCACAGCCGTGCGCTTCGGCAGTCCGAGTTTCTCGACCACCTTGGGATGCAGCTCACCGGCGTACCCGATCGTGCGGCCCTCCACCAAAAGCCGTGCACATCGACCGGGATGCCACGGCATGACATCCGCCGACTCGATGTCGATCTCCACGCCGGACACGGCACCGACGAGCCGTGCGGCCTGAACGGCGTCAGCCCACATGGCGGGCTCTCCCTTGCCCCACCAACCGGATCGCCGCAGCTCGCCGGTCAGCACGACAGCCACATGCAAAGGCTGGTCGGGAACCGCCTGCTCCAGCGCGGCAAGTTCCTCGTCGGACGGCCTCTGTTCCACACCGGGATCGGGTGCGCCGATCTGCTCGGGGCCCGGACGCACAACCTGGCCGACGTGGTAGAGCGCGACGTCACGGAATCCACGTGAGAGGTTGCGCTGCAACACGTCAAGCAAGCCCGGAAGCAACGTGGTCGTCAGCTGGTTCTTGTCCGACTCCAGTGGGTTCAGCACGGGCACCGAATGCCTGCGTGGATCGTCGTCGGACAGACCGAGGTCGTCCCACACCGTGGCCGGAACGAACGGGAACGGCAGAACCTCGACGTAACCGGCCTCGGCGAGAGTGCGCGAGACCGATCGCCGCCGACGCTGCGCCGCCGTCAGTCCGCGCCCCGCCGGAGCGGCGGGCAGGACCGACGGGATGGTGTCGTACCCCTCCAACCGCAGAACCTCTTCGACGAGGTCGGCCGCCTGAGAGAGGTCCCCGCGCCAGCTCGGCGGCACTGCGGTGACCACGGCGGTGCCGTCGTCACCCGTGCCCACCGCGACCTTGCAGCCAATCTGCGTAAGCCTGCGCACCGTGACACCGCGATCGAATCGCACGCCCGCGACCCGATCGGGAAGGCTGATCGGCATGGTGATCGGCAGAGGCGCCTCCACGCGCCCTTCGTCGGTTCGCCCTGGGCGGATACTGCCGTCGCCGTACCTGCGCAGCAGCCTGGCAGCCACCTCCACCGCGACCGCGCACAGTTCCGGATCGGTGAACCGCTCGAACCTGCGCGCCGCCTCCGAGAACAGGTTGTGCCTACGAGCCGTTCTGCTGATGGAACCGGGGTCCCAATGCGCGGCTTCCAGCAGCACGTCGGTGCTCTCGCCGTGAATCTCCGTACCCGCACCGCCCATGGTGCCCGCAAGCGAGATGACCCCGCTGTCGTCCGCGATCACCACGTCATCCGGGTCGAGTGTGCGCTCGACGTCGTCCAGCGTTGTCAGCGTCTCACCCGGCTTCGCGCGACGGATGACGAGATCACCTTGCACGGAGTTCGTGTCGAAGGCATGCAACGGGTGCCCGAGCTCCAGCATCACGTAGTTCGTGACGTCAACGGCGAGAGAGATCGGCCGCATTCCGGCGAGCAACAGGCGACGCTGAATCCACCACGGGGTCGGCGCGCCCGCGTCGAGATTCGTCACCCTGCGCAGCACGAAACGGCGGCAGCCCTGTGGATCCTCGATCCGAACAGGCCATGCGTCACCCTCGCCCTCGGGGACGTCCACATTCGCCGGGTCGCCGTAAGGCACGTCGAACGCGCAAGCCAGCTCCCGCGCAAGACCACGCACCGACAAGGTGTGCCCGAGATCAGGGGTGGGTGTCAGCTCGAACACCGCGTCCACGAGATCGAGCACCTCGCGGGCGTCGTCACCCGGGTCTGCCGTACCCGACGGCAACACCAGGATCCCACCGTGATCCTCTCCGATCCCGAGTTCCCGGACGGAGCAGATCATGCCCTCGCTGACATGGCCGTACGTCTTGCGAGCGGAGATCGCGAAGCCACCCGGCAACACGGCACCCGGCAGCGCGACCACCACGAGGTCACCCTCGGCGAAGTTCGTCGCTCCGCAGACGATGCCGTTGGTGGGCGGCTTCGTGGGATCGATGTCCTCGGCGCTCTCGGCCTCCTCCGTGCCACCGACATCGACCCGGCAGTACCGGATGGGCTTCTTGAAACCGGTGAGTTCCTCGATCTCGACGACGCGCCCGATGACGAGCGGGCCCGTGATCTCACCGACGGCCTCGACGCCCTCGACCTCGATACCCAGGTTCACGAAGGCGTTCGCGATGTCGTCGTTCGTGACGTCCTCGCCGAGTTCGAGGTGCTCCCTCAACCAGCTGGCCGGAACCTTCATCACGCCTCCGTTCCCTGCGGGACACCCGCACCCGGTCGGCGCGAACGACACACCGCCCGATCCTGTGCCATTCCCGCCTCCGTTCCCCGCGGGACACCCGCACCCGGTCGGCGCGAACGACACACCGCCCGATCCTGTGCCATTCCCGCCTCCGTTCCCCGCGGGACACCCGCACCCGGTCGGCGCGAATCACGCACCCTGCGATCCTGCGCCATTCACGCCTCCGTTCCGAAGGGCAGAGTGAACCTCACGTCGCCCTCCACCATGTCGCGCATGTCGGGGATGCCGTTGCGGAACATGAGGGTGCGCTCGAGCCCCATGCCGAAGGCGAAGCCCGAGTACACGTCGGGGTCGATGCCGCACGCCCTGAGCACGTTCGGGTTGACCATGCCGCAACCGCCCCACTCGACCCAGCCGGGGCCGCCCTTCTTCTCCGGGAACCACACATCCACCTCGGCGGAGGGTTCCGTGAAGGGGAAGAAGTGCGGCCGGAACCGCGTGCCCGATTCCTCGCCGAACATGGCTTTCGCGAACGCGTCCAGAGTGCCCCGCAGATGCGCCATCGTGAGCCCCTTGTCCACGGCGAGGCCCTCGACCTGGTGGAACACGGGTGTGTGGGTGGCGTCGAGCTCGTCGGTACGGAACGTCCGGCCGGGACACACGACGTACACCGGCAGTTCCCTGTGCAGCAACGCCCGCGCCTGCACCGGTGAGGTGTGGGTGCGCAGCACCAGGTTGGAGCCCTCCGGGCCCGCGTAGAACGTGTCGGCCATCCGGCGCGCCGGATGGTCCTTGCCGAAGTTCAGGGCGTCGAAGTTGAACCACTCGGCTTCGAGCTCCGGCCCCTCGGCCACCTCGTATCCCATCGCGACGAACACGTCGGCGACCTGCTCGGCGATCATGCTGACGGGGTGACGGGCTCCTCGCGGCACCCGGTCCCACGGCAAGGTCACGTCAACCGCTTCCTCGCGCAGCACCCGTTCGTCACGCTCGGCCTGAAGAGCGGCACGACGTTCGTCGAACGCGGCCTGCACCTCCTGGCGAGCCTGATTGACCAGCTTGCCCGCCTCGGACTTCCGCTCCTTGGGGAGCTTTCCGATGGCCCTGCGGGCGAGCGACAGCGGGGCCTGGTCGCCGAAGTGCGACGGCTTCACCGCGGCAAGGGCATCCAGATCCGCGGCAGCCGCGAACTCGTTCCTCGCCGCATCGACGGCCGCCCTCAACGTCTCGGGCGCGACCCTGTCTGCCGACTCCGGCTCCTGATTCTCCAAGGCTTCGGACATAGCTCCTCGAACGTCCGCTCCACGTTGAAAGGGCTGTACGCGAGCGCGAGCGCACGTCAGCGGTTCACACGCGGAATTCTAGGTGAGCACCATCGGCCACCGTCCGTCACCCTCCGTCAGGAATGGTGCCGGACGGCGCTGGCGTAAAGACACACGGCGGCCGCCGTGGCGAGATTGAGGCTCTCCGCCTTGCCGTACAACGGAACCCGCACGGCGCTGTCGCACGCGTCGAGCACGTCGTCGCCGAGGCCGTGCGCCTCGTTGCCGAAGAACCACGCGGTCGGCTTATCGAGACCGTCCGCAGTCGCCAGATCGGCCTCGGCGTACCCGTGGGCCGCGACAGTGGTCAGTCCGATCCGGCCGCACGCCTCGACAACGCGATCGACGTCGGGTTCCGCCGCGACAGGGAGATGGAAGAGGCTTCCGGTCGAGGCTCGCACACACTTGCCGTTGTGCACATCCACGCAGCGCCCCGCGAAGATCACGGCATCGGCACCGGCGGCGTCGGCCACTCTGAGCACGGTGCCCGCGTTGCCGGGGTCGGCGATGTCCACCAGCACCGCCACGAGGCGAGGCGCATTGGACAGCGCTGCGGCGACGTCGATCGTCACGGTGTCGCACACGGCCACGATGCCCTGGGGGGTCACCGTCTCGGACAGCAACTCGGCCGCACGGTCGTTGACGAGCGACACGAGGGGCGCTTCGGCGACCAACTCGGGATGCCGCCGCGCCGCGTCCTCGGTGACGTACAGCTCGTGCACCGTGCCGTAGCGAAGTGCCTCACGCACCGCCTGTGCACCCTCGGCGAGGAAGCGACCCGTCTCCGCGCGGACCGACCGGCGCGTCAGGCGCCGCGCAGCAACGACCCGGGGTGTCCGGTGGGTGAACGGGACATCCCCGGGTCGTTGATGCCTGGTGCTCAGGCCGACTTCTTCACGTCGGAGGGCAGGCTCTGCTTGGCCACCTCGGCGAGCGAGGCGAAAGCGGCGGCATCGTTCACCGCGAGGTCCGCGAGGATCTTGCGGTCAACCTCGACGCCCGCGGCCTTCAGACCCTGGATGAAGCGGTTGTAGGTGACGCCGTTCTGGCGCGCCGCCGCGTTGATGCGAGTGATCCACAGCTGGCGGAAGTCGCCCTTGCGGGCACGGCGGTCCCGGTAGGCGTAGTTCAGCGAGTGGAGCGTCTGTTCCTTGGCCTTGCGGTACAGGCGCGAACGCTGGCCGCGGTAGCCGCTGGCCAGTTCGAGAGTCGCGCGACGCTTCTTCTGGGCGTTGACCGCCCGCTTGACGCGTGCCACGGATCCATCCTGTCGTGTCGGGGGGCGCGGTCCGAGCGCCCCGGTGGGTTACGGCGAAGCTGGTTCGGCGCGAGGGTTCAGCGACCGAGCAGGCGCTTGACGCGGGGCACGTCCTGCGCCGCGACCTCGGTGGTGCCCTCGAGCCTGCGGGTCACCCTGCTCGACTTCTTCTCGAGCAGGTGCCTGCGACCGGTCTGCTGACGCCGGATCTTGCCGCTGCCCGTCACGCGGACGCGCTTCGACATCCCGCTGTGGGTCTTGTTCTTCGGCATTCTTACCTCTCTCATACGGCAGCACACCGATCACCGGTGTGCTGCTGCGTGGTGGCGGTACCGTCGGCCGACTTCGAATCGGCCGCCTGCCGCCCGCCATGGAGCGGGCGGCAGCGTGTCACGACTGGTCGCTACCTTCGTCCTTGGTCGCCTTCGACTTCGCTTTGGCGTTCTTGTGCGGAGCCAGGACCATGATCATGTTTCGGCCGTCCTGCTTCGGCTTCGACTCGACGAAACCCAGCTCGGACACGTCGTCCGCGAGTCGCTGCAGCAGGCGGAACCCGAGCTCCGGCCTCGACTGCTCACGCCCACGGAACATGATCGTCACCTTGACCTTGTTGCCCGCCTCGAGGAATCGGGACACGTGGCCCTTCTTCGTCGCGTAGTCGTGCGGGTCGATCTTGGGACGCAGCTTCTGTTCCTTGATGACGGTGAGCTGCTGGTTGCGGCGGGACTCACGGGCCTTCTGAGCACTCTCGTACTTGAACTTGCCGTAGTCCATGAGCTTCGCCACCGGCGGGCGTGCCTGCGGGGCGACCTCGACGAGGTCGAGATCTGCCTCCTGGGCGAGCCTCAGCGCGTCCTCGATACGGACGATGCCGACCTGCTCACCGTTCGGTCCCACGAGGCGAACCTCGGGAACGCGGATGCGCTCGTTGATGCGCGTCTCGGAGCTGATGGGGCCTCCTTGGTCCAAGTGCCGGTCATTCTGCTGTCTCGACCTGGTGCCCACATACCACAGGCCCCGGCACAAGCTGGTGTGCGGGGCCCTCGATCCGATCGGCATCCGAATCGGATGCTCGCGTGACCGCGACAACGACGATGCCGCCCGCGAGTCACGTGACCGGACCCGGCCGCCTGAAACGGCGACTCGGGTGGGAGCGGGGCTCCACTTGCGGCCCCCGATGCCTCGGAGGCTGGTCGCACGTGGAATCGTACCAGACGTGCGAGACGACTCATTCAACGCTGCCGAGCCCGGATCTGATTCCCAGGATTCGCCGGAACGTCCGGATTCACCCGAATCAGGGGAGTCGCCGGACGACGTCCGCGAGCTGCATTCCATCCCGAGCGTGGAGATCATCAGCAGGGCCGCCGTGATGCTGATGTCCGCTGCGGCGGAACGGCTCGGACTCGCCCACGAGGACCCCGACTCCAGCCCCCTACGCGACCTGGACGAGGCGCGAAGGCTCATCACCGCACTGGCAGGCTTGGTGACGGCGTCCGGTGAATACCTCGGGCTGCACGCCGCCCCGCTGCGCGACGGCCTTCAGTCGCTCCAGAAGGCGTTCCGCGAGGCCTCGGCCGTGCCGGACGCTCCGGGGCAGGGACCCGGCGAGAAGTACACCGGCCCCGTGTACTGATCACCCGATCACCGCGGGTCCAGCACCGCCAGTGCGTCGATCTCCACGAGCAGCCTTGCGGGAAGGCCCACGTACACCGTGGTCCGCGCCGGGTACGGCTCGGACACCAGCTCGTTGTAGACGGCGTTGAACTCGGCGAAGTGTGCCGTGTCGGTCAGGTAGACGCGCATCATCACGACGTCGTCGAGGTCAGCACCCGCCGCTCTCAGCACGGCACGCAGATTGGCGAACACCTGGCGGGTCTGGCCCGCGACTCCACCGTCGGCGATCTCACCGGTGGCCGCGTCGATCCCCACCTGGCCAGCCACCTGGACGATGTTGCCCTTCCTGACGGCCTGCGAGTACGCCGCCACAGGCGCCGGCGCCTCGGTCGTGGTCACCGCGTCCTTACCCATCACGTCCTCCTGTCACCCTGAGCCGACGATTCCATGATCGTGCGTTCACCCTAGCGGCGCGCCGTGGTCCTGGCGGCGATCATCAACGACGTGATTCCGAGGCCCTGTCACGAAGGTGCCTGCCGAGGCCCCACCGGCCTCGGCGCATCATGGCCGCGTGGTTGAGTCGAAGAAGCGGTCGCAGCCACGGGGACAACACCCGTAACAGGCGTCTCCGTACCTCGACCTCCTGGACGACGTCCACCCTGGTGCCCCTGCCATCCTGCGAGACGACGGCCTCGAGGAACCCGCGCAGGTCGCCGCCGACAGTGGCCCGCAACACCCCGCGCTCGGCGTCCTCCTCGACACGGTGCACATGGAGGACCAGGGTGAACGGAAGGCTCGACCGCGCCACCACACCGGCGGTGTCCCGGTCGCGATGAGACACGGAGCGTACATCGGGCCACCAGCGGGGATAGCCTGCGACGTCGGCCAGCACGGAGAACACGGTGTGATGGTCGGCAGGCAACCACCACACCGTGCGAAACCGGTAGCAGGTCAGCACGACACCGGGTTACCCGGCGAGCACGTGGTCAGCCCTCCAGCAACGGAGCGAGGAACCGCCCCGTGTAGCTGCCCTCCGTGGCCGCGACGTCCTCCGGTGTGCCCTCCGCGATGACCGTGCCACCGCCGGAACCACCCTCCGGACCGAGATCGACGACCCAGTCGGACGTCTTGATCACGTCGAGGTTGTGCTCGATCACGATGACGGTGTTTCCCTTGTCCACCAGTCCGTTGATCACCCCGAGGAGCTTGCGGATGTCCTCGAAGTGCAGGCCCGTCGTCGGCTCGTCAAGAATGTAGACCGTCTTGCCCGTCGAACGCTTCTGAAGCTCGCTGGCGAGCTTCACGCGCTGGGCCTCTCCTCCCGACAACGTGGGCGCGGGCTGTCCGAGCCGCACGTAGCCGAGCCCCACATCGACCAGCGTCTGCAGATGCCGGTGGATCGCCTTGATCGGTTCGAAGAAGGCCGCGGCCTCCTCGATCGGCATGTCGAGGACCTCGGCCACGGTCTTGCCCTTGTAATGAACTTCAAGCGTCTCCCGGTTGTAGCGGGCGCCCTTGCAGACCTCACACGGCACGTAGACGTCCGGGAGGAAGTTCATCTCGATCTTGATGGTGCCGTCGCCCGCGCAGGCCTCACACCGGCCGCCCTTGACGTTGAACGAGAAGCGGCCCTGCTGGTACCCGCGGACCTTGGCCTCGGTGGTGGAGGCGAACAGCTTGCGGACGTGATCCCACACACCTGTGTAGGTCGCCGGGTTCGACCTCGGTGTGCGGCCGATGGGCGACTGGTCCACCCTGACGAGCTTGTCCACGTGGTCGAGTCCCTTGACCCGCTTGTGCCGTCCAGGGACCTGCCGCGCGTTGTTCAGCTTGTTCGCCAGCACCGTCGCCAGGATGTCGTTGACCAGCGTGGACTTGCCCGACCCCGACACCCCGGTGACCGACACAAGGCAACCGAGCGGGAAGGAGACGTCGATGCCACGCAGGTTGTTCTCCCTGGCGCCCACCACCGTCAACTGGCGTTTCGGGTCAACTGGCCTTCGCTCGGCAGGCACGTCGATCGAACGGCGCCCTGCCAGGTAGTCACCGGTGAGGGATTTCTTGTTGCGCAACAGCTTTTCGTACGTGCCGCTGTGGACGATGAGACCGCCGTGTTCACCCGCGCCGGGCCCGATATCGACGACCCAGTCGCTGGCGCGGATGGTGTCCTCGTCGTGTTCGACGACGATCAACGTGTTGCCGAGATCGCGCAGCCTGGTGAGGGTCTCGATGAGCCTGTGATTGTCACGTTGGTGCAAGCCGATGGACGGCTCGTCGAGAACGTAGAGCACGCCGACGAGGCCGGAACCGATCTGCGTGGCCAGCCGGATGCGCTGTGCCTCGCCACCGGAGAGCGTGCCTGCGGCGCGATCGAGAGACAGGTAGTCGAGGCCGACGTCGAGCAGGAAGTGCAGGCGTGCCTGGATCTCCTTGAGCACCGCCCCGGCGATCATCGCCTCGCGAGGGCCCAGTTTCAGACCGTCGAGGAACTCCGACGCCTCCGAGACCGAGAGCGCGCAGACCTCGGCGATCGAACGCGCGCCGTGTCGCTCATGTTCGAGCGTGACCGCGAGAATCTCCGGTTTGAGACGGGTTCCCTGGCACGTGGGGCACGGCACCTCACGCATGTAGCCCTCGTAGCGTTCCCGCGCCCACTCGGACTCCGTCTGCTCGTGCCTGCGTTCGAGGAAGGGAATGACACCCTCGAAGCTGGCATAGTAGGAACGCTGCCTGCCGTATCGATTGCTGTACCGGACGTGGACCTGCTCATCGACGCCGTGCAGGACCGCCTTCTGCACCTTCGCGGGCAACTTCCGCCACGGCGTGTCCATCCGGAACCCGAGAGTGGTCGCCAACGACTCCAGCAGCCGCTGGAAGTACTCCGCGCTCTGACCGCCAGCCCACGG
The DNA here is from genome assembly GCF_000258175.1 of Saccharomonospora xinjiangensis XJ-54. NCBI lineage: Bacteria > Bacillati > Actinomycetota > Actinomycetes > Pseudonocardiales > Pseudonocardiaceae > Saccharomonospora > Saccharomonospora xinjiangensis. Next base: position 3,898,993 of record NZ_JH636049.1, on the reverse strand, counting down.
GGCGACGGCGCCGTCGGCGAGCGAGAGCTCATCGTCGGGCACCACCATCTCGGGATCGACCTCCTTGCGGACGCCGATGCCGGTGCAGTCGGGACACGCACCATATGGCGCGTTGAACGAGAACGACCTCGGTTCGAGGTCCTCGATGGCGAGCGGATGTCCGTTGGGGCAGGCGAGGTTCTCCGAGAAGCCCCTCGTGCGGTGTGGGTCGTGTTCGGGAAGGTCCACGAACTCCAGCTCGACGAGCCCGTCGGCCAGCCGCAGCGCCGTCTCCACCGAATCGGTGAGCCGCTGCTTGGCGCTCGACTTGACGGTGAGCCGGTCAACGACCACCCCGATGTCGTGCTTCTCCTGCTTCTTCAGCTTGGGCGGATCGGACAGCGAGTGGGTCGTGCCATCGACCCGCACCCGCGCGAAGCCCTGCTGCTGGAGGTTGGCGAACAGATCGACGTACTCGCCCTTGCGACCGCGGACCACCGGCGCGACGACCTGGAACCGCGTGCCCTCCTCCATGTCGAGGACCTGGTCCACGATCTGCTGCGGTGTCTGCTTGCTGATCGGTTCACCGCACTGCGGGCAGTGTGGCTTGCCCGCGCGGGCGTAGAGCAGCCTCAGATAGTCGTAGACCTCGGTGATGGTGCCGACGGTGGAGCGCGGGTTGCGCGAGGTGGATTTCTGGTCGATCGACACGGCAGGCGACAGGCCCTCGATGAAGTCCACGTCGGGCTTGTCCATCTGACCGAGGAACTGGCGGGCGTACGCCGAGAGCGACTCCACGTAGCGCCGCTGACCCTCCGCGAAGACGGTGTCGAACGCGAGGCTCGACTTTCCCGACCCCGAGAGCCCGGTGAACACGATCAGACTGTCCCTGGGCAGGTCGAGGTCAACGCCGCGCAGGTTGTGCTCACGGGCGCCACGGACTACGAGGCGATCAGCCACCCGAGATCCCTTCAAGAACTGGTGTTGGAGGGGCCGGAAAGCCGGCCGCCACCATGCTAGGGCGGGCCACCGACAGAAGTGCCGCGAGTGTCGCTCCGGCCGACCGCTTCCGTGGGGCGAGCCACAGCGGGTGTGTCTCGCCGGACGAACATACGGTGCGCCGGACGCTCGACGACCACGGTCAGCAGCCAGCCGAGGGCGATGGCCGCCCCGAACACCACCGACAAGCGTAGCCACCACGGCGAGACACCGGCCTCGGACAACGCCCTCGCGATGATGTAGCCGAGTTGCTGGTGGACGAGGTACAGGCCGTAGCTGATCCCGGCCAGCCAGGAAACGGGACGGCGAAGCAGTCGCACTCCCTTGACGTCCCAGTCGGGGCCGCGAGCCGCCGCGCACATCATCGCGAGCATCACCGCGAACCCGAGCGTCGCGTACCACGGACCTCGGAGGCTCTGGATCACCAGCGCGGCCGCGAGCAGCGCACTGAGCTGTGCCGACGAGAGCCTGCGTTGCTGCCACAACCAGATCGCCGCCCCCGCGGCGAACAGGTACGCGTACAGCGTCCCGGTCGCCGCGGCCACTCCCCCGACGAAGATCCGCACCACCAGCGCAAGCGCGGACAGCGCCATCGCCGCCCACAACATCTTCTGCGCACCAACTCGGCGGTGCAGCTTGGCTCGCCACAGCAACGCGGCCACCGCGAAGGCTGCCACCTGCACCGGCATCGTCCAGTACGAGCCGTCGATCCGGTGCCACGGGTCGAGATTCCACTCGTGCAACAGCAGGAGGTTGAGCACCAGGTCGTTCACATCGGGGACGTGCCAGGCGGGAAGGGCGTCCGGCGACGGGTCGTGCGGCATGATCGGGTCGAGGAACAGCAGTCCCGAAAGCCCGTCCTGGTGCACTCCCCCGTTGAACCGCACGACCACGAGCCGCGACACCGTGTAGACCAGCAGCACGGCGATCACGTATGCGGGCAGCAGACGGGCGAGGCGCGCGCGGAACCAGCGTCCGGGAGCACCGCGCCGGAGAGTCGGTCCGATGAAATAGCCGGACAACACCAGCAGCGTGATCGTGCCGAATCGGACGTCAATCCGCACGGGGTACGGTTCGATGCCGGGAACTTTCGCCGCCACTCCGGTGAAATGGCCGATCAGCACCAGCAGGATGGCCACGACCCGGATCACGTCCCAGCTGAACCGGCGTGAACGACGTGGCGATGGTTCCGGACGTGCCACGACGGCCACGACGATCCCCCCAGCACACTCCGCAGACACCCGCGAGAAGCAAACCCTAACGGGGTGTGGGCGGTCCGACCTCGCCGGGGGCGAGATGACGCGCGGACTACCGTGAGAGCGTGAACGTCACCGAGGACTACACCGGCCACGTCGAACCCGGTGGTGCGGCCGCGCGGCGCACGCTCGACGCGCTGACCATCACCAAGGTTTCCGTCGGCCCCATGGACAACAACGCCTACCTGCTGGTCTGCCGCGCCACCAACGAGGCGCTCGTCATCGACGCGGCCAACGAGTACGACCGGCTGTCCGACCTCATCGGCCACGACTCCGACCGGCCTTCGCTGCGCACGATCGTCACGACCCACCAGCACGCCGACCATTGGCAGGCGCTCGGCGCGCTGGCCGGCGCGTACGGCGCGGACACCGTGGTGCACCCTGCGGACGCCGATCCGCTGCCCGTACCGCCGGACGTCCTGGTGGAGCACGGCGACACGGTGTCGTTCGGCGACATCACGCTGGAGGTCATCCACCTTCGCGGTCACACGCCGGGCTCGATCGCCCTCCTCTACCGTGACCCGAAGGGGCACCCCCACCTGTTCACCGGGGACTCCCTCTTCCCCGGTGGGGTCGGCAAGACCACGTCGGAGGAGGACTTCACCTCGCTCATCGACGACGTGGAACAGCGGATCTTCGCCGAACTGCCCGACGAGACCTGGTTCTATCCCGGCCACGGTGACGATTCGACCCTCGGTGCCGAGCGTCCGAGCCTGGGTGAGTGGCGCCGGCGCGGCTGGTGATCGCCGCAGCCGTCTGATTACTTTCGACAGCGCTCGTGCCGTCGATTCGGGATACGTCCTTCGCTCGTGCCTGCCCGCGACGGTTGCCGATCAGGCGGCCACGGTCTCACGCTACCCTCCCGGCGAGCCGTGGCCGCGTCGTCGCCGTGCCGGGGACCCGCCGCACACGGCAGGACGGCGCAGCAACGGAAGGGAAGCGATGCCGAGCACGACACCCGCGACGGTGATCTCCGAGATCACTTCGGAGATCACCACTCATCACCGGATCCTCGCCGAATGGCTGTCCGGCACCGGGGACGCCGGGGCCCTCGAACTGTTCCTCGCGGCCCACACCGACGACTTCTCGCTGGTCACCGTGGACGGTGAGGTCGTGCAGGGGGAGGCGTTGTCCGACGGCCTCATCGCGGGCCAAGGCACCTGCCCAGGGCTGCGGATCACGATCCACGACGTCGTCGTGGTGTTCTCGTCGGCCGACGCGATCCTCGTCCGGTTCACCGAACGGCATCAGGTGGACGACGACATCGACGACCGGGTCGTCAGCGCACTGCTGCGGGTGGACGACACCGCGCCGCGCGGTCTGCGGTGGCAACACGTCCACGAGACAGCCAGGTAGCGCACCCTGGGGCGGCCGGAGCGCCGAGTGCGGGCACTGGCGCTCAGTCGATCTCGCCTCGTTCGGCCAGAATTCCGAGAGCCCGCCGCCCCGCGGGCGGACAGCGGTGGGCGTCCTCCGAGGTCAGCCACGCCAACTCGGCGATCTCCCTGCCCGGCCGCAGACGGCCGTCGTATCCCGCGGTGTAGGCGGTCATGTGGACCCGCCGCCCGTCGGAATAGCCGTCGGCGAGTTCGTCGAGCACCGAGAACAAGCTGAAACTGCGCGGCCGGAGTGCCACTCCCAGTTCCTCGTGAATCTCCCGGCACAGGCATTCGACGTCGCTCTCCCCCGGTTCCCGTTTGCCGCCGGGGAGGTAGAACTTCTGCCTGCCCTTCGTCCGCACGGCCAGCAGCCGCCGTTCCCTGACGAGGATCCAGGTCACGCTGTCGATCACGCTCTCCACACAGCCGGACGTTAGTCACCGGCCGCGCGGGTGACAGTGACAGGGCACCGGAAAGCCTGGACAGAGCAGCAGTGCCAGGGAAGACTGAGCGAGTCGCTACATTGCGTGTTGAGTGTTGTGCATTGTGTGTCGATTGCGGTGAATTACAGAACAATCAACGCGCGAAAGCGCACGAACCCGCACATCCGGGTTAGTCTAAGCGTATGACGACCATCGCCCTCAAGAACGTTCTCGCCAAGGCGGGGCTCAAGGTGGACCCCTCCGAGTTCTTGGCGCTGGTCGAAGACGCGGCCAAGCGCCTCACTCCACCGAGCCCCAACCCCTCGCACTATTTCTCGCCCGATCAGCGAGAGGCTCTGGAAGATGTCGGGCTGGATCTTTCCCCGGAGAGCGACGACGATCGCGACCACAGGGCCCGAACCGTGGCGGCCCATGCCGTGCTCGCGGACTCCGCCCTCACCGTCGGGGAGGCGGCGTCCCTGCTGGGCGTGGACGACAGCCGCATCCGGCACCGGTTGAAGGAAGGCAGGCTCACCGGGTGGAAGGCGCAGGGCGGCTGGCGGCTGCCCGCGTGGCAGTTCACCTCGACAGGGGTGCTGCCGGGTCTCGACGTCGTGCTCCGCTCCGTACCCGACGACCAGCCTGCCCTCGTCGTCGCGGCGTTCATGAGCACGCCGCAGACCGATCTGGTGATCAACGGTAGACCGGCCACCCCGAGACAGTGGCTGCTCGCAGGCGGCGACCCCGAGCTCGTGGCCGAACTGGCCTCGGTGCTCGGAACTCCCGTCTGATCCCGGGACCCGGATCGGTAAGTCACGGTTCATGGCACGACTGCCCCGTCCGCCGTCGCGGGCCGTACTGGTCAACGCGCTGCGCCCAACCGAAGACATCGTCGCCGTCCACCCGAACACCCGGTTGGTGCGGGTGTTCACAGCCCACGGAAGGCACCCGCAGCAGTGGGACACCTTTCGCTACACGGGTCCTCTTCCCCACGGACGGTTCGACCCGCAACAGCCCAAGCACGGCGAACTCGTCACCGACCCGCGCAACGGGGTGCTGTACTTCGGGCTGTCCGTGCGCACGAGTGTGGCCGAGGTGTACCAGACGACCTCGACGGTTGACCGCAAGACCCGGGGCCCGCACCTCGTGGTCGTACGACCCGCCCGCACTCTGCGGCTGCTGGATTTGTGCGGCCTATGGCCGACGCGCGTCGGCGCTTCCCAGGAGATCTCCAGCGGCCCCAAGAAGATAACCCAGGCCTGGGCAAGGGCGATCCGTTCCGCCTACCGCGATCTCGACGGCGTCTGGTACCGCTCGTCGATGGACGCGGGCGAGCCTGCGGTGTGCCTCTGGGACCCTCCGGCGGGAGGGGCGTTGCCGTCCGTGCCCGATGTGCTGCTTCCCCTCGACCACCCGGGACTGGACGTACCGCTGTCCCGGGTGTGCGAGGAACTCAACTACGTCCTGGTCAACTGACCGGCAGGTGTCGCTGCCACCACTCGAGCACCGCGTCGAACCGTTGGATGCGGTGCCGAGGGCTTCCCGACCGGGTCAGTTCGTGTCCCTCGCCGGGGAACAGCAGCATCTCCGTCTCGCATCCCCCGGCCTTCAGTGCGACGAACATGCGCTGCGCCTGCTCGATCGGGCAGCGCCAGTCGTGTTCCGAATGCGCGATCGCGAAGGGGATGCGGATGCGGTCTGCATGGGCGAGGGGACTGCGACGGCGCTGTTCCTCGGGGTCGTCGCCGACGTAGGCACCGGCGAACCACCAGCCGATGTCCGAGCTGCCCGTGAAGGAGTCCCAGGCGTTGACGGCGCGTTCGCTCCACGCCGCCGTGAACCGGTGGCCGTGGTGGGCGGCGAGCCAGCCGGTCATGAAACCGCCGTAGGAGCCGCCCATGACCCCGACACGGTCCGCGTCGGCATCCGGCCTCGTCAACGCGGCGTCGAGCAGGGCAAGCACGTCGTCGGCGTCCACCGTCCCCAGCGCACCGACGACCGCGCGCCCGTGCGACTCTCCGTATCCCGCGGAACCACGGGGGTTGGGCAACACAACGAGGTAGCCAGCGGAGGCGTAGACCTGTGCCTCGTCGAACAATCCCCAGTCGTACTGGGCAAAGGGGCCCCCGTGCACCACGAGCAGGACGGGATGCGGGCCGTCACCGTCCGGGGCCACCACCCAGCCGTGGACGGGGTAGCCGTCCGGCGCTGTGGCCGTCAATTCCTCGACGGGCCTGATCCCGGTCTCTCGCAGCGAGGCTGAGAAGTCCGTGACGATGGAGACCGTGCCGTCGTCGAGAAGCAGGACCTCACCCGCGTCGGCAGGACCAGCCTGCACGACCGCCACGCGTTCGCCGTCGATGGCGAAGGACCGCACGGCGGCATGCTTCCCCGTCACGAGGGTCAACGTGTCGAGCACGGCACCGTCGGAGTCACGGGGAACGTCACGCGGCACGCTGCGAAGCTCCACGGCCCCGCGATGGCGGACCGCGATCAGCACGTCGTCCCGGCGCGGCGCGGGCGGGCCCGCCGAGGTCTCGCAGTCAACCGTTTCCGCGTCGGTCAGTCTCACCGGACTGGCCGGCTCGGTGAGGGACGTGGCCCACAGGCCCGTGTTCCGCGCGACCCCGGCGAAGCCGTCGAACGAGGTGCCGTAGAAGTACACCGTGCCGTCCTCGGCCACCACCGGAAGGGACACGTTTCCCCTACCCCGCACGAGCAGGGAGGGGGTACCTCCCTCCGAGGGGACGACGTAGAGGTCCTCGTGCCGTGTCTCCCTGGCGTCCCAGTCCCTCGGCGCGACGACCACGACGCCACTGCCGTCGGGCGTCCAGGCCGGGTCCGCGACGGAGACCGCCGCGTCGGTGAGCGGCATCGGTTCCTCCGCCGTGGCGGGCGTGAGTCCGCTGTCCTCAGTCTTCACCGCGTCGATGACGAAGAGGCGGCGAGGCCGGTCCCTGGTGAAGCCCTTGTCGTCGATGCGGTAGTCGAGGCGGGTGATACGCCGAGGCCGTTCACGCTCGGGACTCACCACCGACCCGGAGCCGTTGACGGCCGTGCCGTACCGGCCGGGCTCGGGAACGTCGGCGGTGAAGGCGATGCGGCGGGAGTCCGGAGCCCACACCGGCGCTCCAGCGCCAAGGGGAAGGTCGGTGAGCCTGCGTGACTCGCCACCGGCGGAGGGCATCACGTGCAGTTGCGGGGCGTCCGTGCCGGTGGCCCGGAGGAAGGCCACCCACCGGCCGTCGGGAGAGATCGCCGGCGCGGTGTCCCGTTCGCCGTGCGTCCACGGCGAAGGCTCAGGGGAACCGATTCGGACCAGGATGCTGCGATAGGTGTCGGCGTCCGGGTCGGGGCGAGTCACCGCGGTCAGCAACAACTCGCCCCGCAACGCCGGGCGACCGGGGATGGCCATGCGGCCGAGATCTGTGGGGCGCATGGACCGGAACACTATCCGAAATCGTTAGCGAAGGTAACGGTTATCAGTCTCGCGACGGCTCTGGTGTGCCCTCGACGGACGACCCTGCCTGCAAGTTGATCTTGCCGACGGCGTTCGGATCCCTCCTGGCCTTCCTGAGGCTCGCGATGGTGGTGATGGTCAGCACCGTCACGATGACCCCGAGGGACATCCAGTTGTTGATCGCCAACCACGAGGGCGTGACGTGGTACTCGTGCAGCGCGTGGAGCACGAGCTTGACCCCGATGAAGCCCAGGATGACCGCGAGGCCGTAGGAGAGGTAGACCAGCTTGGCCACGAGGCCACCGAGCAGGAAGTAAAGCTGGCGCAGCCCCATCAGCGCGAACGCGTTCGCGGTGAAGACGAGATACGCCTCCTGCGTGATACCGAAGATCGCGGGGATCGAGTCAACGGCGAAGAGGAGATCCGCGCTGCCGATGGCGACGATCACCACGAACATCGGGGTCAGGGACCGCTTGCCGTCCTGCTTGACCAGCATCTTGTGGCCCACGTAGTCCGGGGTCACCGGGAAGAGCCTGCGCACCAGCCGCGTGAGTGCGTTCTCGCTGTACTCCTCCTCGTCGTCCTTCTTCTCCTTGACCATGTTGGCCGCGGTCCAGATGAGGAAGCCGCCGAAGACGAAGAACACCCACACGAATTTCGCGATCAGCGCGGCACCGACGGCGATGAACGCCGCACGCATGACCAACGCCAGCAGGATGCCGATCAGCAGAACCCGGTGCTGATGAATCGCAGGGACCCGGAACGACGCCATGATCACCATGAAGATGAACAGGTTGTCCACGGAAAGCGAGTACTCGGTGATGTAGCCCGTGAAGAACTCGACACCCGAGTCGTGCCCCGCCAGAACCCACACCCCGATGCCGAAGACGATCGCGCAGGAGACGTAGAAGATCACCCACCTTGCCGCCTCACCCGTGGTGACCTGGTGGGGCTTCCGATCGACGATCACCAGATCGACCGCGATGAGGAGGAGCAAGCCCCCTATCGTGGCGATCCACACCCATACGGGCACGCTCATGTATGCCAACCTCCGGTCAGCGCGTAGTGGCCATTACCGGAGGTCTCTCCCACCGGCTCTTCCGCCGGCCGACGGCGCCGGGTGTCGAAGTGATGACAGACCGTGCTGACGACGCCGCCGCGAAGGAATACTCCCCTCCACGAACTCACACATTCTCCTCGGCCGACCCTGTCCGTGACCAGTGGCCGTCACCGGGGTCACCGGCACGTGAGACGTAAGATCCATCACACGAGACACCCGGGTCCTTCGTAACCCGGAGAAAACTCTCAGGAAACGCCCAATACTGTTGCGGACGTGCCCCGAACCCTGATGCCTCGCGCGAGGCGCGCCCGTCTGCTCACGCTGTTGGCCGTTGCCGCGCTGGTGATTACGGGTGCGCTGGTGTGGGCCGACGACGGCGACCGGCCGCCCGGCTACACGACCAACGAGGCCGTGATCGACGTCGCCGCCGCTCCCGGCTCCGACGACCGTGTTCAACTCGACACGACGATGTACGTGCCGGAACGGACACCCGCCCCTGCCGTGCTCGTGCCACACGGGTTCGGCGGCGACAAGAACAGCGTCGCGCGCGAAGCAGCCGAGCTGGCCGAACGGGGTTTCGTCGTGCTGACGTACTCGGCGCGCGGCTTCGGTCGCAGCACCGGCCGCATCGCTTTGAATGACCCTGACCACGAGGTCGCCGACGCCTCACAGCTCGTGGACTACCTGGCCAGCCGTCCCGAGGTCGCGCTCGACGAGGACGGCGACCCCAGTATCGGAGTCACCGGCGCGTCCTACGGCGGTGCTCTCGCCCTGCTGCTGGCAGGTAACGACGAGAGGATCGACGTCATCGCACCCGTGATGACCTACAACGACCTGGGTCAGGCTCTGCTTCCCAACGCGGCGACCACGGAGCCGATCGCAAGCGGTACCCCGGCTCCGGGCGCGTTCTCCGACGGTGGTGTCTTCAAACGAGCGTGGGCCGGTTCGCTGTTCTCGGCCGGGCTCGGTCCCGCTCGGCCGTCCGGGCCTGGTGCGGAGGCCCCTGAGCCGGGCGACGACCCCGAGGACGGCGAGGACGCCGGTTTCTCCTCCGGTACCGCCGGAGCGAGTGTTCCCATGCCGGGGCAACGCCTCCCTGTCGGCGAGAACGACGGGAGTCCGTGCGGACGGTTCACCGAACAGGTGTGCGCGGCGTACACGGACGTCGCGACCGACGGCGTCGCGAGCGAGCAGACACTCGCCCTGCTGCGCCGGGTGTCACCGGTGTCGGTCACCGACAACATCACCGCTCCGACGTTGCTCGTCCAGGGCACCTCCGACACCCTGTTCGGCCTCGACCAGGCCGACGCCAACGCACGTCAGATCACCGGGGCTGGCGGCGAGGTGTCCGTCATCTGGTACACCGGCGGCCATGACGGCGGCGTCCCAGGGGCGCAGCTGCGCACCACCATCGGCGATTTCCTCGAACACCACCTCATCGGCGAGGGAGACGATCCCGGCATCCGGTTCGCCTACGACGTTCAGGGCGCACTCCGCACCAACGGAACCCCGTCCGTGCGCACCGTCGAGGCCACCGCGTATCCGGGCCTGCGCACCGCCCCTGCCGACCGGCGAACCATCCAGCTCGCCGGCACCGAGCAGGTGGCCCAGCGTCCACCCGGCGCCACCCCGTCGGCCGTCAGCGGCATCCCCGGATTGAACCGGGTGCTCGCCAACTCCTCACGCATTGCGGGGCTCTTCGCCGTTGATCCGCCTGGCCAGGCGGCCATGTTCACGTCGGGACCGGTGGACTCCCAGCTTCTGATCACCGGCGCGCCGACCGTGACGCTGAACGTCGCGGCGGCGGGCGACTCGGCGAGAGGTCGCGACGCGGTGCTCTTCGTCAAACTCTTCGACGTCAATCCGGACGGTTCGCGCAGCCTGCCCGGCAGTGCCGTCGCACCAGTGCGCATACCCGCGCTTCCCGCCGACGGCACGCCGGTCGAGGTGACGGTCACGCTGCCCGGCGTGGTGCGTCCGATCGAAGCGGGCCACAGCCTCCAACTTGTGGTGGCCACCACCGACCAGGCCTATGCCACACCGACCGAAGGCGCGGCGTACCGGATCTCGCTGTCCGGCGATTCGGCGGTCTCCGTGCCTCTGGTGCCCGGCACCACGATGACGTCCGGTTGGCCCGTCACCCAACTGCTCGGAATCGGCGGTGTGCTCGCCGTGGTCGCTCTGGTGGCCGTCGTCGCCGCCATCCGGCGAAGGCGTTCGCACCACGTGGACCCTAAACTCGCCGACACGCCGTTGGTCATCCGCGACCTCACGAAGTCCTATCCCGGTGGGCTGACCGCCGTGAAGGACCTGTCCTTCCGAGTGGAGCGTGGCCAGGTGCTTGGGCTACTCGGCCCCAACGGCGCTGGTAAGACAACCACACTGCGCATGCTGATGGGGCTCATCCAGCCCACGGCGGGTGACATCACGGTCTTCGGCCACGCCGTCTCGCCCGGCGCACCGGTGCTGTCGCGCATCGGCTCGTTCGTCGAGGGCTCCGGTTTCCTGCCGCACCTGTCGGGCGCGGAGAACCTCAAGCTCTACTGGGCGGCCACCGGGCGCCCGGCAGAGCAGGCGCGGTTCGAGGAAGCGCTGGAGATCGCGGGGCTCGGCGATGCCGTCCACCGCAGGGTTCGCACCTACAGCCAGGGCATGCGCCAGCGGCTCGCCATCGCCCAAGCCATGCTCGGCCTGCCTGATCTGCTCGTCCTCGACGAACCCACCAACGGGCTCGACCCGCCGCAGATCCACCAGATGCGCGAGGTGTTGCGTCGCTACGCCGCCACGGGGCGCACCGTTCTCGTGTCGAGCCATCTGCTCGCCGAGGTCGAACAGACCTGCACCCACGTCGTCGTAATGCACCGCGGTTCGCTGGTGGCGTCGGGCGAGGTCAGCGACATCGTCTCCGCCGGAGGTGAAGCCAGCTTCCGTGTCGATGACCCCGCCGCCGCAGTGAAGGTTCTCCGCGAGATCGACGGAGTGATCAGCGCGCACGCCGACGACGATGCCGTCCATGCCGATCTCGACGGCCTGCCGCGTTCCGAAGCCGTGGCCGCGCTCGTCCGGGCAGGTGTGGCTGTGGAACAGGCAGGCCCACGGCGCCGGCTGGAGGACGTGTTCCTCCAGCTGGTCGGAGAAGGGGAGCGCGACCGATGAGCAAGGCTGACAAGTCCGGCATCGGCACCGGCGAGGGCGTGCACACCGACCCGGCTGCCCTCGACGACCTCAGCGCGGCAGGCGCGCCCAGCGCCGAGGTTGGCCCGGACGGTGGGGTCGAGGGCTATCGTCCCGGCAAAACGCTGCGGCTGGGTGTGGAGTTGCGCAGGCAGCTGCGCAGGCGCCGCACCCAGCTGGTGCTCGCTCTGGTGGCACTGCTGCCGTTCATTCTCGTGACGGCGTTCGAGATCGGTGACGCCAATCCGAACCGCCGGTCGGGCGCGTTCATCGACCTGGCCACGGCGAGCGCGCCGAACTTCGTCGTCGTCGCGATGCTGGTGTCCGGGTCGTTCCTGCTGCCGATGATCGTCGCTTTGTACTTCGGCGACACCGTCGCCAGCGAGGCGTCGTGGTCGAGCATGAAATATCTGCTCGCCGTCCCCGTGCCGCGTCACCGGCTGCTGCGGCAGAAAGCCGTCGCGTCGGCGCTGCTCTCGGCGCTCACGCTCATGGTGCTTCCGCTGGTCTCACTGGCTGTGGGCGTCGTGTGGTACGGCGCGGGCGAGGCGATCAGCCCCACCGGTGATTCCGTGTCGTTCGGGGCGAGCGTGATGGCGCTCGCACTCGGCACGATCTACATCATCGTCCAGCTGTCCTGGGTCGCCGCGCTCGGACTGTTGCTCAGTGTGTCCACCGATGCCCCACTCGGCGCGGTCGGCGGCACCGTGCTGGTCGCCATCCTGTCGCAGATCCTCGATCAGATCACCGCCCTCGGCGACCTGCGCGACTTTCTGCCGACCCACTTCTCGTTCGCGTGGATGGATCTCATCGCCACGGACGTCGATTGGACCAACATGGCGAGCGGTGTCCTCTCGGCGGTGGTGTACGCGGCGGTGTTCGGTCTGCTGGCCGCACGCCGGTTCGCGACGAAGGACATCACGAGCTGAACCGCAGGCGTCAGCGCTGTCCATGCACGAGTGCCGCCGTCGCCAGGCTCGTCGGAACCGGATGTGCTTCCCCACGGGGCGGAGCGGATCACTGTCACACCGCCGCACACGTAGCTCTCCGGGAGCGCGACCCGCACGGGACGAGCGGCCGCGCGGCTGGCAGGTGCGCCGGTGGCGGGAGACAATTTGAGGACGGAGCCGTTCTCCACACCCACTCGTCCTGCACGCACCATCCGAGAGGTTACGCATGCCTCGACCGGTTCACTTCGAGATCCACGCGACCGACCCGGAACGCGCCATCACCTTCTACACCGCAGTGTTCGAGTGGTCGTTCGAACGCTCCGGGACAGAGCCATACTGGCTGATCACGACAGGTGAAGGACCGGGCATCAACGGGGGCCTCGCGAAACGCGAAGGCCCGATGCCCGATCCCGACGCCAGTGTGAACGCCTTTCCACTCACGATGGAGGTGGACGACCTCGACCTGCTGACCCGCGAGGTGGAGCTCGCGGGAGGCCGGGTCGTTGTCGCGAAGAGGCCGATCCCAGAAGTGGGCTGGATCACCTACTGCCGGGACCCAGAAGGCAACCTTTTCGGCATGCTTCAACTCGACCCGGGCGCCGAGTAGCGACGCCACAGAGCGCCGTCACCGCACTCCGGCGGCGTCCATCCCGCGCAGCTCCTTCTTCAACTCGGCGATCTCGTCGCGCAGCCGGGCGGCCAACTCGAACTGAAGGTCGCGCGCGGCCTGCATCATCTGGTCGGTCATCTGCTGGATGAGGTCGGCGAGTTCAGCTCTCGGCATTCCTGCGACGTCACGGTCAACGAGCACACCAGAGCTCCGCACGCGGTCACCCTGCTCCGGCTTCTTGCCACGCGACACGTTGCGTCCTGAACCGCCCACCTCGATCTCCTGCTCCGAGTCCTCGGCCTCGGTGTACACCCGGTCGAGAATGTCGGCGATCTTCTTGCGGAGCGGCGTGGGATCGATGCCGTGTTCCTCGTTGTAGGCGATCTGCTTCGCGCGTCTGCGGTTGGTCTCGTCGATGGCGTACCGCATCGAGTCGGTGATCGTGTCGGCGTACATGTGGACCTCCCCCGACACGTTCCGCGCCGCCCGGCCGATCGTCTGGATCAACGACGTACCGCTGCGAAGGAAGCCCTCCTTGTCGGCGTCGAGAATCGCCACCAACGACACCTCGGGCAGGTCGAGGCCCTCCCGAAGGAGGTTGATGCCGACGAGCACGTCGAAGTCGCCCGAGCGAAGCTGGCGCAGCAACTCGACCCGGCGCAGCGTGTCCACCTCCGAGTGGAGGTAGCGGACCCGAATGCCCAGTTCGAGCAGGTAGTCGGTGAGGTCCTCTGCCATCTTCTTGGTCAACGTGGTGACCAGAACCCGCTCGTCCTTCTCCGCGCGGACGCGGATCTCGTGCACGAGGTCGTCGATCTGCCCCTCGGTCGGCTTGACGACGACCTCGGGATCGATCAGACCGGTGGGCCGGATGACCTGCTCGACGAACTCACCGCCCGTCTGCCCCATCTCGTACGGCCCCGGCGTCGCGGACAGATATACCGTCTGACCGATCCGGTCGGAGAACTCCTCCCAGGTCAGCGGCCGGTTGTCGAGCGCGCTGGGGAGCCGGAATCCGTGCTCGACCAGAGTCCGCTTACGCGAGGCGTCGCCCTCGTACATGCCGCCGATCTGCGGCACCGTGACGTGGGATTCGTCGATGACGAGGAGAAAGTCTTCGGGAAAGTAGTCGATCAGCGTGGCGGGGGCTGAGCCGGCAGGCCTGCCATCGACATGGCGGGAGTAGTTCTCGATACCCGAGCAGAAACCGACCTGCCGCATCATCTCGATGTCGTAGTTGGTGCGCATCCGCAGACGTTGCGCCTCAAGGAGTTTGCCCTGCTTCTCCAGCTTCGCGAGCTGCTCCTCCAACTCCTTCTCGATGTCCCGGATCGCCTTCTCCATCCGCTCGGGCCCCGCGACGTAGTGGGTGGCAGGGAAGATCCGCACCTCATCGACCTCCCTGACGATGTCGCCGGTCAGGGGGTGCAGGTAGTACAGCTTGTCGATCTCGTCGCCGAAGAACTCGACGCGGATCGCCAGCTCCTCGTACGCGGGGATGATCTCCACTGTGTCGCCGCGTACCCGGAAGGTTCCCCTGGCGAACGCGAGGTCGTTGCGGGCGTACTGAACGTCAACGAGCGCGCGCAGGAACGTGTCGCGTTCCACCTCCTCGCCGACGACGAGCCGCGTTGACCTGTCGAGGTACGACTGTGGCGTGCCGAGGCCGTAGATGCAGGAGACGCTCGACACCACGATGACGTCACGGCGAGACAGCAGGTTCATCGTGGCGGAGTGGCGCAGACGCTCGACATCGTCGTTGATCGACGAGTCCTTCTCGATATAGGTGTCGGTCTGCGGGACGTACGCCTCAGGCTGGTAGTAGTCGTAGTAGCTGACGAAGTACTCCACCGCGTTGTGCGGGAACAGCTCGCGCAATTCGTTCGCCAGCTGGGCGGCCAGTGTCTTGTTCGGTGCCATCACAAGCGTGGGCCGCTGGACGCGCTCGATGAGCCACGCCGTGGTCGCCGACTTCCCGGTGCCGGTGGCGCCGAGCAACACCACATCCTTCTCGCCGGCCCTCAGCCTGCGTTCGAGTTCGTCGATCGCAGCGGGCTGATCGCCTGCGGGTTCGTAGTCGCTGACCACCCTGAACCGGCCGTCGGCTCGGGGCACCTCGGAAACCGGCCGGAAATCCGAATGTGCGAGTACGGGATGTTCGGTCGCGAAAGCCACGTCATCCAGGGTAAGCGCTCGCACCGACAATCCGGCCGACGCCTTCGACCGGACGAGAACTGGGCATCGGCACAACGGCGACGTGCGGACGGATCAGCTGGCGGGGCGGAGAACCTGGGGGTACCGCGTCCGGAGGGCGACGGCCGAAAGGCACCATTCGCACGGCATACCGCGCACCGAAGGCAGCCATTCCGACTCTCCACGCCTCAGTATCGCGCCGCACAGCGCCTCGAGATGATCGGGAACTCCCGGCGTGTCAGGGACCGGCACGACATGGCAGACCCGGCTGGCCTCACCGACGACTCCTCGCCGCAATCGAGCGAGCACCACTGCGTCATCCGGTTCAGGCAGTGCGGACCCCATGGGAGGAAAGCGTAGTGACTCGAAGGCGAATGCTCTTCGTGTCGAGCGACCAAAGGTTCACCTGCCCCGCTGGTCCGGCGAACCGAAAGGAGCCGTCAGCCACGTCGCAGCACGGCGCCGCCGAGCCGGTGACAGAGCTTGAGCGCGAGTTCGACGTCGAGGCGACGCTCGGCGAGGGGGACGGCGAGCAGTTCCTCCGCTTTCCGCACGCGGTACTGCACCGAGTTCTTGTGCATGGACAGCACCGCGGCCGACGCCGTGTAACTGCCTCCTGTCGCCAGGAACACCCGCAGCGTCTCCCGCAACCGTTCGTGCTGCGGGTCGTCTTCGGAGAGCGGCCCGAGCACGTACCTGACCCAGGTGCGCGCCGACGGCAGGTCGGAGCTCATCAGCGCGACCGCGCCCACGTCCGAGAACGTCAGCACAGGTGCGCACTCCTCACCGGCGGCCAGCGCGAGCGACTGCACACGCAACGCCTGACTGTGGGTCCGCCGGAAACCCTCCACACCCCGCGCGGGCTCGCCCAGCGCGACCCTGACGTCGTCGCGCAGTGTGGTGACGATCCGTTCGATCGTGCCCGCGTCGAACTCGGAGGCAGCCAGGGGCAACCAAATCCACGCGCACATCTCGTCGTAGGGGACGAACAGCGGGTCGCCACCCCGGCCGTCCGCACCGGAACGGCCGAGCCGGTGAGCGAGGGTCTCCAGTCCCGACAGCGGGTCCGGCGGATCGGCCTGCGCCGGATACCACGCGACGAGGCCCACGTGCTCGCCACGCAACCGGTAGCCGAGTGCGGCCTCGCTGGCCCCGATGTCCACGGTCTCGCCGTCGAGCACGGCACGCACCCTGGCCGCACGCACCGCGCTGCGGTTGAGCATCCACCGGCCGCGCTCCTCCTCGTAGGCGACCATGACCTGCCGCGTCACCCTGTCTACGAACCGGCACGTCGTCGTGAGCGCGTACCGCATGCAGACCCCGAGATCGGCAGGGTCGGACACCAGGCGGATCGCCTCGTCGAACGCCTTCTCCAGTATCGCTGTCTGCCCGAGGTAGTAGGCCCTGACCAGATCGTTCACCGGTGTGCCGCGTTGAGCGAGCCGCCGCGCGTACTCCATGGCCGCCGCGGGTGCCTCGACACGATCAGGGTCGATGTGGTGCCGGAAGATCCGCAGAGCGGTGTCGAGGTTCTGGTACACGCTCGCCGACAGCAGGCTCACCATGCTCTCATCGTCGTTCACCAGATTCGGGAGTTCTCGCTCGTAGAGGCCGACGAGATCAGCCGTCAGCTCCTGCTCACGGCCGGCCAGCGCAGTCGCGATCTCCGCGATCCACTTCTCGACGTCGGCCTCCAACTGCACGCGGCCACTCTAGACGTGATCTGGATCCCCGTCTCGGAATTGGTCCAGGATGTTTCGGTATGGGCACACATCCGCCGAAGCGGGAACGTTTCGACCTGTCCAGAGGCATCAACGTCGATCCGAAGGGCATCGCCAGAGCCGTCGAGGAGTTCCGCGTCGAGGACTTCGGGCTCTACCTGGCGAGGCCGACACCCGGCAGGGTCCAATTCCACTACCTGGAGTCCTGGGTGCTGCCGGGTTTGGGACTGCGGATCACCGATTTCTGGTTCAACCCCGGGCACGAACTCGACCAGGACTTCTACATCGATGTGGTGTCGGTGGACGTCCACGACACCGAATGGATCACCACCGACCTCTATCTCGACCTCACTGTCCGCACGGGCGAGGGAGTCGAGGTTCTGGACACCGGCGAGTTACTCGACGCCGTGGTCAGCGGCTTCGTCTCCCGTGACACCGCGACGGACACGCTCGAACGGACCTATCGCACAGTGGAGGCACTGACCGCGCACGACTACGACCTGCCCCGGTGGTTGTCGAGCATCGGCGTGTTCGCGACGTGGCGCAGGCATCCACCGATCGGTTGATCAGCAAGGAGACCACCGGTCGATTCGCCGCCCGCGATGCGCCGCGAGTCTTGGAACCATGCCTGAGCAAACCGTCATCGACGTGCATGGCCTCCACAAGAGATACGGCGACACGGTCGCTATCGACGACGTGTCCTTCACCGTGGAGCGAGGCGAGATCTTCGGGATCGTCGGGCCCAACGGGGCAGGCAAGACCACCACGGTCGAATGCGTCGCGGGTCTGCGGGTTCCCGACGGCGGCACCGTGCGGGTGCTCGGTCACGACCCTGGGCGGAACCCGGCCGAGCTCCGGCAACGACTCGGTGTCCAGTTGCAGAGCAGCCGACTGCCCGATCGCATCAAGGTGGGCGAGGCGTTACGCCTGTACTCCTCCTTCTACCGCGATCCCGCCGATATCGGTGAGCTGCTGGACCTTTTCGGGTTGACGGAGCGGCACCACACCGCGTTCAGCAAATTGTCCGGCGGCCAACAGCAGCGGGTCTCCATCGCCCTCGCGCTCATCGGTACGCCGGAGGTGGTGATCTTCGATGAGCTGACGACAGGGCTCGACCCGCACGCCAGACGGGACGTCTGGAGTCTTGTGGAACGCATCCGCGACAGCGGGGTCACCGTCGTTCTCGTCACTCATTACATGGAGGAGGCGGAACGGCTGTGCGACCGCCTCGCCATCATCGACTCCGGCAGGGTCGTGGCAACCGACACCCCGGCCCGCCTCGTGGCCACCGCCGAGGCAGGGCAGCGTGTCCGGTTCCGCCCGTCCGAACCTCTCGACGACGGCCTGGTATTGGCACTGCCGGAGGTGCTGGCCGTCGAACGTCAGGGCAGCCAGGTCGTCGTCTCGGGAACGAACGACGTTCTGCACGCCGTGACGTCGTTACTGGCCCGGCGCCACATCATCGCCCACGACCTGCGCGTCAGCCAGACCACGCTGGACGACGTCTTCGTCTCGCTGACGGGCAGGCCCCTGGAAAGCACCGAGGAAGGCTGAGCACGCCATGTCCACTGCCCCGTCCCCTATCCGCGCACTCGCCGCCATCGAGGCGAAGCTGTTCCTGCGCGACCCCTCCGCGTCGTTCATGGTGATCGGTCTCCCCGTGGGGATCCTGTTCGTGTTCGGTGTAATGCCGTGGACCCGCGTGGCGAGCCCCGAGCTGGGCGGGCAATCGCTGCTGTCGTTGTTCATCGCGCCCCTCGCGGTGACGCTGGTCGTCGCCATGCTCGCGCTGTCGATCTTTCCTGTGTTCCTCGCGACCCACAGGGAGAAGGGTGTGCTGCGGCGAATGCAGGCCACTCCGGTCTCCCCAGCCATGGTGCTCGTCGCGCAGTTGTCGGTCTACCTGCTGATCGGGCTCGTCGCGATCGCAGTCGTCCTGGGCCTCGGGATTCCGGTTCTCGACATCGAACTCCCGGCCAACGTCCCCGCGCTGCTGGTGGTGCTCGCCCTCGGCACCACCGCGCTGTTCTCCATCGGCCTGCTCGTCGGGGCACTGGCCCCCAGCAGCAGGGCCGCCAACGGCATCGCCATGGGAGTGTTCTTCCCCATGCTGGCCCTCGGCGGAGTGTGGGTTCCCGCGGAGTTCCTTCCCTCCGCGTTGCGCTGGGCCGCCGACACTCTTCCGATGGGGGCAATGTTCAACGCCCTGCGCACCGCATGGGCAGGGAACTGGCCGGGAATGGCGCCATTCGTATCGCTGATCGTGACCACGGTGGTATGTCTCGCCGTGGCGGCGCGGCGCTTCCGGTGGCAGTGAGCGATTCGCTGATCCGGTCAGCTTCCCGGGGCGTGCCGCCGGGGCATAATCACGCGGTGCGGCAAGGGTGTGAGCGTCAGTCGGCTTTTCTCTTCCCGGGACCCCACGGTTCCCTGTGGAGGGCATGGTTCGAGGACGGGCTGCCGCTGATACTGCTCGCGGTCGCGACGCTGATCGGTGTCACCGACCCCGGCCAGACTGGCTCGCAGCGTTGGGAGATCATCGCCTACACGCTTCTGACCACGGTCGTCGTGGTGCTCACCGACACGGGGACGCCCCCGGGATGGCGAACACCGTGGCGCAACACCACCGCGTTCGTGGCGCTGTTGTCGTGCGCGAGCGTGCTCACCCTCGTCGATCCGGTGTTCACGGTGTTCACCATCGCGGCCTTCTTCCGCGCCCTGACCCTGCGTCCCAAGCCCGCGATGGTGGCGGGGCTGGCTGTGACCTCGGCGCTCATCCACAGCCTTCCCGCAGGCGGCCCCGTGGTGGCGTTGCAGACGTGGCCGTTCCTCTACCTCACCATCGTCGCCGTCCAGACAGCCGCCATCGCGGGAGGCTTCGTGCTGTCCGAACGATTCATCGCACAGAGCGAGGAGAACCGCGCCCTCGTGGCCGAATTGCGCACCGCGATGGAGGAGAACGCCGGGCTGCACCGGCAGCTTCTGGTGCAGGCGCGGGAGTCAGGGGTGCTGGACGAACGACAGCGGATCAGCCGCGAAATCCACGACACGCTGGCGCAGGGCTTCGCGGGCATCATCACGCAACTCACTGCTGCCCGCCGGTCCGGCGCGGACCCGGCCGAGTCGCGGCGACGCACCGACCTCGCGATCGCACTCGCCAGGGAGAACCTTCAGCAGGCGAGGCGCGCGGTCCATGCGCTGACTCCGGGGGAACTCGACGGCGTGGGACTGAGCGAGGCGCTGGCGGCGGTCACCGCACGCTGGGCTGATCGTGCGGGTATCGACGCCGAGTTCTCCACCACCGGAACGGCCGTGGCACTCCATCCCGAGATCGAGACGACGCTCCTGCGCGTGACCCAGGAGGCACTGGCCAACGTCGCCAAGCACGCGCGGGCCACCCGCACCGTCGTCACGTTGTCGTACCTGGCGGATCAGGTGGCGCTCGACATCCGCGACGACGGTGTGGGGTTCAGTGCAGCCCCCGGTTCGCCCTGCGCTACCGCCTCCGCCGGGGCGGGCACAGCCGAGCGAACGGGCGGATACGGCCTACCGGGGATGCTCCGCCGGGTCCAGCGCATCGCAGGCCGCTTCGTGGTGGAGAGCGAACCCGGTGGCGGAACAGCCGTGTGCGCCACCGTTCCCGCGATCACGGCGCCGGCGATCGCATGATCACCATTCTTGTCGCTGACGACCATCCCGTGGTCAGGGACGGACTGCGCGGCATCTTCACGCCCGACGAGGGTTTCACCGTGGTCGGCGAGGCTGCGGACGGAGCGGAGGCGATAGCCGCTACGGAGCGGCTCCGCCCCGACGTGGTGCTCATGGACCTGCGCATGCCGCGAGTCGGCGGAGTCGAGGCGATCAGGCGGCTGGCCGCGCTGGGAAACCCGGCGCGCATCCTCGTGCTGACCACCTACGACACCGACTCCGACGTGGTGCCAGCCGTGGAAGCGGGCGCCACCGGCTATCTGCTGAAGGACGCACCACGAGCGGAGTTGTTCAGGGCCGTGCGGGCCACGGCACGCGGCGAATCGGTGCTCTCCCCCACCGTGGCCAGCCGGGTGCTCGGCCGGTTCCGCGGTCCCGCTGAGGACGCCCTCACCGCCCGCGAGATCGAGGTGCTGTCACTGGTGGCTCAGGGATATACCAACAGAGAGGCCGCGAAAGAGCTGTTCCTGAGCGAAGCCACCGTCAAGACCCACCTGCTGCACGTCTATGCCAAGCTGGGTGTGCGAGACCGCGCCGCGGCCGTGGCTGTGGCGTACCGGAGAGGTCTACTGTGACGGTGTCTCGGGCGACCAGCACGAGGCCGCGGCCCACTGCTCCGCCCTCCCGAACGCCTCGTTGATCCACGGCTGCTTGGCCTCGGCATACCCCGCCACCGTGCCGGAATCGGCGTGCTCGGCCGCGAGTCGTTTCTTCAGCTCGGCGTAGGCGGCGACCTCGTCCGGGTTGGCCCGCATCCAGTCGCGGAACAGCAGCGCCCGCCGCCATGCGGGGCTGTCCTCCACGCGGACGTGCAGGTTCACCGGACGTGCCGGGTCGGCCCCCGAATGCAGGTGTTTCGTCCACACCTTCTCGGCACCGACTGGCTCGTCCCACCACTCCTGGCCGTCCATGTGGACGAAACCGGCATCGGACAGTGGAGCGGCGAGCGCGTCGGCATCAGCAAGTGTCGGAACGACGACTTGCAGGTCCAGCACGTCCTTGGCAGGCAGGCCGGGAATGGCGGTCGAACCGATGTGGTCCATGCGCAGTGCGACGTGCCCGGCCATCACACGAATTCGCGCCAACGCCCTCGCGGCCTGCATCGGCCAGGTCGCATCGGAAGGGACGATCACGGGTGATGCGTCCGGACGGGCACGGCGCAACCGGATGTTCGTCTCGTACGGCACCAGCCGCTCACTCCACACCGCGTCCACCTGCGCAAACAGGGCATCCCGGTCACCGTTGTTGTCGAGCCACACGTCGGCCACCGCGCGCCGCGCTTCCGGTGACGCCTGCGCGGCGATCCGGGACCGTGCGTCGGTCTCCGCCATTCCCCGCGACTCGACGAGCCTGCGCACACGCATGTCCTCGTCGGCATGCACGACGATCACAAGGTGGTAGCCCGCCGCCAGGTTGTTCTCCACCAGCAGGGGAACGTCGTGGACGACGATGGCGTCGTCGGCCGCCTCGGCGAACCGCTCCACCGTCCGCGCGGCGATCTTCGGGTGCAGGATCGCGTTGAGTCGCTGCCTCGCCCCGTCGTCGGCGAAAGCCTTCGCGGCCAGCGCGCCGCGGTTCAACGCGCCGTCAGCGGTCAGGACCTCGGCACCGAACTCCGCCACCACCTCGGCGAGACCTTCAGTGCCCGGCTCGACGATCTCCCTGGCGATCGCGTCCGCGTCGATCACCACTGCGCCGTGCTCGGCCAGTCTCCTGGCCACTGTGGACTTCCCCGAGCCGATCCCGCCCGTCAATCCCACGCGCAACATGAGAGACATTCAATCATCCGGACCCGGCCCTCGAACGGTCCGGCCTTCAACGACAGTGGCCCCGGTCCACAACGGGACCGGGGCCACTGTTCACAGCCGTTCAGGCTCTACTCACGCACCGCCGGACAGCTTCTCGCGAAGGGCCGCGAGCTGCTCGTCGCTGGCGAGCGTGCCGCCCGAGCGCTCCTGGTCGGACTGCGAGGAGTTGTAGCTGGTCTCCCCGCCGCCGACGGCCTCCTCGGCGACAGCGGCGGCGTTCGCCTGCGCTGCCTCAGCCACCTGGCGCATGTGCTTCTCGTAGCGAGCGTGAGCCTCGGCGTACTGCCGCTCCCACTCCTCACGCTGCTTCTCGTAGCCTTCCTGCCACTCCTGGGTGTCGGGATCGAAACCCTCGGGGTAGATGTAGTTGCCCTGCTCGTCGTACTCGGCCGCCATGCCGTACTGCGTGGGGTCGAACTCGGTGTCCGGCGTGAAGCCCTCGTTGGCCTGCTTCAGCGACAGCGAGATCCGACGACGCTCCAGGTCGATGTCGATGACCTTGACCATGACCTCGCCGCCGACCTGCACGACCTGCTCGGGGATCTCGACGTGGCGCTCGGCCAGCTCCGAGATGTGCACCAGGCCCTCGATGCCCTCCTCGACGCGGACGAACGCGCCGAACGGGACGAGCTTGGTGACCTTGCCCGGCACGATCTGGCCAATGGCGTGGGTACGGGCGAACTGGCGCCACGGGTCTTCCTGGGTAGCCTTCAGCGACAGGGACACGCGCTCGCGGTCCATATCGACGTCGAGCACCTCGACGGTGACCTCCTGGCCGACCTCCACGACCTCGCTCGGGTGGTCGATGTGCTTCCAGGACAGCTCCGAGACGTGGACGAGGCCGTCAACGCCGCCGAGGTCCACGAACGCACCGAAGTTGACAATGGAGGACACGACGCCCTTGCGGACCTGGCCCTTGGCGAGAGCGTTGAGGAACTCGCTGCGAACCTCGGACTGGGTCTGCTCCAGGTAGGCGCGGCGGGACAGCACCACGTTGTTGCGGTTCTTGTCCAGCTCGATGATCTTGGCTTCGAGCTCGCGACCGACGTAGGGCTGAAGGTCGCGCACGCGGCGCATCTCGACGAGCGAGGCGGGCAGGAAGCCGCGCAGGCCGATGTCGAGGATCAGGCCGCCCTTGACGACCTCGATGACCGTGCCGCGGACCGGCTCGTCCTTCTCCTTGAGCTCCTCGATGGTGCCCCAGGCGCGCTCGTACTGGGCGCGCTTCTTGGAGAGGATCAGACGGCCTTCCTTGTCCTCCTTCTGCAGGACAAGGGCCTCCACCGCATCACCGACGGCGACAACCTCGGCCGGGTCAACATCGTGCTTGATGGAGAGTTCGCGGGACGGGATGACACCCTCGGTCTTGTAACCGATGTCGAGCAGCACTTCGTCGCGATCGACCTTGACGATGGTGCCTTCCACGATGTCGCCATCGTTGAAGTATTTGATTGTCTTGTCGATAGCAGCGAGGAAGTCTTCCTCCGTCCCGATGTCGTTAACGGCGACCTGCTTCGCCTGGGCGTTCGGGGCGGTGGTGGTGTCGATGGTCATTAGGTGGGTTGCTCCGGTTAGCGGCTTGGTCTCGTGGGATGTGCAGTTTGCGTGCGCGGGCGGGAACGGCGATGACAGTCCCAGCGTTCGGGCAGAACGGCCGCGACATCACCGAATGGTGCGCGAACCCGAGATCCCAGCACGTACTCACTGGGCCGAAGGCAGCGCGAACCCACTGCGCTGAGTGTCATCCTACGCGGAGCCGGCGTGCGGGCACAATGAGGGGTCCGGCGGCCGTCCGCACGCATCCCGCCGACAATGGTGGCGTGGCAGACCCGAACTCCGCAGATCGCCATGCGAGTGCCGTGGCGCGGCTCGGCACCAGCGGAATCGCTTATCGCGACGTCACTCACCCCGAGGCCGTCTCGGCCAGCCTCGCCTGGTGGGACGCGGACGCCGACGCATACCACGACACGCATGGCGAGTTCCTCGGTGACGCGGACTTCGTCTGGTGTCCCGAGGGACTGACGGAGGAGCAGGCGCACCTGCTCGGAGACGTCGCGAACACCGATGTGCTGGAGGTCGGGTGCGGATCGGCGCCGTGCTCTCGCTGGCTCACCAGCCGGGGGGCGCGAGTGGTCGGGTTCGATCTCTCGGCCGGGATGCTCCAGCACGCCGTGAGCGGCAACCGGCGAACGGGTCTTCGACCCGCACTCGTGCAGGCCGACGCCCAGCACCTTCCGTTCGCGGATGCCGGCTTCGACATCGCCTGTTCCGCCTTCGGTGCGATCCCGTTCGTACCCGACGTCCTCGCCGTGTTCCGCGAGATCGCGCGCGTGCTCCGGCCGGGTGGGCGGTGGGTCTTCTCGACCACGCACCCGCTGCGCTGGATCTTCCCCGACGATCCCGGCCCCAACGGCCTCACCGTCACCCAGCCCTACTTCGACCGAACTCCGTACGTCGAGGTGAACGGCGCAGGGCGGGCCACCTACGTCGAGTACCACCGCACCGTCGGCGACTACGTTCGCGCGCTCGGCGCGGCCGGGTTCCGGCTCGACGACCTCGTCGAACCGGAGTGGCCTCCGGGACACACGCGGGTGTGGGGGCAGTGGAGTCCCCTTCGCGGCAAGTTCTTCCCAGGCACCGCGATCTTCAGCTGTGTGAAGCAGCCGTGACGTTCACCCGGATCGACCCGTTGCTGCCCGACGTACTCGATCCGGGTGAAGGCGAACGCCTCCATGCCCGCACGCCGGAAGGGCGCGAGGTGACGGCGGTGGTGTATCGGGCGCGCCACGACGGCTGGTCGGCTCTGTGGCATCCGCGCGTGGTGTGGGAACTGACCCCGGTGTCCCCCGGCATCGACGCGGCCGGAATGGCCGCGCTGCTCGCCGCGCTGCGTCACCTGCTCCGGCTGCAGCGCCTCGGACCCGACTCCGCGTGCAGTGTGACGTGGCCCAGCCGTGACCTCGACGCCGCGGGAGCGCTGGCCGCGCACGGTTACACACCGTATTCGGTGCTCGCCGTGCGAGACGCGGCCCGCGAGGCTGGCGCCGTAGGCCCGCCGGGTATCCCGCATCGCGCTTCCGACATTGAGGTCAGGCCCGTCGAGGGCGGCGTCGATGCTGGTGGTGCCGGCGGTGCAGTTGATGCCGTCGTGACCGACCTCGTCGCACTGTGGCTGGCCGAGCGGCGGTATGCCGTGGCAGTCGGCGCGGCGGTAGCGCGGGACGACGCCCCCGCGCTGGTGGAGCGGGAACTTCGCAGGGCGATGTCGGCGGGTGACCCGATGTGGATGGCCGAGGCCGAGGGTGTGCTCGCCGGGCTCGCACTGTGCCGGTGGCCGTCGGCAGGTACTCGGTTGCCGTCCGGCACGTGGGCGCAACTGCACACCGTGTCCGTCGCTGCCGGAGCACGCGGCCGAGGGATCGGCCGCGCCCTCGTCTCCGCCGCACACGAGCGGTTGCTCGCTCAGGGAGCGCGCGGCACCTACGTGTTCTACAGTCCGCACAACGCACTGTCCTCGGTGTTCTGGCACCGCCTCGGTTACCGTCCACTCTGGACCACCTGGGAAGTGCGGCCTGCGACGGGAGCACGCTGAGCACCACCGACGGGGCACTTCCATGACCGACTCGACCGACCTGGTGGCCGATCAGGTCCAGCGACTCACCTCGATCGACCCGCTGCTGCCTCCGATCTCGGACCCGGGTTCCGGACACACGCTCGTCGCCGCGATCGCCGGCGGCGCGCGAGTCACTGGAGTGCTCGACATCCGTCTCGATCGAGGTCACGAGGTGCAGGAACTGCGGCCGTACGTGGGCAGGTATGGCGGAGTGGGCATGGACGCCGTGCTCCGTGCCCTGCGAGCCAGGTTCGACAGGACGCCGCCCGACCCGGAATCGATGTGCCTGATCGTGTGGCCGAGCCGGGACGCCGACTGCACAGGACCGCTGCTGGCACATGGCCTCCTGCCCGTTCTCGCGCTCGGCGTGCGAACCAAGCCCGCAGAACTGCCGCGAACACCACGCGCCGAGGTGCGGGAGGGCAACCCTGACGACGCCTCGGCCGTTCTGCGCCTCGCTCGCCAGGAATCCGAGTACTCGGCTCTCTTCTCCGTGTCCGCACCCCACCCGAGCGCCTCGGCGGACGAGGCGCTCGCCGAGGAGCTGCGCATTCCAGGCCGGGTATGGGTGGCACGGCAAGGGCTGCACACCGAGGAAATCACGGGCATGGTGCAGGTCGCCGAGCTACGGGCGGGCTCCTGGGAAAGAAGCTGCCTGCTCCCCGCGGGAAGGTGGGGACAGATCCTGCGCGTCGCGGTACGCCCCGACGAGCGCGGACGCGGAGTCGGGCGCGCTCTCGCCGACGCCGCCCACGGCGTTCTCAATCGCGCCGAGCTCACCCGCAGTGTGGTGTGGTACAGCCCGCTCAATCCGCTCGCCTCGGTGTTCTGGCATCGGCAGGGCTACCGGCCGCTGTGGAATGTCTGGCAGTGCCGTCCCGCCGATGTCGTGCGCTGAGGCGACCGTCCGGATTTCGTGTGAGCACGGCGCGCGCTGGCTCGCCGACTTAACCCGCAGCGGGAGAGACCCGGCGGGGCACCCGCCCGGCGACACCGTGTACCCGGGGTCGCGGCACCGAAGGATGCGGGCGAGGGTGACCGATCTCGTGCCTCGCCGACGGGGCACCCGCGAGAGCCCGCTCCACGGCGTCGCGCACGCCCGCGACGATCTCCGCCTGCCCCAGTGGCCGGGCGTCGTCGAACGCTGACACATCGCCGAGGAAGACGTACTGCGTCGGGCGGCCGGACTGCTCCGGAACCACAGCGGCCTCGGCCATCGGACGCACCTCCACCGAGGGAGCGGCAGGCGACATCAGCGGCTCCACCGCCTCCAGCACCCGTCCTCGATAGGTCTCGTGCAACCAGCTGACGAGCAGGTCAACCGGCCGGCCCTCCATGGCCTCGGCCACCCGGCGAGCCAGTTCGGCAGGCTGCTCCCAGCGTGCTTCCACCCATATCGCGCGCCCCGGATCGACGCCGCCCTGTGCCCTCAGCGGCGAGTACCGGCGGCACGGAAGCACGACATGCCAGCCGTCGGCGACCAAAGTCCGGGCAACGCCACGCAACATGCCGGCACCGGCGAGAATCAACGCTGTGGAAGCCATGCCCGAGATCTACCCGAACGGGCGGTTTTCAACCCGACGAGCCCTGTGACCTCGTTCGCAGCCAACCGAGATGCCTCGATCAGGCTGCCGTCAGTGCGCGGCGTCGTTCCACGAACGCCCGAAACCCACGGACACCTCCAACGGCACCGACAGTGCGTACGCCGACCCCATCTCGCGACGAACGAGGTTCTCCACCTCCCGATGCTCACCCTCGCCGATCTCCAGCACCAGTTCGTCGTGCACCTGGAGCAGCACGCGGCTACGCAGATCCGCCTCGGTCAGCGCGCGATGAACGCCGAGCATGGCGACCTTGATGATGTCGGCCGCGCTGCCCTGGATGGGCGCGTTGAGGGCCATCCGCTCGGCCATCTCGCGCCGCTGCCGGTTGTCGCTCGTGAGGTCGGGCAGGTAACGGCGCCGACCGAAGATCGTCTGCGTGTAGCCGTCCTTGGCCGCTCGATCAACGACGCTGTGCAGGTAGTCACGCACGCCACCGAACCGCAGGAAGTACTCGTCCATGAGGCTCCGCGCCTCCTCGGTGGAGATGCGGAGCTGCTGGGAAAGGCCGTACGCGGACAACCCGTACGCCAGGCCGTAGTTCATCGCCTTGATCTTGGCGCGCTGCTCGCTCGTGACCTCGGTGGGCTCGACGCCGAACACCCGCGCCGCCGTCGAGGCGTGGAAGTCGAAGCCGGACTGGAACGACTCGATGAGTGCCTCGTCGTTGGACAGGTGCGCCATGATGCGCATCTCGATCTGGCTGTAGTCGGCGGTCATGAGTTCGGAATAACCTTCGCCGACCACGAACGCCTCCCGGATGCGCCGTCCCTCCTCCGTGCGCACCGGGATGTTCTGGAGATTCGGGTCCACAGAGGACAGCCGCCCTGTCGCGGCGATCGTCTGGTGCAGCGTCGTGTGGATGCGCCCGTCGTCGGCGATCGACTTGATCAGCCCTTCCACGGTGGTCCGCAGCCGCGTGGCGTCGCGATGCTCCAGCAGGTACTGCAGGAACGGATGCTCCGTCTTCTCGAAGAGGGTTTGCAGCGCGTCGGCGTCCGTGGTGTAACCCGTCTTGGTGCGCTTGGTCTTCGGCATTCCCAGCTCGTCGAACAACACCACCTGGAGCTGTTTCGGCGAGCCGAGGTTGATCTGCTTGCCGATCACCTCGTAGGCCTGCTCCGTCGCCTGCTTCACGCGGCTCGCGTAGTGCGCTTCGAGCGTCGTCAGCGCATCGGCGTCCACGGCGATGCCTGCCGCCTCCAGCTCCGTGATCACTGTCAGCAGCGGCAATTCGATGTCGGCGAGCAGCGCGGTGCCGCCCGTGGCTTTCAGTTCCTCGGACAGCGCCGCCGACAGTTCGAGGATCGCCCTCGCCCATACCAGTTCGTCGTGCACGACTTGGTCGTCCGAGGCGGTGTCGAGCAGCGAGAGCTGCCCGCCGTCCTTCGTGCTCTCCGAACGCAGCTCCCTGCGCAGGTACCGCAGAACCAGGTCGTCGAGGCCGAAGGAGCGTTGCCCCGGCCGCACGAGGTACGCGGCCAGCTCAGTGTCCATCACCAGCCCCGCGAGCCGCCAGCCCCGTGCGCGGAGCGCGTGCAGCGGGGTCTTCAGCGAGTGCCCCACCTTGTGGACGCGCTCGTCGGCCAGCCAGTCCGCGAGTGCGCGCTCGTCGTCCTCACCGAGAGCGGTCACATCGAGATACGCGCCGTCACCGTCGGGTGCGGCCAGGCTGATCGACCGCACGTCGGAGGTCACCGACGCGCCCGTCGTGGTGAACGCCAACCCAACCGTGGTGCCCTCGGGAGCATGCCGAGACAGCCAGTCACCCACCGTGCCGGGCTGCAACGCGGAGCCCGCCACCTCGAACCCGGATTCGGCTTCCGGCTCCGCGCTCGACAGCGACGCGAACAGCCGGTCGCGCAGCACGCGGAACTCCAGCTCGTCGAAGAGATGGTGGACGGCGTCGCGATCCCACGCCCGCACCTCGAGGTCGGCTGGCTCCTCCTCCAGCGGCACGTCACGCACGAGTTCGGTGAGCTGCCGGTTGAGCATCACCGAGTCCAGGTGTGCCCTCAGTGCGTCGCCCACCTTGCCCTTGACCTCATCGACCCTGTCGATCAGCTCACCCAGCGAGCCGAACTGCCGCACCCATTTCGCCGCCGTCTTCTCGCCGACGCCGGGAATGCCGGGCAGGTTGTCCGAAGGGTCACCACGCAGCGCGGCGAAATCCGGGTACTGCACCGGCGAGAGGCCGTACTTCTCCTGGACCCCTGCCGGGTCGAAGCGCACGAGGTCGGAGACTCCCTTCCTCGGGTACAGCACCGTGACCGAGTCGTTGACCAGTTGCAGGGCGTCGCGGTCGCCCGTACAGATCAGCACCTCGTAGTCCTCGCCCGCCTTGGCGGTGAGGGTGGCGATCAGATCGTCCGCCTCGTAGCCCTCCTTCGCGAGCACCGGGATGGCCAGTGCCGCGAGGATCTCCTTGATCAGCTCGACCTGACCCTTGAAGTCCTCGGGGGTTGTCAGCCGGTTCGCCTTGTAGTCGGCGAACGTCTCCGATCGGAACGTCTTGCGTGACACGTCGAAGGCCACGGCCACGTGCGTCGGCGACTCGTCGCGCAGCAGATTGATCAGCATGGACGTGAACCCGAACACCGCGTTGGTGACCTGACCCGTTGACGTGCGGAAGCGGTCGGCGGGTACCGCGAAAAAGGCCCGGTAGGCCATGGAGTGCCCGTCGATCAGCAGCAGCCGGGGTGTGTCGTACGCAACGGAGGTGTTCTGGTTGGGGCTCACGCCCGTGAGTCTAGGGTGAGGGTCCGACAGCCTCGTGGTGCGTCGGCCGCTGGACAACACCCGCAGGACTCAAGGGAGACACGCGGTGACCGAGAACCCGCCCGAACAGCAGGTACGCGCCCTACTGGCCGGTATCTCCCCCGAGATCGCCGAGCAGCAACTGAACGACAAACTCGGGATCACCTTCGTTGACCTCACACCCCAGCGGGTCAGCGCCACCATGCCCGTCAAGGGCAATCTTCAGCCCTTCGGGCTACTGCACGGCGGGGCCAACGCCGTGCTGGCCGAGGCTCTCGGATCGACGATCGCGGCGCTGAACGCGGGCCCGCAGCGCGTGGCCATGGGCCTGGAGCTGTCCTGCACCCACCACCGCGCGGCGCTGTCCGGGTCGGTGACAGGTGTGGCGACGCCCCTGCACGTAGGTCGCTCGACGATCACCTCGGAGATCGTCGTCACCGACGAGTCCGGGAAGCGAACCTGCACCGCCCGCCTCACCTGCGTCGTGCGCGACCGCACACCCGGGTCCTGAACAGTCCCAGGCGCGCAGTCGCACCACGTCGTCTCTCGAGCGCCGATGGGTCGTTGGAACGAACGGAGCCGTTGGTGCTGTCCCTCGAAGTGGTGAAACGGCATCAGGTTTCGCGCCTCTCCGCGTTGGAGAACACGCAGCTCGAGCGGGTGTCCACCACGGAATGCGCACGGCGGTGACTCGGTCCTGTTCGCGGATCGACTTTCCTCACGCTCCCCTTTCCGTATCCACGGGTGGCTAGCCTTGCCGCCATGACCTCTCACCCCCACCTTCGCGCTCCGAACCTGGACGACGCCGCCGACAGCGATAACGGCGATAACGGCGATAACGGCGACTACGGCGAGTTGCTGGGAACGACAAGGCTTTCACCACTGCGTCTGCCGCCCGAAGCCGAGCTGGCCGCCATGGCACGGCGGAGTCCGCTGCTGGCCGCAGTGCGGGCGCTGGCGCTGTGGATCGGCGACGGCCGTCCTGTGGACGACGAGACAGGTGCGCTCAGCGAGGACGATCTCGCTCTGGCAGCCGAGGAACTGTCGGCTCGCGGGGTTCTGCCGACCGAGATGACCGATGCCACCGATGCCACCAATGCCACCCAGGTCACTCAGGTCACCGCGACCCGTGACGAGGTGTCGCAATGGTGGGAGCTCGCCGACGACCTCGAGTTCATCCACATCGGAGAGACGAAGGCCACCGTCGAGTCCGGTGTGGACGATTGGCCGGACGGTGACGACAACACCGTGTTGGAGGTGTGGAAGCAGGCGTTCGCGTCCGTGTGCGCCTGGAGCCTGAGTCTCGACGCCGAGCTGGCAGGCGAGCCGCATCTCCACCTGCACGGGGCGGGGGCCACTGTGTTACCGCTGTTCGCCGCCCGCGAGAACGGGATCACCATGGCCGAGTTGAGCGCGATGGTGCACGAGGTCGCGGTGATCGACGCGGATGGGGATTGGTCCGACGATGGCTGGCGGAGCTGGGTGGCGTCTCACGGCGATCCCGCTGAAGTGCTGTACGGGCGCCTCGCTCTCCTCGGTGCCGTGCAGATCACCGATGGCGTGGTGCGCTTGACGGAGCCAGGTTTGTTCGTGCTGTGGTCGGAGCTGAAATCCGAGATCGACATCCCGCTGCTGCCGTCCGCCGAGAGCATGAGCGCCTCGGACATGGTGTCGATCGCGCTGCTCGGAACGGACGAGCAGGTCGGCGTGGAGTGGAATCTGTGGTCGGCGACCCGGACAGCGACCGACGCCGCGAAGCAGCTCGCGGCCGCCGCCGAGGAAGGCGGTCCCGGCGAACGAGGAGCGGCGACGGCACTGCTGCACGAACTCGGCACGGACGCAAACCAGGTGTGGGAGGGGCTTCTCGACGTCCCGAGTCTTCGCCCTTACGCCAAGCAGGCGCTCCGCGAAGCGGGGAACACGTCGGCGCGGTGTGAGCTG
Organism: Saccharomonospora xinjiangensis XJ-54; assembly: GCF_000258175.1. Taxonomy (NCBI): domain Bacteria; kingdom Bacillati; phylum Actinomycetota; class Actinomycetes; order Pseudonocardiales; family Pseudonocardiaceae; genus Saccharomonospora; species Saccharomonospora xinjiangensis. The sequence goes on along the minus strand of NZ_JH636049.1, from coordinate 3,866,362 downwards.
ACCGACCACGACATAGCGTGGTTGACGGCGGACATGTTCTGCGACGTCGATGTCGAGCACCCACCGGATCGGATCGGTGACCTCCTGGCGTCCACGGTCGGCGAGGGCGATGAGGGTCTGTTCGAGGTGTTGTGGAGGCTGAACCATCCCGGTGCTGGTGCCGCGCTGCGGGTCTTCGGCGAGTACCACCCGGACAGGAAGGTGGCGAAGGCGGCAAGACGGGCCGCGTTCAAGTTGGAAAGCGTTCGCTGAGCGGAACCGGTGGGTGCGTCTCGGCACCGTTCACCGGTTCCGTCCCGAGCTCACTTGCCGATGTTGTCGATGACCGCCTCGGCGACGGCCTTCATGGTGGTGCGGCGGTCCATGGCGGTGCGCTGGATCCAGCGGAAGGCGTCGGGCTCGCTCAGGTTCTGATGGGTCATCAGAAGTCCCTTGGCGCGGTCGATGAGCTTGCGTGTCTCCAGCCGGTCGGTGAGGCCCGCGACCTCGGCCTCCAGCGCCTGGAGTTCGGAGAAGCGGCTCACGGCGAGCTCGATGGCCGGTACGAGGTCGCGCTTGGCGAAGGGCTTGACGAGGTATGCCATCGTGCCTGCCTCGCGAGCACGCTCGACGAGATCCCGCTGGCTGAATGCGGTGAGGATGACCACCGGGGCGATACGGTCACCGGTGATCTTCGCTGCGGCCTCGATCCCGTCGAGTTTCGGCATCTTGACGTCGAGGATGACGAGGTCGGGCCTCAACTCGCCGGCGAGTTTGACGGCCTCTTCCCCGTCGCCCGCCTCGCCGACCACTTCGTAACCTTCTTCGCGAAGCATTTCGACGAGGTCGAGACGGATCAGCGCCTCGTCCTCTGCAACGAGGACACGCCGCTGTGGAGCGGCAGCGGCATCGCTGGCCTCGGTAGCCGCTTCGGTCACCGGGCTCCTCCTGGAACGATCGACGGGTCTGGGATCAAGCCGTGGCGCAAGCGCCACATCGAGGTTACCGCTATCGCCGACCGAGCCGGGATGGCGTTCACCACGTGCAGTGATCATCACGTCCCTCCGTGACGGCAACAGAACGAGCATGTTGCGACGGCGATAACCCCCGCCGCCACCCGATGCGGCGACGGGGAGTAAACTCCGGACCACGCCCCCGTAGCCCAATCGGCAGAGGCAGCGGACTCAAAATCCGTCCAGTGTGCGTTCGAGTCGCACCGGGGGCACCGTCCGTCACGGCACGAAACGGCCCCTCACCAGGCACGACGCGGTGAGGGGCCGATCTCGTGTTGTCCGGCTACAACCCGTCGTCACCAGCTGGCTGCGGTCTATTCGCGATCTCGGACAGCCATGGATGCGAAAACCTACGACTGTTGACGACGCTTGTCGTCCGGTCCGTGCACAATGCAGCCCACCGCTCCACTGGTCCGCTTGTCGCCGCCACCAATCCCGCGCCCGTCACTGCTACTACCAGCGCCAGGCAGCCCTCCGACCAGGGCATCGGATAGTTTGCGGACACGGCGGAGAGAGCACACGCAGATGCCAGAGCGGCTTTGGAATGACTGGCCCGCCAGGTCCGTAACGAGCTGTCAGCGGCTGGCATACCAGTAGTGGCGCCTGACTTGGTACGCGAATTGATGGCGGGGGCCGAGGTGGTCGTCGAATCGGAGGCCGACAACGGTGCTGTGTTCGTGAGCTGGAATGTTAACCCTCGGCTGCGCTGGAAGGCGTTGGACGCGCTGCGGCACCGCCGTCTGAATGACCCGGCGTTGCAGCATCAGGGCGCAGTCTTGGCCGCGATGGCCATGGCCACGATGACGATCCTGACGGCCACTGGCTTCACCGCGCGGGACGCGGAGAACGACATGAGCCCGTTCGGCGTGCAGATCCTCGACGGCCCCGGCTCAAACACAAAGCCAGCATGGGCCATGTCAGCAGATCTGACTCTCCCCGGCTGGCCGTCTACCACCAACCCTGAGCAACATCCGGTCGGCTCGCTGATCCGAAAGATCACGGCCTACGGCTGAGTACCACCGTCGCGGCATGGCGACATCCGCGACGAATGTCCCCTTCCGCGAGCACCTGGTGCTCTCCCGCGAGGGCAACCAGGCCCGAGATCCCCCAGGCCGTCGCCCGCCACATTGAACCGGCTGCGTAAACGCATCGAAAACAGTTGGCATGGGCGATTCGACGTGGGGGCGGGCGACGACCGCCCGTACCGCTGAGGAAGGCATACGAGACACGGGGACCGTGCGGGTCCTCGCCGACCCGGCCGGGCGGCGCCTGATCTGGGCGATCCCGGCCGGGTCGGCTGAGTTCCGTCAGCGACACCAGTCCTCGATCACGGACTCCACGTTGCGACCACGTCGAACGACCTCAGTGGCACCCGGCGTGACAGCCACGTTCACGCACCGGTTCGATCCGGGATCGCCTCCGCCGCCGTCGGCTTGCGGCCTGGGATCAGCGAGCCTGCGACGACCGCTCCGATGATCGCCGCGATCGCGGTGACGGTGAACGCCGTGACGTAGCCGCTGTCGGCCTGGGTGGCGAGGCTCGCTGCCGCGATGCTGGAGACCACAGCCGCGCCGACGGACGCGCCGAACTCGTGGAAGGTTGACACGATCCCCGAAGCGATCCCCGCCTCGTGTGGTTGGACCTGCCCCAGCGCGGTCGCGGACGCGACCACGAACAGGGTTCCGATTCCCGCCGATCCGACGCTGATGCCCACGACCACGCCGACCGTGCTCGGCCAGAAAGCCGGGATCACCAGCCCCGCCGCCGCGACGACAAGGCCGACGATCGCCAAACCGCGCCCTCCCGACGTTCCGATGATCCTGCCGCCGAGCTGCGCACCGATCATGGTCGCGATCGCGACAGGCAGGAACAGCAGCCCTGTGACGAGCGGGCCGAGCCCGGAGTGGTTTTGCAGATAGAAGGAGCCGAGGAAGAACACCGCCACCATCAACGCGGTGCCGATCGCGATCACGAACGTTCCCGCCACCACAGGCCGCCGGGACAGCAACCTCAGATCCATCAGTGGTGCCGTCGCGACCCGCTGGCGCCAACCGAAGAGCAGGTAGAGCAGGAGACCTGCCGCGAAGGTGAGCAACGTCCGGGGCGCCACCCAGCCGACCTCGCCCGCGCCGATCATGGCGTAGATGACCGATCCAGTCGCCGCGGTCACGAGCAGCGCGCCGAAGACGTCGACGCTGCGCCGCTGCCCCGTCTGTACAGGAGGCAGCGACGGAAGCAGACGGATGAGACCGGCGAACACGATCACACCGATCGGCACGTTGACGTAGAACACCCAGGGCCAGCCCGGCCCCGCCGCGAGCAGGCCGCCCACGAGCACGCCGACCGCGGCGCCACCACCACCGAGGGCCGACCAGATTCCGAGAGCCTTGTTGCGCTCGTCGCCCTCGAACAGGCGCACCACGACGGACAGGGCAGCCGGAGACAGCATCGCCGCACCCAGTCCCTGCCCGACCCTGCCGGTCAACACCATCACACCGTCCTGGGCGGCACCTGTCACCAGCGACGCGATCGTGAACACGGCCAGACCGGCCAGCACCGTCGTTCTCGGTCCGATCAGGTCGGCGATCCGCCCGCCCAGCAGCATCAAGCCACCGAACGTGAGCGTGTAGGCGCTGACCACCCACGTCACCGTCTGCCGGTCCAGGCCGAGGTCGGCACCCATCAACGGCAGCGAGATCGCCACCACGGTCACATCCAGGATCAACATGAACTGCGCGATCCCGAGCAGCGCCAACGTTCGCCAGCGCTGAGGGTAGCTACCCATGACTCCTCCTCAACCCAAACTCATACAAGCCTGTACGAGTTATGAAGCGGGTAGGGTAACTCAAACATTCCCGTACGAGTTGTGAGGTGAGTGATGGCAGCCACGAAGGCAGGTAAGCCCACCCGAGGTGAGGCCGGCTCGCCTGCGCACCGGGCCGCCAACCTCCGCGCTGACGCCCAACGCAACCGGGCAGCGATCCTGAGGGCGGCCGCGGACACTCTGCGGAAAAACCCAGACGCGTCGATGGCCCAGATCGCCTCCGAGGCCGGGGTGGGCAGGATGACACTCTACGGCCATTTCCGAACGCGACCCGAGTTGATCGAGGCCGCGCTCATCGACAGCCTCGATCGCGGGGAAGCCGTCCTCGCCGACGTCGATCTCGGCGGTGACGCGCGAGAGGCGTTCAGCCGCTTGATCGCATCGAGCTGGCTGCTTGTTGGCGAGGCAGGCGCCTTGCTCGCCGCCGCGCAGAAAGAACTCGCCCCGGCACGCATCCGCGAACTCCATCGGAAGGCGGAAGCGCGGGTGCGCGATCTTCTGGAACGCGGGCAGCGGGAGGGCGCGTTCCGCACCGACCTTCCTGTGAGCTGGCTTCTCGCCACGACCCATGTGGTGATGCACGGGGCCGCCGACGAGATCGCCACAGGTCGCCTGACCCCCGAGGAGGCTCCACGGTTCATCGACGCGACGCTGCAAGCCGCCTTCGCGAGGTCAGCCTAGGGACACTCGGACTGGAGACCGAATCTTTGTGCCACCTCCGCCGTCGCGCACGACGTCCCTTCATCTCCCGCGTGTGAAGGATGCGGCCGAGCCCGGCAACCAGTGCGAGTGCACTCGCGTTACAGCCCCGGGCATCGCGAGTCCGACCAAGGCGGCACAGCGCGATGCCGGGGGGCGAGGTCGCATGTGGAGGAACACCCCGCGTGTCGCTTCGACCGCTCCCCCGTGCGTTCTGGTGACATGTCCTGCGACAACGTCTCAACTTCTGTGTCGGCGGACGATTCCAACCTCAGAAAACCGGTTCGAATTCCGCCTTCTCACCGTCCTCGAAGACCGACCCGAAGGGCCCTTCCGCAATGTCCTCCGCGCTGATGTGGGCATGAATCAGGGAACTCAGGGAAAGTCCAGTGTTCCACCATTCGGCACTGCGAGTTCTGCTGACGACCACCGTCCACTCGTCCGGGTCGTCCGAGTCCGCAAGCCAGTATCCGGTATCGCCGTTGTCCGTGAGAAGGCACGGGAAAAGCTTGTGCTCTTCAACGTAGTCGGGGACATCGTCGGCCGAATAGATCTCCAGCAGACGCCTCAACTCCCCGGCCGCGTACTCCTCCGCCCTCAGAAGGTTCCCGTAGTCGGATCCCACAGGATGTAAGATCACGAAGAAGTCGGAGAACTTACCCGGCGGAACGAGGTCACAGATCTTCCTGTAATCACTCGGCAAGGCATGCCCGATACGGTTTTCGATCGTCTCCCATGAAATGCTCCAGAAGACCGGGGCGTACGGGCCGGTGAACTCGACGATGTCCCGAACGTTCCGCTCACAAAGAGGCATCTTTTTCGAACCTTCAAGCCGTTCTACTTCGTCAATACTCGTGGGAAATGGCCACAACGAGTCGCTACAGGCTACCGCTGAACCGACCTTCGCCACCCGCACCTCGCGTTGCGATCTCCGGCCGACCCCATGACAACGCGGCTGTCGTCATCACGTCGGCCCGCCACGCGTCGTGCCCACCGGCAGGGCAAACACCGCGTGCCGGTCCACGCCCACGCGACTCGATCAATCGAACCCGGCCCGAAACAGCGGTCTCGACGGCAGAAACAAGGCGCATTGTGCGGCCATTCGGGCTATTTCGCCGATTGTGTCTTTCCTGCTCGCGGCGACTCATTACCCTTCCGACGCGAGGCGCAGGCGCAATTTGGGGGTGGCATGGACGAGAACATCCTCGATCCGGACGGTGCTCGCGAGCGGCTGGCCGCGTGGAAGGGCCGCATCGACAAGCTCGCCGCCGACACCCAGACGATGAGCGCCCGGCTGCAGGAGGTCCGGGTCACCGTGGCCGACCCTGGCGGGCTCGTCGAGGTCACCATCGACTCGACCGGCGCCCTTGTCGATCTCACGCTGACCAATCGCATGGAGAGCACCAAGCCGGACGTGGTCTCGCGAACGATCATGGAGACACTCGCCGAGGCGAGGAATCAGTTGGCCGACCGGTCGCAGGAGATCATCGCCGAGACGGTGGGCACCGAGTCACCCGCTGCGCGGGCGATCGCGGAATCCGTCGGGAAACACCTGCGCAGTGGGCCGGCCGAGAACGCAGCGACCGACTCGGGTCCCGACGGCGACGACGACTACGAGAGCCGTTCCTTCCTGAAGAAGGGGTGACCATGGGCAACGGCTACGTCGTCAACGCCGAGCAACTCCGCGCGCACGCGAGCAAGGTGGAGCAGATTCGGGCTCGCTTCGACGCGGTGAAGGGCGCCAGCGCGCACATCCAGCAGAACGACCAGGCTTACGGGCTGCTCTGCGGGTGGATCGCGGGAATCCTCGAAGGCCGTCACGCCCGGCAGGACGAGCTGATCGACTTCGTCGCGGAGAACCTCTCGCTCGCGGCGGAATCGTTGCGCGCCGCCGCGGACCTCTACGAAAGCCGCGACAGGGAACACGCGGACCTGATCCAGTCGGCCGGTGAACTGCCATGAGCAACGATTCGCTGGTCGCTCCTGTGGAGTCGTCCCACAAGGCGTGGACCGGCTCTGGACTTGCCGAGGGAGTCGAAGGGCTGGTCACCGCGATCCAGAACGAGGACTGGGTTTCCGGCGCGCTGGCCGGGGTGGGACTGGGCCTCGAAGTCGCCGCCAGTGTGCTCGATCCGTTCAGCGCGTTGCTGTCCAACGGGATCGGCTGGGCCATGGAGTATTTCGAGCCGCTGCGGGAGATCCTCGACGAACTGACCGGCATCCCTGACGTGGTCATGTCCCATGCCGCGACCTGGAACAACATGGCCGAACAACTCGGCACCATGGCAGAAGACCTCACGTCGAGCATCGAAGGCGATCTGCCCGGGTGGCAGGGCGGGGCGGCCGACGCGTACCAGGCGATGATGGCCAACAACGTGGAGGCCGTCGGTGGTCTTTCGGCGATCTCGGCGGCGATGGCATCGGCCACCGAGGGCGCAGGCGGTTTGGTGCAGATGACCCGCGAGATCGTCCGCGACCTGATAGCGGACCTGGTGGCGCGGGTGGTCGTATGGGCGGTCGAAGCGATCTTCGTGGTGACGATCCCGGTGATCGCAGCCCAGATCGTGGCGGCGGTGGTCAAGTGGGCAGGTCGCATCTTCACCTACGTCACGAGTCTGATCGACAGCCTGACGAACCTCAGCAAGTTGCTGAACGGATGAGGGGGTTCCGTGGCGAAACCCAAGAGGCCTGGCGGCACCCACACCGACGGCGGCTCGCCGAGCAAACCCTCGCAGAAGGTCGGCGGGATCGACGCGAGCTCCAGCGTCGCCAAAGCTCAGGACGCCACGTACGAAGCAGCGAAAGGAGGCCGCCCGGGCTCCAACGGTCAGAGCTCCGCGACCCCGTCCAGCACCACCACGACCCCGTCGCCGGACACCCCACCGTTGGCGGACCCACCTCGGCCGCACGGCCAGGACGACGGCACAGAGCCGGACAGCGGGCAGAAGGCTGACGGCAACGACGGTTGCGACGGCAGGGGCGGCGACCCTGTCGATGTGGTGTCCGGCCAGATGATCACCGACGCCGTTGACGTGACCCTGCCCGGTGTCCTGCCGTTGGTCCTGCGCAGGGCCTACGCCTCCGGGTACGCGGACGGCGCGTTGTTCGGGCCTGGCTGGTCGTCAACGCTCGACCAGCGTCTCGAATTCACCAGGGACGGCATCCGGTATCTGGGAGACGATGCGCAGACGTTGGTGTATCCCCATCCCGACGGCGAGCCGGTACTGCCTTCCTTCGGCGCACGCTGGCCGCTGAGTAAGAACGACGACGTCTACAGCATCGAAGACCCGCAGTCCGGCCTCGTGCGTCACTTCGCACCCGACGAGACGGCGGCCGACCGGTGGTCGCTCACCACGCTGACCGACCGCAACGGCAACCGGATCACCTTCACTCGTGACGAGGTCCGCCACGACGGCGGTTACCTCGTGGCCGTTGACAGGGTTTCGACTCCGGCTGGCCAGCGCATCGGAGCGTTACGGCTGCTCGACGGCTCCGCCGAAGGTATCCAGCTTGTTCGGTACGACTACGACGAGCAAGGTCGGCTGGTCGCCATCACCGACTCGACGGGGGTCCCGTACCGCTACGAGTACGACACCGCTGGCCGAATCAACGCGTGGACGGACCGCAACGGCTACCGGTATTTCTACGACTACGACGAGGACGGCCGTGTGGTCCGCGCCGCAGGAGAAGACGGCGCGTTGGCGTCGATCTTCGACTACGACGCCAGGAACCGCGTCACCGCCGTCATCAACGCGCTGGGCCACACGACCACGTACCACTACGACCGGTTCGGTCATCTGACCGAAGTGGTCGATCCACTTGGGAACACGGTCGCCATGGAGTACGACCGCTACCACCGGTTGCTGGCGCACACCGATGGGACGGGCAACACGATCCGGTACACACTCGACGACAACGGTGACCCGATCACTATCGACCAGCCGGACGGATCGAGCCTGACGATCGAGTACGAGAACCGCCGTCCGGTCCGCATGGTGGCCGCGGACGGCGGGATCTGGCTGCGCGACTACGACGAACGCGGAAACCTTCTCGCCGTCACCGACCCGATGGGTGGCGTAATCCGTTACAGCTATGACTCGCGCGGGCATCGCATCGCGCGCATCGACCCACTCGGTCGCGTTGAGCGGTACACGACCGATCCCGCAGGGCTGGTCATCAGTGCCACGTCCGCAGGCGGTGAGACGGTCCGGTTCACACGGGACGCCTCTGGCCGGATCACGGCGATCTCCGATCCGCACCGAGGAGTGACCCGCCAGGGCTGGACCGTGGAGGGGAAGCAGCTGTGGCGAGTGTCCGCGGACGGCGCCCGCGAGGAGTGGCGTTACGACGCCTCAGGCAATCTGGTCGAATACCGCAACCCGGTCGGATACACGACTTCGTTCACTTACGGATCGTTCGGGCTGCCGACGTCACGCACCGAACCCGATGGCGCGAGATACGAGTTCACCCACGACCACGAGTTACGACTGACGACCGTGACCAACCCGCTCGGTCTCCGATGGCGATACGAATTCGACGCGGCGGGACGCCTGGTAGCAGAGATCGACTTTAACGACAGGACCCTCCGGTACGACTACGACGCGGCGGACCGGCTCATTGCGCGTACCAACGGTGCGGGTCAGACCGTGGAGTATTCGCGAGATGTCGTCGGGCGGGTCGTTCGCACGATGTCCGACGACGGCCGGACCACGACCTTCGCTTACGACGCCGCGGGACGCGTCATGCGTGCCGCCACCCAGGACAGCGTGCTGGAGTACGCGTACGACGCGGTGGGGCGGATTGTCGCGGAAACCGTCGATGGCCGGACAGTCGCACACACCTACGACCTCGCGGGCCAACGAGTCCGCCGCGTGACGCCGTCGGGTGCGGTGTCGATGTGGACCTATGACGCGCGTGGGCTTCCGGAGTCGCTCACCACCATGGGCGGCGTCCTGTCGTTTCACCACGATGCCGCAGGCCGAGAGGTGGGCCGTACGTTCGGGCACGGCAGTCTGACCCAGGCCTGGGACCCTGTCAACCAACTGGTCGGTCAGACGATCTGGGGCCAGGATCGGCGCGGTCCGCGGCGACTCCAGACTCGCGGCTACTCCTACCATCCCGACGGCCGCGTGTCGAAGGTCGCCGACCAACTCGGTGGGACCCGCCTTTTCGACCTCGACCCAGCAGGCCGAGTCACCGGGGTGCGTGCGGCGACGTGGAGAGAGACGTACACCTACGACCTGTCCGGGAACGTTGCGGGCGCTAGCTACCCGGCTTCGGACGATGCCGCGCAGGGCGCCCGCCGAACGCAGGGGACGCTCGTGAAGCAGGCCGGCAGGCTGCACTACGAGTACGACGCACAGGGCCGGGTGGTGCGGACTCTGCGTCACACCTTGTCGGGGCGGCGGAGGGAATGGCGATACACGTGGGACGCGGACGACCACCTCGTGGGTGTGGTCACTCCGGACGGGACGTCATGGCGGTACCGCTACGACGCGGTCGGCCGACGAATCGGCAAAACCAGGCTCGCACCGGACGGCAGTGTCGCCGAGGAAGTCGAATTCAGCTGGGACGGCGCCGCGCTGGCCGAGCAACGGATCGGCACCGGCAGCGACCAGCAGGCGGTGACATGGGACTACGAGCCCGGCACCTACCGCGCGGCCTGCCAACTCCATCGGACATGGCGCTCGGGTGCGCTGAGCCAGGAAGAGATCGACCGCACGTTCTACGCGATCGTCACCGATGTCGTGGGGACGCCGAGCGAACTGGTCACGCTCGACGGTCGGATCGCATGGCGACGGGTCACCACACTGTGGGGGAACGGGTTCGCGACGGGTGATCCCGGAGTGAACTGCCCGCTGCGCTTCCCCGGCCACTACCAGGACACCGAGACCGGTCTGCACTACAACTTGATGCGGTACTACGACGTGGAGACCGCCGCGTACCTGTCTCCGGATCCGTTGGGGCTGCGGCCGGCGGCGAACCCACACCGGTACGTGGACAACCCGCTTCTGTGGATCGACCCGCTGGGCCTGTCCGCATTCACGCCACTGCAACTGGGGACCTCGAAGTTTTGGACTCCGGTCGAATACAAGGGACAGCGCGTGTACCAGCGCGATGACCTGATCGACCCCGCCTACGTATCGCCTGAGGACAACTACGGCAGGACGAACCTGAAACGGATGACCCAGGGACTCGCCCCCATGGGACCGGACGACAAGCCGCTCAACATCCACCACATGCTGCAAACCCAGGACGGCCCGCTCGCCGAGTTGACTCAGTCGATGCACCTGGCTCAGGGTGACTACGCGGGCAGCGGCTCATACAATACGTTGCACTGGAAAGCTGGTACGAATATCCCGAGCGGCATCGATCGGGATGAGTTCGCCGAATGGAAGAAAGAGTACTGGAAAGACCGAGCCAAGGGATTCGGATGGTGTCCTAAGAAATGAGTGGCGTCGATTCGGTCAGGGAACTGATCGAACTGATCGAGAACAACCCGGACGAATGCAACTTCACCGGCGGACTGAGCGAGGAGGATATCGCACGCGCCGAAGCCGAGCTTTCGACGACGTTCCCGCCGTCATACCGGCTTTTCATCGCCGAGTTGGGAAGCTGCGAGGCCGGCGGCGTGGAGATCATGGGTGTCCACCGCACTCCGAAAGGCGGTGAACGGCTGCGCGGCACGGTGTCGGAGACACTCGAGGCTCGCGAGGACGAGCGTTTCCCGTCGGACCTGCTCGTCATCGAGTACGACGGCATGGGCGGCATCATCTCGCTGGACAGCTCGCAGCGGAACGAAGACGGCGAGTATCCGGTGGTCGCCTGGGATCCGGGTTCCGAGGCCCGTGGAGGTCCCGAACGACTCGGCGAGGACTTCGGAACCTACGCACTGCACCGCTGCCGGGTGGGTCTGCGCTGAGGGGCGAGAAACGGGGAGGGACAGTGCGAGCATACCGATGTCTCGTTCTCTTCTCCGCGGCGGAAGGCGGCAATGCCGGAGGTGTCGCCACGATCGATCTTGCTCCGGACAGGCTCCATGCCGTTGAGCGTCTCGACCGTGACGCAAATGTCCGCAAGGCGCTGGTCCGGATTTTTCCCTCGCCACAGGAGGGGTTTCCACAGTCTCCACGAATTCGCGGGACCTGATTCCAGATGCCGGACTTACTGCTTCCCCGGGGGTTCCCTGTGACGCCGCTCTTCGCCGCCCCGTGGCTGCTGGAGCGCGGCGGACACAGCATCGTGGCTGTATCGGCGTGGTGGTGCGGGCAGCCTGCGAGGCCGTGACCTCGCAGGCTGCCATCGCTCCAGCGTCGGCTCGATCGGACTACTCGGTGACCTCGAACGTGAGGGCCTCGGTGTAGGCCCGGCCGTGGACGTCGGTCGCCGTGATCTCGGCGGTGTGCTCACCGACGGCGAGGTCGGTGGGCAACTCAAGGCGCCACAGGTGCATGGAACGGTCGGCAAGGCCGCCGCCATGGACGAACTGCTCCTGGATCGCGACCGGGTCCGACCATTCCGCCCCGGCGAGCGGAGTCTCGCCCCGCATCTGCTGGGTGCGGACGGCCTCGACGGGTTCGCCGCCGTCGATCTGGACCTCGACGGTCGAGCCGGTGGAGCCCATCCAGAAGTTCGCGGTCAGCCAAGTCGTGCCGGTGAGATCGTTGTTCGACACGGCACGCGGATTCGCCAACGGAGGGGCTGTGCCACGGCGCTTGCCGACGTTCTCCGCATACCAAGCACGGTAGCGCGGAGAGTTCAGGCCGACTGCCATCTGGTGGGACTCGGCCTCACCGCGGACGGTGTAGCGTTCCGTGATCTTCGTGTTCTTGATGTCGAGCGTCAGGACGCCGGGAGGGGTGCCGTCGCGCTGGACGGCGGTGGGGTAACCCGCGTCAAGGACACGGCCCGCGTACCAGTGTCCCGACACCGCACCGACCGTGAGATGGGTGAACGGCAGTCCCTCGTCGCCGACGATGTCCTTCCACCCGGCCATGAGGTCGCCCTCGCGCAGGTTCTCGGACATGTGGGTGTGTCCGTCGATCGACACGACCTCGCGGCCCTCGAGGATCTCGTAGACCTCCTTGACCTGCTTCACCCGGTGAGAATTGCTGTAGTAGAACTCCAGCAGCGGCATGTGCGCGGCGAGGACGATCGGCTTGTTCTTGGGAACCCGCGCGATGTCCTTGCGCAGCCATTCCATCTGCTGTGCGTCGATGCCGTTGGTGTAGCTGCTCTTCTTGGGCGGCACCACCGTCGGATATTCGACGGTGTTCAGGGCGACGACGTGCGCCTTGCCGACGTCGTACGAGTAGTACGCCGGGCCGAGCTTCGCGCGGAACGTGTCGAAGTTGTGCTCGCTGGCCGGAGCGTCGAAGTCCAGGTCGTGATTGCCCGGCAGGAAACGAGCCGGGCCGTTGAGCATGCCGGTCAGTGCGCGCGTCCGCGGGTAGAGCGAAAGATCGTCGCCAACCACGTCGCCGATGAAGAGGGCGCCGCAGCCCGCGTAGTCGTCGCGTTCGGCGAGGTCGGCGAAAACGCCTGCGCGGGCGTATCCGACCTCTTTCTCGTTGTAGGTCTGGACGTCCGCGCCGATGACGCAGTGCTGTTCCGGCGACTGGGTGAGCGCGCTCTTGGCCAGCGGGAAGTTCACCTCGTCCGGCAGCGGGCCGGTCGGGGCGATGCCGCCGTACTTCAGTTCAGGAGAGCCCTCGGGCAGGTGGTGGTAGAAGAACTGGGCGACGTTGTCCTGATCGACAGGCACCTGGTAGCCGCGCGGCTGGGTGACGAAGACAGTCATGTTGTCGTAGGCCGGGAGTTCGTACCGGCCGTGGCTGTCGGTGGTGGTGACGTCGCGTCCGTTGGACACGGTCACCCCCGCAAGGCCCTGCTCGTTGCGGTTCTGGACGGAGTCTTTGTTCTTGTCAACGAAGACGGTGCCGTCGAGGATCTCCTGGTTCTCGTCTGGCCCCTCGACCACGTCAACGCCACCGCGATAGGCGGCGTCGGCCCAGGTGGCGCCTGCCGGAGCGCCGCCAGGAATAGCTGGGTCGGCGCTCGCTGCGGGCACCAGCAACGCTCCTGAGGCGGCGAGCGCGACAGCGGTGGCGGTGAGGCGGGCGGTGCGGGCACGGAGAGGTCTCGGCGGTCCGGCGTTCACAGTCATATGGCTCCCGTCGATGTCCGGCCGGCTCTCGGCCGGCCAGGCGAGACGGTCTCAGCCACTGGTGAACACTGATCAGCCGATGATCAAACCGCGCATGGAGCGCGCCCGACGATTCGTCCGGGATCAGCATCCGGCTTCTCGTTGCGACAAAGCTGCCGCGGAGCGTGCGCACATCATGAGCGGGAGGCACTTCAGTCTGGTGTAGACAGATCCTCTTGAGTCGCCGAGAAGGTCGGGCTCGTACACGGCCTGCGACGAGCGGCTCTCGATCAGGGGCGACGGCGCTCGTATCGCCGGTGGCAGTTTTCGGCCCGCCTCCACACCCTCGCGTTCGCCGACAGGCTCATCGGTGTCATGCAGAGCGCAAGATTCTCAGGGCGGTCCGCGTTGTGGGCGACGACCACGGTCGTCGGTTACGTGCTGGGAGCCTTGAAGACGATGGGACAAACGATGTGGGCGTCGCGACCGTAGACGCGCCGGTGGTCGGTTCGCCGGTCACCCCACGCGATTGATCGGCGGGCATTGCCAGCGCGCGTCGATGGCGTCCTGGTGCGGGAGATACATGCGCAAGGCCACGAACCAGGTGCCCTGAGTGGGTGTCGGCAGCCAGTTGCCTTCCCTGTCGGGGCCAGGCGAGTCGGGCCGCAGGTGGATGATCAGGCTGCCGTCCGGTTCTGTGACCAGGTCGCGGGCTCTGTCCCCGATGGAGTAGCGGTCGATCGGGTTGGCGATCAGGTTCCGGTTCTCGTCGTACGCCGTGAGCGACCAGAACGCGTCAACGGGAGGCAGTTTCCCCGCCTCGAAACGCATCTCGTAGCTGCCCGTTGACAGGGTTTCGCCCTCCGCGTCCTGGAAGGCCACGAGGTACAGCGCCTCTTCCGGGTCGTTCGCCGCGATACCGAACAGGGCCTGCTCGGCGGCGCGTTTCACGAAGTCGTCCCCGAAATGCCCCATCTGCGGCGGCGGGTAGCGCCAGCCGTTGATGAGTTTGGCCCAGTCGCCACTGAGCAGTTGCTGTTCGAGCATGGGGGCAGGTCGGCGGCCGAGGGCAGCGCGGGCAGGCCCTCGATCGTGGACGCGCGGGGGTTGACGGGGTAGCACGCCCCGGTGAACCCCGAGGCCAGGATGCTGCGCAACACCGCGTTGCCGAGTGATCCCCGCCTCCTTCCGGCCCCCACCACGGCGACCGATCCGGGGCGCAGCAGTGGTCGCAGGCTGGCGACGTCGGCCGTCCTTTCCCGTTCCTCCCAGGGAGCGGGGTAGCCGTCGTGGAGGTCGAGCACGACGTGGTAGGAGTCGCCTGCCGGATTCGCGGTGAGAGGCATGCCAATGTCCCTGAACACCCGCAGCATCGCCGTGTTCTCGGCCAGTACCTCGGCGACGAACCGCCGCACGCCCCGCCGCTGGGCGAGGGAGGCCAGGTGTTCGAGCAGCAGGGTGCCGACACCGTGGGCCTGTTGCCTGCGGTCCACCACGAAAGCGACCTCAGCCTCGTCCGACCCGGCGACCGGCTCGTAGTGCGCCACTCCCACGAGATCGTCGCCGAGAAAGGCGGCGAGCGCGGCATGCTCGGCGCCGGGCGAACTCACCAGTCGTCGCAGCAGCGCATCGAGATTCGCAGGGCGCGACGTGAAGAACCGGAAGTAGCGGTCACGCTCCGTGAGCCCGCTGTGCAGGCGCCGGAGCCGGTCGAGGTCGCCTGCCGACAACGGCCGCACCTCGACGATCCGCCCGTCGGCCAGCAGCGCCCTGACTGGCCCGCCGCCGGTGGCAGGAGATGACATATCGGCCCAGTCTGCCCCGGCCGTCCGGCGGTGTGGCAGGGCAGGAAGTCCTGCACTCGGCGCGGCCTACGACAGGGCGTGAGCAGGGACCATCGGCACTGTGACCGCGTCATCCGAGGGTGAATGCTTGACGACATGGCCGGCCGCAGCAGCCCCGACGAACGGACCCGATACAGCGCCCTCATGCTCGCCTGCCGAGCACCCTCACTGCACAACACGCAACCGTGGCGATGGCGCATCGAGACCCGCTCGGTGCACTTGTTCGCCGAGCGCTCCCGCCGGTTGCCCGCGATCGATCCGCACGGCAGACAGCTGATCGTGAGTTGCGGTGCCGCACTGCACCACGCCAGGGTCGCCTTCGCCTCGCTCGGCTGGCGCACCGATGTGACGCGGCTGCCCAATCCAGCGCTGCCGGATCACCTCGCGGCGCTGGAGTTCGGGCGGCTCGCCGAGATCTCGCCCGAGACGGTGCGACTCGCTCTCGCCGCAGCCCACCGGCACACCGACAGGAGACACTTCCTGCCCGCACCGATCCCGGCCGAACTGCGCGACCAGCTGGTCGCGGCGGCTGGGGAGGAGGACGCGAGCCTGACCCTCGCCGACGACGACGAGCAGCGCAGGGAACTCGCCGTCGCGATCCGGCATGCCGATTCCGTCCAGCACGCCGATCCCGCCTACGCCGCCGAACTGGCCGAGTGGACGGGGCGTTCCGACCTCGCGGAGGAAGGCATTCCGGCGAGGAACCTGCCCCGGCAAGGTGGCAGGGGAATGATCCGCAGGGACTTCGACCCCGAGGGCAGAGGCACGCTGGAGGTGCCGCCCGCTCTCGACGACGGCGCGATGATCGCTGTTCTTTCCACCGGCGGTGACGACGAGCGGGCGTGGTTGCGTGCCGGTGAGGCGCTGAGCGCCGTGTTGCTCACCGCCACCGAAGCCGGTCTGGCGACCTGTCCGCTCAGCCAGATCGCCGAGGTCGGGGAAAGCCGCGACGCCGTGCGGCGGTATGTCCTCACCGACGGCAGCGGGTATCCGCAGATCGCCCTGCGGCTGGGCTGGCCTCCCAGTGCCGAGGACATCCCGAACACCTACCGCCGCGCGCTCGACGACGTGATCGAAACGGCGGCGCAGGCCGGAGGCCGGTCAGGAGGCTCGGCGTAGGATCGAGGTCAGCAGCCGGATGACGACATCGAATGAGTGCGCGGTGGAACCTTCGTGTGAATTCCCTGATCACGGCCATCGGTGTGCATACCCGCCATGCGGGTGATCGCCCGCGACGGCCTGCACGAGATCGAGATCGCACGATCCCGGTTCCGGTGCACCGTCGCGAGGGTCACGGACCTCGACGAGGCCTCGTCGATCGTGGCGCGGGTCAGGAAGGCGGGCCCCGACGCCAACCACCACTGTGTCGCCCTGCGCGTGGGTGATCCCGGCGCGGGCGGGTTCACGGCGCGGAGCAGCGACGACGGCGAGCCCGCGGGTACGGCCGGTGTCCCGATGCTGGAAGTGCTGACCAGGCGCGACCTCACCGATGTCGTCGCCGTCGTCTCCCGGTGGTTCGGTGGCACCAAACTCGGTGCAGGTGGGCTGATCAGGGCCTACTCCGGTGCGCTCACCGCGACGCTGGACCTCGTCGGCGAACTCCGCAGGGTGCGCCACCGCGAACTGCTGGTGGCCGTCCCCCACGACCGCGCGGGACGGCTCGAACATCAACTGCGCCGTTCGCCGTACCGGCTGAGAGGTGTGGACCACGGCGCGGACGTCACGTTCACGATCGCCGTCGCCGAAAACGAGTTGGACGGCTTCCGGGAATGGCTGGCCGCACGCTCCGGCGCCGAGATGGAGACAATCGACGCCGGGCCGTGCGACGTCTTCGTCCCTTGATCACCCGATCGCGCACTCTCTTTTCCCGTGAATCATTTCGGAGTGCCGTTCTCGAATTACGTTGAAGAACACGATCGGACGGCGCGCACCGGAACACATGACCGTGATCAGCGATTATCACCTGGTCAGGCATCCGTCAGCGCGGGTCGGCACACGCCAGGGTGGCGGGGCGGAAACTCAGGTCGCCCTCCGCGACACGGTGAGCTAGCGCCGGATTCGCCGTTTCCGAACGGATCGCCACATCCCCATTCAGCGGGAACGGATTTGTCGCCACATCGCGACATCGCACATTCACCCGATACGGAGAAAACGCATGAAATTGCTTCCGAAAACGGTGGCCCGCACCGTGGCCGTGATCGCTCTCGCACTCGGCACCGTGGGTGTCACCGGATCGCCCGCGCTCGCGCAGACCGAGGACCCGCGCGCCACGGTCTTCCCCGGCAACGCCACCACGTGTGAGGATGCCGGTCTCGAAGGCGAGATCCTGACACCCGGCGTTGACTTCACCTACACCGGGGGAGGCCCGGACGACCAGTTCGTGACCATCGAGTCCGTCTCCGAGGGCACGGAGGTTACCGGCATCGTCGTCAAGGGCGGCCCCAACTACAACGTGTACGTTCCCGGAACGCTCGGCCTGCCTGCCGACCCGCCGTGGGAGGACCTGCGGTCGCCGCTGAACGAGGGCGGCAACATCCCCACGATCAGCCACTGGTTCGTCTGCGGCACCCCGGGCGACGGCAACGGCAACGGCAACGGTGACGGCGACAAGTGCTGCCCCGGCCTGCTCGGCATCTTCCAGCTCGAGAACATCAACCAGAACTCGGGGTACATCAACGAAACCCACGGCTGGAAGCACTGAGGCACACGCCGTCAGCGACAACTGAGCCCTCATCTCGCCACCTCGTCGCTCGATCACGCTCGCCGGAACTCGGCACGATCGGGCAGGAGAACGGCGGGTGAGGGCTCAGTCGTGTCGGCGTCGTGTCGGCCTGTGCCCTGTCGGCTCACCATCACCGGCCTGCTGTGTTGCCACCCACGGTGAGCCCGCCTCCGCCGACGCTGTCCTCACCCGTGTGCTCCGCACGGTGGCGAGCGACCTCACCCGACGCGACGATGAGGACGCGACAGGGCAGGCCGACCAGGACTCGGGGGACGGTGATGAGGGCATCGCAGGCGGGAACGGAACAGGTCCCCACCACCTCACGTGGTGGTCCGGTTCTTATGCTCGTGCTGGCCACACTCGGCTTCGCGCTCAACTTCTGGGCGTGGTCGCTGCTCAGTCCGCTCGCCCCCGCGCTGTCCCGCGAGTTGGGGCTCAGTGCCTTCGAGAAGTCTCTCGTGGTCGCGGTGCCTGTGGTGGTCGGGTCGCTCGGCCGCATCCCGATCGGCGCACTCACCGACCGGTACGGCGGGCGCCGTATGTTCCCCCTCGTGTCCGTGGCGACGATCGTGCCGGTGCTGTTCCTCGGCTTCGCGGGCGACACCTCGCTGGCCGCGCTGCTCGTCGGCGGATTCGTGCTCGGCATCGGCGGCACCGTGTTCGCCGTGGGCATCCCGTTCGTCAACGCCTGGTTCCCTCCACATCGCAGGGGCCTCGCCAACGGGATCTACGGCGTCGGCATGGGCGGCACCGCCATCGGTGCGCTCACCACGGTGACGCTCGTCGATCTGTGGGGACAGCCGACGCCGTTCGTGGTGACAGCGGTGTGCCTCGCGGTCTACGCCGCTGTCGCCACGCTGTTGCTGCGGGACCCGCCAGGACGCACCTCGCACGGCGAGCCGCTGAGCCGCAGGCTACGCACGATCCTGCGGATGCCGGTGACATGGCAGGCTTCCGCGCTCTACGCCGTGGCCTTCGGCGGCTACGTCGCGTTCTCGGTGTACCTGCCCGCCTACCTGGAGACGGCGTACGCGCTGGCGGAATCGGACGCGGCGAACCGCATGGCGGGGTTCGTGGTGGTTGCGGTGATCATGCGCCCGGTTGGCGGCTGGTTGTCCGACAGGCTCGGCCCGATCGTGGTGTTCTCCGTGTCGATGGCCGTGGTCGCCGCGGGAGCGGCGATCCAGTCGTTCACACCATCGCTGATGCCGCTGGGCACCGTGGCTTTCCTGTCCATGGCCGCGGGGCTCGGACTCGGCACGGGCGCGGTGTTCGCACTCGTGCCGCTGTTGACCCCCGCCGAGCGGGTCGGCGGCGTGACCGGAGTGGTCGGCGCGGCAGGTGGCCTCGGTGGGTTCGTTCCACCACTGGTGATGGGAGCCGTGTACGGGCTGCTCGGCTCGTACACGGTCGGGCTGGCCGCGCTGTCCGTCGTGGCGGCGGGGATGCTGGTCTTCGTCCTCACGGTCGTCCGGCGCGGCGTGCGAGCCCACCAGGCGGCGGCAGGCACACCGTGAACCCCCATGCGACACGCACTGCGGTCCCCCCTTTCCGTCGCTATGGTCGAGAAGCGCCAAGGCGGCAAGATCGTCCCCGTTCGCCGAAAGGGGCCGCCCGATGAGCACCGCGGCTGACAAACCCGGACTGGACAGCGAACTGACGGACGCCCTCGTGCGCACCCGCCGCTACTTCACGCGCGCGACGGTGTCCGACGACCGCCGCACCATCGAACACGTCGGGGGGAGACGGGCCGACACCTTCTACCGTGATCGCTGGAGCCACGACAAGGTCGTGCGCTCAACCCACGGCGTGAACTGCACGGGGTCGTGTTCGTGGAAGGTCTACGTCTCCGACGGGATCATCACGTGGGAGTCCCAGCAGACCGACTACCCTTCCGTCGGCCCCGACCGGCCGGAGTACGAGCCCCGGGGCTGTCCTCGCGGAGCGGCGTTCTCGTGGTACACCTACTCCCCCACGCGGGTGCGCTACCCCTACGTTCGCGGGGTGCTGCTGGAGATGTACCGGCAGGCACGCCGGGACACCGGCGATCCCGTCGCCGCGTGGGCGCGGATCGTGGAGGACCCCGAACTCGCCCGTCGCTACAAGTCCGCACGCGGACACGGCGGTCTGGTCAGGGCCAGTTGGGACGAGGCAACGGAGCTGGTGGCCGCCGCCCACGTGTACACGATCGCCCGATACGGCCCCGATCGGATCGCCGGTTTCTCCCCGATTCCCGCCATGTCCATGGTCTCCTACGCCTCGGGGTCGCGGTTCCTCTCGCTGATCGGCGCGCCGATGCTGTCGTTCTACGACTGGTACGCCGACCTGCCGGTCGCGTCGCCGCAGGTGTTCGGCGACCAGACCGACGTTCCGGAATCCGGTGACTGGTGGGATGCCGGGTATTTGATCATGTGGGGTTCGAACCTTCCCGTCACCCGCACTCCGGACGCGCACTGGATGGTCGAGGCCCGCTACCGGGGCCAGAAGGTGGTCGCGGTGTCGCCCGACTACGCCGACAACGTCAAGTTCGCCGACGACTGGCTCGCCGTGCGGCCCGGCACCGACGGCGCGCTGGCCATGGCGATGGGCCACGTGGTGTTGCGGGAGTTCTTCGTCGAACGGCTCGTGCCCGGCTTCGCCGACTACGTCAAGCGCTTCACCGATCTGCCGTTCCTCGTCCGGCTCGACGAGCACGGCGACGGCTACGTGCCGGGCAAGTTCCTCACGGCGGCCGACCTCACGAACGATGTCGGCGCCGACGCGGAGGGCAAAGGCACAGGGCAGGGCGCGGACACCGACGAGCACGCGGCGTTCAAGACCGTGCTGCTCGACGCGGTCACCGGCGAACCCGTGGTGCCCAACGGTTCCGTCGGCTTCCGCTACGGCGACGAGGGCGCGGGCCGGTGGAACCTCGATCTCGGCGAGATCGACCCGCTGCTGTCGCTCGCGGGTGAAGGAGCCGGCTCGGTGCCCGTGCTGCTGCCGCGCTTCGACCCCGTGTCCGATGCCGTGTCCGATGCCGTGCCCGACGATGGACGCGACGGCACGCGAAACGGCGCCGAACGCGCAACCGGCTCGGGGCCGGGGGTGCTCCGCAGGGGAGTCCCGGTGCGGCGCGTGGCGGGAAAGCTCGTGACCACCGTGTTCGACCTCCTGCTCGCGCAGTACGGGGTGGGGCGCGACGGGCTGCCCGGTGACTGGCCGACCGGCTACGACGACGCCGATTCGCCCTACACACCTGCCTGGCAGGAGAGGATCACCGGTGTACCGGCCGTGGCTGCGGCGCGCATCGGCCGGGAGTTCGCCGCCAACGCCGAGGCCACCGGCGGCCGTTCGATGATCATCATGGGTGCGGGCACGAACCACTGGTTCCACTCGGACACGATCTACCGAGCGTTCCTCACGCTCACGATGCTCACCGGAGGGCAGGGCGTCAACGGCGGCGGCTGGGCCCACTACGTCGGGCAGGAGAAGTGCCGCCCGATCACCGGCTGGAGTTCACTCGCGTTCGCGCTCGACTGGTCGCGCCCACCCAGGCAGACCATCCAGACCGCCTACTGGTACCTGCACACCGACCAGTTCCGCTACGACCACTCCGGCGCGAACGCCCACACCGCCGCCACAGCGCGGGGAACGCTGGCGGGACTGACCACCTCGGACCTGCTCTCGCGGTCCACTCGCATGGGCTGGATGCCGAGCGCACCGACCTTCGACCGCAACCCGCTCGACCTCGCCGACGAGGCCGAAGCCTCAGGGCGTGACCCCGTCGAGCACGTCGTGGAGGAACTGAAGGAGGGCAGGCTCGGCTTCGCCTGCGACGACCCCGACGCACCGCAGAACCATCCGAAGGTGCTGGACGTCTGGCGCGCGAACCTGCTCGGCTCGTCGGCCAAGGGCAACGAGTACTTCCTGAGACACCTGCTGGGCACGGATTGCTCACTGCGGGCCGAGGAGGTGCCGCCACACGCCCGCCCTCGCGAGGTCGTCTGGCGCGACGACGCCCCGGTCGGCAAGCTCGACCTGCTGCTGTCGCTGGACTTCCGCATGACGAGCACGACTCTGTTCTCCGACGTGGTGTTGCCGTCGGCCACCTGGTACGAGAAGCACGACCTCAACACCACCGACATGCACCCGTTCGTCCACTCGTTCAACCCGGCCATCGCACCGCCGTGGCAGACCCGCTCGGACTGGGCTGCCTTCCAGGCGATCGCGGAGAAGTTCAGCGCGCTGGCCGCCACCCACCTCGGCACCCGCCGCGACATCGTGGCCACTCCCCTGATGCACGACACCGCCGACGAACTCGCCACACCACGCGGCGTCGTGCGGGACTGGAAGAAGGGCGAGTGCGCCCCGATCCCGGGACTGACGATGCCGAGACTCACCGTCGTCGAGCGCGACTACACCGCCGTCGCGGCGAAGATGAACGCGCTGGGACCGCTGCTCGACTCCCACGGCGCGACCACGAAGGGGGTCACGTTCACCGTCGATCGGGAGATCGCCTACCTGCGGGAGAAGAACGGGACGGTCCGGGGTGGACCCGCGCACGGGCGGCCCTCGCTGGCCCGCGAGGTGGACATGTGCGAAGCCATCCTCGCGCTGTCGGGCACCACCAACGGGCGGCTCGCGACACAGGGTTTCGAGGCGCTCGAACAGCGCACCGGTGTCCGCCTCGCGGACCTGGCCGCCGAGCACGAGGGCAAGCTCGTCACGTTCGCCGACACGCAGAGCGCGCCGGTTCCGGTGATCACGTCTCCCGAGTGGTCGGGCTCGGAAGCCGGGGGCAGGCGGTACGCACCCTTCACCATCAACGTCGAGCGCGGCAAACCGTGGCACACCCTCACCGGGCGCCAGCACTTCTACCTCGACCACGAATGGATGGCCGAACTCGGCGAAAACCTGCCAGTGTTCCGGCCTCCGCTCGACCTCACCGCCCTGTTCTCCGATCCCCGGCCCGGCGAGCACAGCGCGAACGGGCTCGCCGTGCGATACCTCACGCCGCACAGCAAGTGGTCGATCCACTCCGAGTACCAGGACAACCTGTTCATGCTCAGCCTCTCGCGGGGCGGGCCGACCATCTGGATGTCCGTGGAGGACGCCGAGGCGATCGGGGTCTCCGACAACGACTGGATCGAGGCGGTGAACCGCAACGGCGTCGTGGTGGCCCGCGCGATCGTCACCCACCGTATGCCGCGCGGGACCGTCTACATGTACCACGCGCAGGAACGGCTCATCGACGTGCCGAAGACCGAGACGACCGGCAAGCGCGGCGGTATCCACAACTCGCTGACCCGCCTGCTGATCAAACCGACGCACCTGGTCGGCGGGTACGCGCAACTGTCCTTCGCGTTCAACTACCTCGGCCCGACGGGCAACCAGCGCGACGAGATCACCGTCATCCGCAGGCGCGGCCAGGAGGTGACCTACTGATGCGGGTCATGGCACAGCTCGCGATGGTGATGAACCTCGACAAGTGCATCGGGTGCCACACGTGCTCGGTGACGTGCAAGCAGGCGTGGACCAATCGCTCCGGGGTGGAGTACGTGTGGTTCAACAACGTCGAAACCCGCCCTGGCCAGGGTTATCCCCGCACCTACGAGGACCAGTCGCGCTGGCAGGGCGGCTGGGAGCTGAACCGGAAGGGACGGCTGCGGCTGAAAGCGGGCGGCCGGTTGCGCAAGCTTCTCACGATCTTCAGCAACCCGAAGCTGCCGAACATCAGGGATTACTACGAACCCTGGACCTACGACTACGCCACCCTCACCGACGCCCCCGCCCAGGACGACGTCCCCGTCGCGAGGCCGCGATCGCTGATCAGCGGCAAGGAGACGGCGATCACCTGGTCGGCGAACTGGGACGACGATCTCGCAGGCGCGCCCGAGCACGGACCCGACGACCCGCTCGTGGCGAAACTCTCCGAGAAGGTCAAGTTCGAGTTCGAGCGCACGTTCATGTTCTACCTGCCCCGGATCTGCGAGCACTGCCTCAACCCGTCGTGTGCGGCCTCGTGTCCCTCCGGCGCGATCTACAAGCGCACCGAGGACGGCATCGTGCTCGTCGATCAGGACCGCTGCCGGGGCTGGCGCATGTGCGTCACCGGCTGCCCCTACAAGAAGGTGTACTTCAACCACCGCACCGGCAAGGCCGAGAAGTGCACCTTCTGCTTCCCCCGCGTGGAGGTCGGGCTGCCCACGGTGTGCGCGGAGACGTGCGTGGGGCGGCTGCGCTACATCGGTCTCGTCCTCTACGACGTCGATCGGGTCACCGAGGCCGCGTGCGCGCCGGAACAGGACCTGCTGCGCGCGCAACAGGAACTTCTGCTCGACCCGAACGACCCTGACGTGGTGGCGGCGGCGGAGCGTTCGGGCATCCCGCACGACTGGATCGAGGCCGCGCAACGCTCACCGGTGTACCACCTGATCAACACCTACCGGGTGGCGCTGCCGCTGCACCCCGAGTACCGCACGATGCCCATGGTGTTCTACATCCCGCCGCTGTCGCCCGTCGTCGATGTCGTGCGCGACACCGGGCACGACGCCGAGGACCACGGCAATCTCTTCGCCGCCATCGACGCCCTGCGCATCCCCGTGGAGTACCTGGCCGAGCTGTTCACCGCCGGTGATCCCGATCCCGTCAACGACGTGCTGCGCAGGATGGCGGCGATGCGCAGCTACATGCGTGACATCAACCTCGGCAGGGAACCGGACGAGAACATCCCGGCGCGGGTGGGAATGACCGGCGAGCGGATGTACGACATGTATCGATTGCTGGCGCTGGCGAAGTACGACGAGCGCTACGTGATCCCGCCCGCACACGCCGAGCAGGCGCACGGACTTGAGGAGCTGGCCACCGAGTGCAGCCTCGACTACGAAGGCGGCCCCGGGATGGGCGGGTGGGGCCCGTTCGGCGAGTCGTCGGGCGGCGTCACTCCGCTGGCCGTGGAGAACTACGAAGCCCTGCGGTCGCGGCAGACGAGCGACACCCCCGCGGCGCCGATGGACAAGCAGAATCGGATGAACCTGCTGAACTGGGACGGCAAGGGACGGCCTCCCGGTCTCTTCCCGCCGCGCGACGACGGCGGACAGGCGGGTGGTGGACAGGCGAAGGACGCGGGCGGTGATCCGAACGCGGAGACGGAGCCGAAACCATGACGACCGCGCTCGCCGACGCCGACCGCCGCACAGCCCTTGCCTGGCAGGTGCAGTCGCTGCTGCTCGACTACCCCGACGGGCGGCTGCGGGAGCGGCTGCCTCTGCTGTGCAGGGCGGCCGAGAACCTGCCCTGCGAGGTGGGCGGCCCGCTGCTGACGCTCTGCTCGCACCTCGACACCACCCCACCGGCCGCGCTGGCAGCCGATTACGTGGACACGTTCGACCACCGCAAGCGGTTCAGCCTCTTCCTCACGTACTTCCGCCACGGCGACACCCGGGCCAGGGGGATGGCGCTGCTGCGTTTCCAGCACGCGTACCGGGTGGCGGGATACCGGATCGCGCCGACGGAACTGCCCGACCACCTCGCCGTGGTGCTGGAATTCGGCGCGACCGTGGACTTCGAGGCAGGACGGCGGCTGCTCACCGAGTACCGCGCCGGTGTCGAGCTGCTGCGGCTGGGGCTGCGCGAACACGGCTCCCCCTGGTTCGCGGTGCTGGAGTCGCTGTCGCGCACACTGCCGAAACTCAGCAGGCGGGAACGAGCGCTGGTCGCGCGGATCGCGGAGAACGGTCCACCGGAAGAAGAGGTCGGTCTCGGCCCGTATAGCGCGGCGAGCCCCGCGGGACCGGCAGCGCGCGCCCAGGGAGGAGCCACGGTATGAGCCGCCTTTCCGTTCTCTCCGCGATCCGGCAGGTGGCCGACCTCGGCACGGCCGACATCCTGCTGTGGGTGGTGCTTCCGTACGTGTCGCTGGCCGTGTTCGTCCTCGGGCACATCTGGCGTTACCGCTACGACAAGTTCGGCTGGACCACCCGATCCTCCGAGCTGTATGAGAACCGGCTGCTGCGGCTGGGCAGCCCGCTGTTCCACTTCGGAATCCTCGTGGTCTTCCTCGGGCACGTCGGCGGCCTGCTCGTGCCGAAGTCGTGGACGGAGGCGGTGGGCATCGGGCAGGAGACCTACCACGTCCTCGCGGTGGCACTCGGGGTCGTCGCGGGTGTCGCGACCCTCGCAGGCGCCGCCATCCTCGTGTACCGGCGGCGCACGGTCGGCCCGGTCTTCTCGGCCACAACGCGCAACGACAAGGCGATGTACGTGCTGCTGGTCGGCACGATCGTGCTCGGTCTCGGCACCACGGTGCTCGGCAACCTGACGGAGACTCCCCACGACTACCGGGAGACGGTCTCGCCGTGGTTCCGTTCGATCTTCGCGTTCCAGCCGGAGCCGGGACTCATGGCCGAGGCCACACTGGGCTTCCAGCTCCACGCGATCGCCGCTCTCGCCCTGTTCGCGTTCTGGCCGTTCAGCCGCCTCGTGCATGTCTTCTCGATGCCGCTCGGCTACCTGACCCGGCCCTACATCGTCTACCGCAGCCGCGACACCACGCTCGGAACAACGGTGCCGAGGCGAGGCTGGGAACGCACGCCGTGACGGGCGGGCTGATCAACGATTGTGATCGCCGCGCTGAAGTGGCTGACGTAGAGGTGACAGCCCGTCATAGCTGACTGTGATCACGCGGCTACTATGGCATCGCGGATTCGTCTTGGGGGGATTCCATGACATTGTTCAAGAACACCACCTACACCGTGGGTGACTTGGTCCATCGCATACAACGTGGCGAGGTCGGACTCCCCGACCTCCAGCGGCCGTTCGTCTGGGACGCCAGCAAGGTGCGTGACCTTTTCGACTCGCTCTACCGGGGATTTCCCGTCGGAAGCCTGCACCTGTGGGAAACGGGTGCCCAAGCCGGTGCCCGGCAGATCGGAGACGACCGGAAGCAAACCATTCCACACCTTCTCGTCGTGGACGGCCAACAGCGACTCACCTCCCTCTTCGCCGCGATCACCGGTAGCGCCGTGGTGAACGAGAAGTACCAGGAGGTGCGTGTCCGCATCGCTTTCCGGCCCGCCGACGGGGCTTTCCAGGTCTGCGATGCCGCGATCGAGAAGGACCCGGAGTACATCCCCGACATCTCGCTCGTGCTGGGCCAGAGGGGAACCAACAAAACGATCAATCGCTTCCTCTCCCGTCTGGGAGAACGGCGCACCGTCGATGAGGACGAGCAGGACCATCTCGCCACAGCCATCGACCAACTCCACGACATCCTCGGCTACACGTTTCACGCGGTGGAGTTGTCCTCCTCCGTCGAGCCGGAGGCCGTCGCGGACATCTTCGTCCGCATCAACAGCAAAGGCACACCGCTCAACCAGTCCGACTTCATCCTCACGTTGATGTCGGTGTTCTGGGACTCAGGACGCCGGGAACTGGAACAGTTCTCGCGGTCCAGCCGCGTGCCCAGTACCACGTCGGCGTCGTCGTTCAACTGGCATCTACAGCCACGCCCCTCGCAGTTGTTGCGAACGAGCATCGCGGTCGCGTTCCGGCGGGCCGTGCTCAAAGCCGTGTACTCGCTGCTTCGCGGACACGACATGCGTGGAGGAATGCTCGACTCGGCTCAACGCGAGGAACAGTTCGCCCGGCTGCAACGCGCTCAGGAACAGGTACTCGACATCTCGAACTGGCACGAGTTCCTGCGGTGCCTCGAACACGCTGGTTTTCGCAGCGCCCGCATCATTTCGAGCCGGAACACCATCGTCTACAGCTACGCACTCTGGCTCATCGGGCGCATCGACCACGGCATCGCTCCGGAACGGCTTCGCGATGCCGTCGCCCGCTGGTTCTTCATGGCACAGATCACCAGCCGCTACACCGGGTCATTCGAAAGCCGAGCGGAAGCGGACCTCGCACTCCTCGGCCCTGGTGAAGTTCGAAACGGCGACGAGTTCCTGCGCCGCATGGACAAGGTGGTCTCCGACACCCTCACACACGACTTCTGGAAGATCACACTTCCCAACGATCTCAGCACATCAGCCTCAGGTTCTCCGGCGCTGTTCAGCTACCTCGCCGCGCTGAACATCCTTGACGCCGACGTCCTGCTCAGCAAAACCAAGATCCGAAGTCAGATGGACCCAGCCCTGCTCGCGAACAACACCGTGGAGCGCCAGCATCTGTTCCCCCGAGGTTTCCTGCGGAACTCGCTCGGGCTCCAGACCGTGAAGGAAATCAATCAGATCGCGAACATGGCGATCGTGGAGTGGGCCAGCGACGTGGTCATCGGCGACCGCGCCCCCAGCGAGTACTGGCCGGAGCAGGTACGGGCGGCTCGCCTTTCAGAATCTCGCCTCGACAAGCAACGCTACCTGCATGCAGTTCCGGACGGTTGGGAGAAACTCGATTACGACACGTTCCTCGAACAGCGGCGCCGCGGCATGGCCGCCGTCGTCCATGACGCCTTCGACAAACTGGGGGAGGTGTCCTACCAGCCCCACTACGATCCCCCGACCCGCACCTATGTCGAGCGTGATCACGACATGTCCGGAGGAAAGGTGACCGTGCTCGGCGACCTCCTCACCAGCGGGCTGATCGAAGAGGGCGCGCGCATGTACGCGGCCGAGGCGGACGTCGCGGCCACCATTCTCGCCGACGGCCGGATCCGGATGGACGGAGAGATCTACCCAAGCCTCGCGACCGCCTCCGTCGCTGCCGGTGCCGCGGGCAACATCGAGAACTTCTGGCAGGTCGAGACCAAGGAGGGCGTGACGTCGTTGCGCGAGCTGTTCATCCGCTACCGGAGGCTGTCATGACGCGGGGCCGAGCGTCATGACGATATGCGCGGCGAGGTTTTCAAGGTAGGTGACGACGCTTCTCGCCTCGTCGGCCTTGATCGCCGCTCGCTGTCCGGGCGTACCCGGGTCGAGATCCGCCTGGTGGACGATCTGGTTACGCCGCTGGACGATGTGGGAGAGCCTCTCCCTGATGCTGTCGGCGGTAACGGTGCCACCGGTTTCGGCGCGCATCTGTTGTGCCACAGCGTGCCAGAACCGGCTGCCCTTGAAGACATGACCAAAGGCTTCCGCGATCTTGTCAGGGGACTGGAAGGAGCGGTAACGGAAAGTCTCGCGGAGGAAGCGGTCGAACTCGTCGCGCAGCGACGCGCCGTCGTGATACACCCTGTCGAACAGCGAGAGAGGAAGTTCCAGCTTCGCCAATCTGCTGGGCTTGTCCTTCGTGGGTTGCAGCAGCAGGTGCAGCGCTCGATGGTGAACTTCCTCGAAGACCCAGTGGTCCAGAGCGCCGACCGCCATGACCCACGCCGAACGGTACAGGTCTGTGACGTCGAATTCAGTGACGTGCTGCTGCTCCAGCCGCTCGCCACCGTCGATCAGGCCTTCGGAGTACTTGAGGTTCTGTCGAAGGGTACGGAAGGCCTGCGTGGTCCTGTTCAACGGAAGACTCTCCCCCCGGGTCATGCCGAGATCCTCGATCTCGGATCGTCTCATCACGTCGATCCGGCCCGGCAACGCGGTCATCGCACCCCGTTATCCCGTCGTGTGCCCTTGCACGTCGAAGCCGCGGGCGCCTCCGCGTGCCCGAGACCGCTGGCGGCTACTGGTACCTCGCCAGGTCCTCGGCCAGTCTGCGGGCCTGGGCGGCCTCGTCGTGTCGCCCCAGCGCCTCCAGTGCCCGCGCCCGGTTGTGGTGGGTCTGCGGGTCTTCGAGACCTTCGTCCACGGCCCGGTCGAGGCGATCCAGCGCCTCGCGAGGACGTCCGCACGCCAGCAGCGCCGCACCCTCCGCCGCCAGCGCGTAGGCCAGCAGCGCGGCGTTCTCGGCCTGCTCTCCTGTCTCGAAAAGGCGGACAGCCTCCTCGCACAGCTTGAGGGCTACGGGTGCCTCTCCCCTGTCGAGCAGCAGGATCGCCAGGTTCACCCTGGCCGAGCCATAGCCCGGCTCGATACCGATGGCGGTGCGGTAGGCATCGGCCGCCTCGTCGGCACGGCCCGCCGACGACAGCGCGGCACCCTTGTCGAACGCCGCCTGCGCGTTGCGGGGATCGAGACGAAGGAGGTCGTCGAGCACGGACACGGCCTCGTCCGTGCGACCCAGTTGGCGCAGCGTCACAGCCCGGTACAGCAGCGCGTGCGGATAGGAGGGCCGCAGCCGCAGCGCCGTGTCGAACTCCCTCAGAGCCTCCTCCCACCTACCTGCCTCCCCGCGCGCCATGCCCTCCTGGTAGGCGATCACCTCGGGCGGATCGGGCCGCTCGAACACGCGTGACCATCGCCGCCTTCCGTCCACCAGCCTTCCGGCACATCGTGGACAGCTCGGCCCGCGCAACCTGCCACTTTGCTTGTGGACACACCGGTCGCACAGCGTGGATTTGCAGTCCACGCAGATCCGGAACTCCACGGCCCACACCTCGGGTTCGGCCAGCGCCACCGGATTGGCCTGACGCAGCTCGGTCATGGAGACCAGCCGCCCGCACCCCCATCCCACACACGACCCGACCGTCACCTTGCCGCCCTCCGCTCGATCTCCTCGGTACGCAACCAACCCAGTCCCGCGTCGGCCAGCGCGTCGAACAGCGTCCGCCGCTCGACGCGCCCCAGTGCCGCACGTGCGAGGAACGCCTCGACATGCGGCCGCGCGGCCTCATGCCAGTCCGAGGGCTGCGGGAACTCGTAGTCCCATTCCAGCCGCCAGACCACCGTGTGATCAACACCCACCGACACCGCCGTCCTCGCGTCGGCGCTCAGGCCGAGCCACACGACCTCGTTGGTGTGACCTGTTAGCGTGCGCAGGCAGGTGCCCGCGTCGAGATCCCAGACCCGCACCGTGCCGTCGTCGCCGCAGGACAGCGTGAACCGGTCGTCCGCACATGGCGCGAGCATCCGCGCCGCGCCGTCGTGCCCGGTGAGTTCGGCAGCGAGTTCCCCCTCGGCGACCGCGAACACCCGCACAGCGCCGTCCTCGCCTGCCGTGTGGGCGCGGCGGCCGTCCGCGCTCACCGCCAGCCACAACACAGGTTCCGGGTTGCAGGTCAGGACGTCGCGAAAGTCCTGGGTGCGCGGGTCCACCACCCACAACGTCCGCTCGCCGAATCCCACGGACATCGCGGTGCCACCGTCCACACTCACCAGCCACGGCCCGACATGTCTCGGTTTGCCAGGCAGGATGCGCAGGAATCGCCCGGTTTCGGTGTCCCACACGGCGGCCGTGCCACGCTTGCCGACCGCGAACACGAGCCGAGCGTCGTGACTGAACGCGACCTCATCGATCTCGCCGGAGAAACCACTGAGCACCCGAAGGCAGGCGCCACTCGCGAGCTCCCACACCCTGACCTTCCTCCGGCGGCATGCGGACACGAGCAGTGCGCCATCCGCGCTGACCGCCACGGCCACGACCTCGTCCCGGTGACCGGTGAGGACGGCGCGGAGCTGTCCGCTACCGGTGTCCCACACCCGTACCCGCCGGTCCGCGCAACCGGCGACCGCCGTGGTGCCGTCCGGGCTGAGCGTTCTCCCCCTGAGTTCGAGCCCTTCCGCACTCAACCGCAGCAGGCGCCGCCCTGTGCTCAGATCCCACACCACATCTCCGGTGAGCAGGGCGGAACCGTCGCGGCTCAGCGCGTGGCGGCTGAGTGCGGCGTGGAAGAGCCAGCGCTGGTCGTCGGCGGACGCGGTGCGCGAGACCCGGTGTTCGAAGGCGTGTGGCAGCTCGAAGCGCTGCCACACGGTGAGCACTCCGGTGCGCCGCCCTTTCCGTCCGATGTGCGCCCACCGGTCGAGCAGTTCACGATTTCGCTCGTATCCGGGCAGGGTGAGGGCCTGCCGCAGCACACGCGCCGCAGCGGTCAGCGCGCCGTCGGCGATGCGCCGGTCGGCCCTCCGCAGTGCGCGGCGCACCCTGTCGGCCACGGTCGTGTATTCCGTCGCCGACCGGTGCCTCGGGTAGCTCCACGCGGCCGAGGGACCCAGCCTCGGCACCGGCAGCGCGATCAGCTGCTCGTGCCCGATGACGGCTCTGCGCCCTTGTGCGTCGAGTGCCCCGTGCTCGCAGGTGTGGGGCAGAGCACGAACGCAGCGGTCCTCGTCGAGAGACCACACCTGCGTCTCGGCAGGCGTGGAGAGCAGCACGGTACGGCCGTCACCGCTGATCGCACGCGGCCTGATGTCCTTTGTGTCCAGTGGGACCGCGCGGACGGGGGCGGCTTCCTCGGTGTCCCACACCTCAAACCCGCTCTCCGCGCCCACCAGCGCGAACCTGCCGCCTGGCGAGAGCAGCGCGGTCGATCGCGGAAGGCGCAGCACCCGCAGCAGATGGCCTGCGGGATCCCAGACCCGGATTCGCACGTGGTGGGACTCCCAGCGCACGACGCGACCCTCCGTCATCGCCACCGCGATACCGAAACCGGTGGTGTGCGGGCGTTGCACGGTGCGGACGAGGCTGCCGTCCTCCAGGTCCCACAGCCACACCGCGCCGTCGTCGGCCGCCGCGACGAGCGAGGTGCCTTCGGGGCTCACGGCCACAGAGCGGGCGACACCCGACGGACTGCGGATTCGGTGCCGCAGCGTCCCGGCTCCGGTGTCCCACACCAGGATCTCGCCGTCCTGCCCGCACGAGGCCAGCACGCTCCCATCGGCGCTCAGCCCGAGGTCGTACAGCCGTCCGGCGTGCGCGGGGAAGGTACGCGGCGCCGCTGTCGTATCCAGCCGCCACACCCGCACGACGCCGCGTTCACCGTCCCGCCCTGACCGCCCTGACCACCCTGACCACTGTCCCGAACCCGCGTCCGTGACACTGCCCGCGCAGACCCGGCCGTCCGCGCTGACGGCGCTCACCGCGCTCCAGTCCTGCCCGCTGGCGAGCACGGCCGGCTCCGGCACCGGTGGGAGTGCTCTGGCTGCCTCGACCGCCGCGGTGATCTCGGGGATGTTCCCAGCGTCCTCCGCCACCGAGGCCAGCAGCGCCAGAGCCTTCTCCCTGTCGCCCCGCTCCAGGTGCACGAGGCCGAGCAGGTAGTCGTCGATCCAGTCGCCCTCGTGGTTCTCCCTCATCTCCTCCATGCGGGCCACGAGCCGGGCGTCGCTGAGCCGTCCCGCCCGCCAGTGGTGCAGCCCCCGGTTGTAGACGGTGTGGGGATGGTGGGGGTCAGCGCGCAGCGCCTCGTCCCACAGCCGCTCCGCGCGGTCGGCCAGCCCGAGGTCGAGCAGGGACAGTGCCCGGTTCGACAGCCCGTCGGCGAGCAGCCGGGCCGCGGGAGGTTGCTGCCGGGAATACGGCTGTCCGGTCAGCTCCTCGTAGACCCCGGCGAGATCGTCGGCCACCTCCGTCAGGTCGGAGGGCCGCTCGCCGGGATCGGGCGCGAAACACCGGGCGAGCAGCTCCACCACCTGAGTCGGCATCCGGGGTATCACCGGGTCGTCGCCAGCGCCCTCCGCGAGGCGGGACAGCGCGTCGGCGGCCAGCTCGCCGTCGCGCACCGGTGGTCGGCCGGTGAACATCTCGACGACGCTCAGCGCCCACGACCACACGTCGGTGGCGCGGGTGAGACCGATGCCCTCGCCACGTGCGGCGCGCGCCTGTTCCGGCGAGCAGTAGGCCGGGGTCAGACCGCCGCAGCTCACGAGTTCCGAGCCGGACGGCCGCTCGCCCGCGGCGACCCTGGCGCGGGCGAGGCCGAAGTCGGTGATCTTGGCTGTGCCGTGGCCGAGGAGCAGGATGTTGGCAGGCTTGACGTCCTGGTGGATCAGACCGCTCGCGTGTGCGTGGGCGAGTCCCCACGCGCTCTGCACCGCGACGTCGAGCAGCGCGGGTAGCCCGCCCCGGTGCAGGCGACGGGTCCTGATCGCGTCGGCGAGACTGCCGCCGTCTGCCCACTCGGCGAACACGTGGGGCAGGTCGGCAAGCCTGCGCACGTAGACGCAGTCCACCACGTGCGGATGCGGGGCGAGTTCGACCCAGCGTTGTGCCTCGGCCTCGAACCCCCGCACGGCTTCCGCGGAGGCGACGAGGCCGGGCCGGGGCACCTTGACCGCGAGATCGACGTTCCAGCCCCTGTGCCACACGTGGTAGACCACGCCCATGCCTCCGCTGGTGATGACGTCACGAACCTCGTAGAGGCCGTGCACCACCTGCCCGGGAAGCCAGATCGCCATCAGTCCGCCAGCGCCACGTACAGCGGACTACCCAGCACGACACGGCGGCTGCCGAGACACCCGGACAGCAGTCGTTTGGCGACGAATTCGACGTTCTGGAGCGGGCCGCGCAGGTTCGCCGTGGCGAGTTCGACGGCACGCAACGCCTCGTCGTCGGCACCGGTGCCCACCCCGAGAAGGTCACCGATCTCCGGCTCGGCCGCCAGCCCGTCCAGCAGGTTAGGCGTGACCGAGCGTGGCACGCCCTCCGCGTCCCGCTCCGAGGAGCTGCCGAGGACATGCTTGCCCGAACCGCCGAGGCCGACGACGGTGCCGTCGATCTCGCCCCCGAAGTACACAAGCGACGTTCCGTGGAACGGGCCCCAGCGCATCGGCAGGATTCCGCCGAAGAACTGTCCCGGCTCCGCGACCGATCCCAGATCACCGAAGTCGTGCAGGTGCCGGACGACGCGCTCCAGCCTCGCGATGCGGTCGGACCCCGACGGCGCCTCGACGCCGCGCTTCGCCCCGAGCAGCGGAAGGCTCACGCTGACCTCGGTGGTGCGCTTTCTGGTCAGCGCGGGATCGATCTGCGAGAGCAGCATGTCGATCTTGTCATCGCTGATGTACACGTAGTAGCGGAACGACACCTCATCACAGTACGCATCCAAGACAGGGAAGTGGAGACCTTCTCGACCAGGGCTTCTCCGGAACACAGGGTCCAGGTTCCGACCCGTCGCGGCGTCGATCGAGTGGCCGGCCGGAATCCGTCACACGGCACGAAGATCCGGCGGTCATGATCCAGCGGGAACGGCGAGCGCGCACCGCGCGTCGCAGCGAAGACCTGATCCATGTGCGCGGCCGCTCCGGTCGTGCACCGTCGAAAGGGATGCCGTTCGTGAGTGTGGACGACTGGCCCGAATCCGTGGGCGGCTGGGACCTCGCCCGGCACGACCACATCGAGAACTACCGCAAACGACTCGCGAACAATGTGACGGTCTTCGCTGTCTGGGACAACAAGTCCGGCAAGGGTTCGGTGAACGCCAGGGTCGAGCCGCTGGGGATCGGGCGCACCCTCACGTCCAGCCGCACGGACTTCGACGACAAGACGGCGTTCTGGACGGCGGCCCGCTGCATCGTGGACATGGCCGCGAACCTGCCCTCACTCGGCGCGGGATCGGAAAGCCCCGCGCCCTCGGCGATCGCCTCCGAGGTAGCGGGAGAGGTCGAAGCCGAACCCGGTTCCAACGGAACTCCCGAGGCTGAACTCACCTTCACTCTGGTGGACGGCCGTTCCGTCACTCTGATCATGTCCGACGAACAGGCTTTCGACCTCTGCACGCGGATCTACCGGCTGGACAAGCACGTGTGGAGCGAACGGCGAGACGACGAGGACAGCGACTTCGAGGACGGCGACGACTTCGACGACGGCGAGGACTTCGACGACGGCGGGCACGCGGATGGGCACGACGGTGAGGACGGCGCGGACGACGCCGGCAGCGGCGCGGTGCCCGACGTCGGTGACGTCCAGGCGGGGCCTGACAGCGGACACGACCTGGTCACACTCCTCGGCGACCGGTTCGGGGTCACGGAGGATTTCCTCATGTCGCACATCGACTGGTCGGCTCTCATCGTCGTGGGTGAACCCGCCGTGAGCTCACTCATCGAGAGGGGCGACGAGCTGGTCGCCGCGGTGCGGCCGAGGTGGTACCCGGTGGTCGTTGACCGGCCCGGCGAGCAGTGGGTCGTGTTGCGGCGCACCGGGATGCTCTACTGAATCGGCTCCCGGCTCACACCGGCGATCGATCGGCCCGGTCAGCCGGACCGGAGGCCGACCTTGGCGACACCGCCGTCCGAGGAAGCCAGGTCGATCACGCTCTCCAGCAATCCGGGGAACCGCCGTTCCAGTTCGGAACCGCGCAGACGCACGAAACAGCGGGTTCCTTCCTCCCTGGTCCGCGTGATACCCGCCGATCTCAAGACCTTCAGGTGATAGCTGAGCGTTGACTTGGCGACGGGGGCGTCCAGCTGGCCCCAGGCCCGTTCCTCACCGTCGCTGAGGAGCCGGACCAGGCCGAGCCTGACCGGATCGGCCAGCGCGTGGAGGACAGCCGGCAGATCAACGGCCTCGAGATCCGGGTGTGTTGCGGCAGCCATGCCGGCAGACTACAGTGCGCCAAGATCGTTCGACGTTCGACGAACATAGGAGAAAAGTGCCCGCTCGACATTCCATCTGGTTGCCGACCCTGTTCGTCGGCATGCTCGCGCTCGGCACCGACGAGTTCGTGATCGCGGGCCTCCTTCCCTCGGTCGCGGACGACCTCGGGGTGTCGGCGGGCACAGCGGGCCAGCTTGTCACCGCGTTCGCGCTCGCGTTCGCACTCGGCGCCCCGGTTCTGGCTGTGCTGACCGACCGCCTCGATCGCAAGAGGCTGCTCACCTCCGGACTGCTCGTCTTCGTTCTCGCCAACGCCGCGGTGGCGCTCAGCGACGACTTCGCCCTCACACTGGGCCTTCGCATCGTGGCGGGACTCGCCGCCGCCGTGGTGTCCCCGACGTGCATGGCGATCGCGGGCACGGCGGCGCCGGAAGACCGGCGTGGCCGCTACCTCGCCGTCGTCACCGCCGGTCTCACCGTCGCCCTGTTCACCGGTGTGCCGCTCGGGGCGTTTCTCGGTGAGGCACTGTCGTGGCGCGCGACGTTCGTGCTCATCGCGGCCGTGGCCGCGATCGTGCTCGTGCTCGCGCACCTGTTCGCGCCCTCGGTGCCCGGCGGGGAGCCCTCGGACCTCGCGGCCCGCCTGGCCCCTATCCGGAACCCGAGAGTGTTGCTGCTGGTCGCCGCGATGTTCTTCTCCGGAGCAGGCGGGCTGGCGTTCTACAACTACCTCGGGGCGATCCTGGACGACCGGCTCGGCGCGACGCCCGGCGAGGTCGCGTTCGCCCTGATCGTCGTGGGAGTGATCGGTGTCGTGGCGGTGTTCCTCGGCGGGTCGCTCAGCGACCGGCTCGGACCGCGCAGGGCCTCGGCGCTCGTACTCGGCGGACACTGCCTCGCGCTCGGCGCCGTCGCGATCCACCTGCACAGCGCCGGTGAACTCGGCGCGGCCACCTTCGCCCTCGTCGCGGTGTGGTCGGTGTTCGCGTGGGGACTGAGCCCGGTGATGCAGGCGGCCGTGCTGGGGGCCTCCGGCTCACGGCCGATGGCTGCCATGTCGCTGGGCATCAGCGGCCTCTACGGCGGAAGCGCGGTCGGAGCAGCCGTGGGAGGGTACCTCTTCGATCAGCACGGCCCGGCGCTGATCCCCGTCGCGGGAACGGCGTTCCTTGCCGTCGCCGTGCTCAGCGCCGTGCTGGGCACACGCCCTGCCCGGCTCACCGGTGACGTCGCCCAGGGCACGGAGGGCACGGAGGGCGAGGAGGGCGCGGAGCGACCGGTGAACCGGCACTCGCGCTCGTGACTTCTCCCCGTCCCGAACGCGAGGACGCCGCGGCGGTGTGAGTCCCGCCGCCGCGGCTACACCGTCTCTTCCCGCCAGTAATCCCGTGCTCCCCACCTGGCCCATTCCGCGTCGCACTCGGCGGGCTTGCGCCCCATGATTCTCGTGACGAGCTGGACGTAGCCGTTGTAATACAGTGCCCGCTTGTTCGCGAGCGCGGTGCCCGACAGGTTGGCTGGCCGGTTCGCCGTGTCGTAGGACACCCACCATGCCCGGTTGCAGCCGTCCTGCGCGAGAAACGAACGCAGCGCATCCCCCGTCGCGTAGTGGTCGGGGTGATCACCGGGATTGCGGGACCTGTCGTGGTCGGAGGCGTGCACCCACGGGTTCGGGTTCGTGGCACCCTGCCCCTCCGCCGAGACGACGGCTCGCAGGGTCTGCACCACGTCGGCCCACGAGGAGCAGTGCTGCGCGGGAATCTCCGGAGTCCCGAGACTGTCGAGTCCGCTGATCACGCCGTCACGGAGTTTCGGCAAACTCTGGAAACCGGTCGAGGAAAACCCTGTGCCGTCGATGTTGCCGTCGGGAAGACGAAGGAAGTAGCACCGCCAGCTCCCCGCGCGATAGCACCGCAGCCTTCGCCCGTTGATCGTGACCACGGCCGGGGTGAAGTCCTCCGGCTTCGCCGCGCGCAGGGACTCCACGAGGCCGTGCTCGCGCGTCCACCACCAGTCGTCGATCCGGCCCGCATCGCCCGCCGTGGTCACGATGCTGACCACCTTGACGTCGGGCCAGTGCAGGTCGTTGTAGAGCATCTCGCCCTTGAACAGCAGAGCATCGTCCGGATGACCGCCGATGTGGAAGACAACATGCATGCGTAAAACCACTCCCTCGGTCTTCGCTGGCGGAAACCGCGTACGCCCCCACCCGATATCGGCCAAGGCGCACGCGGTCTCGACAGGCCCCGGCCAGTTCCCACTCGAACGAACACGGGACCTTCAGACCGAGGGAGCGGCGTTCACGGTCAGGCGTCGTAGTCCACCGTGAGCGCATCGGACGCGGGCAGCGACTGGCACGTCAGCACGAAGCCGTCTGCCACCTCGGAGTCCTCCAGCGCGAAGTTACGGCGCATGTCGGCGGTGCCGTCGGTGACCTTCGCCCTGCACGTGCCGCAGACCCCGCCCTTGCAGGCGAACGGCAGGTCGGGCCTGACGCGCTGCGCTCCTTCGAGCAGGGACACGTCCCGTGGCAGGGACATCGTGGTGCTCCTGCCGTCGAGCACGACGGTGACCTCGCTGGTGAGGCCGGCGGCGGGCGCCTCCTCGTGGCGTACGGGAGCGGGCGGAAGATCCTCGACGAAGAACAGCTCCTGGTGAATGCGCTCGGCGGGCACACCCGCGTCGAGCAGGTGCTGCCTCGCGGTGGTCACCATCTCGAACGGCCCGCACAGCCACCAGTGGTCGGTGCCCGCGACGTCGCCGAGCACCGGCCCCAGCGCGGCGAGCTTGTCCGAATCGAGCCTTCCGGTGAACAGCTCCGTCTCCCTCGGCTCGCGCGACAGCACGTGCACCAGTTCGAGACGGTCGAGATAGCGGTCCTTCAGGTCGGCAAGCTCCTCGGCGAACATCACCGTGTCGGTGCGCCGGTTGCCGTAGAGGAGGGTGACGGTCGATGCCGGGTTGCGCAGCACCGTCGCCGCGATGGACAGCACCGGCGTGATCCCGGAACCCGCCGCGATCAGCACGTGGTGGCCAGGCACGTCAGGGTCGGGGCTGAACGTGCCCGTCGGCGTGCCGACCTCGACCGTGTCGCCGGGCCGTACCTGACGCACGAGCCACGTAGAGAACAACCCCGTCGGCACCTCGCGCACACCGATCCTCAGCGGTGCGCCCTCCGCCGCACAGATCGAGTACGACCGCCGCTCGTCGCGGCCCTCGACGGTGCGCCGCAGGGTGAGCGACTGCCCTGCCCTGAAGGCGAACGAGTCGGCCAGCTCGCCGGGGACGTCGAATGTGATCGCCACCGCGTCGTCGCACAGCCTGGTGACATCGGCGACGGTGAGGGTGTGGAACTCACCGCGGGGCCGGGGCTTCGTGGTCGTGGTGGAACGCAGGTCCTGGTTCATGAGCCGCCTCCGTGCGAGCGAGGATCGGCGGTGGCTCCACCGAGACAAAGGCCCCGCAGGACCGGGAAATGATGGACGTCGTGGAACACGGCCTAGATCTCCTTGACGTGCTCGAACGGTTCGTGGCAGGCGCGACACCGGCGCAGTGCCTTGCACGCGGTGGCGCTGAACCGCGACACCTCGACGGTGTCGGCGGAACCACACTGCGGGCAACGCACCCGCGAAACAGGCGCGGAGAGTGTCAGCGGAATCGGTCCCGACCTTCGCGGCACGGGTCCAGGAGGGGCGATCCCCGCCTCGGCGAGCTTGCGGTGACCCTCCTCGGTGATCCAGTCGGAGGACCACGCGGGGCGCAGCACGGTTCGCACCTCCACCTCTGCGAAACCGGCCTCTCCCAGAGCGTGCACGAGGTCGTCGCGCATGGCGTCCATGGCCGGGCAACCGCTGTAGGTGGGGGTGATCGACACGACGACCTTGCCGTCCTCCTCGCGGACCTCGCGCAGGACACCGAGATCCGCGAGCGTGAGCATGGGCAGTTCGGGGTCGGTCACCGTCTCCGCCACCGCGCGGGCGCTGTGCGTCGTGGTCATCATGTCGTCACCACGTCGCGCCGGGGTGGGCACGTGCCACGCTCTGCAACTCGGCGAGCAGGTAACCGAAGGCCTCGGTGTGCACGCCGTCCCTGCCCGCCTTCCCCGACACGCCGGGAAGACCAGGGGCGTCCGGGACGTCGAGGGTCGCGGCGTGCAGAACCTGCGCGACGACGTCGTCGAACTCGGCCCTCACCTGCCCCGGATCGGCGGCGGCTCCTGCCGAGGCGAGGTCGCGCTCGACGTCGTGGACGGTGAACAACTCCTCGACGTAAGGCCACACCGCCGCAAGGCCTGCCAGCATCCGCTCGTGGGAGAACTCGGTTCCGTCGCCAAGCCGGACGACCCACTGTGCGGCGTAGTCGCGGTGGTAGGTCAGTTCCTTGACGGCCTTGGCCGCCACCGCCGCGAGGACGGGGTCGCAGGAGGCGGTCAGCCTCTGGAACACCGCGAGCCGCCACGTGGAGAACACGAACAGTCTCGCGATCAGCTCACCGAAGTCGCCGCGCGGCAGCTCGGCCAGTCGCACATTGCGGAACTCGTGCTCGTCACGGAAGAAGGCGAGCTGGTCCTCGCTCCGGCCGCTGCCCGTCGCCGCCTCCTCGGCCGCACCGGCTCGCGTGAGCAGCAGCCGGGCCTGTCCGAGCAAGTCCAGTGCGATGTTGGCGATGGCCATCTCGTCTTCGAGCTCGGGCGCGTGGGTGCACCACTGCTGCAACCGGTGGGAGAACACCAGTGCGTCGTCGCCGAGCATGAGGCAGTACTCGCCGAGCTTTTCCGGGTCCACACCGGACGGAACGGTGGTGTCCACTCCGGACAGCGGGTCGGTGAACCCGGTTCCGAAGGCCCACCGCGCGTCGCTGGACTCGGTCACGGCCTCGTAGGCGTTGTCGAAGGACACGGCAGTCACACCCCCTCTCACATGTGGGGAACGTTGTCGGGGATGTCGTAGAACGTCGGGTGCCGGTACACCTTGTCGGCCGACGGCGCGAAGAACGGGTCCTTCTCGTCGGGGCTCGACGCGGTGATGTCGGCGGCCTTGACGACCCAGATGCTGACGCCCTCGTTGCGCCGCGTGTAGAGGTCGCGGGCGTTGCGCAGCGCCATCTCGTCGTCCGCCGCGTGCAGCGATCCGACATGCACGTGGTTGAGTCCCCGCTTGCCGCGGACGAACACCTCGTACAGAGGCCAGCCTCCGGCCTGCTCGCCGCTCATGCCGCCACCTTCCTCGTCGCGAGCTTCGCCGCGTGTGCCGCGGCGGCTTCCCTGACCCATGCGCCGTTCTCGTGCGCGGCCCTGCGGTGGGCCACGCGCTGTGTGTTGCACGGGCCGTTGCCCGAGACGACGCGCTTGAACTCGGCCCAGTCGATGTCGCCGAAGTCGTAGTGCCCTCGCTCGGCGTTCCACCGCAGGTCGGGGTCGGGCAGTGTGACTCCGAGCGCCTCGGCCTGCGGCACGGTCATGTCCACGAACTTCTGCCGCAGTTCGTCGTTGGTGTGCCGCTTGATCTTCCACGCCATCGACTGCCCGGTGTGCGGAGAATCGGCGTCGGGAGGACCGAACATCATCAACGACGGCCACCACCAGCGATCGGTGGCGTCCTGCACCATGCGGCGCTGCGCCTCGGTGCCCTTCATCATCGTCATCAGCAGCTCGTAGCCCTGCCGCTGGTGGAACGACTCCTCCTTGCAGACGCGGATCATCGCGCGGGCGTAAGGCCCGTAGCTGCTGCGGCACAGCGGAACCTGGTTGCAGATCGCCGCGCCGTCCACGAGCCACCCGATCACGCCGACGTCCGCGAACGTCAGCGTGGGGTAGTTGAAGATCGAGGAGTACTTCTGCTTTCCCGACACGAGTTTCTCGGTCAGCTCAGCCCTGTCGGCGCCCAGCGTCTCGGCCGCCGAGTACAGGTACAGCCCGTGCCCCGCCTCGTCCTGCACCTTCGCGAGGAGGATCGCCTTGCGGCGAAGCGACGGCGCCCGCGTGATCCAGTTGCCCTCCGGCTGCATGCCGATGATCTCCGAGTGGGCATGCTGGGCGATCATGCGGACCAGCGTCGCGCGGTAGGCGTCGGGCATCCAGTCCCTCGGCTCGATGCGCTGGTCCTTCTCCAGCGTCCGCTCGAAGTGTTCCTCGAGGTTCATCGCTCACTCTCCTTCGCGACCAGCGTGAGCACGTCGTACTTGGCCACCGACTCGCCCTCGGCGTTGGTGACGTCGGTGTCCCACCGGACCTCGCCGTAGTCGGCGTTCTCTCTCGGCGTGATCTGCTTGCAGGTCAACGTCACCGTGAGCGCATCGCCCGGCTTGACCGGGGTGAGGAAGCGCAGGTTCTCCAGCCCGTAATTCGCGAGCACCGGACCCGGCTCCGGGGAGACGAACAGTCCCGCCGCGAACGACACCACGAGGTAGCCGTGCGCGACGATGCCGCCGAACAGCGGGTTCGCCTCAGCGGCCTGCTCGTCGGTGTGGGCGTAGAAGGTGTCGCCGGTGAACTCGGCGAAGTGCGCGATGTCGGCGTCGGTCACGGTGCGGGGGCCCGCCACGACCGAGTCGCCGATCCGCAGCTCGGCCAGCGACTTGCGGAACGGGTGGACGCCCTCCGACCTCGGTGCGCCCTGCACCCAGCTGTTGCCGACCGCCGTGAGCACCTTCGGGCTGCCCTGCACGGCCGTGCGCTGCATGTGGTGCAGCACGCCGCGGATGCCGCCCATCTCCTCGCCGCCGCCGGCGCGGCCGGGACCGCCGTGGACGAGCATCGGGAGGGGCGAGCCGTGCCCCGTCGATTCCTTCGCGTCGTCGGCGTCGAGCACGAGCAACCGCCCGTGCCACGGCGCCACGCCGAGCACGACCTCACGGGCGAAGTCCGCGTCGCCGGTGACGACCGAGCCGACCAGGCTGCCCTGCCCGCGTGCGGCCAGCTCGATCACCTGCTCGGTGGAGGTGTAGGGCAGCAGGGTCGAGACAGGGCCGAACGCCTCGACCTCGTGCGGCTCCGTCCGCTCCGGATCGTCGGCCCGCAACAGCACCGGCGACAGGAACGCGCCCCGCTCCGCGTCGGCGCCGACGACATCGACGTGGTCGGGGTCGCCGAACACGATGCGTCCCGCGTCCTTCAGCGCCTTCAGCGACCGGCGCACCTCCTCGCGCTGTTCGAGGCTGGCGAGCGCACCCATCCGCACCTCGGGGTTCGACGGGTCGCCGACGCTGATCCGCGCGAGCCGCGCGCAGACGGCCTCCTGCACGTCGTCGATCAGCTCGGCCGGTACGAACGCGCGGCGGATGGCGGTGCACTTCTGCCCCGCCTTCACCGTCATCTCGGCGACCAGCTGCTTGACATAGAGGTCGAACTCGGGTGTACCCGGCTTGGCGTCGGGGCCGAGGATCGCGCAGTTCAGCGAGTCGGCCTCGGCGTTGAACCGCACCGAGTTGCGCACGATCACCGGATGCGACCGCAGCCGCGCCGCCGTGGCCGCCGACCCGGTGAACGACACGAGGTCCTGCCCCGTGACGTGATCCAGCAGGTCGCCCGCGCTGCCGCACACGAGCTGGAGCGAACCCTCGGGAAGCAACTCGGAGCCGATCATCAGCTCGACGAGCCGCTCGGTGAGGTAGGCGGTCTGGCTTCCTGGCTTGATCAGGGTCGGCACACCGGCGAGGAACG
This sequence comes from Saccharomonospora xinjiangensis XJ-54, assembly GCF_000258175.1. Taxonomy (NCBI): domain Bacteria; kingdom Bacillati; phylum Actinomycetota; class Actinomycetes; order Pseudonocardiales; family Pseudonocardiaceae; genus Saccharomonospora; species Saccharomonospora xinjiangensis. The sequence continues at coordinate 3,822,191 of NZ_JH636049.1, read as the reverse complement.
CGGGCGCGAACTTCTCCAGCGGTCCCCACACGGGGAAGTTGAAGGCGTTGATCTGCACGGCGACCCCGCGAAGCGGGGTGCAGATGTGCCGTCCGACGAACGTGCCGCCCTTGCCGAGCGGCTCGACGGGGCCGTCGAGGTACACGGTGTCGTTGGGCAGCTCGCGCCTGCCCTTGCTGGAGTAGGAGAAGAGGACCCCGATGCCGCCGTCGATGTCGAACTTCGAGTCGCCCAGCGTCGCCCCTGTCCTCGCCGACAGCGCGTACAGCTCCTCGCGGTGCTCACGCAGGTGCGAGGCGAGCGCCTTCAGCAGCGCGGCGCGCTGGTGGAAGGTCAGCTCACGCAGCGCGGGCCCGCCGACCCGCCTCCCATACTCCAGCGCCGCGCCCATGTCGATACCCGCCGACGAGATGCGCGCGACCTCCTCGCCCGTCGCGGCGTCGTGCAGTGGCGCGCCTTCGTCGGCGGGGGTGTGCCAGCGCCCGCTGACGTAGCTGCGCAGCAGCCGCGCCTGAGCGGATGGCGTCGCGTGCGTCCCCATCGGACCTCCTCGAATTACCAACCGAACGTTCAGGAAGTTATCGTAGCGTGGAGCTGCCCCTCGCGGAAGGACCCGCTCCGGTCAGCTCCAGTCGTGAAAGCCACGCCCGCTCTTGCGCCCGAGTTCCCCTGCGGCGACCTTGTCGCGCAGCAGTTTCGGAGGAGCGAAGCGCTCACCCAGCGTGGAGTGCAGGTACTCGGCGATGGCGAGCCGCACGTCGAGCCCGACGAGGTCGGTGGAGCGCAGCGGCCCCATCGGATGCCGGTAGCCGAGTTCCATGGCGGTGTCGATCGCCTCGGCGTCGGCGACACCCTCCTCCAGCATCCGGATGGCTTCGAGCCCGAGCAGCACGCCGAGCCTGCTCGTCGCGAACCCGGGAGAGTCACGCACCACGACGTCGGTCTTGCCCAGCGCGCGAACCCACCCGCGGACCGAATCGGTCACCTCGGCCCCGGTCTCCGGCGCCGTCACGACCTCGACGAGCTTCGACGCCGGCACCGGATTGAAGAAGTGCATGCCGAGAAACCGGCCGGGCTCACGCAGCGCCGCACCGAGTTCCGCGATGGACAGGGAGCTGGTGTTGGTGGCCAGCACGGTGCTTTCCGAGACGACCTTCTCGGCCCTGGTGAGCACGTCCACCTTCAGTTCGGGCCGTTCGGGAACCGCCTCGACCACCAGAGCGACGTCCCGAGGCACCCGCGCGAGGTCCGCGAACACGGCGACGCGGTCGAGCACCACCGAGGGCTCCTCGGCCAGCTTCCCCCGCTCGGCCGCCTTGGCCAGCCCGTCGGCGACCCGCTGCCGCGCCGCGGCGACCGAGGACTCATCACCCTCCACGACCGACACGGCCGCCCCCGACGCGGCGAACACCTGCGCGATTCCCGCGCCCATCCGACCTCCGCCGATCACCGCGACCGAATCGGGTACCGCCGTCACTTCGTCCACCGTGGTCTCCTACCTCTTGACACCCGAACACCCGCTGGCTTTACTGAGTCCACTTATTTACCGTCCATTCGGTCAGTTAGCAAGGCGGTGTGCCTGACGTGGTGGAACCCGAGCCGGCCCTTTCGGATGCGGCGAAAGCCATGCTCGACGCCGATGTCGCGTCGGCGACCTTGGGGATCACCATTCTCAAGGCGTGGGACGGTCAGGCCGTCGCCCGCATGAGGGTGACGGAGCAGATGGTCAACGGGCACGGCATCGCCCACGGCGGGTACATATTCCTCTTCGCCGACACCACCTTCGCGCACGCCTGCAACAGCTACGGACCGATCACAGTCGCTGCGGGAGCCGACATCTCGTTCGTCGCCAGCGCAAGGCTCGGTGACGAACTGGTCGCCACCGCAGAGGAACGCACCCGCTACGGCCGCAACGGCATCTACGACGTCACCGTGCACCGCGAGACGGCCGAAGGGCGCGACGTGATCGCGGAGTTCCGGGGACGAAGCCGCACGGTCGGCACGATCTGACAGCACCGAGGAGAGTTCCGGCATGACCATCACGCACAGCGACGTGCCCCCGGCCCGGCATCCCGAAAGGGCACCGGCCGAGGGTGAGCTGTTCCTCCCCGAGCGGCTCGGGAAGGACGAACTGCGCGCCCTCCAACTGAAGCGTCTTCAGTGGACTCTTCAGCACGCCTACGACAACGTGCCGTTCTACCGCAAGAAGTTCGACGAGGCAGGCGTGCATCCCGGTGACTGCAAGGAGCTGAGCGACCTCGCGAAGTTCCCCTTCACCACCAAGCACGACCTGCGCGACAACTACCCGTACGGCATGTTCGCCGTTCCGAAGGAGCGGCTGCGGCGCATCCACGCGTCGAGTGGAACCACCGGAACGCCGACCATCGTCGGCTACACGGAGGAAGACCTCGACACCTGGGCTTCCGTGGTCGCACGGTCGATCCACGCCGCGGGCGGGCGGCCTGGCGACACGGTGCACGTCGCCTACGGCTACGGCCTCTTCACCGGCGGCCTCGGTGCCCACTACGGCGCGGAGAAGCTCGGCTGCACGACGATTCCCGCGTCGGGCGGGATGACCGCACGGCAGGTGAAGCTGATCACCGACCTCAAGCCCGAGATCATCATGGTGACGCCGTCGTACATGCTCACGCTGCTCGACGAGTTCGAGCGTCAGGGCATCGATCCGCGCACCAGCTCGCTCAAGGTCGGCATCTTCGGAGCCGAGCCGTGGACCGAGCAGATGCGCCGCGAGATCGAACAGCGGGCGAACATCGACGCCGTTGACATCTACGGTCTTTCCGAAGTGATGGGCCCCGGTGTCGCACAGGAGTGCGTCGAGACCAAGGACGGCCTGCACATCTGGGAGGACCACTTCTACCCCGAGATCGTCGATCCACTCGACTCTGTCGTGCTCGACGACGGTGAGACAGGGGAACTCGTGTTCACCTCGCTCACCAAGCAGGCCATGCCCGTGATCCGGTACCGCACCCGCGACCTCACCGCGCTGCGGCCCGGCACCGCGCGCCCCGCCTTCCGGAGGATGGACAAGGTCACCGGCCGCAGCGACGACATGATCATCCTGCGGGGCGTCAACGTCTTCCCGACCCAGATCGAGGAGATCGTGCTCGCCACCGACGGTCTCGCGCCCCACTTCCAGATCCGGCTGAGCCGCAAGGACCGCATGGATCGCATGACCGTGCTGGTGGAGTCCGAAACCGGCACCCCTGCCGACCGGCGCGACGCCGCGGCGGCCGAGATCGTCGCCAAGGTCAAGAACGACGTCGGTGTCAGCGTCGAGGTCGAGATCGTCGAGCCCGAGACGCTCGAACGCTCCGTCGGCAAGCTCAGGCGCGTCATCGACCGACGAAAGGACTCCTGAGCGGGCCGGGGGATAATGTCGCCATGACCGACACACCGCCGAGGAGGCCCGGAAGGCGAGGCAGGCCGGGCTACGACCTCGAGTCGCTGCTCGCGGTTGCGGTCGAGCTGTTCAACGAGCGCGGCTACGACGGCACCAGCATGGAGGACCTCTCCCGCAAGCTCGGCATCACGAAGTCGGCGATCTACCACCATGTGCGGAGCAAGGAGGAGCTGCTCCGGCTCGCCGTGAACCAAGGACTCGACGGCCTCTTCGCCGAGGTGGACGCGCTCGACGCGGTCGAGGGAAAGGCCATCGACAAGCTGGAGCACCTGGTGCGGGCCAGTGTCGGTGTCCTCGTCGAGCAGCTGCCGTTCGTGACCCTGCTGCTGCGGGTGCGCGGCAACAGCCAGGTGGAGCGCGACGCGCTCGCGCGCCGCAGGGAGTTCGACCAGATCGTCACCGACCTGGTGAGCAAGGCCGCCGCGGACGGCGACCTGCGGCCCGACGTGGACCCAGCCACCTCGGCGAGGCTGCTGTTCGGCATGGTGAATTCGCTGGTCGAGTGGTATCGGCCGCGCCGGGGCGTCGGTGCGGACGCACTCGCCGACGCCGTGGCCACCGTGGCGTTCGACGGTCTGCGGATCCGCGCGGACGACGCGACCTAACCCGCGTCGTCCGCCAGCACAGCCAGCAGGGCGAATCCGCGTTCCGTGGCCGTGTACAGCACGCTGTGTCCTTCCCTTCGGCTCACGACGAGGCCGTCGGAGCGCAGGCGCGCCAGGTGGTACGACACGGTGGCGGGGCTGAGCGTGTGCCGGGACGACAGTTCCGACGTCGAGCGAGCGGTCGTCAGGTCCGACAGCAGGGCAAGGCGGCGGGGACCGAGGGCCGGGGTGCCGGGTACGGACGCGGGTGACGTGGCTGGCGGCGACCAGACGGTGCCTCTGCCCCGCGCCGGGTAGCCGATCAGGACTTGCTCCGGGGTTCCGTTCCACAGTGCGGGCCACGGCAGGAACACCGAGGGAAGCAGGATCAGCCCCGGCCGCACGTCCACCGTCGCCTCGTAGGGGGTGGCTCGGGTCAGCCTCGCGCCGTCCCAGTTCAGGGTCGGATGCAGGCCGTCGAGGATGCCGCCGAACCCCTCTCTCGCCGCGCGGGCGGCCCGATGGCGGACATCCTCGTCGAGCACGCGGCGCAGGGCGGGCCACGACTCGGCGAGGACTGCGTCCCAGCAGCGTCGCAACTGGTCGGCGGCCACCTCGGCCACAGCGCGTTCCCCTCCACTCGCGAGCACTTCGGCGACCGCGCGAGGCAGCCGGGTGCCGAACGCGCGAGCGAGCTGGTGGCCGACCACCTCGGGCGGTGTCGCCGCCACGGCCGCCAGTTCCGAGTCCAACGCCGGTTCGTATCCGGCGGGTGCGGGGACGAGGAAGTCGGGAACATAGCAGCCGTCGGGCTCCACCAGCGCGAACACCAGGGCGACGGACTCCGGATCGAGCCTCGGCCGAACCGATCGCACCCAGCCGACCGCGAACGGCGCCCTGTCCGGATGCGTCAGCACCTCCAGCGCACATGACAACTCAGCGAGCCTGGACACCGCGAAACGCGACCGCGCGAAAGGTTCCGGTCCCACGTGCAGGGTCAGCATGACGCCACCTTCCGCCGGTTCACACCGATCCTGGCGCCGATTCGAGGATCGTCGAATCTCTCGCTCGAATGATCGTTGGTCTGCTCGACTTCGCCGTGCAGCATCCCAGACCCGTTCGGAGGCGGTCATGACGAAACCGGTACGCAGGCGTGTTGTCCTTCTCGGTGGCGTGGCCGCCGGACTGAGCACGGCACTCGGCACCACCACGGCCACGGCCACGGCATCGGTGCGGACGGCGGCACGGGCGGCAGGCTTCGCCACCAGGCAGGCGGGGCCGTTCGAGATCATCGCGCTGCTCGACGCACACGGCCCCTTCTTCCTGCCCCTCCGTGAATCGTTCGGGGCGGCCACCGACGAGGTGTGGGCGAGGGCCGAGCGGGTCGATCCCGGCGCGTTCGGCCCCGACGGTGCGTGGAACCTCGACTTCCGCTGCTTCGCCGTGCGCCTCCCCCTCGGTGGTGTCGCGCTCGTCGATGCGGGAGTCGGCCCTGCCTCAAGCCCGGCGAAGTCGTGGGCTCCCGTGCCCGGGGTCCTCCTCGACCGGCTGGCCGAGGCCGGGATCGCACGCGACGACGTGCGGCTCGTGGTGCTGACCCACCTGCACGAGGACCACTTCGGCTGGTCGGTGTCCCCCGATGGCGTTCCGTACTTCCCCAACGCGCGCTACGTCGTCCAGCGAACCGAGATCGAGGCGTTGGAGCGGGCAGGTGACGACGTGGTGCTGTCGTACGTGGTGGAACCGTTGCGGCGGACCGGGCAACTCGACGCTGTGGACGGCGAGGTCTGCCTCGGTCGCGCTCGCGGAGGAGCGGTCTCGACACTGCCCACCCCGGGACACACGCCGGGGCATCAGTCGGTGCTGGTCCACGGGTCCGATAGCCGGGTGGTGATCACGGGAGACGTCCTCGTGCACGCCGTTCAGCTCGTGGAGCCCGAGGTGTCCTACCGCTTCGAGGCCGACGAGGTTGTGGCGCGCAGGACGAGGCTGGCCCTCCTCGACGACACGCGGCGCAGACCGACGTGGCTGGCGACCGCACACCTGACCCGGCCGTTCGTCCGTGCCGACGAAGGCGGGTGCTGAGCAGGAACGCCCGAACATGTACAACCCCGCGCTCGCCGGCGGCGGCACGGTGTCCGCCGCACACCGTGCCGCCCGCCCGTACGGGAAGTGCGGACACGCGTGCAGGAAGTGCGGACACGACTTGAGCGAACCCGCCTCCGAAACGCGAGTTACTTCCTAGAATGCCGGTGACGCGCAGGAACCAGCGCGCACGATCCTGGGGAGGAACGTGGAATTCCGCAAATCGAGAACACTGACCTGGTTCTCGCTGGGGCTGATCGTGGTCGGGGCCGTCGGCACGGTGTTGTTCGTCGGCTGGTTGCTTGGCGAGGGGGGACGGCGAACGAGTCTCATCCTCATTCTTGCGCCGTTCGTGCTGCTCATGGGCCTGCTGGGGTTGGTCGCCACGCTCGTGCCCCTGAAGCTGCGCATCGACGAGTACGGGCTGCGGGTGCGCAACCGGCGGGAGCGGGTGAGCCTGCCGGACCCGGTGCCGTGGCAGGTGTTCGACGCGGTCACCATCGAACCCAAGCCGGGCGAGCAGGACAAGGACCCCTATCTCATCGTGTGGCCCAAGGGGCCGGTTCCCGGGCTTCCGGCCGAGCGGGCGATCACCAGGGACGGCGCCGTCGGGTTCCCCGTGGTGAGTCTCGGCGATCTGACCGAGCCTCCCGAGGCACTGACAAAGGCGCTGCGCCACTACGCGGGGCCGCTGTTCCGGGAAACGCCCGCGCGGCACGGCACCGGCTGAAGCACACGACGTCAGCCCGCGTTCGGCGAACGGTCCCGACCGAAGTCGCCGGTTCGTCTACAACGGACAGCGAGGGGCCTTCTCGCCGCACGTTGCGCCGGTGGTGTGCACCGGTGCGGTAACCGTTGATCTTGCAGACTCCCGCTCGCTACGCTTCGCCCGCCGTGCGATTCGACCTGGGGAGAGCGCCGTGACACCGTTCCGTCGTAGGAGCCTGCTTGCCTCGGCCGCGCTCGCGCTCGTCGCCGCGTTACCGGCGACGACCGCGACCGCGGCGCCTCAGAACACTCAGGCCACTCCGCACTTCAGCACCGTTGACGACCCCGCGATGGACGCACCACAGCAGCACACCGCCTACGTGCTCTTTCAGGGCGGGCACCGCGAAAGCCTGAACGGGATCACCTACCACTCGTTCCGCATTCCCGCGATCGTGCGCACCAACGCGGGCACCCTGCTCGCTTTCGCGGAAGGCAGGGTGAAGAGCAACCAGGACCACGGCAACATCAACCTCGTCTACAAGCGCGGCGTGAACAACGGCTCGAAGGCTTCTGACTGGTCCGGGCTCAAGGAAGCCGTCGGCGCAGGCATGGGCACCTGGGGCAACCCGACCCCCGTCGTGGACCGCGCCACCGGCACCATCTGGCTCTTCCTGTCCTGGAACGCGGCGGACAAGAGCCTCGGCGGCGGCACCAACCCCGACACCGGTGAGCCGACGTCCCCGATCCGGCAGTGGGGCGAGCGGCGCGTGTACGCCATGAAGAGCACCGACGACGGCCTGACCTTCACCGGGCTCGACGGCTCCTCGCGGCCCACCGACCTCACCGAAGCGCTCCTGCCGAAAACGAAGGCCGACGGCAGCACGTGGGCCTGGGACGCGATGGGGCCGGGCGCCGGTCTCTACACGTCAGGCGGTGCGCTTGTGATCCCCGCCCAGCACCGCAACATCTACAGCACCGACCACGGCCGGACCTGGAAGGTGCAAAAGCTCGCCGAGGGAACCGGCGAGGCGACGATCACCGAACTCGCCGACGGAACCCTGTACCGCAACGACAGGCCCGGCGGAACGACGTGGGCCGAGATCGCCAAACGGCGGTTCGTCGCGAGGGGCGGCCTCGACAGCGGATTCGCACCGTTCACGCCGGACGACACGCTGCTCGATCCGAAGAACCAGGCATCCGTCCTTCAGTACAACAACGACGCGCCTGCGCGCACGATCTTCCTCAACTCGGCGAGCACCGAGGTCCGTACCAAGATGCGGGTGCGCCTCAGCTACGACGGCGCCCGCACCTGGCCGGTGAGCCGCCCGCTCAGCGACGGCCCCTCAGCGCCGGGAGCGGGCACCGAAGGTGGCTACTCCAGCATGGCCAAGACCTCCGACTACCGCATCGGCGCGCTCGTGGAGAGCAACCTCGACGTCGGCGACAGAACCTCGGCACGCTCCATCGTGTTCCGGAAGTTCAACCTCTCCTGGATCCTGCACGGCTGCGCCTGTTGACGGCGGTTCGAGCCTGCCGCAACCGGCTGAATCCCGATTGAACCCGCTGTCAGCACCTCACCCGAGACCCCTGAGGAGCCCCTCCGCGAGGCTCTGTCCTTCGCGGGCGCCGGGCGGGACCGCGACGATCGCGCTCCCCGTGTGCTCGATGAAGTCGTTGAGCCGGTCCTTCTCCGCGAGCATCCGTTGTGTCTCGACGAACTGCTTCTCCGGGTCCCGCACGTAGCAGCAGAACAGCAGCCCGGCGTCCAGCCGCGAGTGGTTCTTGTGGCCGTCCCCGTGGCCGTGCTCGCCGGTGCCCTCGCCGTGCTCGTGTGATTCGCCACCGACGATCCCGTAGTCGTAGGTGTAGCCACGGCGCAGCATGGGCATGCCGGACGCCCGCCGGATGTGGGCGTCGGCCGGGATGACGAGCTTGCCGTCCGGCGCGCGGGCTGTCAGGTCGGCCGGGTCGAACTCGGCCGATGCACCAAGCGGAGCGCCGTCCGATCGCCGCCTTCCGATGACCCGGTCCTGCTCGTCCAGCGGGGTGAGGTCCCATTCGGCCGTCTTCATACGGATCTTGCGGAAGACCAGGTAGGTTCCGCCAGCGAACCACTCCGGCTCCTCCGGCGATCGCGCCCACACGATGTCGTCGAACGCGGGCGTCCCCGGCTTCGGGTTTGCCGTCCCATCCTTGTGGCCGAACATGTTGCGCGGTGTTCCGCCGTCCGGAGGAGTGCTGAGGAAGCCGTACTGAGTCCAGCGCAGCGTCGCGAGGCCGGGCATCCGCGCTCGCAGCGACCTCACGGCGTGGCTCACGATCTGCGGATCGTCGGCGCAGATCTGGATGAGAACATCCCCACCGCACCACCACGGATTCAGCGCGTCACCGTCGAAGATCGGCAGCGGCGTGAGGTGGCGGGGCCTGCGAGCGGCCAGTTCCGGAATCGCGAACACGGCGGGCCCGAGGCCGACCGTCACGGTGAGCCTCGCGGGAGGCAATCCCGTGCCGAAATCGGTGAGGGACGAGGTCCCCTTCACTCCCGAGTCCCGCTCAGGAGGAGGATCCCCCCGGGTCAGGGCCGCCGCCGTGAGTGTCAGTTCGTCCAGCAACCGCCGCAGCGTCGCGACGTCACGGGAGGCGAGATCGGCGGCGAGGAACGTCGCGTTCCGTTGTTGCCTCGTCGCGATTCCGGCCTGGTGCTTGCCATAGAACGGCACGATCTCCTTCGCCGGTTCCGTGCCCGCAGCGGGTTCGGCCAGCCCGTAACCCGCGAGGGCACCCGCCGCCGTGGCCGCGCCTGCCGTGACGAGCACCGAATTGACGAACGCGCGCCTCGGTACCTCGCCCTTCTTCTTTCCGACCGACATTCGCTTCCCCTTCTCCATGCCGTCACGCACCGGGCCGCACGATCATCAGCACGACCACGACAGTCCACAGCAGATTGAAAATGCCGGAGAGCATCTTGAGTGTGCGCAGCTCACCGGGCTCCGCCGACGAGGCGAGCGCGTCTCGCTGTCGCGGATAGATCTGCAACGCCAGCAGGCCACCGGCCACCGCGGTGAGCACCATCGCGGTCACCACCCAGACCTCGGTCATCCTGTCCTGCGTCAGCGCGAGCACGATGCCGACCGTCGGGACGATGAGCCCCAGCGCCCCGTACACGCGGGTGATGCGATGCAGCAGGAGCGCGACGGCACGATTGCCCCCGCTTCCCTTCTCTTCGCCGCCGCCGTCTTCGCCGCCGCCGCCGTCGGCGGGCACGGGCCTGGCGTAACGCGGGAACAGGCTCACCGCCACGGCCGAGCCGCCGACGAACAGGATTCCGGCAAGGACGTGCACCGACAGCAACACACTTTGCATGGGTTCTCCCTGTCACCAACCAACGTCGCCACGGTAGCAGAAAGTTTCAACCCAATTGAACGTGAGCAATTTCGCCCTGTATAAAGGGATTCAGCCAACTTGACTTACGGAGTGAAACCATGTCGGCCCCCACCCGAGGAACGATCACGGCGCTCACGGCGCTCTCGTTGCTGGAGCTGCTCTCTCTGGCCGTTCTGCTGACCAACCTGGCCACGGTCCACGCCGACGGCGTCACCTCCGTCATGGGCCCGGTTCACGGAGCGGCCTACCTGAGCGTGGCCGTCATCGCCCTGCTCACCAGGGGCTTGCGCACGCGAACGCGGGTTCTCGTCGCGCTGCCCGTGATCGGCGGTATCTGCGCGCTGACGCTGGTGCCGAAGGAAGCCCGGCGGCTGGGCAGCGAGACGGCGACCGCCGAGGAACCAGCCGCCTGACCAGGTCTCCCACCACCCACCGTCGCCGCGCGCGGGCGGTGGTGGGCGAGACTGGGGAGGTGAGCACCGAGGACAAGCGCCGTGAGCCACCTGTGACCAGTGTGTCCGTCATCCTGTTGAGCCTGGCCCGCCGCATCGAGGGCGAACTGAATTCTGCCCTCGCCCCGTTGGAGCTGACGGTGAGCAGACTCGGACTGCTCGGGCACATCGCGGCCGTGCCGGGGGTGTCGTTCAGCGACCTGGCCCGTATGGCTGGCACGTCGGTGCAGAACGTCCACTCCGCCGTCAAGGGGCTCGTGAACGCGGGACTCGTGCGCGACAACCGGGCTCGCGCGGGAGCACGATCGGCCATCGAGGTGACCCCGGCGGGACGGCAACTGCTGCGCGCGGCGATGGAAGCGGTGACGACGGTTGACGAGCGGCTTTTCGGCACCGACGCCGATCCTGTGCAGCAACGGATCGCAGGCGCCGTGCTCAGCGCGTTCGCCGAGTCGCCTCAGGAGAGCGCGGACTAACGCGCCGTCACGCCCGCCAACGACATCACGCCGCGGCGGACGACCTCCGGCCGCCTCACCCGCGAACCGGCTGACAGCCGCGGCGAGGTGTGGCGACGAGGACAGGTCCACCGCCTCGTAACCCTGGCCCGCACCACGTGCGTTCTCGAAAGCGATGGCGTGCCCCGCCACCGTCGCCGTGATCGCGTACGCACGTCCCAGAACGTCGTCGGCGGGGACACCGGACGAGGCGAGGAGCCCGCACAGTTCGTCGGCGAGCGCCACAGACGGTCCGAGCGGCGTGCGCTCCAGCACGAGCGGCGCCGCAGGATGGCGAGTGGCTAACCGATCAGCACGGGCACCTCGCTTGTCCGAAGCTCAGGGCGAACGGCTAAGGGCTAAGGGCAAGGGCGAAGGGCGAAGCCTCGGGTCCGCTGCGGATCCGGGTGCGGGAAGTGCCGACACGCGTACAGGAACTGCGGACACGCGTGCGGGAACTGCGGACACGGCTGCCAGGCCGTTGTTAATCCAGCGCGTAGGTTCGCGCCGCAAGCCTGCGGATGCCGGGCAAGGCCGCCTGCCGAGGGTGGTGAAGCAGATCCGACACCAGCCTGCGGACCGCCGCACGGGTGCGTACCTCGCCCGGCGCGGCACGTTCCGCGGCGAGCAGGGTCTGGAACGCGCGTTCGGGTTTGTCCCACTGAGCGAGGCACAGCGCCACGTCCACGAGGAAGCGCGCACGGCGTTCGGTATCGGGGAACTCGCCGAGGCGGGCGGCCTGCGAATGGTGCAGCGCGGTGCCCGCGTTGCCGAGCACGTAATGCGCGGAAACCCGGTGGCTCACCACGTTGGCCGACAGCGCGGCCCGCTGCGCCGGATGCGCGGAAAGGCGCTGCGCGGTGGCGTCGGCCTCGTCGAGGAGGTCCGTCGCGCGGTCGCTGTCACCGCCGCGCGCGGCCGCGTATCCGGCGGAACACAGCAGCACCCCGTGGAGCGCGAGATGCCGGGGGTCGGGGTCTGCGCCCCCGATCCGCAGCTGTTCCGCCGCGCTCAACGTGAGTGTCCGCGCGCGCTCGTGGTGCCCTGCCCTGCGGCACACCGAGCCGAGCAGGCGCGTCGCCTCGGCGAGCACGAGCGGATCGTCGGCGTCGGACGCGGCGCGCAGGGCCCGGTCGGCCGAGACCCATTCCAGTCCGCTCGCCTCCAGCTTCAGCAGTGCCCGCGTCGCGAGGTTGTACGACGAGGCCACCAGCCGCGCCGCCGGGGCATCCCCTCGCCGCCGCAGCAACGCTTCCGTCCTGGTAATCAATTCGGGCAGGTGGGTGGCGAGTTCGACATACCGGCAGGCGTGGAACGTCTCCCGTGCGGACGCCAGCGCCGTGTGCACGGCGGCAGGTGACGCAGTGCCGGGTTCCGGCTCGGCGGGGTCGAGCAGGACGCTTTCCAGCCGGGCGGCTAAAAACGCCGCAGGATCGATCTCGGTTCCCGCCGAGGCGAAGGCGCCGGGTGCGGTCACCGCGGTGCCCGCGAGTCCCGCCGCGAGCAGGAATGCACGTCGTCGCACGTGACCGTCCCCTTCCTGGCCCCGATCGGTGTTCACCCTAGAGATCCGCGTCGGCGCTCCCGTGGCGACAGGCCGATCATGCTGTGCTCGCTGTGCCGTGGTGAGCCCGAACGCTTCGGCCGGAAGTCCGAGAACGGTGGCGAACCTGCGCAACACGGCGACATCACGAAGTCCCCTTCGGCCGTTCTCGAAACGAGAGATCGTGGAGGCGGAACAGCCGAACTTCTCGCCGAGCCTGCCCTGAGACCAGCCGAGTTCCTCGCGCGCACGGCGCAGCACGGCCGCGTAGTCTCCTCGGCTCGCGGCGTCCCACAGAGAGGACGACCACCCCTCCGGCACAGCGCACCCCCGACACTCCATGCACAGTTGGTGGAACCAGAGTAGTCAACCTGCCACGGTGTGAAGGGGTTTTGCCTGAATGGCACAACCTGTGCCGCACTGGCACATTCCCTTCCCCTGACCGCCGACCACGTTCTAGCGTCGATCGCATCCGGTCCGGTGGAACCACCTCCGACCTCCCCCGGGCCGGCAGGCTGGCAGGAGTGACCACGCACCGACCGCCACTCCTCGGCATCGGTACTTCTGCCAGCCTTTCCACGAGCCGCTGTCCGTGCTTCCCCGGAGCACGCACCCCGTCGCGTGAGGTTGATCTCCGCCACAGTCGGTAACCGATTGGTCTACAGTTCGTTGAGCTGCCCGACGGCATCGGCGTGTGGAGAGGAAACCCCATGAGCGCATCTGTCGCCCCGGCGGTCGAGCAGGTGGTGGACACGCAGCGGTATCCGCTGTCCCACCCCGGAAGCCGCGCCTGGCTCGACGCGGTCGAGACGGTGCGGGCCGACCTCGCCCGCGACGGCTGTAGCGTGCTGAGCGACTTCGTCCGCCCCGCCCACCACGACACCCTGCGCAGGGAAGGTGCGGCGATGGCACCGCTCGCGCACTACGACGCCGAGACCGTCAACGCCTACAACCTTCCGAGAGAACGCGTCGAGACGGAGTTTCCCCACGACCACCCCGCACGGATCACGCTGCGGCGCCGCAACGCCTTCGTCGCCCGCGACCGCATCCCAGCCGAGACGATCATTCACCGGCTCTACACCGACCCGCACCTGCAAGGCTTCCTCGCCGCCTGCTTCGGGCTTGGTGAGATCCACGAACTCGCTGACCCGCTCGCCGCGCTGGTGCTCAACGTTGTGCGTCCCGGTATGGACCACCCGTGGCACTTCGACACCAACGAGTTCGCCGTGTCCCTCCTCACCCAGGCACCCGACGCAGGTGGTGTTTTCGAGTACTGCCCCGGTATCCGCACGCGGGACGAGGAGAACGCGGCCGACGTCCGCGCCGTGTTGAACGGTGAAGGGCGGCACCTGGTGCGCAGCCTGCCGCTGCGCACCGGCGATCTGCAACTGTTCCGGGGCCGCTTCGCCCTGCATCGGGTAACCCCCGTCGAGGGCGAGACCGAACGGCACACGGCGATCTTCGCCTACAGCGCGAAGCCCGGTGTGGTGGGCAGTATCGCCCGCACCCGCCAGCTCTTCGGCCGCGTCACCGAAACCCACGTCGCGGCCGAGGGGCGAGCCGTCAGGAGCGACCGGCTGCTGGACTGACCCGCGACAACACGACAGACCGACGTGAGCAAACTCCGAGAAACTCCGAGGACACCGTGACCCACACCGATCCGACCACGTTCGCCTACGAGGACCAGCTCCCCCGCGTGCCGCTGCCGAGCCTTGAGGACAGTTGCTCCCGGTTCCTCGAGTGGTGCGCTCCGCTGCTGGACGACGAGCAGCGGGCCGTCACGGAGAAGGCGGTGGCCGAGTTCGTTGGCGACGACAGCCCCGCCCGCACCCTGCACGCCGCGCTGGAGGAGTTCGACAACGCCGAGGGCACTCGCAGCTGGCTCGACCTGTTCTGGCCTTCCCGCTACCTCGGCAGGCGCGACCGCATCGCCCTCAACGCCAACTTCTTCTTCCTCTTCCAGCCGTCCGAGCACGGTCAAGAGGCGAGGGCGGCCCGACTGATCGCGTCCACAGTGGAGTACAAGCTGCGGCTCGACACCGAACAGATTCCACCGGTGGTGCAGCGGGGCAGGCCACTGTCGATGGAACAGGTCCGGTACCTGTTCTCCACCACCCGCATCCCCGGCAGGCAGCAGGACACCGTCCGCGCGCCGTACAGCGACGCGGAGCCAGGCCCCTCTCCCGCGCGGCACATCGTCGTGTTCCGCAAGGGCAACGTCTTCCGTATGGACGTGCTGAGCCCCGGCGGCACACCTCATTCGGTGGCCGACCTCGAAGACGGTCTGCGCGCGATCCTCGACGCGGGCGACACACCCGCCGAGTACGCGGTGGGTCACCTCACCACCAAGGCACGCGCCGAGTGGGCCGAGACCAGGGAGGCGCTGCGACGACTCGACGGCAACGCCGAGGCATTCGACACCGTGGAGACCGCGCTGTTCTGCGTGTGCCTCGACGACCACACTCCGTCGGATGTCAAGGATGCGTGCGACCACCTGCTGCACGGTGACAGCGGCAACCGCTGGTTCGACAAATCGGTGTCGTTCGTCGTGTTCGCCGACGGCACGGCAGGCATCAACATCGAGCACTGCGGGCTCGACGGCACCACGGTGCTGTCGTTCGTCGATACGGTGCTCACGACGGAACTCGCCGACCGCTCGCCTGCGGGAACACCGTCGGTCGGCCCCGTGGAGTTCACGCTCGACGACACGGTGAAATCCGACGTGCCTGCCTCGGCGAGCGCGTTCGCCGACTACGCCGCGGCGACGGCCTCGGCGCTGGTGTCGTTCGACGACATGGGTTCCGGCCGCATCAAGCGGCTCGGCATGTCCCCCGACGCCTTCATGCAGCTGGCCTACCAGCTTGCTCACAACCGTGCCAAGGGTTTCGTCGGCGCAACCTACGAGTCCATCGCCACCCGCCAGTACCGGGCGGGACGCACCGAGGCGATGCGGGTGGTCACCCCCGAGGTAGTGCGGTTCGTCGAGGTGATGGACGATCCGGACGCCGACGTCGATGAGCGTGTGGCCGCGCTGAAGGAGGCGGCCGACAAGCACGTGGAGCGGGCACGGGAGTGCCAGGCCGGGATGGCTCCCGAACAGCACCTGTGGGAACTCCAGCTCGTCGCGACCAGGCGCCCCGAACTCGGCGTGAGCCCCGACCTGCCGCTGTACTCGACGCCGGGCTGGACGGTGATGAGGGACGACTACCTCAGCACCAGCTCGGCGCCGTCGGAGCACATCCAGTACTTCGGTTTCGGCTCGACCAGTAGCCACTGCATCGGCGTGGCGTACGTGCTGTTGCCCGAACGCGTCAACATCTACCTGAGCACCCCGGCCTCGGTGGCCGATGAGATGGCCTCGTTCGCCGACCAGCTCACCACAGCGGTGTACGAGCTGGAGGATCTGCTCGACCCCGAGTCGTGATCAGCGCGAAGGCGGGGTGAGTGCCTCCGGCCGCTCACCCCGCCTCTCCTTCACCCGTCAGTCTCCCCTGGCCCATGCCTTCGACCACGCGACCTTGCCCCTGGTCTGGAGCAGCGCACCCGAGTACAACCTCGCGCCGAGCATGACCACGAGCGATGCCGTGACGGCGAGCAGCCCGAGCGAGGCCAGCGCCTCCCACACCTGCGCGTCACCGGTGAACATCCGCACCGGCATCGCCACGGCCGCCGAGAAGGGAACGAACGACAGCACGGTCATCACCGCCGTGTTGTCGGAGAAGAACAGCACCGCGAAGTACGGGCCCATGACGAGCATCATCGCCAGTCCCATCGTGGCGCCGAGATCCTCCTGACGGCTCACCAGCGAGCCCGCCACAGCCCACATCGCGGCGAGCAGGAGGAAACCGAGAATCATGAACGGCACGAACCAGCCGAGCGCGGGAAGCACCACGGTCAGCAGCTCGCCATGCCCTCCTGCGCGCAGTGCGAGTGGTGCGGCCAGCGCCACGACAACGACCTGAGCGAGCGTCAGCAACGTGTGTCCCACGATCTTGCCAGCGAGCAGCGCCCTCACCGGCACGGTCGCCACGAGGATCTCGACGATCCTCGTCTGCTTCTCCGTCACCGTGCTCTGCGCGATGGCCACCCCGCCCATGCCGAACATCACGAACAGCACCGCCAGCACCAGCACCACGATGCTCTGCTCACCGCTGGACACCTCGGAGGTTTCGAGCAGGTCAACCGGTGGCACGACGCCGAGACCCGCCACGATCTCGGCGGGCGGGTCGGACAGTGCGACGACACGCACCCCTGTCGCCGACTCACCCTTCGCGTCGGGCACGACAGCCGCGTCAACCTCCTCAGAGCGAACCAGTTCCTTCGCCGCGGCGACGTCCTGCGCTTCGACGATCTCGACGTCGAGTTGCTCCAGCACCGGACGGACCTC
This sequence comes from Saccharomonospora xinjiangensis XJ-54, assembly GCF_000258175.1. Lineage (NCBI taxonomy): Bacteria > Bacillati > Actinomycetota > Actinomycetes > Pseudonocardiales > Pseudonocardiaceae > Saccharomonospora > Saccharomonospora xinjiangensis. Next base: position 3,805,133 of record NZ_JH636049.1, on the reverse strand, counting down.
GGCGGCGCCGACGACAGCGACGCTCGGCTGCCCTCCGAGCACCGAAGGCAGCACGGACATCGCGAAGAGCCCGACGATGACGACGCCGAGCCCGATCCAGAAACCCTTCAACCGCACGAACGACTTGATCTCGCGTTCGGCGACGAGTCGGGTCGCCTGCGCGAACGACGTGCCGCCCGCCGTCCCCTGCCCCGGCGCGTCTGTCGTGGTGGTGCTCATCAGATGGCCTCCTTGAAGATCTCGTCAAGCGAAGGCAGCACCGGGGTGAAGCTGCGGACGGCGCCCTTGTCGAGCGCTGCACGCAACACGTCCTGATCGCTGGTGCCGTCGCCGAGTTCGAAGAGCGCTCTCGGACCGTCCAGGTCGATCATCCGCACGTCGTCGAGATCGCGGAGCCATCCGGCGTCGGAGTCCACCACGATCTCCCACCGCTGCGTGCCGTAGCGGTGGCGCAGTGCCTCCCTGTCGCCGCTCGCGGCGATCACACCGCCAGAGATGATCACCAAGTCGTCACAGAGCCGCTCCACGACGGCGAGCTGGTGACTGGAGAACAGCACGGGAACGCCTCGGGCGGCCCGCTCGCGCAGCACACCGAGCACCACCTCGACCGCGATGGGGTCAAGCCCGGAGAACGGCTCGTCGAGGATCAGCAGGACGGGGTCGTGCACGAGCGCCGCCGCCACTTGCACGCGTTGCTGGTTGCCCAGCGAGAGATCCTCCAGCTTGTCGTTCATCCTCTCGGTGAGGTCGAGCTGGTCGAGCAGCGCCTCCGTGTTGCGCCGCGCGGTGTCCCTGTCGAGTCCGTGAAGCTGGCCGAGCCACGCGACCTGCTCAGCGATCTTCATCTTCGGGTAGAGCCCCCGTTCCTCCGGCATGTATCCGAAGCGCTGCCGCAGTGCCGGGCTCACCGGTTCGCCGTTCCAGGTCACCGAACCGCCGTGCGCGGCGAGCACGCCCAGGATGATGCGCATCGTGGTGGTCTTGCCCGCGCCGTTGGCGCCGAGGAAACCCGTCATCCGGCCAGGACGCACCTCGAACGACACATCGTCGAGCACCCTGGTCTCGCCGAACCTGCGGCTGACGCTGGTCACTGTCAACATGCCGGTCAGTCAAGCAGGCGAGAGGCCTCCGGGTCGTCAGGCTCCGGAATGATCATCGGCGTCCTCCGCGAGACGGACGAAGCTCGATCACGCCCCGCCCGGGGTGACGATGCCGTTCTCGTAGGCGAAGACGACGGCGTGTGTGCGGTCGCGAAGGCCCAGTTTGGAGAGAATGCGCGACACGTGCGTCTTCACCGTGGTCTCGCCGAGCACGAGCTGTCCCGCGATCTCGGCGTTGCTCGCGCCCTTCGCCAGCAACGAGAGCACCTCGAACTCCCGATCGGTGAGTTCGGGAGGACGGTAGGCGCGGTGCGGGGATGCCGCCTCGGGCGGGGCGGTGAACCGCGCGATCACCCTGCGCGTCACCTCGGGCGACAGCAGGGCATCACCTCGCGCGACCACGTGCACCGACTCGATCAGATCCTCCGGTGAGGCGTTCTTCAGCAGGAATCCGCTCGCTCCCGCCCGCAGCGCCTCGAACAGGTAGTCCTCGCGGTCGAACGTCGTCAGGATGATCACCTTCGTGGGATGGTCACCCCCCGACGGTCCCAGCAGGCGGCGCGTGGCCCGCAAACCGTCGAGCCTCGGCATCTGGACGTCCATGAGCACGACATCGGCGCGAAGGCTCGTGGCGAGTTCGACGGCCCGCACGCCGTCGCCGGCCTCGCCGACCACCTCGATGCCCTCGCCCGACGACAGGATGACCCGGAAGCCCGCGCGGACGAGAGCCTGGTCATCCGCGAGGAGGACCCGCAGCGGCCGTTCGTCGCCGGCCCTCGCCCCGGTTGTGTCGTTCACGGATTCGCGCTCCTCCTCACCGGGCTTCGGCTCCCGTCGTCACCCTGCGCCTGCTCGATTCGGGGAAGCTCGCCCGGACACGGTACCCGCCGTTCCGCCTCGGCCCTGCCTCCAGCTCCCCGCCGTGCACGGCGACCCGCTCGCGCATGCCCACGAGGCCCAGGCCGCTCCCCTGACCCTTCGTCGGCGACAGCGCGCCCCGGCCGTCGTCGGTGATCTCCACTTCCACACCGGTGCCGAGATAGCGCAGCCGCACCTCGACGATGCGGGCCGAGGCGTGCTTGACGACGTTGGTCAGCGCCTCCTGCACCACGCGGTACACCGACAAGGCGAGCCCGTCCGACACGGGATACCGCTCGCCGTAGACGGCGAACGTCACGTCCAGCGACGCGGAACGCGCGCGGTCCACCAGTTCGGGTAGGTCGTCGAGACCGGGGGAAGCCTCGTGGGACGCGCCTGCCGGGGTCTCCTGCGCTGCCGGGGAGGTGCCCTCCGAGGGCTCGGCACGCAGAACGCCGAGCAGCCCGCGTAGTTCCCCGATCGCGGTGCGCGCGGTCTCCTCCACCGTGTCCAGCGCGGTGCGCGCGAGGCCGGGGTCGGAATCGAGCACCCGGCGAGCCGCGCCTGCCTGGATTCCCATGACCGACACGTGGTGGGCCACCACGTCATGCAGGTCCCGCGCGATGCGCAGCCGTTCGGCGACGAGTGCTCCCCGCATGTTCTCCTCCTGCGAGCGGCGCAACTGCTCGGCCCCGTGCTCGAGCTCCGCCTGCCTCCGCGCGGAAAGCCACGCCAATTCACCGAAGAAGTAGGCGGAGAGGAAGAACAACACGTTGAACGCCAGCCCGTACAGCAACGTGGCGAGCACCGGGTTGAGCGGTCCGCTCGCGCCGGGAAAATCGGGTGCGGGCGTCACCAGCAACTCGACGACCCCCACACCCAGCCAGGCGAACATCGCCGCGATGACCCCGACCCGCGCCCACTTGGCCACGGTGCGATTGCGTTCCCACGCACCGGTGCTGTAGATCGCGAGGAACAACGCGATCGACGGCACGAGGTTGTCGCCGATGTGGCGGGCCTGCACGACGATGAACAGGATGCCCACCGCGACGAGGGTCGCGACGGGGAACCGCCGCCGCAACGCCAACGGCGCGGTCACGGCCGCACTCAGCACCAACTGTTCCCCCAGCGAGGGCGCCCCGCCGAAAGCCAGAAGGCCCATGCTGTTGACCAGGATGATCGTGAACGCCGCGCCGGCGAGCACGGCCAGTGCCACGAGCATGTCGTTGCGTTGCTGCCTCGGCGTCGGCAACGGACGCCGCCACCGCTGCCACGCCGGTTCGGCCGGGTTCTCGCTCGCCACGCGCGACAACGTAGCAAGGGCTGGGCCTCAGGCACGCCGTCAGTCCTGGATCAGGATCGCGCGGGCGACGGTGCGGTGAACGCCACCGAGGTGAAGTCGCCCCTCTCCCTCACCACGCGATCGCCGTACGCCGAGGGGCGCACGACCTCCAGCATCAGGCAGAACCGGCCGTCGATGCCGTGGCGTGCGGCCAGTGCCCGGTAGTTCGCCGTGAGATAGCGCGCGGCGGCCCTGTTGGTGATCGCGGTCTGCCCGCACAGAAGGAACAGCGGGCGACCCCGCCTTCCCGTGTCGATTTTCGCGAGGAGCACGAACTCGGCCTCGCCTGGCCTGCGGTGGAACTCCTCGTCGCCGGCCCGCAGGGTGAGCACGTCACCCACCTCGTCGTACGGGGCCATCGAGACACCGGGGACGAACGTCGCGAGATGTGCTCCCATGCGCGTGTTCGCATCCGGTCCCCCGACGCAGAACTCCGTCGCCGAGTCGAATCCGCTGTCGAAGAGCACGCTGTGCCCCTGCACCTTCAACGCGACGTCCGCGCCGCACTCGCGGGCGACAGTGGCGAGTTCGACGATCGCGGCCACGTCGAGCTGGTTCACGCTGTGCGGCGAGGGTGACGAGGCGTGCCGTGGCGTGACGATCACGCACTCGGCGCGGTCGGACAGCCCGAAGAACCGCCTGCGCCGCTCGTCGCGCCGCCGGAGCCGGGCGCGCTGGAAAAGCCACACCGCGGTACCGGCGATGACACTGGCGAGCAGGTTGATGGCGAGATCACCGACGCTGGACACCAGGATTCCCTCCCGTCGCGGTGTCGATCACCGTAGCGGAGCGGGCCCTCCGCCGGAACCGGACGGCCGACGCGGTGGTCAGGCGCAGGGCGCGGATTGCTCTGAACGAGCGGAATTCGTGCCAGGTGGTCGCGCCGGGGCCCTCCGTACCGGTACGCCACTCACTGTGCGCCGTCACCCGATGCCCGTGCCAGCCCTCACCGCCCTGCGCGGGCACCACCGGCGGAACGCGCAGCCCGCCGATGTTGCCCCTCGTCGTGACGGGGCGGCGAACGAGAATTTCGCACGCGGAGATCGCCCGTGACGCGCGAGGAGGCCGGGGCGCGCCGACGCCCGCCCGCGTTCCGCACACCTTCCGCGAAAGGACCACCGCAATGATCGCCACCTCGAACCGCATCGCCTTCGGCGCAGGTGCGGCCGTCTCCGCGTGCATCGTCGTCCTCGCCCTCGTCCTCCACTGGGCGACGTGGGTGTGGGTTCCACTGGCCGTTGTCCTCGGCCCGGTCACGGCGATCGTGCTGCGGTCGGTGCTGCCGGACCACGACGACGAACCAGAGCCCCACCAGCAAAGGCATGCGCAGGCGACTACCCAGGCCCCGCCACCGCCCGCGCCACGGCGCGAGACTGTCTCCCGGCTGCCCCTGCCCTCCAAGGACCGCGACTACCGGTTCCTGTTCTCCGCCACCGTGTCATGGCTGCACGATCCCCAAGTTCCCGCGATGACCGCCGACCTGGCCGCACTGGCGAAGCAGAACGTCATCGCGAGGGCGATCGAAAGAGCCAGGCAGTACGGCCCCGACGAACACGCCGTCGCGACGGTCGATCTCGGCGCGGTTCTTTCGGAGCGGACGACGGTGGCCAACGGTCACTACGTGTGGGCCACCGACGTGGCACTCACGCTGTCCGAAGCCGACGCCCGACGCCTCGAACGGGTCGCCGAACTACGCAAACAGCGGGCGCTGTGGGAGCTCGAACGCGCCCACGAACTCGGCGTGCGTGACTACCTCGGCAAAGAGGTGCTGCGTGATCCCGGCTCTGCGGTCACCTGGTGGTTCGCCCGCAACCTCGACAAACCCGACGCGATCACCACCACCGTGCGCGACATCGACAACCTGCGCAGGCTGACCTCGGCGGCGCACGCGACGGCGATCCCCGCCCTCGAACCGCCGGAGCCGCTCACCGTGCTGGAGGCTCCACCCGGGCTTGGCGACCACGACGACCCGGTACTTCGCCTCAGCACTGCCGTGGAACAACTCACCGAAGGTCGCGAACCCGCCCTGCGAGCCACGCTTCATCACAGGCTGGCCGACCTGCTGCGAGCCCACGGGCTCACGATGGCCGCCGACGCGCTGTCCCGCCCCGACGACGTGGACGGCACACCGGCACCCCGTGCCGACGGTGCCGTGGACGGACTCACCCCGCCGTCGCTGTCGTCCTGAGGAAGTGCGGTACAGCCGAGCACCGTCCGGTTCGCGTCGTCGGTGGGCGGCAGGTTCGACGTGGCGAAGTAGTGCCGATGTGCTTGCCCACGGCCGCGTCGCTCGCACGAGAGCACGGGCGGCTGCCGGGGTTCGACCGTCCTTTCGCCATCAGCGCCGGCACCTCCCGCTCCCTCGGGTCAAGTTCATTGCCGCGACGCGGGATTCCAGCTCCCGCATCGCGGCCTTCCCGGCGAACAGCGGCGTCAGGAACGGCACAGCGAAGGCTGAACGCAGTTTGACGACCCTGTGGCGATCGCGGCGACGCTGAACTTCGACCGCCGCTTTGCCTTCGTCTACACAGGACTGTCGATCGGCAGCGCGGTGATCGGCTCGATCTGGCTTCGCCGCGACGCGTTCCAGACACCGCGACGGTCCAGGGCAACGGGCGGCCAGCCTTGCGAGCGGTCGCTACCGGCGCATCGCTTGCGGAGGCACTCGGCATCGGCCTTGCCACGACGACGACAATGACCGTCCTGATCGGACACGGACTCGCCGTAGCACAGCTCGGCCGATCCGTGATCACCTCCCTCCCGTGGCTCGTTCTCGGGACTGTGACGGTAATCCGCGGGATCGTCGCCGCGCTGTCATCGGTCGTTCCGGCAGCCGTCATGCTCCGGTCATCATCACGCGCATCCAGCGACCAACATTACGTTGGGTAGTCACAACGTTCGTCGGTGTCGCCGAAGGGTGAAGCCGTGCCACCGTCCACACGGCTCAGTTCGATGCTGCGCACGAAAAGAGGTCGGGGACATGCTGAACCGAACCGGACGCCTCATCGCGGGTTCACTCGCGGCGCTCGTCGTCGCCGTGGGTGCGCCCGCGTCGGCCGAGGCACCGTTCGACGACTACTACTCCGGTACCGAAGGACTCACCGGTGAGGCACTGAAGGACGCACTGCACGACATCATCCGTGACGCCGACCAGCTCTCGTACGGCGAGGTCTGGGACGGCATCAAGGCCACGGACGAGGACCCTGCCAACCCGGGCAACGTGATCCTGCTCTACAGCGGTGAATCCCGCTCGAAGAACGACAACGGCGGCAATGTCGGTGACTGGAACCGCGAGCACGTGTGGGCCAAGTCCCACGGCGACTTCGGAACGTCCGGCCCCGGCGCGGACCTCCACCACCTTCGCCCCACCGACGTCCAGGTGAACAGCATCCGGGGCAACAAGGACTTCGACAACGGCGGCAGTGCCGTCGATGGCGCCCCCGACAACTACACCGACGGCGACTCGTACGAGCCGAGGGACGAGGTCAAGGGCGACGTCGCCCGGATGATCTTCTACATGGCCGTGCGGTACGAGGGCACGGACTCCTACCCCGACCTCGAACTGAACGATCAGGTGAACAACGGTCCGGCGCCGTACCACGGCAAGCTGTCGGTTCTGCTCGAGTGGCACGAGGCCGACCCCGTTGACGACTTCGAACGCAACCGCAACGAGGTCATCTACGACAGCTTCCAGCACAACCGCAACCCGTTCATCGACCACCCCGAGTGGGCGGCCGAGATCTGGGGCTGACGCGGGCACTGACCGCACGACGCCGTGTCCGCACCCTGTGCACAGGTGTTTGCAGCCTGTGTACAGGTGTTTGCAGCGTGCGGTGCGAACACCCGTGCGTAACCTGCGGACACGATGTCGGTTCACCCGGCGACCTGAGTTGCAGGACGAGGCCACCCGGTACCGCGGGGTGGCCTCGTCCCTTACCGGTGTGGTTCGGGTCGAAAGCGACGTCAGCGCGACGACGCCTCGCCCCGGCCTGTTCCCAGCAGGAAACCCAGTGCGATCATGCCGACGCCGAGACCGAGGTGGAGCCAGTCGTCGGCGGAGTTGAGCGGCACGAAGTTCGCGGCCGAGTCGGCGCCGACGATCAAGCCGTAGATCCACAACGCGAGGTAGACGAGTCCACCGCCGATGAGGAACGTCCGGGCAGCGATCGCCGACCGCATCATGCTCAACCCGGCGATACCGAACAACAGGTGCACGATGTTGTGCAGGATCGACACCTGGAACACACCGAACAACATGGCCTGCGAGTTGTGCCCCGCGAACTGCATGGTGTCGTAGTCGGTCGTCACGCCGGGGATGAACCCGAGGATTCCGAGCAGTAGGAACACCGCTCCGACCACGCCGGCCGCCGTTTGCAGCGCGGGACGTGCTCGCATGCCTGCCGTAGCGCGCCACGGATGCGCGGACGAGTAACTCATCGCTGCCTCCCTCGTCGGGTACTGGGGTGTTCCCCCCTCCCGTGGGTCTCACACCAGATCGGCGTCACTCGCCGTGCCGGGACGGGGCACCCTGACTCAGGGCTTGAGCACCACCTTCGTGTAGCCCTCCTCGCGCCGGTCGAACCGTGCGTAGGCGTCCGCTGCCTCGTCGAGCGGGCGCCGCTGCGACACCACGAAGCTCGGCTCGGCCCTTCCCGCGATGATGAGATCGCGCAACTGCCGGTTGTACGATTTGACGTTGGCCTGGCCTGTGCCCATCCGCAGTCCCTTCTCGAAGAAGCGACCGATGTTGATGAGCAGCCTTCCGTTACGGGCGTCCTCGGTCGGCCCACCCGGGTCCTTCGGCAGGTAGAGGCCCACAACGCCCAGGGAACCGGTCGGCCGGACCGTCTCGATCAAGTCGTTCAGCACCACGGCCGGCTGTTCCTCGCCCTCGGGCACCGTGGCCTGGTATCCGACCGCGTCGATGCCTCGATCGACCCCGCCGTCGGTCTGGTCGATGATCTGCTCGGGCGCGTTGCCCTTGGTGAAGTCGATCGGCGTCGCACCGATCTCCGACGCGACCCGCAGGCGGTTGGGCACCCTGTCCACCACGAACACCTTCGAGGCGCCCTTCAGGACCGACGAGTACGCCGCCATGAGCCCGACCGGCCCCGCCCCGTACACGGCGACGGTGTCACCTGGCGAGACCCCGGCGAGTTCCGTCGAGTGGTACCCGGTGGGGAAGATGTCGGCCAGCATCGCGAAGTCGTCCTCGTGCTCGTCCCCGCGTGGCAGTTGCAGGCAGTTGAAGTCGGCGAACGGCACCCGCAGGTACTCGGCCTGGCCGCCCTTGTACGGGCCCATGCCGACGTAGCCGTAGGCCCCGCCGGCGAAGCCGGGATTCACGGTCAGGCAGAACCCCGTCTTGCCCGCAAGGCAGTTGCGGCAGAAACCGCACGCGATGTTGAACGGAAGGACGACCCGGTCGCCCTTCTTCACGGTCGCGACACCGGAACCGACCTCCTCGACGATCCCCATGTTCTCGTGACCGAACACGATGCCGGGCTCCGCCACCGTGCGGCCCTCGTACATGTGTAGGTCGGAGCCGCAGATCGCTGTCGTGGTCACGCGGATCACGACGTCGGTCGGCTGCTCGATCCTGGGGTCCTCAACCTGCTCCACCTGGATTTCGTTGGGTCCCCGATACACCACGGCCTTCATATCGTCCTCCCTGGTCAGCCATGCCGTCGTTCTTCGACTACCCGAGTCCGCGTCACGCATGCGGGGGTACTCGCCGGAAGTTGCCTCGTTTTGTCGGAGTGACCTGGTACACGTCGGGAGGACCCGAAAACCGAACACCTGATCGATGCATTTTCCGAAGCAATCGCTTGTTCTTGTGAAGTGATGAGTCTTACAGTGGCGGAAGACCCCGCCGTGACAGAGGAGAAATCTCAATGAGCCGAGTACGGGTTCTCGTGGGAACACGCAAGGGCGGCTTCGTCCTCACCGCTGACGGCAAGCGCGACGAGTGGGAGGTGAACGGCCCTTTCTTCGGGGGCTGGGAGACCTATCACGTCGCCGCGTCGCCCGCCGATCCAGACCGGCTCTACGCCTCCACCTCGCTCGGCTGGTTCGGGCAGCAGGTGCAGCGCTCCGACGACGGCGGTGCGAGCTGGGAGCCAGTCGGCAACGAATTCGCCTACGTCGGCGAGCCGGGTACTCACCAGTGGTACGACGGCAGTCAGCGTCCCTGGGACTTCACCCGCGTCTGGCACTTCGAGCCGTCTCCGAGCGATCCGGATCGCGTCTACGCCGGGGTGGAGGACGCCGCGCTCTTCCGCAGCGACGACGGCGGCCGTTCGTGGCAGGAGCTACCCGGCCTGCGGACCCACGAGTCCGGCCCATCGTGGCAACCCGGCGCTGGAGGTATGTGCCTGCACACCATCCTCATCGATCCGCGCGACGAGCAGCGCCTCCGTGTGGCGATCTCGGCGGCGGGGGTGTTCGCCAGTGACGACGGCGGCAACACCTGGACACCTGCCAACAAGGGCCTGGTCAGCGAGGGCATTCCCGACCCGGACGCCGAGGTCGGTCACTGCGTGCACAATCTCGCACGACACCCCGACCGCCCCGACACGCTCTACATGCAGAAGCACTGGCACGTGATGCGCTCCGACGACAACGGCGCGAGCTGGTACAAAATCTCGGGTGATCTGCCCACCGATTTCGGCTTTCCCATCGACGTCCACGCCCACGAGCCTGACACGGTCTACGTCGTGCCCATCACCAGCGACTACCTGCACGTTCCTTTCGAAGGGCGGCTTCGGGTGTATCGCAGCCGCAGTGGCGGGCACGAGTGGGAACCGCTCACCGACGGCCTGCCGCAGGAGAACTGCTACGTCAATGTGCTGAGGGATGCCTTGGCGACCGACTCGCTCGACGAATGCGGCGTGTACTTCGGAACAACCGGAGGGCAGGTGTACGCGTCCGCCGACGCAGGAGACCACTGGAAGCCGATCGTCCGTGACCTTCCGCCCGTGCTGTCCGTGGAGGTGCAGACGCTGCCATGATCCGTGTGACGCTTCCACCACACTTGCGCAATCTGGCCGGGGTTTCCGGTGAGGTGCGGCTCGACCTCACCGGAACCATCACGCTGGGCGCAGTGCTCGACGCGCTCGAAGCCGCCTACCCGGTACTGCGTGGCGCCATCCGCGACCATGGCACCAAGCGCAGGCGCGCGTTCGTGCGTTTCTTCGCCTGCGAGGAGGATCTGTCGCACGAGCCGCCCGACACCCCGCTGCCGGGCGCCGTGGCCAGCGGGGCGGAGCCATTGCTCGTCATCGGGGCGATGGCGGGCGGCTGAGGATCCGGGTGGCGTCAGTCCACAAAGACGGGAAGCTTCTCCACGCCGTAGACGATCGACGTCTTGCGGAACTCCAGTTCCTCGGCGGGAACGGCCAGTCGCAGCTTCGGGAATCGGCGGACGAGGGCGGGATAGGCGGCGCGCAACTCCATGCGAGCCAGCTCGGCCCCCACACAGCGGTGCACACCGTAGCCGAACGCGAGGTGCGACGTCGGGGGCCGGGTCCCGTCGAAGATGTCGAGACCGACTCCCAAAGCATCGTCGCGATTGGCTCCGCTCAACGACACGACCACCATGTCGCCCTTCGCGATGGTCACGCCACCGATCTCGACGTCCTCCCTCGCGAAGCGCGGGAACGCCACCTGCACCACGGTGAGGTATCGCAGCAGCTCCTCGACGAAGCCGTGCACCACCTCGTCGTCGTCGTGGACGCGCTTGAAGGAATCGCGGTCGCGCAGCAGCACGAGCGCGCCCAGCGACAACATGCTCGCCGTGGTCTCGAATCCGCCGGTCAGCACGCCGTCCGCCAGCCCGGCGAGTTCGCGGTCCTCGATCTCGTCACCGTGTTCCTTGATGATCATGCCGAGGAGCCCGTCGCCGGGGTTCTCCCGTTCCTTACGGACCACTCCCAGGAGATACTCCAGCGACTCGGAGATCGCCCCGAGCGACGCTCCCGCACCGCCGAAGAGGTCGAACCGCTGCACGGCCAGGTGCTGGAACTCGTCACGATCCTCGTACGCGACACCCAGCAGTTCGCAGATCACCAGCGACGGGATCGGCAGCGCGAACTCCTCGACGAGATCCACCGGGCCTTCGGCCTTGGCCATGGCGTCGAGCCGCTCGTTGACAATCCGCTCGATTCCCGGCTTCAGCCTGGTCAGGCGGCGCATCGTGAACTCGGGGGTGAGCAGTCGCCGCAGGCGGGTGTGCACGGGCGGGTCCGCGAACCCGAGACCACCGGGATTGTCGTCGGCCTGTGCACTGGTCTTGCCGACGAGATTGGTGAAGTCGTTGCTGAACGTCTTGGCGTCGCCGAGGACCGCCTTGGCCTCCTCGTGACCGGACACCAGCCACAGGTTGAGACCGAACGGCACGGGCAGCTTGCTGACCGGCTCCTCTTCCCGCTTCCGGCCCAGCTCCGGCACCGGGTCGAGACCGTCACGGCGCAACGGCATCAGCACGCCGTCCGGCAACAGGGCCATCTTCGAAAGATCAAGGCCCTTCTTCTGCACGCGCGCGAAGTAGCGGCGCGTGAACCACGAGACGAGGCGCGACCGGAGATTCCCCACGACTGCACAGTATCAACCGACCGGCGGTTGACGACGCCGCATAGGCGAAGTCATCTCACTTTTCACGACCATCAGCGCTGGCAGCAGGCACGCCCGCGGCACCGGAGTGTCCGGAGACACAGTGGACTGCCCGGGCTGACGGACGACTGTGGTCTACGCCGCACCCGGAACGTGAACCTGCACATCGGCGAGCAGCTTCGGCACCAGCTCGTCGAGATCCATCCGGCGCTCGACGTTCACCAACTGCGACGGCGTCGTGCGCGTGGCGACCCGGGGCGGCGCCAGCAGGCTGCAACAGTCCTCGTCGGGGAGCTTGGAGATCTCGGCCGTCCCGATGCGGCGGGCCTCGGAGATGATCTCTTCCTTGTCCCAGGCCACGAGGGGGCGCAGCAACGGCAGTTCCGCTGCCTGCTCGACCGTCGCCATGTTGGCGAGTGTCTGGCTCGCCACCTGCCCGAGGCTGTCGCCGACGACCAGCGCCTGCGCACCGAGCTCCCTGGCGAGCGCGTCGGCCGTGCGCACCATCAGCCTGCGCTGCGCGACGATCTGGAGGTTTCCCGCTCCCGCGGTGGCGAGCGCACGCTGAGCGGTGCCGATCGGGATCACGTGCAGCCGGGAGTCGCTCTGGAACCGATCGAGCTGGCGCACCAGCGCGTACGCCTTGTACGTCGAGGACGGCCCCGTCAACGGCGCGCCGGTGAAGTGCACGAAATCGCACCGGAGTCCGCGCCGCATGGCGCGATACGCGGCCACAGGCGAGTCGAACCCGCCCGACAGCAGCACGAGCGCTCGCCCGCTGGCTCCGACCGGCAGACCACCCTGCCCGCGCTGCTTGTCCAGCGAGACGAACACCTCACGCTGGTCCACCTCGACGGTGATCTCGACCTCGGGGTTACCGAGATCGACCGGCCAGCCCCATTCCTCGACGACCCGGCTGCCCACGCGGGCGGCCAGTTGCTCCGAACCCACCGGGAAGGTCTTGTCCCTGCGGTGGGCTCGGATCGCGAACCGGCGAGGCCCGGCGACATCGGGGCTGCCGAACCGCTCGGTGAGCGCCTGCAAGACCGTGTTCACGGCGTCGTCCACGGTGCGGCCGGTCCGCAGAGCGGGTTGCACGACGCTGACACCGATCACGTTGTGTGCGCGGGTGAGCAGCTCGTCAACCGGTGCGCCGGAGAGCACCACCACGCCGGGCCGCTGGGAGATCCGGACGGGAGCGGAGGCGCCGGCGACCGCATGCCGCAGCGATTCGCGCAGGTACTCCTCGAACCTGCCGCGATTCCGCCCCTTGAGCATGAGTTCGCCGTACTTCAACAGCACGCACGGCCGCGCCATCCGCTCACCTCCTCACGTCACCCGAAAGAACCACCGTGACGATACCGGCTCTCACCTCACGCTGGACACGGTCGGTCCCACAACGCGCCGGACAGGTCGCTCGGCCCTCACCACACGCGGGTGCGGAGCGGCGGAACGCTGGCCCGAGCCTGCCGAGGGCGCGGGCAGTTCCCCTGGCACCCGCGACTCCAGCGGCACGGGGGCCTGCGGCACGACGCCGATCGAGGAGCCGGTGCGGTCTGCCGCGACCTCGTCGGGCAGTGGCTCGATCAGCGGCAACGCCCCCGCGAGCGCTTCCCGCGCGGTGCGCAGCTCCGACGCCGCCTTGCGGCGCGCGGCCTCAAGGGTGCGCACGCGGGCGGTGGCGTCGGCCACGATGTGCTCCGCCCGTGCTGTTGCCTCCGCGACGATCCGCTCGGCCTCGGCCTTCGCCGCCTCCTCGCGTCGCGCGAGCGCCCGGTTCATCTCGTCCCTGCGAACGGCGAGGCTCTTGGCGAAGTCGCGTTCGAGTTCCTGTCTGCGGCGCGTGGCGCGCTCGTCGGCTTCCCTGCGCGCGTTCTCGGCTCGCTCCGCCTCCGCCGCGGCTTCGGCCTTGAACTGCCGCACGGTCTCGCGGTGCTGTGACTCCAGCTCGGCACGCCGGGCCTCGAGTTCCGCCTCACGCTTGTCGAGTGCGGCCCGCCTGCGGTCGGCTTCGGCATGTGCGTCGGCGAGCACTTCCCGCGCTTCCCGCTGCGCGAGATCCACCATGTGCCACAACCGCTCGGAGAGGCCGTCGGTCTCCACCGGTGTCCGGCACACGCGATCGAGCCGCTGCCGCAATTTCTGGTTCTCGTCACGCAGCCCGGCCAGTTCTCTCGACTGGAAGCGAACGTATTCCGCTGCGGCGTCCCTGTCCGCTGTCACAGCCTGAAGGGCTTCCCTCAGACCTCGCACAAGCTTTCTGACTTCGTCGCGATCATATCCGCGCCACGTCACGCGGAATTCATCGTGTTGTTGCGGCCGACCGTTGTGGTCTCGTGCACTCGTCATACCCACCTCGCCCCGGCGTCAGTGCGAATGGCCAACCCTAGACGCATTGCTACGTCAAGAGTAGTAAGGGTTTCCGGCCAGGTCGCCGACCCCCTCGGCTACGGGATACCGGTGGACACCGTGGACGTCACGGACGCGATGAACACAGTGGACGAAGCAGCTGCGGCGCAGGCCCGCACGTGGTTCCACCGCGTCCACTCCCGCAGATAACGCACCCACAACCGCCGTGCGCTCTGGCCGTCCGCGACATTGTCGAGTGCCCAATTTCTGGGAAGGTGGGCGATCCTGGTGATTCCTACTGTTCCGGCGAGGTAGAGCGCGCACCCCGCCGCGGGCAAACCGGCGGAATCGCCGTCACCGGCCAGTGAGAGCACGAACGGCACGGGCGAGAGCACAGCGGTTCCGACAAACACCGAGAGAAACGCCGGTCGCAGCGCCGCCGCGTTGATGGCGCGCATCGCCGCCACTCCCGCGTCGGCAGGCAGAGCGGAAAGCCCCCGCATCACGAACGACGAGAAGGCGAAGAACACGCCTGCGAGCACACCACTGCCGAGAGCGGCCCCCACAGTGATCACGAGCTGGACATCGAAGAGCAGTTCAGGTGACACGCCCGTAGTCAACCGAAATCCGGTGGTGTCCGGCCATGGCCGAGCCGCCACGGTGCATACGCGAGCGTCTCGGGCAGGCCCGGCCGCCGCGATGGACGGCCGGGCCTGCTTACGATCCGGCCGAGGCGGGCTCCACCCGTGGGGTTCGAAGTCCGAGCCGGTCAACCAATTCCCTGGTGGCCTTCGAGCGGTTGAACGTGTAGAAATGCAGCTCGGGAACGCCCTCGGCGAGCAGGCGCTCACACAGCTCGGTGATCACGTCGAGCCCCTCGGCCCTGAACGCCTTCGGATCGTCGGAGAGCGGTTCGAGGCGCTCCACCAGCCAGCTCGGCGGCGTCGCCCCCGACAACTCGATGGTCTTGCGCCAGGTGCGCGGGGTGGTGAGCGGCATGATCCCCGGCAGCATCAGCGCGGCGTTGCCTGCCGCGGCGACGCGGTCACGCAATCGCAGGAAGTCCCCGGCCTCGAAGAACAACTGCGCGATCGCGAAGTCGGCACCCGCGTCGAGTTTGCGCACGAGGTAGCGGGTGTCCGTGTCGAGGTCCGTGGAGCGCGGGTGGCCGTAAGGGAAGGCCGACACTCCGACGCAGAAATCGCCCAGCTCGCGCACGAGCCGCACGAGTTCCTCCGCGTACATGAGCCCCTTCGGATGCGGCACCCACTCCCCCATCGGATCTCCCGGTGGATCACCGCGCAGGGCGAGGATGTTGCGCACACCCACCGCCGCGAAATGGCCGATAACGTGGCGCAGCTCGGCCACCGAGTGGTTCACCGCCGTGAGGTGCGCCATCGGTACCAGCGTCGTGTCGGTGGCGACGCGGGCGATGTTGCGAATGGTTCCCTCGCGGCTCGTTCCTCCCGCGCCGTAGGTGATGGACACGTATGCGGGGTCGAGCGGCTCCAGTTCGCGGATCGACCGCCAGAGGACGGCTTCGTCCGCGTCGTCGCGGGGCGGGAAGAACTCCACGGAGAACGTCGGGCACCGTGCGCTCGACAGCCGTTCGACAACGGTCCGCACGATCAACTCCCTTCGTGACGCCGGAGCAGCCGCCGGCACGTCCGAGGACGGCCGGCGGAACCGCGGCGGTGGCGTCAGTACCGGTAGTGGTCGGGCTTGTAGGGCCCTTCCACATCGACACCGATGTAGGCGGCCTGCTCCTTGGTCAGCGTGGTCAGCTTCACGCCGAGCGCGTCGAGGTGCAGGCGCGCGACCTTCTCGTCGAGCTTCTTCGGAAGGACGTAGACCTGCTTGTCGTACTCGCCGGGCTTGGTGAACAGCTCGATCTGGGCCATCACCTGGTTGGTGAAGCTGTTCGACATCACGAAGCTCGGGTGACCCGTGGCGTTGCCGAGGTTCAGCAGCCTGCCGCGGCTCAGCAGGATGATCGAGTGACCGTCGGGGAAGACGTACTCGTCAACCTGCGGCTTGATCTCGACGTGCTTGATGCCAGGGGTCTTCTCAAGTCCCGCGACGTCGATCTCGTTGTCGAAGTGGCCGATGTTGCCGACGATCGCCTGGTGCTTCATGCGCGCCATGTGCTCGGCGGTGATGATGTTGAAGTTGCCGGTGGTGGTGACGAAGATGTCGGCGATCTCGACGACGTCCTCCAGTACCGTCACCTGGTAGCCGTCCATCGCCGCCTGCAACGCGCAGATCGGGTCGATCTCCGTCACGATCACGCGGGCACCCTGGCCACGCAGGGACTCCGCACAGCCCTTGCCGACGTCGCCGTAGCCGCAGACGACGGCGACCTTGCCGCCGATCAGCGTGTCGGTAGCGCGGTTGATGCCGTCGATGAGCGAGTGGCGGCAGCCGTACTTGTTGTCGAACTTCGACTTCGTGACCGAGTCGTTGACGTTGATCGCGGGGAAGAGCAGCTCGCCTGCCCTGGCGTACTCGTAGAGCCGGTGAACGCCGGTGGTGGTCTCCTCGGTGACGCCCTTGACGTTGCCCGCGATACGCGTGAACCGGCCCGCATCCTCCGCGAGGCTCTTGCGCAGGGTGTCGAGCACCACCTTGTACTCGTCGGAGTCGTCCTCCGAGGGCTCGGGCACAGCACCGGCCGCCTCGAACTCGACGCCCTTGTGCACGAGCAGCGTGGCGTCGCCGCCGTCGTCGAGGATCATGTTCGGACCTTCGGCGCCGCCCTCGCCGAAGCGGAACAGCTGGTCGGTGCACCACCAGTAGTCCTCGAGCGTCTCGCCCTTCCAGGCGAAGACCGGCACGCCCTGCGGTGCCTCCGGCGTCCCGCCGGGGCCGACGACGACCGCGGCGGCGGCCTCGTCCTGGGTGGAGAAGATGTTGCACGACACCCAGCGCACCTCGGCGCCGAGTTCCACCAGTGTCTCGATCAGCACGGCGGTCTGCACGGTCATGTGGAGCGAGCCCGCGATCCTCGCTCCCTTGAGGGGCTTGGACGCCGCGTACTCCTTGCGAGTCGCCATCAGGCCGGGCATCTCGTGTTCCGCCAGCCGGATCTGGTGCCTGCCCGCCTCGGCCAACGACAGATCGGCGACGGCGAATTCGAGGCCGTTCACCTTCTGCAACTTCGCGTTCATGATGTCCTTTCTTTTCGTGGGAGTGAGCCCACAGATCAGGTGTTGAAGTACTTGGCCTCGGGATGATGGGCCACGATCGCATCCGTCGATTGCTCGGGATGCAGCTGGAATTCCTCGGACAGCGTGACACCGATCCGCTCGGCGCCGAGTAGCTCGACGATCTTCGCGCGGTCTTCGAGGTCCGGGCAAGCACCGTAGCCGAAGGAGAACCGCGCGCCCCGGTAACCCAGCCTGAAGAACTCCCGCAGGTCGTCGGGGTCCTCGGCCGCCACCGGTGCGCCCGACGCGAACCGCAGTTCCTGCCGGATCCTGCGGTGCCAGTACTCGGCCAGTGCCTCGGTGAGCTGCACTCCGAGACCGTGGATCTCCAGGTAGTCGCGGTAGGCGTTGCTCGCGAACAGCTCGTTGGCGTGGTCGGCGATGGGTTGTCCCATCGTCACAAGTTGCACGGGCAGCACATCGACCTGCCCCGTCTGTTCCGCCTTCTCCCTCGACCGGAAGAAGTCCGCGAGACACAGCCTGCGGTCGCGGCGCTGCCGGGGGAAGGTGAACCGCAGCCGCTCAAGAGCATCCGGCTCGTCCTTCTCCAGCACCACGAGGTCGTTGCCGTCGGAGTAGCACGGGAAGTAGCCGTACACGAGCGCGGCGTGCGCGAGCACACCTTGTGTGGACAGCTCGTCGATCCAGGCCCGCAGCCGTGGCCTTCCCTCCGACTCCACCAGCTCCTCGTACGAGGGACCCTCACCGTCGCGGGCGCCGCGCAGGCCCCACTGCCCGAAGAACGTCGCGCGCTCGTCGAGCAGCGAGAGGTAGTCGGCGACGGCGATCCCCTTGACGACCTTCGCTCCCCAGAACGGCGGCGTTGGCACGGCGACGTCGGGATCGACGTCGGAACGGGTGGTGTCGTAGAGGTCCGGTTCCGGTCCCTGCTCCGCCTTGCGTTTCTCGGCGATGCGCAGCGAGCGCTCCCTCCGGGCCTTGCGTTCTGCCCGCTTCGCGCGCTCGGCCTCGTCCTCCTCGCCGACCTCGCCGCGCTTGACGGCCATCACGCGGTCCATCAGCTTCAGACCCTCGAAGGCGTCCTTGGCGTAGCGGACCTCGCCCTCGTAGACATCGTCGAGGTCGTTCTCGACGTACGTCCTCGTGAGCGCGGCTCCACCGAGCAGGACGGGGTACCTCCGCGCGACGCCTCTCGCGTTCATCTCCTGAAGGTTGTCCTTCATGATCACGGTGGACTTCACAAGAAGGCCCGACATGCCGATGGCATCGACCCTGTGCTCCTCCGCGGCCTCCAGTATCGCGTTGATCGGCTGCTTGATCCCGATGTTCACCACGTCGTAGCCGTTGTTCGACACGATGATGTCCACCAGGTTCTTGCCGATGTCATGGACGTCGCCCTTCACCGTGGCCAGCAGGAGTTTGCCCTTGCCGCCGGAGTCGGTCTTCTCCATGTGCGGTTCGAGGTACGCCACGGCGGTCTTCATGACCTCGGCCGACTGCAACACGAACGGAAGCTGCATCTGGCCCGAGCCGAAGAGGTCACCGACCACTTTCATGCCGGCGAGCAGGTTCTCGTTGATGATGTCGATGGGCTTCTTCTGCCGCATCGCCGCGTCGAGGTCGGCTTCGAGGCCGTTCACCTCTCCCTCGACGATGCGCTTCTCCAGCCGTTCGAACAGCGGCAGCTTCGCGAGTTCCTCCGCGCGGGATTCGCGGGTCGAGGACGCGGTCTTGCCCTCGAACAGTCCCATCAGCCGCTGCAACGGGTCGTAGCCGTCGCGTCGCCGGTCGTAGACGAGGTCGAGCGCCACCTGGCGAGCCTCGTCGTCGATCTTGTTCATCGGCAGGATCTTCGACGAGTTCAGAATCGCCGAGTCCAGCCCGGCCTCGCGGCATTCGTGCAGGAAGACGGAGTTCAGCACCTGGCGCGCCGCCGGGTTGAGGCCGAAGGAGACGTTCGACAGTCCCAGCGTGGTCAGCACGTCGGGATGCCGGGTCTTCAGCGTCCGGATCGCCTCGATGGTCTCGGCGGCGTCCTTGCGCACCTCCTCCTGACCCGTGGTGATCGGGAACACCAGGCAGTCGATGATGATCGACGAGATGTCGAGACCCCAGTTGGTGGTCAGATCCTCGATGGCCCTCTCGGCGATCCGCACCTTCCAGTCGGCCGTCCGAGCCTGCCCCTCCTCGTCGATGCAGGTGACGACCACCGCGGCGCCGTGTTCGACGGCCAGTTCCATGACCCGCTGGTACCGGCTCTCCTGCCCCGTGCCGTCCTCGTAGTTGACCGAGTTGATCGCGCAACGTCCACCGAGGTGTTCGAGCCCGGTCCGCACGACGTCGGGTTCGGTGGAATCGACCATGATCGGCAACGTCGATGCCGTGGCGAGGCGGGAGGCGAGTTCGGCCATGTCGCGCGTGCCGTCGCGGCCGACGTAGTCCACGCACAGATCCAGTACGTGAGCACCTTCCCTCGTCTGTGCCTTCGCGATCTCGACGCAGTCGTCGTAGCGCTCGTCGAGCATCGCCTCGCGGAACTTCTTCGAGCCGTTGGCGTTGGTGCGCTCTCCCACGTTGAGGATCGAGGCGTCCTGCTCGAACGGCACCGACTGGTACACCGACGACATCGACGGAAGGTGACGAGGCGTCCGCTGTCTCGGCGGCAGCGCCGACACCGCATCCACCACCGCCCGGAGGTGCTCGGGCGTTGTGCCGCAACACCCCCCGACGAGGCGGGCCCCGAAGTCCCTCACGAACGTGGCCAGCGCCTCGGCCAGCTCGTCGGGACTCAGCGGGTACACCGCGCCGTTCGGGCCGAGTTCCGGCAGCCCCGCGTTGGGCATCACCGAGAGCGGAACGCGGGCGTGGTCGGACAACACCCGCAGGTGCTCGCTCATCTCGGCAGGCCCCGTCGCGCAGTTCATGCCGATCAGGTCGATGCCGAGGGGTTCCAGCGCGGTGAGCGCGGCGCCGATCTCGGAACCGACGAGCATCGTACCGGTCTGCTCCACCGTCACCTGCGCGATGATCGGCACCCGGCGTCCCGCGACGGCCATGGCGCGTTTCGCGCCGACCACGGCAGCCTTGGTCTGCAACAGATCCTGCGACGTCTCCACCAGCACCGCGTCAACGCCACCGTCGAGCATCCCCAGCGCGTTCTCGACGTAGGCGTCCCGCAACACGGAGTACGGTGCGTGCCCGAGCGTGGGCAGTTTGGTGCCGGGGCCCATCGACCCCAGCACGAACCTGGGCTTGTCCCGCGTCGAGTACTCGTCGGCACACCGCCGGGCCAGGGTCGTGCCCTTCTCGGCCAGTTCCCTGATGCGGTCGAGAATCCCGTACTCGCCGAAGTTGCCGTAGTTGGTGCCGAACGTGTTCGTCTCGATGGCGTCGGAGCCCGCTTCGAGAAAGCTCCGGTACACCGCCGACACCACGTCGGGACGGGTGTCGTTGAGGATCTCGTTGCAGCCTTCCAGCTGCGCGAAGTCGTCGAGGGTCAGGTCGAATTCCTGGAGCGCGGTGCCCATGCCGCCGTCCGCGACGAGGACCCGGCGATCCAGTTCGGCGAGAAACCGACTGTCCATGTTCACACCCGCAGCTTGGATTCGATCTCGGCCGCGGCGTCGCTGCCGTAGGTCGTGGCCACGCGCTTGGAGAATTCCGCCCGATCCAGGGTGTATTCCTGCGTGCCGACGGTCTCCAGGACGATGGCCGCCAGGGTACACCCGACCTGCGCGGATCGCTCCAGCCCCAGCTTCGCGGCGAGGCCCCACAGGAACCCGGCACGGAAGGCGTCGCCGACACCCGTCGGGTCCACCTCGTCGGTCACCGTCAGCGCGGGCACGGTCAGAGCTTCGGTGTGCTTCGACTCGATCCGCACTCCCTCGGGACCGAAGGTCTTCACCCAGTGACCGACCCTGTCGAGGATCTCCGCCTCCGACCAGCCGGTCTCCTTCAACAGCAGCGACGTCTCGTACTCGTTGGTGAACAGGTAGGCCGCGCCCTCCACCAGCGTGCGGATCTCCGGGCCTTCCATCCGCGCCAGCTGCTGGGAGGGGTCGGCGGCGAACGGGATGCCCCGCTCACGGCACTCCTGGGTGTGGCGCACCATCGCCACCGGGTCGTTCGGAGCGACGACCACGAGGTCGAGCCGCCCCACCCGATCGGCCACGACCTGCAGTTCGATGTCGCGGGCCTCTTCCATCGCCCCGGCGTAGAACGACGCGATCTGCGCCTGAGCCTGGTCGGTCGTGCACAGGAACCGCGAGGTGTGCCGGGTCTGCGACACATGGACAGACCCGGTATCGACGCCGTGCCGCTCAAGCCACGAGCGGTAGTCGTCGAAGTCCCGGCCGACCGCGCCGACCAACACCGGGTTCATCCCGAGGCTGCCGAGCCCGAACGCGATGTTGGCGGCGACACCGCCTCTGCGGATGTCGAGGTGATCGACGAGAAACGACAGGGACACCTTGTCGAGCTGATCGGCGACGAACTGGTCGGCGAACTTGCCTGGGAAGACCATCAAATGGTCGGTGGCGATGGAGCCGGTCACCGCTATGCGCATGCGAGCACACTCCTCGTAGGGGTGTCGTTGACCTCGGGGACTGGGGTGGGCAGGGCACGTCCCCGGTGGCCGGAACACTCGGTTTCCGGCCACCGGGATCGGGTACGGGACAGCGGGCGCCCTGGGGCGCTCACGCCTTCGCGGCGTCCTTCAACGCGGGCGCCCTGTCGGTCCTCTCCCACGGGAGATCGACGTCGGTGCGGCCGAAGTGACCGTAGGCGGCCGTCGGGGCGTAGATCGGCCGCAACAGGTCGAGATCACGGATGATCGCCGCGGGACGCAGGTCGAACACCTCGGTGATCGCGGCCTGGATCTTGGCGGGGTCCACCTTCTCCGTCCCGAACGTCTCCACGAACAACCCCACCGGAGCCGCCTTGCCGATCGCGTACGCCACCTGGATCTCGGCACGATCGGCGAGGCCCGCGGCGACGATGTTCTTGGCGACCCAGCGCATCGCGTAGGCGGCCGAGCGGTCCACCTTCGACGGGTCCTTGCCCGAGAAAGCACCACCACCGTGCCGGGCCATCCCGCCGTACGTATCCACGATGATCTTGCGGCCCGTCAGCCCCGCGTCACCCATCGGACCACCCACCACGAACCGGCCCGTCGGGTTGATGAGTGTCCTCGGCTCGGCGGCGTCGAGGCCGAGGGACTCGATCTCCGGCGTGATGACGTGCTGCACGAGGTCGCGGGCGAGCATCCCGTCGAGGTCGATGCCCTCGGCGTGCTGGCTGGAGATCACCACCGTGTCCAGCCGCACCGGACGGTCACCCTCGTACTCGATGGTCACCTGGGTCTTGCCGTCGGGACGCAGGTACGGCACCGTCCCGTTCTTGCGGACCTCGGTGAGCCTGCGAGAGAGACGGTGAGCCAGCGCGATGGGCAGGGGCATCAGCTCGGGCGTGTCCGAGCAGGCATAGCCGAACATCAGGCCCTGGTCACCGGCGCCCTGACGGTCCAGCTCGTCGAGAGCGTTCTCCAGCCTCGTCTCGTACGCGGCATCGACGCCCTGCGCGATGTCCGGCGACTGCGAACCGATAGCGACGTTCACCCCGCACGACGCGCCGTCGAACCCCTTCGCCGACGAGTCGTACCCGATCTCGAGGACGGTGTCGCGCACCAGCGTGGGCACGTCCACGTACGCCTCCGTGGTCACCTCACCCGCGACGTGGACCTGACCTGTTGTGATCAGGGACTCCACCGCGACCCGGCTCCTCGGGTCGGCGGCCAACAGGGCGTCCAGGATGGTGTCGCTGATGGCGTCACACATCTTGTCGGGGTGGCCCTCCGTGACGGACTCGCTGGTGAACAGCCTTCGATTAGCGGTCACTGTGCATCCTCGTCTCTCGTCGCTGACAATTCGCCGTTCGTCTCCGGAGTTCCACGTCAGGCGCGAGCGTGGAATACGCCCCAGGCGAGATTACCGGCCTTGCCACCCTCGACCCAGTGCGTGAGACCGATCTCCATGTGCGTGAGGTAGCTCTCGCTCACCCGCGAGCCGATCTCCTCACGACACCGCCCTGTCTCCTCCATCACTCGCCCGCAGCGATCGGCGAGTTGCTCCGTGTGGTCGTCGAACTCGATGCGGCACAGACCGAGTTTGCTCAGTTCTCGGCGGTAGAAACTCGGAGAGCCCATGCTCTCCAGACGCAGCCGGTCGAGAATGAGCCGAAGCGCCACGCTGTCGCAGCCGTCCGACGCCATGGGATCGGCGAAGACGAACTCACCCCGGGGTCTCAGCACGCGCGCGACCTCCTTGAGGACACGCACGCGGTCACCGCTGAGCAGCATCGCGTCGTGCGACCACACGACGTCGAACTCGTCGTCCTCGAAAGGCAGGTCCTCGAGCGAGCCGTCCACCACCTCGATGAGGTCGGCGAGTCCCTGTTTCCTCGTGTACCGGCGGTTGCGTTCGTTCTCCACCTCGCTGAGGTTGAGGCAGGTGACGCGGCAGCCGAAGGTCCTCGGCCGACGTGGATGTCCTCGCCGCCCCGCACGGAGTGGTAGAAGATGTCGGCGTCGTCGGAGTTGTCGTAGTCGCGCGCGACCGCGACCACCGCCGGGTACCGCGTCCGCGTCGCGCCGGCGGGACCGTAGCTCTTCTCCGCCCCGGAAGAGGCTGGCCCTGAATACTCCATCGCGCGTCCTTCCCGTTCGGCCGGAAAACCACTGTTTCGCCTCACGACCTCGTCGCGTTCCTCCCTGCTCTCGACGCGCGCCGAAAACTCTTTCTGCCCGAGAAAAGGCGCATCGGACACCGGAGATCCGATTGCTGGCACACCGACAGGCAGCATGCGCGCCTGCTCGGCCTTTCCGGTCGGCCGAATTCCGCCGTGGTGACGGCCGGGGTGATTCCAGCACATCGAACATGATCTTCGCAATACACCGTGGTTCGACGTATCGAGAACGGGGCGGCACCGGCGATGGGGCGATTGCGTGACCCCGATCGTCACCCGCCGTACACCCGTACGGCTATCCGAGGGGATATTCGAGCGCATCGGCACGGGGCTTTTCGCCGGCATATCGCCGTGAGCGCGGGAGAACACCGTGGTCGGGGCACAGTCCAGCCTCATCGTGCTCCCTCGGCAGCCGCTTCCCGGCTTCTCGCCCCTGTGAGAACCCTATCCACTCGACCGGAGCAGCGTCCCACAGAAAGTATCCAGGAATCAGCACCGACGGTGATCAACTACTCCGGCTGCGTGAGTTCAACCGCTCGCTGTTTCGACGGCGGCGCCCACGGCAACCGGTTGCGCCATGGACAACAAACCTTCCGCCCCCTGCGGCGAAAACCGCTTCCTTGAGTCCGAGACAGAACAAAGAGCAAGCGAACCCGGAGAAAATTCTTGCTGACGTGGACGAATGCACGTCGCCTGCAGTAGGGGAACCATACGGCGCCGTTCACGGGAAACAAGGCAGTCTGCCACGAAAGCCGCACGACGGGCGGAGAACGACGCCAGGAAATGGCGGGGTGATGACGGTGGGTGTCCCGGTGTTGCTGGGGGTTCAACACCGGGACACCGTCGTTACCGATGCGCCTTGGGGAGGGATACAGGCGCACGGTCGGCCGACAAACGTGAAAGACAATCCGTCGGCTTCATGTTCGAGCATACGGGAGCCTTCGTCGTTTGCATAGTTTTTCGCCCAGTCGCATTCCGTTCACCGGAACACAGACCTCGCATCGTCGGCGAAGGTCTTCCACACCTGCACGGCAGCTCGTGCGAGAACGTCCGCGAGCGCCGACGGTTCGCCGACGTCAGCCTCGGCCACGTCGTAGTCGTCCCACAGCGCCGCCGCCGCACGGGAGCACAGCAGCACGGCAGGATGGATCCGCCGTCCTTCTGCGTCGAGGTAGCCGTCGTCGGCACGGAGATCGATCACTCGCGCGGAGGGCAGGCCCGCGTCGTCCACGACCGTCGCTGCCAGTTCCGCAGCCCTGGCAGGTGCCTCCCCCGGCCCGGCCAGACACAGGACGCGGTGGCGAACCCACCACAGCCCCAGGCCGGGGTCACAGATGCGCGATTGGGAATCATCGTCCACCCCGTCATCGACGTCGGGCGCGGTGACCTGGGCCGAGGACAGCCGAGCCCGCGCCAGAGCGAGGGCCTTCACATACGCGGCGACGTGGACCCGCTCCAGCTCCCCGAACGGCACCCGGTCGCGCCCGCACGCCAGAGCACCGCGCGGGTAGGAGACCAGGCAGGCACCGTCGTCGCCATGAACACCGTCAGCGGGGACGGGTTCTGGCACGCCGGTGCGCCGCAGCACGGGAACGTCGCCGATGCGATGGAGCGGCCTGCGCACGTAGCGACTCAGCCGAAACCCGGCCTCCGGCGCGTCAACGGCCGCGGCACGAGCCTCGATGTCCACGATCCACAGGCGCACATGGCGCCCTCGGCGACGCTGCTCCCACCTCTCCACGTCGGCCGCGTCGCGCCTCAGCCGCGCGGCGCTCGAGCCGGGCACGGCGGCAAGCTCCCTGGCACGTTCCCTTGCGGCCTCGACAGCAGCAGTGAGCGGGGCGCTGTCGCCGATACCGCAATGCCCGCCAGCGCTCCCGGACGCCACTCCGCCGTCGCGCAGGGCGCCGCCACCGCGCACGCCGTCATCGCACACGCGCGACCCCCACCCTGTCCTGGCCCATATCTGTCGTGCTGCTGCATCTGTCGTACTGCTGCGTTCCTGCGACGTGACCAGGCGAGGGGGTCCCACAGCCGACGCCGCCGGAGGGCTAACGTGACAAGTGTCCAACTGTCCGTAGCCATATCGAGCCTAGCGCGCTACATGACTAGCGCGCTACAGCGCGGTGTGGCCCATTCGGGTGAAGCTTGCTCGTTTCACCCGCAGCCGAAAGGTGAGGCCCTTGGTCGAGGTGAGCCACGTCGTCGCGGAGTGGGCGTTCACCCATGGGTTGAAGAAGCTGCGTGAGACCAGCGAGAACTCCAACCAGAGTGAGATCGCTCGCCTGATCGGCAAGAGCCGCGCGACCATCGGGCACTACGAGATGGGCCGCTACCTGCCGAGTCATGACAGCCTCGACATCATGCTCGACGCATACGGACACAGCGACCGCGCCACGTACTACCGCCAGTTGCGCGACAGGGTCGAGATGCACTCCCCCGACTGGTGGGAGGACGAATTCCCCGAGCATTTCCCGCCTCGTTCGACGGCGCTGCTCGCCGGTTTCGAGTACTCGGCGGCAGACCTGCGGATCTTCGAGCCGAACCACGTGCCGGAACTACTACAAACGCCGGCCTACGCCGAGGCACTGCTACGCGCCGAACTCACCGATCAGCGAGCCGACCAGTTGACACTGCACCTGCGCATGCTCCGCGGCAGGCAAGCGATTCTCAACAGAGCGGACCCTCCGCGTCTCGCCTGCGTCGTCGGGGAATCGGCACTGCGGAGTCCCGTCGGCGGCCCGTTCGTACTGGGAGACCAACTCACCGAGCTGGCCTCGTTCGCGCGCCGCGACAACATCGAGGTCCGGGTGCTGCCCGACAGTGAAGGGCGGCCGGTGGGAAGTGCTGCCGGATTCACAGAGTTGTTGCTGCCTTCCGAGGTCATACAGGACTTCTCCGACGTCGTCTACATGACGACACCGGTCGATCGGATTCAGTACGAGGACCCGGAGACCCTCGCCGTCTTCCGGAACCTGTGGGAGCAGGCATGGTCCGCCGCGCTCCCCGGTGACGAGTCGGCCGAACTCCTCGCCGACCTGGCAGGCAGGCTCACCAGGGACGCTTCCTGACGTCCTTCCTGGACACCGGCCCCGGACATCGACCGCCCGTGGCGAGACACCAGCCGAACGGGCTCCCGCAGCGGGCCAATCCTTGGACACGGATGCCGCGGTCGTGCCGCGGCGTGCGGCACGACCGGCCCGCCCTGCTCTGCTCCGTCATTCTTCCCCCTGGGCAGCGGCGCCCTCCGGCGCCGTCGTGCTGATGACGGGTGGTGCGGCCGGGCCGGAAGGGGCAGTCCCGGCCGCACCACCACGGCCGCCGTCGCACGATGAACGGTCCCGCGCCGACAGCCACCGAGACTGTAGCACGCTACGTCGCCAGCGCGCTACACCGCGGTACCGAGTAGATCAGATCATGTCGAGCGACCCCGAACTCCGCGACACAGCGCTGACCACACCCTCGCGCACGATCACTCGCGCGTTTCAGCACCGGGCGACATCCGGCAAGCGACGACCGACGCGGTCGTCGTGGCGATGGTGCGGACCCGCAAAAGCTCGAGTCCAGACCGGAGGCGCGGACAAGGACGTGGAAGAACCGGCGAGGGGAAGCACCGGCCGGGGCCGCGCGACCTGTCCGTGGAAGTGACCGCCTCGGAAAGCCCGAGACGGTGATCGAATTTCTACCTCACCGGGACGCCCTCCTGGTCCGTCCACACCGGACGGCTTCGAGCAACTGCTCCGAAGGAACGTCGAGCGCGACGCTCAACCATTGGCGCCAGTAGGGCCCGGGCACGCGTTTGCCCCGTTCCCACCTGGCCACCTCGTCGCGGCTCACACTGGAGTTGTTCGACAGTTCCGCCAGCCGATCGGCGAGCTGATACTGCGTGAGGCCGCGTAGCTTGCGGACTCGGCGCATCAGATCCCAGATCGGTTCACCGGCTCCCTCCGGAACTGATCGGCGTAACACACCGGAACTCCGCACGACCGGCACATCAGTGGTGACAGGCTGCGGGTCCCGGGCCGCGGGCACACCGGCCCGCGACGCGGTCTCATGAATTGGCATCGGCATCGCTTGCGAGGTTCGGGAACGGTTTTCCGCCTCGTCGTGGCAGCGACAGGTCACAGCAGGCGGACACATCCCGCACACCCCCAGCTGCGCGACCGCACCACGATCGACACAGCACCAGCTTCCTGGAGCGGCCCGTGATCGGCTACCACCAAACGGGCTATTCTCCGCAATCGAAATTCACATCACATCGCGGACGACGTGACGCCGAGTCGTGCAGATTTACGCAGTCGGCTCCAGAATCAATATCGCCGCAGGACACGAGTCGTTACACCACTACGAGCTCCGCCGCCCGGCATTACGGTAAAACTCACCCCGAAATCGCAACGAGAGCGCTTTTCTGGCCCCCTGCCCCGGGAAGTTCACAACGGCTAGAGTTTCGCAACACGTCATCCGCAATTCACAGGGAGCAGACGTGCCAGCACGACGCGGCCAGAGACAGCACGACGATGCGGAAAGCGGCGCCAGAGGAGAGGAGCGCGACTACACCGTTCGCGCCGTCGAACGAGTTTGTTCGATTCTCAACCTGCTACAGGAATCTGTGGAGGGCACCTCGCTCATCGAGGTCGCCCAGGAAACCGAGCTGCCGAAGTCGTCGGCGTTCCGCTATCTGTGGACGCTGGAAGCACACCGCTACGTCGAACGCGACGCCGCCAGCGGGCTCTACCGCCTCGGGCTCGGGTTCGTCGGTATGCAATCACGGCATCTGGAAGTGCTGAGGGAACGCGCTCGGCCATGGCTCGAAAAGCTCCGCGACGAATTCGGCGAAACGGTCAATCTGGCCATCCTGGATGGTGACCACGTCGTCTACCTCGATGTCGTGGAGAGCCGGAAGCAGGTCCGCTTCGCGGCGGCGCGCGGCTCACGGGAGGCGTTACTCGCCACAGCGCTCGGCAGGGCGATCGTCAGCCGGTTCACGGACGAGCGCGTGCACGACGTCGCCCACCACGCCGGCGAGCCGGTTCTCGAGACCGAGGTGCTGCTCGCCGAACTCGCCGAGACCCGACGGCGTGGCTACGTCATCGGCGATGACGAGGACAGCCGCTACGTCTGCGCTCCCCTTCCCGGCACTCGCCTGCCCGTCGCAATCGGCGTCGCAGGTCCCGCCGCGCGATTCTCACCGGCCGACGCCGAGAAGGCCGCGGCACGACTGCTGGAGGTGACGCGCGAGATCGCCACGGGACCGATTCCCGAGCAACGCACCAGCGTGCCACCCCGGATGGAGTAGCCGCGCCGCTGCACCCCGCGTTGCGCCGCGGTCTGCACGTGAACGCAGCGTGGCGCAGTTCTATCGTGCTGCCATGAACGGTCCCGAACGGAAGAAGTACAACCCGGAGAACAAGACCGGGTACGAATACGTCCTGCTCGCCGACCATCTGGCCGGGCTCATCGCCGACGGCGACTGGCCCGCCGGTAGCCGGATTCCGGGAGAACGAGCCCTTTCGGAGGAGTACGGCGTCGCGCTCGACACCGTCCGCAAGGCCACGAAGATCCTGCGAGATCGCGGGCTCGTGCAGACGCTGAAGTCAAAGGGCACGTTCGTCACCTCGCCCCGGTCCTGAGCCCGTTCTCAGCCGAGGAAGCCGAGAAGTGCCCCGGCCAGCGCGGCGGGGGCGTCATGCTGGACGAGGTGCCCCGCGCAGGCGATGCGGCGCAGCCGGGCCCCGGGAATCCGGCGCGCCAGTTCCTCGCCGCGCTCGAGCGGAATCCACGCGTCCTCCTCGCCCCAGCACACCAGCACCGGCAGGTTGAGCGCCTCGAATTGCTCCTCGATGTCGTCGGTGTGCCGTTGATCGGCTTGTGCGATCTGCCGGTAGAACGCGGCCTGCCCTCGACTGCCGAGCCACGGCTTCACGAGACGGTCGATGACGGCCTCCGGCGCGGCCCTGTGCAGTGCGCCTGCGACGTACTCGCGGACGAGCGCCTCATGCAGCGACGGAGGGAGCCGCTCGAACACCTCGGGATGGTCGGCGACGAGGCGGAAGAACGGCGACCCCCACGGCCGTAGCGCGACGACGTCCACGAGGGCGAGGCTGCGGTAGTGGGCGCCGTGCAGCAGATGGGCTCGCAGCGAGACCGCACCACCGATGTCGTGAGCCACCACATCCGGGGCGGCCAGATCCCAGTGGCCGAGCAGCGACGCGAAGATCTCCCCCTGTGCCGCGAGGGACACGTCCTGCCCTTCGCGTTGTTCCGATTCTCCGTACCCGAGCAGGTCCCACACAAAGACCTCGTAGCGCTCAGCCAACGCTGTCGCCATATCTCGCCATACCCAGGACGAGAACGGCGTGCCGTGCAGCAACACTACTGGTCTTCCCTGCCCCAGCCTGCCCCAGCGCACCGTTCCGCCAGGCGTGTCGAACCGCTCCGGCAACTCCGGTCCGGTCATGTCGTCCCCTCCTTCGCGTTACCGCCTCAAGCTCTTAGACGGTAACATCAACATTTTCGGAGAGTTGTAACATCATTGGTATGCCGTTTTCGAGGACAGAGGCACCGGGCGAGTTGAACAGGCTGGAGCAGCTCTGCAACTCGGCGCGGCTGCTGTACACCGAAGACGCGTTGATCACGACGGCGAGCGCCTCGGCCTGGTTACGAGCGATCGGCGTGGACGTCGGGGAAATCCACCGCAAGGAACACGACCTGCTGCTGAAGCTGCGGGAGACCGTGCGGGAGTATCTCGAAGGCCAGGAACGGACAGCGGAGCTGAACAAGCTCGCGAAGATCCTCCTGGCGCCGCCCCGATGGTCCTCGCGCGGCGATCCGGTTCTCCCGCCGAAGAAGACGGGCCCACTCGACATCTACCTGGGCGAATGCCTCGCACTGGTCTTCACGTCGGGGCTGACCGGGGAACTCGAACGGCTCAAGGTCTGCCACAACCCGGACTGCCGGTGGGTCTTCTACGACCGCTCCCCCGCCCAGAACAGCACCTGGTGCAGCATGGACATCTGCGGGGCACGGCACAAGATGCGCACCTACCGCTCGCGGCACGCCCGCTGACCCGGCGCTTCAGGAAAGCGCGGGGGAAGCGGCCACCGCGACAGCCTCCGCGAAGTCCGTGCACACCGGCAGTTCACGGTCGAGGTCGGTGACGCGCAGCGGTCGCAACACCGCTGTGGGGCACACGAGCGCCCACCGGACATGTCGCCGTTCCACGAGAGCCGAGGTGCGCACCAGAACGGAGAGTCCTGCGGCGCCGAAGAACGTGGTGCCGCTCAAGTCGAGGACAAGGGCTGAAGCGCCGGCAACACAGCTCTCGATACACCGCCGCAGCGTCGGAGCGCCCAGGATATCGATCTCCCCGGCGACCCTGATCACGACCAGCCCGGCCACCGGCCGCTCGACCAGCAGGTCGAGGTCGTCCTTCGTGCACGCCATCCGGTCGCCGCCTTCCGCTCGAACGGATTCTTCCGGCGCGGCTGGGTCACAACCACCGCCTGAGACGGTACGCCGACCAGCGTTGATCTCGCAAGCACAACGATTCGCCAACACTCCGGGTGACAACACTGGACAATTGTCCACAGTGGATTCTCAGGATACTGGAACGGCCACCCACGTGGACGGTCGCACTCGCTCGGGAGTGCGACTGCCTCAGGCGGTCCGCACCACCATTCCCGACGCCACACCATCGGGTGACGACTGCGGCGTTCGACCAGGCAGGAACGTCACTCACGGCGAGTACGCGGGGAACCGTCCGGGCAGTGGCAGGCGTGTCAAGCCCCCTCGCCCGACAGCCGACGCGTGGGTGTGGCCCCCTTGTCGCCGGGGTAGCCACGGGCCCGTGACCCCTGACGAGCAATCCCGCGTTGAAGCGCGCGCGCAAGGGGGAGGCTCAAGCGGATACGAGGATCTCGCTCCACTGTTCAACACGCTCGCCGCTCTCGATCCGGAGGACCCGAGAAGGACGGCCGTTCGCGACGAGATCATCACCCGCTGCCTGCCTCTCGCCGAGCACATCGCCCGGCGGTTCGTCGGCCGTGGCGAGCCGCGTGACGATCTGGTGCAGGTCGCAAGGCTGGGGCTGCTCAACGCCATCGACCGCTTCGACGCCTCACGGGGCACCGAATTCGTCGCCTTCGCCGTGCCCACGATCATGGGCGAGGTCCGGAGGCACTTCCGCGATTCGAGTTGGGCGGTCCGCGTACCCAGGAGATTGAAGGAACTCCACCTTTCGTTGAGCCAGGCGAGCGGCAAACTCGCCCAGAGGCTGGGCCGTGCCCCGACACCGAGCGAACTCGCCGCCGAACTCGACCTCTCCCCGGAGGACGTCTGGGACGGGTTGCTCGCGGGCAACGCCTACCAGTCGGTGTCCATGGACGCCGCCTACGACGACGAGGGCACGCTGCCGCTCGCCGAGACCGTCGGTGAGGACGACGTACAACTGGAAAACGTCGAGTTCCACGAGTCGCTGCAACCGCTGCTCGCGAGTCTTCCCGAGCGGGAACGGCGGGTGCTCATCCTGCGTTTCTTCGGCAACATGACCCAGACCCAGATCGCCGAGCGTGTCGGGATCTCCCAAATGCACGTGTCCCGGTTGCTCGCCCGCACGCTGGAGTTCCTTCGCGGAAAGCTCACCGAGTGAGCCACCCCGCGCACGGGCGGCACCGTTTGGTGCCACCACCGGTTGGGTACGTCGCAGCCGAGCCGAGGCAGACACGGGTTCGCGACGATCCGGACGGGGTGACATGGATACCGAGATCACGCTCACGGTTGACGGAGAGTGTCACAGGGTGACGGTCGATACCAGGTCTGCCGCTGGCCGGCGTGAGGAACAGCCCTGAGGGGTTACGCGAGATCGGCATCGCCGGCACGGCCGCCGCGCTCACCAGCGCCGTCCACCTTGCCGCCGATGCGCGAGTCCGCGACCTGCCCATCACCGACGACACGGTGTTCGACCCCAACCCGACCGTTTGTGAGGAGTGATCGGTGAACCAGCCGAAACAGAGCCAGCAACCCCCCGGCGACACCGGGCGGATGGCTCCTCAGCCACGCGACGAGATGCGCGACTGGGTGGGGCGTGACCTGCTCCGTGATCGCAAGGCACTCATCACGGGCGGGGATTCCGGTATCGGGCGTGCCGTCGCGGTGGCGTTCGCCAAGGAGGGCGCCGACGTGGCCATCGCGTACCTCAGCGAGCACGACGACGCCGAGCACACCGCCGCGCTGGTGCGCGAGCAGGGCCGCCGCTGCCTGTTGCTGCCGGGCGACCTCGCGGACGCGGCCCAGTGCGAGAAGGTCGTCGCCGGCACGGTGCGCGAGTTCGGCGGACTCGACCTCCTCGTCAACAATGTCGCGACCCAGCAGGAGCACCAGTCGTTCGACGAGATCGACGACGAGCAGTGGACACACACCTTCGACGTGAACATCCACTCCTACTTCCGGGTCACGGCAGCGGCACTGCGGCACCTGCCCGAAGGCGGCGCGATCATCAACACCGGCTCGGTGAACGGCCTGCGGGGCAACAAGAAGCTCATCGACTACTCGGCCACGAAAGGCGCCGTTCACGCCTGGACGTTCGCCATGGCTCAGTCGCTTGTCCCGCGAGGCATCCGGGTCAACTGCGTCGCTCCCGGTCCTGTCTGGACCCCGCTGATCCCGGCCACGATGGGTGAGGAGCACGTCGAGTCGTTCGGGCAGCAGGTGCCCATGGGCCGAGCCGCCGACCCGGACGAACTCGCGCCCTCGTACGTGTTCCTCGCCTCGAACCGGATGTCCTCGTACTACACCGGCGAGGTCATGGCCGCGCTCGGTGGCGAGACGACGCCGGGCTGACGAGCCGACCATGCGAAGGAGGCGCGACATGGACGCCAGGACGGACAGGCTGTGGGACGAGTTCCATCGCGTCGTCAACATGACGTCGCGGGAACTGTCCGAGTGGTTGCGCACCACCGCCGCCACGGCGAAGGACGAGGAGCTGCCCGACCACGCCGGCCCGGAACTGGGCAGGCGGGTGCTGGAGATTCTCGGCAAGCGCAAGACCGATCTCGCCGACGACGACCTCGACGTGATGCGGAAAGTCGTGGACCGCGTGCACGGGCAGCGCGGTGACGACCTCGAACCCACCGCCGGGGAGACCCATTGGCGTCACCGGCTGATGTCGATCGGTCACGACCCGCTGAAGCCGGTCACCTGACCCGCTGGACGAAGCCATGTCGGTGGCCGCGGGAACGGCCGGATCTCGATCGCGCACCGTACCGCAGTCGGGGCGTTGTGCTCGGCCTCGCACGGGCATACCGTGGCAACTATGAGGCCACGTGTGCTGGTCACAGGTATTGGCACCATCCTGCGCGGTGACGAAGGCTTCGCTCTCGAAGTCGTTCAGCGGTTGGCCGAGCGTCGCCTTCCCTCCTGGGTTCAACTCGCCGATCACGGCATTGGCTGCGGCAGGCTCGACTGCGACATGCTCGGCGACTACGACACCACCGTGCTGGTGGACGGCACGCCACGCGGCGGGACTCCCGGCCGGTTGCGGGTCACGGACCTCGACCTCACGGAGGCGCAACCGGACGGCCTGATCGCGCCGGCTCTGCTGCGGCTCCTCGGGTGTGACGCGGCCCGGCTGGTCGTCGTCGCCTGCGAACCGAGGTCCACCACCGGTATCGGGCTCAGCCCCGAGGTGGCCGCGGCAGTGGACGAGGCTGTCGAACTCGTCACCGAACTGGTGTGGGGCGAACCGCCCGGCGCGGCGGCGGCAGGCTCGCCTCGGCTGGTCCCCTCGGCGCGCGGCGAATAGGCACGCCGCCACGCCATCGTCGAGGCCGAACGGCCGCGGTCTCTCGTCATGCCGGGTACTCGTCCGGCTACTAGCGTGAGTGTCATGATCGGGTTACCCGGCACGGTCACCGCGTGTCTTTTCGACCTCGACGGTGTTCTCACCAGCACCGCCGCCCTGCACATGCGGGCGTGGAAGGAGACCTTCGACGAGTTCCTGCGCGAGCACGGCACGTCGCCGTTGCCGCCCTTCACCCAGCAGGACTACGCCACCTACGTCGATGGCCGTCCCCGGCTCGACGGCGTCCGCGCCTTCCTGGCGTCCCGTGGGATCGAACTCCCGGAAGGTGGTGAAGGGGACGACGCGGGAGCCGATACCGTACACGGCATCGGCAATCGCAAGAACCGCTTGCTCCTGCGGTTGATCGCCGACGGGGTCACCCCGTTTCCGGGTTCGGTCCGGTACCTCGACGCGGTCCGGGAACACGGGCTGGCCATCGGTGTGGTCACCTCGTCGGCCAACGGTGCGACGGTGCTGGACGCCGCTGGGCTCTCCGGCTACGTGCGGGCTCGCGTTGACGGGATCGTCATCAAAGAACGCGGACTTCGCGGCAAACCCGCACCCGACTCGTTCCTCACGTGTGCCGCCGAACTCGGTGTGCGGCCGTCGGCCTGTGCCGTGTTCGAGGACGCGCAGGCCGGGGTACGCGCGGGGCGCGACGGTGGCTTCGGCTACGTGGTCGGCGTCAACCGGGCGGAGTCCGGTGCGCATGCCGACCAGGAGAAGGCCCTGCGAGAGCAGGGGGCCGACATCGTCGTTGACGATCTCGCCGACCTGCTGGAGGAGGGAGCGTGACCGGCGACGTGCCAATGACGGAACGGGGATACGCCCGCTCACCGTGGGAACTGCGCTGGCAGGGACTCGACGTCGAGGCGCTCCAGCGGACCGAATCGACGTTCGCGCTGTCCAACGGGCACATCGGGATGCGGGGCACGCTCGAGGAGGCCGAACCACGCGGGCTCCCCGGCACCTATCTCAACGGTTTCTACGAGGAACACGAACTGCCGTATGCCGAGGCAGGCTACGGCTATCCCGAGGCGGGGCAGACGGTCGTCAACGTGACCGACGGTAAGATCATCCGCCTGCTCGTCGAGGACGAGCCGCTCGACATGCGTTACGGGCAGGCGACCTCACACCACCGGGTGCTCGACTTCCGATCCGGAACCCTGCGGCGCGAGACGGAGTGGACGTCACCCACCGGCCGCAGGGTCCGCGTTCGGACCGAACGGCTCGTGTCGTTCACCCAGCGCGCGGTGGCCGCCATCCGGTACGAGGTCGAGCCACTCGACGGAAAAATCCAGCTCGTCGCCCAGTCGGACCTGCTCACCAACGAGCCGATCGAGCAGGAAGCGGGCGATCCGAGGGTGGCCGCCGCGCTGGAGGCGCCCCTGCTGGCCGAGTACTCGAAGGCCGAGGACTTCAGAGCCGTTCTCGTCCACAGGACCAAACGGTCCGGGCTCCGGATGGCCGCCGCCATGGACCACCACATCGAACCCTGTCCCGGCCTGCGCACCGACATCGAGCACGAGCGGGACCTCGCGCGCCTGACCGTCGCCGTTGACGTGCCGATGGGCAGCGTCCTCCGGTTCACGAAGTACCTCGCCTACGGCTGGTCCGCGCAACGGTCGATCCCCGCTCTGCGAGCGCAGGTCGATGCCGCGCTCGCGGGCGCGCTCCAGACCGGATGGGACGGACTGCTCCGCGAACAGCGCGAATTCCTCGACAGCTTCTGGGCCAGTGCCGACGTGCAGATCGACGGCGACCCCGAGCTTCAGCAGGCGATCCGGTTCTCGCTGTTCCACGTGTTGCAGGCCGGGGCTCGCGGCGAGAGCAGGGCGATTCCCGGCAAGGGGCTCACGGGCCCCGGCTACGACGGCCACGCGTTCTGGGACACCGAAACGTTCGTGCTCCAACTGCTGACGTACACGCTTCCCGACGCCGCGAGGGACGCACTCCGCTGGCGACACTCCACATTGGACAAGGCAAAGGAGAGGGCCGGCCAGCTCGGGCTGCGAGGTGCGGCTTTCCCGTGGCGCTCCATCAACGGAGCCGAATGCTCGGCGTACTGGCCAGCGGGCACGGCGGCCTTCCACGTCAACGCCGACATCGCCGACGCCGTTTTGCGCTACCTCAACGCCACCAACGACACCGACTTCGAGCGGGAGTGCGGAACCGAACTGCTCACCGAGACCGCCCGGCTGTGGATCTCACTGGGGCACCACGACCCGCACGGCGGGTTCCGCATCGACGGGGTGACCGGCCCCGACGAGTACTCAGCGGTGGTGGACAACAACGTCTACACCAATCTGATGGCGCAACGGAACCTGCGCGCCGCGGCCGACTCCTGTGAACGGCAGCCCGACATCGCCGACGCGCTCGGGGTCGATCACATCGAGGTCGCGGGCTGGCGCGAGGCCGCACGGAAGATGCGGATTCCCTTCGACGAACTGCTGAAGGTGCATCCGCAGTCGGAACGGTTCACCGAACACGCCAAATGGGACTTCGCCAACACTCCCCCCGACCGTTACCCGCTCCTGCTGAACTATCCCTACTTCGACATCTACCGGAAGCAGGTCGTCAAGCAGGCCGACCTCGTCCTGGCCATGCACCTGCGCGGCGACGTGTTCTCGCTCGAACAGAAACGCCGCAACTTCGCGTACTACGAGGCGCTGACCGTGCGGGATTCCTCGCTGTCCGCCGCCACCCAGTCGGTGATGGCTGCCGAATGCGGGCACCTCGAACTGGCCTACGACTACTTCGCCGAGGCCGCGCTCACCGACCTGCACGACCTGCACCAGAACGTCCGAAACGGACTGCACATGGCTTCGCTGGCGGGATCGTGGCTCGCGATCGTGGCGGGCTTCGGCGGCATGCGCGACTACGGCGGCGAGTTGAGCTTCCAGCCCAGACTGCCTCCGATACCCCGCCGGATCGCGTTCCGGATGTACTTTCGCGGCTGCCAGTTCTCCGTCGAGATCCGGCAGGAGACGGCCAGCTACCGGCTCACGCAGGGCTCGCCGTTCACCATCACGCACTACGGTGTGCCGGTGAGGGTAACCGAGGAGCCCGTCACGATGCCGATCCCGCCTGCGGAGGAGTTGGAACGCCCCTCGCAACCCGCGTGGCGCGCACCGACGAGGCGGGTTCCCCATGTCGCGCCCGTCGTTCCTGCGGAGTCGCCGAGTCCCGCGGCCACCGTGCCACAGTCGTGAGGCGGCGTCAGTCCGGCGGTTCGACGGTGCCCGCGTCGGGAGTCACGTCGTCGTCGGGCCGCACCTCGTCCCGGTTCGGCGGTTCGGGAACATCGCGTGACGGCAGCTTGCCGAGACCTCCGCTCTCAGGACTCTCAGGACTCTCACGACGGGAGGTCTGCTCAGAGCCGGGGGCAGGGTGCTCCGGCTCTGTGCCGTCCGGGATGTGCTCGTCTCGCATGGATCTCACCGTCCTTTTCGCTCGCGGCTCAGGCCGCACGGGCCCGGACCGCCGGTCGTTCCAACTCGGCAGGGTCCTCCATCAGCGACAGCAACACGCCCTGCGTCGTGGACCAGGGGCAGATCACGGCAGGACCGCCGAACACGGTCAGGAGGGCTTCGGCGACCACCGCACCGGCGAGCGCCTGCCGAGCCCGTGGGCGGGAGATCCCCGGTAGTTCGGCTCGCCGTGACGGCGGCAGCGCCGCCAGTCTCGGAATCCAGCGCTGGACATCCTCGAGGTGCAACGCCCTGACCCTGCCCCGCCCCTCGTGCTTGCGTCCCGCCAGAACCGCAAGCTGGCGCAGGACCTTCGAGCAGCCCACGGTGCCAAATTCGCGCAGTCGCTGCTCGTCCTCGCCGAGGACCTCACGCACTTCCTCGACGGCATGGGTCCGCAGCGCCTCGATGACGTCCTCCGAAGGACGATCGGTGTCGAGCCGCCACGCCCGCGTCGCCTCGCGCGCCCCGAGGGGAAGCGACCGGGCGAAGTCGGCCCGCATCCCGTCTCCTGCTGCCAGTTCGAGCGTGCCGCCACCGATGTCAAGAACCGAAAGCGGGCCCGCGCTCGCGCCGAACCAGGCACGTGCGGCGCGGTAGGAAAGCCGAGCCTCGTCGGCTCCGCTGAGAAACCGGAGGTGACGTCCGGTGGCGGACTTCACGCGTGAGACGACCTCGTCGGCGTTGCGTGCGTCCCGGATCGACGACGTGGCGAGGCAGAAGACGTCCTCGATGCCGCTTTTGACTGCGACCTCGCTCGCCGTCCCCACGGCGGAGACGATCGCGTCGATACCCTCGCTGTGCAAGCGTCCCGATGCGTCGAGCGAGCGGTCGAGGCGGAGCCTGGTCTTGTGGCTCAGCACAGGTTCGAGCAGCGAGCCTCCTCGGCGCACTCCCAGCAGCCGCGCGCTGAAACAACCCACATCGAGCACGGCCACCGTGCCCCTCGTCGTCACAGTCGTCCACCTTTCAGTTGTCACCGGCCGAACATCAGAATTCCCACATACGCCGGCCGGTCAACAGCTGTGTAACCCGAACGGGTGACCTTCAATCCTATCGGCCACGTTTCGGTAACAGTCTTCGGCCCTCAGCGATCCCCTTCCTGGAGGGATTAATCGCAGGAGGGGCGATTGATGGGTGCGTATTCGGTAGCAGTGGCCGGAAGCGACCGGAGTCACCGGAGCCGCTGCCGGTGACCATGACACTGAGCACCCGCCCGCCAGAGCTACGGCGGTCAAGGGGGCTGGCCGCCAGCGTAGTCGCAGTAGTCGCACTGGCGACACTCGCCACGGCCGTGGTCACCACGACGTTGCTGCGGTCACAAGCAGACGGGCAACCGGGGTCGCCACTCTCACCCGGCGCGGAAAGGGCCGCACCCCACGTCATCGACTCCCGCACCCCGCCGATCGCGCACGACGCGCTGCCGGCCTCCCCACCGTCGGCGATCGAGATTCCGGCACTGGGCATCAGCACCGAAGCTGTCGTCGGGCTCGGGCGCACTCCCGGCGGAGTCGCCGAGGTACCGGCCAACGCCGCCGCGGTCGGCTGGCTGGCCTCCACACCCACTCCCGGCGAGGCAGGAGCGTCCGTCCTCACAGGACACACCGATTTCACCCATGAACGCGGCCTCTTCTTCGCGCTGGACACGCTGCGTTCCGGCGACACCGTGCGGGTCACCCGAGCCGACGGCCGGATCGCCGTGTTCACCGTCTACCGCGTCGAGGGGCTACCGGGTGAGTACGCGCTCGACCACGCCACCCGCGACACGGCTCACCCTGAACTTCGGCTCTTGACGGCGCCAGGCGCCGTCGGCCAAGCCACGAGGGCCGAGACTCTGATCGTCTCGGCCCGGCTCACCTCGGTGATCGAGAAGCGCTGACCGGACCGTCAGCGAGTGTGGTCGCGCACCCACACGCGCACGACGTCCTCCAGCACGGTCAGAGGCACGGCACCGACGCCGAGCACGAGATCGTGGAACGCTCTGATGTCGAACCGCTCCCCGAGTGCCCGCTCCGCCTCGGCACGCACACGCTGGATCTCCAGCCTGCCCACCATGTACGACAACGCCTGACCCGGGTAGGCGATATAGCGGTCCACCTCCGCGACGATCTCCACCCGCGCCATCGGCGTATTGCGTTCCAGGAAGTCGATCGCCTGCTGCCTGCTCCAGCCCTTCGCGTGCAGTCCGGTGTCAACCACGAGCCTGCCCGCTCGCACCGAGTCCATGCTGAGCATGCCGAGGCGGGCGACGTCGTCGGAGTACAACCCCATCTCGTCGGCAAGGCGCTCCGTGTAGAGACCCCAGCCCTCGCTGTAGGCGTTGAAGTCGCTGATCCGCCGCAACAGTGGCAGATCAGCGAGGTTCAGGGCCGTGCTGAGCTGGAAGTGATGGCCGGGGATCACCTCGTGGAACGCGGTCACCTCCGACGTGTGCCGGAACCGCTCGGTGACCTCGTGGGTGTTCGCGAAGTACGTACCGGGGCGCGTTCCGTCAACCGAGGGCTGGAGGTAGTACGCCGCGGGAGCGCCAGGCGCCTCCGCCGCCGGAACAGGCTCCACCACCCACGGCTGGGGAGGGATGCGACCGAACCAGTTCGGCGCCTCGCGTTCGGCGCGGGTGATGGCGGCCCGCGCGGTGTCGAGCAACTCGTCGGCGTCGCGCCACCGCAGAGCCGGATCTGTCCGCAACCGCGAGAAGATCTCTCCGAGGTCGCCGGTGCCGAAGACTCTCCTGCCGAGCACCGCGTACTCCTCCGCCAGCCGCTCGATGCAGTCGAGGCCGGTGGCATGCAGTTCGCCGGGGTCGCGCTCCGTCGTCGTGTGCACACGCACCAGCGCCGCGTACCCGGCGTCGCCGTCCGGCAGGTGGCAGACGCCGGGGCGGTCGTCGGGCCTGCCGTGTTCCAGCAACTCCGAGCGCAGCACATCGCGGTAGCGCGCGAACGCGGGCCGCACCACGTCGGCCAGAAGCCGCTGCCTGCGGGAGGCGAAGTCGGAGTCCGGCGGGTCCTGGCGAAGGAGTGGATCGTCACCGGGAGCGGCGAGATATCGGTCGAGATGTTCGGCTGCCGCGCGAACAAGGTGCGCGACAGGCGTGCGGCCCGCCGCGACACCCGCACGGTGACGCTCCGCCACCTGATCCAGGTACGCGGGGATGGCCGCGAGCCGGTCGAGCTGCGCGCTGCCCTGCTCGGGCGTGGCGACGGGCACCATGGGCAGCAACGTCAGGAGGCTCGCCGCTGGCGCCACGAAGAGGTCAGAGATCGTGAACTCGACCATCCTGCTCTGAAGCTGCGCGATCCGCGCCCGCGCCTGGTCGATGATCACGTCGCGGGTCACGCGCTCCTGATCGGACAGCTCGGCGACGTCCAGCGCCCGCGCCCGTTCGACGAGACGCTCCAGCGCGGCGATGTGCCGTGCTTCGCCTTCCTCCGTCACATCGCCCAATTCCGTCCGCGCCGGGTCGATGCCCACGATCACGGGCCACAGCGGTTCAATGTCGAAAAGCAGGTCCACACAGTCGTCGGCGAGTGTGGTCACGGTTGTCGTGGGCGCCATGAACGCACCCTATCGGCCGACTAGGCTCGTGGCCGTGGCCCTGACCGATCCTGTCGATGCACGTCTGCTCGCCGCCCTCGCCGAGGTGGGAAAGGTGGCCGTGCACGAACTCGCCGCGAGGGTGGGGATGGATCCTCGGGACGTCGCCTACCGTCTCGTCGGGCTTTCGGCGCAGGGACTTCCGCTGCTCGTGGGCGTGGAGAGTGATCCTGCCGGCTTGCGAGCCGCACTCGCGAGCGCGGCGGCACCCTATGCGCAGCCGCTCACGACCAACCCGGGAGGCGGCTCCTACCACGGCCATCCGAGCGCCGGAGGGCCTGTACAGGGCACACCCAGCGGCGCGTACGCCGTGCACCCGGCGTCCTCCGGGCCCCACTCCGCGCAGGGCGGCGGCTATCCCTCGCACGGCACACCGAGCGGCCCCTACTCCGTCCAAGGCACACCAAGCGGCGCCTACCAGGTCCAAGGCACACCAAGCGGCGCCTACTCGGTGCAGGGAACGCCGTCGGGCTCGTTCCCCGCTGCGCCACCCGCGCAGGCAGGACCACCGCATCAGGCCGCCGCGTCCCAGCAGTCCGCGCAGATGCCACCGCCAGACCCGGTGATGAGCGTGTGGGGACCTCCGCAGACAGCGCTCTGGGCACGCGGGGATCAATTCCCCGCCGCGAACACACGCAGGCAGGGCCGCCCCGGCGAGGTGCTGGAAACGCTGGGCCTGGAAGGCGAGCAGCTGGCAGTGCAACTGCTGGAGATCCAGGACCCTGCCGACTACCTCTTCGCGGCGGCAGGCTACTCACTCCAGGACGGAGAACGTGCCGTCGTCGTGCACACCGAGATCACCAACAAGAGCCCTGTGCCGTTCGCCGCACTGCCCGACAACTACCTCGAACTGCTGACAGCGGACGGCGGAGTGATCGCCAAGGCACCGGTCTCACTCACCTCGCGACCGCCGCACAAGATCGGTGTGCAGCCCGGCGAGACCAGCGGCGGCCACACGGTGTACGTCGTGGGCGAGTCGGTCCGCGTCACCGCCGTGCGATGGAGCCCCAGGCCGGAACCCGACGAGCGCAGCCTCACCTGGTCCCTCGACGACTGAGGTAACGCCGTGCTCCGTTCGCGGTAGAGCCGGCCGACAGTGTGCCGACCCACGTGCGCGAACTGCGGGCACGCGTGCACAGACTGCGGACACACCCTCCCGCACGCGGGCTCAGGACTCGGCGCGCAGGATGTCGAGCGCGCCCGCGAGGTCGGCCGGGTAGGAGCTGGTGAACTCCACCCACCTGCCGTCGGCAGGGTGTGCGAAGCCCAGCGTCCGCGCGTGAAGCCACTGCCGGGACAGTCCGAGTTTGCGGGCGAGCACGGGATCGGCACTGTAGGTGAGGTCGCCGACACACGGATGCCGCATCGCGGCGAAGTGGACACGGATCTGGTGAGTCCGGCCCGTCTCGAGCCGGATGTCCACCAGCGAGGCCGCGCGGAACGCCTCCACCACCTCGTAGTGCGTCACCGATGGCCGCCCGCCTGCCACGACAGCGAACTTGTAGTCGTGGCGGGGATGGCGGTCGATGGGCGCGTCGATCGTCCCGCGCGTTGGGTCAGGATGGCCCTGCACCAGCGCGTGGTAGCCCTTGTCCACGGTGCGCTCCTTGAACGCCCGCTTCAGCACCGAGTAAGCGTGCTCGCTCTTGGCGACCACCATCACGCCCGTCGTGCCCGCGTCGAGCCGGTGCACCACGCCCTGCCGTTCCGCCGCGCCGGACGTCGAGATCCGCAGCCCCGCCGCGGCAAGACCGCCCACCACGGTCGGTCCCGTCCAGCCGGGGCTGGGGTGAACCGCGACACCCACGGGTTTGTCCACCACGACGATGTCGTCGTCCTCGTGGAGGATGCGCAAACCCTCGACGGGTTCCGCGACGACCACCACCGGCGCGTCCGGCTCGGGCAGCGTGACCTCGAGGAGACCGCCTGCGACGAGCCGGTCCGACTTGCCTGCCGGTCTGCCGTCGAGCAGAACCTCACCCGACGCGGCCAGCTCCGCCACCACCGTG
Organism: Saccharomonospora xinjiangensis XJ-54; assembly: GCF_000258175.1. NCBI lineage: Bacteria > Bacillati > Actinomycetota > Actinomycetes > Pseudonocardiales > Pseudonocardiaceae > Saccharomonospora > Saccharomonospora xinjiangensis. Next base: position 3,761,053 of record NZ_JH636049.1, on the reverse strand, counting down.
CGCGACAGCCCGAGCAGCTTGGCGAGTCCCGCATCGACCCGCATCCCGTCCAGCCCGTCGGGCACGGGCAACATGCGACTGCTCACTCGGCCGACCGTCCCTTCCCGTCCGCGTCCTGATCCGTGCCACGCTCGGAGTCGTCCGAGTCGGTGCCCGCATCGATGTCCGGCTCGGTCCCCTTCGCCCGCCTGCCCCGGGGGATCACGCTGCCGTCGTAGTCGCGGCCGAGCAGGGTGAGCAATACGACGAGACCCGCACCGATGGTGATCGCCGAGTCCGCGGCGTTGAACACGGGGAAGAACTCGCCGTTCGGCGCGAACACCGAGATGAAGTCCACCACGTGGCCCTGGAACACCCCCGGCGCGCGGAAGATTCGGTCGGTGAGGTTACCGAGCGCACCGGCGAGGACGAGACCGAGGCCGACGGCCCACCCGGCTGAACGGAGCCGCCGGGCGAACCACACGATGCCGACCACGACCGCGATGGCGACCACCGTGAGGATCCACGTCCCGCCGATGTCCATGCCGAACGCCGCGTACGGATTGCGCAGCAATTGGAGGTAGACCGCGCCGCCGAGGAGGCGAATCGGTTCCTCCCCCTCCAGCGTCGCCGTGACGACCACCTTGGTGACCACATCGACGGCGTAGGCGAGCAGCGCGACGAGGGCCAGCAATCCCACCTTGCGAGTGGGTCGAGGGTCCTGCTGCGGCTCCTCGGTGTGCGAGGGGTCGGGCTGTTGCTCGGTGTTCACCTGTTCATTGTCCACGTCCGGTGTCGGCTCTGGTCACGCAGCCGTGGCACCGCGGCGGACGGCCGTGCCGCATACCAGCCGCCACACCGGCCGCCACACCATGGCGGCGGGACTCACTCCCCTGTCTCGCCTCGCCACCTGGCGATGGGGCCTGCCCTGCCGACGGCACGCAGCCTGCGCTCGGTGGCCCCTCGCGCCGCCTCGGTGGTCACGATCAGCAGCTGGTCGTCGTCCTGCAACCGCGTCGTCGGCTCGGGTGTGAAGCCCTTGCCCCTGCGGACCACCAGGCTCACACTCGCTCCCCGAGGGACCCTGAGCTCCGCCAGGTACACGCCGTGCAGGCGGGACCCACGCGGTATCCGGGCCTGGAGCAGCACGGCACCGAGTTCGTCAAGCGGAGCCGCGTCGATGTCGATTTCCTGCGGTTCCTCCGCCGACGCCACACCGAGGGCTCTCGCCAGCGGGGTCATGAACGCCGTCTGCAACAGCGTGAAGACGATGACGATCACGAAGACGGCGTCCACCAGCAACTGCGCGCCGGGAAGGTCAGCGGCGAGCGGGATGGTCGCGAGCACGATCGGCACCGCGCCTCGCAGACCCGCCCACGACAGGAACGCCTGCTCACGCCAGGGGACGCGGAACGGCGTCGTGGACAGCACCACAGCGAGAGGCCGCGCGATCAGCACTGCCACGAGTCCGGCCACGAGCCCCGGCACGACGGCCTCCGGCAACCTTTCGGGGGAGGCGAAAAGGCCGAGCAGGACGAAGACACCGATCTGGGCGATCCATCCGAGGCCCTCCGCGAACGACAGCGTGTTGGACCGGTGCGGGAGCCGGGAATTGCCGAGGACGAGCCCCGCGAGGAAGGTCGCCAGCAGACCGGAGGCGGACGCCAGCTGCGCCGACGAGAAGGCGAGTACGCACATCGCCACAGTCGAGAGCGGGTAGAGACCGGTGGCGGGCAGAGCGCTCCTGCGCAGCACCCAGCCACCTGCCCAACCGATGACCAACCCGACCGCCGCGCCGACGACGAGTTGATAGAGCAGGTGCAGTGGCAGTTCCCAGTTCAGGGACGCCCCGGTCGTCAGCAGCACAACCGCGATGTAGCTCGGGGCGTCGTTGAGCCCCGACTCCAGCTCAACGACACTCGACAGCCTCCGTCCGATGCCGGAGGAACGGAGCACCGAGAAGACCGCGGCCGCATCGGTGGACGACAGGACAGCGCCCCACAGCAGCGCCGTCCGCCATTCAAGATCCAGCAGCCAGTACAGGGCCGCACCGGTGACCACCACTGTGATCACGACCGCGGCCACGGACAGCACGATGCTGGGCCCGAGGCCGGGCCGCACCGCCGACCATTGAGTGGTCAGCCCGCCCTCGACGAGGATCATCACCAGCGCCGCGATACCGAGGCTCTGCATCAACGTGGCGTCGTCGAACTGGACCCCGAGACCGGCCTCCCCGATCAGGACGCCGATCCCGAGGTAGATCAACAGCGAGGGCAGTCCGAGCCGGATCGAGAACCGGACGGCGAACGCCGAGGCGAGCAGGACGATCGCACCGGCGCCGAGAACGACAGGCAGCTCGTCCATGGCACCTCGCTCAGTCCGGCCCGCGTGTCACCACACCAGACGCCATCAGTTCCGCGACGCGCCCGGCGACACCCTCCGCTTCCGGTAGCTCCACGAGCTTGTCCCGCGACCGCTGTCCCTTCACGACAGCCACCTGACGGGCCCTGACCCCGAGCGCGTCGGCCAGGACCCGGCACACCGCGGCGTTCGCCTTGCCATCGACGGCAGGCGCCCGGACACAGACCACGAGGGCCGCACCGAACGCCCCTCCCATCGTCCGCCGACACCGTCCCGCTTCGCTCCGGCCTTCACCCGGACGGCGAACCGCACGATGGCAGGAGTCACGGGTTGGCGACGACCGACACGGTCACCTGAGCTCCATCACCGACCACGCCCGTGAAGCCCTCATCGACGGGAGCGAACCGCACGGTGGTGGACAGCGTCTCGGAAGCGAGGAAGTGCTCGTGTTCCTTCGCCGCCTCCACGACCTCGTCCGGCGCGCCGACGGTGAGCGTGATCCGGTCGGACACCGCGAGTCCGGTGTCACGCCGGGCCTGCTGCACCACGCGCACCAGGTCGCGGGCCAGGCCCTCCCTCGCGAGTTCGTCCGTCACGTCCGTGTCGAGCAGCACCAGGCCCGCGCCGCCCGGCAACTCGGCCGCAGCACCGGAATCCTTCGCCACGAGGCGCCGCTCGTACTCGCCCTCACGGAGTTCGATCCCCGCGGCTACCACGGCACCGTCGGCTGTGGTGGTCCAGTCGCCTGCCTTCACAGCCTTGATGACCTTCTGCACGTCCCTGCCCAGCCTCGGCCCCGCGACCCGCGCGTTGACAGCGACCTCGAAACCACCGTGGGCGGCGACGTCGGTGGTGAACTCGACCGACTTGACGTTGACCTCGTCCCGCACGATGTCGGCGAACGGGCGCAGCGTATCGACGTCCTCGGCGGCCACGAGCAACGTCGCCAGCGGCAACCGGACCCGCAGCTTGTTCGCCTTCCGCAGCGACAACGCCGACGAACACACCTGCCTCACGCGGTCCATGGCCGTCACCAGCGCCGGGTCGGCGGGCAGCTCGTCCACCAACGGCCAGTCGGTCAGGTGAACCGAACGGCCTCCGGTGAGACCACGCCAGACCGCCTCGGTGGTCAGCGGCAGCAGCGGCGCGAGCGTCCGGCACACGATCTCCAGCACGGTGTGCAGCGTGTCGATGGCGTCGCGGTCGCCCTCCCAGAACCGGTCACGCGAACGCCGCACGTACCAGTTGGTCAGCACTTCGAGGAAGTCCCGCACCGTCGAGCACGCGCCCGCGACGTCGTAGTCGTCGAGAGCGCTGCCGACGTCGGTGACGAGTTCGTGGGTCTTCGCGAGCAGATACCGGTCGAGCACGTGGGTGGAGTCCGTCCGCACCGTCCCCGACACCCCCTCGGCACCCGCGTACAACGCCAGGAAGTAGTACGAGTTCCACAGCGGAAGCACCGCCTGGCGCACCGAGTCGCGGATGCCCTTGTCGGTGACGATCAGGTTGCCACCGCGCAGGATCGGGCTCGACATGAGATACCAGCGCATGGCATCGGAGCCGTCGCGGTCGAACACCTCGGTGACATCCGGATAGTTGCGCAGCGACTTCGACATCTTCTGCCCGTCGGAGCCCAGCACGATGCCGTGCGACACGCACGTGCGGAACGCGGGCCGGTCGAACAGGGCAGTCGCCAGCACGTGCAACGTGTAGAACCAGCCTCGCGTCTGTCCGATGTACTCGACGATGAAATCGCCGGGGTAATGGTGCTCGAACCACTCGGCGTTGGAGAACGGGTAGTGCACCTGCGCGTACGGCATGGAGCCCGAGTCGAACCACACGTCGAGCACGTCCGGCACCCGTCGCATGATGGACCTGCCGGTGGGATCGTCCGGGTTGGGTCGTGTCAGGGCGTCGATGTACGGGCGGTGCAGGTCTGTCGGGCGAGTCCCGAAGTCGCGTTCGAGTTCGTCGAGCGAGCCGTAGACGTCCACGCGCGGATAGTTCGGGTCGTCCGAGACCCAGACCGGAATCGGCGTTCCCCAGTACCGGTTCCGCGAGATCGACCAGTCGCGGGCGTTCTCCAGCCACTTGCCGAACTGGCCGTCCTTGACGTGCTCGGGATACCAGGTGATCTGCTGGTTCAGCTCGACCATGCGGTCCTTGAACTTCGTCACCGCCACGAACCAGGACGAGACGGCACGGTAGATGAGCGGGTTGCGGCACCGCCAGCAGTGTGGATACGAGTGCTCATAGGTCTCGTGCCGCAGCAGGATCGCGCCCTGCCGTCCCGCGGCACCGGTGCCGTTCTTGAGGTCCCGGATGATGTTCGCGTTGGCCTCGAAGACGTTCTGCCCCTCGTAGTCGGGGACCTGCGCGTCGAACCGGCCCTTCGAGTCAACGGGCGTGACCGGCGTGATGCCTGCCGCGTCGGTGACGGCCTTGTCTTCCTCACCGTAGGCGGGCGCGATGTGGACGATGCCGGTGCCGTCCTCGGTGGTCACGTAATCCGCGGCCAGCACGCGATGCGCGTTCTCCTGCCCCACGAAGTACGGGAACGGCGGCGCGTACCGGGTGCCGAGCAGGTCGGTGCCCTTGTACCGCGCCACAACGGCGGGCTCGTCGCCGAGTTCCCTCGTATAGGCGGCGACCCTGGCCTCGGCGAGCACGAACCGCTTGCCGTCGTCCGTGCGCACCATCACGTAGTCCACGTCCGGGTTGACGGCCGTGGCGAGGTTCGACGGCACCGTCCACGGAGTGGTGGTCCAGATCAGCAGGTAGGCGCCGTCGAGTTCGGCGAGCGCACCGTCGTTGCCCTCGACGCGGTAGCCGATCGTGACGGCGGGGTCCTGCCTGCTCTTGTAGACGTCGTCGTCCATGCGCAGCTCGTGGTTCGACAACGGCGTCTCGTCACGCCAGCAGTAAGGCAGCACCCGGTAGCCCTCGTACACGAGGCCCGAGTCCCACAGCCGCTTGAACGCCCAGATCACCGATTCCATGTAGGTGATGTCGAGCGTCTTGTAATCGTTGTCGAAGTCCACCCAGCGGGCTTGGCGGGTGACATAGTCCTGCCACTCGCTGGTGTAGCGCAGGACGGAGTCGCGGCACGCCTTGTTGAACTCCGCGATGCCCATGTCGTCGATCTGCGACTTGTCGGTGATCCCGAGCTGTCGCTCTGCCTCGAGCTCGGCGGGAAGGCCGTGGGTGTCCCAGCCGAACCGGCGCTCGACACGCTTGCCGCGCATCGTCTGGTAGCGCGGGATGATGTCCTTCACGTATCCCGTGAGCAGGTGGCCGTAGTGCGGCAGCCCGTTGGCGAAGGGCGGGCCGTCGTAGAAGACGTACTCGTTGCTGCCGTTCGTCCCCGCCTCACGGGCCTCGACGGTGGCGGCGAACGTCCGGTCGGCTTCCCAGTAGGCCAGGACGTCCTTCTCCAGCGCCGGGAACGACGGCTGGGCAGGAACCCGGTCGGCGGGCTGGTCGCCGAAGGATGCCTTCGGATACATGTGTGGTGCGCTCCTCGCGGTCTTCGCTGTCTCGCTCAGGCATAGCCGCCGTCGGGGTTCGACGGCCTGCTCGGGGACGAGACGGCGCCCTGCGACGCACGTACCGCGGTACCACCCCGCTTGCCCGCGCGGACTCGAAACGCGGACCACTCGTTCGACGGCTGTGACGGGCCGGTCCCGTCCGATTCTACTGAGACGTGCGTGGTCGCGTTCGGCACCACGACGTCCGTTCTTCCGGAAGCTCCCCGGTGATGGCCGGATCGACGCCTGTGGGATACAGCGTAGCCGTTCTGCGTGTCGCGACGATCGGTACCCGTGCCTTCGCGGGGACGTCCCCCGTCAGGCCGAACTGCGACGCGCCACCCTGCGCCGACGATGGGCCGCTGTCAGCTCCGCGTCGGGACCGCACAACCCGCACGGCGTGAAGCCGAGATCCCGGGCTTCTCTCACGGCGAGAGGAATCGTCGCCCTCGTGCCGAGCCAGGAACAGTGACCGAGGTGGTAACGCGGGTACTCGTCCACCACGAGGACCTCCGACTCGAGCTCCGACACCAGCAGCGCGTCATCGACACCGGTGTCCTCCTCCGGAGGATCGACGTCCGCTCCCGCGAGTTCGCCCGACGACGCGAGCAACGCCGTACGCGGAGCGGTGTCCGTGAGCGGATCGAATCCCTCGGCCGCCACCGGCTCCCTTCCGCTCGGTTGCTCACCGGATTCGACACCCGGCGCCGCCACGAGGGTGGCCCGGAGCGGATCGCGAGGCCGCCCGCCTTCCTCGTCCGCCGCGCCCTTCTCGTCACCGCGCCGGGACGGAGCCGCCTCCGTGACGGAGTCGCTCGGCGCATCAGCCGCCGCATCGGAACCGTCGCTTGTCTCGACGACGGTCTCCGACGCCGTCACACCGGATGACGTCGCCATCTCGGAGGCATCGGCGTCACCTTTCGCCTCGGAGATGGACTCGACGGCCGAGTCTTCGGTGGTTGGCTGGTCTTCCGGCCCGCCGGTACCGGCGTCGCCACCGCTGCTTGCGCCGTCACGACCACCGCTGTCAGCACCGTCAACATCGGTGTCGCTCCGGTTATGGTCACCGGCGGATTCATCGATGGCACCACCGTCGGCAGTGGCGGAAGACCCCGGCACCCTTGCCGGGTTCCGCGACCGCCGACGCACGCGGTCGGCGATCAGCAGCACCCCGGCGAGGCCGGACACACCGATCGACACCCAGGCCCACACCGGGCTGGCTGTGACGAGTGCCGCCACTACCAGCGCCAGGGCCGTCAGCACCAGGAGGAGGACGATGTAGAGCACGGTGAATTACAACACGTTCCCTGCCGTCACGACCGGGTGACCTGCCGCGACGCACGGGAAACGGCTCAGCCGGCCTCTGCGCGGGGCCCGAAGGAGTAGCCCTGGCCGCTGCTGCTCGACTGGCCGCCACTCGACGAGGACGCCGATGCGGGCGCCGCCGAACCTCTGTCGTCCAACTCGCGCAGCTGCGATTCCAAGAAACCCCGCAGGCGCGTCCGGTACTCGCGCTCTATCGTGCGCAGCTCCTCGATCTTCTTGTTGAGGGCGCTCTTCTCAGTGTTGAGAGTGTTCAGCGTCTCGGTGTACTTGCGCTGCGCCTCGCGATCCATGTTGGTCGCCTTCTCGCGCGCCTGACGCTCCAACGTCTCGGCCCTGGTGCGGGCCTCGTTCAACATGGTCTCGGCACGTGTGCGTGCCTCGTTGACCATCGAGTCGGCCTTCGACCGCGCGTCCGACAGCAACTGCTCGGACTTGGTCCGCGCCTCGGCGAGCATGCCGTCCGACTCGGTCTTCGCCTCGGCGGTGAGCCGGTCGGCCATCTCCTGTGCGAGGCCGAGCACCTTCGCGGCCTGCACGTTCGGCTCCGCGCTGTCGGCCATGAGATTCGTGGCCTGGGTCTGTTCCATCGCGGACGCGGGCGGCGGCACCGGGGCGAGCCTGCGCGACGGTGCCTCGTCGCGGCCGCCGCGGGCCTTGACGGATTCCAACTCGCTACGAGTTGATTCCAACTCGGCATCGAGCTGTTCGACCTGCTGCCGCAGCTCGTTATTGTCCTCAATCAATCGGGCAAGCTCGGTCTCCACCAGGTCGAGGAACGCGTCCACCTCGTCCTCGTTGTAGCCCCGCTTGCCGATCGGAGGCTTGCTGAACGCGACGTTATGCACGTCAGCAGGAGTCAACGACATCAGATCACCTCACGCACTCCATGGCCTGCCGTTCCCACCCGGGTTCCCCGTTACCCGGGAAGCGCCAGTTGCATCAGTATGAACACAACCAACAGCAGCACCATAATCGATAGGTCCAGTCCCACGCCGCCGATCCGTACGACCGGAATAATCCGTCGGACGAGCCGGACCGGTGGGTCGGTCACTGTGTAGATGGTCTCGAGCGCCACCGCAACCCCCCCTGAGGGGCGCCAGTCACGAGCGAACGCACGCACGAGCTCCACGACGATACGTGCCGTGAGCAGCAGCCAAAACGCGAACAGCAGCCAGTACAGAATCATGCGGACAGTGACCACGGGCACCACTCTGCCACATGCCACCGTCGAGATCAGTGGCGGAGGAACAACCCGCCCTCGGCGATCCGCCTGCGGTCCTCTGCTGTGACATCCACATCAGGCGGTGAGAGCAAGAACACCTTGTTCGTCACCTTGTCCATGGAGCCGCGGAGCGCGAAGGCCAGGCCCGCCGCGAAGTCCACGAGCCGCTTGGCGTCGGCGTTCTCCATCTCCGTCAGGTTCATGATCACGGGAGCGCCGTCGCGGTACGCCTCACCGATCTCCCTCGCCTCCGCGTAGCTGGTGGGGTGCAGCGTGATGATCCGGCTCAACGGGTCGCGTGCCGCGGCCCCCGACGGCTCGGCCACCGGGGGCGTGGGAGTCATCGGCCGGACCCGAGCCACGGGCTCCGGCTGCCGGTCCATGGCGAGAGAGCCGTGCACGGCGGGCTCCCCACGCGGAGGCGTCCTGCGGGTACGGGCTGAGGACGACGCAGAGGACGACTCGGCCTCCTCGAACTCGTCCATGACGCGGTAACGCGGCCTCGACCTGCGTGCCGCGCCCTTGTACGTGGACTCGTCGTAGGAGTCGTAATCGTCTCCCTGATAGTCGCGCCGGTAGTCCTCGTCGAAGTCGTACTCGTCGTCCTCGGCAGGGACCATCCCGAAGTAGGCCTTCAGCTTCTGCAGCGCGCTCATGCCTCTCCCTCGCCCTCCACGGTCTGCACTCGTGCGGTCCAACAACACGGCCGGGCCGTCCTGGATGCCGCTCGAGTGGACCTTGCTAAGGGGAGGCTAAACCTCGTCCACCGAGCAACGCGGTTCCGACACGCACACACGTCGAGCCGTACGCTATCGCCTGATCCAGGTCCCCACTCATGCCGGCCGAGATCTCCGTCGCCTCGGGATGGTCTTTCCGCAGTATCTCGGCCACCGAGGCCAGCATCTCGAAGGCCGGCTCGGGCTCGACTCCCAGCGGAGCGACGGCCATCACGCCGCGCAAGTGGAGATAATCACTCTTTCGGGCTACCGCCTCGGCCAGTTCCCTAAGATCATCAACAGGGCAGCCGCCGCGCGACGGATCGTCGTCAAGGCTGGCCTGGACGAGCACGTCGAGCGGACGATCCCGCTCACCGGCGTCCAGAGCCGCCCGCACCCCTTTGGTGAGCGCGTCGGCCAGTCGGAGGGAGTCCACCGACTGCACCTCCGCGGCCCAGCGCGCCACCGATCGCGCCTTGTTGCGCTGGAGACGACCGACCATGTGCCACCGCACGTCGGCTTCGGGACGCAGCGCCGCCACCTCGGCTGCCTTGGCCGACGCCTCCTGATCGCGGTTCTCCCCGAGTTCCCGCACCCCGAGATCCGTCAGAACGACGGCGTCGGACGCCGGAAACGTCTTCGTCACGGCGATCAGGCGGACCTCGTCCGGCGAGCGGCCGACCCTCCGGCACGCCGCCGCGATGCGCCCGGTGACCTCCCGCAGTGACTCCGCGAGCTCCTCGTAACGCTGGTCGTTCACTGTTCCATCCACGTGACGGCCGCGATCCTTCCCGTCGGGGCGTTCCTGCGGTGACTGAACAGGGTTTCGTCCTCCATCGTGCATCGAGGATCCACCCCGATCCTGCCGACCCCGAGATCCGCCAGTTGCCTCCACAACCCCGCCCTGAGGTCGAGGCCGGGAGTGCCTTTCCTGCTCCGGCACGCGCTTCCCGGCAGGTGCGTCTCGACATCCTCCGCCATCGCCTTCGGGACCTCGTAGCACTCCCCGCAGACGGCGGGGCCGAGCAGCGCCTCGACCCGGTCGGGCCGCGCGCCGACCGACACCATGGCCTCCAGTGCTGCGGGCACGACACCGACCCGCGCTCCCACCCTTCCGGCATGCACGGCAGCCACCACACCGGCTTCGGGGTCACCGAGCAACACGGGCACGCAGTCGGCGACGAGCGCCACCAACGCCAGGCCGGGGCGCGTGGTCACCAGCGCGTCCGTCGCCTCGGCCTGCCCGCTCTCACTGCCGTCCACGATCGTCACGGTGCGCCCGTGGACCTGTTCCATCCAGGCGAGCCGGTCCGGCTTCAGGCCGAGTTCGTCGGCGAGCCTGCGGCGGTTGGCCGCCACGGCGGCCGGGTCGTCGCCCACGTGATCACCGAGATTGAACGAGTCGAACGGCGGCTTCGACCGCCCACCCGCCCTGGTGGTCACCACTCGCCGAATGCGCACCGCGCTCAACCCCTTCGACACCTGTTCCTCACTGCCGGTGCCAGCGAGCTTAGCGACGTGGCTCAGCGGCTCAGCGACTCAGCGGCGCATGAAGGGCGGGACATCGACGTCGTCGTCGGTGGGGTCGTCATTGGCAGGGAACGACCGTCCCGGAAGGCTTCCCTGCGTCCGGTGGGTCGAGGGTGACGGCGAGGACGACGGACCCGCGTAAGGGCGCGTGGTGCCGTGTGCCGACGGCAACGAACCGGACTGGCTGCCCTGACCCGAGGCAGGCGAGGTTCTCCGCATGACGGGCGGCGTGGGGTTTCCCGCGTCGCCGTGGGTCAGGCGGGAGGCGCCGTCGCGCTGTTCCCTGACGGCGCTCGACGGCGAGGCGGCACCGGCGCCACCGCCGCTCTGCTCGGAGTCACCGGATCCCTGCGTCCTCGTGCCGAACGTGCCGGGGTCGAGCTTCTTGTGCGTCGGCGCACCCGCGTCGAAACCCGCCGCGATGACCGTGACCCTGACCTCGTCGCCGAGGGAGTCGTCGATGATCGTTCCGAAGATGATGTTCGCCTCGGGGTGGGCGGATTCCTGGACGAGCGACGCAGCTTCGTTGATTTCGAAGAGACCGAGGTCCGAACCACCGGCAATGGACAGCAGAGCACCGTGGGCGCCGTCCATCGACGCTTCGAGCAGCGGGGAGTTTATGGCCTTCTCCGCCGCCTGTACCGCGCGTCCCTCACCACGTGCCGAGCCGATGCCCATGAGCGCACTGCCCGCACCCGACATCACGCTCTTGACGTCCGCGAAGTCGAGGTTGATCAGACCGGGCGTCGTGATGAGGTCGGTGATGCCCTGGACACCCGACAACAGCACCTCGTCGGCCGAGCGGAAGGCGTCCATGAGCGACACACCGATGTCGCCGAGCTGGAGCAGCCTGTCGTTCGGAATGACGATCAAGGTGTCGCACTCGTTGCGGAGCGCCTGGATGCCGTCCTCCGCCTGCCTCGCCCTGCGCTTGCCTTCGAACGAGAACGGCCGCGTGACGACACCGATGGTGAGCGCACCGAGCTTGCGCGCGATCTGCGCGACGACGGGCGCTCCGCCGGTGCCGGTACCGCCGCCCTCGCCCGCGGTCACGAACACCATATCGGCGCCCTTGAGGACCTCTTCGATCTCCTCGCGGTGGTCCTCCGCTGCCTTCTGTCCGACCTCGGGGGACGCTCCCGCGCCGAGACCCCGCGTGAGCTCGCGGCCGATGTCCAGCTTGACGTCCGCATCGGACATCAGCAGAGCCTGCGCGTCGGTGTTCACCGCGATGAACTCCACGCCTTTCAGGCCGACCTCGATCATGCGGTTCACGGCGTTCACACCGCCGCCGCCGATTCCGACGACCTTGATCACCGCGAGGTAATTGTGCGGGGGCGTCATCGGGTTGCCTTCCTGATCGTGGTGGTGCTGTCGTGCGTCGGCGCTGGATCGTCAACAAGCGCGGGTCGATCCGCCGAAACCCTGAACCTGAAGTTGAGGTTTAGAGTTATGTCAACTACCAACGTTGCTGACGGACCGTAGGCACAGTGCAGCCAGGAATCCAGCAGCGACGCGGCGTGTCGCGAACGTCTTTCGCCACAACGTGTTTCATCGTGGTCACTCGCCGGTCCGGCCGTCGATCAACTCGCGCAGGACGTCCAGATGCCCCGCGTGCCGCCCGGTCTCCTCGATCAGGTGTGTCAGTACGTACCGGACACTCACCGAGCAACCGCGGAACGGCACCTCGTCGTCGAGTTCCCGCTCCCCTGCGATCCGCCTGCTGCGTTCGCACTGCCGCTCGTACTCGTCGAGCAGAGCGGCCAGGGGCACGTCGAGCGCCTCGCGGAACTCCGCGTCGGGGTCGGCAGCCAGTCTGTCCTTCCACGTGTCGGGCTCTCCCGCGAGCACGACCTCGAACCAGTACCGCTCCACGTAACTCAGATGGCCGACGAGACCGGCGACGGTGGTCAACTCGCTCGGCAGCAACGCCCTGCGGGCCTGCTCGTCACTCAGCCCATGGCACTTCCACCGGATCGTGGCCCTCAGGAAGTCGAGAAAGCCGTTCAGCGTTTCCCGTTCCGAACCGGCGTACGGAGGCTCAGGCCGGGTGTCGATCTTGCTCACGAGCACTACGGTGCCATACCGGATCGGGCGGTCACGACACGGTCGGCAGCTCGGGACTCGACACGTCGTACGTGGTGGCCTCCCGGGTCAGCAGAACGGCCAGCACCCGTGCCTTCTCCGCGTTCTGGTGCGCGTCGCCCCACCGCACGACACGATCGCCCGTCAGATCGAGTTCCACGTCCCCGGGTGTGGTGGCTCGCGCCGCGACGACCTCACCGGACAGCCCGGACGGCAGTGAGGCCAGTACACCCGTCACGGCCCGCGTCGGGCCGTCACCGGGGCCGGGTTCGGAAATTTCCAGCCTCGGCAGTCCTCCGGGTGGCCGCGCGACCCTCTTGTACGGCACACCGGCCACATCGACGAGCCGGATGCCGTCACCGCCCTCGTGGTAGGCGATCGCCCTCCGCTCGGTCACCGTGATCGTCAGCGTGGACGGCCACGACCGGGCGACGTCCACCGTCGCGACACCAGGCAGCCTGCCGACCCTGGCCGCGACCTCGTCCGTGTTGACGCGAAGAAGTGGATGATCCGCCGGCACGGCGGCGGCGGACCGGACGGCGGCGTGAGACACCGTGCGGACGCCCACCACCTCGACGGTGCTCACCCCGAGGAAGGGTGTGAACCACACCAGATAGCCCAGCGCGACGACCGTGACGACGCTCAGCAGTGCGATGCGCCTGCGCTGCGCCGTCCTGCGGCGCGAAGGCGCGGCCTTACCCCGCTGCGCCGTCCTGCGGCGCGAAGGCGCGGCCTTACCCCGCTGTGCCGTCCTGCGGCGGGACGGAGCGGCGGTTTTGCCCCGCCGCCCCTTCGCGCGCTCTCGGCCGTTACCCCGCCGAGCCGCTCGCTGTGTCCTCGTGGCCACGGCGTCGCCACCTCAGCGATCGCGGCGGTCCAGCTCGGCGAGCAACTCGGGGCCGAGCTGGGTGACGTCACCCGCCCCCATCGTCACCACGAGGTCACCGGGCTTGGCCAGGTCGGCCACCAGGTGGACCACCCGGTCGAACGCGGGCTCGTAGTGCGCTCCCGCGCCGCTGATCCGCGAGGCCACCAGCTCACCGGTGACACCGGGTTCCGGATCCTCCCTGGCCCCGTAGACGTCGAGCACCACGACCTCGTCGGCGAGCCCCAGCGCGTCCGCGAACTCACCCGCGAACGCCTTGGTACGCGAGTACAGATGCGGCTGGAACACCACAACCACCCTGCCGCCGCCCGCGGTCTGCCTCACGGCCCGCAACTGTGCCGCGACCTCGGTGGGGTGGTGCGCGTAGTCGTCATACACCCGGACGTCGGCGGCGCGTCCCTTGAACTCGAAGCGTCGCCGCACGCCACCGAACGCGGCGAGCCCCTCGATCAGCGCCGCACGGTCCGCGCCGAGTTCGAGCCCCGCCAGCAGCGCGCCGACGGCGTTGAACGCCATGTGCTCGCCGGGAACCGCGACCCGCACCAGCAGTTCCTCGCCACCGAGCACGACGCGCACGGTGCCGCCGTCCTCGCCGGGGAGGTACTCCAGCACCGTGGCGTCGGACGCGCCGATCGCGGAACGGCCGTAGCGGCGCACCCTGACGCCTGCGGCCTCCGCGACACCGGCCAGCTCGGTCGTCGCCGGATCGTCGGCACACAGCACCAGCACGCCACCCGGCTCGATCCGGCGCACGAACTCGGAGAACACCGCGTGGTAGGCGTCGGCGGTTCCGTGGTGGTCGAGGTGGTCGGGTTCGACGTTCGTCACGACCGCCACCGAAGGCGAGTAGGACAGGAAAGACCCGTCGCTCTCGTCGGCCTCCGCCACGAAGATTCCGCCCTCACCGTGGTGGGCGTTGGCGCCGGACTCGTTGAGGTCGCCGCCGATGGCGAACGAGGGATCGAGCCTGCAATGCTGCAACGCCACCGTGAGCATCGACGTGGTGGAGGTCTTGCCGTGCGTGCCGGCGATGCACGCCACGCGGTGCCCCTCCATCAGCGCCGCGAGCGCCTCGGCCCTGTGCAACACCGGCACGCCCCGCTCCCGCGCGACGACGAGTTCAGGATTGGTCTCCTTGATCGCGGTGGACACCACCACAGCGGACGGCGCGTCGTCGAAGACGTCGAGGTTCTCCGCCCGCTGCCCCACCGCGATGCGCGCGCCCTGAGCCCGCAGGGTGAGGAACGCCCTCGAATCCTTCGCGTCGGAACCCGAAACGCGGGCGCCCCTCGCGAGGAGGATGCGGGCGATCCCGCTCATCCCCGCCCCGCCGATGCCGATCAGGTGCGGGCGCCGCAGCACCTCGGGAAGTTCGCGCGAGGTGAGTGTCTCAGTCATGACCCCCAGCCTTCCCCCTCGTCGAGTGCATTGCTCACCGACGCCTCTTCTCAGCCTGCTCCAGCACGATGGCCGCGAGGACCTCATCGGCCTCCCTGTGGCCGAGCCCGACCGCCGCGGCGCTCATGCGGGACAGCCGCGAGGCATCGGTCACCAGAGGTACCACGAGTTCGGCCACCTTGTCGCTCGTCAGTTCCTCGTCGGGCACCAACAGCGCCGCTCCCGCGTCCACGGCGGGGCGCGCGTTGAGCGCCTGCTCGCCGTTTCCGTGTGGCAGCGGGACGAACACGGCGGGAAGGCCGACGGCGGAGACCTCGGCCACAGTCATCGCGCCTGAGCGGCAGAGCACCAGATCCGCCGCCGCGTAGGCGAGGTCCATCCGCTCCAGGTACGGCACAGGCACGTAAGGGGGCCTTCCGGGGAATTCCTGCACCGCGAGCGTGTTCTTGGGGCCGTGGGCGTGCAGAACGGACACGCCGGCATCGGCGAAGTACTTCGCGGCCTGCGACACCGCGGCGTTGATCGACCGGGCTCCCTGGGAGCCACCGAACACCAGCAGCGCGGGAGCGTCGGGGTCGAGACCGAAGTGCTTGCGTGCCTCGGCTCGCAGCCCTGCCCTGTCGAGCGCCGTGATGGAGCGGCGCAGCGGGATGCCGACCACCTCGGCGCCGGGCAGCGAGGTTCCCGGTACCGCAGCGACGACCCTCGCCGCGAAGCGAGCCCCGACCTTGTTGGCGAGCCCGGCGTGCTGGTTGGCCTCGTGCACCACGATGGGAACCCGGCCGCGCGCGGCGAGATAGGCGGGCAGCGACACATATCCCCCGAAGCCGACGACGACGTCGGCGCCGAGCCGGTCGAGCACCTGCCGCGTGCGGCGCACCGAGTCGGCCACCTTCACCGGCAGCTTGAGCAGATCCAGAGTCGGTTTGCGCGGCATCGGCACGGGCGGCACCAGTTCGAGCGGGTAACCCCTTGCGGGTACAAGCTGGTTCTCCAGGCCCCGTTCGGTGCCCAGCGCGACGACGCGGGCGTCGGGCCGCAGCCGCATCACCGCGTCGGCGAGCGCCATCGCGGGTTCGATGTGCCCCGCCGTTCCGCCGCCTGCCACCACGACGGTCGGAGCGGTTCCGGCGCGCTCCGGCGCGCTGCCTGCCGAACTCTCCACCGTGTCGCCCACCTGCGACTGTGCTCGCGACGCAGCAGCGTCGCCGGGCCTTGCCTCGGTCACGTCCGTCCTTCTCCAGTGTTTCTCGCACGCCGCGTCACCCGCGGCACACCACGCCACCCCGGTGGCCGGGCACTCTCGAACCTTCTTCAGCGGCGTCCTCGCCGCGGCACCGCCGTCCGCCTCGCCGTCGAGCGGGAGGTCGTGCGCCGACCGTACTCCGGCGCCGCACGCCTGCGTTCGCCCGCCACGGCGCGGCCCGTTCTGTCCGCGCGCCTCGCGGGACGGCCCGTCCTGCCCGAGCCGGCCCTGCCACCGCCACGACGCCGCGCGGGTGGCCGGTACGGCTCCGGCGCGGGCAGTCGCATCAGGCGTCCGAATTTACCGGGCCCCTGGGTGCGCAGTGCCGCCACCGCCTCCGGCTCGTGCCGCGCGCAGTTGGCCAGCAAACCGAACAACAGCATGGTGACGACCAGAGATGTTCCGCCGTACGAGATCATCGGCAGCGTCACCCCGGTCACGGGGAGCAGACCCACGACGTAGCCGATGTTGACCGCGGCCTGTGACACGACCCACGTCGTGAGGGTTCCCGCGACGATCCGGATCCACGGATCGAGGTTGCGCATCGCGATGCGGAGACCGACGAAGCCGAGCAGCCCGAACAACCCGAGAACCACGAGACAGCCGACGAAACCAAGTTCCTCACCGATCAGCGCGAAGATGAAGTCGTGCTGGACGTTCGGCAGGTACATCCATTTGGACTGGCCCTGCCCCAGTCCCTTCCCGAAGAGACCGCCGTCGGCGAGGGCGTACAGCGCCTGGCTGGCCTGCCACCCACCGCCGAGCGGGTCGGCGTCGGGGTTGAGGAACGCCGTCACGCGCTCGAACCGGTACGGCGCGACGAGCGCGAGCGCGACCGCACCGGCGACCGCGCCGACGAGGATGATCCCGAACAGGCTCTTCGGCGCTCCTGCGAACCACAGCAGCGCCAGCAGCACCACGGCGAGCGTGATCGTGCCGCCGAGGTCGGGCTGGGCCATGACGAGAGCGAACATCACCAGTGCCGCGGGCACCACAGGCACGAGCAGATGCCGCCATTGGTGCAGGACCTCGTACTTCACCACGAGGATGTGCGCGCCCCACAGTGCGAGCGCGACCTTCGCGAGCTCCACCGGTTGCAGGGACACCGGGCCGATCACGAACCATCCCTGCGAGCCGTTGCTGTACGTCCCCAGTGGAGTCAGCACGAGCGCGAGCAGACCGAGACACACCACCATCGCCGTCGAGGACAGCGCGCGGATGCGTGACAGCGGAATGCGGACACCCAGCCAGAACGCCACCGCTCCGACGGCGACGAACATGAGGTGTTTCTGGAACAGCGCGTACACGCTGCTGTCGCTGCCGGGACTGTACGAGGCGACCGACGACGCCGACAACACCATCACGATGCCGAGTGCGCCGAGCGTGCCGCACAACGCGAGGATCAGGTGGAAGTCGGCCAGCGGACGCGAGAGCCACGCCGTGAGCGGGGTACGCGGGACCACCGGCCGTCTCTCGGAGCGCGCTCTGGGAGACCGCTCCGGAGCGCGCTGCCGGACACGACGGCTCCGCCCGTTCCTGCCGCCGGCGCGGGGGGTGTCGCGATCGGCGCCCACGGCCGTCACCGTGATAGCTCGGCGACCGCCGCCGCGAACGCCTCGCCCCGCTCGGCATAGTCACGGAACATGTCCATCGACGCGGCAGCGGGAGCGAGCAGCACCGAGTCTCCGTGGCGCGCCAGCTCACGCGCCGCCTTCACCGCTGCGGTCATGGGCTCATCGTCACCCGGGCCGACGCGCCTGACGAGGACATCGGGCGCGTGTCGCGCCAGAGCCTGCGCGAAGCGGTCGGCGTCGGCACCGAGCAGCACGACGCCGCGCAGCCGCCCGGCCACGGCAGCGACGAGCTCGTCCACGGACGCGCCCTTGAGCAGGCCGCCCGCGATCCAGACCACACTGGGATGAGCGAGCAGCGATCCAGCGGCGGCGTGCGGGTTGGTGGCCTTCGAGTCGTCGATGTAGCGCACACCGTCGAGTTCGGCGACTTCCGATGCACGGTGCGCGCCGGGCCGGAAGTTCCGCAGTCCCTCAGCCACCGCACCGGGGCTCACACCGACCGACCGCACGAGTGCCGCCGCGGCCAGCGCGTTCGCGACGTTGTGCGGACCACCGGGGCGGACGTCGGCCAGCGTGCCGAGCTCCTCCGCGGTGTGCGCGGGGTCGGCGACGAACGCGCGATCGACGAGCAGGTCCTCCACCACGCCGAGTTCACCTGGCCTCGGTGTGTCCAGCGTGAACCCGACCCTGCGAGCCCCCTCGGGCGCGTGCTCGTCGGCGAGCGTGCGCGACCAGCGGTCGTTCAGGTTGGCCACCACGGTGGCCGAGGCGTGGTGGATGGAACCTTTGGCCTCTGCGTAGCTCGCGAGGCCGCCGTGCCAGTCGAGATGGTCCTCGGCGACGTTGAGGACGACCGACGCCGAAGGCGCGAGCGTGCGCGACCAGTGCAGCTGGAAACTGGACAGCTCCACCGCCAGCACGGAGTGACCGGCGAGGACCGCGTCGAGCACGGCGAAACCCACGTTGCCGCACGCCACCGCGTCCATTCCCTCCGCACGCAGCATCGACTCGACCATGCCGACCGTCGTGGTCTTGCCGTTGGTGCCCGTCACGGCCAGCCACGTGGGCGCATTCGCCCGCTCACTCGCGACCCGCCACGCCAGTTCGACGTCGCCGATCACCTCGATGCCCGACGCGGCCGCCGAGGTCAGAAGCGGCGCCGTCGGCCGCCAGCCGGGACTGGTCACCACCAGCCCCGTGCCCTCGGGCGGCGCGTCGAGGCCGGGGACGAGCCGGACGTCGAGATCGTCGAGCTGGGCGAGCCGTTCGGCGTCCGCATCGGTGACGGTGACCCGCGCTCCCAGCTCGGAGAGCGCGGCGGCCACCGAGCGTCCGGTGACCCCGGCGCCCGCGACGCAGACGGCGAGGCCGGTGAAGTCGTGCCTCATGACCTCACTCCTGAACAATCCGGGCACAGCAAGACCCGGAACGGTCGGGAGATGCCGCCACTCTCAGGACACCGACAACGCCGAGAACGCCGGACGCCGGGATTCATGGCTCGACTCATCCTCCTCCGAGGCCGAGCTGCTCGCTGTAGAACAGCCCGAGCCCGAACATGCAGCATGTGGCCGCCAGCAACCAGAACCGGATGATGACGGTCGTCTCGGCCCAGCCTGCCAGCTCGAAGTGATGATGGAACGGCGCCATGCGGAACAACCGCTTGCGGGTGGTGCGGAACACCGCGATCTGGAGCACCACCGAGATCATCTCGACGACGAAGAGACCACCGATGACGATCGCGAGCAACTCGGTGCGGGTCGTCATCGACAACCCCGCGACGAGACCACCGAGGGCGAGCGAGCCCGTGTCACCCATGAAGATCTTCGCGGGCGCGGCGTTCCACCAGAGGAAGCCGACACAGGCCCCCGTCGCTGCCGCCGCCACCACGGCGAGGTCCAGCGGGTCGCGCACGTTGTAGCACGCGGGCTGGAACGCCTCGACACAGCTCAGCCTCGCCTGCCAGAACGAGATCACCACGTAGGTGGCGAGCACCATCGCACCGGCGCCCCCCGCGAGGCCGTCGAGACCGTCGGTGAAGTTCACCGCGTTCGACCACGCCGAAACCAGCAGGTAGCAGAACAGCACGAAGATGGGGATGGGGAAGAAGATGAGTTCGATGTCCCTGGCGTAGGACAGGTTCTGCGACGCGGGCGTCAGCCCGTTCGCGTCGGGAAACTGGAGCACCAGGATCGCGAAGGCCACCGCGACCACGAGCTGCCCGACGAGCTTCGCCGTCTTGTTGAGCCCGAGGTTGCGCTGCTTGCGGATCTTGATGAAGTCGTCGAGGAACCCGACCATGCCGAGCCCCACGGACAGGAACAGCACGAGCAGGGCCGACGCGGTAGGGCCCTCGTTGCTCGAACCGCGCCAGTAATCGACGAGGTGGGCGACGAAGTACCCGACCACCATCGCCACGATGATCGCGACACCACCCATGGTGGGCGTGCCTCGTTTGGACTTGTGGCCCTCCGGGCCCTCCTCCCTGATCTCCTGCCCGAAACCCTGCTTCGAGAAGAACCGGATGAGATACGGCGTGAGCAGGATGGAGACTCCCAGTCCCACGGAGGCCGCGATCAAGATACTGATCACGCTTCCGTCCTCCCGGTGCCCCGGCCTCGCTCAACCATGTCAGTTGTGTGTCTCGGTGCGTCGTGACTCACGCGCGCCCGTCCTCCTCCAACAGCGCGTCGGCCACCTTCCACAGCTGGGCGACCTTCGATGCCTTCACAAGAACAACGTCGTCGGGCCGCAGTTCCGCGCGCAGCAGCGCGATCGCGGCTTCGGTGTCCGGTACCAGGACCGACTCCTCTCCCCAAGAACCTTCGTGGCTCGCCCCGTGGTGCATGGCGGCTGCCTGCTCTCCCACCACGACGAGCCGGTTGATGTTCAACCGGACGGCGAGCCTGCCGATCTCGTCGTGCGCGGACACGCTATCGGCCCCCAGTTCGCCCATGACACCGAGGACCGCCCAAGATCGTCTGGCCGAGGTCATGGACGCGAGCGTCTTCAGCGCGGCCCGCATCGACTCGGGGTTGGCGTTGTAGGAGTCGTTGAGGACGACGACGCCGTCGGCGCGGGTGGTGACCTCCATACGGCGGTCGGAACGCCGGGTGGCCGCGCTCAGCCGTACCGCCACGTCGGCGAGCGGCGTGCCGAGTTCGAGAGCGACGGCAGCCGCCGCGAGGGCGTTACCGATGTGGTGCTCACCGACGAGCCGCAGCGTCACACGTGCCCTCTCGTCACCCGCGACGAGGTCGAACGAGGCGTGCGCGTGCTCGTCGAGCCGGATGTTCTCGGCCCGGACGTCGGCGTCGGCCGCCTCCCCGACCCGCACGACTCGCGCGCTGGTCCGAGACGCCATCGCCGACACGAGAGGATCGTCGGCGTTGAGGATGGCGACGCCGTCGGCGGGCAGCGCCTCGACGAGCTCGCCCTTGGTCTGCGCGATGCCCTCGCGGGAACCGAACTCACCGACGTGAGCACTGCCGACGTTGAGCACCACCCCGATACGGGGCGGAGCCACAGCGGCGAGCTCGGCGATGTGTCCCGGCCCTCTCGCCGACAACTCCAGCACGAGGTGCTTTGTCGTCCGATCGGCGCGGAGCGCGGTCCACGGATGTCCCAGTTCGTTGTTGAACGACCCCGGCGGCGCGACGGTCGGCCCGAGTGGTTCGAGCAGTTGCGCGATCAGATCCTTGGTTGACGTCTTGCCCGACGAACCGGTGACGCCGACGACAGCGAGCCCCGACCGCGACAGCCGGGTGACCACGTGCCGCGCGAGCGCGGCGAGCGCCGCCAGTACGGCGGCCCCTGAACCGTCCGTGTCGCCGGTCAGCGCGACGGAACGCTCGTGTGCCTTACCCGGCGGCAGCGGCGGGACGACGACCGAGGGTGCGTCCACCTCACGCGCCGCGAGCACACCGACCGCCCCCGCGGCCACCGCGGACACGGCGAAGTCGTGGCCGTCGGCACGCTCGCCGGGCAGGGCGACGAACAGTCCACCTTCGGTGAGCTTGCGCGAGTCGAACTCGACGGTGCCGGTGACTCGTTCCGTGCCGTCGGCGCCGTGCAGGCGCCCCCCGACCACCTCGGCGATCTCGGCGAGAGTGAGTTCGATCATTCCGTGACACCCAGCCTTTCGCGAATGGCGGCTTCCAACTCGTCGCGGTCGGAGAACGGGTGCACAACACCCGCGATCTCCTGGCCGCTCTCGTGACCCTTGCCCGCGACGAGCACGACATCACCCTGCTGCGCCCGCTCGACCGCTGTGGCGATGGCCGCGCGCCGGTCGCCGATCTCCATGACCTCGCACCCCTCCGAGGGGCCGACGGCGCGAGCCCCGGCCAGCATCGCCTCGCGGATGGCCGAGGGGTCCTCGCTACGAGGGTTGTCGTCGGTGACGATCACAAGGTCGCTTCCCCGCACGGCTGCCTCGCCCATCATGGGGCGTTTGGCCGTGTCCCGATCGCCACCGCAACCCAGGACCGTGATGATGCGGCCCCGCGTTCGGGCCCGCAGTGCCTGCAACGCCTGTGTGACGGCGGCCGGTTTGTGGGCGTAATCGACGACGGCCGTGAACGGCTGACCGAGGTAGACCCGCTCCATCCGCCCCGGCACCTCCACCGTGGCGAGCCCGGCGACGATGTGGTCGAGACCGACACCCACCGTGTCGAGGACGGCTGCGGCGAGGACGGCGTTGGCGACGTTGAATTCCCCCGGCAGCGGCAACGTCGCCTTCGCGCTGCGGCCGTCGGGTGCGTGCAGCGTGAACGACTGCTTCCCCGTGCCGGTGAGCGAGATGTCCGTCGCCCGCCACGCCGCGTCGCTGTCGGTCTCCGTGGACACTGTCACCGTCTGCGGGGTCACCAGCGCCTGTCCCCACGCGCTGTCCACGACCACGACCTCGTGCGTCGAACGGCCGTCGAAGAGCAGGGACTTGGCGGAGAAGTAGTCCTCCATGTCGCGGTGGAAGTCGAGGTGATCCTGAGAGAGATTCGTAAAAGCTCCGACGGCGAACCGGGTGCCGTTGACCCGGCCCAGTGCGAGAGCGTGGCTGGAGACCTCCATGGCGACATGCGTCACCCCGCGCTCCACCATCACGGCGAACAGTGCCTGGAGGTCCGGTGCCTCCGGTGTGGTGAACGCGCTCGCCAGGCGTTCGGTGCCGATCCGGGTCTCCACCGTGCCGATGAGCCCAGTGTGGTAGCCAGCCGCTCGAAGACCCGACTCGACGAGGTAGCTGGTGGTGGTCTTGCCCGAGGTGCCCGTGATGCCCAAGACCGACAACGCCAGTGACGGCTCCCCGTAGATCCACGCCGCCACGGCACCGAGCACACCACGGGGGTCGGGGTGCACGAGCACAGGAAGCCCGGCCTCCTGCACGGCAGGCCGCCCTGCGCCCTCCTCGTCGGTGAGGATCGCCACCGCACCACCGGCGACGGCGTCGGCGGCGAAGTCCGCACCGTGTGCCCGTGCACCCGGCAGCGCCGCGAACAGATCGCCGGGAAGCACCTGCTGGGCCCGCAACGTGGCCCCGGTGACGGCCACGGTCTCCACAACCGCGGGGTCGGCGATGAGCCGTGCGTCCGCCCTCGCCACGAGTGTCGTCAGCGGAACCGGTTCGATCCGATCCGGGCGAGGTGGCGCCACCACGACCCTGGCCTGTTTGTCCTGGTGTGATCGTTCCCGGGCGAGCACCTCATCGTTGTTCACAGACACGCGGGAAGGTTACCGGCGAGGTCGGCGAGCCGCTGAGCCGCCCGCACCGCCGTGTGCACCGTCCGCGCGTGATGCCGTGCCCTCCGAAACGCCTGCTGCGGCGATCAGCACGAACCCTGATACCACGGTCTGCCCCGAAACGGCGAACATCGTCAGACATCTCTGACAATTTTTTACCGGCTACTCGTTAAAGCCAGTGATCTTCCCCTACCGTGCCCCCATGAGCCGTCGTGGAATCGTCTCCGCACTGTTCGCCGTCGCCGCCGCTCTCACGACCGTGACCGCCGTCAACTCGCCACCGGCGTCCGCCGACCCCACCGCCCTTCCCGCCTCGCACTTCCGTCTCTCGGAAGGCCCGTACAACCCTGTCATCGCCCGACTGGACACCCTGCTGCCCGAAGCGTCGATGTCGGAGGTGCTCGCCAGCGCCAACCGCACGGCGTCACCGTGCTCGTCCGGCGCCCACCACCAGATGGCGGCGTTCTGCTGGAACTCGGGGGACAACGGTACGACCGACTGGTATCCCCAGGGCATCACCTCCACCGCCGACGCCTACGGCAAGGGCACCTACGAAGGCGAGACCGCCCTGTTCGTGAGCTGGTACTACCGCCACGACAACCCGAACAAGGGCGTCCGGATCTCCTTCGTGGACTACTCCTCGCCGAGCACGCCCACCTACCGGCACGTCTTGCTCGTCGAGCCGTACACCGACTCCGCGGGCAAACCGAACTTCCGCCCCGTCACCGTGCACGCCGGCGGCATCTTCACCTACGGCTACTTCCTCTACGTGGCCGACACGTGGGGCGGGTTCAGGGCGTTCGACCTCCGTCACATCTGGCGTGTCTCCACCGGTGACAGCGGCCGCATCGGCCGCCAGTCCGACGGCACCTACCACGCCTTCAACTACCGCTACGTTGTACCGCAGGCCCACACGTTCACGGCCTCCACGACAAACGGCACCGCACGCCTTCGCTACTCGTCGGCGTCGCTCGACAGAACAAGCACTCCCGACAGCGTCATCGTTCCCGAGTACAACGCCGACGGCACCGGCACCAGGGTCGTGCGCTTCCCCATCGACTACACCGACCGCAAGTTCAAGGAGTCGTCCGACGGCTACACCCATGCCACCGAGGCGTACCGGGTCGATATCCCCAGTATGCAGGGCGCCACGGCGATCAACGGCAAGTTCTTCGTCTCCGCGAGCGCAGGCTCGGGCAGCCGGGGTTCGATCTACACCTTCACCTCCGGCAGCGGACCGGTCAAACACGCCGGTGCCCAGCCCGTCGGCCCTGAGGACCTGTCGTACTGGGGTCCTCGCGGTCAGCTGTGGGGCCTTGCCGAATACCCGGACCGCCGTTCCGTCTACGCCATGAATCCTTCGGGATTCTGAACCGGCTCGCCCACATCCGCCGGTGTCGTGATCTGCCGAAGCCGTCGCGGTCCGGTGTCGGGCCGCGACGGAGGAGGGCCGAGCACGACCCTCGCGTTGGTGACGAACGCGCCCTCCGGTGAGGCGAGCACAGGATCGAGCGCCAACGACCGCACCTCGGGATGATCCTCCGCGAGCGCGGCGACTCGCAGCACCAAATCCTCCAGCGCGGCGAGATCGGCTGGTTCGTCACCCCGGTAGCCGGTGAGCAGCGGCGCCGTTCGCGGTTCCCTCACCAGCGTCGCCGCGTCCACGTCGGTCAACGGCACAGCGCGGAAAGCCTGGTCGCCGAGCAGGATGCTGACCACGCCGGACAGTCCGAAGGACACGAGCGTGCCGAACGAGGGGTCGTCCCGCAGGCCGATGGCGCAGGACACCCCCTTCGGCGCCATTCGCTGCACGTACACCTCGTCCCGGCCCGACGTGGCGCGCAGGTCCTGGTACGCCATCCGCACCGACTCCGCCGTCGGCAGGTCGAGCCGTACCCCGGCCAGGTCGGGGCGGTCGCGGAGACCATCGTCGTACGCCTTGAGCGTCACGGGAAGGCCCAGCTCCCCCGCCGCGGCCACCGCTTCGTCCACATCGGACACAACCCGGAACGGCACGATGTCGATGCCGTAACAGCCGAGCAGCCGCACCACGTCGTCCACGTGCAACTCGACGCTGCGTTCCGCCGTGAGGTCCCGCACGAGGCCACTGGCCCGCTCGACGTGCAACCCATCGGGACGCACCACGCTGCCCTGCGGTCGCCGCCGCCACTCGGCGTAGCGCACCACCCTCGCCAGCGCGTTGACCGCTCGTTCCGGACTCGGGTACGACGGGATGGACCCGAACGCCACGGTGCCGTCCGCGTCCGTGACGGCCAACTCGTCCGGCACGCCCTCCGCCGCGAGGAACGTCGAGACGATCGGCTTGTCCGGTGTGGTGGGAGTGGCGAGCACCGTCTCCCTCAGCGCACGCGCGTACGCGGTGCCCGGAGTGGCCACCGGTGGCACGAACACCACGACGAGCGCGTCCACCTCCGGCGAGGCCAGCGCCTCACCCACCGCGGCAGCGAACGTCTCCGGCGACGCCTGCGAACCGATGTCCACCGGCTCGATACCGAGGCTCAGGCCCTGCGCCTTCGCCGTGTCGGCAGCGAGGAGCGCGATCGCCGACGAGTTACCGACGATCCCGATCCTCGCCCCCGCGGGCAACGGCTGGTTCGCGAACACCAGGGCCGTGTCGAACAACTGCGCCAGCGTGTCCACACGCACGACACCGGCCTGCTCGAACAGAGCCTGCACACTCGACTCGTCGATCTCGGTCGAGGTCGCGGCCAGTTGCGGCCGAACCGCGTGCCTGCCCGACTTCACAGCCACCACCGGTTTGGTCCTGGCGAGCCTGCGCGCCAGCCGCGCGAACTTCCGTGGGTTGCCGAACGACTCCAGGTACAGCAGCACCACATCGGTGTGCGGGTCGGTCTCCCAATACTGCAAGAGGTCGTTGCCCGAGACATCGGCGCGGTTGCCCGCGGAGACGAAGGTCGAAAGACCGAGTCCTCTCGCCTCAGCGTCGGCGAGGATCGCGATGCCCAGCGCGCCAGACTGGCAGAAGAAACCCGTCCTGCCACGCCGGGGCAGCTTCGGCGCGAGCGTGGCGTTCAGCCGCACCTTCGGGTCGGTGTTGAGCACCCCGAGCGCGTTCGGTCCCACGACCCGCATCCCGTGTGCCCTCGCCTCGCCGACCAGCCGCAGCTCGGCGTGCAGTCCGTGCGGCCCCGACTCGGCGAATCCCGCCGAGACGATCACCAGCGCCTGCACACCCTTCGCCAGCGCACCGTCGAGCACCGACTCCACCTGGCCTGCGGGAACGGCCACCACAGCCAGATCCACCGGGTCGGGGATCTCCAGCACCGACTTGTACGCCCGCACGCCACGCACCGAGACGTGTTCGGGGTTGACGGGGTAGACCGGCCCCGCGAAATCCGCGGCGAGGAGGTTCGACAACACCGCGTAGCCGATCTTCGTGGAGTCCGTGGAGGCACCGATCACCGCCACCGAGCGCGGATGCAACAGGTTGTGCACGCTGCGGGCCTCCGCGGCCTGCTCGCGCGCCCGCGCCACGGCCAGCGACTCCTCGGTGGGATCGATGTCGAACTCCAGATGCAGCAGTCCCTCCTCGAAGGCCCTGCTCACCTGGTAACCGGCGTCGCGGAACACCCGCGTCATCGCCGTGTTCTCGGCGAGCACCTCCGCGACGAACCGGCGCAGACCACACTCCGACGCGGCTG
The DNA here is from genome assembly GCF_000258175.1 of Saccharomonospora xinjiangensis XJ-54. Taxonomy (NCBI): domain Bacteria; kingdom Bacillati; phylum Actinomycetota; class Actinomycetes; order Pseudonocardiales; family Pseudonocardiaceae; genus Saccharomonospora; species Saccharomonospora xinjiangensis. The sequence continues at coordinate 3,733,784 of NZ_JH636049.1, read as the reverse complement.
CGGCGAGGTGTTCGAGCAGGATCGAACCAAGGCCACGGCCCTGATGTGCGTCGTCAACCACGAACGCCACCTCGGCCGAGTCCCTGTCGAGCCGCTCGTAGCGCCCGACCGCCACGATGTCGTCACCGAGCAACGCCACGAACGCCACCCTGTCGTGGTGGTCAACCGTCGTGAACCGCTTCAGATCGCGGGCGGGAATCCTCGGATACGCCCCGAAGTACCGCAGGTAGCGAGTGCGTTCGGACAACCGCGCGTGCAGGGCGACGATGCGATCGGCGTCCGTGGGAACGATCGGCCGCACATGCACGGTCCTGCCGTCCACCAGCACGACATCCGCTTCCCAGCGCCGTGGGTAGTCGAACGGATCACGGTGCTGGGCATCGGTGCCGTTCGCACCGCCGGAGACGTCATCCTGGCCATCCTGGCCGCCCTGGCCCATCGGTTCCACCTCAGTCCCTCGGGTCGTCGGGGTCGAGCCCGTGCAAGGGAAACACCGCACGGCGAGTGTCCCGGACGGCGATGTCCACGGGATCGTCCATGCCGTCGCCCCAACGCGAGAACGACGGCTCGGCGCCGTCCTGGCCGTCGGTCATGCGGGCAGGCACCTCCGCCTTCGGCGCCATCGCGAGCACCTGCTCCGTCCACGCCCTCGGCAGCGGGGTCGTCGGGTCCACGTCGCGATCCAACACCGTCGCCAGCAGGTGTGTCCACGACCGCGGTACCACCCGGATCAACTGGTAGCCGCCACCACCGACGGCGAGCCACCTGCCCTCCGCGAACGTGTCCGCGAACTCGCGCAACGTGCGGTAGATCGCCCGATGGCCGTCCACGGTCAGCGACAGGTCCGCCAGCGGGTCCTCCACGTGCGAATCGACACCGCACTGCGTCACGAGGATCTGGGGCCGGAACGCGGCCAGCACCGACGGCACCACCGCGTGGAAGGCGCGGAACCACCCCGCGTCCTTCGTCGCGGGCGGCAGCGGCAGGTTCACAGCCCTTCCACCGGCAGCACCCTCGCCGATCTCCCCCGCGTACCCGGTGCCGGGAAACAACGTGAACGGATGCTGATGCAGCGAGATCGTCAGCACACGCGGATCGGAGTAAAATGCGGCCTGCACACCGTCACCGTGATGCACGTCCGTATCGACGTAGGCGATCCGATCGAAACCGTGGTCGAGCAACCACGAGATCGCCACCACGCAGTCGTTGTACACACAGAAACCCGACGCGCGGTCGCCCATAGCGTGATGCAACCCGCCCGCGATGTTCACTGCCCGAAGCGCCCTGCCCTCCGCGATCCGGCGCGCTCCGAGAAGCGTGGACCCGACCACGAGCGCCGACGCCTCGTGCATGTCGGTGAACACAGGGTTGTCCGGCGTGCCGAGCCCGTGTCCCACGTCCCAACCCGCCATCGGCGCCTGCCTGACAGCCTCGACGTACTCCGCCGTGTGAGCCCGGTACAGCTGCTCGGCCACGGCCGGTTCGGGAACGAGGAAAGGCACGTCCTCGAGCACCCCGAGCGCCGTGGCGAGGCGGATGGTGAGATCGAGGCGAACCGGGTTGAACGGATGGTCGTCGCCCAGGTTGTAGGCGAGGAGAGCGGGATCCCAGACAACGGCCGGACTCGACATGACACCCGAGCTTAAGGCGTCACGTCGGCCGGTGCCCCCGTTGCGGCGCTCAGCCGGGATCGGGGCCGGTCGCCGCGGGCCTTCCGGGATCGGCCACCCAGTTCGACCACGATCCCGCGTACAGCGCCGCAGGCCGGTCCTGATCCCTCAGCCCGGAAAGTTCGAGCGCCAGCACCACCGAGCACGCGGTGACACCCGACCCGCAGTAGGCGCCGACCGGCGTGCCGGGGCCGACACCGAGTCCGGCGAAGTGCCGCGCGAGTTCCTCCGGTGATCGCCAGCGCCCGTCCTCACCAGCATGCGCGGTGAACGGGGAGTTCACAGCTCCGGGCACATGCCCCGGCCTGGGGTCCACCGGCTCCGTCTCCCCCGTGTACCGCTGCGGCGCGCGGGCGTCCAGCAGCACACCGTGCCTGGCGAGCTCGGCCGCACCGTCCGCGTCGAGTACAGGCAGCGCTGCAGGTCGCACCACCAGGTCTCCCCGCACGGGCTCCGGCACGGTACGGGTGACCGGACGCCCCTCCGCCAGCCACGCGGCGAAGCCTCCGTCGAGCACCGCGACCTGCCGGTGTCCCGACCAGCGGAGCAGCCACCACGCCCTCGCCGCGACCGAACCGTCTGCGTCGTCGTAGACGATCACGGGCTTCGACTCGCCGACCCCTGCGGCACGCAAGGTGCGTTGCAGCGCTTCGGGCTCGGGCAGCGGATGCCTTCCTCCTGGTCCCGGCTCACTCGCCAGGTCCGTGTCCACATCGAGGAACACCGCGCCCGGCACGTGTGCCTCGGCATAGGACTCGCGTCCAGGAGGGCCGGTGAGCCGCCAGCGGACGTCGAGCACCGTCGGAGGTGTACCGGTGGCCAAGAGGTCCGCGAGGTCGGAGGTCGAGATGACGGGTCGCATGTACCCATCCTGCCCGCAGCCCGCGCCAGGGGCGTCGGTGACGCGTGCCCTCGGTGTCAGGACCAGCCACTACCATGAGTAAGGGCGAACAAAGGGGACAGGCGTGAATGATCTCATCGATACCACCGAGATGTACTTGCGCACCATCTACGAGCTCGAAGAGGAAGGTGTCGTCCCACTTCGGGCGCGGATCGCGGAGCGGCTGCACCAGAGCGGGCCGACGGTGAGCCAGACGGTGGCGCGCATGGAGCGAGACGGCCTCGTGGTCGTCGCCGACGACCGGCATCTCAAGCTCACCGACCACGGGCGCGAGCTGGCGGTCGCCGTCATGCGGAAACACCGGCTCGCCGAGCGGCTGCTCGTGGATGTGATCGGACTGGAGTGGGAGCACGTCCACAACGAGGCGTGCCGGTGGGAGCACGTCATGAGTGAGGCCGTGGAGCGCAAGCTCATCAAGCTGCTCAACAATCCCACCACCTCTCCGTACGGCAATCCGATTCCCGGACTCGACAAGCTCGACGCCGCCAGTGAGCCTGCTCCACCTGCCGAAGCCGACCTTGTCCGCCTCGACGAGGTCGCGAAGGCCGGCGGCGGCAAGGTCGAGATCCGGCGTATCGCCGAGCACGTCCAGCTCGACGAACGGCTGATGGGACAGCTCCGTTCGGTCGGTATCGTGCCAGGGCGGACGGTCACGATCGGCAAGGCCGCGAACGGCGACTCGACCGTCGAGGTGTCCGACGATTCCGGCACCACCATCACGGCGAGCATTCCGACCTCGGCACTACACGCGGTACTCGCACAAGCGCGGTGACGACGGCCTCCCAGGCTCCTGTCACGGGAAACCGGTGAGCAGGCTCCCCGCAACGGAGGTGAAGGACGCCGCGCGGCTCGCCGCGGCGTCCTTCACCTCCGTACACGGACGGCCACCACAGGGGGTGTGGTCAGCCCCGGGACGCGTCAACCTTGTCGGTGAGCACACCGACTACAACGGCGGCTGCGTCCTGCCGTTCGCGCTTCCGCATCGCACGGCGGTCGCCGTCGCACCACGTGGTGACCGGCTGCTCACCATCGCCACCCTGGGCTCCGACGGTCGCGTTCAGCGCGCGGAACCGGTGGAGTTGCGGCACCTTCGTCCTGGCCGCCCTTCCGGATGGGCCGCCTACGTCGCCGGGGTGGTGTGGGTACTGCGCGATCACGGGATCGAGTTGGGTGCCGATCTCGTTGTCGCCACCGACGTGCCCGCAGGTGCCGGCCTCGCGTCGTCTGCGGCACTGGAATGCGCCACGGCTCTCGCCCTGCTGGGCGTGGCGGAACGGCCTAGCCCCGACGACGCACAACGCGCCACGATCGCCCGTTGGGCGCAGCGTGCCGAGAACGACTTCGTCGGTGTGCCCACCGGTGTGCTCGACCAGATGGCCTCCCTGTGCTGTATCGCCGACCACGTGTTGTTCTTCGATGTGTCCACCGACCACCGCGAGCAGGTGCCCTTCGCCGCGGAAGCCGCGAATCTCGCCGTACTGGTGATCGACACCCGGGTGCGGCACCGCAACAGCGATTCCGGCTACGCCGACCGGCGTCGCGCCACTGACAACGCCGCCCGCCTCCTCGGCCTCGGCTCCCTCGGCGAACTCACCCCCACCGATCTCGCCGACGCCCTCATCGCGGTTCCGCGACAACTGCGCCCGCTGGTGCACCACGTCGTGACCGAGAACGCTCGCGTGCTCGACGTGGTGCGGCTGCTACGCCAGCACCGCTACGCGGACATCGGCCCTCTCCTCGACGCCTCCCACGACAGCCTCCGCGACGACTACCGGGTCTCCTCCCCAGAACTCGACCTCGCCGTGCATCTGGCCCGCTCGGCAGGCGCACTCGGAGCGCGGATGACCGGAGCCGGTTTTGGCGGCTCGGCCATCGCGCTGGTTCACACCGAAGCCCTTCCCCGCGTCGCCTCCGCGATACGCCGTGGTTTCCGCTCGGCACGACTCCGAACGCCGCGCCTGTTCACAGCCGTGCCGTCGCAGGGAGCAGGCCGGGGCTGACGCGCACGCCGACCCCGCTCTCCGGACTGGTCCCCGAGAGGTGCACACTGTCGCCTCGTACCACTGAAACGTTCTTCCCATCCGAGAAAGGGCCCGCACGAATGCCCACCGACACCACGACGTCGAGCACGCCCATGAAACTCGTTGTCACGGGCGGAGCAGGCTACATCGGAAGTGTGTGCACGGCCCGGCTACTCGAGGCGGGACACGAGGTCACCGTGGTCGATGACCTGTCCACCGGCCACGCCGACGCGATTCCCGAAGGCGCGCGCTTCGTCCAGGGTGACGCGGCCGAGGTCGCGGGAACGCTTCTGGCAGAAGGGTTCGACGGGGTTCTGCACTTCGCCGCCAAGAGCCTGGTAGGCGAGTCCATGCAGGACCCGGGAACCTACTGGCGCGGCAACGTTTTGACCTCCCTCCGGTTGCTGGACGCCATGCGGACGCACGGTGTTCCGCGCCTGGTGTTCTCCTCGACAGCCGCGACCTATGGCGAGCCGGAGACCACGCCGATACCGGAAATCGCGCCGACGTCGCCCACCAACACCTACGGCGCCACCAAACTCGCCATCGACCACGCCATCACGAGCTACGCCCGTGCGCACGGCCTCGCTGCGGTGAGCCTGCGCTACTTCAACGTCGCGGGCGCCTACGGCAACTACGGCGAACGGCACACCACCGAGACGCACCTCATTCCGCTGATCCTCCAGGTCGCCACCGGAGACCGCGCCCAGGTGCAGATCTACGGTAACGACTACCCGACCGAGGACGGAACGGCGATCCGTGACTACATCCACGTGGTCGATCTCGCCGACGCTCACTTGCTCGCTCTGGGACACGCGAACCCTGGGGAGCACGAGATCTTCAACCTGGGCAACGGCACCGGCTTCTCAGTCCGGCAGGTGATCGACGCTTGCCGCGAGGTCACCGGGCACGAGATCCCCGCCGTGGTGGCACAGCGCCGCGCAGGGGACCCGGCCGTGCTCGTGGCCGCCAGCGACAAGGCACAGGACAAGCTCGGCTGGAAACCGCAGCACACCGACCTTTCCGGCATTGTCAGCGACGCTTGGGCGTTCACCCAGCGCCGTCAGGAGGCTCGGTAGGCGGTCTTGCCGGAGAGTTCGGCGAGGGCCGGTCCGGCGGTTTCCCCGCATCGGGATCGTCGTCCGGAGCTGTCCAGATCGGCCCCGCTTCGCACGAACTCGCCAGGCCAACGAGTCTCTTCGGCGGCACACCGTGTTCGAGTGCCTTCCTGAGCAGTTCGGACAGTATGTGACCCGGGTCTGCCTGCTGGGCAGCGTCGAGAGCCATGCCGGCGAGCGCACCCTCTCCGCGCACGTAAGCCGAGTACGCCAGCAAGGTCGCGGGTTCGGCGCGTTCAGGAGCAGGCGTGTGCTTGGTGAGCAGGAGCCAGAGACGTTCGGCGGTCATCGCGCGTCCGCTGCCGACAGGCAGGGCGGTAGCCAAGCACGCATCCCTGATCTGTGGCAACGAAAGGGCGACTGCCAGTTCGACCACCTCGGTGTCGGAGAGGTGCAGCGTTTCCTTCCACACGCGCGCGAGCACTGTGCGGACCGCGGCCCTGCCTCGTCGCAGTGATGTCGTGTCGTCGCGTAATCCGTCGGCCGTGCGGTGGCTCAGCATGGCGGCCCTGCGCGCGAGCACGTCGGCCGCCACGGGTTGAAGCTGCCTTTCCATGGCGGCCCTGCTGCTGTGGGTGACGAGACCCGCGTGAGCGCTGACGGCCGCCATCACCGTGCTTGCCGGATCGGGAAGATGACCGGCGCAACAGGCGTCCTCGTAACATCGCCACGGCGCTCCCGCGCTGATGCGAGGTGTCCACAGGGCATGCAGAACCCGCAACCCGGCCTTCCCGAACACCTCGCCGACGGCGGCGACGACGGCCGTGGCCGGTGGAACAGCGGAGCCTGCGCTCCGAAGTCCACCCACGACGGCCACGGTGACGGCGACCGACTCACGAGCCAGCGGGCCGAGAAGCTGCCGCGCCAAGGCCGTTTCACTTCCGGGTGGCGGCAGGTCGGCCCGCACGATGTTGCCGATTCGCGTGCCCTCGGTGCCCCGGTGCCCCACCAGCAACACCGAGTCGCTGGGTTCGAAACCCAGCAGGTGCGGCGTTGCCGCGAGCAAGTCGCCGGGATCACGCAGATCGACCTTGGCGGTGTTGGCGGGCCTGGAATCCGTTGTGGGAGAAGGTGTCATGGGTCCACGATGGACCGGGAAAGCCGCGGTGCGAAGGGGTGGGCGGTGGCTGTGGACTACGAGGGCCGGTTGTCCACAGCCGGGGCGGAGGGGCCTCGCTGACGCGGGGAGTGTCGGGGGAGTGTGGTAAGTGCTCGCGCCACCCTCAGGACACCGGAAACGCTCGTCGAATCGTCTCGGACCCGCCCACGACCGGCACGGTCACCGTCGAACGACCCACGTCGAGACCGACTCCGGTACCAGGGGTGGGACGCAGGGTGAAGTCGTGGTCGCTCGAGACGAGGACGAATTCGAGGCGGTGCCCTTCCTGGACGATGTAGTCCTGCGGCTGAAGCTCGAAGGACACCTGGTACGGCACCCCGGGACGCAATGCCTTGGTGCGGGACGCGCCGTGCCTGTTCTGCGGGTCGATCCACCCACGGGTGATCACGTGGGAGCTGCCGTCCTGAGCGCGGTCCACGAGAACCGCGGTCACGTTGGCGGCGGGACGGTCGAACACCATCCGCAACGTCACCGACGGTGTGCCGCTGATCCTCACCGGAACGCTCGCCGCTTCGGTGCTGTAGGACAGCCGGTGCTCCGACGCCGGCGCGTTCACCAGGTCCTCGACCTTCTTCGTTGCGTCGTCCGTGAGCCACTCGACGACGGGCCTGCCAGGCGAACGATGGACGCCGAGCGCACCTCGTTCTCCCCCGCCGGGACCGAGGCGCAACGTGGCGTCCTCCGTCCCGGGAGCGGGCCAGTCGGCCTCCCTGGTCCACGAGCCGTCCTCGCGCTGGACCGTGGCCCTCGGTTCGGTCTCGACACCGTTGTCGATGCCGTAGAGGTAGTGGCTGAACCAGCGGTTCAGCGTGGTCAGCCACTCCTCCTTGCGCAGGGAGTACGGATCTGCGTGACCGGACTGGTGCAGCCAGATGCTGCGTTCCACACCGTGCTCGGCCAGCGCGTCCCACCACTCGGCGACCTGGCTGACCGTGACGTTCCAGTCGGAGAGACCGTGCACGGCGAGTACCGACGCCTTCACGTTGCCGACGTCGTCGAGATAGTTCCGTTCGTGCCAGAAGTCGCTGTAGTCGCCGGTGAGCCGGTCCTGTTCCTGCTCGAGACGGTCGATGACGGGACGGCAGATCTCCTGATCCGCCCGCGTGTAGACGTACTCGGCGAGTACGTCGGCATCCTCACCCTGGAAACCGCCGGGAGCCACGACGGCACCGTTCTCCCTGTAGTAGTCGTACCAGTTCGAGATGGCCGCGATCGGCACGATGGTCTCCAGGCCCTCGACGCCCGTCGTCGCGACGGCGTTGGGGAGGGTGCCGTTGTACGAGACCCCCATCATCGCGGTCCGCCCCGTCGTCCAGCCTGCGTTCACCCGCCTTCCCTCGGCGTCGCGCGCCCCGGCACGCCCGTTCAGCCAGTCGATCACCGACGTGGCGCCGAGCGTCTCGTTCTCGCCGCCTGTGGTGGGACACCCTGTGGACCGCCCTGTCCCGAGCGACTCGGCGTAGACGACGGCGAAACCACGGGCGAGGAAGTAGTCCTGGTATCGCCACGTGATCTCGCCGAGCGGCTTGCCCGGCACGTACAGTTCGCGATCGACGTTGTGGTTGGTGATCGGGTTGCCGCCCGCGTAGTAGGGGCTCGCCTGGTACACCACCGGGACGCGAAGACCGTTTTCGGTGGCGCGCGGACGGACGACCTCGACGTGCACGACGTCCTCGACGCCGTCGTGATCGCTGTCCACCCCGGCTTCGACCCAGACGTCCTCTCTCACGACGTCGGCCGGGTCGTACACAGGCTGGGCCTGCCCGTCGGCGAACACCGGTTGCGGCACCTCGTCCGCCGTCGCGCTCACGGCGACGAGCGGCAACGACACGGCGACAGCGGCCAGGACGATCGACACCCGCTTGACTCTCACGAAGCCCCCAGATCGGACGGCGGCGACAAGAATGGTGTTGACCATTGCCGTGAGCCCCGCCACTGTCAAGCGTGGATCGGCACGACCCGACGAACGGCGGGGACCACATCCCGGGAGAGCACACTCGGCACCGCCTGTGGAGAGCCCTACTCCTCCGAAAGGGTGGTTTTCTCTCAGTGCTGGACAACTCTCGGTGACTCACCGTGGCGTCGTTGTCGCCGTCCCGGTGGCCGCGTCCGGCTGGCAGACTGGCCGGCATGGACGAGTTTGATCCGAGCGTTGGGCCCGACCCGCACCGCTGGCTGGAAGACGTCACCGGCGAGGACGTGCTCGACTGGGTACGGGGACACAACGCCGCGACGGTCGCCCGCTACGCGGCGGGAGAGCGTTTCGAGCGTATCCGGGACGAACTGCGCGAGGTGCTCGACGCCGACACCCGGATTCCCTACGTCCGTCGCCGAGGTGCTCACCTCTACAACTTCTGGCGCGACGCAAGGCACCCGCGTGGCCTGTGGCGGCGCACCACACTCGACTCCTACCGCACGGCGGATCCGGAGTGGGAGATCCTGCTCGACATCGACGCACTCGCGGCCGAGGAGTCGGAGAACTGGGTTTGGCAGGGCGCGACCGTTCTACGGCCCGGGTTTCACAGGTGCCTCGTCGAACTCTCCCGGGGTGGGGCCGACGCCACCGTGGTCCGGGAGTTCGATCTCGAACGGCGCGTCTTCGTTGACGACGGCTTCACCCTGCCCGAGGCGAAGAGCTCCGTGTGCTGGATCGACGAGGACCGGATCTACGTCGGCACCGACTTCGGCGAGGGCAGCCTCACCACGTCCGGCTATCCGCGGCTGGTGAAGGAGTGGAGGCGCGGAACTCCGCTCGAGGAAGCCACACTGGTGTTCGAGGGCAAGCCCGACGACGTGTCGGTGCACGCCGTCCACGACCCCACGGAGGGCTGGGAGCGCGACCTCGTCAGCAGGGCGATCGACTTCTACCGCTCCGAGGCGCACCTGCGCACCACCGACGGTCTCGTACGAATCGATGTACCCGACGACGCGAGCGTGTCGGCGCACCGGCAGTGGCTGCTCATTCGCACGCGCAGCCCGTGGACGGTCGAAGGCAGCCACTATCCCGCAGGGGCGTTGCTCGGAATCGAGTTGGACGCCTTCCTTGCCGGAGACCGCAGCCTGACCGTTCTGTTCGAGCCCGACGCGCACACCTCGCTCGACTACTACGCCTGGACCCGCGATCACCTCCTGCTCGGCACACTCGTCGATGTCAAGACCCGGCTCAGGGTGCTCACACCAGGGCCGCAGGGCTGGCACGACGAACCGCTGACCGGTCTCGCCGACGTGGGGGCCGTGGACCTCGTTGCCACAGACCCTTACGACAGCGACGAGTTCTTCGTCGAGGCCACCGGCTACACCGATCCGCCCGCATTGCTGCGTGGCGAGGTGGGTTCCTCCGTCGAGACGGTCAAGCGCACTCCCGCGTTCTTCGACGCCGATTCACTCGACGTGACACAGCACTTCGCCACCTCGGAAGACGGAACGCGAATCCCTTACTTCGTCGTCGGGCCGAAGGATCGAGGCACCGTCACGCCGACCCTGCTCACCGGCTACGGCGGGTTCGAGGTGTCGCTGACTCCGTCCTACAGCGGCGTCATCGGCCGAGGCTGGCTCGCCCGTGGTGGCACCTACGTGGTGGCGAACCTCCGTGGCGGCGGCGAGTACGGGCCGGACTGGCACAACCAGGTGGTCAAGACCAACCGGCTCAAGGTCTACGAGGACTTCGCCGCGGTGGCGCGCGACGTGGTGGCCAGGGGCATCACAACACCGGAGCTGCTCGGTGTGCAGGGCGGCAGCAACGGCGGGCTGCTCACCGGTGTCATGCTCACGCGGTACCCGGAGCTGGTGGGCGCCGTGGTCAGTCAGGTACCGCTGCTCGACATGCGCCGCTATCACCAACTGCTGGCAGGGGCGTCGTGGATGGCGGAGTACGGCGACCCCGACGACCCCGAGGAATGGGCGTACCTGAGCCGTTACTCGCCGTATCACAACGTCCACAGTGGCCGGACTTATCCGCCGACGCTGTTCGTCACGTCCACGAGGGACGACCGCGTGCATCCCGCACACGCGCGCAAGATGATGGCCAGGATGCACGCGGACGACCACGACGTGGCCTATTACGAGAACCTCGAGGGCGGGCACGGCGCGGCGGCCGACAACGCGCAGCTGGCCTTCATGTGGGCTCTCGTGTTCGAGTTCCTGTGGCAACGGCTCAGCGACGAGTCCGAACCCACGCGTCGAGGTGGTCCTGGTACGTGATCGTGCCGGTGGCGTCGCCCGGCGCGAGATGGTGTCCGGCGTGGTATCCCGCGAATACCGACCCGAACAGCCTGACCGCTCTGACACGGCGGCGCCTGCCGATCGCCGCGACGTAGCTCCTCGCCAGAGCGGGCAGGGTCGTAATCTCCGGCCCGCCGAGGTCGGGAACCCTGCCTGCCGGACGCGCGGCGGCCAGTGCGGCCAGCCGCGCGCCCACCTCCTCCGCCGCAACGGGTTGCACAGGAATGTCGGGAACGAGCACCAGCGGCGGGCGGGTCAGCCCTGAGAGCAGCCGTGTGACCAGCTCGTGGAACTGCGTCGCGCGCAGGATGGTCCACGGGACACCGCTGTTCTCGACCAGCTTCTCGGTGGCGAGTTTGGCCCGGTAATACGGAAGCGGTATCCGGTCGATGCCGACGATGGAGATGGAGACGACGTGCCCGCAGCCCACGCGTCGAGCACCGGCCAGTACCCGCCTGCCCAGCTCGGTCTCCCCGCCGCGAACGCCGGTGAAGCTGGTCGCGCAGTGCACGACCGCGTCAGGTCCGTGGAAGGCGGCTTCCAAGTCGGCGGGTGAGCCGTAGTCGAGTCGCACCGTCCGGACACGTCCGTGCACGGACGACGTCGAGCGGCTCGTCACGACGACATCGTGGTGAGCGGCCACCAGCGCGTTCACCACGGCCCTGCCGGCCGTTCCGGTACCTCCCGTGACGACGACCGTGCTCATCGGCGCTCCCGTCCTGGGGATTCATTCAGCTCTCAGCCTTGCACAGCGAGGGCGACGGCGCCGCGACCGGCGCGGGCACGGAGGCCCGGCGAGGCCGGACGAGTTCGGGAAGGACCGTGCCGATACCGATCAGCGCGAGAACCGCACCCAACCACAGCGGTGCCCTCAACCCCGCGAGGTCGATCGCGAGCCCGCCCGCGAACGATCCGATCATCACCCCGAGTGTGATGAACGATCCGTGGACGGTGTTCACGAGCGGGCTCGCGTTGCCTGCGCGATGGACACGCACCACCATCGCCGGGTTCATCGTGACGCCCACCAGCCCGATGCCCATCATCGCGGGCACTGCGAACACGGCGTGGCCGGCGAGCAGCGCGAAGGCCGCGAGAAACGCGGCGTTCAGCGCGAGGCCCCACACCTGCACCATCGCGTAGGAGCGGTCGGCGAGGCGCCCGACCACCATGTTCCCCACGACCGTGGCGGCACCGTATCCGACGAGCAGGAGTGGCACTACGGAGCCGTCGATGCCGCTGACCTCGGTGAGAATCGGCTGGAAGTAGCTGAAGCCCGCGAAGGTCGCGCCGATGACGAGGGTGCTCGTGCAGAGGGCGAGCAGCAGCGTGCGGGAGCGGAAGACACCGAGCTGGGTGCGAAGGTCGTCGGCTCCGGTCGCCTCGATCGCGGGCAGTGCGATGACGGTGGCGATCGCCGCGACGGCGGCGAGCCCCGTGACCACCCAGAACGTCGCCCTCCACCCGAAGTTCTCACCGACCACTGTGGACATCGGGAGGCCGAGCAGTGTGCCGAGCATGAGGCCGTTCATGACCACCGCCACGGCCCGTCCTCGCACCTGTGGCCTGGTGAGTTGCGCCGCGAGTGAGATGGCGAGGCCGAAGAACGCCTGCGCGGCGACGCCGGTGACCACCCGTGCTACGAACATCACGGCGTAGTTCGGTGCGACGGCCGCGAGAACGTTGCCGGCGCCGAACACGACGAACAGGGTGAGGAGCGCGGGTTTCGGTGGCCTCCGGCTCAGCAGCATGGTCAGCACGGGCCCGCCGAGCGCCATCGCGGCGGCGAAGGCGGTGATGAGGTATCCGGCCTGCGGCACGGACACTCCCAGCCCCGTTGCCACAGCGGACAGCAGTCCAGCGACTGCGAACTCGCTGGTGACCATGGTGAAGATCCCCAGCGACAGGATGTAGACGGCACGAGGCACCGCGTTCCTCCGTAGTTTTGGATTGATCAATTCAAAACTACGGTAACGCATTCTCAGGCAGATCCTTGCCAGGGGTTGTGGTTCTCACCTGGCAGGAATCCGGTTGCGCGATCACCGTCCGCCCGACCCCTGTCGTACCGCGTTTCTGCCGCTTCCGGCACGCGTCGGCCTCGCGAGATCGAGACGTGACCGCGGAGACGAAGAAAGGGAGCCGACCCGTCGGCCGGCTCCCCCTCGAACTTCGCGTGTCAGCTGCAGCCGGATGTGGCGCCACAGCCCTCACAGGCGTAGCACGACCCCGCAGGGCGCATCTTCGTGCCGCAGGTCATGCACAGCGGTGCATCGGCAGCCTTGCCGAGCTGCAACTCGACCAGCTCGGTGGTCGTCTGCGCCTCCCTGGCAGGCCGGCCACTTCGCGTCGCGGAGTCGTCCGCGGCCTTCCGCTCACCCGCCTCGACACTGCTGCGCAACTCGTCCAGGTCCACGTTCACCGGCTCCGCACCGCCGCCGCCGTACTCGGCCTCCACCTGGGCCGAACGCTCGTCGGCCGTGAAGATGCCGAGCTGCGCACGCTTCTCGTACGGCAGATAGTCCAGCGCGAGCCTGCGGAACAGGTAGTCCAGCACGCTCGTGGCCATCCTGACGTCCGGGTCGTCGGTCATGCCCGCCGGCTCGAAGCGCAGGTTCTGGAACTTCTGCACGTAGAACTCGAGCGGAATGCCGTACTGGAGTCCCACGGAGATGGACATGGAGAACGCGTCCATCACCCCGGCGAGAGTAGACCCCTGTTTGCCGAGCTTGACGAAGATCTCGCCGAGCCCGTCGTCCGGGTAGGAGCCTGCCGTCAGGTAGCCCTCGGCTCCGCCGACAGTGAAGGACACCGTCTGGCTCGGGCGCTTCTTCGGCAGACGCTTGCGCACGGGCCGGTACTCGACGACGGTGTTCTCCGCCGCCTTCTGCTCCGGCGCGGACTTCTCCTTCTTGCCCGTGGACAGCGGCTGGCCGACCTTGCAGTTGTCCCGGTAGATGGCCAGCGCCTTCAGACCGAGCTTCCAGCCCTGGAAGTAGATCTCCTCGACGTCCTCCACGGTCGCCGACTCCGGCATGTTGACCGTCTTGGAGATCGCGCCGGACAGGAACGGCTGCACGGCCGCCATCATCCGCACGTGGCCCATCGGCGCGATCGAACGCTCGCCGACAGCACAGTCGAACACCTCGTAGTGCTCGGGACGCAAGCCCGGCGCATCGACGACGTGGCCGTGCTCGGCGATGTAGTCCACGATCGCTTCGACCTGCTCCTCCTGGTAGCCCAGTGCGCGCAGGGCACGCGGAACGGCGTTGTTCACGATCTGCATGGACCCACCGCCGACGAGCTTCTTGAACTTCACCAGCGAGAAGTCCGGCTCAATACCCGTGGTGTCGCAGTCCATCATGAAACCGATGGTCCCGGTCGGTGCGAGAACGCTGGCCTGCGCGTTGCGCCAGCCGTTGGCCGTCCCGATCTCGATGCCCCGCTCCCACTCCCGGGTCGCCAGCGATCGCACCGCGGCGTCGTTGTGGTGGTAGGTGCGCACGAGTTCATTGGCCGCAGCGTGCTTGCGCATCACCCGCTGGTGCGGCTCGGCGTTGCGCGCGTAACCCTCGTACGGCCCCACGACACCGGCCAGCTCCGCCGACCGCCGGTACGACACCGCCGTCATCAGCGACGTGATCGACGCGGCCAGCGCCCTTCCGCCTTCGGAGTCGTACGCGTGACCGGTGGCCATCAACAGCGCGCCCAGGTTGGCGTAGCCGATGCCGAGCTGGCGGAACTTGCGCGTCGTCTCGGCGATCGGCTCGGTCGGGAAGTCGGCGAAGCAGATCGAGATGTCCATCGCCGTGATGACCAGTTCGACGGCCTTGGCGAACAGTTCGGCGTCGAACGTGCCGTCCTCACGCAGGAACTTCAGCAGGTTCAGCGAGGCCAGGTTGCAGCTCGAGTTGTCGAGGTGCATGTACTCCGAACACGGGTTCGACGCGGTGATCCGGCCCGACTCGGGGCAGGTGTGCCAGTCGTTGATGGTGTCGTCGTACTGCAATCCGGGGTCGGCGCACTCCCACGCCGCCTGCGCCATCTTGCGGAACAGCGTCTTGGCATCGACGTTCTCCAGAACCTCGCCCGTGGTGCGCGAGCGGAGACCGAACGAGCCACCGGTCTCGACGGCCTGCATGAACTCGTCGGACACGCGCACCGAGTTGTTGGCGTTCTGGTACTGCACCGAGGAGATGTCGGCACCGCCGAGGTCCATGTCGAAACCGGCGTCCCTGAGCACGCGGATCTTGTGCTCCTCCTTCGCCTTGGTCTCGATGAACTCCTCGACATCGGGGTGGTCCACGTCGAGCACGACCATCTTGGCTGCGCGGCGCGTGGCGCCTCCCGACTTGATGGTGCCCGCCGAGGCGTCAGCGCCACGCATGAACGACACCGGGCCCGACGCCGTGCCGCCGGAGGACAGCAACTCGCGGGAGGAGCGGATGCGCGAGAGGTTGAGGCCAGCACCGGACCCGCCCTTGAAGATCAGGCCCTCTTCCCGGTACCAGTTGAGGATCGAGTCCATGTTGTCGTCAACCGACAGGATGAAGCACGCGCTGACCTGCTGCTTCGAACTCGTGCCGACGTTGAACCACACCGGCGAGTTGAAGCTGAACACCTGGTGCAGCAGCATCCAGGTCAGTTCGTGCTCGAAGATCTCGGCATCCGCACTGCCCGCGAAATAGCCGTGCTCGAGACCCGCCTTGACGTAGGCCTTGACGACGCGGTCGATGAGCTGCTTGAGGCTGCTCTCCCTCTCGGGGCTGCCCACAGCACCACGGAAGTACTTGCTGGTGACGATGTTCGTCGCGTTGACCGACCAGAACTCGGGGAACTCCACGCCGCGCTGCTCGAAGTTCACCGTGCCGTCACGCCAGTTGGTCATGACGACGTCGCGCCGCTCCCACCGCACCTCGTCGTAGGGGTGAACGCCCTCGGTGGTGTAGACGCGCTGCACCCGAAGGCCCTTGCGCGCACCAGAGCCGTTGCGCTTCCTGCCCGGCTTCGGCGAGGATTCCGCGCCGACCCCCACGGTTTCTGTCATGACTCCCACTCCCGCGTTCTTCGAAACTGGCGGCCGACGTGACTCGTCGCCCGCGACCTCACTCGCTGTGGTCCTGGCCGGACGACCCGGCGATCGCCTCACGCAGGTTCTTGATCTCGGCCTCGAAGTCCTCGATCGACGAGAAGGACCGATAGACACTCGCGAACCTCAGGTAGGCGACGGTGTCGAGCTCCCTGAGCGGACCGAGGATGGCGAGCCCCACCTCGTGGCTCGGGATCTCGGCGACGCCGGTCGCTCTGATCGACTCCTCGACCCTCTGTGCCAACTGCTTCAGCGCGTCGTCGTCAACAGGGCGTCCCTGACAGGCGCGGCGCACTCCGTTGACCACCTTGTCGCGGCTGAACTGCTCCGTCACTCCCGAGCGCTTGACGACAGCGAGCACCATCGTTTCCGACGTGGTGAACCGGCGTCCGCACGCCGAGCACGACCGCCGCCTGCGAATCGCCTGCCCCTCGTCCACCTCGCGCGAATCGACCACCCGGGAGTCCGCGTGGCGGCAGAACGGGCACCGCACAGTCGAACACCTCCCGAACCTTCAGCTTCTTTCCGCGAAGCGGACACGTCACCGACGCCCGCGACGGGCTACCACACCCGAGTGTCGTCCACGTCTTCCACCGAAGACCAGAGCACCACCGTCATCGAGCACCGAAGGCGATGATACCCCAACCTGTGGACCAATTACAGCGATGTAACTACTACATGTAGGGGTTCGACCTTAAGCCGCGGCCCTGTCGCATGCAACTGGGCCCCCTCCCTCACGGGGGTGAGATCCCGGACCTACCATGTGTGACCCTTCGACGGCCGCGAGTCGCGCCCCGCCGTGTTCGCGAGTACGCCCGGCAACCCGGCACAGCCTACGGCGCCCGGGAAACCGTCACATCGGCCCCCGTGCCCGCCGGGCGGGGGCTCCGTGGCGGCGAGGCCCGCACCGACGACCGCGACCGCGACGGCGAGCGCCACGACCACGAGCCATGGCCACCCCGGCCCCCCTGACTGCCGCTCATCGCCCTCTTCTCCCGCGCGCACACGCCCACCCGGCAGGCTCGGAGCGGCTCCTGGCCGCGTCGGGGGCCGGCACCCTCGGCACCCCCGCCGCCCTTTCCCGCCTTTGGGAAAACCGCCGACCGGCGGGCGAGCAGAAGCATGCCGGGCAACACGCGAATGTCTCGTGATCGGCGCCATACCACCATCCCTCCGCTCGGCGGCCACCGCTCGGCACGAGCCGCCACCCGACTGCGCCGAACCCGCGACCGGAACCGGAACCCTCGGCAAGCCCACGCGACTACGGTCGAACATTCGTTCTATCGAACGCCCGTGCGAATGTGTACCACCGACCCGAGGAAAAATCGAGCGAACGTGGCATGTTCTCGAACAGATGTTTGAAATCCTCGACGAGGAGGGCTAGCGTCGTAACCGGATGTGTACACGGGCCCCACATCGGGTCGGGTCCATGACTGGGAGGCAAATCGCGGTGGCACGCAAGACAACGGGCAACGACGTGAGCGGCGGCGAAGTCTCCGCCCTTCCGCGCACGGTCAGTACCCCGGACGAAAGCCTGACACCGCGCCAGCGGAAAGTCCTCGACGTGATCAGGGACTGGGTGGACAGGTACGGATATCCGCCCAGTGTCAGGGAAATCGGGGAGGCGGTCGGGCTCACGTCAACATCCTCCGTTTCCCACCAGTTGAAGGCGCTGCAACGCAAGGGTTATCTCCGGCGCGACGCGAATCGCCCTCGCGCCGTCGGTGTGCTGGCGATGGACAGCCAGCGCGGAACCACTCGCACCTCGCCTCGCGAGGGTGAGGCCGTCACGGCAGCCGGAGAGACGGTTCCCCGGCCCGCACTGGTACCGCTAGTCGGACGTATCGCGGCGGGAGGCCCTGTCCTCGCCGAGGAGTCGATCGAAGACGTCTTCCCTCTGCCGAAGGACATCGTCGGCGAAGGGGACGTGTTCCTGCTCAGCGTCACCGGCGACTCGATGATCGGTGCCGCGATCACCGATGGCGACTGGGTCGTGGTGAGGCAGCAACCCACCGCCGAGAACGGCGACATCGTGGCGGCGATGATCGAGGGCGAAGCGACCGTCAAAACGTTCAAGCGCAAGGACGACGGGCACGTCTGGTTGCTGCCGCACAATGAGGCATACGACCCGATCCCTGGTGACGACGCCACGATCCTCGGAAAGGTCGTCGCTGTCCTGAGAAGGCTGTGAACCCCGCCAGGGGAATGGCAGCGGAAAACCCGCCGAGGAATCGGGTCGGCGAAGGCCGGAAACCGAGGCCTCGAGTCTTCCGGCCTTTCTCGCCGGTCTGACGGCACCTTGATTCAGCGTTGGCGGCGTTGGCGGCGTTGGCGGCGTTGGCGGCGTTGGCGGCGTTGGCGGCGTTGGCGATGGAAGCGGGCCACCAGCACCACACCGAACACGGCGCCGAGTGCCGCGGCTGACCACACCGCGATGGTGAGCGGAGCGACGGGGTCGAGGTCGGGTTCGCCGTCAGCCGACTCGATCGTCTCGGTGCGCTGTTCTGTCGCCGCCTGCTCCGTCGCGCTACTCCGGTCACCGCTGCCCCGGTCGTCCGCCAGCGCGGTGGCGTTCGGAATGGCTCTCACCGGCTCGCCGGAGCCCTCCCCCGCCGACAGCAGTGTTCCGTCGGGGGTGAACGCGATGGCCTCACCCTGCGGCTCACCGGGCAGAGGGACGCGCACGGGTTCGTGGCCGAACGCTCCAGCGATGTCCCCTCCGGTGACCGGATAGAGATAGGCGTCGGTGTACGTCCGCAGAGCCACCACGCTGCCGTCCGGCGACAGCGCGGCGCCGGTAATGAGAACGCTCCCCGCGACCCCGAGCGGACCACCCTGCGTCGCCGTCGGCAGCAGCGACACCGTGGCGACCTCCTCCAGAGGCGTCGGCCCCGGGCTCACCAGCGGACCGGAGGGCCGGTAAACACGGGAGGAGCCGACCGCGCTCTTGGTGATGATGTAGGGCGTTCCCTCGCCGTCCACCACGAGTGCCTCGGCGTCCTGCGGGCCGTCCGGATACGTGAGGCGATACAGCGCGGACGTACCGTCGCGCGACAGGACGTGCAGAGCCACTGTCTCGCGCACCTGACGGTTGTCCCCGGTGTCGCCGAGCCACAACGTCGCGTCGGGACCGAGCGCGAGATCTTCCACGTCGTAGGGATCGGTCGGCGCGGTCAGCACGTCCCGCACCTGACAGTCGTCGTCGAGGACGAGAACCTCGACCCGGGTGCCGCCGTCGGCCACCGCGTAGAGGTGTTCGGAGTCGGCCGTGAGACCCGACAGCTCAGCGAGCCGGGGATCACCGACCGAGCACACCGCCTTCGGCGCGGTGTCCGCGGTGCCCGCGTTTGCCGTGCCGGAGAAGGACGGTGACAGCAGCGTCGCCGCGAGCGCGGACAGTGTGGAAAGCGCCGCTGTCGCCGCCAAACCGAGTCGCGCCACCCCGCTACGTTAGCGTCAGGCTCGCGACCCGTCGGTGACGTACGCCGAGAGAGTGGCGGCGAGTTCCGCATGCACCCTCGCCGTGAGCAACGTCCCTTCTGGCCTGTGCTCCTCCGCCAGTACCTCGCCATCGGCGTGTGCCCGGGCCACGAGTTCGCCGTGCGCGTAGGGCACGAGAACCTCCACCAGCGTCTCCGGACGGGGCAGGCGCGTGGCGATCTCCGCAGCGAGAGTGTCCAGCCCCTGCCTGCGGTGGGCGGAGACGACCACGGCGTCGGGAAGGAGGTTGCGCAGCCGCGCGAGCGTCACCTCGTCGGCGACGTCGGCCTTGTTCACGACCACCAGTTCGGGGGGCAGCGGCTCGGATCGCTTCTGGGCGATCTCACCGAGGACCTCGCGCACCGCCACGACCTGGTCTTCGGGCGCAGGCGCGGCACCGTCCACCACGTGCAGAAGCAGGTCCGCGTCCGCCGCCTCGTCGAGCGTGGAGCGGAAGGCGTCCACGAGCTGGTGAGGCAGATGCCGCACGAACCCGACGGTGTCGGTGATCGTGTACTCCAGCCCGTCAGGGGTCGAGGCCCTCCGCGTGGTGGGGTCGAGGGTGGCGAACAGGGCGTCCTCCACCAGTACCCCCGCGCCGGTGAGGGCATTGAGCAGGCTGGATTTGCCGGCGTTGGTGTATCCGATCAGCGCGACGCTCGGCACCTCGTTGGCGACCCTGCGCCCCCGCTTGGTGGCCCTGATGGTGTCCATCGCGGCGATGTCCTTGCGCAGCTTCGCGATGCGCTTGTTGATGCGCCTGCGGTCGGTCTCCAGCTTCGTCTCACCGGGACCACGCAGACCCACGCCGCCGTTGGCACCACCGGCCCGGCCACCTGCCTGCCGCGACAGCGACTGGCCCCACCCGCGAAGGCGCGGGATGAGGTACTGCAACTGCGCCAGCTCGACCTGAGCCTTGCCCTCACGCGAGCGGGCGTGCTGGGCGAAGATATCGAGGATCAGCGCCGTGCGGTCGATGACCTTCACGCGCAGCTTCTCCTCGAGCTGCCGCAACTGGCCCGGCGAGAGTTCACCGTCGCAGATCACCGTGTCGGCGCCGGTGGCGACGACGATGTCGGCGAGTTCCTTCACCTTGCCGGACCCGATGTAGGTGGCGGGGTCTGGCCGTGAACGGCGCTGGACGAGCCCCTCGAGTACCTCGGAGCCCGCGGTCTCGGCAAGGCGGGCGAGCTCGGCCAGCGATTCCTCGGACTGTTCCGCTGTTCCCTCGGTCCACACCCCGACGAGCACGACGCGTTCCAGCCGCAGCTGCCGGTATTCGACCTCGGTGATGTCGGCGAGTTCGGTGGAAAGGCCCACGACCCTGCGCAGCGAAGCGCGGTCGGAGAGTTCGAGTTCACCCTGCGACAGTTCGATGTCATCGAGCTGATCGGCGGGAACGGCGTTGTGTGTCAGTTCTGTCATCGTCTCCCTATCGTCCCACGGTGCGTGGGAAAGAACGAGCCCATTAATCGTCCAGGCGGCGCCGCACTCACCGCCGTGCGGTGGTGGCCGACGCGCCGAAACGCCCGGACAGCGCCTCCTCGGCCGCCCTTGTTCATGGGCACTGTTCATGGGGCGTTCTTTCCGCCGAGTTCACGAGGACGGTCGTCTCGACGACTCGCTGGTGAGCGCTGTCACGTATGCCAACCGGACGAGCGGAGGACCTATTCCCGGCAGACGAGCCCACGTGTCGCCGACTTACCGGCGATGAACGCCCGCTACCTCACAGAGCGTTCTGCTGTGGTGACCGACCGTGCGCGTCGCCACGGGAAACGTCCTGACCGAGCGCCAGCTGGCAAGCGACCTCTTCGACGGACGGCGGCGTCCCTGTCCGGAGCGGCCGATCGGAGACTCACCGCCTCCGCATGGCGCGCTCGTCTCCGCGCGAACGGAGACGGCGCATCACCTCTCCCCGAGGGAATCCCACCACGCGGCATCGAGTTCACCCCTCGCGACGAACGCAGCGGGCCCGGTAAGTGTCGAGGTTCCCTTGCCGACGGTCACCACCACTCGACCCCCAGGGATGTCTACTGTGGATTCTCCGGTGTCGTCGCCACGCAGGTGCAGTGCTGCCGCGACCGCCGCGACCGTGCCGGTTCCGCACGCCCTGGTCTCCCCGACCCCGCGCTCGTGGACACGCATGCGCAACGCATCGGGACCGAGCAGGTTGACGAACTCCAGGTTGACGCCTTCGGGGAAGAGTTCGGTGTCGTAGCGAGGAGCCCTGCTCAGATCGAGGGTGCTCACGTCGTCATCGATGACCGAGACCAGATGCGGGTTGCCGACGTCCACCGCGACCCCGGAGACCTGCCTTCCGCCGACGACAGCGACCGAGGTCCCGGTCACGGTGACCGGTCCCATGTGCACGGTGACGGAGAGTTCACCCGAGGCGTCGGCCTGCACCCGCACCGGCCGGTCGCCTGCCCTGGTACCGATGACGAATTCCGGTCCCGCTTCGAGTCCTGCCTCGACGAGGTACCGGGCGAAGACCCGAACGCCGTTGCCGCACATCTCCGCTATCGATCCGTCGGCGTTGCGGTAGTCCATGAACCACTCGCCCTTCGAGTCGGCACCCATCGCGGACGAGCGCACGACCCTGAGCACCCCGTCGGCACCGATCCCCTGCTGCCGGTCGCACAGCGCGGCGACCCGCTTCCCGGTCAGCTCCAGCGCCGCGTCGGGATCGGGCAGAAGCACGAAGTCGTTCTGGGTGCCGTGCCCCTTGAGGAACTCGATGCCAGCCATGTCTCCAAGGTTACGGGTCGAGATGTGACAGCACGGCGGCGACCAGGTCCGTCCTGCCACCGTCGAACCACGTGATCCGGTCGTCGCGCCGGAACCACGAGCGTTGCCTGCGGACGAAGCGGCGCGTCGCCACCACGGTGTCCCTCGCGGCGGCGTCGAGATCGCCGTTACCGGCCAGCGCGTCGAGCACCTGACGGTATCCGAGCGCTCGTGACGCCGTCCTGCCCTGGCGCAGCCCACGCTGTTCGAGCGAACGCACCTCATCGACGAGTCCTGCGTCGAACATGTGCTCCACCCGCAGTTCCAGCCGCGTGTCGAGTTCCTCAGCATCCCTGTCGATTCCGATGAGGACAGTCCCGTACCGTGGCGGCCCCGGGGTGGGCAGGTTCGCCGAGAACGGCTCACCGGTGATAGCGATGACCTCCAGCGCTCTCACCACTCGCCGGGTGTCGCCGGGCAGGATCGTCGCGGCGGCCTTCGGGTCGAGCATCGCGAGCCTGCGGTGCAGCGCGGCGGTGCCCTCCGCACCGGCCTGCCGTTCCAGATCACGGCGCACGGCGGGGTCGGTTCCCGGGAAACGGAGGTCGTCCACGATCGCCTGTACATACAGTCCGGAACCGCCGACGATGACCGGAACGCGGTCGGCTTCGAGCAGCCCTTCGATGATCGAGCGTGCCTGCTCCTGGTAGGCCGCCACCGAGGCGGTCTCGGTGACGTCGAGGACGTCGAGCAGATGGTGCGGCACGCCCTTGCGTTCGGAGGGGGTGGCCTTGGCCGTACCGATGTCCATGCCTCGGTAGAGCTGCATGGCGTCGGCGTTGACGACCTCGCCGCCCAGTGCGAGCGCGAGTTCGACACCGAGCGCGGTCTTGCCGGTGGCGGTGGGGCCGACGACGGCGACGGGCGCGATCACTGCCGGGTCCACTCCGCGACGTGGTAGGCGACGCCGAAAGGTGCGGCGGAGTACAGCAACTCCCCACGCCAGTCCCCTGACGCGCGGGCGAAGGCAGCGAGCACCTGCCACGCCGCCCTTCCCGCGGCCTGGAGTTCACCGGCGAGTGCGGCGTCGATCGACAGCAGCGCCTCGCAGTCGGCGTCGGACAGCGCGGAGCGCACTGCCGCGTCGAACCCTTCGGCCCGGTCGTCGGGCCAGCCCGGCGGCGCGGCCGGATGACGGGTGGAACCGTCACCGACCACGAGCAAACCGTCCTCGTCCGCCTCGGCGAGCTGCTCTCCCAGCGCGACGCACTCGGCCACCTCCGCGTGGGAGGCCACGAGTTCGACCCGCACCGACTGTGCTCCTGCCTGCTCGCGTAGCCAACCCGCCACAAGGGCGGCGAGGGGCAGTGTGGGTTCGGACTCACGGGCGGATTCCGACAGCGCGACGGGGACGTCAACACCGAATCCGCCGAAACCGCCGCGCGTACCGGGTTGCACTGTCTGCCGCCGATCGGCGACGCCCACCGCCACCCAGCGACGGCCTGCCCCCGCCAACGTGCGTGCCGCGGCCACCGTCGCGTCGCGCACCGCGGCGCCGCGCTCCACGGCGCCCGGCACGAGGTCGGGCACGAGCAGCGGCGGCGAAGGCACCACGACGGCACACGTGATCACGTGTAACGAGGTTACCGGCAGCGTCGCCAGAGGTACCTATCGAGGCATGGAGTACCCATCAGCGGTGTTACCTGTTTGAATGCGGCCTACAGACCCGTAACACGCACGACCCGGCCCCGCACACCGCGGGGCGCCCGCGATCCTCGCGGGCCGGACAGCGAGAAGGAGCCGGCCATGGCCGAGCAGAACACCACCAGCGGCAGTGACGTTTCCCGCGACGTCTCCGACGTTTCGGCCGACGTCCCCACGCCACACCAGGTGCCCCACGCCTCAGGGGGCACGCAGGCACCCGCTGTGCCGGTCGCCGAGACACACCCGTCGCGGTGGGGACGGGTCGCCGACGACGGCACTGTGTACGTGCGCACAGCCGACGGGGAACGTGCTGTAGGCGTGTGGCAGGCGGGTTCGGCCGACGAGGGACTGATGCACTACGCGCGCAAGTTCGACGACCTGCGCACTGAGGCGGAGCTGCTGGAGACCCGGCTCTCGTCGGGGGCCGGCGACCCGAAGCACGCGCTGTCCAGCGCCGTTCACCTGCGCGACGGCCTCGCCGAAGCCGCTGTCGTCGGGGACCTCGACGCCCTTCGCGCCCGGCTCGACCACGTCGTCGCCCACGCCGAGAAGGCGCTGGAGCGGAGTCGCCAGGAGCGGGAGCGGGCGAGGGCCGAAGCCGTGGCCCGCAAGCAGTCTCTCGCGGAGGAGGCCGAGGAGATCGCCGCGTCCTCGACCCAGTGGAAGGTCGCGGGCGACCGGCTCAAGGCAATCCTCGACGAGTGGAAGACGATCAAGGGTGTCGATCGCAAGACGGACGACGAGCTGTGGAAGCGCTTCTCCAAGGCCCGCGAGGCGTTCAGCAGGCGCCGGGGTTCACACTTCGCGGAACTCGACAAGCAGCGCGCCGCGGCCAAGCGCCGCAAGGAAGAACTGATCGAGGAGGCCGAAGCGCTGTCCGAGTCCACCGACTGGGGACCGACCGCGGGCCGCTACAAGGAACTCATGGTCGAGTGGAAGGCCGCAGGCAGAGCACCGAAGGACGCAGACGACGCCCTGTGGCAGCGGTTCAGGGCGGCGCAGGACGCCTTCTTCTCCCGCAGGGCCGAGGCGTTCTCGGAACGGGACGCCGAATTCGCCGAGAACGCGGCTCGTAAGGAGGAGTTGCTCGCCGAGGCCGAGAAGATCGACCCTGCGACGAACCTCGACGCCGCCAAGGCCCAGTTCCGCCGGATTCAGGAGAGCTGGGACGAGATCGGGAAGGTGCCGAGGGAGCGCATCAGGGAACTCGACGGCCGGTTGAAGGCGGTCGCCGACCGTATCCGCTCGGCCGAGGACGCCCGCTGGCGTCGCACCGACCCCGAGGCCGAGGCCAGGGCCGCGCAGTTCAGGGAGCGGGTCGAGCAGTTCGAGGCGCAGGCCGAGAAGGCGCGAGCCGCAGGCGACGAGCGTCGCGCGAAGAAGGCGGAGGAGCAGGCCGCACAGTGGCGCGAGTGGCTGCGCACCGCTGAGGAGGCCGTCGCCAACCGCTGACGACGCTGGGAAGGCCGTGGTGGTGGGGAGCGGCGCCGCTCCCCACCACTCAGTGCCTCGACCAGGCGAGCTTCATCCACTGGAATCCCAGCACGCCCATCGCGACACAGGCGATGACGAGGCCGATGCCGGGGCCTGCTCCTGGAACACCGCTGACGCCCGACGACTGCTGCGACCACACGGCGAGGATGCCGTCAACGAAGGCGAACCACCCGCCGGTGGCGCACACCCAGGTCAGCCACCACCGGCGAGTGGCGAGCGCCAGCGTCGAGGCCAGCACACCGAAGCCGGTGGACGTCGCCGCGAACAGCTGCGGGATCGCACCCGCGTCTCCGAGCAGTGCCTGCCAGCCGGGGCGGCCGTCCACCCACGGCAGCACGAAGCCGATCAGCAGGAGGAACACGAACACCGCGATGGTGAAACCGCGCCGCCCGAACTCCACGGTGCGTACAGCCTTACCGAGGGTGGCATCGACGTCCGCGGCGAGTTCGTCGAGGTCCCCACCGTCTCCGGTGCGCCCCTCGGACGCCGATCTGGCTTCGTCGCTCACAGCGCACACCCTCCCGCCTGCACAGTCACCGGATCAGCCACCACCGCACCCGGCGGTGCCGTCGGCGCGGCACCGAAGGTGGGCAATCCCAGGCTGACGCCCTTGGTCTTCGGCCGCAGCCCGGCCTCCACGTTGTCCCCTGCCCTGGTGCGCCGGTGCGAGAGGACATCGCCGTCGGCGACAAGGTGGTGCGGCGCCGCGTAGGTGATCGTGGTCTCCACGATGTCACCCGGCCGGATCTCCCGATCGACGGCGCTGCCGGTCGGGGTGAAGTGCACCAGCCTGCCGTCGCGGGCACGGCCGCTCATCCGCTGTGTCTCCGCGTCCTTGCGCCCCTCGCCCATCGCGACGAGCAGTTCGACCGTGTTGCCGACCAGCGCCTTGTTCCCCTGCCATGCGATGTCGTTCTGCAGTTCCACCAGCCGGTCGTAGCGTTCCTGCACAACCTCCTTCGGTACCTGGCCGTCCATCTCGGCCGCGGGTGTGCCAGGGCGAGGCGAGTACTGGAAGGTGAAGGCACTCGAGAACCGCGCCTGCCGCACGACATCGAGGGTCTGCTCGAAGTCCTCGTCGGTCTCGCCGGGGAACCCGACGATGATGTCGGTGGTGATGGCCGCGTCGGGCATCGCGTCCCGCACTCTGTCGAGGATGGAGAGGAAGCGCGACGACCGGTAGGAGCGCCGCATCGCCTTCAACACCCGATCGGAGCCCGACTGCAACGGCATGTGCAGCTGGTGACAGACGTTCGAGGTCTCGGCCATCGCGTCGATCACGTCGTCGGTGAAGGCCGCCGGGTGCGGCGAGGTGAACCGCACCCGCTCCAATCCCTCCACGGAACCGCAGCTTCGCAGCAACTTGCCGAAGGCGAGCCTGTCACCGAACTCGACACCGTAGGAGTTGACGTTCTGCCCCAGCAGCGTCACTTCGAGAACACCCTCTGCCACGAGGGCCTCGACCTCGGCGAGGATCTCCCCGGGACGCCGGTCGCGCTCCTTCCCCCGCAGCGACGGCACGATACAGAAGGTGCACGTGTTGTTGCAGCCGACGGAGATGGACACCCAGCCCGAGTACGCGGACTCCCTGCGCGCGGGCAGTGTTGAGGGGAAGGTCTGGAGCGATTCGAGGATCTCGACCTGCGCCTCGGCGTTGTGCCGGGCCCGCTCCAGCAACACGGGAAGGGAGGAGATGTTGTGGGTGCCGAAGACGACATCGACCCACGGAGCCCGCCGCACGATCTCACCGCGGTCCTTCTGCGCGAGGCAGCCTCCCACCGCGATCTGCATCCCCGGCTTCGCCGACTTGGCAGCGCGGAGGTGGCCGAGGTGCCCGTAGAGCTTGTTGTCGGCGTTCTCGCGCACCGCGCAGGTGTTCAGCACGACGATGTCAGGGTCCTCACCGTCCGTGGCGAGCGCGTATCCCGCGTCCTCCAACTGACCGGCGAGACGCTCCGAGTCGTGCACGTTCATCTGGCACCCGAAGGTGCGGATCGCGTAGGTCCGGGTCACGTCTGCCAGGGTAGGTCAACGGCATTTCGGCACCTCACCGCGTCCGGGCGGGCCTGTCTCGTTAGAGTTCGATAACGCTATGGCGGGGGTGGCCCATGATCACCCTCGCGGACACTTAAGGTTGCTTTTTGATTCAAAGAGCACGCCGGATTGCCCCGAAGGTGTTAAATCCGGGTGTTGCCCGTGACAACCCGCGACCCGCGGCTTGCCGTGTGATGGAGGTCAGATGAGCACCGCGACGCCAGCACCGCCGATGATCAAGGCGGCGGCGGTGAACAAGCATTTCGGCGACCTGCATGTGCTCAGGGATATCGACTTCGAGGTGCCGAGAGGGCAGGTCGTCGTGGTCCTCGGGCCGTCGGGGTCCGGCAAGTCAACGCTGTGCCGCGCGATCAACCGTCTCGAACCCATCGACTCCGGTGAGATCCACATCGACGGGAAACCGCTGCCTGCCGAGGGCAAGGCGCTCGCCGCCCTCCGCGCGGACGTCGGCATGGTCTTCCAGCAGTTCAACCTGTTCGCGCACAAGACGATCCTCGAGAACGTCACGCTCGGGCCCATGAAGGTCCGCAAGGTCGGCGCCGAGGAAGCCAGGAAGACGGCCATGGACCTGCTCGATCGGGTCGGGATCGCCAACCAGGCGCAGAAGTACCCCGCTCAGCTCTCCGGCGGCCAGCAGCAGCGGGCCGCCATCGCGAGGGCGCTGGCGATGCGTCCCAAGGTGATGCTGTTCGACGAGCCGACCTCCGCGCTGGACCCCGAGATGGTCCAGGAGGTTCTCGACACGATGACCGAACTCGCCGAGGACGGCATGACGATGCTCGTGGTGACCCACGAGATGGGCTTCGCCCGCAGGGCCGCCCACCGTGTCGTGTTCATGTCCGACGGCGAGATCGTCGAGGATTCGACCCCGGATTCGTTCTTCACCGCGCCACGATCCGAGCGCGCGAAGGACTTCCTCGGCAAGATCCTCACTCACTGACACATGTCGTGGCGGCGTGGGCCGCCTCAACCGGGAAACAGGAGAGGTGCACATGAAGATCCGCACCCTGACGGTGGGACTGCTGGCCGCGGGCCTCGCGCTCACCGCATGCGGCAAGGAAGGAGCGCCGTCCGACACCGGCAGCTCGGACGGCGACGGCGGCAACACCCCTGCCCTGAGCTATGAGGTGGCCAAGGACGTCACCGTCGAGGGCTCCCCGACCTTCGAGAAGATGAAGAAGGCCGGTCACGTCGTCGTCGGCGTCAAGGAGGACCAGCCGAACCTGGGCTACAAGGACCCGACCACGGGCGAGTTCAGCGGCTTCGACGTCGAGATCGCCCGCCTCGTGTCGGCCAAGCTCGGCTTCGACCCGAAGTCCATCGAGTACAAGGCCGTCCCCTCCGCCGGTCGCGAGCAGGCCATCATCAACGGCGACGTCAACTACTACGTCGGCACATACACGATCAACGACAAGCGCAAGCAGCAGATCAGCTTCGCGGGTCCGTACTTCGTGGCTGGCCAGGGCCTGCTCGTCGCCAAGGACGACAACGAAATCAAGGGCAAGGACGACCTCAAGGGCAAGAAGGTCTGCTCTGTGAGCGGGTCCACCCCGATCCAGCGCGTTCGTGACGAGGGCCTGACCGAGTCCGGCAACATCGTCGAACTCCAGACGTACTCGCAGTGCGTCAACGAACTGCTCAACGGCCAGGTTGACGCTGTCACCACCGACGACGCCATCCTCCTCGGCTACGCCGCCCAGCAGCCCGACGAGCTCAAGGTCGTCGGCGAGTCGTTCTCCGAGGAGCCCTACGGCATCGGCCTGCCGAAGGACGACGACGCTCTCCGGGACAAGGTCAACGACATCCTGGAAGAGGCCATGGAGGACGGCACGTGGCAGGAGATCTACGACGCCACGCTCGGTAGGTCGGGTAACAAGGCCGACATGCCGGAAGTCGATCGCTACTGACGCCGACCACCGGCCCTCGGTGGTGATCCGCCGCCACGGCGGAACCACCGGGGGCCGCGTGTGTGGAAAGCCCCATCTGTCCCCGCACCACCGAGGGAAACATGGACGTACTGCTGGACAACCTCGACCTGTATGGGCCGGGTTTTCTCAACACCATCAAACTGTTCGTCTTCTCGGCGATCGGCTCGCTGGTGCTGGGCACGATCCTGGCGATGCTGCGGGTGAGCCCGGTTCCGATCCTGCGCGCCGCGGGTACGGCGTACGTGACGTTGTTCCGTAACACGCCGCTGACGCTGCTGTTCTTCTTCTTCGTCTTCGCCTACCCGCTGCTGGACATCCTCGATCTGTCGTACTTCTGGGCCGCCGTCGTGGCGTTGACCGTGTACACGTCGGCTTTCGTGTGCGAGGTCGTGCGATCGGGCATCAACACGGTGCCGGTCGGCCAGGCCGAGGCCGCCCGCGCCATCGGTCTGACGTTCGGCCAGACCCTCGGCCAGATCATCCTTCCGCAGGCCACGCGCTCCGTGGTGCCGCCGATGGTCAGCACGTTCATCGCGCTGTTGAAGAACACCACGATCGCGGCCGGGTTCTCGGTCGTGGAGGCCGGAGCGATCCAGAACTACCTTTCGGAGCGCGGATACAGTGTGATGGTCGGCCTGCTGTGGGTGGCGCTCGGATTCGTCATCCTGATCACTCCGCTGACCCTGCTGCAACGCAGCCTCGAGAAGCGCTGGAGCGTGGCCCGATGAGCGCCGTTCTTTTCGACGTCCCCGGACCGAAGGCGCGAGTGCGGCATCGCGGTTACGCGGTCGTCGGCGTGCTCGCCGTCGCGGCGATCATCGCCTACATCGTCTACAAATTCGCCGAAGCCGGTCAGTTCGACGCCCAGATCTGGGAGTGGATCCTCTACGAACAGATCCAGCTGGAGCTCCTCGACGCGCTGCTCAACACCCTGCGCGCCTTCGCGGTCGCGGCCGTGCTGGCGCTCGTGTTCGGCGCCGTCTTCGCGGCGGCGAGGCTGTCCGATCACGCCTTCCTTCGCATCCCTGCGACAACGATCGTCGAGTTCTTCCGCGCCGTCCCGCTCGTGGTGATGATCTTCTTCTTCCACTACGGGCTCGCGTTGGGCGCGCCGTTCTACTCGGTGGTGCTCGGCCTGACCCTGTACAACGGCTCGGTGCTCGCCGAGGTGTTCCGCGCGGGTGTCCTGTCGCTGCCCAAGGGGCAGAGCGAGGCCGCGTACGCGGTCGGCATGCGCAAGACGCAGGTGATGCGCCTGGTGCTGTTGCCGCAGGCCCTGCGTGCGATGCTGCCCGCCATCATCAGCCAGCTCGTGGTGCTGCTCAAGGACACCGCGCTGGGCTTCCTCATCACCTACGAGGAACTGCTGCGCTACGCCCGCTACCTCGGCAGCATCATCGAGTTCGACCGGCCACTCATCCCGATCACGATCGTCGTCGGCGCCATGTACATCGTCATGTGCCTCGCGCTGACGGGCGTGGCGAAGTGGCTGGAGTCCCGCAACCGCCGCAGCAAGAAGGCTCTTCCGGTGGATGTCACGGCAGAAACCGAGGAAGGCGTCCTCACCGACGGCAAACCTGCCTGACCTGCCTCGACATGAGAAGGCCGCCGTTGCCCGAACCGGGTGACGGCGGCCTTCTGCGCTGCGCGCGAGCGTTACCTCACGACCTTTTCCGCCGGAAAAGCTTGTTCCCCAGCCACACCACCGGGTCGTAACGCCGGTCGGCGACACGCTCCTTCATCGGGATCAGCGCGTTGTCGGTGATGTGGATGTTCTCCGGGCACACCTCGGTGCAGCATTTGGTGATGTTGCAGTAGCCGAGTCCGTGCTCCGTCTGCGCTTCGTCCCTGCGGTCGGCCGCGTCGAGCGGGTGCATTTCCAGTTCGGCGATGCGCATCAAAAACCGTGGGCCCGCGAAGGCGGTTTTGTTCTCCTCGTGGTCACGGATCACGTGGCAGACGTTCTGGCACAGGAAGCATTCGATGCACTTGCGGAACTCCTGTGACCGCTGCACATCGACCTGCTGCATGCGGTACGCGCCGGGTTCGAGTTCCGGTGGCGGGGTGAACGACGGGATCTGGCGCGCCTTGACGTAGTTGTAGGACACGTCCGTCACGAGGTCGCGTACCACAGGGAATGTCCGCATCGGAGTGACGGTGATGACTTCTTCCCGGCGGAACACCGAGAGCCGGGTCATGCACAGCAGTCTCGGCCTGCCGTTGACCTCGGCGGAGCAGGACCCGCACTTGCCCGCCTTGCAGTTCCACCGCACGGCGAGGTCGGGTGCCTGAGTGGCCTGTAACCGGTGGATCAGGTCGAGCACCACCTCGCCCTCCTCGGCCTCGACGGTGTAGTCGCGAAGCTCACCGGCGCCGTCGTCGCCGCGCCAGACCCTCAGTTTCGCCTCGTAACCCATGTCAGGCCGTCCTTTCCGGATGGTCGGCCAGTTCCTCGCCGGTGTAGTACTTCTCCAGCTCGCGGAGCTCGAAAAGGCCGAGCAGGTCGGCCCGCATCGGCTCCTGCTCCTTGCGAATGACCTCCACGCGGGGAATCGGAGCCTCGTCGCCGGTTGCCGAACACACGAGCAGGGTGTTGCGCCACCGGGCGTCCATCATCGGGTAGTCGTCGCGGGTGTGCCCGCCCCTGCTCTCCGTACGGCGCAACGCGGCCCGTGCCACGCATTCGCTGACGAGCAGCATGTTGCACAGGTCGAGCGCCAGATGCCAGCCGGGGTTGTACTGGCGGTGCCCCTCGACGGTGACCGCGCGCAGCCTGCCCCGGATCTCGCCCAGCTTTTTGAGCGCCTCCTCCATCTCGTCGGCCGTGCGGATGATGCCGACCATGTCGTTCATGCACTGTTGCAGGTCGGACTGCAACGTGTACGGGTTCTCCGCCTTCTGGCCGTCGCGCGGTGGGTCGAAGGGCGCCAACGCTGCCCGCGCGGCCACCGCGACATCCACTTCGGACACCGCGGGCCGCGTGGTGAGCGAATCGACGTAATCGGCGGCCCCGAGCCCGGCTCTGCGACCGAAGACGAGCAGATCGGACAGCGAGTTGCCGCCGAGCCGGTTGGAACCGTGCATACCACCGGAGCATTCACCTGCCGCGAACAGGCCAGGCACGCTCGACGACGCGGTGTCCGGATCGACCTCGATCCCCCCCATCACGTAATGGCAGGTGGGCCCGACCTCCATCGGCTCGGCCGTGATGTCCACGTCGGCGAGTTCGGCGAACTGGTGGTACATCGAGGGAAGCCGCCGCTTGATCTCCTCGGCAGGCATGCGACTCGCGATGTCGAGAAAGACCCCGCCGTGCGGTGAACCACGGCCTTCCTTGACCTCCGTGTTGATGGCCCTTGCCACCTCGTCTCTCGGCAGCAGGTCGGGCGTCCGCCGGTTGTTGTCGGGATCGTCGTACCAGCGGTCCGCCTCCTCCTCGGTCTCCGCGTACTGCCCCTTGAAGACGTCGGGAACGTAGTCGAACATGAACCGCTTGCCCTCGGAGTTGCGCAGCACACCGCCGTCACCTCGGACCCCCTCCGTGACGAGGATGCCCTTCACGCTGGGCGGCCAGACCATGCCGGTGGGATGGAACTGGACGAACTCCATGTTGATCAAAGCGGCCCCCGCCCGCAGCGCCAGCGCGTGCCCGTCGCCGGTGTACTCCCAGGAGTTCGAGGTGACCTTGAACGACTTGCCGATGCCTCCGGTGGCGAGCACGACAGCCGGCGCCTCGAACAGCACGAACCGCCCCGACTCACGCCAGTAGCCGAACGCGCCCGCGATGGCTCCGTCCGAGGTCAGCAGTTCGGTGATCGTGCACTCCGCGAACACCTTGAGCTTGGCCTCGTAATCGCCGTACTCGGCGTGGTCCTGCTGCTGAAGCGACACGATCTTCTGCTGCATCGTGCGGATCAGCTCCAGCCCCGTGCGGTCGCCGACGTGCGCCAGCCGAGGGTAGGTGTGACCGCCGAAGTTGCGCTGACTGATCCTGCCGTCACCGGTGCGGTCGAACAGCGCGCCGTAGGTCTCCAGCTCCCAGACGCGGTCGGGAGCCTCCTTGGCATGCAGTTCGGCCATGCGCCAGTTGTTGAGGAACTTCCCGCCGCGCATGGTGTCGCGGAAATGCACCTGCCAGCCGTCGTTCGGGTTGACGTTGCCCATCGACGCCGCACAACCGCCTTCCGCCATGACGGTGTGCGCCTTGCCAAACAGCGACTTGCACACCACCGCGACGGAGAGTCCGCGCTGCCGCGCCTCGATCACGGCTCTCAGACCCGCACCACCGGCACCGATCACCACCACGTCGTAGCTGTGCCGTTCGACCTCGGTCATGGAAAGTTGGCCACCTTCGTTCGTCCGCCGCGCCGGGCTTTCCGCGCACCGCACGGCTTCGCGGGATTGTCAGTTGATGAAGCGCAGGTCGGAGATGGTGCCCGTCGAGACGAGCCACACGTAGAGATCGGTGAGGACCAGCGTCCCCAGCGTGATCCAGGCGAACTGCATGTGCCGCACGTTGAGCCTGCTGACCTGTGTCCAGATCCGGTAACGGACGGGGTTCTTCGAGAAGTGCTTCAACCTGCCGCCCGTCACATGCCGGCACGAGTGACACGAGAGCGTGTAGCACCAGAGGAAGAACACGTTGACCAGCAACACGACGTTGCCGAGCCCGATGCCGAAACCGCGCTCGCCGTCGAAGGCCACGATCGCGTCGTAGGTGTTGATCACAGTGATCACGAACGCGACGTAGAAGAAGTACCGGTGCACGTTCTGCACGATCAGTGGCAGCCGCGTCTCACCCGTGTAGCGGGCGTGCGGTTCGGCGACCGCACAGGCCGGAGGCGCGAACCACACTGAGCGGTAGTACGCCTTGCGGTAGTAGTAGCAGGTGAGCCGGAACCCCAGCAGGAACGGCAGCGACAGGAACGCCAGCGGGATGAACCCGGGCAGCTCACCGATCGGCGTGCCGAAATGACTCGACCCCGGCACGCACGAATCGCTCAGGCACGGCGAGTAGAACGGCGTCAGGTAGTGGTGTTCCGCGTCCCAATACCCTTCGCGCATGAACGAGCGGACGGTGGCGTAGACGACGAACGCGGCGAGACCGAGCGTGGTGAACAGCGGAGGGACCCACCAGCGGTCTGTGCGCAGGGTGCGCCCGGTGAGCGCGACGCGGGTGCGCCCCGTCATGGCGCTGGTGCCATCCGGGTTCGCGGCCTCGCTGGAGTTCGAGTGGTCAGTGCTGGTCACGTTGGTAACCACCCACGCCTTCGTCGTCCGCGCCCTTCCACAGCGCGGGGTCGTACGGGGCGTCGGGGATCTTCACGACGTCGGGCCTCGGCCCTGTCGCCTGCGCAGGCACCGGCGGCATGTGCGCGAGGTCTTCGGCGTCGATGTCAAGCCGATCGAGGTCGTTGACGATCCGGCGCACGGCCGACGATTCGCCGTACCTGGCCCTCAGCGCGCCCACACACTGCCGCAGCTGCCCGATCGCTCTGCGTAGCTCCGTCATCTCGGCACTGGACATGATCACCCTCCGAATTCGTTGTCCGTGTCCGACACCGCCCGACTCTGCCCCGGGACCCACAGGTGTGACAAGTAGCACACCCCTACCGTTTGACGTGATCGAGATCACTCATCATTCGCTACTGTATCGATTTTGTTGGCCTGGCGCTGCGCTGTATCGTGCGAGTTGCCACACGGTCGCGACGCCGACGACGCCGTCCCGTCCCCTGAATCACTCACTCTGAGTAGTCAGTTCGTGTCCCTGCCACCCGCCGTGAAGCGACCGGAGAACACGCCGTTGAGCCTTCGTCCAGCCATCGCCGACATCACCCACCGCATTGCCGAGCGCAGCGCCGCCACACGCCGGTCCTATCTCGCCAGGGTCGAGAACGCCGCAGCCGAAGGGCCGGTGAGAGCGGGACTGGGATGCAGCAACCTCGCTCACGGCTTCGCCGCGTGCTCAGGCCCGGACCTGCTCGCCGTCAGGGAAGCCCGCAAACCCGGGATCGCGATCGTCTCGTCCTACAACGACCTGCTGTCCGCACACCAGCCGCTCGACGAGTTCCCTGCGTGGATCAAAACCGCTGCCAGGGAAGCCGGCGGAGTGGCCCAGTTCGCAGGCGGCGTCCCCGCGATGTGCGACGGCATCACGCAGGGGCGTTCCGGCATGGAGTTGTCGCTGTTCAGCAGGGACGTCATCGCCATGGCCACCGGCGTCGCGCTCTCCCACGAGATGTTCGACGGCGCACTGCTGCTCGGCGTGTGCGACAAGATCGTTCCGGGGCTGCTCATCGGCGCACTCGCCTTCGGGCACCTCCCCGCCATGCTGGTTCCCGCAGGCCCCATGCCTTCGGGCCTACCCAACAAGGAGAAGGCCCGTATCCGGCAGCTCTACGCCGAAGGCAAGGCCACCCGCGAGGACCTCCTCGACGCCGAGGCTGCCGCGTACCACTCCCCCGGCACCTGCACCTTCTACGGCACAGCCAACTCCAACCAGCTCGTCGTCGAGGTGATGGGCCTGCACCTGCCCGGCGCCACCTTCGTGCATCCCGGCACACCGCTGCGCAGGGCACTCACCGAGCAGGCCGCCCGCCGCATCGTCGAAATCACGCAAGGCCCCGAGTACACACCGCTCGCCCACGTCATCGACGAACGCAGCATCGTCAACGGAATCGTCGCGCTCCTCGCCACCGGCGGATCGCAGAACCACACCCTGCACCTGGTGGCCGTGGCTGCCGCGGCGGGCATTCAGCTCACCTGGGACGACTTCGCCGACCTCTCGGCCGCGGTCCCCCTGCTGGCGAACGTCTACCCCAACGGAAGCGCGGACATCAACCACTTCCACGCCGCCGGTGGTGTTCAGGTCCTCGTCGGAACACTCCTCGACGCGGGCCTGCTGCATCCCGACGTGAACACCGTGGCGGGCAAGGGACTCGACCGGTACCGGCAGGAACCGGTACTCGAAGACGGCACGCTGACCTGGCGAGAGGTTCCCACGGCGACGCTCGACGACACCGTTCTCCGCACCGCGGACAACCCGTTCGCACCCGAGGGCGGATTGCGCATGGTGTCGGGCAACCTCGGCCGCGCCGTCATCAAGGTCTCCGCCGTGGCGCCGGAGAATCGCGCCGTCCGCGCGCCCGCGCGGGTCTTCTCCTCACAGGACGCCTTCACGGCCGCGTTCCGGGCGGGCGAACTCGACCGCGACGTCGTCGTGGTGATGCGTGACCACGGACCCCGGGCCAAGGGAATGCCCGAGCTGCATGCTCTGATCCCCGCCCTCGGCGTCCTGATGGATAGGGGACACCGCGTCGCCCTCCTCACCGACGGCCGCATGTCCGGCGCCTCGGGGAAGGTCCCCGCGGCCATCCACGTGACGCCGGAATCCGCCATCGGTGGACCGCTGTCCAGAGTGGAGGACGGCGATCTGATCAGCCTCGATGCCGAGACGGGCGAACTCGACGTCCTCGTAGACGCGGCCACACTGGCGGCCCGCCGACCGTCCACACCACCATCTCCGGAGGAGTGGATCGGCAACGGGCGCGAACTGTTCGCCGCCCTCCGCAACGCTGTGGGGCCCGCCGATCTCGGTGGCAGCGTGTTCGGCACGGAGTCCGGTGACGCCGGGACGTTTCCCGGCGGTTCCTCCACTCGGAACACCATCGCAACCCCGCAGAACCCTGCCGACGTGAAGGAAACCGCATGAACACCGACGATCTCCTGTTTCTCTCCCCCGTGCTGCCCGTCGTGGTGCTTCACGATGCCGCGCAGGCCGTGCCGGTGGCACGCGCCCTGCACGCAGGCGGCGTGCCGGTCGTCGAGCTGACACTCCGCACCGACGCGGCACTCGACGCGATCCGCAGGGTCTCGGCAGAGGTTCCGGACGTGGTGATCGGCGCGGGCACCGTGGTCACCCCTGACCAGGCGCGGGCAGCGGCCGACGCGGGAGCCGCGTTCCTCGTGACTCCGGGAACCACCGACGCGCTGCTCGACGCCGCCTCGGACACCGGGCTCCCCGTGCTGCCCGGCGTGTCCACCGTGTCCGAAGCCATGCGGCTGGCCGAGCGGGGCTTCGAGAGGCTGAAGTTCTTTCCCGCCGAGGCCAGCGGCGGTGTGGCCGCGCTGTCGGCCATCGGAGGTCCCCTGCCGAACCTGCGCTTCTGCCCCACGGGTGGCATCACCCCGAGCAGCGCGCCGCGCTACCTGACGCTGCCCAACGTGGCCTGCGTCGGAGGATCGTGGCTGACGCCGACGAACGCGCTCGCGACGCGCGACTACGCCCGCATTGAGACACTGGCCAAGGAGGCCTCCTCACTGCGGACGGAGGCCACGACGGCGACGTAGACGCGGCGGGCAGTCCCGTCGTGGAAGGAGGCCGGCGGGCAGCATGTCGTGGGACTGGTTCACCTCCGACGATTACTGGAGCTCGCGGCTGGTCTTCCAGAAGCTGCTGGCCATCTGGTATCTGGTCGCGTTCGTCTGCGCACTGAACCAGTTCCGTGCACTGCTCGGCGAACACGGCCTTCTCCCGATCCCCGACTTCCTGGCCAGGGTAGGTTTCCGCCGCTCGCCGAGCTTGTTCCACGCCCACTACTCCGACCGGTTCTTCGCCGCGGTGGCGATGACTGGCGCCGTCGTGTCGGCCGTACTGCTCGGCGGTGTGGCGGATCTCGTGCCCGTGTGGGCGTGCCTGCTGCTGTGGGCGGTGCCGTGGGTGCTCTATCTTTCGATCGTCAACGTCGGGCAGACCTGGTACTCCTTCGGCTGGGAGTCGCTGCTGCTGGAAACGGGCTTCCTCGCGATCTTCCTCGGGCCCGCGCACACCGGCGTGCCCACTCTGGTGCTGTGGTTGCTGCTCTGGCTGCTGTTCCGGCTCGAATTCGGCGCCGGATTGATCAAAATGCGCGGTGACCGCTGCTGGCGCGACCTGACCTGCCTGTACTACCACCACGAGACACAACCGATGCCGGGGCCGCTGAGCTGGTACTTCCATCATCTACCGCCCTGGATGCACCGGGTGGAGGCCGCTGCCAACCACGGAGCCCAGCTGGTGGTGCCGTTCGCCCTCTTCGCCCCGCAACCCGCGGCGAGTGCCGCCGCGGGCGTTGTGATCGTCACGCAGGGGTGGTTGATGATCAGCGGCAACTTCTCGTGGCTCAACGCCCTCACGATCACGCTCGCCGTACCCGCTGTCGATGGTGCGATGCTCGGCGTGCCGCCACCGGACGATCTCGCCGCACCGCCGCTCTGGTACGGCGCGATCGTGATCGCCGTGACGGCCGTGGTCGCCGTGCTGAGCTACTGGCCGGTGAGAAACCTGCTGGGTCGCGGGCAGATCATGAACTACAGCTTCAACCAGCTGCACCTCGTCAACACCTACGGAGCGTTCGGCAGCGTCACCCGCGACCGGTACGAGGTGATCATCGAGGGCGCCGAGGACGATGTGGCAGGGCCCACGACAGAGTGGAAGGAGTACGAGTTCAAGGGCAAGCCAGGAGACCCGCACCGACGTCCACCCCAGGTGGCTCCCTACCATCTCCGGCTCGACTGGCAGCTGTGGTTTCTGTCGTTGTCGTCGCGGTACGGGGGCCGCTGGCTTCCCGCGCTCGTGACGAAACTACTCGAAGGCGACCCCCAGATCCGTGGGTTGTTGCGCCACGACCCGTTTGCAGGCCGCGCACCCACTCATCTGCGGGCACGCCTGTTCCACTACCGGTTCACAACACCCGCCGAGCGCGCCGAGACGGGCGCGTGGTGGGTCAGGGAACCTGTCGGAACAGTGGTACGGACCTGTCGGCTCGACACCGACGGCACGCCTGTCCCCGTGTGATGTAAAGCCGAGTCACTCAGCCGACGATCGCACCTGTGCACCTGCCGCGGACACACGCCAACGACCTGCGGACACACGCTCGCACCCGCAGACACATGAGCACACGGTGTGCACACACTGCACCGGGTGCGAACACACGCACATCCTGCCGACACGCTCGCACGAAGTGTGGACACGCGTGGACGCCCTGCCGACACGCGCACCGCCCGCAGGAACACCCGCACAACCTGCGAACACGCGTGCGGGAAATGCGGGCACCCGTGCAGGAAGTGCGGACACGGCGTTCAGGGATCGATGTCGTCGAGGAGGGTCGTCTCCGCACCCGCGTCGCGCAGCTCCTCGCGAACGACCCGGTACGCCAGTCCCTGCGGATAGCCCTTCCTGGCCAGCATGCCGAGCAGGCGGCGCGTCGCCTTCTGCTCATCGAGATCGACCATGGTGCGCAGCTTCTTGCGCACCAGTTCGCGAGCGCGCTGCTCCTCGGCCTCAGCGTCGATCTCCCCGGCAGCCTCGGCCGCGATCTCCGGATCGACTCCCTTGCGCTTCAACTCGGAGACCAGTGCCCTGCGGGCGAGACCACGATAGGTGTGGCGCGATCGCACCCAGGTCTCGGCGAAGGCGGCGTCGTCCACCAGGCCCGCGTCGTCCAGCTTGCCCAGCAACCTCTCACCCAGGTCGTCGTCGAAGCCCTTACGCCGCAACGCCTGGCGCAACTCGTCCTTGGTGCGTGGGCGGGCGGCCAGGAGGTCGAAACAGACCTCCTTGGCCTTGCGCCACGCCTCGTCGGGCGGCAGTTCACTCATCGAGCGATGCCGCGTCAGAAGTCAACCGGAGCCGGCGCGCCGTCCTCACCCTCCTGCGCGCCGATACCGAGCTTCTCCTTGATCTTCTTCTCGATCTCGTTGGCGACGTCCGGGTTCTCGCGCAGGAATCGACGCGCGTTCTCCTTGCCCTGACCGAGCTGGTCGCCCTCGTACGTGTACCAGGCGCCGGACTTGCGCACAATTCCCTTGTCCACACCCATGTCGATCAGCGAGCCCTCGCGGGAGACACCGATCCCGTAGAGGATGTCGAACTCGGCCTGCTTGAACGGCGGCGCCACCTTGTTCTTCACGACCTTGACCCTGGTGCGGTTGCCGACCGGCTCGCCGCCGTCCTTCAACGTCTCGATGCGGCGCACGTCCAGACGCACCGAGGCATAGAATTTCAGTGCCTTACCACCGGTGGTGGTCTCAGGGCTGTTATGCACCATCACACCATCAACGAAGTAGTTGTGATTGCCCTCCACTTCGATGTCGAACCGATGCATCGACCGCACCTTCGGCTTCTCGTGGACATCGAGGACGCGCCCTGGAATCGGCCGCGTACGTGCTTCGGCGAAGCTGGGCTCGACCCGGGACCGACCACGGAAGCGGGGCAGGAGCTTGTACTCCATGCATTCAGCCATATACGGCGAAACCAGTTCCTGGAACCGTTCCGACGCTGCCGTGGAGAAACGGAGAACAGCGACCTCTCCTGAGCCTTGGTGATCGAGTGTCACGTCGAGGTCGTAGGTGTCCCTCAAATACGACAGGAGACGCCGACGGGAGTCCTCCTCCAAAGCTTCGACCCGGATTTCGATACGGCCGCCGCCTTCTGCGGTACGCCCTTGGAAGCCCTCGGAACGGACGGCGAAGCTGCCGTCGTCCATGTACCACACCGCGAGCGCCAGTGGCGTCAGCGCTTTCAAGAAGTCCCAGGACACGTGCTTCTTGCCATCACCGAAGTACACCGCCCGCCGCAGCTCTTCCAACTCGGGCAGCGGCGTGAAATCGGCGAACACCGCCCCCGTGTCGCCGGTAGTGCGGGTACACGCGATGTTCCCCAGCAGCGCGACCTTCCAGTCGAGATAGTCCGCCTGCTTCTCTCCATGTCCCATCCGGAATCGGACGCCTCTGCGCCCATCGCGCCCATCGCGGTTGACGGAGAGGTTGCCGTCCCCGAGCAAGGAACCCAGTACCACCTGCCGTTGCTGCTCCGACAACAGCTCCTTCTCCGCGACCATCACGCGGTCACCGATCTCCAGTTCACCCGCGTGCCGCCACCCTCCTGGCGTGCGAATGAGATGGTTCTCGGTTGCGGCGAACTGCGCCTGGCCGTTGCCACCGGACTTCTCGACCGTGAACTGGAGAAAACGCTCGGCAGGGCCGTTGTCGTACCAGTTGACGACCTTTCGAGGAACTACCTGGTCGGCTTCCGGATCATACGACAGCACCTCGACAGG
Source organism: Saccharomonospora xinjiangensis XJ-54 (assembly GCF_000258175.1). NCBI lineage: Bacteria > Bacillati > Actinomycetota > Actinomycetes > Pseudonocardiales > Pseudonocardiaceae > Saccharomonospora > Saccharomonospora xinjiangensis. The sequence continues at coordinate 3,692,164 of NZ_JH636049.1, read as the reverse complement.
GAGCTTCTGGTTGACGATCTTGCCGATCTCCTCTTGCGTGCCGTCGGCCAGCATCACCGGGGTCGAATAGTCGAAACACCCGAACATCACTCCGACCTTCTCCCGGAGCTGGTTGATGAAGATCGCCGTGGTTCCCGAGTTGTGGAGCGCACCGGTGATCTTGCGCAGCGCCTGGCTCATCAGACGCGCCTGGAGCCCCACATGGGAGTCACCCATCTCGCCCTCGATCTCCGCCCTCGGCACGAGAGCGGCTACCGAGTCGATCACCAGGATGTCGAGAGCGCCGGAGCGGATCAGCATGTCGGCGATCTCCAGCGCCTGCTCCCCGGTGTCGGGCTGGGACACGAGCAACGCGTCGGTGTCCACGCCGAGAGCCTTGGCGTACTCGGGGTCGAGCGCGTGCTCGGCGTCGATGAAGGCCGCGATACCCCCGGCCTTCTGCGCGTTGGCAACAGCGTGCAGCGCCACCGTGGTCTTACCCGACGACTCGGGACCGTAGATCTCCACGATGCGGCCCCTCGGCAGCCCGCCGATGCCCAGTGCGATGTCCAGCGCGATGGCGCCGGTCGGGATGACTTCGACCGGTGGCCTGCTGTCCTCGCCGAGACGCATCACCGATCCCTTGCCGAACTGCTTGTCGATCTGGGCAAGGGCCAGGTCGAGCGCTTTGCCCTTGTCCGGTGCTGCTGGCATGGAATCCACCTCATTGGCTGTTCGTCGGGCCCGCAGACGCAGATGTGCTGCCGGGAATCCGTGGGATGTCTGTTGTCCGGGTCCGACGTTACGGGCGGGGTCGGACAGTTCGCGGCAGGACCGGGGAGTTGTCCACAGCCGGACCCTATTGTGGACAACACGATAGCCGAACAGGTGTTCGACATCGAAGAGACACTCCGGCCACCATGCGGTTGTGCCCCACGAGTGACGGGGTCTGTCCCCCGCTGGTGCCGCTCAGCGCCGTTCGGCCGGGACGTCGAACTCCGCACACACCTCGCGCCAGATCTCCTTGGCCGGAACGCCGTCGGAAAGGGCCGCCTCGACGGTCCGCCCGCCGAGGCCGGACAGGACGTGGTCGGAGGCGAGCGTCTCCGCGCGCGTCGGGCCGAACTCCTCCGCCATGAGCTGCCGGAACACCGTGATTCGCATCGGTGCCAGCGTAGTCGTCGCGCAGCGGAGTCGTCCCGCAGCGCCCCTCGCGAGACCGTAGGGTTGTCGCATGGTGTCGTTGCAGGGCTTCTCCGACCTTCAGTCCACCGCGCTCACGCTGGCGTCCATCGCCGTGGTCGGCAGCGCGCTGGTCGTGCTGATCATCACCGTGCGCCGGAACCGGAGGAAATGAGCCGGGTCACTGGCCCGGTTGCACCGTTCGTTCGAAGTAGTCCGCCATCTTGTCCGGTGAGGTCGCCTCGCCCTCGCCCGTGACGTTGACCTGGTAGACGAATCCGGCGAGCGGGCGATCGTCCACCGTGAACACCACCACGGACGAATTGCGTCCTGCCGAGGCCGAGTAACGGCCGACGAGGCCGTTGCCCTCCCACGCGGCCTGTACCTGGTCGCCGCCGCCGGTGCGGGTGAGCAGTCCGTCGGTGTACTGCTCGATGGCGTCGGTGGAGGCGGAGTGGAGGTAGGTGATCTGCGCGCCGGGAAGACCGGGGGCCGAGCAGGTGACCGTCACGCCAAGCTCCTCCTCGTTGGGCGCGGCCGCAGGCCCCGTTCCCGTGCCGGGGAGGCAGTCGTTGCCCTGCGGAACCGTGCCCGCGAGCTGGCGGAGGCACCCGGTGAAGCCTTGCTCGTCGGGGGCTCCGGGCTGCGTGCATTCCTCGGCGGTGTACGTGGCGGCCGAGGACGAAGACCAGAACACGAACGCCGCCACACCACCGAGCACCGCCACGGCGGCGACGGCCGCGGCGACGATCCACCGGGTACGTCCGCTCTTGTCGCCGCCGTGGTTCGGCACAGCAGGGAAGTTGGCGGGCTGCGCTCCGGTGACGCCCTGCGACGGCTGACCCGTTCCCGCTGAGAAGGCCGCGGCCGTGGCGTGCTGAGGGTGGGGTTGGTGGAACGGCGGCGTGGACGGCAGCGGCGGTGCCATCCCCCCTGGAGGCGAGTAGGGCCCGGCTGGATTGCCCGTCGCGGCCGGCGCCGGGCCACCTGCCGCCGCGGCCGCCTGCGCGCCGACAACGTCGCCGTCCACCTGCTGGGTGCGCATGGTGAGACCCTCGGCTCCGACGTGGTGGGCACCGAACGCGACCGCCGTCTCCGGCTGGTCGAGGCTGGTGGGCACGACGCCGAGTTTCTCGGCGAGCAGGCTGCCCACGAGCGGCAATCTGCTCGACCCACCCACGAGGTAGATCCCGGCGAGCCGGTCGGGCGACAGCCCGGCGGAACGCACCGTGCGCGCGAGCAGTTCGACACTGCGCAGCATCGCGGGCCGCACCAGTGCCTCCAGCTCGGCTCTCGTCACCAGTACGTCCGAGAACGGCTCTGGCATGGGCACCTCGGTCTGCGGGAGCCGGGACAGCGCCTCCTTGGCTGCTTTCACGTCTTCCTGGAGTGCCCTGCGAGCCCTGCGGTCCGCGGTGGATTCCGGCCGGAGAAGACGCTGCCACCGCTGCGGGTCGCTGTGGGAGACCTCGCGTCCGACATGCACGAGCAGCGCCTGATCGACGTCCAGCCCACCAAGGTCGGGCAGTCCGTCCTCCGCGAGGACCGTGAAGCCGTCACGGGTGGCCCCGAGTACCGCCACGTCGAACGTGCCCGCGCCGAGGTCGTAGACGGCGAGGGTCTGCCCCGGCGCCAGTCCCTTTCCAGGGAACGACGCGAAGTGGGCCGCCGCGGCGACGGGCTCGGCGACCAGGGTGATCGAGTTACCCATCCCGGCGAGCCGGGCCGCGGAGAGCAGCACGTTGCGGCGCACCGGCCCCCACTGGGCTGGGTGAGTGAGCCGGACCTCCTCGGGAGGCTCGCCGCCGAGTTGCCGCACCGTCTCGTCGAGGACACGGCGGAGTACGGCGGCCAGTGCCTCGTTGACGGGAACCACGTCGGTGCCCAGCAGGAGGGTCTGCTCGTCAACCCTGCGCTTGGGGTTCGGTTCGAACCGGGTGGGATCGAGCCTGGCCCTGCGCTCGGCGTCCCTTCCGACCACGAGGCCACCCTGCTCCTCGGCGAACACCGCCGACGGCATCGTGGCCGATCCGTCCACGTCGATGACCCTTGGCTGCCTACCGTGTGCGGAGAGTACGGCCACGGTGTTCGATGTGCCGAGATCGACGGACAGAATCCCCACCAGTTCTCCCTTGCCGATTTCCCGAGAAACCCCGGTGATGCTTTCACGTCCGGCGGCGGCGTGGGGACGCACCCGCCGGGTTCGCGCCGCCACGCCGGGGCGCGAGGGCCGAAACGTCGGTACGGCACGCATCATGGAAACGTGCCTGACTCCGCCCATTCCCCCCACGGTTCCGTGCTGGAGATCTTCTCCCCTGCCACAAGGAACTGGTTCGCGGGGGCCTTCGCCGAACCAACGGCGGCACAGGAGGGGGCGTGGCGAGCCGCGCAGCGGGGCGAGCACGCGCTCGTCGTCGCGCCGACCGGTTCCGGCAAGACGCTGGCCGCGTTCCTGTGGGCGCTCGACAGGCTGGCCACGACCGGCGCTCCGGAGGAGGCACGGCGCACCCGTCGCTGCCGGGTTCTGTACGTCTCCCCGCTCAAGGCGCTCGCCGTGGACGTCCAGCGCAACCTGCGGGCTCCGCTCGCCGGGATCTCGCAGGCGTCCCGCAGGCTGGGGATGGAACCTCCGGACATCACCGTGGGCACACGGACCGGCGACACCACACCGGCCGAACGCAGGGCGTTCACGCGGACCCCGCCCGACATTCTCGTGACCACGCCCGAGTCGCTGTTCCTGCTGCTGACGTCGTCGGCGCGGGAATCGCTGCGCGGAGTCGAGACTGTGATCATCGACGAGGTCCACGCCGTCGCGGGCAGCAAGCGCGGCGCGCACCTCGCGCTGTCGCTCGAACGGCTCGACGATCTGCTCGACCGGCCGGCACAGCGCATCGGCTTGTCCGCCACGGTGCGGCCGGTGGACGAGGTGAGCGCGTTCCTCACCGGTGGCAGGCCGGCTCGTGTCGTTCAACCGGCGTTGAGCAAGACGATCGAGGTCAGGGTCGAGGTCCCCGTCGAGGACATGGGTGAGCTGGACGCCCGTCCCACGAGGGCGGAACCCGCGCCGCTGCCGAGTGAATCGGACCCCGACGACGACCTCGCCGTGCCCGAGCGGCCTCGTCGCCCTTCCATCTGGCCTGCCGTCGAGGAACGGGTTCTCGATCTCGTCCGTGCACATCGCTCCACGATCGTGTTCGCCAACTCGCGCCGCCTCGCCGAGCGACTCACCGCCCGCCTCAACGAGCTGGCCGCGGAACGGGAGGAGGTCGCCGCGGAGGGAAGCGGACACGACTTCCCCGCCGAGGCCGTCGGCCAGTCCGGGATCACCCGGCCGCAGGGAAGCGCGGCACCCGTGGTCGCGAAGGCGCATCACGGCTCGATGTCGCGGGAACAGCGGAGCAGCGTCGAGGAGGGCCTGAAGTCGGGCACGCTGCCGTGTGTGGTGGCGACCTCGTCACTGGAGCTGGGCATCGACATGGGTGCGGTGGATCTCGTGGTGCAGATCGAGGCGCCGCCCACGGTGGCTTCGGGGTTGCAGCGTGTCGGGCGTGCGGGCCACCACGTGGGAGCGGTGTCCACGGGGGTGATGTTCCCGAAGTTCCGTGGCGATCTCGTCTCGTGTGCCGTGGTGGCCGAGCGCATGGCCGAGGGCGCCATCGAGGCCGTTCGCTATCCCCGCAATCCGCTGGACGTGCTGGCGCAGCACGTGGTCGCCATGGTGGCCGTCGAGCCGCGCACCGTGGACGACGTCGCGGCCACCGTGCGCAGGGCCGCGCCGTTCGCCGCTCTGCCGGACGACGCCCTGCACGCCGTGCTGGACATGCTCGCGGGCCGGTACCCGAGCGAGGAGTTCGGCGAGCTGCGCGCGCGGATCACGTGGGACCGCGTCACGGGTGTGCTGAGGGGGCGGCCCGGCGCGCAGCGTCTGGCCGTCACCTCGGGCGGCACGATCCCCGACCGGGGGTTGTTCACGGTGGTCACCCCCGGCGACGGCGAGCGGCCGGGGTCGCGCGTCGGCGAACTCGACGAGGAGATGGTGTACGAGTCGCGCGTCGGCGACACGATCCTGCTCGGCACGTCGTCGTGGCGGATCACCGACATCACCCACGACCGCGTCGTGGTGATCCCCGCGCCGGGAGAGGCCGCGCGGATGCCGTTCTGGCGGGGTGACGCGCAGGGCAGGCCGCTCGAACTGGGCAGGGCACTCGGACGGTTCGTGCGATTTCTGTCCACATCGGACCGCGACAAGGCGCTGCGGCGCGCGAAGGAGGCCGGGCTCGACGAATGGGCGGCGGCGAACTTGGTGGCCTACATCGACGAACAGCGTGAGGCGACCCGGCACGTGCCGAGCGACCGGACGGTGTTGCTGGAACAGTTTCGCGACGAACTGGGCGACTGGCGCGTCGTCGTCCACTCCCCGTTCGGCGCGCAGGTGAACGCGCCGTGGGCACTCGCGGTGGCGGCGCGCCTCCGCGACAACCGTGGGGTTGACGCTCAGGTGGCCCACTCCGATGACGGCATCGTGCTGCGCCTGCCGGACGCGCTCGACGACGAAGGCAGGGAGGTGGTGATCGGCGCCGAGGACGTGCTACTCGATCCCGACGAGGTGGAATCGCTCATCACCACGGAGGTGAGCGGGTCGGCGTTGTTCGCGGCCCGGTTCCGCGAGTGCGCGGCCCGATCCCTGCTGCTGCCCCGGCGAGACCCGCGCAGGCGCACCCCGCTGTGGCAGCAACGGCAACGTGCGTCGCAACTGCTCGGTGTCGCCGCCAAGTACGAACGCTTCCCCGTGGTGCTGGAAGCCATGCGCGAGTGCCTCCAGGACGTCTACGACGTCGGCGGTCTGCGGGAGCTGATGGGCGACATCGCGGCGCGTTCGGTACGTGTCGTCGAGGTCGAGACCCCGTCGGCCTCGCCCTTCGCCCGCAGCCTGCTGTTCGGCTACGTCGGCATGTTCCTCTACGAGACCGACGCGCCACTGGCCGAACGGCGTGCGGCGGCGCTGTCGCTCGACTCGGCGTTGCTGGCCGAGCTGCTCGGCACCGAGGCGATCCGCGAGCTGCTGGACGCCGATGTCGTCGCCGAGGTGGAACGGTCGCTGCAACGGCTGGAGCCCGACCGGCACGCCCGGTCTCCCGAGGACACCGCCGATCTACTGAGTTTCCTCGGTGATCTCACAAAGGAGGAGGCACGGGCCCGGGGAGTCCTTCCAGAATGGCTCGACCAGCTCGTGGCGGAGCGGCGGGCGATCGTGGTGCGCATCGCGGGGCAGGAACGCCACCTGGCCGTCGAGGACGCGGGCCGGGTACGGGATGCGCTCGGTGCTGCTCTTCCGGTGGGGGTGCCCGAGGTCTTCACCGAACCCGTGGCTGACCCGCTCGGCGACCTGCTGCGGCGCTACGCGCGGATCAGGGGGCCGTTCGCGGCGCAGGAAGCCGCGGCCCGGTTCGGGCTCGGTCTCGCCGTGGTGACCGGTGTGCTCGACCGGCTGACCGTCGAGGGTGCGCTGGTGCGCGGTGAGCTACGCCCTCGGGGACACGAGGCCGGCACGGAGTACTGCGACGCCGCCGTGTTGCGCCGCCTCCGGCGTGCGTCGCTCGCCCGGCTCCGCGCGGAGGTCGAACCCGTCGAACGCGCGGCTCTGGGACGTTTCCTGCCGAGCTGGCACGGCATCGGTGCCCGGCGCGGCAGCCAGTGGACACCCAACGCCGACGACGTGCTGTCGGTGGTCGAACAGCTCGCGGGCGCGCCACTGCCGGCGAGCGCGCTGGAATCCCTGGTGCTGCCGAGCCGCCTGCCCGGTTACCAGCCCGCGCTGCTCGACGAGTTGATGGTGGCAGGCGAGGTGTCCTGGTGCGGCTGCGGGGCACTGGCGGGTGGCGACGGCTGGATCGCGCTCGCGCCCACGGATGTGGCCGAGGCACTGCTGCCGGACGTGGAGGACACCTCGACGCACGGGCCCCTGCACGCCGCCATCGGATCGGCGCTGGAGGGCGGCGGGCTGTTCTTCCGCCAGGTCGTCGAGCGCGTGAGCCTCGTACTGGACGAGCCGGTCACCGATGCCGGTGTGGCCGCCGCACTGTGGGATCTCGTGTGGGCGGGGATCGTCTCCGGTGACACGCTGGCACCGCTGCGTGCGCAGGTCGCGGGTAAGGGCGCGGCGCACAAACCGCGCAGGTCGGCGCCCCGGGGTCGCTACGCCCGACTGAGAGCGGCGCGGCCTGCCATGCCGAGCCGTACCGGCCCGCCCTCGGTCGCGGGGCGATGGGGTCTGGTTCCGGGTCGCGAGCCCGACCCGACCCGTCGCGCCCACGCGCGCACCGAGTCCTTCCTCGAACGGCACGGGGTGCTCACGCGTGGTGCGCTGGACACGGAACGCGTCAGTGGTGGGTTTTCCGGCATCTACCGCGTACTTCGGGGCATGGAGGACTCGGGACAGGTGGTGCGCGGCTACGTCGTGGAAGGGCTCGGCGCGGCGCAGTTCGCCGCGCGCGGGGCGGTCGATCGCCTGCGCGCGGTATCGGAGGCAGGCGGCTGGGTGGCGCGGCAACGGGCCGTCGTGCTCGCCGCGGCCGACCCCGCTCAGCCGTATGGTGCCGCGCTCCCGTGGCCCGCTGCGGTGGGCGATACGAAACACCGGCCCGCTCGCAAGGCCGGAGCGCTGACGGTGCTCGTCGATGGTGTTCCCGCCCTGTACGTGGAACGGGGAGGCCGGTCACTGCTGTCGTTCACCGACGACGCGATCACCCTGCGTGCGGCGGCGGGAGCGTTGTCGGATGCCGTTCGCGACGGCTGGCTGGGGCAGCTTCAAGTGCAGCGAGCCGACGGGGAACAGGTGCTGACCTCGGAAATGGCGGCCGTGCTCAGGGAGGCCGGTTTCCGCGCGACTCCGAAGGGCCTGCGGCTGAGGGCGTGATCGGACAGGCAGTCGTGTCGTTCATGGCTGCTGGCATGTCGGCGTTCGGTCGCGAAAGCGGTGGTCAGGCTGTCTCCTGCCGGATGCGGCAAGCGCGTCCGGCGGGGACCGTGGCGAAGGCGGCCCGGTGTGCGCGCGCAGGACATGCGCGAGCGGCCCTCGGCTCGCAGAGGCTTCGCCTCGTGAGGCCGGCAGATCACAGTGCCGGGGGTTCTAAGCTCGGCTGCGCGACTCTCCAGGAAGGACCGTGTTCATGGCCATGCGCGATCTCCGCTACTTCGGCGACCCGGTGCTGAAGTCACCGGCGGATCCGGTGACGACATTCGACGACTCGACGAGGGCGTTGGTAGACGATCTGCTCGACACGGTGCGGGCACCGGGACGGGCAGGTCTCGCGGCGCCGCAGATCGGGGTGGGCCTTCGCGCGTTCAGCTACAACGTTGACGGCGCCGTCGGCTACGTGCTGAACCCGGAGATCGTGGAGCTGTCCGAGGAGAAGCACGAGGTCATGGAAGGGTGCCTTTCGGTGCCCGAATTGGGCTTCCCGACCGTCCGTGCCGCGCAGGCGACGGTCAAGGGTGTGGACCTGCGCAACGAGCCGGTGACTGTGTCCGGCGACGGGCTCATGGCCCAGTGTCTCCAGCACGAGGTTGACCACCTCGACGGGTTGCTCTACCTCGACAGACTCACCCCGGAACTCCGCAAGGAGGCATTCCGTCAGGCACGCGACAAGGACTGGTTCTGGTCGAGATAGGACAGTCACCGTAACGACACGTCCGATCACGTCGATCGTTATCGATCTGTGTCCATTCCCACTCTCTCGTGACACCAACGTTGCCGGTTCTTAATCTGACCGGCGCTGCGATCACGGGAGTAAGGGAACGATGAAAGATCGAGATCGAGCCGCACGCGGCCGACACCGTGCACCGACCACGCCACGCTCCTGGGTTCGCCCGACCGCATTAGGCACTCTGGTGGCCGGACTGCTCGCCCTGACGGTCTACGCCACCAGTGGTCTCGTCCGCAGCGGCGACACCGCCGCGGCAGCACTGGCTCTGTCCGGAGATCCGGTCTCCACCTCAAGGGCCACGGCGGAAACGGCGTCCACCACGACGTCCGCCATCCCGCCGAGTACGACGTCAACGACAACGACAACCTCGGAGACGCCCGAGACGACGGAGCCGGAAACCACAGAGCCACCCGAGCCGGAGACGACCGAAGAACCACCGCCTGAGCCGATCACACCGGAGCCCCAGGCGTGCTCGACCGATCTGGCAGGCACCGAACCGCATGTCGCGCAGGTCGGCCACCATGTGCTCGCCCAGTTCGCCGTGGACTCCGTCGGTGGGCGCGCCAGCCGCGCCAACGCCAGCGATCACCCGGCCGGTCTCGCGCTCGACTTCATGGTCAGCCCGGAGGTGGGCGACGCGCTCGCCGAGTACGTCGTCGCACACCAGGCCGAGTTCGGTGTCACCTACGTCATCTGGGAACAGCGCATCAACAGCGGGTCAGGGTGGTCGGTCATGGAGGATCGGGGCAGTCCCACGGCGAACCACATGGACCACGTGCACGTGTCGTTCGCCGCGGGTGCGGACGTGTCGGTGACCTGCTGAGAAACGATCTGGTGAAAGCACCGGCAGTCACCTCGGTGAGAACGATCTCGCAGAAGCGGACCGGTGAGCGTGACCCGGCAGAAGCGGACCCGGTGAGGACATGGGCCGCTGCGGAATGCCTACCGGGTCGCGAGCCGCAGCAACGCCCACAGCTGCCCGACGGCGTCCTCGTCCCCATCGACCGCGACAGCACCGGGTCCCTGCCTGCCCCACAACCAGAGATAGACGTGATCGGGCTCGCCCGACACAACCGCGTCCACCTCCTCTGCGTCGTCGGCAGCCACCCGCCGGGCGACAGTGCCCTCCGACGTCATGCGCGTGATCCACCGGCACCCCGCCGCGGTGACCGCCACGGTCGCTGCCCTGGTGCCCGTGACGCCGAGCATCGGCAACCGGTGGCCGAACCACAGCAGCAACGCCTCGTCGATACCGTCCAGTGCGATGTCGGTGGCGATCTCGGCGCTGTCCACGCCTGCCGCCTGCTCGGTGTCGATCCGGTGCACCGTGGTCTCGTGAGCCATGCGGCGACACCAGAAACCGGCTGTCGGGTCGCCGCCCCACCACGTGGCCGCCGGCTCGGAAGGGCCGCGTGCGGCCAGCACGTCACGCAAGGCATCGGCGCCTTCGCGCAGGTAACCCTGCACCGTCTGGCCGACCGCCGGGTCGCGCTGCCACTGGCGGGGCGCCTCGCCGCGCAACAACCAGTGCGAGGCAGCCCTATGGACGCTCCCCACATGCCGGACGACCTCACTGACCGTCCACCCAGGACACGTCGGGACGGCGAGATCGGGAGCGCCCGCCCTCGACGCCTCCACCAGTAGTTCGGCTTCGTAGCCGATGACGTTGAGCAGCCTGCCGTGATCGACCACGGAGGTTCCCGTCATTGCTCACCTCGCCGTGGCCGGGTCCTTGATCGCGCGCCACACAAGGGGGCCCGCGGTTCGGGCTCGCCCGGATCGCCGTGCACGACGCGGGCGGCCAGCGCCACGAACTCCTCCGCTCGGTGGCGCAATTCCTCCGTCGCCACAGCCCCGACCCTGCGGGTCAGACCGGACTGCGCGGCGGCGTGCAACGTCGAGCGAGCCGCGAAGTACTCGGCCCATTGCGCCACCTCGGGCGCGGCTGAGGCCAGCAACGTCCAGGTGCTCTGCGGTTTCGCCGCCCGCCGGTGAGGACGCCCCTTCGCCACCAGGATCGCGGCTCCCGCCCGCAACGCGGACAGATAAGAGGCGATGAACCTGTCGGAAGGCGTGATCTCCCTCGCCGCATCGGCGAGCCCGTGCCATGCCTGTGTGAGCAGTGACGCGGCCTCGGGCGATGCGGGACGGCGCGGTTCGAACAACGGCGCGGACTGGCCCTCCGTACGCGGAGAAGGCACCACGTTCGCCCCCGCCGTGGCTTCCCCGGGCCGAGCGCACTGCGCCCAGGTCCCGTTTCGCCCCGAACGCCGAGGTACGAATCCCACCGCCATGGTTCCACCTCTCCTTCCCGCGTGGAGGCCCGAGCCCATCCACCCGAACGAACCCGGCAAACCGGCCACCCTCATATCGAACACCTGTTCGAACACCTCCAGACTAGTCCGCACTCGGTCGTCCTTCAAGTCCCGAACCCGGTCAGCTGCGTCGCACGGCGGAACGAGGCGTGATCTCATAGCCCTATGAGCCGGAAACCCGCCCCCACCTCAGATCCCGCAGCCGACCACCCGTCTGTCGCCAAGGTCGCCGCCGCTCTCGCCGAGGCAGGCCAGGCCAGCAGCGCACGCGGCATCCGGTTCCTTCCCGACGCCGCCCGCACGGCGGCGCAGGCCGCGGAAGCGCTCGAAGTACCCGTCGGCGCCATCGCCAACAGCCTCGTGTTCCGGATGACGGCGGACGACGGCACGGTGGCTCCTCTGCTCGTCCTCACCTCCGGCGCTCACAGGGCCGACACCGCGACGCTGGCGGCGCTCACCGGGGCGCGGCACGTGGACAGGGCGGACCCCGACTTCGTCAGGACCCACACGGGTCACGTGATCGGCGGAGTGGCGCCGGTCGGCCATCCCAGCCGTATCACCACGCTGGTGGACGAGGCGCTCCGCGCGTACGACACCGTGTGGGCCGCTGCCGGACACCCGCACACCGTCTTCCCCACCACGTTCACCGGTCTCGTGACGGCGACGGGAGGACGTGCCGCGACGGTCGCGTCCGGCTCGGGCACGCCGTCGGTGACCGACTCCGGAAAGGCCGCACCCCGATGACCACAGCCTCGCCCGGTCACAAGCGGATCGCCCGGCTCACTGGCGAGGAGTTCCGCACGCTGCTCCCCGAAGCCCTGTCGATCTACGTGGCGGCCATGAACTATCCGCCGAACACCGCGCAGCAACGGGCTCCGATGTGGCTCACCCACGCACTGCGTCCCGGCTGGCGCGGTGTCGCGGCGTTCGACACGGACGACACCCTGATCGGCGTCGCATACGGCTACCGGGGCAGTCCCGGCCAGTGGTGGTACGAGCAGGTACGCAGAGGGCTCCTCGACAGGGAGGACGAAGAAACAGCCCTCTCCTGGCTCTCGGACTACTTCGAGCTCACCGAGATCCACGTTCGGCCCGATCACCATGGCCGCGGCCTCGGCGAGACGTTGCTGCGGGCGCTGCTCGACGGCGTTCCGCAGCGGCACGTGCTGCTCTCGACGCCAGAAGGCCCCTCCCGCGCGTGGCGGCTGTACCGAAGGCTCGGATTCGCCGACGTGCTGCGCGACTACCGGTTCGTGGGTGACCCGAGGCCCTTCGCCGTGCTGGGGCGCGCGCTGCCGCTCGACTGAACGGCAGCGCGCGCCTGTTGCCCTGCTCCTCGCACGGTCACGTCAGGAGGGAATGCTTTCGAGGTCACCGTGGCGTGGCAGGCCGCACGTAACTGCCCGCCACGGCGCCGACCAGCAGCACCGCACCACACCAGCCGACGACACCGAGATCGTCACCAAGCAACACCGCTGCCAGCACGGCCGCCGTGAGTGGTTCCAGCAGAGCCGACAACGCCGCGACCACCGGCCGCGCTCCGGCGAGCCCCCGGAAGTAGGCGCCGTAGGCCAGGGCCGTCGGTACCGCGCCCAGGTAGATCGCCACGGCGATCACGTCGGTCCGAAGGGGCCACAGCGCGGCTCCCTGTGGCGTGGCCGACAGCGCGAGCAGCGGCAGTAGCAGAACCGCCCCGACCAGGCAGCCGAACGCCGTGGTCCGCAACGGGTCGAGCCCCTCGACGGGCTTGCCGTTGACGATGGTCAGAGTGGCGAAACCCGCCCCGGACGCGAGCGCGCACGCGAGCCCGAGCACGAGCTGTCCTCCTCCTTCCGCATCCGAAGGAGACCAGGTGAGCAGCACGAGCCCCAGCACGGCGCACGCGATCGAAGCCATGGTCACGCGGTCGGGAAGGCGCCGTTCACCCACGGCGCCCGCGAGGGCGACGAACACCGGCACGCTGCCGATGGTGGTCATCGTGGCGACACTCACCGAGGTCAGCGTCACCGCCGCGAAGTAGCAGGCCTGGTAGAGGGCCAGCAGTGCGCCTGCCGTGAGTAACCGCCGGAACGCCGCGCCCGTGCGCGGCAGGAAACCGGACGACCTCAGCCCGCCGGCGCAGCCCAGCAGAAGCAGGGCGAAGACGCCACCGAGTGCCAACCGGCAGACGGCAATCGCAACGGAGGACCACCCTGCCCGCTCCGACAGCATGGCACCGGCAAGACCACCGGTGCCCCAGAGAATCCCAGCGGTGATCAGACTGGCAGTGGCCGCGCGCGACGGCGCGGCATCGATTGTGCTCATGAGAAACGCGCTCCAACGTCAGGAAGTCGATTTCGACGAACGACGCACGACGCGAGGCGCACGGTGAAACGAACGTCGCAGCAAGCCGAGCACGGCTCGGGCTCGGGGCGACGCCGAACAGCCCCGCGTCAGGAACGCGGCGGCGAAAGCGGAGACATGCGATGCATGGCGTGATCCTAACCGGGGTGTGCCGCAGGTCGTCACCCGGTTCGCCGCTGGTTTCGATCATCGGGGCTCAGGGAACATGGTGCGGGTGCCGGACCGTAGTCATCGACTCACACCGCCACTGCCGCTCGCCGTGCTGGTGACGCTGCCCGGCCTCTCCATCGGTGGCGCGGACTACCTCGGCCTGCCCCACCCCCAGCTCGCCGCGCCGCTGGCTGCGCTCGTCTACGGCATCGCGATCGTCGGGGCCGCGTTCATTCTCTCGTGGGCGGCCGAGGCGGCACAGGTCGATATCAACGGAGGGCTCGCGCTGGCCCTGCTGGCGTTTCTCGCCGTGCTACCCGAGTACGCGGTCGATTTCGTCTTCACGATGAACGCGGGGCGCATCAACGCCGAGTACGGCCACTGCATGGCGGAAGCCGACGGCGCCAACCCCTGTTCGCTCGCGCTCGCCAACATGACCGGGGCCAACCGGATTCTCGTCGGGGTTGGCTGGCCGCTGGTGGTGCTCGTCTCGACGCTGGCCGTGGTGCGGGCACGCCGCAGAGGAGGCTCGCCGAGCGCGTCGGCGCATCTGGGCTGGGTCAGACTGCCTCGCCGCATGTCGGTGGAGGTCTTCTTCCTCGGCGCGGCCACGGTGTACTCGCTGCATTTCCCGCTGCGTGACTCGCTGACGCTGGTGGACGCCGCCGTGCTTGTGTCCCTGTTCGTGGCTTACGCGTGGAGGCTCGCGAAGGCTCCGGTGGAGGAACCCGAACTCACGGGCACATCGGCGTGGATCGGCAATCGTCCGAAGGCGACCCGGCGCTGGTTGTACGGCGCCATGTTCGGGCTGGCCGCGATCGTCATTCTCGCGACGGCCGAGCATTTCGCGCACAACCTCGTGGCGACGGGCACCGAACTCGGGATCGATCACTTCCTGCTTGTGCAGTGGGTGGCACCGTTGGCGAGCGAATCACCCGAGCTGATCGTCGCGTGCCTGTTCGCCTGGAAGCTGCACGCCAGTTCGGCGCTCGGCACGCTGATCTCCAGCAAGGTGAACCAGTGGACGCTGCTCGTGGGCACGATCCCGATCGTGTTCGCCATCTCCAGCGGTTCGTTCGACGGATTGCCGATCGACCTGCACCAGCGGTTCGAGTTGATGATCACCGCTGCGCAGTCGTTCTTCGCGGTGTCGATCCTCGTGTCGCTGACCATGACCGCGCGCTGGGCGACCGCCTTGCTGACGCTCTTCTCGATCCAGTTCGTCACCAGCATCCTGTTGCCGGAGGAGATCGACCGGATCGTGATCGCCGTGCTCAGCGGCGTGTACGTGGTGCTGTCACTGGTGCTGTTGCTGTTCCGCTTCGCCGACGTCCGGCGTGTCGCGCGCGACGGGGTGGCCACACCGTTCGACGTCCTGCAACGGGCGGATGCGCAGGAGGCCGTCCGGCTCAGCAAGCGCTGAACCGGACGGCCTGGTGAGCCTGCCGAGAAGGTCAGGCGGAGAGCAGGTCCTTGAGCGTGTCGAGGCCCATGCCGCCCATGCGCAGCGCCCTGGTGTGGAACGCCTTGAGGTCGAACGCCGCTCCCTCGCGGCGACGCGCCTCGTCCCGAGCCTCCAGCCACAGCCGCTCGCCCAGCTTGTAGGCGGTGGCCTGGCCCGGCCAGCCGAGGTAGCGGTCGATCTCGTCGTGCACGTGGTCGGCCGAGGTGATGGTGCGGGTGAGCATGAATTCCAGGCCCAGTTCCGGGGTCCACCGTTCGCCCTCGTGGAAGCCGGTGCCCTTGGGAATCTCCAGTTCCAGGTGCATGCCGGTGTCCACGATGACCCGCGCGGCGCGGAAGAGGTGCGCGTCGAGCATGCCGAGCAGGTTGCCGTCGTCGGAGAGGAACCCGAGGTCCTGCATCAGCCGCTCCGCGTAGAGCGCCCAGCCCTCGGCGTGTCCTGAGGTCATCGCGAACAGACGCTGGAAGCGGTTGAGCGAGCGCTCGTACACCTGCGTCGCGATCTGGAGGTGGTGGCCGGGGACACCCTCGTGGTAGACGGTGCTCACCTCACGCCAGGTGGAGAACTCCTCCTTGTCGGCAGGCACCGACCACCACATGCGGCCGGGCCGGGTGAAGTCCTCGTTGGGGCCCGTGTAGTAGGCGCCGACCGGACCGCCGGGCGGAGCGATGAGGCACTCCAGGTTCATCATCGGGTCCGGGATCTCGAAGTGGACGTCGCGCAAGGCGACGAGCGCCTCGTCGGAGAGCTGCTGCATCCACTGCTCGAGGCCTGCCTGCCCTCGCACGCGGTAGCGCGGGTCGGCGTCCAGCGCCTCAGCGACCTCGGCCAGGGTCGCACCCGCCTTGATGCGGCCTGCGACCTCCTTGGCCTCACGCTCGACGCGGGCGAATTCCTCCCAGCCCCACTCGTACGACTCGCGCGGGTCGAGGTCGGCACCGAGGAAGTACCGCGACTGCAGCCGGTAGACGTCCTCGCCGACGGCGTCCTTTACCGGCGCTGCGGGGGCCAGCTCCGCGCGCAGGAAACCGGCCAGCTCGGCGTACGCCTCCTGTGCCTCTCGCGCGGCCCTGCCGAGCTTCTCCTTGAGGCTGTCGGGAACACCGTCGGCCTTGCCGATCAGCGTCTCGAAGTATCCGGTGCCGCCGGAGAGACCGGCCCAGACGTCTGCCTGCTCCGCGACCTTGGTGACCTGGCGCAACGCCGGTGTGTTACCGGCCTCGACGGCCGCCAGCATCGACGCGCGGAAGCCGTCGAGCGCGGCGGGCACGGTCGCCATCCTGGCCGAGAGCGTCTCCCACTGCTCGGTGGTCTCCGTCGGCAGAAGATCGAACACCATCCGCATGTTCTGCGGCGGGCTCGCGATCACGTTGAGCGAGGCGACGTCCTGACCGGCCTCGTGGATCGCGAGTTCGTTGCCGATCCGCTCGGTGAACACGGCCTTGGCGACCCGCTCGCTGTCGTCTTTCGGGTCCGCGGCCTCCATGGCCCGCAGCGCCGTGCGCAGGATCGCGGCCCTCGCCGCGTGTCCCTCGGGGGAATAGTCGGTGACCCGGTCCTCGTGGCCACTGATGCCAGCCTCGGTCGCCAGGTCGGGGTGTGCCCCGGCGTAGTCGTCGAGAAACTGGTTGGAGATCTCGTGGACGTTCATGGCAGCACGCTACCCGGTGGCGCATGCGGGCCGACACCGCTTTCCATCCGCCTGGGACCATGAGGACATGCACCACATCGACGCCGACCTGCCCTCCGAGATCACCCGCGTGCTGACAGACTTCCTGCACCACGCGGGTGGAGCGATCCGCGAAACGGAACCGACCTTCGGTCCTGCCGTGGACGCGCTCCGCGCCTTCGTGCTCGGAGGTGGCAAGAGGCTCCGGCCGACGTTCGCCTGGTGGGGCTGGCGTGGTGCGGGCGGCGACCCCGGCTCCTCCGAAGCCGAGGGTGTGCTCCGCGCGGTGGCGAGCCTGGAACTCATCCAGGCGTGTGCGCTCATCCACGACGACGTCATCGACTCGTCCGACTCCCGCCGCGGCTCGCCCACGGTGCATGTGGCATTCGCCGCGCAGCACGCGCGGGGGCGGTGGCTCGGTTCCGCGGAGTCGTTCGGGCGGGCCGCCGCCATCCTGATCGGTGACCTCGCGCTGGCCTGGGCCGAGGACATGTTCGCCGACTGCGGTCTTCCCGCTCCGACACTGGCCGCTGCGCGTCCCGCGTGGCGGGCCATGCGCTCGGAGGTGCTGGCGGGACAGTACCTCGACGTCCACACGCAGGCGACGGGCGACGCCTCGGCGGAGGCGGCACTGCGCGTTGATCGGCTGAAGACGGCGGCGTACACGGTGCAGCGTCCTCTGCACCTCGGCGCGGCACTGGGGGGAGCCCAGCAGAGCCTCGTCGATGCGCTGCTGGAGTTCGGTGGTGACCTCGGTGTGGCCTTCCAGTTGAGGGACGACCTGCTCGGGGTGTTCGGAGACCCGTCCGTCACGGGTAAACCCGCGGGGGACGACCTACGCGAGGGCAAGCGAACGCTGCTGCTGGCGCTCGGCCTCGCCTATGCCGAGCAGCAGGGCCGCGACGGTGAACGCAAGGTGATCGCCGACGCGGTGGGTGACCCCAGGCTGAGTGATTCGGAGGTGGACGACGTCCGGCAGGCGCTGCTGGACGTCGGCGCGGTCGCCGAGGTGGAACGCAGGATCGAGGAGATGACCGGCAATGCGCTGGCCTCGCTCCGCAGGGCCGCGCTCGCCGAACCCGCCGCGCAGCGGCTCGCGGAACTCGCGCACAGGGCGACCAGACGAACGTCCTGACGCGCTACCGGCCTGCCGGGCGCGTCCGAGAGGAAGGAGCGCGGGTGGAGGCCGAAACGGCAACGAGCGGTGACGAGACGACCGACGTCGTGGTGGTGGGCGCGGGGCTGGCTGGGCTGGCCGCGACATTGCACCTGCTGGGTGCCGGACGCGGTGTCACGCTGCTCGAACGGGACAGTAGTCCGGGTGGCAGGGTGTCCGACCGGCTGGTCAACGGCTACCGCATCGACATGGGCGCGAGCGTGTTCACCATGCCGGAGTTGCTCGACGAGGCGTTCGCGGCAGTGGGGTGCAGCGTGAGCGAGTGGCTGACGCTGATGCCACTGCACCCCGCTTACCTGGCGCAGTTCGCCGACGGCAGCACCATCGCCGTGCACACCGATCCTGAGGCGATGGAGTCGGAGATCAGGGCGGTGGCAGGGCCAGCCGACGCCGAGGGCTACCGCAGGCTGAGGAGCTGGCTCTCGGAGTTGTACGCCGTGCAGCGCGACCGGTTCATCGGCGCGAACTTCGACTCCGTGCTCGATCTCGCCACTCCCGCGCTCGCCCGCCTCGCCGCACTCGGCGGTTTCGGCAGGCTCGGCGCGAAGGTCGCACGATTCGTCACCGACGAGCGGCTCCGGCGGCTGTTCACGTTCCAGTCGCTCTACGCGGGTCTGGAACCCATGCGCGCTCTCGCGGCCTACGGCGTGATCGCCTACATGGACACGGTCGCGGGCGTCCACTACCCGCAGGGCGGCATGGGCGAGGTGGCGAGGGCCATGACGGCGGCGGCCAGCGCGGCGGGTGCGACGGTGCGGCTTGGCACGTCGGCGGAGCACCTCGAACGGGACTCCGGCGGATGCGTGCGCGCGGTGCGCACCAGCACGGGCGAGCGCATCCGTTGCGGCGCCGTGGTGCTCGCGACGGAACTCACCACCGCCTACGCGCTGCTCGGCCGCGCGCCGCGCAGGCCGGTGCGGCTGCGCTACTCGCCGTCGGCCGTCGTGCTCTACGGGCACGCTCGGGCCGACGGTGCCGACAGCACGGCGCTCACGCTCGGCCACCACACGCTGTCCTTCGGCAGCGCGTGGCGGGACACGTTCGCCGAGATCGTCCGCAAGGGCAGCCTCATGAGCGATCCCTCCCTGCTCGTGACGCGGCCCACCGCCACCGATCCCACGCTGGCACCCCAGGGGCAGGACGTGATCACCGTGCTTGCCCCCGCCCCCAACCTGCATATCTCCGAAGTGGACTGGCCGAGGATCACCGGCGCCTACCGCGACGAGTTGCTCCGCACACTCGACGCGCGAGGGTTCCACGGGCTCGCGGGCAACCTCGTCGTCGAGTCCGTCGCGACGCCCCGCTCCTGGGAGAGCGAGGGACTCGGCGCGGGTACGCCATTCTCGCTCGCGCACACACTCGCGCAGACCGGCCCTTTCCGTCCTGCCAACCGCGTGCGTGGTGCGGACAACGTGGTTCTGGCCGGTTGTGGCACCACACCCGGTGTGGGGATTCCACCGGTGCTCGTCTCCGGAAAGCTCGCGGCTGAACGGTTGCTGCGCCGTCAGGGCGCCTGCGCTGTGGAGGATTAGGGTTCGGAGGCATGACGACCACGACAGAACGGCCGATCCGCATCGGGTTGCAGATCCAGCCGCAGCATGCTGACTACGACGCCATCCGGCGCGCCGCGGCGCAGGCCGAGGACCTCGGCGTGGACATCCTGTTCAACTGGGACCACTTCTACCCGTTGAGCGGTGATCCCGATGGCAAGCACTTCGAGTGCTGGACCATGCTCGGCGCGTGGGCCGAGGCCACGTCGCGAGTGGAGATCGGCGCGCTCGTGAGCTGCAACAGCTACCGCAACCCGGAGCTGCTCGCCGACATGGCGCGCACCGTGGACCACATCAGCGACGGCAGGCTCATCCTCGGCATCGGTGCCGGTTGGTTCCAGAAGGACTACGACGAGTACGGCTACGAGTTCGGCACCCCCGGCAGCAGGCTCGCCGCGCTCGGGGAGGCACTGCCCAGGATCGAGAAGCGGTTCGCCGAACTGAACCCCGCGCCGATGCGGAAGATCCCGGTGCTGATCGGAGGAGGCGGGGAGAAGAAGACGCTGCGGCTCGTCGCGCGGCACGCCGACATCTGGCACGGGTTCGGCGACGCCGAGGTGGCCGCCCGGAAGATCGAGATCCTCGACCGCCACTGCGCCGACGTCGGCCGCGATCCTGCGGAGATCGAACGCTCCGTTGGCGTGTCCGGTTCTCCCTCCGACTCCGGGGACCAGCTCGCCGATCTCGGCATCACGCTGTTCACAGTGAGCGCGGACGGACCGGACTACGACCTCTCCGAGCTGCGGCAGTGGCTCACGTGGAGGGACAGCCGCAACGGCTGATCGAGGGTTCTTTGCGACGAAGCGCTCTTCCCGCACGGTGATCAAGCCGCGACACTGACGGGATGCTCGCCGTCTGGGATGGCACGCCCGCGCAGCCACGACCGGTGCGCGGGCGCGCCGGTGAACTCGCCGTTCTGACCGGACTCCTCGACGCCGCGGCCGACGGTGACGGCGCAGGCGTCGTCCTTACTGGGGCACCGGGAACAGGGAAGACCACGCTTCTCGACGCCGTGATCGGCCGGGCCGACGGCTTCGAGATCCTGCGCGCGACGGGGAGTGCCGCCGAGAGCGCTGTCCGTCTTGCCGGGGTCGAACAGGTGCTTCGCCCACTCCACGACCTCGTGGCGGCGTTGCCTGGCGATCGCGCCGAGGCCCTCCGCCCTGTGTGGGGACTGCCCACCTGCGAGGCGGACGAGCACGGACGACTGTCGCTGCCCGCCGCGGTCTCGGCTTTGCTGGACCACGCCGCTCGCAGGCGCCCCACGCTGATTTGCGTGGATTCGGCGCATCTGCTCGACGGGGAATCGCTGTCGGTCCTCACTTTCGCGGCGCGGCGCGCCCGGCACACGAGAGTGCTGTTCGTGTTCACCCTGGATCACACAGCGGCGCCGGGCGCTCGCCCCGACCCTTCGGTGTGGGCCGGGCTGACCGGAATCCGCCTCGGTGGGCTCTCCGACGAGGCGGCTCACGAGGTTCTGCGTGACCGGCTGGGCCCTTCCCTGTCCCGGGATGTCACGGACGCGTTGATCGACGCCGGATGCGGCAACCCGCTCGCCCTCGTCGAACTCGCCGGGAGTCTGTCAGCCGATCAGCTTTGCGGCCGCGCCGCTCCCCCGGCGTCACCGCCGCCAGGAGGGAGGCTGTGCCGGACGGTGAAGCGCAGACTCTCGGTGCTGTCCTCGACCGCGCGCGGCATGGTCGCACTGGCCGTGGCGGCGACGGGATCCGACGGTGTCCTCACTCATCACATCGCGGACCGCGAAGGCACGGCGGCGTTGGAGGAAGCCGTGCGATCGGGACTGGTGGTGGCCGACGCCGCGGGTGTCCGGCCCTCGGCGGACATCGTCCCGTCCGCCGTGCTCGCCACACTCCTGCCCGCGGAGATCGAGGCCGCACACCGCCGCCTCGTCGAGGCGGCCGAGGCCAGGGGCGAACATGATCGGGCGGTGTGGCATCGCGCCGCGACCGCCACCGCGCCCGCACCCGAGGTCGTCCGGCAACTGGATCGGATCGCTGTGCGGGCGCGGGCCGAGGCCGCCTACGACAGAGCCGCCGCCGCTGGTGAGAGGGCGGCCGAGTTGTCCGGCGATGTCACGGGACGGGCTCACCGTCTCGTGGCAGCGGCAACGGATCACTGGGCGTCGGGCAGGCCGCAACGCGCCCGCACAGCACTGCGCCGTGCCAGCCCGCTCGCAGTGGGCGACCTCCGCGTGCGCATCGGGAGACTGGCTGGGGAGATCGAGCTGCGGAGGGGAAACCCTTCCGTGGCCGCGGCCGAACTCGTCACCACCGCACGCCGCCTGGCGCCCACGCACAGCGCGCTGGCGGCCACCACGCTGATGCTCGCGGGAGAGGCGAGCTTCGTCGCGGGCGACAACACGCGCTACTGCCTCACCGCGCGGGACGCGGCAACGCTGTGTGGTCCACGTCGATGGCCGATGACACTCGTGGTCACGGAACATTTCACCGCCATGTCGGCGACCTTCCGAGGGCAGCACACCGCCGCCGCCGCGCCGTTGCGACGGCTCGTGGAACTCGGCGAGGCGAGTTCCGACCCCACTGCGAAGACACTCGCGAGCCAGGCCGCCTTCACACTCGGCGACGCGGGAAGGGCCCGGGGCCTCGCCCTCGACGCGGCCGCCCACGCCCGCACCCTCGGTGACGAGTCCGGCGTGCCGTGGGCACTCGTGTACGCCGCGCTGTCCGCCCTGCTGTCCGGCCGGTTCGCCACCGCGACAGGCACAGCGCTGGACGGACTGTCCATCGCGAGGGCTCTCGGGCAGTCGAACTCGGCCATCGACCACATCGCCGTGCTCGCCATGCTCGCCGCGCTCCAGGGCGATGGAGACACGGCGCTGACCCGGCTGGAGGCCGCGAATTCGGAGCTCGCCGAACGCGGACTCGGCAGGCCGGGTGCGCTCGCCACGTGGGCGGCGGCGTGCGTCGAACTCTCCAACGATCGCCCTGCCGAGGCGTTCGACCGCTTTCGCCGCATGTCGGCCGGACCCGCACGACACTGCGCACCGCTGCGGGTCATGGCGGTGCCGCATTTCGTCGAAGCCGCGGTGCGGTGCGGTGAGCGCGAGGTCGCCAGGCGGGCTCTCACGACGTTCGAGCAGTGGGCTGCCACCACGGGAGGCACGGCCCGCGCCGCGTTGGCCCACCGCTGTCACGCGCTCCTGGCCGACCACGACGGTGAGGCGAGTGCGCGGTTCACCGAGGCGATCCGGCTGCATCGGGACGCCGACGCGCCGTACGACCTCGCAGTCACGGAGTTGCTGTACGCGACTTGGCTTCGCCGCCGCCGAAACCCTGGCAAGGCCAGAGAGGTGTTGCGGGAGGCAGTCCACCTCTTCGACGAGCTCGGTGCCACCCAGTGGGTGCGGCGCGCATCGCGGGAACTGCGCGCCTGCGGTCACCGGGATCGCGGGACCTCGCAGCGTACCTCGATCCACCGGCGGTCCCTGAGCCCACAGCAGGAGCGGATCGCGCAGCTGGTGGCGGAGGGAGCGACGAACAAAGAGATCGCCGCACAGCTGTTCATCAGCCATCGCACTGTGGACCACCACTTGCGCAACATCTTCGCCAAGCTCGACGTCCGATCGCGGGTCGAACTCGCCGCGCGGTACCGATGATCGCTCCTACCCGTCGGTAGCAACTGGTGATTTCGCCGATGTCACGGCAGTCGGCGCGCGTCCAGAATCACCACCGTTCGTCATCGGGCGGACCCAGGCGGCTACCACGCCGCCGGAGGTTGTTCTCGACGCAAAGGAGCGACGCAGTGCGTATCCGGAACAGAGCTGGAGGCTCTCGCGGGCGGTTGACGCGGACGATCGGTGTGCTGACCGCGACTCTCGCCGTGGCGAGCGGTCTGGCAGGCGCCGGTGTGGCAGGTGCGGACGTCACAGCACAGGAGAACCCCTACGAGCGGGGCCCCGACCCCACGGAGGACAGCATCGAGGCCATCCGAGGGCCGTTCCGCGTGTCCGAGGAACGGGTCTCCTCCTTCGCGATCGGCTTCGGCGGTGGCACGATCTACTACCCCACCGACACGAGCGAGGGCACCTTCGGAGCCGTTGCCGTCGCCCCGGGATTCACGGCCGATCAGGGCAGCATGTCCTGGTACGGCGAACGGCTCGCCTCGCAGGGCTTCATCGTGTTCACGATCGACACGAACACCCGCCTCGACCAGCCATCCCAGCGCGGTGACCAGCTGCTCGCCGCACTCGACTACCTCGTCGAGCGCAGCGACAGCGACGTCCGCGAACGGCTCGACCCGAACCGGCTCGCCGTCATGGGTCACTCCATGGGCGGAGGGGGATCGCTGGAGGCCACAGTGGACCGGCCCTCGCTGAAGGCGTCCATCCCGCTCACCCCGTGGAACCTCGACAAGACGTGGGGCGAGGTACAGGTACCCACGTTCATCATCGGCGCCGAGTACGACTCGATCGCCTCAGTGCGCACCCATGCCGAGCCGTTCTACGAGAGCCTGCCTTCCTCCCTCGAGAAGGCCTATCTCGAACTGGACGGAGCGACCCACTTCGCGCCGAACATCTCGAACACCACGATCGCGAAGTACTCGATCTCCTGGCTCAAGCGGTTCGTGGACGACGACACCCGCTACGGCCAGTTCCTGTGCCCGAACCCGACCGACCGCTCCATCGAGGAGTACCGCTCGACCTGCCCGTACTGACCCGGTACGACTACCGGACGGCGTCCGCCGACCGGGTGCGGTGCGCGGCCCCGCGTTCGCGGGTCGCGCACCGCAAGCAAGCCCTGTCGCCAGAGCTGTGTGGAGCCGGTCAGAACGCCATCGCCTGTGCGCGACGCTTCACCTCGGTGCCGTGGCTCGTCCGCAGCGCGTTGACGGGCGTCACACCGGGAAGCGACTCGTCCTCCGAATACAGCCAGCGCAGCATCTCCGTCCGGTTGAACCCGGCGTCCGACAGCACGGTGATGGTGCCGGGAAGCCCCTTGATCGCGCCTTCCGTCCCGACGAAATCGGCGGGCACCAGCAGCTCACCGCTTCTGCGGACCGCGATGAGGTGACCGTCACGCAGCATCTGCCGGACTTTGTTCTCGGACTGACCGATCCTGCTCGCCACCTCGGCGACGGTCAGCACAGGGACATCGGGGTCAAGCACGTCGTCAGCGACTGGAATCGCACTCACACCCCCTACCTTGCCATAATCGGAGCTCCCGGGAGCAGGCCCTTTTCCCCACACGGCGACGGGTGCGCTCATGGGTGCCTTCCAGTCCCCGACCGTAGGATCGACCGCTGTGACACGCACGGAAACCAGCCTCGCAGGCGTACTTCTCGACCGGCGGTACCGCGTCGAGGACCTGATCGCCCGCGGCGGGATGTCGTCGGTCTACCGAGGGGTCGATACCCGCCTCGACCGGCCGGTCGCCGTGAAGGTCATGGACTCCCGGTTCGCGGGCGACCGCTCGTTCCTCGACCGGTTCGAGCGGGAAGCCCGATCCGCGGCCCGGCTACACCATCCACACATCGTCGCGGTCCACGACCAGGGCTTCGACACCTCGGCCGGCGCGGACAACCCGAGGGCGTTCCTCGTTATGGAACTCGTGGCCGGAGGCACGCTGCGTGATCTGATCGAGGACCGGGGCAGGATCGACGTCGCCCTCGCGGTGACGATCGCCGAGCAGGTGCTCTCCGCGCTGGCCGCCGCCCACGCGGCCGGGCTCGTGCACCGTGACGTCAAACCGGAGAACGTGCTCATCGGAAGGGTGGGCGAGCACGGCGGCACCGTGAAAGTCGCCGACTTCGGGCTGGTTCGCGCCGCCGCGAGCGCGGGCACGACCAGCACCAGCGTCATCCTCGGTACCGTCGCCTATCTCTCCCCCGAGCAGGTCTCCACGGGAGCCGCGAGCGAGCGGTCGGACGTGTACTCGACCGGCATCCTCCTGTACGAGATGCTCACCGGCCAAGTCCCCTATCGCGGCGACACGGCGTTGTCGGTGGCCTACCGCCATGTCAACGACGACGTTCCCGCCCCGGGCACCGTGGTGTCCGACCTGCCCTCCGCACTCGATGACCTCGTGGTGCGTGCGACGCGACGTGATCCCGCCGCACGACCGGCCAATGCCGCCGACTTCCTCGCCGAACTCCAACAGGTCCGCGCGGAACTCGGCCTGCGCCCCGCTGCGATCCCGTTCGTACCCGCACCCGCGAACAGTGCCGGTGGCGGTCCTGCCGAGGCAGACTCCGAACTCACCGTCCCCGCCCTGCCTGCCATCGCCCCGGATGCGGGTCCACGCGGCACCCAGGCTCTCCCCCGCGCCGTGGCGGAACAGCTCGAACACACGGGCGACCGGGAGAGCGAGCCGACAGACGGTGTGCCCCGGCGCAGGGCACCGCTGGCGGTGCTCGCGCTGGTGGTGCTCGTCCTGCTCGGTGGTGTCGGTGCCGGGGTGTGGTGGTTCTCCAGCGGCCGATACGTGGACGTTCCCTCGCTGGCAGGCATGAGCAGGGAAGAGGCCGAGACCGCACTGAGCCAGGCGCAGCTGACGCCGGTGTTCACGGAGGAACGGCACAACACGACGCCCTCCGGCACAGTGATCCGCAGCGATCCGGACAGTGGTGCCCGTGCCTTGCAGGGCGACGAGGTGACCGTGGTCGTCTCCCTCGGCAGGCCCGTTGTGCCCGATGTACGCGCGGGCGCGTCGGTCGAGGAGGCCGAACGCGCCATCGAGGCGGTGCAGCTCAAGCCCCGCATGTCCGCCGAGACCGACGACTACAGCGCCGAGGTCCCGGAGGGGGCCGTGATCACGCTGCGGCCGCAACCGGGAAGCCAGGCCAACGTCGGCGACGCGGTGACGATCGTCCGCTCCAAGGGCCCGCCCCCGACCCCTGTGCCTGATATCACTGGCCTGTCCCGCAAAGAGGCGTTCCAGGCGCTGCGCGACGCGGGTTTCGACCCCTACGAAGCGGGCGAGGAGTTCGCCGAGGGAGTTCCTTCCGGCCACGTGGTGCGCACCGAACCCGCAGGCGGCAGCACGGTCGAGCAGGGCAGCCGAGTCGGAGTCGTCGTGTCCAACGCGGTCGAGGTGCCCTCGGTCGTCGGCCGCCGCACTGAGAAGGCCGTTCAGATCCTGCGAGACGCGGGATTCAAGGTCTCGGGTGGCGACTCCCGGGGCCCGATCAGCTTCGTGGTGGACCAGAGTCCGGCAGGCGGGGAGTTCGTCGAACCGGGGACGACGGTCAGTCTCTCGGTGATCCCCTGATCGCGCGGTTTCACCCTCGGGCGGCTCGACGGGCACGGTGAGGTGGCCGAAGATGGAGGCGGTGCGGCACGTTCTCGCACCGTCCCCAAGGCCAGCGGCGGCAGACCATGTCCCCGACTCCCGAAAGAGGCGCGATGCCATCCGACCGGCTCAGCGCGCTGGACACGGCATTCCTCTGCGTTGACCAGCCCGCCACACCGATGCACATGGGAGCGGTCGGGGTCTTCTCACCGCCGCACCGCGCTCGTGGCTCTGCCTGCTCCGCCCGTTCGGGAAGCCGGGAATACCGCGATGCCCGCGCGGTGGCCGCTCTCATCGCCGAAAGGGCGGAGCGGGTGCCAAGGCTGCGGCTGCGGCTGCGATCGGGCGGGCCACTGCTGCCCGACCGATGGGAGACCGACCCCCGGTTCGACGCGGCAGCCCATGTCAGCACCCACCAGGTCACCTCCGAGGGGGCCGATCCGCTCACGGCCCACGCTTCCCGGTGGCTGGCCACGGCACTGGACCCGAGGGCACCGCTGTGGAATGTCCAGGTGGTGACCGGCTTGCCGGAGGGGCGCTTCGCTCTGCTGGTCAAGATCCACCACGCTCTGTGCGACGGCGCGGGGGCTGCCGAACTCGTGCTGGGACTGCTTGATCAGGCTCAGACCGCGCAGGCGATGCCTGGCCCCTCGCTTTCGGGCGGGGCCGACCACGCTCCCCTGTTGGGCAGTCTGTGGCGCGGCGCGCAGCGGATGGTCGGTGAGACGGTCGAGTCGGTGGGTATCGCGGCGGACCTTCTTCGTGCGGTGCGGCCGTTCCCCCTGTCCCCCACCATCACCGGGCTGTCGGCGCGGCGGCAGCTCGGGTTCGTGCGGCTCGACGCCGACGACGTGCGGCGGGTCCGCAGAGCACAGGGGGGAACCACCAACGACGTGGTCCTCGCCGTGCTGTCCGGAGCATTACGCGAATGGCTGCGGGGCAGAGGCGAGGAGCAGCGGCTGCGGACGCTGCGCGCCCTCGTGCCGGTCAGCACCCGGCGACGGCGCGGCAAGGACGCCTGCGGCAACGCGCTCTCCAGCTATCTCTGCGAACTCCCCGTCGGTCTCGACGACCCGCTGGAGAGGCTCCGCGCGGTGTCCGGTGCCATGAACCGCAACAAGCGGACGGGGCCGTGGCGCGGGGCAGGTGCCCTGCCCATTCTCGCCGAACGGCTGCCCAGCGTCGTTCACCGCCTCGCCACGCGCACTGTCGCCCACGCCGCACCGGCACTGTTCGACACCGTGATCACCACCGTGCCGTTGCCGCGTCTGCCGCTGTCACTCGACGGCGCCGCGCTCTGCGAGACCTACCCTGTGGTGCCGCTCGCTCCCCACCAGTCGGTGGGTTTCGCGGTGGCCACCTACCGTGACGGGGTGCACGTCGGCCTCAACACCGGCGGTGACGCCGTTCACCAGGTGGGGGCGTTGGCCGACGCCGTCACCAAGTCGATGGCGGCGCTGGCCCAGCTCTGCCCGTGACCGTTCAGGCCCGCAGCATCTCCGCGACGAGGAACGCCAGTTCCAGCGACTGCTGCGTGTTGAGTCTCGGGTCGCACGCCGTCTCGTAACGGCCGGAGAGGTCGAGGTCCGAGATGTCCTGCGCCCCGCCGAGACACTCCGTGACGTCTTCCCCGGTAAGTTCGACGTGGATGCCTCCCGGGTAGGTGCCGAGCCTGCGGTGCACCTCGAAGAAGCCCTGCACCTCGTCCACGATGCGGTCGAAGTGCCGGGTCTTGTAGCCGTTGGACGACTCGTGCGTGTTGCCATGCATCGGGTCGCACTGCCAGATCACCTTGTGACCCGAGCTCTCGACCTTCTCCACGATCGCGGGCAGCACCTCGCGAACCTTGCCGTTGCCCATCCTGGAGATCAGGGTGAGCCTGCCGGGCTCGTTCCTCGGGTCGAGGCGCTCGACGTACTCGACGGCCTGCTCAGGGGTCGTGGTCGGGCCGATCTTGATGCCGATGGGGTTGGCGAGCAGTTCGGCGAACGCGATGTGGGCGCCGTCGAGTTGGCGGGTCCGTTCGCCGATCCACAGGAAATGCGACGACAGGTTGTACAACGAAGGGTCGTCGGAGGTGGGGTCGTCCAGCCGCAGCATCGCCCGCTCATAGTCGAGCAACAACGCCTCGTGGCTCGCGAAGATCTCGGTGGAGTGCAGGGATGTGTCGCTGACTCCGCAGGCCGCCATGAACCGCAGGCCCCTGTCGATCTCGGAGGCCAGCGCCTCGTACCGCTCACCGGCGGGCGACGTACGCACGAAGTCCTTGTTCCAGTCGTGCACCTGCGCGAGGTCCGCCATTCCCGCACCGGTCAGCGCTCGCACGAGATTCATCGCGGCACCGGCGTTGGCGTAGGCGCGGATCATGCGGCCTGGGTCGGGGACGCGAAGCTCGGGGTCGGGCACGAGCGAGTTGACGATGTCGCCCCGGTACACCGGAAGGCCGAGAGCGTCGGTGTTGTTCGACCTCGGCTTGGCGTACTGGCCCGCGATTCGGCCCACCTTCACCACAGGCAGGCTGGCACCGTAGGTGAGCACGACGGCCATCTGGAGCAGGGTGCGCAGGTTGGCCCTGATATGAGGCTCGGTGTTGGACTCGAACGTCTCGGCGCAGTCGCCGCCCTGGAGCAGGAAGGCCTCGCCGCGCGCCACCATGGCCAGCCGCTCGCGCAGGCGATCGACCTCGGCGGGAACCGTGATCGGTGGCACGCTCTCCAGCACCGACCTGACGCGGGAGACCGCGTCGGTGTCGGGCCATTCGGGCTGCTGCGCGGCCGGACGGGACAGTGCGTCGTCCAGGCGCTTGCGCAGCTCGGCGGGAAGCGGCGGCAGCGAGGGAAGGGCGTCGATGGGGACGTCAACAGTCCAGTTCACGCCCCCAGCATACGAACCGGCCACCCCGGGAGGGCCCGTGGGAGGTGTGAGATCACCCGTGACGATCTCACACTCTCCGTGTTGGCAGCCTCACGGACAGCTCCTGGGGTGGCCACGACTCAGGCCGCTGAGGCGGCGTCGTAGAGCGCCTCGGCGTCCGAGCCGAAGTACGGGCCGAACATGTAGCCAGGCAGGAAGGTGTAGCCGAAGCTGTTCACCGAAGCCTGCACGCCCGTCCCCGTGCTCTCGTCGAAGTTCACAAACCACGGACCGCCGCTCGAACCACCCGTCATGTCACAGCTCATCGCGTGGTCGTCGGTGAGGAGGAAATCGGTGAACGTGGTGCCACTGCAATGGATCAGCGTGCTGCCGTCGTACGGGTCGGCCGCGGGGTAGCCGAAGGCGTACATGTCCTGGTCGCGCTGCTGATTGAACGCGATGCCCTGCGCGCCGACGACGTCCGTCAGATACGCACCGCCGAGTGGTTCCACCACGGCGGCACCGATGTCGTAGTTCATGTCCTCGCTCTGCTCCCACTGCGGCGTGGTGAGCGTCTGGCGCGCGACCCACTCGCCGTGGGGAGCCTGCCCGTTGTCGTAGCCCGGCACGAAGATCCAATCCGTGTGCCAGCTTCCCTGGTACTTCACGCAGTGACCCGCCGTGATCACCACGCTGCGGTTGTCGCTGGTGACCGCGTTACCGCTGCACGAAGCCGGGTTGCCATTGAACGTGAAGAACACCCGGCCCGCGGTGTCGGCCACCTCGCCGCCACCGCTCCACGGTTCACCCGACGTCGGGAACGCCTGCGGGCTCACTCCCGGCACCGTGCGCTCCACACCCCTCGCGACGTCCGCGAGCGACTCGGCCTCGGCGACCGCGGTGCCGCCTGCCTCGGCGCTCACGGTGGCGAGGCTGTCCATCGGGACAGCCGCTCTCATGCGCTCGGGGGTCCAGTAGTCGGTGACCTCGTGTGCCGTCGCTGCGGCGCCCTTGACGTCATTGACCGCCACGTCGAGTGAACTGCTGACCTTCGTCGCTTCCGCACTCGCGGGAACGGAGAGACCCACAGCGGCCAGACCGGCCGCGATCAGGGTGACCGACCGCGACAACCCTCGCTTCATCCCGGCTCCTCCACGTCGTTGGTGAGTTGCCAACTGAGTGGTAGGAACGATCCGAGATGTCGCCCGATTGTGGTACCGCCGAGCGAGGGAAGTGATCACGAGCCGTCGCTGGTGGGCAGCTCAGCACACTCAGCGGCGTCGTTCGGGTCAGACGGCCAGCGGCAGTGCCGTCGGGTGGACCGGTGCGGGAAGGTCGGAGGCGCCGGTCAGATACTCGTCAACCGCCCTCGCAGCCGAACGCCCCTCGGCGATGGCCCACACCACCAGCGAGGCGCCTCGGTGAGCGTCGCCGCACACGAACACCCCTGGCGCCCGCGTCTGCCAGTCCGGGCCGCACGACACCGTGCCGCGCCCCGTCAGCGAGAGTCCGAGCCCGTCGAGCAGCGGCATCCGTTCGACCCCGTCGAACCCGATGGCCAGCAGCACGAGGTCGGCCGGAAGCCGGTCGATCTCCTCGCCGATGGGAACCACCTCGCGGTTCCCCGTCTCCGGATCTCTGCGCACCTCCACGTGGCGCAGTTCGATCTCGCGGACTCGCCCCTCGTCGTCTCCGACGAAACGCTGCACCGCCACGGCGAAGCGCCGCTCACCCGCCTCCTCGTGAACCGGATAGGTGCGCAGGACGTAGGGCCACGTCGGCCACGGCGACCGTTCGTCATCCCGTGTGGACGGTGGCTGCGGGTACCGATCGAGCTGCGTCACCGACAGCGCGCCCTGCCGGATCGCCGTTCCGTAGCAGTCTGCGCCCGTGTCGCCGCCGCCGACGACCACGACGTGCTTGCCATCGGCGCGCACGGCTGAGGGACCGTCGCCCTCGCACTCCCGGTTCGCCGGGACGAGGTACTCCATCGCGAGGTGGATGCCCTCCAGATCCCTGCCGGGAGTCGAGGTGTCGTCACGGCCACGCAACGCGCCCACCGCCAGCACGACGGCGTCGAAGCGCTCCCGCAGCTGCTCCACGGTGACATCGACACCGACCTCGCAGCCGGTGACAAAGGTCGTCCCCTCCTCACGCAGTTGCGCGAGCCTGCGGTCGAGGACCTTTTTCTCCATCTTGAACTCGGGAATGCCGTAACGGAGCAGGCCGCCGAGGCGGTCGTCGCGCTCGAACACCGTCACCTCGTGCCCTGCGCGGGTGAGCTGCTGCGCGGCCGCCAGCCCTGCCGGACCCGAGCCCACCACCGCGACCGACCGGCCGGTGGACACGGTGGCCTGCTGCGCACGCACCTCCCCTGACTCCCAGGCGTGAGCGGCGATGGTCTCCTCGACGCGCTTGATGCTCACAGGGCCACCCGACGACGGCGAGATCGCCAGCACACACGCGGCCTCGCACGGCGCGGGACACAGCTTGCCCGTGAACTCCGGGAAGTTGTTGGTCGCGTGCAGACGGTCGGCCGCGCGTGCCCAATCCCCCTGGCGCACGAGATCGTTCCACTCCGGGATCAGGTTCCCGAGCGGGCAACCCGCGCTGCCGGAGTGGCAGAACGGTATGCCACAGTCCATGCACCGCGTCGCCTGAGTACGGACCGCACGGTCGCGTTCCGCCGCGTCGAGGTCGGCGTACACCTCCCGCCAGTCCGAGACCCGTTCGTCCCGGGGACGCTTGGGCGGATCGACGCGGTCGTACCGCAGAAAACCCTTGGGATCAGCCACGCGTCGCCTCCGTATCCTGCGGGACACCCGCACCCCGGTCGGCGCACATGGCTGCACCACCATCCTCAGCCACGCGTCGCCTCCGTATCCTGCGGGACACCCTCCCCAACCGCGGCCCAAGCCGCGAAGGGGGCCCACCCCGGTCGGCGCACGTAGCTGACACACCATCCTCAGCCACGCGTCGCCTCCGTATCCTGCGGGACACCCGCACCCGGTCGGCGCACGTAGCTGACACACCATCCTCAGCCACGCGTCGCCTCCTGCATGATTGCTTCGTCCACATCCTTGCCCTGCGCCCTCGCCGTCCTGGTCGCTTCCAGCACCCGGCGATAGTCAGTCGGAAGCACCTTCCGGAACGTCACCGAGCGCCGTCCCCAGTCACCGAGCAGGGAGGCCGCCACCGGCGAACCCGTGAGGTGGTGGTGGCGTCGCACGACCTCGCGCAACCACGCCAGATCCTCCGCGTCCGGGGTGAGCAGCTCGACCATCGCGGGGTTGAGATCGCGTTCGTCGAGCCGCAGCACGAACGCGATTCCCCCCGACATCCCGGCGGCGACGTTCCTTCCCGTCCCGCCGAGTACGACCGCACGACCACCCGTCATGTACTCGAAGGCGTGATCGCCTGCGCCCTCGGCGACCAGCAACGCGCCCGAGTTCCGCACCCCGAACCGTTCGCCGACCTGGCCTCTGAGGAAGACCTCGCCCGAGGTGGCGCCGTAGGCGATGGTGTTGCCCGCGATGACCTGTTCCTCCGCGGCGAACGGCGCCTCGGGGTGTGGACGGACGACGATCCGCCCACCCGACAGTCCCTTGCCTACGTAGTCGTTCGCGTCGCCCACCAGGTGCAACGTCACGCCAGGCGGCAGGAACGCGCCGAGCGACTGGCCTGCTGAGCCGGTGAGCCGCACGTGAATGGTGTCGTCCGGCAGTCCCGCGCTGCCGTACCGGCGGGTGACCTCCGCGCCGAGAAGGGTCCCGACGGTGCGGTTGACGTTGCGCACCGGCAGGTCGAGCCGCACGGGCCGGGCGTCCTCCAGCGCCGCCTCCGCGAGCTGGGTGAGAGTACGGTCCAGCGCCTTGTCGAGCCCGTGATCTTGCTCGCGGACCTTCCTCGGTGCACCGCCGTACGGCGAACCCTGCGGTACGGCGAAGATCGGTGAAAGATCGAGTCCCTTCGCCTTCCAATGCTCGACGGCCTCATCGACGTCGAGCAGGTCCGCCCTGCCGACGGCCTCGTCGAGCGACCGGAACCCGAGCAGCGCGAGGTACTCCCGCACCTCCTGAGCCACGAACCGGAAGAAGTTCACGACGTGCTCGGCCTGGCCGGTGTACCGCTCGCGCAGCGCGGGGTTCTGGGTCGCGACGCCGACAGGGCAGGTGTCGAGGTGACACACGCGCATCATCACGCAGCCCGCCACCACCAGCGGCGCGGTGGCGAAGCCGTACTCCTCGGCCCCGAGCAGCGCTGCGACGACGACATCGCGGCCTGTCTTGAAGCCGCCGTCGGCCTGCACCGTGATGCGGTCGCGCAGTCCGTTCAACAGCAGGGTCTGCTGTGTCTGCGCCAGTCCGATCTCCCACGGCGTGCCCGCGTGCTTGAGCGAGTTGAGCGGCGACGCCCCGGTTCCACCGTCGTGCCCGGAAATCAGCACCACGTCCGCGTGTGCCTTCGACACTCCCGCCGCCACGGTCCCGACGCCGAGCGAACTCACGAGTTTGACGTGGATCCGGGCGCGTTCGTTCGCGTTCTTGAGGTCGTGGATCAGTTGTGCGAGGTCCTCGATCGAGTAGATGTCGTGGTGCGGTGGCGGTGAGATCAGCCCCACGCCCGGCGTGGAGTGCCGGGTTCTGGCGATCCACGGGTAGACCTTGTTCGGCGGCAGTTGCCCACCCTCGCCGGGTTTGGCTCCCTGCGCCATCTTGATCTGGATGTCGTCGGCGCTCACCAGGTACTCGCTGGTGACGCCGAATCGCCCGCTGGCGACCTGCTTGACGGCGCTGCGGCGCAGCGGGTCGTGCAGCCGCTCGGGGTCCTCGCCACCCTCGCCTGAATTGGATCGGCCCCCGATGGTGTTCATGGCGATGGCCAGCGTCTGGTGCGCCTCCATCGACAGCGAACCGTACGACATTCCGCCCGTGTTGAATCGACGGCAGATCGACTCGACCGACTCGACCTCGTCGATCGGCACGCTTTCACGCTCGCCCTTCTTGAACGCGAACATGCCGCGCAGCACACCGCCCTCGCGGTTGAGCCGGTTGACCTCATCGACGTAACGCCGGTACACCTCCTGCCGTCGCGACGCGCTCGCGTGCTGGAGGAGGAACACGGTCTCGGGCGTGAAGAGGTGCAGCTCGCCGTCCCTGCGGTAGGCGTAGTCGCCGCCCGTCTCCAGCCTGCGGTGCGCACGCTCGGCGGGGTTGTCCGGATACGCGTGGCGATGCCGGACGGCGACTTCCTCGGCCAGCACGTCGAGGCCGACGCCACCCAGGGTGGACACGGTTCCGGTGAAGTACTCGTCGAGGAGATCCTGCGAGAGCCCGAGCGCCTCGAACACCTGCGCACCGGTGTAGGCGCCGACGGTCGAGATCCCCATCTTCGACATGATCTTCAGAACGCCCTTGTTGAGCGCGGCGATGTAGTGACGCAGTGCCGTGCGCGCATCAGAGCCCTCGATCACGCCCCTGGCCAGCATGTCCTCAATCGACTCGAACGCCAGGTACGGGTTGACCGCGGCGGCGCCGTACCCGATCAGCAGCGCCACATGGTGGACCTCCCGTGCGTCCCCCGTCTCCACCACGAGAGCCACCCGCAAGCGCTCCTTGGTTCGCACGAGATGGTGGTGCACGGCCGACACGAGCAGCAGCGAGGGAATGGGCGCCATGCGGTGGTCAGAGTCGCGGTCGGACAACACGAGTGTGCGGGCTCCCGCCGCGATCGCCTTGGACGCCTCCCGCCGCACCCGCTCGACGGCCCTGCCGAGCGCCTCGCCCCCACCATCCACTTCATACAGTCCCGATAGGACAGTACAGGCGAATCCCGGGAGGTCTCCGTCGTCGTTGATGTGGACGAGTTTGGCCAGCTCGTCGTTGTCGATCACCGGCGAGGGAAGCTGGATGTGCCTGCACGACGCCGGTCCCGGTGCGAGCAGGTTCTGTTCGGGCCCCATCACCCTGCTCATCGAGGTGACGAGTTCCTCGCGGATCGCGTCGAGCGGCGGATTGGTGACCTGCGCGAACCCCTGCTTGAAGTACTCGTACAGCAGCCGCGATCGCTTGGACAGCACGGACGGCGGCGTGTCCGACCCCATCGAACCGACGGGCTCGGCGCCCGCGAGCGCCATCGGGCCCAGCAGGACCTTCAACTCCTCCTCGGTGTAACCGAACGTGAGCTGCCTGCGCAGCACGGAGGCGTGGGTCTGCGTCACGTGCTCCCGACCTGCGAGCCGGTCGAGCGACAGCAGCCCGGCATGCAGCCACTCACCGTAGGGAGCCTGTGCCGCGAGCCCTGCCTTGATCTCATCGTCGTCCACAACACGGCCCGCTGCGGTGTCAACGCAGAACATGCGGCCCGGCTTGAGCCTGCCCTTGGCGACGACCTCGTCCGGAGCCACGTCGAGCACGCCGCTCTCGCTGGCGAACACGATGCGGTCGTCGGCGGTTCGCCACCACCGCGCCGGTCGCAACCCGTTACGGTCGAGCACCGCTCCGACGAGCGAACCGTCGGTGAACGTCACGCATGCCGGGCCGTCCCACGGTTCCATGAGACTCGCGTGGAACTGGTAGAACGCCCTTCTGTCCTCGTCCATGGTGGCGTGGTTCTCCCACGCCTCGGGGATCATCATGAGGATCGCGTGCGGCAGCGTCCTGCCGCCGAGGTGCAGCAGTTCCAGTACCTCGTCGAACGACGCCGAGTCGGAGGCGCCGGGGGAGCACACGGGATACAGCCTGTTCAGGTCTCCGGGGATGAGATCGGAGGCCAACAAGGCCTCCCTGGCCCGCATCCGGTTCCGGTTACCTCTGATGGTGTTGATCTCACCGTTGTGCGCGACGAACCGGAACGGGTGCGCGAGCGGCCACGAGGGAAACGTGTTGGTCGAGAACCGGCTGTGCACGAGCGCGATGGCGCTGGCGAGCCGCTCGTCACGGAGATCGGGGAAGAACAGCGGAAGCTGGGTCGGCGTGAGCATGCCCTTGTAGACGAGTGTCCGCGCCGACAGCGACGGGAAGTACACGCCGCAGCCCTCGGCACCACTCGCGTGCTCGGCGCGTTTACGCAGGCAGAAGGCGAGCCGGTCGAGGTCGATGCCCGCGGCACGAGCGCCGTCGGCATCGGGGACGGCCGCGACGAGCAGCATGGCGAAGTGCGGCATCACCGACCGCGCCGTCGGCCCGACGTCGGCGGCATCCGGGTCGGTCGGAACCGCACGCCAGCCGAGGACCGCGAGCCCCTCCTCAGCGGCGATGCGTTCCACCAGCTCCACCGCCCTCGCCCTCGGCCCCTGATCCTGTGGGAGGAACGCCAGCCCCGCCGCGTAGCGGTGTTGGCCTCGCTCGTCGGGCTCGGGAAGCGCGAAGTCCACGTCCGCCCGCAGAAGCTCGTCGGGCAGTTGCACGAGAATGCCCGCGCCGTCGCCGCTGGTGGGTTCCGCGCCCGCCGCTCCACGGTGGTCAAGATTCGTGAGCGCGGTCAGACCGTCGGTGACGATGTCGTGGGAGCGGGCACCCTTGATGTGGGCGACCATGGCCACACCGCACGCGTCTCTTTCCGCCGCGGGATCGTAGGCGCCCTGCTTCTCGGGAATCGCGGAGAAGATCAAAAGGACCCTCCTGCGTCGTCGTCGTGCTCTTCTCGTGCTGCGCACGGGACGACAATGGCCCGCTGATTAGCGCGACTTTAACAGCTGGGAAATGTTTCGGACATGGGTTGAATCAGCCATTTCGCCGGTTCGCCGTCACGATCCGGCAACATCCTTCGGCCCGCATCGGTACCCCGTCGTGCCGGGTACCCCGCCGGTCAGGCCCTGTCGAGGACTCGCCACCGACCTCGTCGGTAGCGTTGTCGAGCTGGTTACCCGAGTTTACGCGAACACACCGCCTGGTACTGTCACCGGCGACGTGAGCGGGAGCGAAGTCCGGTGAGAATCCGGCGCTGTGCCGCAACTGTGATGGACTCTTTGTGACGGCTGATGACCGCGCCGTGACAGGGGCCGAGCCAGGTCGCCTGACCGTTCACGTGACGCCATGACCGCCTCCGGCGCAGAGGTGCGGCGTCCGCGACCGGCCGACGGTCCCGGCGCGGCCGAAACGCCGGCCGAGAAGTCGAGGTCCGATGTTGCCCTTGAGACGGTTCCTGCTCCTCCCTCTCCTTCTGGTCCTCTCCCTCACCGCCTGCGCCGAGCGCCAGGAGGAAGCCCCCGACACCACGGCAGGCAGCAGTGGTGTCGGGGGCTTCCCTGTCGAACTCACACCGGAAGGCGCCCCTGCCGTCACGCTGGAGAAGCGACCCGAGCGGATCGTGTCCCTGTCCCCCTCGACCACCGAGGTCCTGTTCGCCGTGGGTGCGGGCGAACAGGTCGTGGCCGTTGACGAGATGTCCACCCATCCGGAGAACGCGCCGAGGACCGAGATGTCGGGTCTGAGCCCCGACCCGCAGCAGATCGCGGGACACAACCCCGACCTCGTCATCGTCGAGTCCGACACCGAGGGCAAACTGGCCGATGCGCTGGCCAAGACCGGGACTCCCACGCTCGTGCTCACGGCGCCGACGACGCTGGAGTCGATGTACGAGCAGTTCGAACTCGTGGGGAAGGCGACGGGACACCCGGAGGAGGGCGCCGACCTGGCGAAGCAGACGAAGCAGGACATCGAGAAATTGGTCGCCGACGTCGGTGACGCGGGTAAGGGCCTGAGCTATTACCACGAACTCGACCCGAGCTTCTACAGCGTGACGTCGGAGACCTTCATCGGCCAGGTGTACGGCCTCTTCGGTCTCACCAACATCGCCGACCAGGACGACCCCTCCGCGCACGGTGGCTACCCGCAGCTCTCGGCGGAGACCATCCTCTCGGCCGACCCCGATCTGATCTTCCTCGCGGACACGCAGTGCTGCGCGCAGAACACCAAGACCGTCGCGAAGCGGCCGGGCTGGGACACGCTGACCGCCGTCAAGCAGGACCAGGTGATCGAACTGCCGGACGACGCCGCGTCGCGGTGGACGCCGAGGATCGTCGATTTCGTGCGCTCCGTGGCCGACAGCGTGACGAAGGCCGCGGCCTGACCGTGCTGAAACGCTCGGTTCGGCGCACGCGCGAGGGCGAGCACACCACCCGGCTCCGGCCGGGCACGGTGCTGCTCGCCCTCGTGGTGCTGCTGGTGGTGTGCGTGTTCGCGGTGGTGGCCGGCTCGGGTGAGCTGGGCTGGCAGCGGGTGCTGGCCGAGATCGTCGCTCAGGTCACCGGCACCACGTCACCGCTTTCGGAACGCGAGGCCGCCATCATCTGGGAGCTGCGAGTGCCGAGGGTACTGCTCGCCGGCATCGTGGGCGCCGCACTCGCGAGTGCGGGGGCCGCCTTCCAGGGCGTCTTCCGCAACCCACTGGCCGACCCGTACCTGCTGGGGGCCGCGGCCGGTGCGGGCATGGCGGCCACCCTCGTCATGGTGCTGGCTCCGGTGGTGACGACGTGGCTCGTGGTTCCGGTGCCGCTCGCCGCCTTCGCCGGAGCGCTCGGCGGGGTGGGGCTGAGCTGGGCTCTCGGCCGCTCCACAGGGAGGGGCACCGCGACACTGCTGCTTGCGGGTGTGGCGGTGACCGCGTTCCTCACCGCCGTGCAGACGTTCGTGCAGCAGCTCAACACCGAAACGCTCAAACAGGTGTACACGTGGACCCTCGGTGGGCTGAACGTGAGCGGATGGACCGACGTCTGGCTCGCGCTGCCCTACGTCGCCGTCGCCTCGGTGGTGTTGTGCGTGTGCGCTCGCTTTCTCGACGTCCTCGCGCTCGGCGACGCGGAAGCCGCCTCGCTCGGTCTCCGGCCAGGGCTGCTGCGCCTCGTCCTGCTCGGCGCTGCCTCGCTGGCCACCGCCGCCGCCGTCGCGGTGAGCGGGCTGATCGGGTTCGTCGGCATCGTCGTGCCCCACGTCGTGCGCCTGCTCGTCGGCGCGAGCTATCGCGTGATCGTGCCGCTCTCGCTCATCGGCGGGGCGGCTTTCCTGATCGGCGCCGACTACGTCGCCCGCACCGCGATGCCGGGTGAGCTTCCGCTCGGCGTGGTGACGGCGTTCGCGGGTGCGCCGTTCTTCGCCATCGTCCTGCGTACGTCGAAGGGACGCTCATTGTGACAGCGTCGAAAGGACGCTCATTGTGACAGCGTCGAAAGGACGCTCATTGTGACAGCGTCGAAAGGACGCTCATCGTGACAGCATTGCGACTCGACGGCGTCGGGGTCGCCTACCACGGCAGACCGGTGGTCCACGACGTCTCCGTCGAGGTGGAGGAGGGCGGCTGGC
The DNA here is from genome assembly GCF_000258175.1 of Saccharomonospora xinjiangensis XJ-54. Taxonomy (NCBI): domain Bacteria; kingdom Bacillati; phylum Actinomycetota; class Actinomycetes; order Pseudonocardiales; family Pseudonocardiaceae; genus Saccharomonospora; species Saccharomonospora xinjiangensis. The sequence continues at coordinate 3,652,206 of NZ_JH636049.1, read as the reverse complement.
TCGCGATCGTCGGCCCGAACGGCGCAGGCAAGTCCACGTTGCTGAAAGCCGTCGTGGGACTCGTGGCTCACGACGGCTCCATCACCGTGCACGATGCGCCGACCGGCACCCTGACGCGCAGGCAGCGCGCCACGCTCGTCGGCTACGCCGCTCAGAGCCCGGTGCTCCCCGACGGGCTCACCGTGACCGACTACGCGCTGCTCGGGCGAACGCCGCACCTGAGCCCGCTCGGCAGGGAGAGCACCGCCGATCTCGACATCGTGCGCGAGACGCTCGACCGGCTCGATCTCGGCGCCCTCGCGGGGCGCCCGCTGGGCACGCTCTCCGGCGGAGAGCGTCAGCGTGCCGTGCTGGCACGGGTGCTCACGACGCGCACGCGGGTACTGCTGCTGGACGAACCCACGTCCGGCCTCGACATCGGCCACGCCCAGGCCCTGCTGGAGAGGCTCGACAAGCTGAGAACCGAGGACGGCATCACGGTCGTGACCACACTGCACGACCTGACCTTCGCCGCCCAGTACGCCGACACGTTGCTCCTGCTCGACGGCGGCAACGTTGTGGTGTCCGGTACCGCTCGCGACGTGCTCACCACAGAGCGGCTACGCACCCACTACGCGGCGGAGGCCGAGGTGCTCACCACCACCGGCGGCTGTCCCGTGGTGGCTCCCGTGCGCCCGATCTGACCCGGCCGCGCCAACCCACTCGGCCGAACGGACGGTTCCCGAAACAGCAGCGGGGGCAGGCGGACATCCGGCCCGCCTGCCCCCATGCTCACGTGCTCAGCGGCTGCTCGACGAGGAAGCATCGCCGAGGTCCGCGCTCGGCGCGGCACCGTCCGACCGCTCCCCATCACGTCGGCTCTCACCGGCGTCGTCGCTGCCGCCGCTGGCACCGCCGTCGATGCGGTCCGTGTCGGCGGAGTCCGTGGGGTCGGTGGGGTCGGTGGTCCGCCCGGAGGTGTCACTGTCCGGCGAGCCGGACGATTCACTGTGGTCCGGCGAGCCGGACGATTCACTGTGGTCCGGCGAGCCGGACGATCCGGCACTGTCCGGCGAGCCGGACGCGTCGCTTCCTGCGGGATCGGTCGCGAGCGTCTCGGGCCGCTCCCTCGGACCGCGACGCTTCGCGAACACCAGGTAGGCCACCGCGCCCACGAAGACGACCAGCGACGTCCACACGTTCACCCGGAGACCGAGAATGTGGTTGGCCTGGTCGGTGCGCATGAGTTCGATCCAGAACCGGCCTGCCGTGTAGCCCGCGACGTAAAGCGCGAAAGCCCGCCCGTGTCCGAGGCGGAAGCGCCGGTCGGCCCACACCACGAGCAGCGCGACGCCGAGGTTCCACAGCAGTTCGTAGAGGAACGTCGGATGCACGACCGCCAGCGGCACGTCGGAAACGGCCACCCCGTTGAGCGCGTCGGGCAGTCCGGTGTCGGGATCGACCCGCTCGTAAATCTCAAGACCCCACGGCAGGTCGGTCGGCCCGCCGTACAGTTCCTGGTTGAAGTAGTTGCCGAGGCGGCCGATCGCCTGCGCGACCACGATGCCGGGCGCGATCGCGTCGGCGACCGCGGGCAGTGGGATGCCCTTCCTCCGGCAGGCGATCCACGCTCCCACCGCGCCGAGGGCGATGGCGCCCCAGATCCCGAGGCCGCCCTCCCAGATGTAGAGCGCCCTGATCGGGTCCTTGCCCTCGCCGAAGTACAGCTGGTTGTCGGTGATGACGTGGTAGAGTCTGCCGCCCACGAGGCCGAACGGGACGGCGAACACCGCGATATCGACGATGGTGCCTTTGGTGCCGCCGCGCTGCACCCACCGCCGCTCACCCCACCAGATCGCGAGGATGATCCCGGCGATGATGCACAGCGCGTAGGCCCGAAGCGACAGCGGTCCGAGCTGCCAGACGCCCCTGTCGGGGCTCGGAATGTTCGCGAGGAAATACGTGGACGCGGTGTTCACAGTGGTCACCGTAGCGCGACACCGCACGCTCCGGTGCGACCCCCACCACGAGTTACCACTTTGCCGTGAAACCGGCCTGGTCGGAGCTCACGGGTTCTGCGGTGTCAGCGAACCGGCCTGCGCACCCCGTCGGCCAGTTCGGAGGTCAGTGCGGCCAGCGGCCCCGCCCCCTCGCCCGCCTTCGCCACCAGCGCGGATCCCACGATCACCGCGTCGGCGAAACCGGCGACCTCGGCGGCCTGGTCCCCCGAGCGCACGCCGAGGCCCACTCCGACGGGGAGGTCCGTGTGCTGCCTCGTGCGCCGCACGAGTTCCGACGCCGCGCCGCCCACCGAATCCCGCGCGCCCGTCACACCCATGACGGCCGTCGCGTACACGAACCCCGTCGTGGCCTTCGTCGTCATCGCGATGCGGTCGTCGGACGACGACGGTGCGACCAAAAAGATCCGGTCGAGCCCGTGCTCGGTGGACGCCGCGATCCACTCCGATGCCTCGTCCGGCGTGAGATCGGGCGTGATGAGCCCCAGCCCGCCTGCCGAGGCCAGGTCCCGCGCGAACGCAGCGACCCCGTAGTGATGCACCGGGTTGTAGTACGTCATCACGACCGCCCTGCCCCCTCGCGAGGCGATCGACTCCACGACCTCGAACAGGTGCCGCAGCTTGAACCCGTTGCGCAACGCGGTGTCGGCAGCGCCCTGAATGGTCGGGCCGTCCATCACCGGGTCCGAGTAGGGCACGCCGACCTCCACGAGATCGGCACCCGCGTCGATGGTGGCGGCGATCAGCTCCTTCGAGCCGTCCACGGTGGGATACCCGGCAGGCAGGTACGCGACAAGGGCCGCCCGCCGCTCGGCCCTTGTGCTGTCGAACAGCTCGGCGAGCCTGCTCACACGTCCTCCACGAGGTTGAAGTACCTGGCCGCGGTGTCCACGTCCTTGTCGCCCCTTCCCGAGAGGCTGACGACGATGTGCGCACCGGGACCGAGTTCCTTGCCGAGCCGTATCGCGCCGGCGAGGGCGTGCGCCGACTCGATCGCGGGAATGATGCCCTCCGTCCGCGACAGCAGCCGGAACGCCTCCATCGCCTCGGCGTCGGTGACGGCCCGGTACTCGGCCCTGCCGGTGTCCTTCAGCCACGAATGCTCGGGACCGACACCGGGGTAGTCGAGACCGGCCGAGATGGAGTACGCCTCGATAGTCTGCCCGTCCTCGTCCTGGAGCAGGTAGGACATGGCTCCGTGCAAGGTGCCTGGAGTGCCCTGCGTCAGCGTCGCACCATGTTCGCCGCTGTCCAGTCCCTTCCCTCCCGGTTCGAGACCCACCAGCCGCACGCCGGGGTCGTCGAGGAAAGCGTGGAAGATACCGATGGCGTTGGAGCCACCTCCGACGCACGCGGCCACGACGTCCGGCAACCTGCCCGTGAGGTCGAGGATCTGCCTCCGCGTCTCCTCGCCGATCACCCTGTGGAAGTTGCGTACCATGAGCGGGAACGGGTGCGCGCCTGCCGCGGTGCCGAGCAGGTAGTGCGTGTTGTCCACATTGGCCACCCAGTCGCGGAGCGCCTCGTTGATGGCGTCCTTGAGTGTCCTTGAGCCGGTCCGCACCGGCACCACCTCGGCGCCGAGCAGGCGCATGCGGGCCACGTTGAGGGCCTGCCGCTGTGTGTCCACCTCACCCATGTAGATCACGCAGTCGAGATCGAGCAGAGCGCAGGCCGTGGCGGTCGCCACGCCGTGTTGTCCTGCGCCCGTCTCGGCGATCACGCGAGTCTTGCCCATGCGCTTGGTGAGCAGAGCCTGACCCAGCACGTTGTTGATCTTGTGTGATCCGGTGTGGTTGAGGTCCTCGCGCTTGAGGAAGATGCGCGCACCGCCCGCGTGCTCGGCGAACCGGGGTGCCTCGGTGAGCAGGGACGGCCTCCCCGCGTACCCGGAGAGCAGGCGCTCGAACTCCTGCGTGAACTCGGGGTCGGTCCTCGCCTTGTCGTACTCGGCCGCGAGTTCCTCCAGCGCGCCCATGAGCGCCTCGGGAAGGTAACGCCCCCCGTAGGGGCCGAAGTGCCCTCGCTCGTCGGGATCGTGCGAAGTGGCCGACTGCTGCGTGCCCACGGTGTCCGCTCCTGTCATCGGCTCGGCCTCGGGCAGGCCGGGTGCGACCCCGCCGTCACGAGCTTCACCAGCGCACCCTTCGGGTCCTCCGTCGAGACGAGACCCTCTCCGACGAGGACGGCGTCGGCGCCGTGTCCCGCGTAGGCCATCAGGTCGCCGGGACCCCGCACGCCGGACTCCGCGACCTTGTAGACGTCCATCGGAAGCCCCGGCGCCAGCCTGCCGAACACGTCGCGGTCCACCTCGAGCGTGTGCAGGTTGCGCGCGTTGATACCGATGACGGACGCCCCCGCCTCCAGTGCGCGATCGGCCTCCTCCGCGTTATGCACCTCCACCAGCGCCGTCATGCCGAGCGACTCGACGCGGTCGAGCAGAGCCACGAGGGCGTTCTGTTCGAGCGCCGCCACGATCAGGAGCACCATGTCGGCGCCGTGCAGCCGCGCCTCGTGCACCTGGTACGGACTGACGATGAAATCCTTACGCAGCAACGGAACATCGACCGCTGCCCTGACCGCGTCGAGGTCGGCGAGCGAACCGCCGAACCGGTGACGCTCGGTGAGAACGCTGATCACTCGCGCGCCCGCGTCCTCGTAGTCCTTCGCGAGCGACGCCGGATCGGGAATCGCGGCCAGATCGCCCTTGGACGGGCTGCGGCGCTTGACCTCCGCGATCACGGCGATGCCGGATTCGCGCAACGCCGCCATCACGTCCCTCGGCTCGGGCGCTGCCGCGGCACGGCGCTTGAGTTCGTCGAACGGCAGTGCCGCCTCGCGCTCGGCGAGATCGGCCCGCACATCAGCGATGATGTCTTCCAGAACGCTCACCGGGCGGCCCCGCCGGGAGTCGCGACGCCTGTTGATTCACTCGCAAGGTGGCTCACAAAAACCTTCCCCTTCCCGCCGATTCGATGCTAACCCGCGCGATGTCCCACATCGGCCTGGGGTCGTGTTTCGCCTTGTCCGCCAGGAAACAAACACCGGCGTCAACGATCGCGTGTCGTGGGGTCCTCACCCTCCGAGAGCGCGTTCCACAGGTCGGCGTCGGGGTTGCCCGATCGCGTGACCCGTTTGCGGTCACCCGGTGCGGAGTACTTCGCACCCATGCGGGGCATGCGGTGTCCCCGCCACACGAGCACGAGGCCCGCGAGGGTGTACAGCGCCGCTCCGGTCAGCGCGAGGGCGGGGCCCTGCCACGTTCTCACCGGCTCCCCCGGCATCGTGTCGTAGCCGGGTGCCCGCGTCGAGGTGTTCACGTCGTAGGCCGAACCGTCGAAAACGAGCACGGCCACCCACACCGCCACCGCGATGAGCACGACGCCGAGCACCCTGCGTGCGACACCGCGCAGAGCGAGGGTCGCCGCAACAGCGGCCAGCGCGAGAAGCGCGAGTGGCACGGGCCACGTGACCAGATCGCCGCCCGAGATGCGCTCCCGCAACTCGCCGTCGAACACCGTGCCTTCCGGGACGTCGATCCACGTGATCGACGCCGTGCCCCACATCGTCGCCGCGGCGAGCACCAGCAGCACCACGACGATCCACAGTGGACGTTTAGCTGGATCAGGCACCGGTACCGGCCGCCTTCGCGGGGGCGATCGTGTTCGCCGCGGCCACGGCCGACAACACGGTTCTGGCCTTGTTGAGCGACTCGTTGTCCTCGTACTCTGCGTCGGAATCCGCCACGACACCGCCACCCGCCTGAACGTAGGCGACGCCGTCCCGCATCAGTGCGGTGCGAATGGCGATGGCGGTGTCGGCGTCACCCGCGAAATCGAGGTACCCGACGATGCCGCCGTAGAGCGCCCTTCTGGTGGGTTCCAGCTCCTCGATCAGCTCCATGGCCCTGACCTTCGGCGCGCCGGACAGTGTGCCAGCCGGGAAGCACGCCAGCACCGCGTCGAAGGCGGTCGCATCGTCCTTCAGCTCGCCCGTGACGGTGGAGACGATGTGCATCACGTGGCTGTAGCGCTCGATGGTGAACGAATCGATCACCCTGACGGTGCCGGGGCGGCACACCTTGCCGAGATCGTTGCGGCCCAGATCGACGAGCATCAGGTGCTCGGCACGTTCCTTCTCGTCCGCCAGGAGGTCCTTGGCCAGCTGCGCGTCCTCCTCGGGGTCCGCGCCGCGCCACCGGGTTCCCGCGATCGGATGGGTACTGGCCCGCCCGTCGCGCACCGTCACGAGCGACTCGGGGCTCGAACCCACGATGTCGAACCCGTCAAGCCGGAGCAGATACATGTAGGGGCTCGGGTTGGACGTGCGCAACACCCGGTACACGTCGAGGGCGTCGGCGCCCGTGCGCATCTCGAACCGCTGGGACGGCACGATCTGGAACGCCTCTCCGGCGTGGATGGCCTCCACGGCCTTGCGCACGGCGGCGTGGAAGTCCTCCTTGGTGCGCCGCCGGGTGAACTCGGGAGCAGGCCGCTCGAACACCACGTTGGTCGCGGGTGCGGGATCGGCGAGGCGTTCGGTCATCGCGGCCAGCCGCCGCACAGCGTCGTCGTAGGCCGCGTCCACCCGCTCGGGAGAGTCGTCCCAGTTCACGGCATTGGCGATCAGTGTCACCGTGCCCTCGTGGTGGTCGTAGGCCGCGAGATCGGTGGCGAGCAGCATCGTCAGCTCGGGGATGTCGAGGTCCCGCTCGGCCAGCTCGGGAAGGCGTTCCAGCCAGCGAACGGCGTCGTAGCCGAGGTAACCGACCATGCCACCGGTCAGCGGCGGCATACCCGGCAGGGGCTCGGTGTGCAACCTCTCGACCGTCTCGCGCAGGATGGTCAGCGGATCTCCCTCCGTGGGGAGTCCGGCGACGGGTTCCCCCGTCCAGACCGCCTTGCCGTCACGGACGGTGAGCGCGGCGGGGCTGTCCACCCCGATGAACGACCAGCGCGACCAGGACTGCCCGTTCTCCGCCGATTCCAGCAGGAACGTACCGGGCCGGTCGCCTGCCAGTTTGCGGTACAGCGCCACGGGCGTGTCCGCATCGGCGAGCAACCGCCGCACCACGGGGATCACCCTGCGGTCCCGCGCGAGCGCCCTGAAGTCGTCACGACTCGGGCTGACCTCGCCCAGCCCGCCTGCCGCGGTGTGGGAAGTCTGGGCAGTCACCATGCGTTCATTGTGCCGCCGCCCGCACCGGGGTCGTCACCGGGTGATGGCCCGCGCGAAGGAGGAACGGCCCGGCGCTGCGGCATCATGGGTGACGTGACGACGGCGAAACGGGTGACATGACGACCGCGAGGGAGAACACGCGACAGCCACAGGCCGCACGGAGGCGGGGAAGGCGACCGGCCGGAGCGGACACCAGGGCGGGGCTGCTTGCCGCCGCGCGGGACGTCTTCGCCGAGAGCGGCTACCACAACGCCACCGTCAGGGCCATCGCGGCGCGAGCAGGTGTTGACGCGGCGATGGTCAACCACTGGTTCGGCGGCAAGGACGGGTTGTTCGCCCAGGCCGTGCTGAACACACCGTTCGACGTCAGGGAGATCATCGAGGACGTGACGGCCGACGGGCCGGATCGGCTCGGCGAGAACATCGTGCGCCGGTTCGTCGCCACCTGGGACGGCGCGGGCGGCAGCGCGTTCGTCGCGCTGGTGCGCAGCATCTCCACCCACGGAGAGGCGCTGGAGTTCCTCAAGAAGGTCCTCCTGAAGAAGCTTCTTCCCGCGATCACGGCGGCAGCGGGATCCGACCGGCCGGACCTGCGGGCGGCACTGTGCGCCACCCAGCTCCTCGGACTCGGCATGGCCCGCTACGTCGCCGAGGTGCAACCGGTGGCCGCCGCCGACGTGGAGGCGCTCGTGGCGACGGTCGCTCCGACCCTTCAGCACTACCTCACCGGCGATCTCGGCGAGCCGATCTCCTGACCACGCTCACGCCTCGTGGTCTGCCAGTAGCACCCGCTCGTCGCCGTCGAAGCACGTGTGACTGCCCGTGTGGCACGCCGGTCCGGTCTGATCGACCCTCACCAGCAGAGTGTCGGCGTCGCAGTCGAGACGGACTTCGCGAACGTGCTGCGTGTGGCCCGACGTCTCCCCCTTCACCCACAACGTGCCTCTACTGCGGGAGAAGTACGTCGCCCTGCGCGTGGTGAGCGTGCGGTGCAGTGCCTCGTCGTCCATCCACGCCACCATCAGCACTCGCGAGGTCGAGTGCTCGATCACCACGGCGCACACGAGCCCGTCCGGGGTGCGCTTGAGCCGTCGCGCGATCTCGGGGTCGAGTTCGCTCACCGGACCTCCACACCGCCTTCCCTCAGCGAGGCCTTCACGTCAGCGATCTTCATCTCGCCGAAGTGGAAGACGCTCGCGGCGAGCACGGCGTCGGCGCCAGCCCGCACGGCGGGCAGGAAGTGCTCGGGCGTGCCCGCGCCGCCACTCGCGATGAGCGGCACTCTGACCGCGGCGCGAACCAGTTCGATCAGTTCGAGGTCGAAGCCCTGCTTCGTGCCGTCGGCGTCCATCGAGTTCAGCAGGATCTCGCCGACCCCGAGTTCCTCTCCGCGCGCCGCCCACTCCACAGCGTCGATACCGGTGCCCCGCCGCCCACCGTGAGTGGTGACCTCGAACCCGGACGGGGTCGGTGTGTCGCCGTCGGGCACCCTCCGCGCATCGACCGACAGCACGACGCACTGTGCGCCGAACCGGCGCGACGCCTCGCGCAGCAGCTCCGGCCTCACCACAGCGGCCGTGTTGATGCTCACCTTGTCGGCTCCGGCGCGCAGCAACCGGTCCACGTCGTCCGTGCTGCGAACGCCACCGCCGACGGTCAGCGGGATGAACACCTGCTCCGCGGTCCTGCGCACCACATCGAACGTGGTCTCGCGGTTGCCCGACGACGCCGTGACGTCGAGGAAGGTCAGCTCGTCCGCGCCCTCCGCGTCGTAGCGCCTTGCGAGTTCGACGGGATCCCCCGCATCCCGCAGGTCAGCGAAGTTGACGCCCTTCACCACCCGACCCGCATCGACGTCGAGACAGGGGATGACTCTCACCGCGACGGACATGCGACCAGCCTAACCGGACGCCTTCCGGCTCCGTCCCAGGTGACGCCCCCGCTCGCCCTCACCCGACCGCGCATGGCCCGAACGTGGGGCTACCGGGCAGCTCTCTACAGTAATGCCATGACACTCGCCTCGGTGGGGGACGTGCGAACCGTCCACGAACCACAGCCGGGGGACGGCGCAACGCCTCGTGCGGGGCAGGTTCGACGCGCTCGTTTCGCCCCCATCGCCTCTGTGTCGGCAGGCACCGCGCTGATCGGCGTCCACGCCTTGCTGTTCGGCAACTGGCTGATCGACGACGCCGCCATCACGTTCGCATACGCTCGCAGCGTCGCCGAGGGGCTCGGGCCGGTGGTTCAGCCTGGAGCTCCCCCCGTGGAGGGTTACTCGAACCCGACGTGGCTGCTGCTCCTCGTGCTCGGCAGGTTCGCCGGGATCTTCGACAACGGCACGATCTTCGGCATTCCGGACTACGTGCTGCTTCCTAAGGCGCTGGCACTGGTGTGCTGTGCCGGCATTCTCACGCTGAGTTACGTGGCCGCGCGCAAGGTGTTCTCATCACGGGCATGGCTCGTCCCGCTCGTCGTGGGGGCCGTGCTCGCCGCCATCCCCTCGTTCGTGATCTGGAGCTTCTCGGGTCTCGAGAATCCCCTCTACGCTCTGCTGCTCGCCGGCCAGGCGGTGGTCCTGTTCGGCGCGGTCCTGGACAACCGGCTGCTCACCACGAGGGTGGCGCTGGCGGCGGGTGGTCTCGCGGCGCTGGCAGCGCTGACCCGGCCCGAGGGCCTCATCTACGCGGGCACGTACCCCCTTGTGCTGCTCACCCAGCTGCGGCGCGACACGGTCGCGGTGAGCGTGCGGCGGTGCGTGGAGTCCACGGCGGCCTTCGCCGTTCCCGTCGGCGCCTACTTCGGCTGGCGATACGCGACGTTCGGGCAGTGGCTGTCGATGCCGTCCGTGGCGAAGGCTCAAGACATTCCCACACTGGCGGATATGACGAGGCCCGGCGAACTCGTCGCCTATCTCGGCGCACTGGCCGTCCTCCTGATCATGGCGCTCATCGCCGTCGCCGTGTCGAGGGCGCCGTGGTGGCGGCAAGGCTTCGCGGCGCTGCTCGTCCCCCTGAGTCTCGCGGTGATCGCCTACGCCGTGCTCGAACCCGACTGGATGGGGCAGTACCGGTTCGCGACCCCGATATGGGTGCTCGGAGCACTGGCCGCCACGCTGGCCGCCGTCGAGGTGCTGCGCTCGGTGAGCGTCCGGGTGCGAGCGTGGCTGGCCGCCGGTCTCGTCGCGACGCTGCTGCCATCCGGGGTGGCGTTCGCGGAAGCGTCCGAGGAGTTCAGGAAAGACCCCAACATCTCGGCGTGCTACGTGGCCGACCGGTTCGGCAGGGTGTTCAACGGCTACGCCGACATTGTGGGGCTCGACAAGGCGTCGCTGCTGATTCCCGACCTCGGTGGCTCGTCGCTCACCAGCAGGCTCGAACTGATCGACATGGCGGGTCTGACACACGCCGAGTTCGCCGAGATGGCGAGAGAAGGCGATCGCCGCGCGCAGGCCGACTACGTCTACACGGTTGCCAAGCCGACGTTCGTGCACGTACGCGAGCCGTGGAGCAGCGGAACCAGCATCGGCTGGGACCCGAGGCTGCAACGGGACTACCACCCCATCCACTTCGACGTCTACCAGGGCGAACCGCACGGCGACTGGGTACGCAAGTCGGCCGTCCCTTCGCCGGAACTGCTGGCCGAACTGCGTGCCTACGCGAAACGGTCCGCGGCCTGGGTCGAGGAGCGCGCAGGGAACTCCCCGCTCCGGGACTGCGGCCCGACGCTGAACCGGGGACAGACCGGCCTTTCGGAGCCCTTCCCCGGCGAGCAAAGGAGCCCTGCGATTCCGGCCGAACCGGAGGCCGCAGGCAGGTGAAGCGGGACAGCGGAACACTCAGCCCTCTCGCCCGAGCACGCGTGACTCCGACACCTACCCAAGTCGCTCTCGGAAAAGCACGTCGCCGTTCACCACGGTGGCCAGCAGAGTGGTCACCGACGGCGGGGCGCTCAAGGGCTGTCTGCACGGGCGACTAAGTTTGCCCGCGTGCCGATCAATGCCGACAAGCCGCTCATGTGGCGGGCCGACGTCTTCGCGTCGGTGACCCTCTACAACGAGTGGTTCCTCGACGCCGCACCTCGGGCGTACCGCGAAACCCGCAAGGTGGTCGTGAACGATGTGGAAGACCTTTTCGCAGCTACGACAGAGATGCGCAGCATCACCCCGGACGTGATTCGCAAACGGCCTGAAATCGTCGCGACCTTGCGCATGGCTACCGCGCCGCCTATCGCCCGCGACCGCCTGACCGGTCTCGCCTCCCTGCCCAACGGGTTCGTCAAGAAGCTGGAGAGTGGAAACCTCCCCGGCCGTATGAGTGTGGCCGACCTCGACAAACATTTGGAGAGCATCTGCTCGGTCATCGACGAACTCCTGGACCGCGGGCTGTTCGACTGGCTGGACGGAAACCGAGCGCCCGACCCCCAGCAACGCGAGCTGGCAGCGGTCGTCGTGAGCGATCGGCGCTGCGGTGCGGTCGCCGACCCGATCGTTCGAAACGCTCAGGAGGCCCGGCAACTCGGTGTCATCGAGGATTGGCTCGTGGCGCGCGGCTACACAAAGCGGCAGCATCCCGGTTCTCAGTCACTGGAATCGATGCCACGCGGAACATTCTCGTTCCGGCAGAACGTTCCCGTCCGCTCCGAGGACGGACAGCGGACCATCAATATGCCGATCGACGCTGTGATTCAACCCCATACGCCATTTCCGAACGGTTTTCCATTGCTCATTGAAGCGAAGTCGGCGGGTGACTTCACCAACACGAACAAGCGACGCAAGGAAGAAGCCACCAAGATTCGACAACTACGCAGTACCTACGGGAACGACATCCGACTGGTGCTGTTCCTCTGCGGCTACTTCGATGCCGGATACCTGGGCTACGAAGCCTCGGAGGGGCTCGATTGGGTATGGGAGCACAGACCAGATGATTTCGCAATCGCCGGTCTCTGACCTCAGCGCGGCCGAACGTCGCCGCCTGGAGGTTCAGAAAGAACTCGACGCCGAGCGGTCAGCGTCGGAGCGCAACAGGGCAGGCCAGTTCGCAACCCCGCCGGTGCTCGCCAGAGACATTGTGGACTACGCACTCAGCCTGCACGGAGCCCGCCCCGTTCGCTTTCTCGAACCTTCCTGCGGGAGCGGAGCGTTCTACTCGGCGCTGCTCGCTGCGACGGAAGGCGATCGGATCGAGTCCGCCGAAGGAATCGAAATCGATCGCCGGTTCGCTCGCGCGGCACGAGAACTGTGGGGCCCAGCAGGCCTGAAAGTCACCGAAGGCGACTTCCTCGTCCCGCGCAACCGGCCTCGGGATTCCGCGACGCTGCTCGTCGCCAACCCTCCGTATGTGCGGCACCACCACCTAAACGGTGACACCAAGGCGAATGCAGCCGCGATGTCCGTGAGGGAGACCGGCATCAAACCGAGCGGCCTCTCGGGTCTTTACCTCTACTTCATTCTTCTCAGTCATCGAACATTGTGTCCCGGCGCTGTCTCCGCGTGGCTCATCCCGGCAGAGTTCATGGACGTGAACTACGGTATCGCCTTGAAGGAGTACCTGACAACGCATGTCACGCTGCGACGGGTTCACCGTTTCGACCCCGCCGACCTGCAATTCACCGACGCCCTGGTGACGTCCGCTGTCGTTGTGTTCGAGAATCGCCTACCGAACGCCGACGATGTGGCTGACTTCACCTACGGCGGCACGGTATCCGCGCCACGCGACCACCACAGGCGCAAGGTCACCGATCTGCGACCCGCTGCGAAGTGGAGTGCGCTGTACCGGGCGAAGGAGCAGAACGCTTCCGGGCCGAGGCTTGCCGATTTCTTCAAGATCCGGCGCGGTATAGCCACCGGATCGAAGAAATTCTTTGTCATGACAGTGGCAGAGGCGCAAGCTTACGGTTTTCGTCCCGAAAATCTGAAGCCCCTCCTTCCGAGCCCCCGCTACATCAAGGGCGACGTTGTTGAAACGGCATCGAACGGTTATGCAGACACCGATCCACAACTGGTCGTCATCGACACCGGAAAATCGCTGGGTGAGCTAAGGAAAAGCGATCCAGCACTCGCCGCGTACCTCGCCCGCGCCCCGGAGGAGGTGCTTGCCGGGTTTCTCGTCCGGCATCGGAACCCCTGGTATCGGCAGGAGCAGCGTGATCCAGCGCCGTTCATCCTCACCTACATGGGCCGAGGTGCTGACCTCGTCCGCCCGTTCCGGTTCATCTTGAATCGCTCGGACGCAATCGCCACCAACATGTTCCTGATGCTCTATCCCAAGCCTCGTCTTCAGGCTTTTCTCGATGCGGATGCCGAAGGGATCAAGAAAGTCCACCACGCGTTGCTTTCCCTCACTGCCGACGATTTACGCCACGGCGGCCGTGTCTACGGTGGCGGACTGCACAAAATGGAGCCCAAGGAGCTGGCCGCACTCGATGCGTCTGCCATCGTAAACCTGTGCCCGGGCCTTCTCGACGACGGCGAACATGAGCTGAACTAGACAATAGGTACTCGACCGCGATATCGCGGAAGCCATTGTCGCGAGGTGAAAGCCTGAGTTGCCCCGCCCACGGCGGACCGTAGGCATCGCCATCACCCTCGACGGCTGACTGCCGTCGAGGGTGGGCTCCAGGTCCGGGCTACGCGGTCTTCTCGACGGCCGCGAGGGCTTCCGGCAGTGTGAACGCTCCCGCGTACAGCGCCTTTCCGACGATCGCGCCTTCCACACCGTCGCGGGTGAGGCCCGCGAGTGCCCTCAGGTCGTCGAGGCTGGACACGCCGCCCGACGCGATCACCGCGGCGTCGGTTCGCGCGGTGACCTCCCGCAGTAGCTCCAGGTTGGGGCCGCGCAGGGTGCCGTCCTTGCTCACGTCGGTGACGACGTAACGCTGGGCGCCGTCACGGTCGAGCCGCTCCAGCGTCTCCCACAGATCGCCGCCGTCCTTGGTCCAGCCCCTCGCCGCGAGCCGGTGCCCCTCTTCGGTGATCCTCACGTCGAGCCCGATGGCGACGCGGTCGCCGTGGGAAGCGACGACGCGGGCGCTCCACTCCGGGTCCTCGAGGGCGGCCGTGCCCAGGTTCACGCGGCGGGCACCGGTCGCGAGGGCCGCGGCCAGCGACTCGTCGTCGCGGATGCCGCCGGACAGCTCCACGTCCACGTCCAGCTTGCCGACGACCTCGGCGAGCAACTCACGGTTCGAGCCCTTGCCGAACGCGGCGTCGAGGTCCACGAGATGGATCCACTCCGCACCGTCGCGTTGCCAGGTGAGCGCCGCTTCCAGCGGCGATCCGTAGGAGGTCTCTGTGCCTGCCTCGCCCTGCACGAGACGCACGGCCTGTCCATCGGCCACGTCAACGGCGGGAAGTAGTGTGAAACTCACCGGGCCACTATAAGAACCGGCGACGTCACGGCACCTCAGAGGGTCCGCACCCAGTTGCGGAGCAGGTGCGCGCCCGCGTCGCCCGACTTCTCGGGGTGGAACTGCGTGGCCCACAGCGGCCCGTTCTCCACCGCGGCGACGAACTCCTCCCCGTGGTGAGCCGTGGTGACCTTCGGCTGTCGTCCCGGCAGCTCCGACCGCAGTTCCCATCGCCGAACGGCGTAGGAGTGCACGAAGTAGAAGCGGGTGTCCGCATCGAGTCCCGCGAAGAGGTCCGAATCGGGCGGCGCGTTCACCGTGTTCCAGCCCATGTGAGGCAGCACATCGGCGTCGAGCCGCTCGACCGTTCCCGGCCACTCCCCGAGGCCCTTCGCCTCGACGTCGTGCTCGACACCACGTTCGAAGAGGATCTGCATCCCGACGCAGATGCCGAGAACCGGCCGCCCACCAGCCAGGCGGGTGCCGATGATGCGCTCGCCCCGCACGGAGAGCAATCCCTCCATGCACGAGGCGAAGGCTCCCACACCCGGCACGACGAGGCCGTCGGCCTCCAGCGCCGCACGATGGTCCGAGGTCACCTCGACGTCGGCGCCTGTGCGCCGCAGGGCGCGTTCGGCGGAGCGGAGGTTGCCGGAACCGTAGTCAAGGATGACGACTGAAGCCACGCCGTCAGCCTAACCGCTTCGTCTTGGCGCGCGGCCCGCCTGCCAGGCCACCGGCAGCACCGCCAGCGCCGCGACCGCGAGCAGCGTGAACGAGGTGCCCACGGTGGTAGCCGAGATCAGCGCCCCGACCGCGACGGCGCCGAGCCCCTGTCCCGCGTCGAACGCGACGTTCCAGGCCACGCTCGCCTGAGCGGCCGGGGTGCGGGCGAACATCGCCACCAGCGCGTCGTTCTGCACGACACCGAAGCCGACGCCGAACACGGCCACCGAGACGACCGCCACGACGGCACCGGCAGTGGACCCACCCGATTCCGAGACGAGCGCGAAGCCGAGCAGTCCCGCACCACCGGCGAAGAGCGCGGGCAACAGCATGCGACCGGGCGCGGCCGTGCGATCGCTGTAGTGCCCCGCGAGCCAGCGGGTGAGCATCGCGGCGCCCGGTGCGACGAGCAACGCGACAGCCGCCGTGGACGGGTCGAGCACGATCGGCAGGAACGTCGCCAGCGCGCCGTAGCCCGTGGACACCGCGAGCATCGGCAACCACGGCCGCCAGGTGGTCCCCGCGACGTCGAGAGCACCTCGAAGCCCTCCCCGCAGGGAGTCGTCCTTGGGGCGTGACCTGGGCACACCGAGGGTCGGCAGCAGCGCCACCAGCGGCAGCGCGGTCGCCAGGATGAACACCGGCACGAATCCCCAGTTCTCGGCGATGGCCGTGCCCGAGGGCAACCCGACGAGCTGCGGCACTCCCACGGCGAGCCCGTAGAGTCCTGAGCCGCGCGCCACCGAGGCCGAGGGCAGCAACTCGGCGATCAGCGCGCTCGCGCACACCGTGAGCAAACCGAAACCGAGGCCGCGCACGAACGACACGGCGAGGATGGCGGGAGCGGAGGCGAACACGGCCAGCAGCGGCGTCGGCACCCCGATCAGCAGAGCCCCGAGCACCAGACCGGCGCGGTAGCCGAACGCTCTCACGAACGCGGGGACGGCGAACTGCGCCAGCACGGTACTGGCCATGAAGACCCCGGTGGACGCGCCGGCGACCACCGAACCCGCGCCCTGATGCACGGTCCACAACGGCACGACGGGCAGCAGCAGCGCGAACCCGCCGAAGGTGCCGACCGCGGCGAGAAGCATGAGCACGAATGGCCGGTGGCGCAGGGGCGAGACGGCGTCGTCGCTCACCGGGGCGGGGAAACGGGGCATGGACACGCTCCCCTTCTAGTACGCCCGTACCCGTTTTGTCGAACGGCACGCGATCTCAGTCACCACGAGCCCACGCGAGAAGCCCCTCCGAGGTCATCGTGTTGACCACCTCCCCGGCCCCGATCCCGCAGTCGAGAGCCCGCGCGCAGCCGTAGGGCTGCCAGCCGAGCTGACCAGGCGCATGCGCGTCGGTGTCGATCGCGAACCGGCAACCGAGTTCACGAGCCATGCGCAGCAGACGTAGGGGTGGATCGAGCCGCTCAGGACGGGAGTTGATCTCCACTGCGACGTCGTTGGTCCTGCACGCGCCGAACACGGTATCGGGGTCGAACTCCGACTCCGGCCTCCCTCTGCCGGTCACCAACCGTCCCGTGCAGTGACCGAGCACATCGACGTGCGGGTTCGACACGGCGGTGACCATGCGTTCGGTCATCCGGTTCCGCTCCATCCGCAGGTGGGAGTGCACGCTCGCCACCACGATGTCGAGTTCCGCGAGCAGATCGGGTTCCTGGTCGAGCGAGCCGTCCTCCAGGATATCGACCTCGATACCGGTGAGGACGCGAAACGGGCTGCCTTCGCTCTCGTAGACGGTGTTGAGCCCCGCGACGACTTCCAACTGCCTGCGAAGCCGCTCGGCGCTGAGCCCCCGCGCCACCGTCAACCGCGGCGAGTGATCGGTGAGGACGATGTACTCGTGGCCGAGTTCGCGGGCCGCCTCGGCCATCTCTTCGATGGAACTGCCGCCGTCGGACCAGTCGGAGTGCGTGTGGCAGTCGCCACGCAATGCCGTCAGCAGAGCGCCACCGTCGGGAAGGTTCTCCGCTCCGCCTGCCACCTCGGTCAGGTAGGCGGGCTCGCGCCCCTCAAGCGCCTCGCCGATGACATTCGCGGTGGTCTTGCCGATGCCGCCCAGCTCCGTCAGCGTTCCTTCCGCCGCCCTGCGTTCGAGTTCCTCCTGCGACAGCCCCTCGACCACGGAGGCGGCTCTGCGGAAAGCCCTGACGCGGTAGGTCGGCGCTCCTCCGCGTTCGAGGTACAGCGCGATCTGTCTGAGCACTCCTGCCGGGTTCATCGGCTCTCCCGTCCCGGCAGCTCGTGCAGTTCGACGTCGTCAAGACGCCCTCGCGCGATCGTCGCCGTGAGATAGGTGCGGGCAGGCTGCCTGCGCCGGTCGGTGGGCGAGCCGGGGTTCAGCAGCCGCAGCCCGCCGGGCGTCACGTCGTCCCACGGGATGTGACTGTGACCGAACACCAGCAACTCGGCGTCGGGGAACAGGCGGTCACACCGCTGCGCGCGCCCCTTGGCCGGGCCGGTCTCGTGGACGACGGCCATTCGGAGACCGGCCAGCTCCACCCTCGCCACCTCGGGCAGCCTGCTCCGCAGGGCGGGGCCGTCGTTGTTGCCGTACACGGCCACCAGTCTTGCCGCTCTGTCCTCGATCCGGTCGAGCAGCGATTCGGCGACCCAGTCACCGGCGTGGATCACCACGTCCGCGGCTTCGACCTCGCGCCACACCTGTTCGGGAAGCTCACGCGCCCGCTGGGGGACGTGCGTGTCGGAGATGGCGAGCATCCTCACGGTCGCGGTCAGCCGCCCTGGTTGGTGATCTCGACGGTGAGCCCTGCCGCGATGCGCTCGTAGTCCGCGGCGGAAAGCTCCACGCCGCCGAGCTGGTCGCGCAATTCCTGCCTGCCCGCCACCTCCAGCGCACCGGCGTAGTCGGCAGAGCGCCACTGCTTCTCCCCCAGTACGCGAAAGCCCCCCTCGTGCAGGACGAGCCGGGCCGTCGGGTCGTTGCTGGTGAGCAACGTCCTGACATCGTCGGCCGTGACACGCATGGAACCTCCTCTTGCGGTGCGGGCGGCACTTCTCGGCATCCGATCACTGGCGGGTACCCAGAAAAAGAGCTATCGCAATGAAATGAAACTGGTACATCAGCACGGAGCCATCGGAACCGGCACCGGTAACACTGTTCCGATTCGCACGTCAAGCCTGTGACCTGCGTCTATGTCATCGCGGACGAAACGGGGGGTTCATGGCACGGCGATCGCGAGCACCCGTATCTTGGCCTGCGGAGTTCTGGCCGGACGCCGGACGTGAAGGGGTTGCCTTGCAGCAGAATCGCCAGTGGCCCGAATCGCACAGCGAAGAAACGGACATACTGCCGCGAGTTGATGCGCGGCAGGCCCAGCCCGATCCGAACGCCACGGAACAGATCCAGCACGTCCCATACGAGGGGCCGACACAGCAGTTCTCCGCCATGGGGCAGAGTGGCGACCTCGGCGGTGGCGCGCCACCGCACGGCGCTCCCGGCGGGGAGGGTCAGCAGGCGGCGGGCCCCCAGCGTTGGCGCAAGCCGGGGATCATCGCTGCCGCCGTCTTCGGATTCCTCGTCCTGCTGTACGGCCTCGACCTGCTCATCACGAGCGGCGACATTCCCCGTGGTGTCACCGTGGCAGGCGTCGATGTCGGCGGGATGAGCGACTCCGAAGCGGAGGACGTGCTGCGCGAGGAGATCGAGCCGAGGCTCACCCAGCCGGTCGCGTACAGTGCGGGCGAGGTGTCGGGCGAGCTGAACCCCAAGGAATCCGGCCTCACACTCGACTGGGACGCCACGCTGGAGCAGGCAGGCGACCAGCCGCTCAACCCCTTCACGCGGATCGCCTCCTTCTTCACCACCACCGAGCTCGGTGTGGTGACCCAGACCGAGCCCAACCAGTTCGACAACGCCATGAAGGCGCTGCGCAAGAACATCGACCAGAAGCCCGTCGAGGGTGATGTCGTCTTCGAGGGCGCACAGCCGAAGGCCGTGGAACCCAAGCAGGGGCAGCAGCTTCAGCTCGACCAGGCGAGGGAGGCCATCCTCACGCACTGGGCCTCGGGTGAGCGGCTCTCGCTCCCCGTGACGTCCACCCCGGTGACCGTGCCGATGGAACAGGTCGAGAAGGCCATGCGTGAGGTCGCGCAGCCTGCCATGTCCGGTCCGGTGATCGTGCACGGCGAGGGCGCCGACGGCGTGCTGGAACCCGAGGAGATCGCGAAGGGCCTCTCCTTCGAGGCGAAGAACGGCTCGCTCGTCCCGAAGATCGACCAGAAGAAGATCGTCGAGGGAGTCAAGGCCGAGCTGGCCTCCACGGAGAAGGAGGGCAAGGACGCCACGATCGTCTTCCAGGGCGACAAGCCCACCGTGGAGCCGTCCGAGGACGGCAACAAGATCAAGTGGGACGAGACCCTCAGGCCGCTGCTCGACGTGCTGAAGAAGACCGAGGGCCGGGAGTTGACCGCCACCTACGAGAAGAAGCCCGCCGAGATCACCACGGAGGAAGCCGAAAACCTCGGTATCAAGGAGGTCATCGGCGAGTGGACGACGGGCGGGTTCGCGCCCGACTCCGGTGTGAACATCCGGGTGGTCGCCGAAGAGGTCAACGGAGCGATCGTCCAGCCCGGTGAGACCTTCAGCCTCAACGAGCACACCGGCCCGCGCACCAAGGCCGAAGGCTACGTCGAGGCGGGCATCATCAAGAACGGCGCGCCCGGCAAGGCGGTGGGCGGCGGTATCTCGCAGTTCGCCACCACCCTGTACAACGCCTACTACTTCGCGGGCATGAAGGACGCGGGCCACCAGGAGCACAGCTACTACATCAGCCGCTACCCCAAGGGGCGCGAGGCGACCGTGTTCCAGGACACCGACGGCTCCAGCGTCATCGACCTCAAGTTCACCAACGACAGCGAGCACGGCGTGGCCATCCAGACGATCTGGACCCCGTCCGACATCACGGTGCGGCTGTGGGGAACCAAGCGCTACGAGGTCAAGTCGGAAACCGGCGACGAGACCAACCATGTGCAGCCCTCCGAGCAGGAAGGCCCGAAGGAGAACTGCCAGCCGAGCAACGGCGCCCCGGGCTTCACCATCACCGACACCCGCATCCTCAAGGACATCGAGACGGGTCAGGAAGTGCGCAGGGAGGAGCGCACGGTGAAGTACAACCCGCAGCCGAAGATCGTCTGCACGAAGAAGGACTGACGTATTTCGGTGGCCTCCGCGAGTCGCACCTGACAAGGTGGAGGAAAGCAGGTTGTGCACGACTCGCGGAGGTTCCCCATGTCCGATACCACAGCGTCAGAAGGCGGCGGGAACAGCCGCGACGAGGACGTCAAGCAACGGTTCCGCGAAGCGCTCGCCCGCAAGCAGGCCAAGAACAAGGCCGGTGAGTCCCACGCGGACAAGAGCAACACGATGGCTCACCCGCACGGCCCGCTGTCGCACAAGCGCGACTTCCGCCGCAAGAGCGGCTGAGATCGCGGGCAGGGCCGGGTTTCCCGTGTCACGTGTCCCGGCCTCGCCTCGCCTTGCCTCGCCTCGCCTCGCCTCTCGACGATGGCCGCGTTGTCGTCACCGGCAACGCCGTCGTCAACTCTGCCCCTGCGACGTCACCCCGCTCGCGCGAAAGACCCGGCCTACGTCCGCAAGGTCTCCAGATGATCGATGACCTGGAAGCGGGAGTCCGGGCTCGCCGATGTGACCGCGTCGCGCAGCGGTTGCAGCCCTCCCCAGTCCTTCGCGGGCTCGAACAGCGGCTCGTCGAAGTCGTCCCAGTGGGTCGGCACCACGTATGGCGGGTGGCCCAGCGCCCGCAGCAACCTGCCAACGTAGTCGGGCACCATCCCGCCACCGGCGGGCAGCAGCACCACGTCGG
Organism: Saccharomonospora xinjiangensis XJ-54; assembly: GCF_000258175.1. Lineage (NCBI taxonomy): Bacteria > Bacillati > Actinomycetota > Actinomycetes > Pseudonocardiales > Pseudonocardiaceae > Saccharomonospora > Saccharomonospora xinjiangensis. The sequence continues at coordinate 3,631,101 of NZ_JH636049.1, read as the reverse complement.
GGCGCAGACCGGCGAGTTCCGCCTCGATGTAGTTGGACCCGCCGAAGTTCAGCACGCTCGCACCGGATTCGGTGATCACCTCGTAGGCCAGTGTGCCGCCCTCGACAAGGTCGCGGATGTACTCGGGTGGCGAGGGCGGCACAGCGGGGCGGGTTCCCGCGAAGGCCACCTTCCCCCGCGGTGCGGACGCCGAATGCAGTGACCGCAGCACGCGGATGGCGTATCCGTCGAAGGACAGGTACTCGCCACCGACGGCGATGCTGAGCTGGTCTTTCGGCGCTCCCATGGCGAGCATGAGGTTGACGTGTGTCTCGGTGCCGACGACGGTGGCCCCCGTCCGCTCGGCCAGGTAGGGCACGTCGGGCAGGTGGTCGTAGTGGCCGTGGGTGACGAGGATGTGGTCGGCGCGCAGCTCCCCCGAGTCGATCATCCTGTCGAGCAGCGCGGTGTCCACGGTCACGCGGGTCTTCGGGTCGGCACCTTGCTTCGAGTAGGTGCCGGTGTGGAACCGGGTCAGCCACGGATCGATGAGCACGGTCTTCACGGTGCCGTCAGCGGCTCTCGTCTTGATCTCCCAGCTGTTGTTGCCCCACCAGCGCAGCCAGAGTCCCGGCGTTGCCCGCCGCGCCTGTCGCGCACGTCCTGTTTCGGGCACGTCGGGCAACCGCGTCGCTGCCGCCATGCCACCGCTGGCAGCCACAGCGGCGGCAGCACCGAGTCCCACGCCGAAAACGGCGCGTCGGCTCACCGTGTCGTTCCTGTCGTTTCTGTCGTTCACGCGGCCCATTGAGCTACACCCGGCGCCTATATGTCCAATATCGACAGTGAAGGACCGTGATACCGGAACGGGTATCGTCCCTGCGTGGACCTCGTGCGCGCGCTACGCAGCTTCGTCGTCGTCGCCGACGAACGTCACTTCGGGAGGGCAGCCGACCGCCTCGGCATCGCCCAGCCACCGCTCAGCAGGCGCATCGCGAGGCTGGAGGCCGAACTCGGCGCCCGGCTGTTCGACAGGGACAGCAGACGGGTCGAGCTGACCGAGGCGGGGCACGTGCTGCTCGCGGAGGCGAGGGACGTGCTCGCGCGCTGGGACCGGATGATCACCCTCGTCGGCAAGGCCCACCGCGGCGAGACGGACACGGTGCGCGCAGGGGTGCCGCCCGAGGTTCCCGGCCGCGTTCTCGCCGCGATCCTGCGCGCGTTCGCCGACGTCTGTCCCGGTGTGCGTCTCGACCTTCAGGAGCTGACGACGGCGGAGCAACTTCCCCTGCTGGCCGACCGGCAGCTCGACACGGGTCTGCTGCACCACCCGGTGGACACGGTCGATCTACGGCTCGGTCCCGTCGTGGAGACCCCGCTCGGTGTGGTGCTCCCGAGGGCCGACCCGTTGGCCGCGCGCACCGAACTGGCCCTTCCCGACCTCGCCGGGCACGGGCTCGTCCTCTTCCCGAGAGCGGCTGCCCCCGGCCGCTACGACGAGACGCTGCGCACGTGTTGGGAGCACGGTTTCCGGCCCACCACCGTGCACCACGCGCGCAATCCCGAGTTCGTGCTCGGGCTGGTGCTCGCCGGTAGCGGTGTGGCCTTCGACAGCGGGGGCGTCGCGCGCAAGGAGCCGAGAGTGGTGTGGCGGCCGCTGCGGCCGGAGCCGCTGACCTGGCGCATGTCGTTCGCGTGGCCGGCCACCAGCCCACATCCGCTGGCGCCGCGGCTCGCCGAGGTGGCCACCGAGGTGTTGCGCTCCGACGGCGTTTCGACGGTGGTGCCGCCCGGCCCCGTCCAGCCACCCCGGCCGTGGGAGGTCGTCTACGCCTCGGGCGCGGCCGCGGTCTCACCGCTCGCGCAGTGACTCCACCGCCGCGCGGGCCGTGAGGCCGATCGCGCGTTCGATGTCGGGGCGGCGGCCTTCCAGCGAGGCCACTCGCGTGAACACGGCGACGGCGTACCGCCCGCCGTCGGGATAGGTGACGACGCCGATCTCGTTGCGCACGCACGGCAACGTCCCGGTCTTGCCCTCGACCGAGACCTCGGGAGGGAACGCCGCGCCGAGGCGCAACCAGTTCACCTGCTGCGCCATCCACGCCCGCACGGCAGCGCAGCTCTCGGGCCGCCCCGCCTTGTCCGTCCACACGAGTTCGAGCAGCCTCGTCATGTCCTCCGGCGTGCTCGCGTTGGTGTGCTTCGCGTCGAGCGCTCTCGTCGCGAGCACGTCCTCGGCGGTCAGCAGGGGAAACCGGGCCGCGAACTCGGCGGGATCGCCCGCCCCGATCTCTTCCGCCATGCTCCGCACCACGTCGCGGGGCGGGCACACCACGCGCGTCGAGGTCAGGCCCAGTTCCGTCATCAGCGCCTGGACGTTCTCCACCCCCACCCGGTCGAAGAGCAGGTCCGCGGCGCTGTTGTCACTGAGGCTCATGGCGAGAAACGCGGCGTCGCGCAAGCTCAGCTCGACGTCATCGGAACACCCGGCCGTTCCGGTGCCGCCGAGACGGTCCCCCGCCGTCACGCGCACCCGGTCGGTGGGATCGAGCTGTCCCGCGGCCACCTGGCGGGCGAATTCCAGCACGAGCGGCACCTTCACCACCGAGGCGAGCACGACCCGCTCGCCCGCCCGGTACCCCGCCTGCCTTCCGGTGGCAAGGCAACGGGCGTGCACCCATGCGCGCACGCCCGTCGTCTCAAAGAATGCGATCACCTGGTGAGTATCGACCTCAGCCGGGACACCTCGGCCATGCGGCGCTCGGCGAGCCGGTCGGCCGCGGTCGCGGGCGGCACTCCCTCCTCCTCGGCGAGGGCGAACACCTTCTTTGTCGTCTCGTACAGCGCGCTCACCTGACGGCGAGCCCGCTCGAAGTCGAATCCGCGCAGCTCGTCGCTGACCATGATCACGCCACCGGAGTTCACGAGGTAGTCGGGTGCGAAAAGGATCTTCCGCTCGTCGAGCAGCTTCTCGACGCCGGGGTGCGCGAGCTGGTTGTTCGCTGCACCGCACACGATCGCGGCGCGCAGCGTCTCCACCGTGGCATCGTCGAGCGCGCCACCGAGCGCGCAGGGAGCGTAGACGTCGATGTCGGAGGCGACGAGCGCCGCGTTGTCGGCCACGACCTCCACCGAGGGGTGTGCGGCACGGATCCGGTCGATCGCGGCCTCGGAGACGTCGGTGACGACGACCTCGGCGCCTGCCTCGACCAGGTGGCCGACGAGAAGGTGGCCGACCTTGCCGACGCCGGAGACACCGACGCGGCGGCCGCGCAGCTCGGGGCTGCCCCACACGTGCTCCGCCGATGCCCGCATGCCCTGGAACACGCCGTAGGCGGTGAGCACCGACGAGTCGCCTGCGCCACCGTCGTCACGGGAACGGCCGGTGACGTAGCGGGTCTCCCGCGCGACCACATCCATGTCGGGCACATAGGTGCCCACGTCGCACGCGGTGATGTAGCGGCCGCCGAGGGACTCGATGAACCGGCCGTAGGCCCGCAGCAGCGCCTCCGACTTGAGCGTGGCGGGGTCACCGATGATGACGGCCTTGCCGCCGCCGAGGTCGAGGCCCGCGAGAGCGTTCTTGTACGACATGCCCATCGACAGCGCCAGCACGTCGTTCAGCGCGTCCTGCTCCGACGCGTACGGGTAGAAGCGGGTCCCGCCGAGCGCGGGGCCGAGAGCGGTGGAGTGCACCGCGATGATCGCCTTGAGCCCGGTCTGCGGGTCCTGGCAGTAGACCACCTGTTCGTGGCCGCCGTCGCGGCCGAATACACCATCGGTCACGGTCGTGACTCCTTTGTCGTTGCCGTCGGCGCGGGCTTGTGGCGCGCGCTCCGGTGCCCATGTTCTGTTGTGGGCGGCCGCGACATGGAAGGTCGTTCCAGGTCTCCCCACCGCCGCCTGCGAATCTAGCTCACAGGCCACCCTTCGGGAAGCGGGTGACGGCGGGGCGAGAAGGGCGGGGAGGGCGAAGGACGACGAGTCAGGATTCGGAACGCAGGGCGGACACGACAGTGGCGAACATCGTGTTCTTGATGGCGCCGAGTGTGCCCTTGTCCTTGCCTGCCAGCGCGCGAACCCGCTCGCAGGCGGTGTCGAGGAGTTCGGACTCGTCCGCGACAGCGTCAACGAGCCCGGCGTGCTTCGCCTCGGGCCCACCGAACCGGCGGGCCGTCGTCATCGACGCGATGGCCGAGGCCGGGGTCAGTTTGCTCTGGATGAGAGCGGCCATGCCGGGCGTGAACGGGATGTTGATGTCGGCCTCGGGGAAGCAGAAGTAGCCGCGGTCGGCTCGCATGACCCGGGCGTCGTGGGCCATCGCCAGCATGGCCCCGGCTCCGAAGGCGTGGCCGTTGACGGCGGCCACCGTCGGCACGGGAAGGGTGAGCACCCTCGCGAACAGCTCGTGTACGTCACGTACGTAGCTCTGGGTCTCCTCCGCGTGCGCCACAAGCCACTCCAGGTCGAGCCCGTTGGAGTAGAACTTGCGCTGTCCCACCGTCACGAGCGCGGCGGGCCCACCGTGCCCCGACACGGTGTCCAGCATCCCGTGGACCGAGTTCAGCCAGTCCGGCGAGAACCGGTTCTCGTCAGCGCCGAGTTCGAGCACGAACACGGGATCACGGTGGTGCAGCGTGGGCACGGCGGTCCTTCCTCGGATATCCGGAAACCGCCAGGGACACTAACAGAGCGCTTAGTCACCCCGGTTGTCACCTGTGCCGTGCGCATCCGTGCTCGCTGCCCCAGCGCGGCCAGCACCGCCGCCTCCGCGAGCGCGGCCGCGTCCCTCCGGCCCTCGGCCCGCCCCGGCGCGATCTCCGGGCACACGACGACCTCCAGCACGAGCCCGCGAAGCCGCAATGTCCGGCGCACCGACTCGACGAGCGACTCGGGACCGACGAACGCGGGCCACGTGGTCTCGCGCCCGTTCTCCGTCCGGTAGCGCAGGGCCACGGGCCGCACCGGCACACCCGCGTCGATCGCGGCCTGGAAGAACGCGGGGCGGAACCGGCCGGCCGCCAGCCCGCACCACGTGGTGCCCTCGGGCGTGACGGTGACGAGCGAGCCCGCCCTCAGCACGTCGGCGACCCGCGCCACGGTGCCGGGCAGTGTCGAAAGGCGCTCGCGATCGAGGAACACGGTGCCGGACCTCGCCACGAGCCTGCCGAGAACCGGCCACGAGGCGATCTCCCGCTTCGCGAGCGCCGTCATGGGCCGCACCGCGCCGAGGGCCACGATGTCGAGCCACGACACGTGGTTGCTGACCACCAGCGCGCCCCTGCCCCTCCCGTCGAGACGGCCCCGCACCACGAGACGGATGCCGCAGGCCGCGAGCACCGCGCGGAACACCGCCCGCACAGCACGCTCGCGAGTCCTGCCTCGCAACAGGGCGATGGGCGCCGCGGCGAACACCGCGACGCACAGCACGCCGAGCAGCGCCAGCACGCGGCCGACGACGCGCGCCACCGCCACCGTGTCCTCACCCCTGGTGAGACACGCGGGACCACACGGCGAGGACGGCGCCCACGAGTGCGCGCTCGTCACGACGTCTCCCCGAGGAAGAAGCGCAGGTAACGGGCGTCCACCTGCTGAATGTCGAGCAGCACGGGGAAGTCGGCCACCCCGAAGTCCACGTCGAGCGCGGGCGGCCCGCACACCTTCGCGCCGAGGCGCAGATACCCGCGCAGCAGCGGCGGCACGGCGGGCCGGGGCAGTCCCGTGTTCTCGAAGGGCGAATCCACGCCGTCCCAGGGCCGCAACGGCGTCACCCGGCACTCCTCAGGCGCGTAGTGCCGCGTACGGACGGTGTCCCACACGGCAGAGGCCAGCGCCCCGCCGTCGCCCAGCGGAACCGACGCGCACCCGATCAGATACCGGTGCCCCGTCAGCATCATGTACCGCGCGATTCCCGCCCACACGAGGCCGATGACCGCGCCACCCCGGTGATCGGGGTGCACGCACGAGCGTCCGGTCTCCACAAGGGACGTGCGCAGCGCGTCGAGTGCGGAGATGTCGAATTCGAGATCCGCGTAGAGGTTGCCTGCCTCGGTGGCGCGGGACGGCGGCAGCATGCGGTAGGTGCCGACGACCTCACCGGTGTCGTCCTTCCGCACCACGAGGTGGTCGCAGTAGTCGTCGAAGTAGTCGATGTCGAACCCCGGCTCGCTGGTGTGCAACCGAGCCCCCATCTCCTCGGCGAACACCCGGTACCGGAGGCGCTGTGCGGCGCGAACGTCCGCGCCGTCCCTCGCGACGAGCAGCGAGTAGCGGCTCGCCTCTGGCTGCGTTCGATCGGTTCGGGCCAGAAGTCGTGACGGCGTCATGGCTGTCATGGCTGTCATAGCTGTCGATGCTCACGGCGGCATGCGACAAGGGGGAATGCCGTTCGTGACCGAAACCTGCACATCTCGTGAACTCGAAAAAGCCGCCCCGCCGCAGGTTGCGGCGAGACGGCCTGATCCGAAACGAACCGAGCGCGCTGTTTCAGCCCTTGCGCTTGGCGACCTCGTCGGTCAGCTGCGGGGCGACGGCGAACAGGTCACCGACGACACCGAAGTCCGCGATCTCGAAGATCGGCGCCTCGGGGTCCTTGTTGACGGCGACGATCGTCTTGGAGGTCTGCATACCCGCGCGGTGCTGGATGGCGCCGGAGATGCCGAGCGCGATGTAGAGCTGCGGCGACACGGTCTTCCCGGTCTGGCCGACCTGGAACTGGGCCGGGTAGTAGCCGGAGTCCACAGCGGCGCGGGAGGCACCGACAGCGGCACCGAGCGAGTCGGCCAGCTTCTCCACGACGTCGAACTGCTCGGCGGAACCGACACCACGGCCACCGGACACGACGATCGACGCCTCGGTCAGCTCGGGACGGTCACCCCCGACGACGGGCTCGACGCCGGTGATCTTCGCCGACTTCGCCGGGTCAACGGCAGGCAGCGACACGGTCTCCTCGGCAGCGGCGCCCTCGGCCTGCTCGGGCTCTACGGCACCAGGCCGCACCGAGATCACCGGAACGCCACGGGTGGTCTTCGCCTTCACGGAGAAGGCACCACCGAAGATCGACTGCTCGACGCTGCCGTCGGCGTTGACGCCCACGGCGTCCACGAGCCAGCCAGAGCCGATGCGCACGGCCAGCCTTCCGGACACCTCCTTACCCTCGGCGCTGGCCGCCACGAGGACTGCGGACGGTGACGCCTGCTCGACCACGGCCGCGAGCGCGTCCACCTTGGGCGTGACGAGGTAGGACGCGGCGTCGTCGGACTCCGCCACGTACACCTTCGCGGCGCCGTAGGCGGCCAGCGACTCCTTCGCCTTCGCTGCGGTGCCCGGCGCGCCGACGACGACGGCCGAAGGCTCACCGAGAGCGCGGGCCGCGGTCAGCAGCTCGTAGGTCACCTTCTTGACCTCACCGTCAACGTGATCGACGAGGACGAGTACTTCGCTCATGAGTTTCTTCCCTGTCTTTTCGTCGTTCGGAGAAGTCAGATGATCTTCTGGGCCACCAGGTACTCGGCGACCTTCGTGCCGCCGTCACCCTCGTCGGTGATCTTCTGGCCCGCGGCCCTCGGCGGCTTCGGAGCCGCTTCGAGGACGGCCGAACCCGCGTTGGCGAGGCCGACCTCGGCCGCATCGACGTCGAGGTCGGCGATCGTGAGGGTCTCCACCGGCTTCTTCTTCGCGGCCATGATGCCCTTGAACGACGGGTAGCGCGGCTCGTTGATCTTCTCGGTCACGCTCACCACGGCGGGAAGGGACGCCTCGAGATGAGTGATCCCGTCCTCGGTCTCGCGATCGACCTTGATGCTGCCGCCGTCCATGGTCACCTGGCGGGCGTGGGTCAGCTGCGGCATGCCGAGCAGTTCGGCGAGCACAGCGGGCACGGCGCCGCCACGACCGTCGGACGCCTCGTTACCGGCGATGACCAGATCGACGTCTCCGACCTTGCGCACCGCGGCGGCGAGCACCTTCGCGGTGGCGATCAGGTCGGAACCGCGCAGGGCCTCGTCGGAGACGTGGACGGCCTTGTCGGCGCCCATGGACAGCGCCTTGCGGATGGCGTCGGTGGCGCGGTCGGGGCCGACACAGAGGACGGTCACCTCGGCGTCGCCTGCTTCCTTGATCTTGAGCGCCTCCTCGACGGCGCGCTCGTTGATCTCGTCGATCACCGCGTCGGCGGACTCACGGTCAAGGGTGTGGTCGGTCTCGTTGAGCTTCCGCTCCGAGTAGGTGTCAGGCACCTGCTTGACCAGGACAACGATGTTGGTCATGGGTCTCCTTCGGCGCACACGCAAGGCGTTACTGACCGGTAGATTACGGCGTTCCCCACACGCTACGCCTGCCGAGGTGACAGCGTTCACCCGGATCCCCGAATTAACGGGACCATCGTCCCAATAATTTCCTCGCCGCAGTGGCGACCACACCGAGAAACGACGCGTGCGCCGAAAGTCGCAATGCGCTGCTTCTAATGGGTGTTCGGAGCCGTTACCCTGCCGACGTGCCAGTAGCAGTGATCACAGACTCGACAGCCTGCCTGCCAGGGCAACTGGCCGCCCAATGGGGGATCTCCGTCGTCCAACTCCAGATCCAGGCGAACGGACGCACCGACGACGAGTCCCGCTTCGACAGGGCGGAACTGGTCGAGGCATTGCGCGCGAACCGGCCGGTCACGACGAGCCCCCCTGATCCCGGCGCTTTCTTCTGGACATATCAGGACGCGGTGAGCGCGGGCGCGGACGCCGTGGTCAGTCTGCACATCTCCCGCCGTCTCTCCGCCACGACGGACGCGGCGCGACAGGCGGCCCAGCAGGTGCGGGTCCCGGTCCATGTGATCGACAGCGCCACCACCGGCATGAGCCTCGGGTTCGCCGCCCTCTCTGCGGCGCGTGCCGCCGCGGCAGGCGCCGGGCCCGCGCGCGTGCTGGAAGTCGCCGACCGGCGCTACCGCGCCAGCAGGGAACTCATGTACGTGGACACCTTGGAGTATCTGCGCCGGGGCGGGCGCATCGGCGCGGCTTCGGCGTTGCTGGGCAGCGCATTGGCCATCAAACCGCTGCTCACCGTGCGAGACGGCGAGGTGGCCCCGCTGACGAAGGTGTCCGGTACGCACAGAGCACTCGCCAGACTGACCGACCTCGCCGTCGAGGAGGCTGGCGAGGACGTCGTGGATGTCGCCGTGGCGTCCGTGACGCCCTCGGCCCGCGAAATGATGCTGGTGGAGCAGTTGCGCCGCAGGATTCCTCGCCTCAACGACATCATGCTCGTCAACGCCAGCACCGGAATCACCGTGCACGCCGGGCCCGGCGCCATCGGTATCACGGTCGCGCCGGTGCCCTGACCTGCTCCCTCACCTCTTGGCGAGAACGTCGGGATCGATCACTTTAGTGTTCTGCGCCGCGGCGACCTTCCACTCGCCGCCGTCCTTCGCCAGCACGTACAGCGGAGTCCCCGGAACGGCATCGGGTTTCTCCGCCGCGAGCGCGGCAGGGTCGGCGTGCCCGTGGAATATCTCGTCGAGCGGGTGGCCGTCGCGGGTGACAGGCCGCTGGCGGATCTTGACGGCGGCGACGTCGGGTCGGATGAAGAGGATGTACTGCGCCTCGTAGGTCGCTGTCACCGGCTGCGCAGCCGTCGGGGGCAGCACCGCGCGGGTGAAGGTGCCGATCTCGTCGAGACCGATGAGCCGTTTTCCGTGAGCGGTGGTCCAGATGGTGTCCTCGCGGAAGACCCGCAGGAACTCGTCGGCATCGGCGTGCTGCTGGGCGTGCTCGACGCGGGCGACCAACGCCACGATGGCGTCCACGTCGTCCTGCGGCACGGAAACGCCGGCAACCTCGGGCCTCATCGTCTGTCTCCTTCGTCGTGGTCGCCCCTTTCCGGGACTGCCGACCACTCTCCTTCCTCCAGCGCGGTGGAGGTCAAGACCACGCCCTCGCCCGCCGCCATCCAGCCGATCTTTGCGGTCCTCTCGACCACACCGATGTGCCTCGTGGAGCGGACGCTCGCTGTCGCGTCACGCAGCCGAGAAAGTTGACCTGCCGCCCTGGCGATGAGCTCGATGACGTGACCGAAGTCGCGTTCTGCGCCCGACCCGGCCAGGTTCGCTCCATGCTGACCACCCGGCCGCCGCACGTCGGATACGGTGCCGTTCGACAGTCCGGGAGCCCACTGTCTCGGCGCCTCGGCCAGGTTGCCGAGCATGTAGTTTCCACCCAGAACGACCCCAGAACGACCCCAGAACGACGCTGTACGGACCATCGAGCAGCCAGGAGGGCGCACGAGTGTCATCCATGACCGCAGGTGAGACATCCGGTCTCCACCTCACCGGAGAACGGACAGCCCCCGGCGTGCCCGAAGAGAACTACTGGTTCCGCAGGCATGAGGCCGCCTACCACGCGCTCGCGCCGTACTGCCGCGACGCGGTGGTGCTGGAGGCCGGGTGCGGGGAGGGTTACGGCGCGGCGCTGCTGGCCCGGCACGCGCGGACGGTACTGGCGCTCGACTACGACGAACCGGCCACGGCACACGTGGCGGCGCGCTATCCGGAGCTCGACGTGGTGCGCGGCAACCTCGCGTTCCTGCCCGTGGCCACCGGCTCCGTGGACGTCGTGGCCAACCTCCAGGTGATCGAACACCTCTGGGACCAGGCCGGGTTCCTCGCCGAATGCCGCAGGGTGCTGCGACCTGGCGGGCGGCTGCTCATCACCACGCCCAACCGCCTCACCTTCACCCCGGACTCCGACACGCCGTTGAACCCGTACCACACCAGGGAACTCTCACCGTCCGAACTGGACGACCTGCTGCGCGGGGCCGGTTTCGAGGTGCGGCTCCTCCACGGCGTCCACCACGGGCCGGCGCTCGCCGCACTCGACCGGCGGCACGGTGGCTCGATCATCGAAGCGCAACTCGCCGTCGTCATGGGCAGCCTGCCAGGGCAGGCCACATGGCCTGACGAGCTGCTCGCCGACGTCGCGGCCGTCACCGCCGACGACTTCGCGATCGGCGAGCGTGATCTCGACGCGAGCCTCGACCTTCTCGCCGTGGCGGTGCGGCCATGACCGGCGCCGCGGCCGAGCCCGGCGCAGAGGGCACGTTCTGCCTCGTCCTCCACAGCCATCTGCCGTGGCTCGCCCATCACGGCCGCTGGCCCGTCGGTGAGGAATGGCTCTACCAGGCGTGGGCGCACTCCTACGTGCCGCTCGTGGAACTGCTGAACCGCTTCGCGGATGAGGGTCGTCGCGACGTCCTCACGCTCGGCGTCACTCCCGTGCTGGCCGCACAGCTCGACGACCCCTACACCCTGCGTGCCTTTCACGAGTGGCTCGGCCACTGGACCCTGCGGGCCCAGCAGGCGGCGACACTGTGGCGCGGCGACGAGCTGCTGTCCGACCTCGCCGCAGCCGAACACCGCGCCGCACACCGGGTGCTGGCCGAAGCGGAGGGCCGATGGCGGCACGGGTTCTCACCCGTCCTGCGGCCGCTGGTGGACTCCGGAGTGATCGAGTTGCTCGGCGGCCCCGCCACTCACCCCTTCCAGCCGTTGCTGGACAGCCGGGTGCGTGCGTTCGCGCTGCGGACCGGGCTCGCGGACACGGCACTGCGGGTCGGCCATCGCCCCGAAGGGATCTGGGCGCCCGAATGCGGTTACGCGCCCGGCATGGAACGCGACTACGCCGACGCGGGCGTGCGCCGGTTTCTGGTGGACGGGCCGTCCCTGCGCGGCGACACCGCGACAGCCCGCACCGTCGCCGACTCGGACGTCGTGTGCTTCGGCAGGGACCTCGACGTGACCTACCGGGTGTGGTCGCCGAAAGCCGGGTATCCGGGTCACGGCGCCTACCGCGACTTCCACACCTGGGCGCACGAGGTCGGACTCAAACCGTCGCGCGTGACGGGCAAGCACGTCGCGCCCGAGGACAAGGCCCCCTACGACCCCGCACTCGCGGCGGACGCGCTGCGCCTGCACGTCAAGGACTTCGTCGAGACCGTCGTGCGCAGGCTTCGCTCACTGCGGGGCCAGCACGGGCGCCCCGGACTCGTCGTGGCCGCCTACGACACCGAACTGTTCGGCCACTGGTGGTACGAGGGTCCACAGTGGCTCGAAGCGGTGTTGCGCGCGCTGCCCGAGGCCGGTGTGCGCGTCACGACATTGCGCGGGGCCCTCCAGGCCGGTCACCTCGGCGGTCCCGTTGACCTGCCTGCCTCGTCGTGGGGCTCGGGCAAGGACTGGCGTGTGTGGGACGGCGAGCAGGTCGCCGACATGGTGCGGGCGAACACGGCGCTCCAGCAACGGCTGCTGGCACTTCCGGTGCGAGGTTCGGCACGCGACCTCGTGGCAGACCAGGCCGTCACCGAGGCACTGCTCGCGCTGTCCAGCGACTGGGCGTTCATGGTGACCAAGGACTCCGCGGCCGACTACGCGCGCAGGAGGGCGAGCGAGCACACGGAACGCTTCGACCGCCTCGCGGAGGCGCTGCGCGCGGGACGGCCGGACGCGAGAGCACTCGCCGACGGCTGTCGTGCCACGGCGTCGCCCTTCGGGCACCTCGACGCGCGCGACCTGCTCAGTCCGCCGACCCGGCGGCGATGACGGCACGATTGCGGCCGGCCACCACCGGCACGTCCACCTTCACCACCCTGCGGTCGTAGGTGAGCAGGCCGTTCACCTCGTTCTCCACATCGGTGAGCTGGGTGTAGACGGCGCCGGAGAGCCGATCTCGCGCCAGGGCCTCCAGTTCCCTGCTCAGCTCCACGTATCGCGCGGTGAGCCGGTCGCGGTCGCCCACCATCTCGTACGCCATCGGCTCGCCGGGCCACGCGTGTCCCTCGACGACGAGCCCGATGCCGCCGTACTCGCCATCGACGATCGCCCTCGGATCGCCGGGGGCGAGTTCGGGCCGACCTGGACCCACGTAGGTGTGGTCGTCGTACACGTCACCTGCCCCGGAATCAGGGTGCGAATGGCAGCAGTTGACGCCGCTCGCGGCGACGACGAGGCGGCTCGGGTCAACGGCCTTCACCTCCTCGGCGATGCGGACGGTGTCGTACTCGCCCCACCCCTCGTTGAACACCGTCCACACGACGATCGACGGCACGTTGCGCAACTGGTGCAGCATCGCTCGAAGCTCCGCCTCGAACCGCGCACGCGCCACCTCGACGGGCGGCGGCTGCGGGCCGGGCGGGTTGTCGAGCACCACCGGAAGCGACGGCATGTCCTGCCACACCAGAAATCCGAGCCGGTCGGCCCAGTGGTACCACCGCATCGGCTCCACCTTGACGTGCTTGCGCACACTGTTGAAGCCGAGCGCCTTGATGCGTTCGAGGTCGAACCGCAGCGCCTCGTCGGTGGGTGCGGTGTAGAGGCCGTCGGGCCAGTAGCCCTGGTCGAGCGGGGCGTTCAGGAACACCGGCCGGTCGTTCAGCAGAATGCGCGGCGGTCCCTCACCGTCGGAACCGACGCGCACCGTGCGCAGCGCCGTGTAACTCGCGACCTCGTCCACCACACCGCCCTCGCCGTCGATCAATCGCACCGTGAGGTCGTAGAGGTGCGGGTGATCGGGAGTCCACACCAGCGGGTCCGCGACGTCGAGACGCAGCCGTTGCCCTGGGTTGCCTCGCGCGGACGCCACCTGCTCGCCTCCGCTGGTGACGGACACGTCCACCGTCACACCCGCATCCGCGCCCGTCTCGGGAAAGGCGACGTGCGTCACGAGATCGAAGCCCCGCAGGTCCGGTTCGAGGTCGAGGTCGGTGACGTGCACGGCGGGGACCGACTCCAGCCACACGCTCTGCCAGATGCCCGAGCATCCGGTGTAGAGGATGCCGCCGGGCTGGTTCGCCTGCTTGCCGACCGCGAAGGTGCCCCGGTTGCCCTCGTCGTCGGCGCGCACCACGACCTCCTGAGCGGCGTCGGGCCGCAGCACGTCGGTGATGTCCACGGTGAACGCCGTGCAGCCGCCCTCGTGACGGCCCAGCAGCTGGTGGTTGACCCATACGGTGGCGATCTGATCCACCGCACCGAAGTGCAGCAGCACCCGGCTGCCCTGGCCGAGCCACTCGCCGGGAACGTCGAAGGTGCGCCGGTACCACAGGTTCTCGTCGCGCCTGCCGATTCCCGACAGCAGTGACTCCGGCGGGAACGGCACGAGGATGGCCTCACCCCGATGCTCCACGCCGCCCGCGTCGCGACCGACGTAGTCCCAGAGACCGTTCAGTGTGAGCCAGCGGGGGCGCGTCAGCTGCGGGCGGGGATGCTCGGGATGGGCGTTGCCGGGGCCTACCTGGTAGGTCCACGGCGTTGTCGTCACCACGGTTCCGGCTGTCCCGTCCGAGCCAGCCTGCGGCTCCTGCGTCAGGTGTGCGCTCATCGTCTTTCGATGCTGGCACACAAACGGGGCTGGGCGCCGCCCGCGAAGCGACCGGTGAGTAACCTCGGCCTATGCGCGTGCTGATGTTGTCGTGGGAATACCCGCCCGTTGTGGTCGGGGGACTCGCCCGGCATGTCCACGCGCTGGCCAGGTACCTCGCGCGCGGTGGCCACGAGGTGGTCGTGCTGTGCAGGCACGCCGCGGGCACCGACGCGGAGACGCATCCCACGACCGACGAGGTCGTCGATGGCGTGCGGCTCGTCCGTGTCGCGGAGGACCCCCTGCACGTGACCTTCGAGCGCGACCTCGTGGCGTGGACGCTCTCGATGGGACACGCCATGATCAGGGCGGGAACGGAGCTGTTCCGTACCTGGAAGCCCGAGGTCGTTCACGCCCACGACTGGCTCGTCACCCAGCCCGCGATCGCACTCGCCGAGGCTGCTCGCGTTCCGCTCGTCGGCACGATCCACGCCACGGAGGCGGGCAGGCACTCGGGCTGGCTGTCCCACCCGCTCAATCAGCAGATCCACTCGGTCGAGTGGTGGCTCGCCAACAGGGTCGATGCGCTCATCACCTGCTCCGAGGCGATGCGCCGCGAGGTGGCGCACCTGTTCGAGGTGCCGGAGGAGACCATCACGGTCATTCACAACGGCATCGAGGAACGCGACTGGTGGGTAGCGCGCGACGACGTCGCCGAAGTGCGTGCCACTCACAGCCCCGAGGGGCCGCTGCTGCTGTTCTTCGGGCGCCTCGAATGGGAGAAAGGCGTGCAGGACCTGCTCGACGCGCTCCCCGAGATCCGCAGGCGACACCCGGGAACTCGGCTCGTAGTGGCGGGTGCGGGCAGGCACCACGAGGAACTCGTGGCTCAGGCGGCGCGGCTCACCGTGGACGAGGCTGTCGATTTCGTGGGCCACCTTCCCGACGCCGACCTGCGTGCCGTGCTGGCCTCGGCCGACGCGGTGGTGCTGCCGAGCCGCTACGAGCCGTTCGGCATCGTCGCTCTCGAGGCGGCCGCCGCACAGGCTCCCCTTGTCGCTTCCACGGCAGGCGGGCTCGGCGAACTCGTCGTCGATGGTGAGACCGGGCTCGCCTTCGCCCCGGGGGACGTCGAGGGAATAGTGCGGGCTGTGGACGCCGTCCTCGCCGACGTCGAGGCGGCATCCCGCCGGGCGCACGCGGCACGCTCCCGGCTCGCGGCGGACTTCGACTGGTCACGCATCGCCGAGGAGACCGTCAGGGTCTACCGCCGTACGAAGGCAGGTTCGCCGCAGTCACTCGGCCGTCCCAAGATCGCGACGGGGAACGCCTTCGAGCCGTAGTCCCGCGAGGCCGGAAGCGCCCGTGGTGCGCCCCTCCGGCCCCGCGTCCGAAGACTGATCAGAACACCGGCAGCAGCAGACCTCGTTCACTTTCCGGGCGAGGCCCGAAGATGCGGCGCTGCGAAGCGTCGATCGGGTGGTCGTTGATGCTGGCCTCCCTGCGCCGCATCAGACCGTCGTCGGTGAACTCCCACAACTCGTTGCCGTAGCTGCGATACCACTGCCCCTGCCGGTCGTGGCATTCGTACTGGAAGCGCACCGCGATGCGGTTGCCCCGGAAACCCCAGAGTTCCTTGCGGAGCGCGTAGTCGAGTTCGCGTTCCCATTTCTCGGTGAGGAACGCGACGATCTGGTCGCGGCCGACCACGTGGCGGTCGCGGTTACGCCACACGGAGTCCGGCGTGTAGGCGAGAGCGACCCGCTCGGGGTCGCGGGTGTTCCAGGCGTCCTCGGCGGCCTGGACCTTCTGCGCGGCGGTGTGTTCGTCGAACGGCGGGAACGGTGGGCGTGATGTCATGACGCCATACTAGAGAACGATCGTTCTCCGTGCCAGAGTGGAGCCATGGACGTCAGGGAAGCCACACATCGCGTACTGGACGCGGCCGACGAGCAGTTCTACGAGCGCGGCATCCAGGCCGTCGGCATGGACGCGATCCGATCCCGCTCAGGGGTTTCGCTGAAGCGGCTCTACCAGTGCTTCCCGTCCAAGGACCACATCGTGGCCGCCTACCTGAGGCGGCGGGACGAACGCTGGCGCGAGGAACTGGCCGAGTACGTGCGGCAGCACGGCGGCTCGGGAAGGCACGCGGTTCTCGCCGTGTTCGACTGGTTGTCGGAGTGGTTCCGCAGGCCCGAGTTCCGGGGCTGCGCCTTCGTCAACTCGTTCGGCGAACTCGGCGGAGTCTCGCCCGTCGTCGCCGAAGCCGCCCGCGCTCACAAGAAAGCCGTCGGCGACTATCTCCGCGAGCTCACCGGCTCGCTCGACGTGTCCGATCCGGACGGACTCGCCGCCCAGCTCGCCGTCCTGGTGGAAGGGGCCATCGTGATGGCGGCGGTGACCGGCGATCTCGACGCGGCCCGCACCGGCCGCGCCTGCGCGGAGGCCGCCATCGCCACGGCCGCCCGTTGAGCCGGATGCAGCCGTGGAGGCCGCGAGCACCGCATGACCGGTGCCGCGACCTCCACGGCTCCACGATGACCTCCGGCCGTGTCCGGCAGCCAGGCGGTCAGCTCGGGGTCGTCAGGTACCGCGCGTAGGCACCCGTGGTGAAGAAGCCGGGCAGCTTCTCCGACAACGCCGTCTCCACGAAGATCTCACGGGCGTCGGCGAGGCGATTCGGCTGGCCGAGGTCCGCATGCACGTCGGTGAGTTCGGCGTCCAGCCAGTCGGTCACCCGCTCCGCCGTGACGGCCGTTCCGTCGGCGAGTTTCGTTCCGTTGCGGACCCACTGCCACACCTGGCAACGGGCGATCTCCGCCGTGGCGGCGTCCTCCATCAGCCCGAAGATGCCCGCCGCACCCGTGCCGCGCAACCAGGCATCGATGTAGCGCAGGGCCACATTGATGTTCGACCGGACACCCTGCTCCGTGACCTCGCCACCCGCACCGGCCACATTGAGGAGGTCCTCGGCCTCGACGACCACGTCCTCCCGCAGCTTGGTGAGCTGGTTGGGCCACCCGCCGAGCACCTCGTCGAACACCTCACGGCACACCGGCACCAGACCGGGGTGCGCGACCCACGACCCGTCGAAGCCGTCGCCAGCCTCCCGTTCCTTGTCCTGCCGGACCTGGCGCAGAGCTGTCGCGTTCGCCTCGGGGTCCCTGCTCGGGATGAACGCGGCCATCCCGCCGATCGCGTGCGCGCCACGCCTGTGGCACGTACGCACCAGCAACTCCGTGTAGGACCGCATGAACGGCACCGTCATCGTGACCTGCGCCCTGTCCGGAAGGACGTAGTCCGCGCCGTGCGAGGCGAAGGTCTTGATGATGCTGAAGATGTAGTCCCACCGGCCCGCGTTCAGCCCGGCCGCGTGCTCGCGAAGCTCGTAGAGGATCTCGTCCATCTCGAACGCCGCGGTGATCGTCTCGATCAGCACGGTCGCCCTGATCGTTCCCCTCGGAACCCCGAGTTCGTCCTGCGCGAGGCGGAACACGTCGTTCCACAGCCGTGCCTCGTGGTGGCTTTCCAGCTTCGGCAGGTAGAAGTACGGGCCGCTGCCCCTCGCGAGCAACTGCCGTGCGTTGTGGAAGAAGTAGAGCCCGAAGTCAACGAGACTGGCCGACACGGGACGGCCGTCGATCCGGATGTGCTTCTCCACCAGGTGCCAGCCTCGCGGCCGCGCGACGATCGTGGCAGGCTCGTCGCCGATCACGTACCGCTTGCCCCGGTCGGTGAAGTCGATGTTGCGCCGGATCGCGTCGTACAGGTTGAGCTGGCCCGACACGATGTTGTGCCACGTCGGCGATGTCGCGTCCTCGAAGTCGGCGAGCCACACGTTCGCACCCGAGTTCAGCGCGTTGACCGTCATCTTGCGCTCGGGCGGTCCGGTGATCTCCACCCTGCGGTCCTCAAGACCGGGGGCGGGCTGGGCGACCTGCCAGGACTCGTCGTTGCGAATCCACCGTGTCTGGCGCAGAAATCCCAGCGCCTCCTCCCCTGCGGCGAGCCGCTCCCTGCGCCGACGTCGCCCGTCGAGCAGTTCCCTGCGGCGCCCCGCGAAGGCGTTGTCCAACTTCGCCACGAACTCCAGCGCGGCCGGAGTGAGGATCTCGTCGTAGCGCTCCCGCATGGGACCGGCGATGCGCAGCCTGCCGTTCATCGTGTCAGCCATGTCTCGTCCCCTTCGGGCCGGTGACGCAGTCCTGTTTAGAACTGCGCTTCTTCGGTGGAGCCCGTCAACGCCGTGGTGGAGCTCTCCGGGTTCAGTGCGGTGCTCACCAGGTCGAACCAGCCGGTGCCGACCTCGCGCTGGTGCTTGGTGGCGGTGTAGCCGCGGTCCTCTGCCGCGAACTCGCGCTCCTGCAGATCGACGTAGGCGGTCATGCCCTCGTTCGCGTAGCCCTTGGCCAGGTCGAACATCGAGTAGTTGAGCGCGTGGAAACCGGCCAGGGTGATGAACTGGAACTTGTAGCCCATGTGGCCCAGCTCGCGCTGGAACTTGGCGATGGTGGCGTCGTCGAGGTGCTTCTTCCAGTTGAACGACGGCGAGCAGTTGTACGCCAGCATCTGGTTCGGGTACTTGTCCTTGATCGCCTCGGCGAACTTGCGTGCGACGTCGAGGTCCGGGGTGGAGGTCTCCATCCACAGCAGGTCGGCGTACTCGGCGTAGGCGAGGCCACGCTCGATGCACGGCTCGATGCCGTTGCGCACCTCGTAGAAGCCCTCGGAGGTGCGGCCACCGGTCAGGAACTTCTGGTCGCGCTCGTCAACGTCGCTGGTGAGCAGCGTCGCGGCCTGCGCGTCCGTGCGGGCGACGATCAGCGAGGGGACGTTCAGCACGTCGGAGGCCAGCCTGGCCGCGTTCAGGGTGCGCTCGTGCTGCTTGGTCGGGATGAGCACCTTGCCGCCGAGGTGGCCGCACTTCTTCTCGGACGCGAGCTGGTCCTCCCAGTGCACGCCCGCGGCCCCAGCGGCGATCATGCCCTTCATCAGCTCGAACGCGTTCAGCGGGCCACCGAAGCCTGCCTCGGCGTCGGCGACGATCGGCGCGAACCAGTCGATGTCGGTGTTGCCCTCGGCCCAGGTGATCTGGTCGGCGCGCGTCAGCGCGTTGTTGATGCGCCGGACCACGGCGGGCACGGAGTTGGCAGGGTAGAGGCTCTGGTCGGGGTAGGTCTGGCCTGCCAGGTTGGCGTCGGCCGCGACCTGCCAGCCCGAGAGGTAGATGGCCTTCAGGCCCGCGCGGACCTGCTGAACGGCCTGGTTACCGGTGAGCGCACCGAGAGCGTGGATGTAGTCCTCGGTGTGGAGCAGGTTCCACAGCTTCTCGGCGCCACGGCGGGCGAGCGTGTGCTCCTCGACGACGCTACCGCGCAGCTTGACCACGTCCTCGGCGGAGTAGGAGCGCTTCACGTCCTTCCAGCGGGGGTTGGTCTCCCACTCCCGCTCAAGGGCCGCCGCCTCCTGCTCCAAGCGGGTCTGCTTCTCGGTCATCGTTCTCACTCCAACTTTGCGAACGTTGCGATCAATCGCCTGTTAACGAAAACGATGACACGGCCTGCGCAAACGACACCAGAGCTCCAACTTGCGAAGTTGTGCGAATTTCCCGTAGCATCTTGCGAACGTTGTGAACAGCGTGGTTCGCAGCCCGGTGGATTCCGGGATCTTGACCGTTCCCGGACAGGAATTCCTTCGCGAAGGACTCGATTCAGTGGACAAGACTTTCGCAGGCGCACGGCTGCGTCATCTGCGGGAGAGCCGCTCGATGAGCCAGGCGAACCTCGCCAGACTGCTCGAAATCTCCCCCAGCTACCTCAACCAGATCGAACACAACACCCGTCCGCTGACGGTGCCGGTCCTGCTGCGCATCACCGAGGCGTTCGGCGTCGATGCCGAGTTCTTCGCCGACAACGACACCTCCCGGCTCGTCGCCGACGTCAGGGAGGCGCTGCTCGACGAGTCGATCGGCGCCACCGTCTCCCCCGGTGAGATCAACGACCTCGCGAAGAACCTGCCCTCGGTGGCCGAGGCGCTGGTCAAACTCCATCGCAGCTACCGCAACGCCGTGGAGACCACCGCCGCGCTCGTCACCGAGGACGGCAGGGGCGCCCACGGCAGCGCCGCGGCACCACTGCCCCACGAGGAGGTTCGCGACTTCTTCTACGAGCGCGAGAACTACGTCGCCGAGCTGGACGAACGCGCCGAGAAGATGTATCAGGAGCTGGGGCTCCGGCGGGACGAGATCCGCAACGGCCTTCGCGAGCGCCTCGCCGAGAAGTACGGCGTCACCGTCACCACGGAGGGGCTCGACCTCGCGGCAGGCGAGCAGCACCGCTACGAACCCGGCGCCAGGATCCTCCGCATGGCGCCGACGTTGCGCATCGGACAGCAGGCGTTCCGGATGGCCTCACAGATCGCCCTGCTCGAATACGACGACCTCATCACCGAACTCGCCGACTCGTGGGCGTTCTCCGGTCCTCCCGCGCGATCGCTGGCGCGGGTCGGCCTTGCGAACTACTTCGCGGGTGCGCTGATCCTGCCCTACCGGGACTTCCACGGCGCCGCCGAACGCTTCCGCTACGACATCGAGTTGCTGTGCGAACACTTCGGCGTCGGGTTCGAGACCGTCTGCCACCGGCTCTCGACGTTGCAGCGACCCAAGCTCCGCGGTATCCCGTTCTCGTTCGTCAGGGTCGATCGCGCGGGCAACATGTCGAAACGCCAGTCGGCGGCGGGGTTCCACTTCTCCCGCGTGGGCGGCGCATGTCCATTGTGGATCGTCTACGAGGCGTTCACCCGCCCCGGGAAGGTGCTCACCCAGGTGGCCACCCTGCCCGACGGCAAGAGCTACTTCTGGATCGCCCGCACGATCTCCCGCAACATCGGCGGCTACGGCAGCCCTGGGAAGATGTTCTCGGTGGGACTCGGCTGCGAGCTGCGGCATGCGCACCGGCTCGTGTACTCGTCGGGGCTGAACCTCGACGACAAGACCGCGGCAACGCCCATCGGCATGGGCTGCAAGGTGTGCGAACGCCCGGCCTGCCCGCAACGGGCCTTCCCCACCATCGGCAAGCGCCTCACCGTTGACGAGAACACCAGCACCTTCGTCCCGTACCCAGCGGTGCCGAAACCGGAATAACAGCCGTGTCCGCACTTCCCGCACGCGTGTCCGCACCTCCTGCACGCGTGTCTGCACCTCCTGCACGCGTGTCCGCACTTCTCGTACGCCGGTCCGCACTTTCCGCATGCGTGCCCGCGCCGCGAAGTGCAAACACCCGCACACAGACTGCGGACACGACACCCCGCGTCTCGTGTCCGCACCTCCTGCACGCGTGTCTGCACTTCTCGTACGCCGGTCCGCAGGCTGCACCCACACCGGCAGCCTGCGGGCCTGGTCCATTCAGACCGTCTGCCCCTTCGCGGCACGCTCGGCGAGGACAACGGGGACGGTGAGCGCCGCGAGCCCCGCGCCGATCCACGCGACGGCCGTGCTGGGCGCTCCGGCACTCAACGCGGCACCCGCCAGGAGCGGCACAACGCTGATGCCGAGTTGGAAGGCCGACACCGTGGTCGCGCCGGCCAGAGTGGGCGCGTCGGCGGCGATGGTGAACACCCGCCCGTACACGGCGGGGTTAAGCACGAAGCCCGCCACCCCGAGCAGCAAGACGAGCGGAACCACCGCGATCGTATGCTCGGCGAGCAGAGCGATCGACACCGAGCAGCCCGCGATCCCGAGTGATCCCACGATGAGGGCGTGGTGGGGTCGCCGGTCGGCGATGCGCCCTCCGATGGCCAGCCCGATGTACGCGCCGACTCCGAACAGTACGAGGACGGCCGCGATCCACATCTCAGGAACGCCGGTCACGCCGGTCAGAATCTCGGCGAGATAGTTGAACGTGATCATGTACGACGCCGTGCTCAGCAGCGTGGCCGCGTAGACGAGCCACAGTCGCGGTCGCCGCATCGCGCGGAGTTCACGCCTCACGTCGGAGTCGGTCCCGGCTGCGGTGCGGGGCATCGCGACGGCGACGGCAACAGCGCCTGCGAGGGTGAGCGCCACGACGAGCCAGAAACCTCCCTCCCAGCCCACGCGGTAGCCGATCAACGTTCCTGCCGGTCCGCCGAGGATCATGGCCAGGCTGAGCCCGCTGACCACGACGCCTGAGGCACGGGCGGCGCGGTCGGGAGGGACCAGCCCGACGGCGGTGACGGCCGCGACGGCGAAGAAGCCCGCATAAGCCACTCCGGCGACGAAGCGGGTCACCATCAGCGCCGTGTACCCGCCGGTGAGCATCCCTGCCGCGATGGCACCGGCGAAAACGAGCTGCGTCAGCACAAGGGCAGTGCGGCGAGGCCAGCGCAGGCTGAGGACGGCGAACGGAGGGCCGCCGATCACCACCCCGACGGCGAACGCGGTGATCAGCCCACCTGCCGTGGCGAGGCTCAACCCGATGTCGGCCGCCACCTCCGGAAGCACACCGGCGAGCAGGAACTCCGCACTGCCCATGGCGAACAGGCTGAACGACAGCAGATACACCCCGAGCGGCAGCAGCCGCCCGCGAAGGCCGGAACGTGGTGCGGTCTCGACAGTCATCGGCGCTCCTGCCCGCTCGTTTCCGCCCTCACCGCAGCGGCGGTGACATCGCCGTCGAGCAGCCAGGCGGTGATCGCGATCGCGGTGGCCGAGGCCTGGCCGGCCGCCGTGATCACCTGTGCGCGGGGATTGATCACATTGCCCGCTGCCCAGACACCCGGCACGCTCGTCGCTCCGGTCGCGTCGGCCGCCACCCACCCCGTGACGTCGTCGGACGCGCAGCCGAGTGCGCGAAGCACCGCGTCGTTCGGGCATGGTCGTGGCGCGACGAACACCGCGTCGCACTCCCGCACCGAGCCGTCGGCGAGTTCGACCCCGATCAACCGACCGCCACCGCTGTCATCGCCCACGAGCCGGGTGACGATGCCGTCCACGATCCGGACGCCGAACGCGCGCAGGCGGGCGCGGTCGTCCTCGGAGACGTCCGTTCTGTGCGGGCACAGGGTCACCCTGTTGCTGAATCGGCGCAGCAGAGCGGCCTGGTGAAGGGTCCCGGCGAGCACCTCGCCGCCGATGACCACCAGTCCGCGTCCCCGCACCTCGTGCCCGTGGCAGTGCGGGCAGTGGTGGACCTCCGACCCCCACCGCTCACGGACGCCCTCGATCTCGGGCAGCTCGTCGGTCAATCCCGTGGCGACCAGCACGGCGCGGGCGTGGATGATCGCGCCTGTGTCCAGCACGACGGTGAACCCGCTGTCCGCCCTGGTCGCCTCGACGACCCGTGCCCCGATCAGATCGCCGCCGTACCGGGCGAGTTCCTCCCGTCCTTTCGCCAGGAACTCCGAGGGAGCCACGCCGTCACGGGAGAGGAATCCGTGCATGTGCGCGGCCGGCGCGTTCCTGGGTTTTCCCTCATCGACCACCACCACGTCGGCCTGAGCACGCGCGAGAACCAGCCCTGCGCTCAGACCGGCGGCACCGGCTCCGATAATCACAACATCACGATGGTTGTCCACCACTGTCACCTCCGGTGGACGACGGTGGCCGATCTCGGGACAAAGCAGCAACGAACGTTGCCAAAACCGGAACAGCCTGCTGTCCTGGCACCCATGCAGCCGCATCCCGCGATCGACGCGACCCTGGACCAGATCGGCCCTCGTCTGCGCCGGGTGAGGGAGAAGAGGAACGTCTCCCTCACCGAACTGAGCCGCCGCACGGGCGTCTCGAAGAGCACACTGTCCCGGCTCGAAACCGGCCACCGTAGGCCGAGTCTCGAACTGCTGTTGCCGATCGCGGCCGCCCTCGCGGTGCCACTCGACGAGATCGTCGCCGCGCCGAGCATCGTCGATCCGCGCATGCCGCAGAAACCGAGGAGGGCGCAAGGCCGCGTCATCGTGCCGTTGTCAAGGACTCAGGGAGAGCCCAAGGCGTACAAGCTGACGATTCCCGCGCGCGAGTGCGAGCCGTTCCCCCGCACCCACACCGGGTACGAGTGGCTCTACGTGCTCAGCGGACGGCTGCGGCTCGTGCTCGGTGACTACGACGTGGTGCTCGGTCCGGGGGAGGTCGCCGAGTTCGACACCCAGCACCCGCACTGGTTCGGTTCGACGGGCCGGGGCAGCGTCGAAGTGCTCAGCCTGTTCGGCAAGCAGGGGGAACGAGCGCACATCAGAACCAGGCAGGCCCCACGCCACTGACCACCGTGTCCGCAGTTCTCCCACGCATGTTGGCACTTCGTGTACGGACGTCGTTCCCACACTGCAAACACCCGTGCACAGACTGAGGACACGGCACGATGCGTCTCGTGTCCGCACTTCCTGCACGCGTGTCTGCGCCGTGCGATGCGAGCACCCGTGCACAAACTGCAAACACCCGTGCACAGACTGAGGACACGGCACCATGCGTCTCGGTCAGGGCTCGGGCTCGCCGAGCGTCTTCTTCAGGGCTTTGTTCGCCTTGCGCGCCATGTCCTTCACGGCTTCGCGTCGCTCGGCGTCGGCCTCGTAGTCGGCCCTCCGGTCGCGCACCACCCTGGCAGGCGAGCCCACCGCGATGCCGTAGTCGGCGATGTCGCCACGCACCACGGCATGCGCTCCCAGCACACAACCCCTTCCGACCCGGGTGCCTCGCAGCACCGACACCTTCGTGCCGATCCACGTGTCGGGACCGATGCGTACGGGCGACTTCACGATGCCCTGATCCTTGATCGGCAGAGTGATGTCGGTGGTGACGTGGTCGAAGTCGCAGATGTAGACCCAGTCCGCGACGAGCGTGGCGGCCCCGATCTCGATGTCGAGGTAGGTGTTCACGACGTTCTGCCTGCCGAACACGACCTTGTCGCCGATGCGCAACGAACCCTCATGGCAGCGGATGGCGTTGCCGTCGCCGATGTGCACCCACCGCCCGATCTCGAGGCGGCCGTATCCGGGGCGGCAGTGGATCTCGACGTCGCGGCCGAGGAACACCATGCCCCTGAGCACGATGTGCGGGTTCGCGATGCGGAACTTCAGCAGCCGCCAGTAACGCACCAGATACCACGGGGTGAAGGCGCGATTGCGCCATACCCAGCGCAGCGAGGCCGCCGTGAGGAACCGCGCCTGCCGGGGATCGCGCCGCGCCTTGCGCCACGCCTGCGCCCGCGAGAGCACGGGAGAACCCCACATCGACGTCATATGGTGACGGTAGCGTGTCTGTCGCACCGGAAAACGAGGGAGTGCGGCACGTGACGACCAAGCTCATCATCGACACCGACCCCGGCGTTGACGACGCCTTCGCCATCGCGCTCGCAGCGTTGAGCGACGATGTGGACCTACTGGGCGTGACCACGGTCTTCGGCAATGTCGGCGTCGAGACCACCACCCGTAACGCGCGGCGGCTGCTCGCGCTGTGCAAGCGCGGCGACGTGCCGGTCGCGCAGGGCGCTGCCCGCCCTCTCGTGCACGAACATCCTCACCGCGCTCGCTACGCGCACGGCGCCGACGGACTCTCCGGCCGCTCCGCTGCCCTGCCCGAGGCCGAACGCCCTGTCGAGGCAGGAGGCGCAGTGTGGTTGCTGTCGCGGCTGCTCGAACAGTCCGACGAGCCGGTGACGATCGCGCCCATCGGGCCGCTGACCAACATCGCGTCGCTGTTGAGCGTCCGGCCCGACCTGCACCACAAGATCGCCAGGGTGGTGATCATGGGCGGCGCTCTGCTGCACGGCAACACCACGGCTGCGGCCGAGTTCAACATCTGGAGCGACCCCGAGGCTGCTCACCGTGTGCTCACGGGCGGCGAGGTGCCGTGCGTGCTGGTGCCGATGGACCTCACCTACCGCTGCGCCGTTGACCTCGAATGGCTCGACGCGCTGACGGCCTCCGGCCCGGTGGGGGCCGCGCTCACGGCGCTGACGCCCGACTACCTCGCCCACTACCGCAAGGCGCTGGGCTGGGACGGAATGGTGATCCACGACGCGGTGGCGGTCGCGGAGGTGATCCGGCCGGGCATCCTGCGCACCGTAGCGGTGCCCGTCGCGGTGGAGACCTCGTTCGGGCCTTCGCGCGGAGCGACCGTCGTCGATCAGCGGCGGCCCGAGTTGCGCGCCGACACCGACGGCGCGACCACAACAACGGCAAGCACCACGGTACACACGGCCGTGGACACCGATCTGGATGCCTTGCGCGCATTTCTGCTGGAACGTCTCACGATGCGCTGAGCACGACACCCGCGCGGGGCGAGGCGTCCACCCCCCGTGCGGGGCACTTCCTCACGCACGGTGGCCGAATGCTGCTTATCCTGTGCCCATGCGCGCGAGCGGCGGAGTACGGGGCAGACGACTGGTGATCGCGGCTGTCGCGGCGGCGGTGGTCGCCGTCGGGGTGTTCGTGGTGGCGTTGCGGCACACCCCGCAGCACACCGGGGACACGGCCGCCGCGATGCCGCCCGGACCCCGGACGTCGTCGGCGCAGCCGGTCGAATCGACGGTCACGAGCAGCGCACCGCCGGCGTCCTCGGTGCCTGCCACACCAGGCGTGATCTTCGAGTCGTGGGTGGACGACGTGGCGGGCTGGCTCGACATCCCCCGCCCCGCGATGTACGCGTACGCGTCGGCGACGGTGACCCTCGCCGACGAGGAGCCGGACTGCAACCTGTCGTGGGTCACCCTGGCCGGCGTCGGCCGCACCGCAACGGACCACGGCCGCGTCGAGGGTGGCAGCCTCACCGACGAAGGGAGCATGTCGGAACCGATCGGCACCGTCGAGGTACGCGACTTCGCCGACAAGGTGATCTCCGAACCCGGCGCGGCTGGGCCGTTGCAGCTCGCGCCCTCGGTCTGGAACCGGTTCAAGGCGAGCCCCACCGGCGACGCACCCGACATCCAAGACATCGACGACGCCGCGCTGACCGCCGGAAGGGCGCTGTGTGATGGCGGCAGAGACCTCTCCGATGGCGACGACTGGCTGGCCGGTGTGTCGGCGCTTCAGGACGAGCCGCTGTTCCTGCACCGGGTGCTCGCGACGGCCAACGTGTACGGCACCGTGAGCGAGAAGCGCACCAAACCGGACGCCGCGGCTTTGAAGGCGGTCACCTTCGCCATCGACAAGATCGGCCTGCCGTACGTGTGGGGTGGCAACGGCACCGAGCAGGGCGACGCCGGGTTCGACTGCTCCGGCCTCACCACAGCCGCCTACGCCAGCGCCGGTATCTCGATGATGCGCACCGCGCACACCCAGTACCACAGCGTGCCGCTGGTGAAGAGGGGCGACGAGCTGCGCCTCGGTGACCTGATCTTCTTCGGCGACCCCGACACGAAGATCCACCACGTCGGCATCTACATCGGCAACAACCAGATGATCGACGCCCCGACGTTCGGCCAGGCCGTGCAGGTGCACAACTACCGCAAGCCCGGCGACAACTACGCGGGCGCGGGCAGGCCGTCGGCCGCGTAGGAGGGTGAGCAGGAGCACGACTCGGCAACCGGTCCCCATGCCGGGGGCTCATCGCGCGGATCACGAGCCGCCGGGTACGACAAGGCCGGATTCGTAGGCGACGATGACGAGTTGAGCGCGGTCGCGGGCGTGCAGCTTGGTCATGGCCCTGTTGACGTGGGTTTTCGCGGTCAGAGGGCTGATCACGAGCCGGTCGGCGATCTGCTCGTTCGACAGGCCGCCTGCGACCAGCGTGACGACCTCCCGTTCCCGGTTGGTCAGCCGCGCGAGCCTGGCGTCCACACCTGTGGCGGCTGGCGCCCTGCTGACGTAACGGTCGATCAGTTTCCGTGTGATGGACGGCGCGAGCAGGACGTCACCCCGCGCGGCGACGCGCACGGCGTGCAGGAAGTCCTCCGGCTCGATGTCCTTGACGAGGAACCCGGCCGCGCCTGCCCGCAATCCGTCGAACACGTACTCGTCGAGACCGTAGTTGGTCAGGATGACGACCCGCACCCCCGACAGCGCCGGGTCCTCGGCGATTCGCCGAGTGGCCTCGATGCCGTCCATGACGGGCATCTGAACGTCGATGAGAGCGATGTCCGGACGGTGCGCCCTTGCCTGCTCGACTCCCTCACGGCCGTCGGCTGCCTCCGCCACCACCTCGATGTCGTCCTCGACATCGAGCAGCGCGCGAAAGCCGCTGCGAATGAGGGGCTGGTCATCGACGAGGAGAACGCGGATCACGCCGCCCTCTCAAGGGGAAGCCGTGCCGCGACGGTGAAGCCGCCCTCGGCACGTGGCTCGGCACGCAGATGGCCACCGAGGGCCGTGACCCGCTCGCGCATCCCGAGCAACCCGACGCCCGCAGCCGGAGCTGAGTCCACAGTGGCCTTGCCGTCGTCGTCGATCCTGACCTCCACGGCGTCGGCGCTGTACTCGATGTGGACGGAAGCCGTCGTGGCCGCGGCGTGGCGCGCGACGTTGGTCAGTGCCTCCTGAACGATCCGGTAAGCGGCACTCTGCACTGTTGACGGGAGTTCGACCCTTCTCCCTTCGATCGTCAGCGTGGCGCGGAGACCGGCCGCGCGAGCCCTGCACAGCAGGTCCGGAACCCCGTCGATCCCGTGCGGTGACGACCGTTCGTCGTCGCGCAACGCTTCCAGCGTCGCACGCAGTTCCCTGGCGGCCTCGCGACCGGCTTCCCGGATCGCGAGCAGCGCGTCCGGTACCTCCTCGCCGCGTTTGCGGGCGAGATGGACGGCGACCTCGGCCTGCACCTTGATCACGGAGATCTGGTGGGTGAGCGAGTCGTGCAACTCACGTGCGATGTGGAGTCGTTCCTCGTTGGCGCGGCGCCGCGCGACCTCCTCGCGGGTGCGTTCGGCCTCGTCCGCCCTTCGCTCGGCCTGCCGCAGTGCCTCGCCCGCCGCGCCCGCGGCGATCAGCCAGGCCAGTTCGAGGACATCCCGTGAACGCAGCAACGCCTCCCCCACCTCGGTCGGCTGGGGCGAGGCCAAGATCACCAGCGGCAGAGCGGCGAGCATGCCCACCGACACGGCGATCGTGGCGATGCGGTGCCCCGCCCGCACGGCGGCGTACACCGCGAACAGGTACGCCACGGCGGGCACGTCGAGACCGAGAAGCTGATGAACGAGCGTGCACAGTCCGGTCACGACCAGCACGGCGACCGGCATCCGGCGCCGCGCGGCCAGCGTCAGGCCACCTGCGGCCAGCGGCACGTAACCCAGCGGCCCGATGTCCGTCGGCGGGGGTTGCCCCGACAACCCGGTGGCCACCAGCGTCGCGGCCACACCGACGGCGATCGCCCAGTCCCTGGCACCGATCCGCGCCCTGCTCACGCGTGCACCCTATTCGACGGCTCGCGCCTGCGACTCCCACCGGAAGACGATTCTGCGGCTACCACAACCGCGGTAGACCGTTCCCGGTTCGCCCACGCCCGCCGTAGGCGACCACACCGGGCGTGGCAGCGCAGATTTCCCACGCACGCGCGACGTCACACGGTGCGATCCGGGGACATGCTCGAAAGGCCCCATCCCGTCACAGGAAGGAACGAAAGCCGCCATGTCCGTCCATTCCGCACTCGCTTCCCTGTCCGCAGTCCCGCCGACCTGCTCGCGCACGCCGTGGCACAGTCGTCAGCCGTCGATTCCTACACCCTGACCTCCGGCAGGTTCTGGTCCCTGGTCGGCGCGGTGGTGGGACTGGTCGGCGCGGTGCTGGGCGGCGTGGCACTCGCGCGTCCCTCCAGTCGGCTCGGCACAGGAACCAAACCGAAGGGCGCGATCATGGCACTGGGCGCGGGAGTGGCGAGCGCGGTGGCAGGTGGCGGTGTCGTCGCGGCGGCCGAAGGCGGTCCCGGCACCGGCTACGGCATCGTCGGCGGCTACCTTGCCATCGCGGTCGGCTTGATCGCCGTCGCTCTCGGCTCGCTCGCGCTGGCTCGCGCCCGCCGCACCGCCTGACCGGTACACGTGCGGCGGGGTCTCGACTCTCTGCCGCGCGTGCCGACGTCGTGGCGCGGCGGTCGTAGCGGATTCGGGACCGTCCTTGCGGCGTCAGCGGGTCGAGCACGCCTCCGCCACGGCGGCGGTGTCCCAGTAGAACGGGCGCACCTCGCTGATGCGCCCGTGCTCCACGGTGATCGTCTGAATGATCGGGAACTGGAGTTCGGCCCCGGTTGCCCGAGCGCGGGCCCGCACCTGCGTGAGAACGACGAGCGGGCTGGTGTGCGACAGGAACTCCTGTTCCACCATCTCGAAGGTCTCCCACGTCCGGCTCATGGCGAGAAAGAAGCGCTCCAGACCGTCATGGCCACGCCACGGACCGCCATAGGGGAGGTTCTCCGCCTGGTGAAGCACGACGTCGTGCGCGAAGAACGGAGCGAGCGGTGCGAACGACGCACTCCCGGGTCCGCCTGCCGCGAGGTACTCGGCCTCGGCGGCGTACATACCCTCAAGCACGGAAACAGCGTCTGTCGTGAGTGGATCGCTCATTCTATCCACAGTGCACCGTCCCGCCCTCGCCCCGCTGGCGGAAATCCGTCGTCGCGCTCGCCGCACGGCGAGCTGTGCCGTCACCAGCACGGGGCCGGGTGCGCTGGCTCGTCACCGTCAGTGGGTCACGCCCTGGCCTCCCACCGCTGCCGAACCCCCGACGAAGCGCAGACCGACGATACCTCCCGAACCGCCGACGCATTCGTACCCGCGCCTGGTCACGCCTCCTCACGCACCGACGTAGTCCGCCAGGTGCTTGCCGGTGAGGGTGGAACGACCGGCGACGAGGTCGGCCGGGGTACCTTCGAAGACGATCCGGCCACCGTCGTGACCCGCTCCGGGACCGAGGTCGATGATCCAGTCGGCGTGCGCCATGACCGCCTGGTGATGCTCGACGACGATGACCGACTTACCCGAATCGACGAGCCGGTCGAGCAGGCCGAGCAGGTGCTCGACGTCGGCGAGGTGCAGGCCGGTGGTCGGCTCGTCGAGAACGTAGATCCCGCCCTTCTCGGCCATGTGGACGGCCAGTTTGAGGCGCTGCCGCTCCCCGCCGGACAACGTCGTCAACGGCTGACCGAGGCCAAGGTAGCCGAGCCCGACGTCGTCGAGCCGCTGAAGGATCTTGTGCGCGGCGGGAACCCTGGCCTCGCCCTCGCCGAAGAACTCCCGTGCCTCGGACACCGACATCGCGAGCACCTCGCTGATGTCGCGACCGCCCAGCGTGTACTCCAGCACCGACACCTGGAACCGCTTGCCCTCACACACCTCGCACGGCGCGGAGACCCCGGCCATGATCGCCAAGTCCAGGTACACGACACCGGCGCCGTTGCAGTTGGGGCAGGCGCCCTCGGAGTTGGCGCTGAACAGGCCCGGCTTCACGCCGTTGGCCTTGGCGAACGCCTTGCGGATCGGGTCGAGAAGCCCGGTGTAGGTGGCCGGGTTGCTCCGGCGTGAGCCACGGATCGCGCCCTGGTCGATCGACACGACCCCCGCGCCCGCCGGGATCGAGGAATGCACGAGGGAACTCTTGCCCGATCCCGCGACACCGGTGATGGCGACGAGCACTCCGAGCGGGATATCGACATCGACGCCGGTCAGGTTGTTCGCCGTGGCGCCCCGGATCTCCAGCGCCCCGGTGGGCTTTCGCACCGTCTCCTTCAGCGTGGCCCTGTCGTCGAGGTGGCGGCCGGTGAGCGTGTCGGCGGCCCTGAGTTGTTCGACGGTCCCCTCGAAACAGACCATTCCGCCTGCCGACCCCGCGCCGGGGCCGAGGTCCACGACATGGTCGGCGATGGCGATCGTCTCCGGCTTGTGCTCCACGACGAGCACCGTGTTCCCCTTGTCACGCAGGCGAAGCAGCAGGTCGTTCATGCGCTGGATGTCGTGGGGGTGCAGGCCGATGGTCGGCTCGTCGAAGACGTACGTGACATCGGTCAGCGCGGAACCGAGGTGGCGGATCATCTTCGTGCGCTGCGCCTCGCCGCCGGACAGCGTCCCCGACGGCCGGTCGAGCGAGAGGTAACCGAGTCCGATCTCGACGAACGAGTCGAGCGTGTGCGCGAGGGTGTCCAGCAACGGCATCACGGTCGCCGGGACGCCACTGTCACCGGCCCCCGAACTCGCGGATTCGGCGAGGCCACGCACCCATTCCGCGAGGTCGCTGATCTGCATGGCGGAGGCGTCGGCGATGCTGATTCCGGCGATCTTCGACGAGCGCGCCAGCTCGGTGAGCCGGGTGCCGTCGCACTCGGGGCAGGTGGTGAAGGTGACGGCCCTGTCCACGAACGCCCTGATGTGGGGCTGCATCGACTCGCGATCCTTGGACAGGAACGACTTGCGGATCTTCGGGATCAGCCCCTCGTAGGTGAGGTTGACACCCTCGATCTTCACCTTGGTCGGCTCGCGGTAGAGGAGGTTGTCGAGTTCCTTCTTGGTGAACTCGCGGATCGGCTTGTCGGGATCGACGAACCCGGACTCGGCGTAGACGCGGACGGTCCAGAAACTGTCGGACTTCCAGCCGGGAATGGTGAACGCGCCCTCGGAGATGGACTTGGAGTCGTCGTAGAGCTGGGTGAGGTCGATGTCACTGACCGTGCCCATGCCCTCGCATCGAGGGCACATGCCGCCGGTGATGCTGAAGGCGCGCCGCTCCTTCACCGTCCTGTCACCGCGCTGAAGCGTCACCGCTCCGGCTCCGCTGACCGAGGCGACGTTGAACGAGAACGCCTGCGGTGAACCGATGTGGGGCTGACCGAGCCTGCTGAACAGGATGCGGAGCAGTGCGCCGGTGTCGGTCACGGTGCCGACGGTGGAGCGCGGGTTCGCCCCGATCCTCTCCTGATCGACGATGATCGCGGTGGTGAGCCCGTCCAGCACGTCCACGTCGGGCCGCGCCGTGGTGGGCATGAAGCCCTGCACGAAGGCGCTGTAGGTCTCGTTGATCATCCGCTGCGACTCGGCGGCGATGGTGCCGAACACCAGCGAACTCTTCCCGGAGCCGGAGACACCCGTGAACACCGTCAGGCGTCGCTTCGGGATCTCGACGCTGATGTCGGCGAGATTGTTCACGCGCGCCCCGTGCACGCGAATCAGGTCGTGGCTGTCGGCGATGTGCACCGTGATCGGCTCCTCGTCGGCTCGGAAGTTCTCGGGTCTCGCGTCTGACGGCAGGCAGTGCCCGCCCCGCATGCGAGCGCAGGGCGGACACTTCCGACGGTCCGATCAGCGTTGTTCGAAGATCCGGATCATGTTGCCTGCCGGGTCGCGGAAGGCGCAGTCGCGGATGCCCCACGGCTGGTCGGTCGGTTCCTGAACGACGTCGGCGTCACCGGCCTGCAACCGCTCGAACGTGGCGTCGAGATCCTTCGTGGCCAGGTTGATGCCCGCGAAGGTGCCCTTGGCCATCATCTCGGCGATCGTGCGGCGTTCCTCGTCGGTGATGCCGGGGTCGGCGGCAGGCGGATGCAGCACGATGGACGTGCCTGGCTGGCTCGGAGGGCCCACCGTGATCCAGTGCATGCCCTGGTACTCGACCTCGTTGCGGACGTCGAAACCGAGCGTGTCGCGGTAGAAGGCCAGCGCGGCTTCCGGGTCGGTGTGCGGCAGGAATGCCTGGTGGATGGTGAGGTCTGTTTCGGTCATGACCTCACGCTATTGCGCCCAGGACGCCGACGCTTCTCGATTCCTGACCGGTCTCGTGACCCGCTTCGCCACGCACGGCGGAATGCCCTCGGCCTCGCGCGCCGACTCACGCCGGTAGACGCTGGGCGGGACACCGACCAGTTCGGTGAACCGGCTGCTGAAGGTGCCGAGCGAAGAACAGCCGACGGCGAAGCAGACCTCGGTGACGCTGAGGTCGCCCCGCCGCAGCAGCGCCATCGCGCGTTCGATCCGGCGGGTCATGAGATACGAGTACGGCGACTCCCCGTAGGCGCGCCGGAACTGACGGCTCAAATGCCCAGCCGACATGGTGACGCCACGGGCGAGCGCCTCCACGTTCAGCGGTCGCGCGTACTCCCTGTCGATGCGGTCCCGGACTCGGCGCAGCAGTGCGAGATCACGCAGGTACTGCTCCGGGGATGACGGCGGTGACGTCGTCCTCGGCCACCCCGCCGACGAGGAGGCTGTCACAAGTCGGCATCCTACGTCCCACCTCCCGATCTGGCCGCGCACACTCCTCGCCGCTCTCACGGCAGACGCGCCCAGAAGTCGAGGCGGTGGTCGGCGGCGTAGTCGGTTCCGCC
The DNA here is from genome assembly GCF_000258175.1 of Saccharomonospora xinjiangensis XJ-54. Classification (NCBI taxonomy): domain Bacteria; kingdom Bacillati; phylum Actinomycetota; class Actinomycetes; order Pseudonocardiales; family Pseudonocardiaceae; genus Saccharomonospora; species Saccharomonospora xinjiangensis. Next base: position 3,596,574 of record NZ_JH636049.1, on the reverse strand, counting down.
GATTTCCCCGGGCGCGAGCGACTGGACGTGGCCGGTGTCGAAACCCGGCCAGCCGGGCAGCCCTGGACAGGCAGGGGCTCCGTGGGCGGCGAAGGCCGTCCAGTAGCGGATCATCCGCTCGCCGAGTGCGCGCTGCGCCGCCGACAACGGCGGTGCGCCAGCCACATCGAACAGGTATGGCAGGTCGGCGGCGTGCTGGGCGCCGGGCTCAAGGCCGGGAAGCGGGAGCGGCGGTGGTGCGTCGCGGTCGGCGAACTCGTAGAACCAGGTGCCCGTGTGGGCCGCGAACGCACCGGCCACGTCCCAGGTGGGCCGTGCCCACGCCCGGTCGGTGCTGATCCGCGCCCACGCGAGGCTGGGCGTCGCGAAGTCGGTGAGCGGGTAGCGCGCGGCGACGTCGTCGGCCGCGTCCCCGAACGCCTCGGCCAGCAGCCGGGGGAAGGTCTCGGCTGTGACGGGATTGCCCGCGGCGTCGGCGAAGAGCCCGACGAAGAACCTGGCCTCGTCGCGGGTGGCCCCGAGCAGCACCGGCACCCGGTGGAACCGGCCCTCGGCGATCGCCGTCGCGGGCGAGGAGGGCAGGACGGCCCCGCCGAACGCAGGACGGATGAACGACCCGGATGCCTGAAGCAGGTCCTTCACCGGGACGCGGCGGAGCTGCGCGAGCGCCGAGTCCGGGTCGCTGCCCGGCTTCACCCAGCCCTGCTCGGCGGCGACGGCGGCGCCGAGTTGCTGCGCCTCGGCCAGCGGCGACCACCTCGGGGGCAACGCGGGAAGTCCGGGGACGAACACGTGCGCCGGTGTGGAGCCCAGCACGGAGAAGGCGCTGTGCAGGATCGCTCGGTGGAACAGCCCCGCCGACCCTGGCGAGGTCAGGTGCGCTGCGACCATCAGCGCGCCGTAGGACTCGCCGCCGAGCGTCACATTGCCCGGATCGCCGCCGAACCGGGTGATCTCCCGCCTCACCCAGCGCAACACGGCCTGGTGATCCAGTAGACCGAATGTTCCGCTGCCGTCCAGCCCCGGATAGGCGAAACAGGACAGCACACCGAGCCGGAAATTCGGTTTCACCACGACGACATCACCGGTGACGGCGAGCCTTGCCGCGTCGTAGTCGCCAGCGCTTCCGTTCGTGCCGCCACCGCCGTGCAACCACACCAGCACCGGTTTGCCCGCGCCTTCGACGGCGTCGTCCGGCGCGGTGATGTCGAGTGTCAGGCAGTCCTCGTCGAGGGAGGTGGCATCGGCGAACGGCTGGGCGAGCTGCGGTGCGGGGTTCCCCGGCACCGTCGCGTCACGGACGCCGGACCACGGCTCGACCGGTGCCGGTGCCCGCCAGCGCAGCTCCCCGACCGGGGCAGCGGCATAGGGGACACCACGAAACACAAGGTGTCCTTCATCGCGGCGGCCCCGAACGGTGCCGTTCGTCAGCCGCACCGTCACGTGCCGGGTCACCGCGCGGCCTCCGATTTTTGCAATAAGCTCATATGGCAACCGTAGCAACAGGGCGGCTCGCCGCCGAACCGGGAACGGCAGAGGGTTCACGTCTCCGGAACGGAGTCTCCGGCGACGTCGCGCCCAGGAAGGCCGATCCCGCCGGTGAACACGGTGGCGATGACCCGCCGCAGCAGTTCGGGCGCGGGGAAGGTGCCCGCACCCGAGAGCGCGACCTGATCGGCCAGCCCCTGCACGGTGGCGAGAATGGTCCGCGCGGCGAGCACCCCGTCCACCCCGGACTCGACCTCACCACGTTCCTTGCCGTACTCGACCACAGCCGCGACATGGCGAAGGAGATCACCACCCGCCCTGCGCGCCACCTCCGCGAGCCCCGTGTGATGCAGCGCCTGCGCCTGCAAGCTCTGCCGCACCCGGTATTCGAGGTCTCGCTCCTCGTCGAGAGGCAGCAATTCCACGAGCGTGTCGAGCAGCACGCGCGCGAGCGGATGACCGGCGGCCTCACCTCCCCTGCCCCGCAGGCGCACCCGCTCGCTCAGACGAGACCCCGCGTCGTCGTAGGCGAAGCGCAGCAGGGCGTCCCTGCCCGCGAAGTAGTGCTGGATGAGCCCGACCGAAACGCCCGCCTCGGCCGCGACCTTGGAGAAGGAGGCAGCGGCGAACCCTTCAGTGGCCAGCAGCCGCTGGAACGCCCACGCGATCCGGTTCCGGCGCTCGTCGTGATCGACAACCCGTGGCATAGTTTCATCATACAGTCGTATTGTGAAACGTCTCTTCATCGGAACGGGGGTCCCATCATGCGCGCTGCGCTGCGCCAGCACCTGACCACCGCGCTCAAGGCCCGCGACCGTGTCGCCCTCGCGGCGCTGCGCTCCGCGCTGGGCGCCATCGACAACGCCGAGGCCGTCCCGATCGACAGTGCGCCGATCGACAGTGCGCCGGTCGCCGGCCTCGGCGGCGAGCATGTGGCGGGAGCCGCGAGCGGTGTCGGCGCGACGGAGACGGAAAGACGCGAACTCACCGACACCCAACTGCGGGAGATCGTCGAGAACGAGGTCCGGGAGCGGACGGCCGCTGCCGACGAGTACGAGCGGCTGGGCCGAGCCGATCACGCCGAACGGCTCAGGGCGGAAGCCGAGGTGCTGACCCGGCACCTGGTGCGCTGAGGGCAGGGTCGGGCGAGAACTCCCCTCAGCCGCCCGCACCTCGACGAGGGCGTGCGCTCACCGCCGACCGCGACGGCAGTGCGTTCAGCGAGCGGGGGCACCCCGCACGCGCAACGACGACAACAGCTCCGCCGTCGCCATCTCGACGGCGTCCACAGCGCGCTCGAACGCCTCGGCGTTGTGGGCCGCAGGCCGCTGGAACCCGGACACCTTGCGCACGTATTGCAGTGCGGCCGCCCGGATGTCGGCCTCGGTCACGCCCTCGGCGAATGGCGGCCGCAGAGTCTTGATGTTTCGGCACATACGCCCAGTGTCCCGCCGCGACCGACAATCCGCGCAGGTTCGCGCGCTACGAACCGGACACACGGGCAGACGCCCGAGGCTCCTGCTCATCACCGCGTCCAGCGGCACGACCGCCGCTCTCAGTCGTGCGGTGCGACCGGTGCGTCCGGTATCCGCTCGGCGCGGCAGAGGAACGCCACGGCCGTGCGGCCGATACGCGTGATCACCACGCTGGCCTCCGCAGCGCCACGAGGTTTCAGCCTGCGCCGCAGTGCGTCCGGATCGACGTCAACACCGCGCACGAGGATCTCCAGCCGCCCCACGTCGTGACGGCGCAGCAGCGCCCGCAGTGCCTTCTCGGTGAAGCGACCGGAGTCCAGGACCCTGAACGCGCGCACACCCGGAGGAGGGGTGTCGCCGGTCAGGTAGGCGATGCGCGGGTCGAGCTGCCACAAGCCGTGCCGGGCCGCGTAATGCCGCACGAGCCCGGCCCGCACCACGGCCCCGTCCGGATCGACGATCCACTGCCCGGCCTCGCCCACCGGGACGTCGTCGGGTTCGGCGTCGGTGATCGACCACCCACCGCCGTCCGACCTCAGGACCGTCGCCCTGCGCGATGCCGTGGCGAGGCCCTCGCTCAGCAGAGCCGCCTCCCGCACCCTGCCGTCGAGCGAGATGATCTCGACCTCGCTCGCCCACGGGGCGGCCTTCGGGTCGATTCCCGGAGCACACTTCACGGCCAGTGGCCGTCCCGCATAGGTGGCGGCGAGGTCGTCGAGCGCGGGGACGAAGTCCTCCGGCCGCCAGCGGCGCCGACCCGCTGCATCGCGGCGAGCCGGGTCGGCCACCACGATGGTCTCGCGAGTCACCGGGTGCAAGGCGTCCGCGCGCACGAGCGCGGGGGAGACACCGGAGACAGCGCAGTTGTGCGCGGCCATGGCCAGCCGAACCTCGTCCACATCGGACCCCACGCACCGCCGCGCTGTCCGCGCCAGTGCAACGAGATCGGCGCCGACGGAACACGTCACGTCGTGAACGTCGCGGCCCGCGAGCCTGCCTGCCCGGTGAGCGGCCACCGGTGCCGCGCTCGCCTGCTGGAGCGCGGCGTCCGTGAACAGCCACCGGCCTCCACCGTCCACTTTGGCCTCGGCCTTGCGCCGCAGCAGCAGCGTCTCCAGCACGGCGGCGGCGTGTTGCCTGCCGACGACACGGCGTGCCTCTGCGACGTCGGCCAGCCTGCTCCCCTCCGTCAACGCGAGACCGGAACACGCCTCCAACGCCTCCCGGCCCTCCCGCGAACGCAGGAACGCGACGTCGTCGAGAGAGAAGCCGTACGCCACGAGACCTACAGTCGCTCAGGCGCGGACGGCTTCGTCCCGGTGATCATCACGTTGTAGAACAGCTCCCTCGGCAGCACCTTGGACAGCACCGTGCGATCGAGTGCCGAGAGCCGCAACCACGCGCGGTAGGCGAAAAGCCGCCAGCGCAGTGTCAGCTTCTCCTGCGGCACCGCGGCCTCGAACGTGCGGATCGGCCACCCGACCAGCGCGGCGCTGAACTCGTCGGTCACCGCGCGCACGTCCACCGCGCCCGCGCCGCGACTCATGCGTTCCAGTTCGGTCGGATCGAACGTGTGCAGATCGACCACCGCCTCAAGCGCCGCGGCCCGCGACGATTCGTCGAGTTCGGTCTGCGGCCTTCGCCACGCGCGCAGCGGCGGCAGCTTGGTGAGGTTGGTGGTCAGCCACCAGGTGAGCCTGCCGAGCCTGCGGGCGTAGAAATCGCCGATCTTGGTCGGCTCGCCCGCGAACACGAACCGGCCGCCCGGCTTGAGCACCCGCAGCACCTCGCGCAACGCCGCGGGCACGTCCGGAATGTGGTGCAGCACCGCGTGCCCGACGACGAGGTCGAAACTGTTGTCGTCGTACGGGATGCGCTCCGCGTCGGCGACCCGGCCGTCAACGTCGAGCCCCAGGTTCGCGGCGTTGCGCAGCGCCACCTGGACCATGCCGGGCGAGAGGTCGGTGACCGACCCCTTTTTGATCACTCCGCCCTGCATCAGGTTGAGCAGGAAGAACCCGGTGCCGCTGCCCAGTTCCATGGCGTGGCCGTAGGGCTGCTCCTGCGTGCCCGCGACGGCATTGGATAAGTCGCCCGCGACGGCATTGAACACGTCGGTGGCGTAGGCGATGCACCGCTCGTCGTAGGAGATCGACCACTTCTCGTCGTACGTGCCGGCTTCCCAGTCGTGGTAGAGCACGTTGGCGAGTTTGGGGTCCTTGAACGCGGCCTGAACCTCGTCGGCGGTAGCGTGCGGGTTCGGGGCAGGGTCGGACACGTGAGTCACGTCACTTCCCCTCGAAGGTGGCCTTGCCCGGTCCGTTCTCGATGAAGGACTGCATGCCACGCTTCTGGTCCTCGGTCGCCCACAGCGCCGCGAACAGCTCGGTCTCCAGCCTCAACCCGTTGCGCAGGTCGGTGTCCAGACCACCGTCGATGGCGGCCTTCGCGGCACGCAGCGCGACAGCGGGACCGTTCGCGAACTGCGCCGCCCAACGGTGAGCCGCGGCGTACACGTCGTCGGGCGCCACGACCTCGTCAACGAGCCCGATGGCCAGCGCTTCCTCCGCCTTCACGAAGCGTCCCGTGAACACGAGGTCCTTGGCACGGCTCGGTCCGACGAGCCTGGCGAGCCGCTGCGTGCCGCCCGCGCCGGGGATGACGCCGAGCTGGATCTCCGGCTGCCCGACCTTGACGTTGTCGCCCACGACACGACGATCGGCGGTCAGCGCGAGTTCGAGTCCACCGCCGAGCGCGTAGCCCGTGATGGCGGCGACCGTGGGCTTCGGCAGTTCGGCGATGGTGGTCAGCGACGCCGACAGCGCGGTGCCGAACCGCTGCATCTCCACGTAGGACTTCGCCGCCATCTCCTTGATGTCGGCGCCACCCGCGAACGTCTTCTCGCCGCCGTAGAGGATGACCGCCCGCACGTCGTCACGCTCGCCTGCCTCGATGGCGGCCTCGCGCAACTCCGCCTGAACCTGGTTGTTCAGCGCGTTCACCGGGGGCCGGTCGAGCCGGATGGTGCCGACGCCCTCATCGACCTCGAGACGGACGAACTCGCCCACGCCTTCCTCCTTCGTTCCCGCGGACCGGTTCCGCCGACCGCGCTGTGGCCTCCATCGCAGGCTACCCGCCGGTAGAGGCGGTCAGCGACGTCGGGCGAAGTACCTGTCCCCCGACCGCTGCAACAGCAGATCCTGCCCGAACGCCTCGGAAAGATTCTCACTGGTCAGCACGTCGTCCATCAGACCTGAGGCGACCACGCGCCCCTGTGACAGCAGCAGTGCGTGGGTGAATCCAGGCGGGATCTCCTCGACGTGGTGGGTGACCAGCACCATCGCTGGCGCGTCGGGATCGAGCGCGAGTTCGGTCAGCCGCGCGACGAGATCCTCCCTGCCGCCGAGGTCCAGTCCCGCCGCGGGCTCGTCCAGCAGCAACAGCTCCGGGTCGGTCATCAGCGACCGCGCGATGAGCGTCCGCTTGCGCTCGCCCTCGGACAACGTGCCGTAGCTGCGGTCGGCCAGGTGGCCGACACCCAGCGCCGCCAGCAGCTCCTCCGCGCGCCCCGTGTCGAGATCGTCGTAGGACTCGCGCCAGCGGCCGAGCACCGCGTAACCCGCGCTGACCACCACGTCCCTGACCTTCTCCTCGGGCGGGATGCGGCCGTTGATCGCCGCCGAGGTGAAGCCGATCCTGGTGCGCAGCTCGAACACGTCCACGCGGCCGAGCCGCTCGCCCAGCACGTACACCACACCGGTGGTGGGATGCGATTCCGCGGCGGCGAGCTTGAGCAGCGTGGTCTTCCCCGCGCCGTTCGGGCCGAGCACCACCCACCGTTCGTCGAGTTCCACCGACCAGTCGAGGTCGGCGAGCAGCTTGTTACTCCCCCTCCTGACCCCCACACCGGAGGCGTGGATCACGAGATCGGCAAGGTTCTCCGGGACCGGCACGTCATTCACGGCCTCATTGTCACCGACCCGCCCACGAAGGCAAGAACGCACCCCGAGGCTCGCCAGCCCCCTCGCGTCAGGCGAAGACCACCTTCCCCAGCTCGGCGGGACTCGCCAGCAGCGGATGCCGGGGCAGCACCCGCACCGTGTAACCGAGGGAACCCGCGAAAGGCAGTGCGAGTGTGCCCGCGAACTGACCCCTCCCGCAGGGCGACAACGGCACGGTGAGCACGTCACCGAGGTCGTCGGTGTCGCCGACCCTGCCCACGACGGCCTGAATCTCCACATCGGACTCATCGAGCCCCGCGAGGTCCACGCGCGCCGTGATGCGCGCTGCCGCACCCACCACGGGCACGTCACCGCCGCTCTCGACGGACAGCTCCGTCGAAACGACCCGCACCCTCGGCCAGCAGGCATCGACCCTGGCCCGGTACGCCGCGAGGGAACGCGCCCCCGCGTAGTCGTCGGCCGAGGCCGAGGCGACCGCCGTGGCGGCCGGCCCGTAGTACGACTCCACGTACTCCCGCACCATGCGCGACGCCTGAACCCTGGGCCCGAGCGTGCGGAGTGTGTGCCAGATCATGGACACCCAGCCTCGCGGCACTCCTGCGGCGTCGCGGTCGTAGAACAGCGGCGCCACCTGCTGGCCGAGCAGGTCGTAGAGTGCCGACGCTTCGAGGTCGTCCCGCAGCAGCGGGTCGGTCACGCCGTCGGCGGTGGGGATGGCCCAGCCGTTGCTGCCGTCGTAGTACTCGTCCCACCAGCCGTCGCGGATCGACAGGTTCAGGCACCCGTTGAGCGCCGCCTTCATCCCCGACGTGCCACACGCCTCCAGCGGCCTCGTCGGATTGTTCAGCCACACGTCGCAGCCCCGGTAGAGGTAGCGGGCCATCGACATGCCGTAGTCGGGAAGGAACACCATCCGCTCCCGCACGGCGGGGTCGTCCACGAACTTCACGATCTTCTGAATGAGGGCCTTGCCGCCCTCGTCCGCGGGGTGCGACTTGCCTGCCACCACGATCTGGATGGGCCGTGAGTCGTCGAGCAGCAGCGCCCGCAGCCGTTCGGGATCGCGCAGCATCAGGGTGAGCCGTTTGTACGTGGGCACGCGGCGCGCGAACCCGACGGTGAGCACATCGGGGTCGAAGATGCGGTCGGTCCAGCCGAGTTCCAGCGCCGAAGCCCCGCGTTGCAGCCACGCCTCGCGAGCCCGTCGCCGCACCTCGGCGACGAGGTTGCCGCGCAGTTCCCTTCGCAGCGCCCACAGCTGTTCGTCCGTGACGTCCGGGTCGATGCCGGAGCCGTCGCCGTCGTGGCCCCATTCCTCGTCGCTGCCCCCGAGCAGCGCGCTCATCTCGCGCGCCACCCAGGTGGGCCCGTGGACTCCGTTGGTCACCGACGAGATCGGCACCTCGTCGGTGTCGAAGCCCGGCCACAGCCTCGTGAACATGCGCCGCGACACCCGCCCGTGCAGCGCCGAAACCCCGTTGGCGCGTTGAGCGAGCCGCAACCCCATGTGGGCCACGTTGAACCGGCCGGGGTCGTCCTCCGTGCCGAGCGCGAGCACCCGCTCGACGTCGATACCGGGCAGCAACCGCCCGTCGCCGAAGTAGTGCCGCACAAGCTGCACACCGAACCGGTCGAGACCGGCGGGCACCGGTGTGTGCGTGGTGAACACGGTTCCGGCGCGCACGGCCGACAGCGCCTCGTCGAACGTCAGCTCCCCCGAGTCGAGCACCTCCCTGACGCGCTCCAGCCCCAGGAATCCGGCGTGGCCCTCGTTGGTGTGGAACACCTCCGGCTGCGGATGTCCTCGCAGCTCGCAGTAGCGGCGCACGGCCCGCATGCCGCCGATCCCCGCGAGGATCTCCTGCCGGATGCGATGATCGTCGTCACCGCCGTAGAGCCGGTCGGTGACTCCCCTCAGATCGTCGTCGTTGTCCTCGACGTCGGTGTCGAGCAGCAGCAGCGGCACCCTGCCGACGCGCGCCTTCCAGATCTGCGCGAGCAGCTCGCGCCCTCCCGGCATCGCCACCCGCACGTACGCGGGTTCGCCCGACGGCTCGGTGAGCAGGTCGAGAGGCAGCCCACTGGGGTCGATCACCGGGTAGTGCTCGACCTGCCAGCCATCCAGCGACAGCGACTGCCGGAAGTACCCCGCCCGATACAGCGGCCCCACGCCGATCATGGGGACGCCGAGGTCGGACGCGGCCTTCAGGTGATCGCCCGCCAGCACGCCGAGGCCGCCCGAGTAGTTCGGAAGGGCCTCGTGCACGCCGAACTCCAGGGAGAAGTAGGCCACCGCGCGGGGAAAACGCTCACCGTCGCCCGCCCGCTCCACCCTGCGCTGGAACCAGCGGGGCTCGGTGAGGTAGCGCCGCAGGTCCTCGTTCGCCGCCCTCGTCCTTTCGAGGAACTCCGGGTCGCTCGCCAGCTCGTCGAGCCGGGACGCGGGGATCTCGGCCAGCATGCGCAGCGGGTCCCTGATCCTGCGGAACAGCGCGTCGTCCATCGAGGCGAACAGGTCGCGGGTGGGCGGGTGCCAGGTCCACCGCAGGTTGGTGGCGAGTTCGGTGAGCCCCGACAACTCGTCGGGCACTCGCGCGTGCACAGTGAACCGGCGGACAGCTTTCATGAAGATCGACCATAACCCCGGGACACGAGTGCTGCGCGCGGCCTCACTCCGAGGCCGGACCCGGCGCTGCCGTCGGCCGTGTCACAAGCGAATTGTCCGGGATCGCCTCGCTGCGACACCCGCGTGAGTTACTGTGCCCGCCATGGAACGCACAGGGGGACGAGGGGTGCGGCGCCGTTTGCTGGCCATCGCCGCCGTGTTCACGCTGACGGCCACGGCATGCTCCAGTGAGATCAGGGGCGAGCTGCGCAGCGAGGGCGACATCGCGGGGTTGCCGATCACCCATTTCGAGAGCGGGTTGAAAGCCGGGGCGCCGAAACCCGACCTCGTGGTCGAGAACGTGTCGCAGACCGAGGACGACCGGCTCGCTGTCGCGGCCATCGCCGACGTGTCCGCGTTCTGGAGCGAGAAGTTCCCCCGCCACTTCGGCACGGAGTTCCAACCGGTGTCGAAACTGCTCTCCTACGACTCGACCAGCGACGAGATCAACGTGTGTGGTGCGACCACGGCCGACGTGGCGATGAACGCCTTCTACTGTCCCCCCGAGGATCTGGTGGCGTGGGACCGCGGCACGCTGCTTCCGCTGCTGCGGGAGCGGTTCGGCTCGATGGCGGTGGTGACGGTGCTCGGCCACGAGTTCGGCCACGCCGTGCAGTACCGGCTCGGCGACAAAGCCGGTATCAACCAGCAGACCTCGACGATCGTGAAGGAACAGCAGGCCGACTGTTTCACCGGCGCGTATTTCCGGTGGATCGCCGAGGGCCGCAGCCAGTACTTCCACGTGTCCACGTCGGAGGGCCTGAACCAGGTGATGGCGTCGCTGTTCTTCATCCGCGACTCGCCGGGCCAGTCGGCCGCCGAGCACGGCGCGCACGGCACCGCGTTCGACCGCACCTACGCGTTCCAGCTCGGTTTCGAGACGGACGCGGCGAAGTGCGCCGCCATCGACCAGGCCGACGTGGACTCGCGCATCACGGAACGTCCGTTCGATCCGAACGACGCGGGCATGGGCGACATCCCCGTCAACGACCAGACGCTGGGGATGCTTCAGCAGAGCCTTGACGAGTCGTTCGCCGGAGCGGGCGTGCAAGGCCCAAAGATCGTCAACCAGGGCGGTTCGTGCCCGAACGGCGTCTCAACGCCGCCCGCGTCGTACTGCGAGGATTCGAACACGGTCACCATCGACATGGCCGCGCTGGCCGCGCTGGGGCAGCCGATCGACAGGGAGGCCGAGCTCTCCGGCCAGGAGTCCTCGGGCGGCGGTCTCGGCGACTTCGCGGCGTTCGCCGAGGTCGTGTCGCGGTACGCGCAGGGCATCCAGGTGGGTTTGAACGTGCCGGTGGACAACGGGAACGCGGGTCTGCGCACCGCCTGTCTCGTCGGAGCGTGGACCGCCGCCATCGACCACGACGGCGCACTCTTGCGTCCGTCGCCGGGTGACCTGGACGAGGCGATCGCCGAACTGCTCCAACCGCGCAGCCTGATCGCCGCCGACGTCAACGGCCATCCGGCGGTGAACGGCTTCGCGCGCATCGAGGCACTGCGGCTGGGCTACTTCGACGGCTCGGGAGCGTGCAGCGCGGAATATCCGTGAGGCGGACAGCGAAAGCCCGGGTGGGCGAGGTTCGTGATCTGCTCGACAACGGATGATCGCTCGCACAGTCGAGGATGATGTTCCTTTTGTGCTGGTGACCGGCGACTTTAAGCCCACTCATTCACTTGGCCGCTTACCATAGTAAGGCCGGACTACGTCTCTCATCTTTCTTTGAATGCAGCGCAGACTTTGAATAGCGGACTCGTCACTTATACCTGTTGTAGTGGACCACTCGAAACCTGTTCCCATAATATCACTAACGAATACAATCTCTGAAGCAAGTAGAATTCGAGCCCAATCAACCGGAGGTAAGAGGTCGTTTCCCTTGAGTGCAACGCGGAAACGTCGACACTCGCTTAGAAGATCCCGCAACCCCGAAAACCCCATAGCTATGGCCAACTCATTGCTGCACCGGGCAGGACCGCCCCACTCGAGGAGTGCCCGCGCCAGAAGGTTGACCTCTTCCCGGAGCAGTAGGTCCTCCGGCCGCACCAGATCTCCTAATTTCATTTCAGATCATCCCAATAATCATCAAGCACATTCGGATCTCTGCGAAAAACCGTTCCACCGTCAACATGCATCGGGTCGTGAATCACTATGGTTGACCCGTCGTTTCCAAGATAAGCTTTCCTGCCACCACTTAACTCTTTCGTGCGCGACGGATTTCTCATTATTTCCTGCACCAAAACCCCGAGACCCTCGGAGGAAACTCCCGGAAATTCAATGGCATGCTTACCATTCGCATCACCTTTGGCGATATCAAAGCTGTTCTGGGCAACCAAAACACCGCCGACACCGGAAGCTCCACCACTCGGTCGGCTGTAACCCGCTGTGCGGGTGTTCTGCCTTTTCGAGTAGCCGCCGCCGGACCATTGGGGTCGTTGGAAATACCGTTTGACGACCTTGACGACAGTCGAGACCACGTTCTTGAACCACCCGAAGAACAACCCCGACGGATCCGAATACGTGATCGGGCTGTTGTTCGAGTAACTGTAGCCGTGCATCTGCTGCGGACCAGTCACGTCCATCAACGGATCCACCGACAGAAGCCGCCCCAGCTCCGGGTCGTACTGCCGCGCCCCCAGAGTCACCAAGTCCGCCGAGTCATCGATCGTCCCGCCGACGAACCCCTTCTCCCCAGGGAACTCCACTTCCGGACCACGCCGACCACCGAACGGCAACTGCCAACGCCGCGTCACCTGCACGACTGCGCGTCCACCGCCAACCGCGAAGTACCCTGATGATCACCCAATAGCCACGTCACCCCAGCCTCGGTACGCATCGCCACCGTAGGACCCACCGAAGCTGTAGTACCGGGTGGTCGTGGTCTCACCACTCTCCCGGTCCCACCGCAGCTCCTGGCCCTCCAGGTACAGCGTCGCCCCGTCGGGATCGCGCCGTATCAACCGCTGACCGTCCGCGTCATACAGGAACTCGGTGACCACCCCGTCCTTGGAGGACTTCACAAGATTGCCCTCGGCGTCCCACTCCAGCGTCTGCTCGCCGTCAACCGACATCCGCCGCACCGTGTTACCGGCATCGTCATAGGCGAACTGCTCCAGCGTGGTACTGCCGCTCGGGAACGTGCTGGTCACCGCCTCCAGGGCATGCCCGCCGTCGGGATAGGCGTACTCGTGCACCGTGTCGCCATCGGAGGTGTGCTCCACTTGCGACAGCCGGTTTCCCACCTCGTCATAGGTGAAGGAATCCCAGTACGGCGCAGGCCCGCCCAGCGCCTCCACCGCCGGATCCAACGTGCAATCACCCGTCGGCGTCCACGCCTCCACCAGCCGCCGCAGGTGGTCGTACCGGAAACACTGCACATCGGATAGCCCGTCCAACGGCACGTCCGCGATCGAGGTGACGTTGCCCGCGGGGTCGTACGAGTAGCGCGCGTCTGACTGCATCGGTTTCGGCAGCTCGGCATCCACGATCGTGCGCACCAACCGCCGCGTGTGCTCGTGGTAGTACTGCGAAAGCCACACCCGCTGACCCTGCTCACCCAACTGCGTCCGCTGAATCTCGCCGTAGCGGGTGTACTGCGTGTCCGTGACGTACTCCGTGGTCCCCTGCCCGCTGAGACCGCCGTGGCTTGTTCTCAGGAAGCCGAGGTCGTCATGGACCACGCTGTACGGCTCCGCCGATAGATCACCGCCCGATCGCCCGCGCTCGGGGATCAGCCGTAGTGGCGGATGGCTACGTAGGTCTCTTGCTCCAGGACGTTGTCACCGCTCGCCGACGGCAGTCCGAGCCGGTGGTCGAGCATTCGTCGCCACGGTCCGCACCCGCTGACGGCAGGCATCGCCAGTTGGTCGTCGATCGTGGCGAACCGCAGCACCAGCGGCTCGTTCGACACCACCTCGGTGGGGCCGGTTTGCTTCAGGACGGAATGAATCGGGTCGGCCTGCGTGCCGATCGCGCAGTCACGGGGCAGCAGCGGGCCGTCCAGCGCCGCCACGAGATCGATCTCGCCCTTGCGCTCGTCGTCGGACTGGAAATCGGAGTAGCCGCCGTAACGGAAGCTCACCGTCGTCGCGGGCAGGCCGGGCAGCGGGGTCGGCTCGGAGCGCAGCGCACCGAACTCCTGCTCGTACGGCCCACCCGTCCACCTCTCGGCGAAGGTGAGCCGCATCGGCCTCACGTGCACGTCGTCGAGAGCGCCGAACGACAGCGTCGCGGTGGACACCAGAACCTCACAGCGCCACTGCGCCGGATCCGCCCCGGAAGGCAGCTCGGGACAGTCGGAGAAGTCGAACTCCGGCGGAGGCTCGGCCGCGGTGGCGGGGGTGACGAATGCGGCGAGCGTGGTCACGACGCCGGCGAGAGACAGGGCGACTGTGCGAGTGAACGACATGCCGATGATCATGTCGCTGCGGGGACGCCCAGGACATCCGGAAAGGCCCGGAACCCCGGCGAGACGACCTCGGGGAGATCCCCGGTGCGGCGGACGCGACCGCGCCGGGGATCTCACGTGGGCGTCAGAACAGGGCGCTGGCCAGATCGCGGCGGGCCTTGGCGACCCGCTCGTCGGCGGGGTCGAACAGCTCGAACAGGCTCACGAGGTGTTCGCGCACCCGGTTGCGGTCGTCGCCGGCCGTGCGGCGGATGGCGGCGATGAGCCTCGCGAAACCGTTCTCGACCTCACCCATCGCCACTTGCGCGTCGGCCGCCGCGAACTGGGCGTCGAGGTCGCTCGGGTCGGCGTCGGCCTTGGCGATGGCCGAGGGGTCGGTGTTCGCGGCACGCGCGGCGAACCGCACCTGCACGAGCGCGGCCTTCGCCTGCTCGTTGCCCGGCTCGTTGTCGAGAATCCGCTTGTAGGCGGCCTCCGCCTCCGCGAAGTCCCCTCGCTCGAAGGCGTCCTCGGCCTCAGCGAACCTCGGGTCCTGCTGCGGCTCCTCCTGCGGAGCCTGTTGCGCGCCCTGCACGCCGGGCAGCTTGTCCCGCAGCAGGTCCAGCAGTTGCTGCAACCACTGTTTGATCTGCGACTCCGGCAGCGCCCCCGAGAACGCATCGACGGGCTGGCCACCCGCGATGGCGACGACCGTGGGGATCGACTGGACACCGAACAGCTGGGAGATGCGCGGGTTGGCATCCACGTCGATCTTGGCGAGCACCCAGGCCCCGCCACTCTCCCCTGCCAGCCGCTCCAGCACCGGGCTGAGCTGCTTGCACGGCCCGCACCAGTCGGCCCACAGATCCACCACGACCAACTGCCGCAGCGACCGCTCCACGACCTCGGCCTGGAACGTGGCCTCGGTCACGTCGATGACCGAGGCGTTCGTCGCGCCGTCTGCCTGGCCTGCGGCGCCCCCACCGGACTGCGGCGCCTGCCGCGCCGCCGCCTCGGCTCGCGCCTTCACCGCCGAGAGGTCCACGGCTCCTGAGAGTGCCGCGGACATGGCGGGTGAGTTGTTTCCTGATCCGCGTGGCTGTGTCACGCTTCCCATCCTGGCATGGACTCTCGGTGGCGTCATGGCTGGTCCACGGCTTGCCGCACACCCCGATCGGGCGTGCTCAGGAACCCGCGAGCCGCTCCTCGACGCGCTGCACCTTCGCCGACAACTGCCCCGTGAGCCCTGGCCGGATGTCGGCCTTGAGCACCAGGCTCACCCTCGGCGAACCCTCCCCCGCTGCCTCAACGGCGCGCTTGACGACGTCCATCACCTCGTCCCACTCGCCCTCGATGTTGGTGAACATCGCGTTGGTCTCGTTGGGCAGCCCGGACTCGCGCACCACCCGGACCGCGCGCGCCACCGCCTCACTCACCCCGCCGTCGTCGTCCCCACCGGACGGACTGACACTGAACGCCACGATCACTGTTCGCCTCCTCGCTGTCGGGCCGCTGCGCTCTGCCGCACAGCCTGGCCGTACCCGGCCCAAGCCTGCCGTAGCGCGCTGCTAACTTCGAGGCCCATGAGGTCTCCGTTGCCGTTCGACCCGATCGCGCGCGCGGCGCAACTGTGGGAGGACCGCATCGGGCCCTCCTCCACGATGTCGGCCGTCACCGGGCTGATGCGGGTCCAGCAGATCATCCAGTCGGCCGTCGATGCGGCGCTCAAGCCGCACGGCCTGACGTTCGCGCGCTTCGAGGCGCTGACGCTGCTGAGTTTCTCGCGGCAGGAACGCCTGCCGATGCGGGTCATGGGCGAGCGGCTTCAGCTACACCCGACCAGCGTGACGAACATCGTGGACCGGCTGGAGAAGGACGGTCTCGTCAAGCGGCTGCCTCACCCGACGGATCGCAGGACGACCCTCGTCGAGATCACCGAGGAGGGCAAGGAGCGGCAGGTGCGGGCCACGAAGGCGGTGACCGACATCGACTTCGGGCTCACCGGGCTCACCGCACGGCAGACGGAACAACTCACCGACCTGCTGACCCGCGTGCGCAAGGCGGCGGGCGACTTCACGGACTGAGCACGCACCGCCCGCCTGCGCGGGACCTTCGGACGGTCAGGCGCCTGCCATCGCGTCTTCGCCGCCACGCACGAAAAGGCCCGTGCCGCCGTGCCGCAGCCGCTCCGGCCCGTCGAGCTTGCCCCTGCGCAGGGCCCACTTCTCGAACAGCCACGTGAACAGCGGCGGGATCGCGGCGAGCAAAGCCATGACCACGGTGCCGAACCGCCAGCCGAGGGGGCGGGCCACCGCGAGCGTCGTGACGACGTAGAGAACGAACAGCACGCCGTGCACCATGCCCAGCACGGGAACGCCGCCCTCACCGAGTTCGACGACGTACTTCAGGAACATGCCGACCAGCAGTCCCGTCCACGAAAAGGCTTCGGCGATCGCGACGACACGGAACAAGACGGCAGCCTTGTTCGACAACGGTTCCTCCTCGGATAGCCGACCCCCTGAGAGGGGCGGTCGCACAGCACTCTCCACGCACGTCAACAACGCTGTCGGACGTCGCGTTCTCCAGTGTGAGCCGTGACGTCCGTCACCGGCCTACCGGGGGCTTACCCGCGTGCCCGAGCGCCGGTCACGGTTCCCATCGGAACAGTTTCGCGGCGAGCGCGCCGATCACCACGGTGAAGCCGAGCAGCACCAACGCGGGCAGCAGCAGCGCCTCGACGCCGTGCCCTCGCACCATGACGTCGAGCATGCCTTCGTTCAGATGACGCATCGGCAACCCCCACGACACCTGCTGCAACCAGGCCGGGGCTGCCTCGACCGGAAAGAACGCGCCCGAAAGGAAAGCCATTGGGACCGTGACGAGGTTGGCCACCGTGCTCGCCGACTCCTCGGTGCGGCACCACGCTCCGACGAGCATGCCGACGGCGAAGAACGCGAGTGTGCCGAGCATGAGAAGGGGTAGCGCCAGCCACCACTGCCCGGTCAGTTTCAGCCCGAACACCGGAAGCAGCGCGACGGACACGAAAAGCACGAACTGTGCGGCTCCCACCCCGAGAGTCACGAGCAGTCGCGACGTGAGCACGGTGCCCGCTCGCACCGGCGCGAGCCGCAGCCTGCGCAGAACCTGGTTACGTCGCCAGCTCACGAGCGTGATGGCCGCGCCGAACACCGCACCCATCGCCACGGCCCACGACAGGATGCCGGGCGTCAGGTACTGGATGGGCTGCATGGAGGCGTCCTCCACCGGCTCGGCGTCGAGCGAGAACCTCGGCTCCTGACCGGTGACGGCGACGTTGGTCCGGTTCACGACCCCGTCGATGACACCGAGCACCAGATTCGCCGTTTCCCGCGTGCTGGCGGCGAAACGGACACGCACGGTGTCGCCGTCCTGCGTCACGTAGGCAGGCAGGTCGCCGTCGCGGACCTGCGCCTCCGCCTCCTCGGCCGTTCCGACGGATTCGAGGTCGAACGCCTCGGTCTGTTCCAGCGCGGTGATGACAGGGCCCTCGCCGACGACCGCGATCGTCACGCGGGTGTCGCTCTGGCCGTTCAGCAGCAACCCGAAGATCACCAGGAACATGAGCGGAAACAGGAAGGTGAAGAACAGCGTCGTCTTCTCACGCACGATGCCCTTGAACATCGCGGCGGACAACGCGCGGAACGGGGTCGGCGCGATCGTCCCGCGTTCCACCGTTCTCTTGTGGTCCAGGGTGCTCGTCACGCGCGGTACTCCCTGCCGGTCAGGTGGAGGAACACGTCCTCCAACGTCGCTGTGCGCACGGTCAACCCGTCCACGGAGCCGCGTTCGGCCAGGGCCGCGAGCAGCGAAGCCGGGGCGCGCGTGGTGATCGTCACCGTGACGTCGTCAGCGCGGACGCTGTCGGCGCCTGGCAGCTCCCTCGCGTCATCGGGAGTGAGGACCGCGGTGTCGAGGGTGACGTGGGTGGGCGCGTCCAGACCACGCACGAGTCGTGCTGGAGCGTCCATCGCGAGGATTCTCCCGTGGTCCATGATCGCAACGCGGTCGCACAAGACCTCGGCCTCGTCCAGATAATGTGTCGTGTACACGATGGTGCTTCCGCGCTCCTTGAGCTGGCGGAGCACGTCCCACAGATTGCGGCGGGCCTGCGGGTCGAGCGCGGCCGTCGGCTCGTCGAGGAACACGAATTCCGGGTCGTGGACGAGGGCGCAGGCGATGGACAGTCGCTGACGCTGTCCGCCCGAGAGCTTCGACTCCAGCGTGTCGGCCTTGTCGGCGAGGCCGACGAGTTCGAGCATCTCGTCCGCCCTCGCCGGTCCGACCCCGTAGAGGGCGGCGAAGGTCTTCAACTGTTCCCGTGCCGTCAACCGCTCGAAGAAGGACGACGCCTGGAGTTGGACGCCAATGCGCGGTAACAACGCCTCGTTGCGGGGCCACGGCGGCTGCCCCAGCAACCGCACCGTGCCGTCGTCGGGGGCGCGCAGACCCTCCGCGATCTCCAGCGTCGTGGTCTTGCCTGCCCCGTTGGGCCCCAGGATGCCGAAGAACTCCCCTTCGAGGACGTCGAAGCTGACGCCATCCACCGCGAGCGTGTCGCCGTATTGCTTGCGAATGCCGGACACCGAGAGCGCAGGGGACGTCCCAGAAGGCATGGGGGAACCAGGCATGGCCCCACCCTACGGATCGCTGAAAGTCAGGTGAAAGCCTTTCGGAAATCGGCATCGATCATGGCCGGTCCGTTGGCGGTAAGTTCTGCGACCATGAGCGCACCCTCGGTCCCCATCCGGCTTCCCGCGAACCAGCCTGCCCAGTTCTACCGGGGAGGTGCGGCCATCGCCGCACTCCGCTCCGCGTCCTCCGGCGCGACGGTCCGTGCCGAGGAATTCGGCCCCGAGGATTGGGTGGCGTCCACCACCACACTGTTCGGCCGCGAACCCGAGGGCCTGACCCGGCTTCCCGACGGTCGCTGGCTGCGCGAGGCGGTGGAGGCCGACCCGCTCGGCTGGCTCGGCCGCGACCACGTCGAGCGCTTCGGCTCGTCAACGGCACTGCTGGTGAAACTCCTCGACGCGGGCCAGCGCCTGCCCGTTCACTTCCATCCCGACGACGAGTTCGCCCGCCGCCACTTCGACTCGCACTTCGGCAAGACGGAGGCGTGGATCGTCGTGGGCACGCGGGGTGAGAACCCCACCGTGTACGCGGGCTTCCGCGAATCGCTCGACGCGCGCACCATCGCCGACTGGGTCGCCGATCAGGACGCACCGACCATGCTGGGTGCGCTCAACGCGGTCGCCGTCGAGGCCGGCGACACCGTGCACATCCCCGCCGGGCTGCCGCACGCGATCGGCGAGGGCGTGTTCGTCGTCGAGCTCCAGCAGCCCACCGATTTCTCGCTGACCCTGGAATGGCGG
Source organism: Saccharomonospora xinjiangensis XJ-54 (assembly GCF_000258175.1). Taxonomy (NCBI): domain Bacteria; kingdom Bacillati; phylum Actinomycetota; class Actinomycetes; order Pseudonocardiales; family Pseudonocardiaceae; genus Saccharomonospora; species Saccharomonospora xinjiangensis. The sequence continues at coordinate 3,577,185 of NZ_JH636049.1, read as the reverse complement.
GACTTCCTCGGCGAGGAGTCGAAGGGTCACCTCGGGCTCGGGTTCGACACGGCGCTGAAGGCACTCGACACCTCCGCGTGGGACGAGCAGCGGCTGTCGGGGCTGATCCGGCGCACCGCGGGCAAGGGCACCGCCACCGTGGATCTGCTCGCCCCGGACTCCCGCCCGTTCTTCCGCGCCGACCGGCTGCGGCCGACGGCACCGCTGGCCCTCGACCCGTCGTTCGCGGTGCTCGTCGTGAGCGAGGGCAGGGGCAGGCTCACCGCCGAGAGCGGAGACGTGCACGAGGTGTCCACAGGCGACACCTGGGTCGTTCCGCACGCGGCTGGCGAGTTCCAGCTCGACGGCGACGTGACGGTGATTCGCTGCCGCCCTCCTGCCCCGCGCCCCTGAACGACCGCATCAGGCGAGCCTCTGCCCCGCGAGATCCGCCAGGAACGTCCTCACCGCCTCGGCGGCCACCGCGCGCAACCCGCCGCCGAGCGACACCCTGGCCACTCGCAGGGAGGTCAGCTCGGCAAGGCTCGGCCCATCGGGCAGCAGCGTCACGTTCACGGCGGCAGGCGCGAGTTCCGAGGTGATCGTGCGGATCACCTCCGCGTCCCGCACGTGGATCGGGTAGACCACGTCGGCGCCCGCTTCGAGGTAACGCCGCGCCCGGTCGAGCACCTCAGGCACCAGCGCGCGCTCGTCAACGGAACCGCCGCGTGAGAGGAAGGAGTCGATCCGCGCGTTGATGACCAGCTCGTCTCCCGCAGCTTCCCGCAGCGCCGACAGCAGCTCGGCCTGCTGATCCGGGTGGCGGCGCGACCCTGCGCGGTGGTCGGTGTCCTCGATGTTGAGACCGGAGATCCCCGCGTCGAGCAGGCGCCCCGCCAGCTCGGCCGGGGGCAGTCCGTATCCGGATTCGGCGTCCACCGTCACCGGGACCTCGACCGCACGGGCGATCCGGTGCGCGGCGGCCAGCATCTCGTCGGCGGGCGCGCACTCGCCGTCGGAGTAGCCGAGACTGGCCGCGACCGCCACCGAACTCGTCGCCACCACGGGGAATCCGGCCTCGACCACGGCTCGTGCCGTGTCGGCGTCCCAGGCGTTGGGCAGCACCACAGGCGTGCCTGGCACGTGCAGTGCGCGAAGTCGTGCGGCGGTCATGTCGTGGCCGGGAAGGAACGGCTCGGGACACCGAGTCGGCCGAGGAACTCGAAGGCGTCGGAGACCCGGGTGTGCTTGTCGTGACTCACGCCGACGAACCTAGCGGGTACCGGACCACGAGTATGGTCCAGTTCCGTGCCCGAATCGCGGTCCACTCCCGTGGACGACCTTCACCTCGACTGGGACCCCGCCAGCGGGAGGGCGGGACTCGCCGAGGCACTGCGGCACGCGATCCGATCGGGGCGCCTCCCGCGCGGCACCGCGTTGCCCTCCACGAGATCACTCGCCGCCGACCTCGGCATCGCCAGGGGTTCGGTCACCAGGGTGTACACGGACCTCGCCGACGAGGGTTACGTGCGCACCCGGCAGGGAGCGCCCACCGTGGTCACGGCCGAAGCCGGGCAGGATGTGCCTTTGCAGCCGCATCAACCACCACAGACAGAACGTCCACTATGGACTCTCGTCTCGGGACTGCCGGACCTCTCGGCCTTTCCGAGAAGCCCTTGGCTCTCGGCGACCCGCAAGGTACTGAACCGGGCACCCGCCTCGGCCTTCGACCTCCCGGACGTCCTCGGAGTTCCCGCGTTGCGGGAGGCACTGGCCCACCACCTGCGCCGTTCCCGTGGCGTGGTGGCAGATCCCGGCCGGATCGTCGTCTGCGCCGGATACGCACACGGGCTCTCGCTGCTGTCGGCCGTGTTGCGAGCGAGGGGCCTGACCCGGCTGGCCTTCGAGAACCCGTCGCTGTGGGTTCACCGCGACATCGCCACGGCCTCCGGCCTCACCGTCACCGGGGTGGACGTGGACGGCGACGGCGTCCGCGTCGCCGACCTCACCGAACCGGCCGTCGTGGTGACGCCCGCACACCAGTACCCGACCGGGGTGACGCTCGCGCCACACCGCCGCACCGAACTCGCGCGCGCGGCGCGGCAAGGGTTGCTCGTCATCGAGGACGACTACGACGGGGAGTTCCGATTCGATCGCGCACCCGTCGGCGCGGTGCAGGCGCTCGCGCCCGAATGCGTTGTCTACGCGGGCTCGGTGAGCAAAACCCTCGCGCCAGGGCTACGGCTGGGTTGGCTTGTGCTGCCTCGATTCCTCGTCCCGCTCCTCCGGTCGGTGTTGGAGGCGACGAGAGGAGTCGTCGGCGTGCTCGACCAGCTCGTGTTCGCCGAGCTGCTGAACTCCGGCGCGTACGCACGGCACGTCCGGCGCTCGCGGGCGACGTACCGGCGCCGACGCGACCGGATCGTGGCCGCCCTCCCCGAAGGGTTCGCGCCCCGAGGGATCTCGGCCGGTCTGCACGTGCTGATCCCCCTACCCGACGGGGGACCGAAGGAGGCCGACGTGATCAGCGCGGCCCGCAGGCACTCGCTCCAGCTCGCCACACTGGGCCCGCACTGGATCACAAGTGGTGAACGGAAATACGACGGCGTGGTGGTGGGTTACGCGGCCCCGGCCAGCCACGCCTTCCAACCCGCGATCGCCGCGCTGGTGTGCGCGCTCACCGACGCGAGCGCGCACACCAGTGACAAGATCAGACCTTGAGCAGCAGCGCGTCGCCCTGGCCGCCACCGCCACACAGCGCGGCCGCGCCGAGACCGCCGCCCCTGCGCCTCAGCTCGTGCACCAGGTGCACGACGAGACGCGCGCCGGAGGCGCCGATGGGGTGGCCGATCGCGATGGCACCGCCGTTGACGTTGACCTTCTCCTCGTCGAGACCGAGCTTGCGCGCGGACACCAGGCCCACGGCGGCGAACGCCTCATTGATCTCCACGAGGTCGAGGGCGTCCGCGTCCAGCTTCGCCTTGGCGAGAGCAGCCTTGATCGCGTTGGACGGCTGCTCGTGGAGGCTGGCGTCGGGACCTGCCACCACGCCATGCGCGCCGATCTCGGCAAGCGGGGTGATGCCGAGTTCCTCCGCCTTCGCCCTGCTCGCCACGACGACAGCGGCCGCACCGTCGGAGATCTGCGACGCCGACCCCGCCGTGATCGTGCCATCGGCTGCGAACGCAGGCCGCAGCCTCGCCAGTCCCTCGGCGGTGGTGTCGGCCCGCACACCCTCGTCCGAGGAGAACAGCACGGGGTCACCCTTGCGCTGCGGGATCTCGACGGGAACGATCTCGTCGTCGAACACACCGTTGGCAGCGGCCTTGGCAGCGCGCTGGTGCGATCGGGCCGAGAAGGCGTCCTGCTCCTCACGGGTCAGGCCGTAACGGGAGTTGTGGCGCTCGGTGGACTCACCCATCGCCACCTGGTCGAACGCGCAGAACAGACCGTCGTGAGCCATGTGGTCCAGGAGGGTCGCATTGCCGTACTTGACACCGGTGCGCGACGTCGGCAACAGGTGCGGCGCCTGCGACATGGACTCCTGGCCGCCCGCGACGACGAGGTCGAACTCGCCAGCACGAATCAGCTGGTCGGCGAGCGCGATGGCGTCGAGACCCGACAGACACACCTTGTTGATGGTCAGCGCGGGGACGTCCATAGGAATGCCCGCGGCGACGGCGGCCTGGCGCGCCGGGATCTGTCCCGCGCCCGCGGTGAGCACCTGCCCCATGATCGTGTACTGAACGGCATCGGCCGGAACGCCGGCTCGCTCCAACGCCGCCTTGATGGCGATTCCACCCAGCTGCGCGCCGGAGAAATCCTTCAACGAGCCGAGAAGCTTTCCGACCGGGGTGCGGGCGGCGCCCAGGATCACGGAACCGGACACAACATGCCTCCTGCGAGTCATCGACGCGACGGTGCGGGACGCTGGCGCAGCGCATCAGCGATGTTTCGACGATACCGTTTCCCCGACCCCGCCCGGCCGATCGCGACCGACATCACTGCTGTGCGCAGGGGACGGTCTATCCTCCGTGACCATGGACGAGGCACTGGACTCGCTGTCGAGATTCATCACGGCTGTCGATCATGTCGGCATCGCCGTGCCCGACCTCGACGCCGCCATCGCGTTCCACACGAAGCACTTCGGGCTGGTCGTCACCCACGTCGAGGTGAACGAGGAGCAGGGTGTCCGTGAGGCGATGCTGCGGGCGCCCGGCGACACCGGCGGGGCCGCCGTGCAGTTGCTGGCACCGGTTGACGAACGATCGACCATCGCCAAGTTCCTCGACCGCAGCGGCCCTGGACTCCAGCAACTCGCCTACCGCGTCACCGACGTCGAAGCCGCCGCGGACGCGCTGCGGTCGGCAGGGCTGCGTGTGCTCTACGCACAGGCCCGCAAGGGCACGGCGGGCAGCAAGGTCAACTTCGTGCATCCGAAGGACGCGGGCGGCGTGCTGGTGGAACTCGTCGAGCCCGCAGCCGACCCCGGCCAGGCCGGGGACCACTGACGTCTCACGGTCGGTGGGCGTCGGCGTCAACTCCGACGGCGCCGGAGGGTGCCTCCTGACGGACCCGGCCACGGTGCGCTGGCGCGGTGTCGGCAGTGCCTCGGTCGGCCAGGTCCCGACCCTTCCGGTCACTCGGCGGCAGCCCGGTCGGCCCTTCGCGTTCTGGCCGTGAGGGCCGAGGCGATGAACGACAGCTCTGCGCGCATCTCCTCCGGTGTCGCCGTGTGCCGCGCCACCGAATGCCGGTGGCTGACGGCGCGCGCCACCAGTACCGACGCGCTCTCGACGTCGGCGGCCATCCGCGCGGGCACCCCCGCCGCGAGGATCACCGCGCGAACCTGCGCGATCAAAGCCTCGTAGCGGTTGCGCAACGCCTCCCGCACAACGCTGTGGGTGTCGGCCTCACGCCACAGCAGGTGCGACAACACGCGCGAGGAGGACAACCTGCGGTCCAACTCGGTGACCAGCCGGTGCAGGCTCTCGGCGACGTCACCCCGCACCACCACTCTCGCGGGGTCGATCCGTTCGTCGGGCAGCCGTTCCACCAGCGCCGTCAACAGATCGGGTTTGCGGCGGAAGTAGTAATGCACGAGACTCTTCGGAACGTCGGCCGCCTCGGCGATCCGGGACGTGGGAGTCGCCTGGAAACCGAACTCCGCGAAGAGCCGCTCGGCGGCCTGGAGAATCCGTTCCCTCGCCGAAGCATCCGGCACAGCGCCGTCCTGCCTCCGGGGCATTCGCACTCACCGCCCTCTCACGTCACGAACAGCCCTTCGAGTGCCCGCGCCCGTTCACGATGCGCGAGCACTCGACAGAAGAAAGGGGCCGACGAGCTACTGATCGTCCCGCGCGGCCCCGCGCTCAGTGCTGACCTGCCATACGGTGGGCGGCTGTGGCCAGTGGAAGGGCAGCCGCACCCGCGATCACAGTCAGCCCGCCGACGATCCAGGACGTCCACGCGGCACCCGTGAACTCGGTGTAGCCCATCACCCACGGCGAGATGAAGGCGAGTGCGCCGAGCACGATCTGCACGCCCTCGCCGTAGACGGCGCCGGGCATCGCCAACGACACAAGGCCGTCCAGCACGATGAGGGCTCCGAGCACCACCATCGTCCAGGTCGCGGCCGTGTTGGTGTCGAACCAGATCGGCGAAAGGGCGAGGACCGCGCCGAGCACGACCTCGGCCCAGTCGTGTGGTCTGGTCCAGGGCCTCGCCGAGGTCCGATCGGAAATCCGAGCCATCGATGCTCACCTCCTGCGGGCACCGGATCGCCTCGTCGCGATCCGTACCAGCAGAATGCGCGTGGACTGGCCGGCCGGTCAAACACAGCGCTCTCGCTCCTTCGGACTCTCCGAAAAGTGCCCGCAGAGCCCGCCCGCTAGGGTGGGGACCATGAGCCTTGGCGAGGAACGGGAGCTCGTGCCGCTGGGTGCCGGTTTCGACTTCGAGAAGCGTGGCTACAACCGCGCGCAGGTCGATGAGCATCTGGAACGGCTCGACGCCGACATCAAGATGCTCATGTCCGACCGCGACGCCGCCATCTCACAGGCCGAGGACCTGGCGAGACAGTTGGAGGCCGCGCGCATCGAGATCGACGATCTGCGGGGGCAGGTCGAACGGCTCGCCCAGCCACCCACGTCCATCGAGGGACTGTCCGAGCGACTCCAGCGCATGTTGCGGCTCGCCCAGGAGGAGGCGAGCGACACCAAGGCCAGGGCGGAGGCCGAGGCAGGCCACATCCGGGCCAAGGCCGAATCCGACGCCAGCGCCATGCGCGCCCGATACGAACAGCTGCTCACCGAGCTCGCCGAGCGGCGCAAGCAGATGGAGGCCGAGCACGCCAAGGTGCTCGACGACGCCCGCGCCGAGGGCGAACGCATCACCTCCGAGGCCGCGCAGGAACGCGACCGGCTCGACCGCGAGGCGCAGCAGCGCCGCACGCAGGTCGAGGAGGACTTCGAGATCGCGATGGCTCAGCGCCGCACCGAGTCGATGCGGGTGCTGGCCGAGCAGGAAGCCGCGAGCAAGGCCGAGGCCGAACGCCGGGTGCGCGAGGCATCCGAGGAAGCGGCATCCATCAGGGCGCAGGTCGCGGACGAGCGGGCCAAGGCGGAGGCGGAGATCGAGCGCAGGCGCCGCGAATCCGTCGAGGACGCCAACCGCCGCAAGCAGAACTCGATCAGCGAGGCCAACGCGCGTGTCGCCGAGGCCACCGACGAGGCCAAGCGCCGGGTCAGGGAGGCGACGGAGGAGTCCAACCGCCGCGTCGCGGAGGCGACGGCCCGCGTCGAGGAGCTTCGCGCGCTTCGCTCCAGGATCGCCGAGCAGGTCAAGGCGGCGAGGGCGATGCTCGCGGAGGCGGAATCGGCGCTCGGCACCGGGGGCCCGACGGGCGGCAACGATCAGCCGGGCAGCCGCCCACCGTCCGGCGACGGCCCGGCAACGGACCCGGCCGCACACAACAGCGACGGCGCTTCCGCACCGACAGTGCGCGTGCGAGCGGTGACCACAACAAAACCGACTCGCGAGTAGGTAACTGCTGCGCGGCCGTCTCCAACCCGCTACTGTCACCCTCCAGACCCGGCACGACACCCGACTGGAGGACCGGATGGCCGCCTACAACACCGTCGTCGTCGGCACCGACGGCTCGGAATCGTCACTCGCCGCTGTCGAACGCGCGGCGAAGGTCGCAGCCGACTCCGCGGCCACCCTCGTCATCGCGTGTGCCTACTACCCCGCGAGCAGGGAGAGGGTGGACAAAGCCAGGGACGTGCTCGGCGACGAGGCATACCAGGTGGTCGGCTCCGCTCCCGCCGAGGAGACGTTGCGCACCGCAAGGGAGCGAGCCACCAAAGTGGGCGCGATCTCCCTGGAGACCGTCGCCGTGGTCGGCAGTCCGGTGGAGTCGCTGCGCAAGATCGTCCGTGACCACGACGCGGATCTGCTCGTGGTCGGCAACCGTGGGCTCAACACGCTCGCGGGCAGGATCCTCGGCTCGGTTCCCTCCGAGGTGGCGCGCAAATCAGGGGTCGATGTGCTGATCGTCCACACCACCTGAACCCGGCTGACCGGCTCCACGGCCACCGATGGCCGGGACCGCAGTGACCGCTCAGCCCGGCGTGGCAGCGCTTCGAGGAGCGCCGTTTCCCCGAAGCGAAGACCGCGTCGAGATGTCGAAACGTGGAGGCGCCCCAAAGAAACTTCTCGCCCACAGCGTCGAGGGGCCGGTTTGCCTCCGGCCGGGTCACCCACGCGCACGACGACGCGCCGCACGGCGCTGTGTGTCAGGCGGTGGCGGCCCACCTGGCGATCCAGCTCGACCCCGCTCAGCCGCTCAGCTCAGGTGCCTTCGTCGAGACCACCCGCGACCGCGACCCTCGCACCCGCGCCCGCACCCGCACCCGCACCCGACAACCTGGCCGCTGGCGCCCGTCAGCCCCAAGCACCACAAGGCAGCCTTGCTAATCCCAAGCGCCACAAGGCAGCCCTGCCAATCCCAAGCGCCACAAGGAATCTTGCGTCAGCCCCGACACCACAAGCGCCCTTGCGCCAGCCCGAGCACCACAAGGCGGCTCCGCCAATCCCAAGCACCACAGGCGCCTTGCGTCAGCCCCGGGGCGATAGCGGCTGTATTCCATGCGAGCGGCCTGCGCTGAACCGCGCCGTGCTCAGCGCAGGCGGGCGACAGTGGACGGAAGTGCGCCGTCATCACGTGGTGTGCGGCCCACTGTGCCGACGTCACATGGCATGCGATGCGCTGGGCCGCACCCGCACGGGGTCACCGGCTCGCGAAACGCTCGCGGCGAACGACGACCTTCCGCCCCTTGATGCTGCTGTCGCGCAGTGCCGTGATGACATCGTCGGCAGCGGACTCCGGCACGTCCACCAGCGAGAACTTGTCGGTGATCTCGATGGCACCGACGTCCTTGCCTCGCAGCTGCGATTCGCCTGCGATGGCGCCGACCAAATCCTGCGGGCGCACACCCGCCCTGCGACCGAGGCTCACGAACAGACGGGTCATCCCACCGCTGGGCCGCTTTCCGCGCCGCGTGTCCCTCGGACCGCGGTCCTTGGGACCACGCCGCGAACGACCGTCGTCCCGAGGTCGCAGTTCCACGTCGGGAATCTCGGCATCGCCGTCGGTGCCATCGGCACCATGGGCGAGTTTCACCGCGGCGAGCGCGATCTCGACGATGTCGAACTCCTCGGCCAGCGGTTCGACGACGACGCGGTAGCGGTCGAGATCGCCGGCTTCCACCAGTGCCTCACGCAGCGCCACACGGGTGAGTTCGAGGCGACGGGCTCGCAGATCGGCGACGGTCGGCAGCTTGCGCACCGAGATGGTCTGACCGGTGACCCGCTCGATCGTCTTGATCATGCGGTGTTCTCTCGGTTCGGCGAGTGTGATGGCGCTGCCCTCGCGACCGGCGCGCCCAACCCGTCCGATGCGGTGCACGTAGATCTCGGGCGCACTCGGCACGTCGTAGTTGACCACGTGGGTGAGCTGATCGATGTCGAGTCCTCGCGCGGCGACATCGGTGGCCACGACAAGGTCGGCTGTCCCGGCGCGCAGGCGCCCGACCACGCGGTTGCGCTGGCTTTGGTCCATACCACCATGCAAGGCCTCCGCGCGGTAGCCGCGGCCGTTCATGATCTCGGTGAGGCGATCGACCTCTTCCCTCGTGCGGCAGAAGACGACCGTCGCTTCCGGGGCCTCGATGTCGAGAACCCTGCCGAGTGCCGCGGGCTTGTGCCCTCGGGGGACCACGTAGGCGACCTGCGTGACCGCTGCGGCGTCCCCGCTCATCGACTCTGCCCTCGTCAGTTCGATGCGACGCGGCTCGCGGAGGTAGCGGCGCACCATGCCGCTGATGCGCGGAGGCATGGTGGCGGAGAAGAGCATGGTCTGCCGGTCGGTGGGAGTCTGGTCGAGGATCGCGTCGATGTCCTCGGCGAAGCCCATGTCGAGCATCTCGTCAGCCTCGTCGAGCACGACCATGCGCAACTTCGACAGGTCCAGCGATCCGCGCGAGAGGTGGTCCAGCGCCCTGCCGGGCGTGGCCACGACGACATCCACGCCGGTTTCCAGGCTGCGCAGCTGCCTTCCCATCGGCTGGCCGCCGTACACGGGGACGACCCGGATGCCGAGGTGCCTGCCGTAGCGGTACATCGCCTCACACACCTGCGCGGCGAGTTCCCTCGTCGGCACCAGCACGAGAGCGCTCGGCTTCCCGTTCCGATCGAGGTCGGCGAGCCGATGGAGCACTGGCAGTGAGAAGGCGGCGGTCTTTCCGGTGCCCGTGGCTGCCTGCCCGACCACATCAGCGCCGTCGAGCAGCGCCGGGATCGCGGCCATCTGGATGGGGGTCGGTTCCTCGTAACCGAGATCCGACAGCGCCCTCAACAACTCGGGGCGGAGCCCCAGTGTGCCGAACTCGGTGGCAGGGCCGCTGTCGGCCGCAGTGCCGGTGTCGGTGTCGGTGTCGATGGAAGGGTCGGTGGCGACCTCGGTGACGTTGTGCGAATGCGCCGTGCTGGCGACCATGAAAAAGCTCCTGCTCCTGGGGTAGATCTTCTCGGTGACGCCACGGCCGTGGCACCACCCAGGCAGGGGCGGCAACCTACGGTACCCTTCGAACGGGTGATCGATCACCTCGGTGATGCGCGTTCTGCTCGTCACCACCGCGTCACGACATCGACGGGCCCCGCACTCACCACAGTGACGACGCCTGTGGCGCACCTGGCATTCCCGCACAGCCGCTCAACCTGCGAACCGCCTGCTCACCGCCCTGCGGGGAGGACTGCGTACTGCCGGACGTACAGGTCGGTGTAGGTGACCGGGCCGCGCGGGCCGGGCACCTTGTCGAGATTGATGCCGGTCTCCGGCACGCCGAGCAGCTTGAACCCGTCCAGCAGACGCGTCGGCGCGTTCCAGAACACACCGGTTCCCTGGTAGCCGTCGAAGAACGCCTCGGCCGTCGCGGCGTCCTCGGTGGCGATCCCCGCTGCCAGACCAGACGTCTGCTCGTTGGCGATCCGGACCGCTTCGGCGACTCCCCCGACTCGCGCCACGGTGACCGTGGCCTCGCGTTCGGAGTCGAGTGCCCATTCGTAGCCGATGGGATGCTCGTGCGGAGGCAGCGACGGTGTGACACCACGCGCGGCAAGCGCCTCGGACACGATCGGCCAGATCTGGTCGTGCACGGCATCGTGAATGAGCAGCAGGTTCAGCCGATTGCACACGCCGAGTCGGTCGAGGCTGTTCGTGATGAGTGAGCGGACGGTGTCCTCATCGGCATTCTCATCGACGTACAGCACGCCACCGCCGTCGGCGTGAGCGAGCGTCCGCACACCGTGCTGCGCGGCTGTCAGCGCGAGGGAACGTGTGCTGTCCCCGCTACCCCGCAGGATCACCAGCGGCACGAGGTCGGGCAGTCGCACCAGCTCGGTCGCCGCCTCCCGCTCGGCCCGTGGCACGAGCTGCACGACACGCTCGTCGATACCTGCCTCGGCCAGAGCGGGGCGGATGACTCCCTCGAGCAGGCACGTGGCCGAACCCAAAGCAGCCGATCCGGTACGCAGCACCCCCGCGTTTCGGGACTTCACCAGCTGCGACGCGACGTCCACCGTCACGTTGGGCCTGGCCTCGTAGTTGGCCCCGATCACACCGACAGGACGGCGGCGCTCCACGAGCTGAAGGTCGCCGGGAAGTGTGGATACGACGACGCTGCGATCCTGATGCGGGGCCGAGGCAAGGAGACGAAGCTGATCGGCCATGTCCGTCAGCCTGCTCTCGGTGATGGTCAGCCGGTCGAGCAGGCCCGTGCTCATCCCTGTGGACTGCGCAGTGGAGACGTCCTGCCGGTTGGCCTTCAGAATCGCCTCACGGTGTGCCAGCAGCCGCTGGGCCATACCGTTCAGCGCGGCATCGACGGTCTCGTTCGTGGCGCGGGCCAGTGACGGAGCCGCGTCCTTCGCCGCCCGAGCACACTCCTCGACCGCCTTCGCCACCTCGTCCGTCACCGTGCCATCCTTCCGACGACCGCACCCGGCCACACCGGGTACTCGCATCGACTTCTCCTCGTTCTAGTGTGCCCCACCTCGGTGACGGCACCGGCGCCCGGTCACTCCGTCGCCGAGGAGAACACGTCCGCCGGCGCCAGCGCCGGTTCGATCAGCAACATGCCGCCTGCGACCACACAGGTCACCGAAAGCACTCCCACCACGAACAGCCAGAGCATCGCGGGCAACGCCGTCAGGCGCGCCAACTGGTCGATGTCCGAATCGCGCGCCGCGCCCCTGCGTCGTTTCATCTGGAGCTCGAACAACGGCCGGATCGCGCCGAACAGCAGGAACCAGGTGATCAGGTAGACGAAGGCCGCCTGCACGGCTGGACCGGCGAACAATGCGATGCCTCCGAGAACCATGGCGGACAGAACCACCGAGAAGATCCCGTAGGCGTTGCGGACCATCACGAGCACACCGAGCAGCAGCACAGCCGCGATCCCCAGCACGACGCTGAGCCGTTCGGCCGAGACCAGCCACGCGAACACGACCCCGAGCAGAGCCGGGGCCGGGTAGCCCGCCAGCGCCGTCAGCACCATGCCGGGGCCTGTGGGCCTGCCCTTCGACACCGTCACACCGGAGGTGTCGGAATGCAGCCTGATGCCCTGCAAACGACGCCCCGCGAGTAGTGCGAAGAGTGCGTGTCCCGCTTCGTGCACGATGGTCACCACATTGCGCGCGAACCGCCACGGCCTGCTCACGACGACCACTGCCAGCGCCAGCACACCGGTGATGACAGCGATCATGCTCGCGGCGTCAGTTCCGAAGTCCAGCGCCCTCAGCACGATGCCGTCGCCATCCACCCCATTTTCGTCCACCCCGTTCACGAATGTCAGCTCATCACAGGCTGTTCAGCGCACCGTCACCCCCACCTCGGTGACGGCAGCGGCACGACACGCTACTGTTCGTCGATTGTCACCTCCCGGAAGAAGAACGCTCCCCAGCCTCGGTAGGGCCGCCACCGGTCGGCCACTGCGGCGAGTCCCGGTTCGTCGGTGTCGTAATGCCGCCGCAACGCCGTGGTGAGGTGACTTTCCGCCCGGGGAAAGAGATCGGGGTGTCCTGCCCCGCGTCCCACCACGAGCTCGGCGGAGAACGGTCCGATGCCGGGCAGTCTCCGCACCTCCTCCAGTGCCGTGCCGATCGGTAGTCGCCGCAGCCTCGCCGCATCGAGGACACCCTCAACGCCTGCTTCGGCTACCGCAGCCAGCCGCTTGCGCTTCACGGCTGAGAGTCGGTACGAGGAATCGAGATCACCGAGGTCGCCTGGCGCGGGAAAACACACGACCTCGCGGCCTCCGATTCGCAGGCGTCGCCCTCGGCGTTCGGCGATGTGGCGCACGAGGGCATCGGCCTGCGACACCCGGAGCCGATGGCACACCACAGCCCAGCACGCGGCCTCGTACGCCGAGCCGAACAACACCGGCCGCAACCCCGGACCTGCCCTCACCCTGCGCGCGAGTACCGGATCGCGGGCCAGTACCGAGGGAAAGCCGGTGCCGTCCACATCGAGCGACAAGATCCGGCAGGCCTGAGCGACCGTCGCGTGAACGTCCTCCGCGACGGCGTCGGCCTCGATGCGCACCACACCTGGTGCACTCTGACTGACCAGCGCGGCCGCGTAGCTCCAGCTGCGTTCAACAGGGAACGCGAGCGCGACGGAACTCGCCGTTCCACCATCCGTATCGCGGGCACTGCCGTCGGCATCCGTGATGCTGTCGATCCCTGCGATGCCTGCGATGCCACAGCGTTGCGGTGTTCTCGCGAGATGCGCGGTGTAGTCCGCCACATCGACATCGCCACGCACCTCGATCTCGACGGCAACCAGGTCGCTCTCCACCAATGCAGTCATTGCTTCGCTCACTTTCCGTTTCGTCACGAGGAAATCGACCGAACACAGTGGACTCAAGCAGTCTCCACGTCTGGCGATGCGACCGAGGCTACGGCCATCCAGCGCTACTGGAAAGCAGACAGGGAAGCGAACGGAACCATCCACATACGAAGTTGCTCCAGGCGAGTGACGACAAAAACCGGTGGACCTCGCTGATACCGTGACCGCATGGGTTGTTACGCCGTTTACATCCGGCTGCGGCTGTTCTGACAGCAGCGGCTGTGGCCTTTCCCCAGGCCCTCCTTCACGCGGCATTCCACTGCCGCGCACCACGCTGACTCCAGCGTTTCCTTTCTGCTGCCCTCATCCGGGCGGGCAGTCGCTGCGCCATGAAGTTCTCCCGCGCGCTCTCGCGCCTCCCCTCCTTCATGACGGAGCAGACATGTCAGCCGAAAGGCGTTTTCCTCGCCGCAGCGAACGCGGCACCCGGCCCAATCCCTCAGGTGTGCACTTTCTCGTCGCCGAAGACGTGGTGAACACCCTTGTCCGCGTCTGCCGACCGGGACCGGACGATCTAGTGATCGACTTCGGCGCGGGCCCCGGGGTGCTGACGTCCGCCGCGGCGAAACGAGGCGCGCGCGTGCTCGCTGTGGAGCGTGACGCCGAGTTCGCCGCGATGCTCATCCGCAGGTTCCGGGACAACGCCCGCGTGCGGGTCGTACGCGGTGATCTGCGCACCGTCACGTTGCCTCGCAAAGACTTCCTCGTCATGGCGAATCCGCCGTACTCCGCCTCGACGGCGTTGTTTCGCAGACTTCTCGGCGCACGCAGGCCCACGGTCGTGCGAGGGGCGCTGACCGTGGAATGGGGATTCGCCCGGCGGCTGGTTTCGGCGACCTCTTCGGCTGGCGAACTGGCGTGGTGGGCGGCCAGGTACGACATCGGGCTCGTCCGCAGGGTTCGCCCCGCCTCGTTCCGCCCACAGCCCAGAGTGGACTCCGCCGTCGTTTCGATCCGGCGACGCGAACTGTCCCCAGAGGCCGAGCGGCTGTTGGTGGAGCTGCTCAAGGCCGCGGGAAGAAACCCAAGCCGGTCGGCAAGGTCGCTGGTACGCCACATCGGCGCCCCTGACGCCCACCGGCTGCTCGCACGTTGCGGCGTCGAGCCGGGTTCGAGCGCGGGAATCGTTCCGCCTTCCGCCTTCGCGGCGTTCGCCGACGCCGCCACGGCGCGCGGGGAAAAGCCGTCCAGCACGGTGTGACAGCATGGAACGGGGCGTGACAAGGGACACCACTACTGCTCGCGTTAGGGTTTGCCGGTGAACGACCGTCTTGTCTGGATCGATTGTGAGATGACGGGCCTCGACCTCGCGAAGGACGCCCTCATCGAGATCGCCGTGCTCGTCACGGACGCTGAACTGAACGTGCTCGGTGAGGGCATCGACCTCGTCATCCACGCCGATGACGAGGCTCTGGCGAACATGCCCGACGTCGTTCGCGAGATGCATGCCCGCTCGGGCCTCACCGAGGAGGTCCGGCGCTCCGCCATGACGCTCGACGAGGCCGAGCGACTGGCGCTCGACTACATCCGCGAACACGTTCCCGACCCGCGGACCGCGCCGTTGGCAGGCAACTCCATCGCCACGGACCGCGGCTTCCTCGCGAGGGACATGCCCGCGCTGGACGCACACCTGCACTACCGCATGGTTGACGTCTCGTCGGTGAAGGAGCTGGTGCGCCGCTGGTACCCGCGCATCTACTACGCCAAGCCCGAGAAAGGGCTCGCACACAGGGCGCTCGCCGATATCAAGGAATCGATCGGTGAGCTGAAGTACTACCGGCGGACGGCCTTCGTGCCGCAGCCGGGGCCCACCAGCGAGGAGGCGAGGGCCGCTGCCGAGGAGGTGCTCCGTCACCACGAGGGGTGACCCCGTGCGGCGCGCTCGTGCGGGCACGCTATGATGATCGGGCCGAGGTGCTCAGGCACCTCTCGCGGTGGGTGTAGCTCAGCTGGTAGAGCACCTGGTTGTGGTCCAGGGGGCCGCGGGTTCAAGTCCCGTCACTCACCCTCGTCCCGGAAGCCCGGATCGCGTCACGTTCGCGATCCGGGCTTCCGTCTTTCCCGGCCCACGTCGTTCACCCCGCAGGGCGGTTTCCTCACCGCCTGGTCTCCCGCGTTCCTCTTGAGAGGAGGATCGCATCGACGCACATGGGAAACAGTAGGACGCCCTACTAAACTCCCCGGTAACGCGAGACCAGCCAGGAAGGATCGTCATGGGTGACATCACGCGAGTCGGCGTGATCGGTGCGGGCCTGATGGGATCGGGCATCGCGGAGGTGACCGCGAGAGCCGGTCTCGACGTTGTCGTCGTCGAGGCGAATGCGGCAGCCGCCGAGGCGGGCCGGAGCCGGATCGAGAAATCGCTCGGAAAGGGCGTGGACAAGGGCAAGCTCTCGGCCGAGGAACGCGACGCCGCGCTCGCGCGGCTCACCTTCTCGACGGAGCTGGACGCCTGCGCGGATCGGCAGCTGGTGATCGAGGCCGTCGCCGAGAACGAGGCCGTGAAGCTCGACGTGTTCGGCAGGCTCGACAAAATCGTGGCACCCGACGCCGTCCTGGCGTCCAACACGTCGTCGCTGCCCATCACGCGGCTGGCCATGGCGACAGGGCGGCCTGAGCGGGTCGTGGGGTTGCACTTCTTCAACCCCGTCCCGGTGCAGAAGCTCGTCGAGCTGATCCCGAGCCTGCTCACCGACGACGACACCGCGGCACGCGCTGCCGCGTTCGCCTCCGACGTGCTGGGCAAGACCGTGGTCAAGGCGCCGGATCGCGCCGGTTTCGTGGTCAACGCCCTGCTCATCCCCTACCTGCTTTCGGCCATCCGCATGGTGGAGGCCGGGCACGCGACGCCGGAGGACATCGACAACGGCATGGTGCTGGGATGCGCCCACCCGATGGGGCCGCTGCGGCTCGCGGACCTCGTCGGCCTCGACACCACGAAGGCTGTCGCCGAGTCGATGTACGAGGAGTACAAGGAGCCCCTCTACGCCCCGCCGCCGCTGTTGCAGCGCATGGTCGAGGCCGGGCTCTACGGCAGGAAGTCCGGTCGCGGCTTCTACGACTACACCCGGGGAGAGTGACATGTATCAGTTGCCGGAGGAGCACGAGGAGCTCCGCGCCGCCGTTCGCGCACTGGCCGAGAAGGAGATCGCCCCGCACGCCGCCGAGGTGGACGAGCAGGAGCGCTACCCGGTTGAGGCCGCGCAGGCGCTGACCGCGGCAGGATTCAACGCTGTGCACATTCCCGAGGAGTACTCGGGCCAGGGTGCGGACGCGGTCGCGGCCTGCATCGTCATCGAGGAGGTCGCGAGGGTCGATGCCTCCGCGTCGCTGATCCCCGCCGTCAACAAGCTGGGCACGCAGCCCATCCTGCTCTCGGCATCGGAAGAGCTGAAGCAGCTCGTGCTGCCCTCGATCGCCAGCGGTGAGGCGTCGGCGTCGTACGCGCTGTCCGAGCGGGAAGCAGGCTCCGACACCGCGTCGATGCGCACGCGGGCTCACCTCGACGGCGACCACTGGGTGCTCAACGGCACCAAGTGCTGGATCACCAACGCAGGCGAGTCGAGCTGGTACACGGTGATGGCCGTGACCGACCCCAACGCGGAGAAGAAGGCGCGCGGTATCTCGGCGTTCGTCGTCCACGCCGACGACCCGGGTTTCTCGGTGGGGCCGAAGGAGCGCAAGCTCGGCATCAAGGGCTCGCCCACCCGCGAAATCTACTTCGAGAACTGCACGATCCCGGCGAACCGGATCATCGGGGAGCCCGGCACGGGCCTCAAGACCGCGCTGGCGACGCTCGACCACACGCGCCCGACCATCGGCGCGCAGGCACTGGGCATCGCGCAGGGCGCCCTCGACGCCGCCGTCGAGTACGTCAAGGATCGCAAGCAGTTCGGTCAGGCCATCAGCCAGTTCCAGGGTGTGCAGTTCATGCTCGCCGACATGGCGATGAAGGTGGAGGCCGCGAGGCACATGGTGTACGCGTCGGCCGCGGCCACCGAGCGAGGCGACGCGAGGGCGAGTTTCCTCGCCAGCGCCGCGAAGACCTACGCCTCCGACATCGCCATGGAGGTCACGACGGACGCTGTGCAGCTCTTCGGCGGCGCGGGCTACACCCGGGACTTCCCCGTCGAGCGCATGATGCGCGACGCGAAGATCACGCAGATCTACGAGGGCACCAACCAGATCCAGCGCATGGTGATGGCCCGGCAACTGCTGAAGGGCTGACGTTTACGCTGGTCAGGGACCCGCGAGAGTTCTTCGCGGGTCCCTGACCAGCGCGTCAGCATCTCTACTCGATGTCTGACTCCACCGCCACATCGGTGAGCTGTGGCAGCATTCTTCCCGTGCGATCAGTGCGTTCGTCAGCCTGTCGGCGGAGGCGAAGAGAGCATCGCCGCTTCACGATGAAACCCCAGTGGGCGTTTTCGCAGCAAGGTTGTCCCCCGGTCTGTCGGCGCGGGGAGTGTCAAGCCCTGCCGCTCAGGGTCCCTGCGGTGAACGGCATCATCTGCTCGTGCCGGAGGACCAGGTCGCGATACGGGAGACTCACGACCGGGTGCTCGGTTAGACCGAGTTGTCGTTCGGTCTGATCCAGCAGGGTCGCCGCTGCGACCGGATCATCGGCCATGACTTCCGTCTCGGCGAACCCGGCGCGTTGCCGGCCCCTCAGGCACTCGACCGTGGACAGGAAATCCCTGTCGGGACGGCTGTAGTAGGTATCGACCTCGATGCTGGCACCCGCGTCGCGGTAGCCGCCCTTGAGTAGCCGGGCCGTCAATACGGTGGCGTCGGTGAGTGCTCTCTTTCGTTCGACCTCGATTGTGTTCATGGCGTCCAGTTGTCTCCCTTGTTGATCGACGCGTACATGCGGGCCAGGCTGGATTTCCCGCATGATCGGACACCGTGTCGAATGCCTGCCTCAGCGCGGCGACATCGCTGCGGGGTACGTTCTGGAACAGCACCAGTTGTTTGGCGTCGAGCAATGGATTCGCCAGCCGCTTGGTCAGGAACCGGTTGTAGTAGTGCCGACCAATACGGCGGATGTCGTCGGTCGTCAGCCGCTCCGCTCACAGACTCATCAGGACGTACAGGTGGTCTCGCGCGGCGCGCGCTCGTCGCGCGAGACCGATCAGATCGACGACCAGGTCTCCCACCGGGTCGGACACCGTCGCGAGCTCCTCGACGGCGGCCCAGCCGCGGGCCAGCTCGGACGTCCTGTTGTCGTCCACGCCCGCGAGAGTGTCGCGTAGGTCCTGACCGAGTCCGCACACCAACCGTTCCTCCGTCGCCGCTCCGTCTCCGCACAGCTCAAGCGGAGCCAGATCGACATTCCACGGCTCGTCCCGGATGAGCGCGACGAGCTTTCCGAGGACGACCGCGGGATCGACCCATTTCGCCGCTACGGCGTCGAAGTCGGCCATCGACGAGTCGCGGGGACTGTCGAGGGCTCGTGAGGCGGCCTCGACGTCAGGAGCACGGAAGTAGTCGTAGGTGACACCCATCCCGGGGTTGTACCAGCCGACTTCCGACCGGTCCGGCCTAACCCGCCCGCCCGCACACCGTGGCACGGGGTGGCTGTGACGGCCCGCCGGTGACGAACGGCCCTACTGACTGCCCCACGACGCGTGTGTTCTGGAAGGAGGGCCTTCTTCCGGCCCAGCAGACAACTGGCATCAGCGCGCGAAGGAGGTGTTCACAGGTGACACCCGAGGAGCGCAAGGACCTCACCCGCCGCACGGTCCACGCCGTCATCGACGAGGGCGATCTCGACGCGTGTGCCGACATGTACTCCTCGCACTGCACGTTCCACTACCCGAACTTCCCCTTCGAGGGAATCGAGGGATACAAGCAGTTCATGAGCGAACTGCGGCAGGCCAACCCGGATGTGCACTGCGACATCCACGACATTCTCGTGGACGGCGACCTGCTCGCGGCACGCTGGACCATGGGCGGCACCGCCCGCCATGAGTTCCGCGGCATACCCGGCACGGGCAAGACGTGGGTGATGAGCGGCATGCAGCTCACCAAGTGGGAGAACGACCGCGTCGTCGAGGAATGGGGCAGCTTCGACCTGTTCGGCCAGCTGCGTCAGCTCGGCGTCATTCCCGAAACGGCGGAACAGCGGCGTTGACGACGAAGCCCGGGCAGCCCACCTGTCCGGGCTTCTCGCCGAACTAGCTCTGCCACTCCTCCCAGGACATCTGCCACACGCTCCAGCCGTCCGTGGGCTCCAGCTCCGGACCACGGCTGCGCTTGACCGTGAAGACGTCCCCGCGTTTCGTCTTGCCCATCAGCCAGGCCGCGTTCTCGGTGGACAGATTGATGCACCCGTGGCTGACGTTCGCGTTGCCCTGGTCACCGAGCGACCAGGGCGCGGAGTGGTAGAAGATGCCGCTGTTCGACAATCGCACCGCGTAGTCAACGTAAAGACGGTATCCCTGCGCGCTGTCCACCGCGACGCCGTAGGTGCTGGAGTCCATGGTGTAACCGTTGTGCTCGCTCATGACGGTGTAGGTGCCGTGCGGGGTCGGGCTGGCAGGCTTGCCCATCGAGATGGGCATGGTCCGCACGTTCGCGTCGTTGATCGACACCGTCATCGTGTGCTTCTGCCCGTCGGCGACGGCGACGAGCTTGTCGCCCACCGTGAAGTCCACGGCTTCGTCCTCGGCGCCGTAGGTTCCGTCACCGAGGTGCTTGCCGTAGATGTCCGCGTCGATCGAGACGTCCGTCCCCGGCTGCCAGTACTCCTTGGGCCGCCAGATCACCCTCGTGTCTCCGAACCAGTGGAAATCGCCCTCGGTTTTCGGTTCCGCCGTGACGTTCAGCGCTTCCTCGGCCGCGTCACGGTCGGGCACGGGGCCGGTGAAGTCGAAGATGAGCGGCATGCCGACGCCCACCGTCTCGTCGTCCCACACGTTGACGGAGACGGCGACCGTGCGAGCGGGCGTCGCGGTGGTGAAGGTGGATTCCTCCTTCACCGTCCTGCCGTTCTCACCCTTCGCCTCGACGCTGAGCGTGTAGGTCTTGCCGTAGCCGAGGGGTTCGGCTGTTGTCCAGAAGGTGCCCTCCGCGCGGAGGTCGTCCTCGACGTGGGTGCCGTGTTTGCCGATCAGGGTGGCCTTCGTGATGGTGCCGTGTTCGGCGGTCACGGTGATGGCGTCGCCGGGTTCGACATCGGTGTCGCCATCGCTCACCGACAGCGCGAGCAGGACGGGTTTCGGTGCCTCGGTAGACGTCCGCGACGACGGCGGCTCACCGGTCTCCGCAGCCGCGCCACACCCCGTCAGCAGGGCCGCAGCCAGCAGGAGCGAGCCCCACCGGCCACCCGACCGTGTCCGGAGACTCTGCCCTCGCGTCACAAACACCACCCGTTCCCATTACCGCATGCCACGACCGTGTCGCGAGTGTCCCGCACTGGTCGCAGCGCGTGCAGGGACTTGACCAACTTGTGTCCAACCCTGAACGAGGGGGCCCCGGGAAACGCTCTTCGACGGGCGTGCTACTGTTTCTCTCGTCGCCGGGACAGACCGCGAACAGCGGAACCGGAAACGGCAAGCGCCATTAGCTCAACTGGCAGAGCAGCTGACTCTTAATCAGCGGGTTCGGGGTTCGAGTCCCTGATGGCGCACAGAAACCCCAGGTCAAACGGCCTGGGGATTTTTTAGGTCCGCGACAAGCCAACCGAAACCCAACCTTTTGGGGTTTGACTACGTACCCAGTTCATCGTGAAGGGCATCCGCCGCCGCCGGATTCGCCATCTTCCGGGCAACGTACACGTCCTGGGTGAGCGAGGGACGCGCATGGCCGAGTTGGTCGGCAATCTGCCGGGGCGTGAAGCGTGCCTCATCGAGGATCGTCGCGCACGTCTTGCGGAACACGTGCGAGGTGACCCACGCGAACCCTTCGGTTCCTCGCGCGGTCCGCAGGTCCCTTCGGGTATTGCTCGGATCGCGCCAGCCGCCCGCCGTATCGGGAAAGACTGGTGCAGCAGCGCCGATGGCCGGTCCTTCGCCGGGGTACGCAGCCGCCCGCCGCTGGAGCATCTCGACAGCGAAGAGAGGCAGAGGAAGCACACGCCTGCCGCTGTCGGTCTTCGGCGGGATACGACGCAGCCCCTCACCGCGAATACGCACCAAAGTCCACTCGATGTCAACCGTCCGAGCGTCGAAATCGACCTCATCCCAGGAGACAGCCAGCGCCTCACCGATGCGCACACCAGTGGCGAGCATGAACCGCGTCAAGTCCGGGAGATCCTTACGGACGGCGAAGGGATCGGCTTCGAGCTGAGCCAACCACCGCACACGTTCGTCCGCCGTCAACGCCCGGACGCTGCGCTGCCCGCCCGAGCTGATCTTCTTGGTCTCCCGAGTCGGGTTCGTCGCCGTCGCGCCATGCCGAGCCGCGAGCCCCATGACGCCGGACACCACACTGCGCACCACCTTGGCCGTCGCCGCACTCCGCCGCTTCCGCACAGCCTGAAGGAGCACATCAACCCGAGGCGTCGTGACCTCCCGTATCCGCAGCTCACCCAGCGCCGGAAGCACGTAGTTGCAGAGCTGGCGCTCGTAGAGGTACGCCGAGTTCGGCGACAAGTCCCCCGTCTCCACGGCCGAGCTGACCTCACGCAGCCACAGATCCGCAGCAGCGGAGAACTTCGTATCACCAGTGATGAGACCGCCCGCCGACTGCGCCGAACGATCGCGAAGTGCTTCACGAAGCCGATTCCGCGCCGCCGTTTCAGTGTGTCCCGATCGCTCGACCAGCCGTGTCACCCCGTCGAAATCCCGGTACTTCGCCTTGGCGACAAACCCGCCCCCAGGCTTCCGGGTGACCTTGATCTTGCCGTGCGTTCCCACAGGAAGCGGCGGACGAGCCATCAGGTACTCCTCCCCCGCTCCGCGATGGCCTTTTCGGCGATGGCTGCGGCGAAGTCGCGTTCGGCCTGGCTGCGGTAGCCGACTCCGGTGAGTGCCCAGTCGTTGATGACGGTGACCTGGCCGGGGTCGTGGATGCCGAGGGCCGCCAGTTCGTGGGCGAAGCGATGGTCACGGCGGGCGCCGCGCAGGGCGGTGAATGTGGTGGAGTAGCGGCGGGACTTGGTCAGGAAGTGGCCCCGGAAGCCGAGCATGTGCGCCCACTTCCGCAACCGCAGTTCCGCCAGCTCGGGCAGGCTACCGAGCCGCCAGGCAGTGCGGATCATGGTGCGGGTGTGGTCGGTGACATCCAGGTCGGCGATGTGTTGTTCGGAGCGAATCGGAGCATCGGCGCCGGGGGTGTGGCCGGTGCCTTTGGTGGCGTACTTGGCGATGTAGGACGCCACCGAGGAACCCCGCACCAACATGGCCGGATCGTTCGGCTCAGCCTCGGTGATGGCGCGGCAGTCGATCTGCCTTCCCCACACCAGCCGACGGGACCCCACCGCCTCAGAAGGTGGCGAGTCCACCGCCACCGCCCGAGCTGCCGAGCGCACCACCCGTTCCAGCAACTCCACCGTGGTCGCCGCTGGGGGTGGCGTGTTGGGGCCGTCGGGTCCGTCGAGGCGGACCACGGCGTGAAAATGGACCAGACCCCGCCGCTGATACTCCGCCACCTTCACGTACGACACCCGCAGGTGGTGTCTCAGCGCGGTCGGACGTACCCCGAGGGCGCGGGCCAGATGGCGGGCGCAGGCGATGGTGAAGCGCCGCCACAACTCCGAGGCGTGCGCCTGCCACAACACCGCGCCCACGTAGTCGTAGGCCTCCGGATCGAGCGGCGTGCCCAAGGCGGGGTCGTAGTCGTGATGAGTCGTCCCGCAGGCGCACGGGCGACGCTGCCCGGTGCGGGTGGTCGGCTGGTTGTGCACAGGCCCGAACGACGGCGCGGTCAGCGTCACGAACAACCGCGGATGCCCCGTCACCGCCTCCGCCACGCCCTTGCCGCCGGACAAGCCCGCACGGATCAAGTGGAAGGTGTCCGCCGAATACCGGTCCGCACACGACGGGCACACCGACTCCCGCCGGTTGCCGCACGCGGCCAACAGCGTGCCTTCCAACTCCCGCACCCGCTGACCGTCAGCCGTCTCCCACGAAGCTGATCCGGCCAGACGGACCGGCTTCGCGCACCCGCCGACCGCTTGCACCTTGGCCCGCCACGAACGGAACCCCGAGCCCCGCAGCAGCAGCGACAACCGCTCGTCTTCGCCCGGCAATTCCGCCACCAGCCGGGGCGACCTCGCGCGTTCGGCCATGCTCAGTCCACCGCGCAGATACACAGCACCGCAGCACCGACCGTGCCCGTGTAGGAGCCGTCATCAAATTCCAGCAGGGTTCCCCAGCAATTGCCGCACGCATCCTTCGGACACGTGCCCGTCGTGCGCCTCACCACCTCGCAACGCAACCACTCCGC
This sequence comes from Saccharomonospora xinjiangensis XJ-54, assembly GCF_000258175.1. Taxonomy (NCBI): domain Bacteria; kingdom Bacillati; phylum Actinomycetota; class Actinomycetes; order Pseudonocardiales; family Pseudonocardiaceae; genus Saccharomonospora; species Saccharomonospora xinjiangensis. The sequence goes on along the minus strand of NZ_JH636049.1, from coordinate 3,553,349 downwards.
CAGCGAGAACCACTGATCAGCACCCACGACCGAATACACGTCACCGGAGGCCACCAACGCGTTCCACCGCGTCGGAGACAGCCCCACCTGCTCCACAATCACGTCTTCGATGTACGGCGGCAGATCCCCAAACCGGCCCAGCGCATACGGCTCCAACGTCAGCGGGTTCTCATCCGAGAACCGGAACCGCTCCGGAACTTCCACCACAATCGGCTCATCGATGACCAACGCGAGCGCACCCATGACCATGTCCTCCCAGTGAAGTGGCTTGAGCCAGTTGCTGGCTTAAGCCAGTAAAGCGCGTCGCACGTCGTCCGTCAATAGCTGGCTTGAGCCAGTACACTGACCGCGATGAAGACAGGTCCGCTGACAGCAATCGAGGCGTCGTGAACAGTTCCGCAGACCGTCACAGTGACGGGACGCAGCTCCCGAGCCGTCAGGTGGCAAGCGAGCTGCGCAGCGCGATCGCCTCGGGCGACCTGCCTCCCGGTGCCAAGCTGCCATCCGAACGAGCGTTGGCCGCCAAGTACGGCGTGGCCCGCAACACCGCCCGCGAAGCCATTCGCCTGCTCACCGACGAGGGTCTGGTCACCGCGCACCACGGCAAGGGTGTGTTCGTCCGCGAGAAGCGCCGCCTCCTCCGCTTCGGAAGCGAGCGTTACTCGCACAGTCTCCGGAACGAGACGGGACTGTCGCCCTACCGCGCCGAGGTGGCGAAGCAAGGCCGCACGGCCCGCGTGGACTGCACGTCGATCGAGCGTGTCCAGCCGCCCGAGGATGTCGCCGAGCGCCTGGGCGTGGACCCGGCCGAGCCGTCCGTGGTGCGCCGGGAGAACTGGTACTACGCCGACGACGACCCCGTTCAGGTCGGCGTCACCTACATCCCGTGGGAGATCGCGGAAGGTTCGGTGCTGGCCACGTCGGCGAAGATGGGTAAGGGCAGCCTGTACGCGCGGTTCGAGGAACTCGGACACCCGATCACCCGCATCCGCGAAGAAGTCTCCGCCCGCATGCCCACCCACGAAGAAGCCACAGGACTGTCCATCCCGGACGGTGTTCCGGTGCTCGATGTGCTGCACACCGGCATCGACCACCTCGGCCGACCGTTCGACGTGACAAGGTTCGTCATGCGCGCCGACCTGACCGGCCTGGACTACACCATGCCCGTGGAGGACTGATGTTCGAGCCGCACCAGCAGACGACCCCGGTGGTCCGTCCCCGCCACGAGGACGATCTTCCCGCGTGCGCTGCCGCGCTGGTGGCCGTGCACGAGACGGATGGCTACCCCGTCGAAGGAATCGCCGACCCGGAAGCGTGGCTCAAGCCCGCCGGACTGGTGAAGGCGTGGGTTGCCGAACTGGCCGGTGAGGTCGTCGGCCATGCCTGCATCACCGAGCCCACGGACACCGACGCAGCGGCCGTCATGTTCCGCAAGACCGCCGAGGGCGCAGCCGCGGACATCGCCGTGTTGGGCCGACTGTTCGTCCACCCCGAAGCCCGAGGACATCGAGCGGGCGAACTACTCACCCGTGCCGTGATGGACCACGCAGCCGGTAAAGGGCTACGCCTCGTGCTGGACGTCATGGAGAAGGATCAGACCGCGATTCGCCTCTACGAACGTCTCGGATGGCGCAGGATCGGAGTGACCGAGCACGACTCAGGCCACGGCCTCGTGCCCGCCTACTGCTACGTCAGCCCCGCCCCGTAGCTCACCCGGCACACATCCGGTGAGGACTTTCTCTACATGTTCAAGGGCGGCCCCGCCGGGGCCGCCTGCCTGCTGTCTGTGGGTCCGCGCCAGCGGGTCGCCGGGCGTGCGGCTGACGCCGGTCCCGGCGTCCCGCACGCGGACCCGGGAGCGGAAGGCAGGCGACCGGGAACCACGGCGGGACCGCCAGGAGAGAAGAAGAGATGCCCTCGCCGGGCGGGCAGGTCTCCGGGATGGCCGGGGAAAGTGCCGGCAGTTGCGGTTCGTCGGTGGTCCGGTAGGTGTTCCATCCCGTCTGACCTCCCCAAGGGCTATCACGCCGCGCCAAGGGGGCAAGCCTGGCAACGTCAGCCGCCGGTCAACGAGCAAGGTTGCCCCCTTGACACGGCGTGATCGGGCTACGCCAGGTCAGACGGGATGGAACACCAGGCCACCCCAAGTGTGCAGGGCGGAGCCAAACGAAACCCAACCCAAACAACGGCAGAGGACGCCGACCAACGACACGAAAACGCTGCCTCAATTCGCCATCAGCGCAGGTAGCGGCAGTGATCGACAGACGATAGAAACCATCGCGAAACGTCGCCCGCTAATCAGCGGGTTCGGGGTTCGAGTCCCTGATGGCGCACAGAAACCCCAGGTCAAACGGCCTGGGGATTTTTTATGCCTGCGGCAAGCCAACCGAAACGCACGGAACTCACCATGTTCGCCGTGCCTGCTACGCGGTGCGCATAGCCGAGCAACCGGCGTCATGTCCCAGCGCCACGCGAAGACGGCAGTACCGCCACACCGACCGGCACGACCGGGTTCGAACTGAAAGGGAGCCCGCCGCCCACGCACCGAGCGCGGCGCAGGCGCGTCACAGGCCCGCCACCAGCAAGGCGGCCACGGAGGCGATCAATGGGCGATTCGAACGCCCGCGAGCCGGCGCCCGCCCGGGACCTGCTCAACCCTGGTGCGTCAGAACCCGACTACACCCTGTAATATGAACAGACCCTGAACGGAATCTCGTTCACTACAGCGCCCGATCACGCATCAGGAGTCCGATGCCCACCCAGACGCGCTCCTTCCATCCTCCGAAAGCGTGGAAAGAGCGACTCACCAGCTACGAGTGGGTCTTACAGACGATCGGGTGCTCGGAAGCGGCGGTATATCGGCTCGACTCCGAGGGAAAGCCCTCTCTTTTCATCAAAACGGAACCAGCCGGTCCACTCAGCGAACTGCCAGGCGAAGCGGCTCGCCTGCGCTGGCTGTCGATGACCGAAGTGCCCTGCGCCGACGTGCTCGACGAGGTGCGCGAAGCGGGGCAGCACTGGCTGTTGCTCAGCGCGGTCCCTGGCAGGGACTTGCTATCAGCGTCGATCGATCCCGCATCCAAGGTGACCATCTTGGCACAGGCTCTTCATCATCTGCATCGACTCGACCCCACCACCTGCCCGTTTGACCATCGAGCCGAGCACCGCGTCGAACAGGCCCGAGCGCGCTTGGACGCGGGTTTGGTGGACCAGGATGACCTCGATGAAGAGAACCAGAACGTCGAACTGGACGACCTCTTTACCGAGCTTCGGGCGCGTAAACCACGTCGTGAGGATCTCGTCGTCACACATGGCGACGCCTGTCTGCCCAACATCATGGTGGAGAAAGGCCGTTTTTCTGGGTTCATCGACTGCGGACGATTGGGATTGGCTGACCGCTACCAAGACGTGGCATTGGCCACTCGGGATATCGCCGAGGAACTCGGCGAGAAATGGGTCCCATTGTTTCTCGATCAGTATGGGATCCCGGAGCTTGACGGGGAACGAATCGCGTTCTACAGGCTTCTTGACGAGTTCTACTGAGCACTGACCAAACGGGTATGGCCTTCAGCCGTTGCATCGTGGATGTCCCTCACCAGCCCAAGCGCATGAGCTGCCTGCCCTTTCGTTGACACCTCTCGGGGTTGGCCTTACGAAAGCAGGACTTCGCGCTGAGCCAGTGCGGTGCCGAAAGCACCGTGCGCACCTCTCCCCGCGGCGACGCTGGTCTGACGTTCGCGACATCGCCCTCACGCGCCGGCATGGCCGCCTCTCCGCCCGTCGCACCGGCCACGACCAGCACACCATCAGCCGCCAACGACCGTGGGCCCCACCAGCGGCAAAGTTGCTCGCGACATCCGCGTACAGGACTGCTGAATCGGCAACGCGCGCTGGTGACCGAGATCATTATGCGGGGACCGACGTCACACTCGGCCGTACGGGTGACCTGCTTGCCCGGGCGGCAGCCTTCCACGATCGTGGGTTTTCGAGATTATTCCGATTTGCGGTGGGGGCGGAAGCGCACATGGAGACGTGCGACCTCGGCACGATCACTATCACCGGGAAGGCCACTCCGGTCCGGAGTTCGTCGGTGAGCCTGCCGGAAGCCGTGGCATGGTTCGCGGGCGAACGCCACTCCCACCGCCCCCGCTGCCTCTCCCCGGTGCTGCTCGCCACCTCGTCGGTGCTGAGCGAGCGGCTCGCCCATGCGAAGCGGCAACGGCTCAAGCAGTTCGTCCCCGGACTCGCCGCCACCTCGGGCGACGGCCTCGACCGGCAACGCTCGTTGCTCGCGATGGACTGGCTCGTACGGGTCCACACCCCGGCGTGGCTGCGCCTCGTTCCTTCGTTGAACCTGGCCGCGGCCTGCCTCGCCGAAGGAGCACCTGTGCTGCGTGTCGCCGAGGCGGCGGAGCTGATCGAAGCACCCCTCGCCGCTGTGCGCCGCGCGTCGTGGGGGCCGTGGACGAGCGCACCATGGCACGACCACGGCATCTCGGGCGCCGACGTGTCGGCCGCTGTGTCACGCGCGCTCTCCGCTCTCGCCGCCGACGCCGCCGTGGCCGCCACACTCGACATCGCCGGAACGTTCCTTCCCGCGTGCGGGAGGATGCGGCTGGCAATCGAGCAGGCTGTGCTCATCGCCGCCTGCTCCCACCCCTGGAGCAGTGATTCGACGACACTCGACGACCACATCGCGGCCGTCGTGGCGCCGACGGCACACCTGCTGGAGGACGCGGTGATAGAACTCTTCTCCCGTCTCGTCGATGCCACCCCGCCTGCCGACGAGGGCTGGCTCGCGACCCACCCTGCTGACGCGGCGAGGAGCGCAGGCCCCGTCTGAGGACCGGGGCGCGGCACACCTCCCGTGGTGCGGGACGATGGAAGACGTCCCGCACCACGGGACCAGAACCGAATGTCCCGCACCGCGAGACCAGAACCGAATGTCCCGCGCCGCGAGACCAGAACCGAATGTCCCGCACCGCGAGACGACAGCAGGGGCAGCCGAGCCCGAAGGATGTGATGGAACCGTGGAGCCGGTAGCGGCGCCGGAGGATTTGCGGGCCGACTGTTCGCGGTGCGCGGGGCTCTGCTGCGTTGCCCTGCCGTTCCAGAAATCGGCGGGGTTCCCTGCCGACAAGGATGCGGGAGACGCCTGCCACCACCTCGACGTGTCATTCCGCTGCCGGGTGCACGCCGAGCTGCGCCCGAAGGGCTTCACCGGGTGCACCGTGTTCGACTGCTTCGGCGCGGGCCAGCGTGTCACCCAGGCTTTCGGTGGCCGGAACTGGCGAGACGAGCCCCGGCTCGCACAGCCGATGTTCGCCGCCTTCACGGTCGCGCGGCATCTTCACGAGATCCTCGGCTACCTCGCCGAAGCGCTGGAGCTTCCCGCCCCGCGACTGCGCGAGCGGGTACGTCGCGAGTTCCACCGCATCGACGCGCTCGCCGGTGCCGAGCCGGAGAAGCTCGCCGCCACCGACATCGCCGCACAACGCCAGCAGGTCGGCCCGCTGCTGGCGGAGGTGAGCCAGGCCGTCAGGGCACGGGCAGGCAACGGCCGGGATCACCGAGGTGCCGACCTGGCCGGACGGCGGCTGCGCGGCGCCGCTCTGCGCGGGTCCACGTTGCGTGGCGCTCTCCTCATCGGCGCCGATCTACGGAGAGCCGATCTGCGGGATGCGGATTTTCTCGGCGCCGATCTGCGCGACACGGATCTTCGGGGGGCTGACCTCTCGGGGTGCTTCTTCCTCACCCAGGCGCAACTCAACGCCGCTGTCGGCGACGCGAGCACCCGGCTTCCCGAGCGGCTGGCGCGCCCTGCCCACTGGTGACCACTGGTGACCGGCCCGCTCACTCCTCGGGCAGCACGGCCCACAACACCAGGTACAGCAGGAACTGCGGTCCCGGCAGCACACACGAGGCGAGGAAGACCAGCCGCACGGTGCGAGTCCTCCATCCGTAGCGGCGTGCGATGCCCGCGCAGACGCCACCGATCATGCGGTCGGTTCGGGAACGGGACACAACGGTGGTGGTTGCCATGTCTTCAGTGTGGGAGCGACGGTGCACGCCCGCATCGGGGACGACCCGGACTTGTCCACGATCCACACCCTGAGAACCGGCTTCGGCTGCCGCGGCTTCGGTCCAGCAGGGTGATCAACAACTTCGACGGTGCCTCGATCACACCCGACTCAGCTCAAAGACAGTAGCAGCTTTGACGAGTTCGCCGTCGTCGCGCTGCGCGGAGCGAACAACCGGCGCACAGAGCGCCGTTTCACCGCAGGGCCGCACGCGCGAGCACCCAGCAGGTGCCGTGCCGCTGCGGCGTCCTTGCCTCGCCTTCGGCCAGGATCTCCCAACGCTCGCCGAGTTCGGCCGCGAGTTGGCCTGGCCGCACCCTGAACCGAGTGGCACCGGCCTCGCCCGACTCGGCGAGCGCCTCCCACGCCAGCAGCCCGCCTGGCGCCACGGCCTCACGGGCGGAGCGGAACACGGCCGCGTCCCAGAACAGCGTCGCCAGCACCAGCCCGAACGCACCGCGCACGGGGACGAACGCGCGGGCATCCGCCAGCACACACCACAGCTGGCCGCCGAGCCCACGCCGATGTGCCTCGGTGCGGAGCTGCCGCAACGCCACGTCGGAGGTATCCACCGCGAGGACGCGGCGGCCCCGCGCCGCCAGCGCCAGCGCGCTCCCCGATCGGCCGCACGCCAGCTCCAGCACAGGCCCGTCAGGGAATCCCACCCCGCACGCTTGTTTCACGAGCGGATGCGGCTCGAACGCCGGAGGAGTAGCCGCGTAACGTGCGTTCCATCGCGCCGCGTCGTCCCGCCAGGATTCACGCCTCATCGTTGCCGGGTGCCTCTTCCGCCTCGCGCGCCTGCCGCGTGCGCCTGCGCCGTTGCCGTTCCCTCCTGCTGTAGGCGGCACGGTACACCGCGTCCTCGCTCTCCAGACTGGACCCCAATGCGCCAGCGAACGTGCCCATGGAACTGGCCAGCCAGGCCAGTGTGAGGTAGTCGCCGAGATTCACCGGATGTCCCAGCGTCCGCTCCAGGTACCCGTTTTCGATCACTGCGAAGGCGCCTGCGAACGTCACCACGAACAACATCAGGTACCAGGACGCGACGCCGACGGTCAGCGACACCACCGAGGACAGGTTGTAGAGGACGACCTTCGTCCTTGGCGATTCTGGAGCCGATCCCGAACTTTCCCACAGCCGGTTGTACGCGATCAGCCACGCCACCATCGCCGCGATCGCGAGAAGGCTGACGAGCGCGAGTCGTCGCACGCTCAGCGCGTCGGCGAGTAACCAGATGCTGCTATAGAAGATGCCGAACGCCGCGGCGGCGACTCCAGCGGCCAGCGCGGTGGACAACTCGGGAACCAGCCGCCACGGCTTGTTGTCCCACACCATGCCTGCCAGCAGCCGCAACCTGCCCCACAGGCCGACGAGCACGAGGCTCACCTCGATGGCGGCGTCGGGACGATCCACCCAGGCGACCGGGGTGAACTTCCCGCCCGCGCGTCGGCGCTCGCGCCCGGCTCGCCCGCCGACGATGCCCCTGCCCAGCTCGCCCGCGAGGTAGAGGACGGTGTCCCGCATTCGCCGCTTCACCCCCACAACACCGAGTGCGGGCAGCGAGGCGAGTGCCACGCCGTGCCGGACGCTGATGTCCGCCACGACCGGCGTGGTGCTGAGCTGCCGGGGAAGGTCGGTGACGCACAGCAGGAGATCCCAACCCAGCTCCGGTCGAAGAACCTGCGCGAGCCGCACGATGGGCACCGTGCCGTCCTCATCGATCCGGAGCGACTCGGTGCGCATGCGCACCTCCCACGTGACCGCGCCGCTGACATGTTCCGACAGATCGTGTTCGAGGTCGCCGACGAAGGCGTTCACCACGTCGCTCGGCAGTCCGGGATCGCAGAGAAGGCCGACGACCACGGTCGGAGGCGGTTCGCCCGCCCCGTCCCCTGCGTCTTCATGAGGTGTTTTCGGGTGGTCCGGTTCCTCGGTGTCGCTCACCGGTGCGGGCTACCCACGCCGATCATCGGCTACGCGAGCCCGCACTCCGCCCGCTGTGGCGACCGAGACCGAGCGAGGCAGCAGCAGGGCATAGCAGGCGGTGGCCACCAGGAGCACCGCCATGATCAGAAAAGCGAGTGCGTATCCTTCGGCGATCGGTGTGCCGCCGTGCGAAGCCGAGCCGGACACGGCGACCAGCGCGGCCAGTCCCAGTGCGCCTCCGACCTGCTTGGTGGTGTTGAGCAGCCCCGACGCCGCACCGGCGTCGTCGGCAGGCACACCGCTGGTGGCCAGCACTGTGACAGGAGTGTTGAGCAGCCCGCCGCCAAGGGAAATGAGAATCGCGGGCCCAAGGATGCCGGCTAGATACTCGGTGCCTGCGTCGAGCCCGCTCTGCCACGCGAACCCGGCCGCGGCCACCGCAGCGCCCGTCACCACGAGCGTGCGCGGCTCCACCACGCGCATCAGCTTCGGCGTGAGCCAGACACCGACGACGATGGTGAGCACCGTGTGCGGAAGGAAGCCGAGCCCCGTGAGCAGCGGTCCGAACCCGAGCACGTCCCGCATCGTGAACGTCAGGAAGTACCACATCGGATTGAGGCAGGCTCCCACGAGCAGCAGCACGACGTTGCCTCGCACGACGGACCGGATGCCGAGGAGGCTCGGCGGAAGCAGCGGAACCCGCGCGAAGCGCACCTCCACCACGGCGAACGCCGCGAACGCGCCTGCGGCGACGGCCAGTGCCACCCAGGTGGACGGCGAGTTCCCGCCGGGCGAGCCCCAGCGGACGACGGCGTACGCGAGGGCGGAAAGCCCCGAGGTGGCCAGCACAGCGCCGGGAAGGTCCACGGGACGGCGACGGCGCGGCGTGTGACCGCGCGGCAGAGCGCGCAGGCCGAGCAGCAGCGCGAGGATCCCGGCCGGCACGTTGCCGAGGAACACCCACCGCCAGGACAGGAACTCCGTCAGCAGTCCGCCGACGAGGTTTCCCATGGTGCCGCCAGCCAGGCCGACCGCGGTCCAGACCGCGAGTGCGCGATGACGCCGTGGCCCTTCGGGAACGGTGGTGGTGAGCATGGTGACCGTTGCCGGGGCGAGCACCGCGGCACCCAGGCCCTGGCCTGCGCGGGAGGCGATGACGACCGCCGCGTCGGTGGCCGCACCGCCAATCAGACTCGCCGCCGTGAACACGACGAGCCCCGCGAGGAAGACCCCGCGCAGCCCGAGAAGGTCGGCAAGACGCCCACCGACCAGCAGGAACCCGGCGAACACCAGCACGTAGGCATTGACGACCCACTGAGCGCCCGCCTTGTCGAGCCCGAGCGCCACCTCCATCGAGGGCAGTGCCACGTTGACGATCGAGACGTCGAGCACCACGAGGAACTGCGCCACGCAGGCGACAAGCACAAGCATCTCGGCGACCACCATCCTGGTACAGGCGTATCATATACGCTTGTACCAGAAGGAGGCCGCCGATGCCACGAAGAGTCGATCACGGCGAGCGCAGGAAGCAGATCATCGACGCGCTGCTGCGCGTCGTGGGGCGTGACGGTCTCACCTCGGTCACCATGCGCGCGGTCGCAGCAGAAGCCGGGATGTCGCTAAGGCTCGTGCAGTACTACTTCGACACCAAGGCCCTGCTCCTGCACGCCGCACTTCGACATCTGGAGCGGCGAAGCCATGACAGATGGACCGCCCGCCTCGCCGCACTGCCGTCCCTGCCCTCGGCCCGCGATCGTGTCGAGCACTTCCTCCTCGAAGCGCTGCCCACCGACGAGGAGAGCCGCGTCTTCCATTTGGTCTGGACCTCGTACGCCGTGCTCGCCATGACCGATCCCGAACTCGCTCGACTGCCTTTCGTGGCAGGGCCCGACCGTGTCGAACGGCAACTCGCCGAGATGTTGCGCGTGGCGGAGTCTCGCGGTGAACTCGCCGCAGACTCGATCCCGGAGACCGAGGCCGCACGACTGGTCACGCTCGGGCACGGCCTCGGCACAAGCGTGCTCGTGGGCCAGCGCAGCGCCGAGGACGCGACGGCGGTCCTCCGCTACCACCTCGACCGCGTGCTGCCGATGCCGGTGCGAGAAGCGAGCCCCACCTCCCTTTCCTCTCCCACCGAGGCGACCGACGACGAGACGCACGCCACGAAACCGGGCACCGGGACCAATCCCGATCCGAAGGCGCGAGCCGCGCGATGACCAGGCGCACCAAGGCTGACCTGGGACGACACGTCCGGCCGCAGGGCGCGATCCGGCAGCGAAGAAGCCGGTGAAGCTCCGATGTGAGCCCCGTCATCGACGCGACCGTGTTTCACGTTCCGCCGAATGGGGGAACACCCCCGAATCACCGTTCATTTCCGGGCTGGACGGGCGCGCGCAGGCATGACCGCAGGGAGGAGCAGTCGTGGGGACGAAGCCGGCAACCGCACAACACGGAACGATCACACTCGCCCGGAGTTGGGGCGCGATCGGGCGGGTCGCACGCCGCCACCTCCGGCCGACGCCTACGGGACCCCCCTGCGGAAGCGGGTTCGCCACGTCCATCGCAGGCAGGGCGAGCACACCACGGGATGTTGGCTGGCCCACGCCGTCGCGTACACCTAAGATTCGCCGCGTGCACACCGGGATTCCGCCACGATGAAGCTCGACGTCGCACACGGGCGGGCCGGCCATCTCCACGAGGCGGCCGTCTACCGATCCGACGACGAACTGCTGTCCGTCCTGATCCCCTTCCTCCGGCAGGGACTCGACGCCGGAGATCCCGTCTTCGTCTGTTTGACACCGCAGCGGGCCGAACTGCTGCGCACGGCCTTCGCCGACCCGGATTCGGTGATCTTTCTCGATCACTGCACCGGGTACCGGAATCCGGCGACCGCGGTGAAGTACTTCCGCGAACTCGTTGACCAGCACGTGCGGCAAGGAGCGGGCAAGGTGCGCCTCGCAGGCGAACTCGACGAACCCGGCAGTGCGACACCGTGGGGACCGTGGGCGCGCTACGAGGCCGCCGTGAACCACCTGCTCGACGACCTACCGCTGTGGAGCTTGTGCATGTACGACGGGCGCACCACGCCAGCCACCGTCCTCGACGACGTCCTGCGCACACACCCGTGGCTGGCGCTGCCCGGCGGCAGGCACGTCCCCAGCACCGCCTTCACCGACCCGCCCGCGTTCCTCAGCGCACACGTGCCCGCCCCCGGCGAGCCCGGACTCCGATCGAAAGCCCCTGCCGTGACACTGCGGGCGACACATCCCGAACAGGCCAGGGAGGCCGCTCGGGAAGCGGGAAGGCAGGCCGGTCTCGGCGAGACCCGCCTCGGCGAACTGGTGCTCGCGGTCAGCGAATCGGTCACCAACGCCCTGCACCACGGCAGGCCACCGGTGTGGCTACGGCTGTGGCCCGAACACCGCAGGGTCGTCGCCACGGTCACCGACGCGGGCGAGGGGCCGAAGGACCCCTACGCCGGGCTCACTCCGCTCGGGCCGAACAGGGCAGACGGAGGGCTCGGGCTCTGGATCGTGCATCAGGTGTGCGACTACGTGGCGATGCGCCGGCACGAGGACGGCTACACCATCGTCCTCGTCGCCGGCGAACATTCCCGGTGACGCCTCGCTACTCCCGCGCGGGATCGACACCGAATCGCTCCGCGATGTCGTCGAGCATCGCGTGGGCGCCCTGAAGACTCACCGACACATACCAGGTCTGGTCGCTGACCTCGCTGATCTCTCCGGAGAGCGTGTCCCACAGCGGGTTCGACTCGAATGCCGACCTCGGGTTCTCCGCTTTCTGGGTGTCGTCAACGTAGCTCGAAACCCAGATGTGGTCGGCGTCGAGCTGCCCGATCTGTTCCTGGCTCAGCTCGACGGCGATCCCCGACCCGCCACTCGGCTGCCCCTCCGGCCTCCGCAGGCCGACGTCGGAGGCGACGATGCCGGGGAAGGACTCCGGGGTGTAGAGCCGCACGGTCGGCTCACCTTCGACGAACCGCACGAGGGAGTAGGTGGGCATGCCGCCTTCCTTCTCCTCGATGGCCTTGCCGATGGCCTCGGCCCTTCGCTCGTAGTCGGCGATCTTGCGTTCGGCGAGGTCCTCCTTGCCCAGCGCCTCGGCCAGCAGCCTGATGTTGTCCTTCCACGTCGCGCCCGTTGTCTCACTGAACACAGTAGGCGCCACATTGGACAGTTCATTGTAGATTGATTCGTGGCGGACCTTCGCCGAGACGACGAGGTCGGGCGCGATGTCGTAGAGCGCCTCGACGTCCGGGCTCGCCAGATCGCCGACGACGCGTGCGTCCGAGAGGAACCCGACGTCGTCACCGAGATAGTCCGGCGGAGTGTCCGACGCGGGGTACTTCGTGTACGCGACAACCTTCGTCTCCAGCGCCAATGCCGCATCGACGAAACTGGAGTCGAGCGCGGCCACCGTCTCCGGCCGCGTGTCGATCGCCGTCTCCCCCATGGCGTGGGACACGGTGCGCGGGAAACCGTCGCCGCCGCTACCGCCCTCGGAAGGCTGCTCGGCAGGCGGAGAGCACGCGGCGAGGGCGGTGGAGGCGAACACGACCAGCGAGGTGGTCAGCGCTGTCAGTGCCGTCGCCCTTGCCGAGCGACGCCGTGATAGGGACAGGCGGATCATGTTCACCCTTCATGTTCGGTTAGGCTCTCCTAAGGACACCGGGACTGTAATCCACACAGGCGTCGCAACGGAAGGGACCGGGGCGTCCATGACGAGGGGATGACGAGGGACGCCAGATGAGCCCGACACGGTCGCCCTCGCGGGCACACCCCGCGAGCGCCACGGCAACGCCGTCCGGCAACAACAGCTTCACCACCGGCCGCTCCCCGCGCAGGCACGCACTGACCATCGCCGCGCTCGTGGCGGTCCTCGTTCTCGCCACGCTGCTCAGCCTCGCCTACGGCGTTCACCCCGTGCCACCTGGTGAGGTTTGGCGCGCGCTGACCCAGCCCACCGGAGGCGAGCACGACATCATCGTGCGATCGCTACGCGGGCCGCGAACCGTGCTCGGCATCCTCGCCGGGATCGCGCTCGGCATCGGTGGTGCGCTCATGCAGGGCCACACCCGCAACCCCATCGCGGACCCCGGCATCCTCGGCGTCAACCAGGGTGCCGCGTTCGGCATCGTCTGCGCCATCACGGTGTTCGGCGTCGGCTCGCTGACCGGGTTCGTGTGGTTCGGCTTCGCAGGCGCCCTCGTGGCGGCCACCGTGGTCTTCCTGTTCGGCAGTACCGGACGCAGAGGCTCGGCACCGGTCACGCTCGCATTGGCCGGAGCCGCGGTGAGCGCGTTGCTCTCCGGCCTCACAGCGGCACTCGTCCTCGGCAACCGCCAGGGCATGGAGGTGTTCCGGTTCTGGCAGGTGGGCTCGCTCGCGGGGCGGGATTACGACATCGTCCTGCAAGTACTGCCGTTCCTCGTCGCGGGACTCGTCCTCGCGCTGGCCAACACCCCCGGACTGAACACCCTCGCGCTGGGCGACGACGTGGCCACCGCACTCGGCCGCAAGCCGGGACGGACGAGAGCGCTGGGAATCGCGGCCATCACGCTTCTCGTGGGCGCCGCGGTGGCCGCGTGCGGGCCCATCGCCTTCGTGGGACTCATCGTTCCGCACGTCGCGCGCACTCTGAGCGGCGCCGACTACCGCAGGCTCGTGCCTGTGGCCGGGCTCCTCGGTGCGATCCTGCTGCTGCTGGCCGACGTCGCGGGCAGGCTCGTCTCCGGGGACAGCCTCGAGGTCGGCGTCCTGTGCGCGGTCCTCGGCGCGCCCGTGTTCATCCACCTGGTTCGCGGGAAGGGGCTTCGGAAGCTGTGAGCCTCGTACGTGATATCGAAGCCGTGCCGGGAGCGAAGGCGCTGACGGTCGGCAGGTTCTGCTGGACCTTCCGCCCCAGGGTGATGGCCGTGCCGGTGGTCGCAGCCGTCGTGTTGCTGGCCGTTTCCTCGGTCAACATCGCGCTCGGCAGCGCGCAGATCGACGTGCTCGACGTCCTGCGGACACTCGCGGGCGGTGGAGACCGTCGTGAGAACGGCATCGTCTTCGACCTGCGACTGCCCCGCACGCTGGCCGGAGCCCTCGTCGGTGCGGCGTTCGGCCTCGCCGGTGCGCTCTTCCAGTCCATCGCGCGGAACCCGCTGGCGAGTCCCGACATCCTCGGTGTCACATGGGGTGCCGGCGCGGGGGCCGTGGCCGTGATCATCCTCGGCGGGACGCGCGGGCAGGTCAGCGGGCTCCTCGCCGAGCTGGGGGTTCCCCTCGCCGCACTCGCGGGCGGCCTCGTCGCAGGCGTTCTGCTGTACGCGCTGTCGTGGCGGCGCGGTATCGACGGCTACCGCATGGTGCTCGTGGGGATCGGGCTGTCCGCCGTGTTCTACAACGTCGTCTACTGGCTGCTGACGGTCGGCGATGTTGACGACGCCACCCGGGCCACCGTGTGGCTCGTCGGCAACCTCGCCGATGTCGGCTGGGAACAGATCGCCGGTGTGTCCATCGCGCTCGCCGTGCTGGTTCCCACGGCTCTCGTCGCCGCGCACACACTCGGCGGCCTCCAGTTCGGCGACGACACAGCCAAGGGTCTGGGCATCCGGGTCGATGCGGCGCGGGGAACGCTGGTGCTGCTGGCCGCAGCGCTGGCCGCGGTGGCCACCTCGACGGCGGGGCCGATCGCGTTCGTCGCCCTCGCGACACCGCAGATCGCTCTGCGGCTCGCCCGCACCGCGCGGCCCCCTCTCGTCGGCTCCCTTGTGCTGGGAGCGACGTTGGTGGTGAGCGCGGACCTCGTTGTGCGCCTCGTGTCGGCGAGCCTGCCCGTCGGAGTGCTCACCGCGATCCTCGGCGCACCGTACCTGCTCTTCCTGCTCGTGCGGGCCCAGCGCGCATGAGGGAATCCGGCCGGTTCGCGGAAAGGCACACCCAGACAGGAGGTACAGGCATGACCGACGCGAGACTGCGCGCCGAGGGGGTGCGGCTCGGCTACGGCGATCGGCTCGTCGTCAACGGCCTCGACCTCGATGTCACCGACGGTGCGATCACAGTGATCATCGGCCCCAACGGTTGCGGTAAATCGACCTTGCTGCGGGCGTTGGGCCGCCTCTTGCGGCCACGCGGCGGAGCCGTACTGCTCGACGGAAAGCGCATCGACAGGCAACCGACCCGCGAGGTCGCCCGCGTCGTCGGCCTGCTGCCGCAGTCCCCGACCGCGCCCGAGGGGCTGACCGTGGCCGACCTGGTGTCGCGGGGCAGGCACCCGCACCAGAGCTGGCACCGCCAGTGGTCGTCCGGCGACGAGGAAGCCGTGTCGCGAGCGTTGCGGCTCACCGGGATGGATGCCTACGCCGACCGCGTCGTCGATGAGCTCTCCGGAGGGCAACGTCAGCGCGCGTGGATCTCGATGACCCTTGCGCAGGACACATCGCTGCTCTTGCTGGACGAACCGATCACCTACCTCGACCTCGCGCACCAGGTGGACGTCCTCGACCTCGTCCACCGGCTGCACACGGAGAGGGGCACCACGGTGGCGATGGTGTTGCATGATCTGAATCTCGCCGCCCGCTACGCCGACACGCTCGTAGCCATGAAGGACGGCGGCGTCGTGGCGCAGGGTCCGCCATCGGAGCTGCTCACGGAGGAACTGCTGTCCGAGGTCTTCGGCCTGACGGCCACGATCGTGCCGGACCCGGTGGCCGGCACCCCGCTCGTCGTACCCATCAGCGCACACGTGCGCGCGGGTGTGCGCTGACACACTGACCGTGGCATCACCGCGAGTCAGCCGGTGATCTTCTTCGCGAGGCCGGCGTCGAGAGCGACGCGCACGAGGGCTGCGGAGAATCGCGCGAGGTCGTCGGCCTTCACCAGCGATGAGAGCGAATCGACGGAGGACGGCAGCCCGATGCGCTCGGCGCCCTGCCTCGCCTTGCGATCAAGATACGGGCGCACCCACGGCCACACGGCCTGGACCTCCCTGCAGAAGATGTCGGCTCCCACGGCACCGATGCCGGGCACCTCACGCAGCAGTGTCCGGAGCGCGGCCACGTCGCCGTCCGCCCGCTTCGCCATCCGGCGCAGGTCCGACCGGTACTCCTCGGCGAGCAACTCGGCGCCCTTGCCCAGTGTCGTGGCCGTGCTCTCGTCGTAGCGCACGTAATGACCTCGCCCGAGAGCGTCCACCCGCTGCTGCCACGACGTGTCGAGCGTTCCCCGCGGTGTTGTGCAGCCTGCCGCGAAGAGTTCCCTCGTCGAGGCGACGGCGATGCCGGATTTGATCCGGGCCGACAGCAGCACCGCGAGCACCAGTAACCGGTAGAGCGCCGACGGCGTGTCCTTCAGGTCGATTCCCGCCTCGTCCGCATAGGTCTGTCCTGCCACCCGCAACAGTCGCTCGGCCGTCCTTACCTGGTCGGTGTCGGTGCTCATGACCCAGCAGTACCCGTAGGCCGTCAAGCGACACCGCGCCGGCGGATCGGCGATCAGCCCTCCACAAAAGTGATCTGAATTACATAAGGTGGTGGGTTCACGAGACCTGAGGAGGGACAGCGTTGACCACTCAGCAATCCGTCGCGGCCCAGGTGGAGGGCCTCACCATCGCCAGGCTCCTTCGCCGCAACGCCACCGAGTTCGGCCACCTTCCCGCTCTGACGTCCCTCGACGAACCCGGCAGCCCCACCCTCGACTGGGCGCAGGTACGCGACGAGGTCGCCGCTGTGGCCAGGGGACTGATCGACCTCGGCCTCCGCACCGGCCAGCGGCTGGTGATCATGTCGCCGAGCAGACCGGAGCACATCATCACCGACCTCGCAGCCGCCAACGCCGGTGCGATTCCGTGCACGGCGTACTCGACGCTGAGCAGCGACCAGATCAAGTACGTGGTCAACCACAGTTCCGCACCGATCGCCGTCGTGGCCGGAAGCGACGAGCTGTCGCGGTGGCGACCGGTTCTCGACGACCTGCCCGGCCTGAGGCAGGTCGTCGTGCTCGATCGCGAGGCCGTACCCGAGGACGACGACCGGTTCCTCTCCTACGCCGTGCTGCGCGAGCGGGGTTCCGCCCTGCACGCGGAGTCACCGGAGACCTTCGAGCGCCTCACCGACGTGATCGAGCCGGACGACCCGCTTTCCATGATCTACACCTCGGGCACGACCGGTGTGCCCAAGGGAGTGGTGCTGTCCCACCGCAACGCCATTCACGAGGCGATCGCCGTGCACGAGATGCACGCCGCCCCGCCGCACCTTGCGAACATCGCCTACCTCCCGCTCGCCCACATCGCGGAACGGGAGCTGTCGATCTACATACCCGTCGTCCGCGCCGGGCACGTCCACACCCTCGCCGACCCGACCGCCATCGTCGCCGCCCTCACCCGGGTCAGGCCACAGTCCTTCTTCGGCGTTCCGCGAGTGTGGGAGAAGATGGTCGCGGGGCTGAGGAACATGCTCGCCGGAGTACCGGAGGATCGCAGGAACGCGCTGCTCGCCGCCGCGGACCTCGTGCGGGAGGGCTACCGGCTGCGCGGCGCGGGAGCCAAGGTACCGCCCGAACTCGCCGACCGCATCGCGGAGATCGATCGCACCGTGATCGCTCCCCTTCGCGTGCTGCTCGGCCTCGACAGACTCCTGTTCGCGTCGAGCGGCGCGGCAGCCCTGCCGGAGGAAGTGCTGTACTTCATGGCCGGTCTCGGCGTCGAGATCCACGAGGTGTGGGGACTGTCCGAGACGACGGGAGCGGCGACGAGCAACCACGCGGGCGCCTTCAGGGCTGGCAGTGTCGGCAAGCCGGTCGCCGACGTCGAGGTCGCGGTGGCCGACGACGGTGAACTGCTTGTCAGGGGGCCGATCGTGTTCCTCGGCTACCTCAGAGAAGACGGCTCCGTCGAGGCGGCGACCGACTCCGAAGGCTGGTTCGCCACGGGTGACATCGGATCGATCGACGACGACGGGTTCGTCACCATCACCGACCGCAAGAAGGAACTCATCATCACCGCCGGTGGCAAGAACATCGCTCCCACAAGGATTGAGAGCCTCCTCAAGGAACATCCGCTCATCGGTCAGGCCGTCGCGATCGGGGACAACCGCCCCTACGTCACCGCGCTCGTCGTGCTCGACGACGAGATCGCACCGGGGTGGGCGGCCGTTCGGGGAATCGAGACCGACGACCTCACCGCACTCGCCGACCACCCAGCCGTGCGCGCCGAGATCGACCGTGCCGTCGAGTCGGCCAACGAGCGGCTCGCCAGGGTGGAGCAGGTGAAGCGCTACCGGTTGCTCACGCGGGCCTGGACACCCGAGACTGGCGAGCTGACACCGACGTTGAAACTCAAGCGGCGCGTCATCACCGACCGGTACCGCTCGGACATCGACGCGCTCTACGACTGAGCGCGGCCGGGGAGGGTGGACAGACCAGCCACCCTCCCCGGCCCTGCCTTCGCAGCCTCCCCCTCAGGCGCTGCGAAGGGGCCAGGGTGACGGCCGCGTCCCTGACGCCGTGAGTGGAGCCGTGCCGGTCCACTCCCTCAGCGTCGGCGGAACCCGCTTCTCCAGCCCGTACGGTTCGAGGTGCGCGGCGAAGACCTCGCCGAACGCCCGCCGCACACTCTCGCTGTCCCACACCTCACGACGCAGCACGGGCTGCTTCACGTACGGCTGGCCCATGATGTGCAACTCCGGGCCGTTGCAGCGAATGAGCTGCCCGGTGATGCCACGCGAATCGTCGGCGAGGAGGAACAGCACCAGCGGCGCGATCCGCGCAGGCGTCCGCTCCGGCGGGCAGTTCCGCAGCGAACGCTCCGATTTCCAGACCATCCGGGTGTGCGCGAGCGGGCACACCGCGTTGACCCGGACACCGACCTCCTCCATGTCGAGCGCCCACGAGTAGGTCAGCGACGCCACAGCGCCCTTGCTCGCCGAATACGTGGCCAGCCTGCGCTGCCCCAGCGAAGCACCGGACGAGATGTTGACGATCGCCCCTCCACGGCCGCTGTCCACCATCGCCCTCGCCGCCGCCGTCCCGACGTAGATCACCCCGAGCACGTTGGTCTCCACGAGCTTGCGGACGTCATCGGGATCGTCGTGCCACGAGACGGCCTCGTAGTTCAGGCCCGCGTTGTTGACCAGCCCGTCGATACGGCCGAACTCCGTGACGCAGAGCTCGACGAGCGCCGCCGCCTGTGCCGGGTCGGCGACGTCGTGTCCGCTCGCGACGGCTCTGCCCCCGTGCGTCGTGATGTTCGCGGTCGTCCGCTGCGCCAGATCCGCGTCGATGTCGTTGACCACCACCAGCGCACCGGCCTGTGCGGCGTGCGTCGCGAAGGCCTCCCCCAGGCCCCTGCCTGCTCCGGTCACGACGACGGCTTTGCCGTCGAGTTGTCCGTTCATTCGCTTTCGTCTCCCCACCGCGAGCGCGGGCTCGTCCGTCGTCCGAGCCGGCCCGGTGTCGCACCAGGCCGGTCCCAGTCAGTCTCGGTCCACTCGGTGGCACCGGCGGAGACGTCCGCGACGAACGGTGGAGCGACTGCGCCGAACGAGTGGTCGCCGATCGGCCGCGGGATACAGCCCGCCGTTCACGGGGACTCAACCGCGCAGGCAGCCGGCCCGAAGTCCGCGCGAAGGCGCCTTGCGACGGCGTTAGTCCGATCCGGGCAACGTCCCTCGGTCGGGTCCACACCCGGTAGATCAACACTAACGTGGGCGCCGACGTCGCAATACGTAACCGATTCGGCACAAGGTGACCACGTTGGTAGCTACCACGACAGCGGCGCGGATGACCGACGCGATCCGCAACCGCGAGTTCCGGGCGCTGTGGATCGCGGAGGCACAGTCGGTTCTCGGCGATCACTTGACGACGGTGGCCCTGTCCATCGTCGTGTACAGCCGCACCGGCTCGGCGCTCTGGGCCGCGGGCGTCTACGCCCTCACCTTCCTTCCCGCCCTCGCAGGCGGCCTGGGACTGGCACAGATCGCCGACCGGCTACCGCGCAAGACAGTCCTCGTGGTCTCCGCCCTCGTGCAGGCCGGGCTGGTGGGTGCCATGGCGGTGCCAGGGATGCCGCTGGCGCCGCTGTGCGTACTCGTCGTGCTGGCCCGCCTCGCCGGTGCGCCCGCCAACGCCGCGCAGAACGCCTTGACCAGGGAGGTGTTCAGCGACGACGGACTGTACCTGCGCAGTCAGGATCTTCGGGGCATCACCAGCAACATCGCCATGCTCGTCGGGCTGGCCGGTGGCGGGCTGTTGGTCACGTCGTTCGGCGCGTCGTGGGCGCTCGCGATCGATGCCCTGACCTTCCTTGTCGCGGCTCTGCTCGTGCAACTGTGGGTTCGGCAGCGCCCTGCCGCAGGCAACCCGGACGACGGCTGGTTCAGCGCCGTGCGCTGGGTTTGGGGACAGCGGCGCCTACGCGTTCTGCTCGCTCTGTCGTGGCTGGTGGGGCTCGCGGTGATTCCGGAGGGCCTCGCCGCACCCCTCGCCGACCAGATCGGCGCCTCCGAACGTGCTGTCGGCTGGCTGCTCGCCGCCGACCCCGTCGGCTTCATCCTCGGTACGTTCCTGCTGTCGCGATTCGTGTCCCCCGAGAACCGCAGGCGAGTGATGGGAGTGCTCGCCACACTCGCCGCCGCGATCCTCGTCGGCTTCGCAGCGACACCCACTCTGCCGTTCGCGTTGTTACTGCTGATGCTCGCGGGAGCAGCGGGTGCCTACATCATCTCCGTCGGGGCCACCTTCATCACCTGGGTGCCCAACGACAAGCGTGGTGGAGCGGGCGGCGTCTACCGCACGGGGCTCCGGGTGGCGCAGGGCCTCGGCGTCGCACTCGGCGGTGTGGTCGCGGACCTCGTCGGGTCCGCGACGACCGCTATCGCACTCGCAGGAGCGGCCGGTGTGCTCCTCACGATCCCGGTGGCGATCTCCTGGGCGCGGGTACAGAAGGCAAATTAGAGACCGGGCACTCCAGGCACGACAGTGACGACGGCGATCGTCACGACGACCACCTGAAACGACCACCTGATTGTGCCGGTGCCCTCACGGCGTGAAGCCGCCGAAACAGGCTATTCGACAGTAGGAACGCACATATTCGGCAGCAGCCTTGCCGCCGTGGAGAAAGCGGGAATCGACGATGTGTGAACCATGATCCTCCGGCTGACGCACCGATACGTCAGCCGTTCACGCCCCCCGACCCCTTTTCCCTGTGACGACAGTGCCGCGCGGTGTCAGAAGTCGTCAGAAGTCGCGGTCGGTCACGGCGAACACCTCCTCTCGACGGGCTTCGACGATGTCGTCCTCACCGGGAACCGACACCGCCTCATGGACGTCGAACAGGCACGAAGAACCAAGAAGGACAACGAAAAGACCGCAGTCGCCGAAGTGACTGCCGCCTAGAAGCCTCCGAAGTCTCCGAAACCACAGAAGCCTCAGAAGTCACGGTCGGACACGAGGCACCTCCCCAGGGTGTCGTCGTCGATGTGTCAGTTCTAGATCAGAAGTCGCGGTCGGACAAGGGAGAACACCTCCGCTCGCTTCCGAGTTCGTGCGGACGGCGAAAACACGTACAGAACAACACATCCGCACCGTCCGACACTACCGTCCGGCGGCCTCGCCTACACGAATTTCCGGTGCAGTGCGATGATACCGATCACTGACGATGCCTTGTCCCGTAGTGGACCGAGCCGAACCGGTCGCCGTTGCCGGACCGTCACGGAGTCGGCCGTCCACGTGACCGACACACGCGAGAGGATCGGCGAGTGCCGCTCATTCCCCAGGATCGGCCGTCGCCAGAACTCGTCACCTCCCATGAATCCGGTCCCGATGCCGTGAATCGGACGCCGCAGACTCCCGACGTGTCCGGTGGCCGTCCGCGACCGGGCGCTCGCAGAAGGGCACTGCTGCCAAGGAACTGGATGCTGTGGACGAGGCCACGGCACTTCGTGGTGTTCCTCCTCACCATGGAGATGTTGTCGGTGCCCGGCTTCACGGCGTCGTTTGTGAACGCACCCGCGCCCGTCGGCTCCGACTGGCTGGAGTTCGCGATCCTCGCGCTCGGTGCGACCGTTCACATCCAGCTCACGCACCGTCAGGAGGAGCGGCGGCGCAACCGGACGAAGACCGTCCTGATCGACCTCACCGCGGTCTGGGTCTTTCCCGCGACGTTGGTGCTCCCCGCCACACTCGCGGTACTGCTGGTGGTCCTCATCCGTTTCCAGCGCTGGTTCACCGCGCGCAGGCCCGCGCACCACTTCGTCTTCTCGTCCATCGCACACGGGCTCGCTGCCGCGCTGGCCAACCTCACCTACACGGCGATGTCACCGCAGGACTGGACCACCTTGACCGCCTCGGGTTCGTTGCGGGAGTTCGGCCTCGTGCTCGTCACGGCCGCGGTGTACGAGGGAGTGCAGATCGTCTACGTCGGCGGCATTCTCGCGCTGGGTTCACCGTCGCCGACTGTGCGTACCGTCCTCGGCAGCAAGACCGACAACCTCCTCGAGGCCATCACGACAGGTCTCGGCGCCGTCACCGCCGTGCTCGTGGTCATCATGCCTCCGGCAGTGGCGATCATGGCTGTCGTCACGGTCGTGTTCAACCGGCTCGCGGAGATCGACCAGCTTCAGGACGCGGTGGTGACCGACCCGAAGACCGGTCTGCTCAACATGCGCGGGTGGACCGAGTCGGCCGAACGCGCGCTCAACCGGGTGCGGCGCGCGGGGAGCACGCTCTCGGTGCTGATGGTGGACCTCGACCATTTCAAGTGGATCAATGATACGTTCGGGCACCCCGCAGGAGACGACGTGCTCGCGGCGGTGGCGAACGCCTTGTCGAGCGTGACCCGGCCCGCCGACGTCGTCGGCCGCTTCGGTGGTGAGGAGTTCCTTTTGCTGCTACCCGACGCCGACACCTCAGCAGCCGAGCTCGCGGCCGAGCGGATACGCACGACCATCGCGGGGTTGCGCATACCCACCACCGACAAGCGGGGAGCGCAGGCCACCATCAGCGGCAGGACGGCCTCCATCGGAGTTGCCGTGTTCCCCCGCCACGCCGACCACCTCGACGGTCTGCTCCAAGCGGCGGACACGGCCGTGTACGAGGCCAAGGAGTCGGGCCGTAACCGGGTGAGCTTCGCCTCTGTCCCGTCCTGAGCCGTGACGAGACCGTGCCACCTCGTGGACGAGACCAGAGCACCTGACCGGATTCGGGGATACGTATGACACAGCGGCGCCCACACTGTCACCCTGTGGGCATGCCTGCCCGACGGCCCCCGAACACACGCCGGGGGAAGTCGGGCGGCATCGCCCGGCTCCTACTGCTCGTTCTGCTCGTGGTCGGCTTCGGTTTCCTGGCCTCGCGATCGGAAGCCACACCGGCCGGTACCACCGACGCGCCTGCCGACGGCACCGTGACGGCCGCCGAGCGTGCCGTTGAAGCACTCCTCGATCCGCATCGCTCGGCTGAGGCTGTGTCTGCTCTTCCCGCCGACTTCGCGACCGTGACCGGGGTCGAGGTCGCGACGCAGCGCGCGCTCGACGGCACTGAAAGAGCCGTGCACGTCGGTGGTGGCTGCTCCGCGCCGTGGGGCGACGACAGCACGCGATGGGACTTCGGGACGCCGTGCCGTTCTCACGACCTCGGCTACGACCTCCTTCGCTACGCGGAGAAGAAGGGCAGCCCGCTCGACGCCGGATACCGGGAGAAGCTCGACGACCGGCTCTCGGAGGACATGTACGCGACGTGTGACGTCAATCCAAGGGACACACCCGAGTTGTGCCGCAGCGTCGCCGCCGTCTACACCGCCGGTCTCGTGGTGAACTCCTGGCATCAGAGGTGGGGACCACCGATCGGGGAGCCGTTGTCGCCGTTGCTCGCCGGTGTCGCGGTGATCGCGGTGCTGCTGTGGCACCGCTTTCGCGAGCCACTGCTCGACAGCCCTGCCGAGCAACCCCGGCGAGTTGCCCTGAACCGTTCCGAGGTCGTCCCCGCCAAGCCGTGGACGCTTCTCGGCGTCATGAGCCTCGCCGTCCTCATCCTCGGCGAATCGACCGTGGCGCTGACTCGCTGGGCCGGCGTGGACGGCGCGTGGTTGTGGCCACTGACCTGGCTGACGCAGGCGGCGGTGCTGTTCTTCTTCGCCGCGGGTCACAGCAACGCGGCCACCTGGGAGGCCAGCGCTCGTTCGGGTGGCGGGGTGCGGTCCTACCTCGCACACCGGGGCAGCTGGTTGCTCCGGCTGACGCTCGTGTTCACCGTCGTGGCCTTCGCGGTTCCGCTCGGGTTGGAGGTACTGAGCGTGCCGCCGGCAACGATCGAAGGTGTTGTCCGCGTGGCACTGCACCCTCTGTGGCTGCTCGGCTTCTACCTGTTGACGGTGATCCTCACTCCTCTGATGTGGACGGCGCACCGGTACGCACCGAGGATGGTGCCGTTCGGGCTGGCTCTGGCGCTGGCCGCTGCGGAGTGGGCGAGCACGCTGACCACAGCGTCGTGGCCTCACCATCTCGCCACGCTGACCCTCGCGCTGCTGGCGCAGCAGGCCGCTTTCGCTCACCGCGACGGGTTCACCCCGCGCCGTCACCAACTGCTGATCGCCGCAGGGACGGGTCTCGGTGCGCTGACGATCGGCATCACGACGGGGGTTCTGCCGCCTTCGGTACTCGGTGTCGATGGCGGCAACGCCCCGCCCGCGCTGGCGGGGCCCACGACGGCTGTCTTGCTGATCGGTGTGGTCCACATCGCAGTGCTCGGGCTGGTTCGCACCAGGCTCGCTCCTGTGGCGTGCCGCCCGTCGGTGCTGAGAGCCGCGGGGCTGGCCTCTCGCGCACCGATGAGCCTCTACCTGCTCTTCCTCGCGGCGGTGCTGCTGCTCGTGGGTGCCGTGCACCTACCGCAGCATTTCGGACAGGGATTCGACTTCCCGTCCGTGCAGTCCCGCGCGCTGCTGGCCACCGCGCTGCTCGCCGGGCCTGCCGTGTTCGTCTTCGTCTGGATCGAGCGCCATGGGTGGCACGGGTGGCACGGCCCTCCACCCTTGCCTGCGTGGGGCCCCTCGCAGGGCAGGCTCGATCGGCTGCTGTCCCTCGGTGCGACGGCCGCCGGATTCGGCTTCGCCGTCCTCGGCGTCTTCGGCTTCGCCCTGACCACCCTCAACACCGAACCGGACGTCCTCTCCGGACTGCTCCTCGACCCGGTGCAGAGTCTCGTGCATCTCCTGCTCGGGATGTCGTTGCTGCACTGTGTGCGCACCGGCTCGACCAGCACCCCGGGAGCCTGGCTGCTCGCGGCGACGGCCTGCGTTCCGCCGCTGCTCTCGGTGACGGCGGAACCCGTGCCCGACTCGCTCGGCGTTGTGGTGCACGTTGCCGCGTGCACCGCCGCCGTCGCCGCTGCGGCCACGACCACGGTGACCGCTCTGACCTCCCCCGGTCGGGCGTTACGACGCTGACGGAGCCACTGACTGGGGTGGTGTCCGTGTCGGCCGTTCGCCGTGTGGCACTCTACGACAACCGCAGCCGGTGCCAGCGCGTCCGAACATGTGAGGGCGCTTGACGGGAGAAGCAGCGACGGAAAGGAGTCCTGGCGTGAATCGACCGCCGGGAGACGAACCGCGCCGCCCGCGCCAACCGCGTCGCGGGCAGCCATCCGTCGATCCGCGCGGGGGTGGCGCCGACCGCGCGGGCAGGCCGCAGCAGGCACGCAGGCAGCCGCCGGGCAGGGACGCGCGAGCGGGCTCGGCACCACGCTCGGGACGAGACGAGGTCCGCACACACTCGGGAGAGGGCCGTGACCGTCGCGTGCCCGGCAGGCAGCCGGGCCGAGGTGGCGCTCCGGCGACGTCCTCCACCTCGGCCCGGCGCAAGGGTTCAGGGGCCGGGGCGAGGGCCGCATTGGCGATCGTGTCCATGCTCGTACTCACCGTCACCGGCTATGCCTGGGCT
Source organism: Saccharomonospora xinjiangensis XJ-54 (assembly GCF_000258175.1). Classification (NCBI taxonomy): domain Bacteria; kingdom Bacillati; phylum Actinomycetota; class Actinomycetes; order Pseudonocardiales; family Pseudonocardiaceae; genus Saccharomonospora; species Saccharomonospora xinjiangensis. Next base: position 3,527,405 of record NZ_JH636049.1, on the reverse strand, counting down.
GCCATGGAGGGCCTCGTCAACGGGCTGACGACAACCGATGTGATCTCGAACGCCGATCGGCCCGCCGACGGGGCACGCGACATCCTGCTGGTCGGCATGGACAGTCGTGTTGACGCCCAGGGCAACCCGCTTCCGCAGGACATGCTCGCCAAGCTCAACGCGGGTGCGGCCGACGGTGAACTCAACACCGACACGCTGATCCTCCTGCATGTTCCCAATGACGGGAAGAAGGCAGTCGCGCTGTCCATGCCGAGGGACTCCTACGTGACGATCCCAGGCTTCGGCCAGCACAAACTCAACTCTGCTTATGCGAGGGGGAAGCTGGCGGCGAAGAAGGATCTGCAAGCCCAGGGCGTCACCGACGAGAAGGAACTGGAGCTGCGCAGCAACCAGGAGGGCGCCAAGACGCTGATCGCGACGATCGAGGCGCTGACCGGGCAGACCATCGACAACTATGCCTCCATCAACCTGCTCGGCTTCTACGACATCACCAACGCGATCGGTGGTGTTGACGTGTGTCTGAAGCAGGACACGAATGACCCGTACTCCGGCGCTAACTTCAAGGCAGGCAGACAGACCATCTCCGGGGTGGACGCGCTCGCGTTCGTCCGGCAACGGCACGGTCTCCTTCGGGGCGACCTCGACCGGGTCGTGCGGCAGCAGGTTTTCCTCGCCGGTCTGGCGAACAAGGTGCTCTCAGCCGGAACGCTGGCCGACCCAGCCAAGCTGAACAATCTCGTCGAAGCCATCCAGAAGTCCGTCGTGGTGAACAAGGGCTGGGACATCCTGTCCTTCGCGCAGCAGCTCAAGGGGCTCACGGGCGGGCAGATCCAGTTCCGCACCATCCCGATCGTGAATCCCGAGTACGACACGCCCGACGGGATGGCTGTCCAGGTGGATCCCGCGGAGGTCAGGCAGTTCGTGGGGAAGCTGTCGGGGAAGAAGGTCACCAAGCCGCCGGCCCCCTCACCTGCCGAGATCACCGTGGACGTGTACAACACCTCGAACGTCCAGGGCCTCGCGGGCACCGTGTCCGAGGCGCTGGTCGCGCAGGGCTTCATGCAGGGTGAAATCGCCAACGACGAGCCACGGCAGGCGAGCGTGGTCCAGGCCGCGACGGGCGAGCGCGCCTCCGCTCAGGCCGTCGCCGACGCGCTGGGCGGCGGTCTCGCCGTCGAGGAGAGCGCGGAGATCACCTCAGGGCACGTGCGCGTACTGCTGGCGCCGGACTACGACCCGAGCGGAGCTTCAGCTGCCGGAGGGCCAGCCGGTGGTGGCAACGCACCGGGCGCCAAGGCCCCTTCGCAGGCAGGCAAGGGGGCGGCGGAGGAACCGATCACCGCTGACGGCGTCACCTGCGTGAACTGAAGCGATCAGCGTCTCTCCCCACAGGGAGGCCCGCTGCGCCGAACAGCGCAGTAGACTGCGCCGTTCGGGCCAACAGTGTCGAATTGGTGGGTTTTCTTCCGCCCGCCGCGTAAGCGCGAGCCCCTTCGCCCATTCACATGTCGTAGAAGATTCGACGAACGGCATGAGCAGGTGACACCAGTGTTGATCGACACCGACACGTACCAGAGAATCCTGGGCGAGGAACTGCGCAAGCTGCGAACCCGGCGCGGCTGGACCCGCAAGGAACTGGGCGAGCGCCTGCAAAGCGGGATCTCGTTGCAGACGCTCGCCACCTACGAACTCGGCACGCGGCAGTGCTCCGTCGTCAGGTTGGCCGAACTGTGCCTCGCGATGGACGAGCTGCCGCAGAATCTGCTCGCACGCGTGCACGACAGGATCTTCGACCACGAAGCAGGCCAGGTGCGGGTCAATCTGGCCGACGTGGTGGCCGACGAACAACCCGAACTGCTCCCGCTGCGCCGCTGGGCACGCGGCAGGCTCGCCGCGGGCGGGTCCGCCGACGTGCGTTTCGACAGGGCGACCCTTGAGCAGCTCGCATCGCTGTGCGACCTGCGGACCGAGGACCTTCTCATGCGGCTGAGGAAGTTGTCCGCGGCGACGCTGTAGCGCGGCGTGAGAGCCGGAAGTCGGCCGGGTCGAGCTTGCGCGTGCGCATCCAGTACCGCCAGGTGAACCCGGGCCAGATGGTGCGGTTGACGCCCTGCGAGTCGAGATACCAGCTCTTGCATCCTCCCCGCGTCCAGATGCCGTTCGCGAGCTTGCGCTGGATATCGGCGTTGAACTGCGCCTGCGTGTCGGCGCGCACCTCGATGGCGTCGGCTCCGTGAGCCTCGACGTAGCGCATGGCCTCGGCGATGTACCGGATCTGCTGCTCGATCATGAAGACCACCGAGTTGTGCCCCAGCCCGGTGTTGGGGCCGAGCAGGAAGAACAGGTTCGGGTAGCCGCTGGCCGTGATGCCGAGATGCGTCTGCATGCCGTGCTTCGCCCACCGTTTGCCGAGGTTGGTGCCGTCGGCCCCCACGATGTCGAGGTGGTCGAAGCCGTCGGTGACGTGGAAGCCGGTTCCGTAGATGATCGCGTCGAACTCGCGTTCCGTTCCGGACTTGTCGAGGATGCCGTTCTCGGTGACCTCGGCGATGCCCTCGGTGATCACTTCGACATTGTCACGAGCCAGCGCGGGATAGTAGTCGTTCGAGATCAGCACCCGTTTGCACCCGAGCACGTAATCCGGCGTGAGCTTCGCCCTCAGCACGGGATCGGAGATGTGCTTGTCGAGGTGCCGCTTCGCGACCCGCTGCGCGAGTCGCATGATGCGCCTGTCGCCGTTGAAGCCGACCGCACGCAGTTCCAGGGTCCAGTACAGGAAGTCGCGGTAGGCCCTTTGCGCGAGCGGCACACGAGCGAACAGCTTCTTGACCCAGCCCGGCATGTCGTGATCGGGCTTCGGCATCACCCACGGCGGCGTGCGCTGGAAGATGTGCAGACTGCGCACCTGCTCCGCGAGCTTCGGCACGAACTGGATCGCGCTGGCTCCCGTGCCGACCACGGCCACCCGCTTGCCGCGCGCATCGAAGTCGTGGTCCCATCTCGCCGAGTGGAACGCCGGGCCCGTGAATCGTTCCGCACCGGTGAGTTCGGGGATCTGCGGCAGGTGCAGCGCCCCCACACCGCAGACGAGGTAGCGGGCCACGTACTCGTCGCCCTTCGCCGTGGTGACGTGCCAGCGGTGTTCGCCCTCGTCCCACCGCGCACCCGTCATCTCCCTGCCGAAGTGGATGAGGGGATAGAGTCCGTACTTCGTCGCCACCCCGCGTAGGTAGCCGAAGATCTCCGGCTGCGGCGAGAAGGATCGGGACCAGTTGGGGTTCTGCTCGAAGGAGTACGAGTACATGTGGGACTGGATGTCGCACGCGCACCCCGGATAGGTGTTGTCGCGCCAGGTGCCGCCCACCTCGTCGGCCTTCTCCAGCACGACGAAGTCGTCGCGGCCGTCCCTGCGCAGCTGGATCGCCATGCCGAGGCCGGAGAACCCGGTTCCGACGATGACGACACCGGTCTCGGTGCGATGGCCCATGTCCGTGCCTCCATGCGACAGTTCCTGTTACCCCGCGTCCACCTTACCCGGAGTAGGTTACTGCGGGTAGGATAACGATCGTGAGCGCGACTGCAAAGCCCCGGACACAGCGACGCAGGCGGATGCCACGAGCCGAACGCGAACAGCAGATGATCGAGGTCGCCGAGAGCGTGTTCGCCGAGCGTGGCTACTCAGCCGCGTCGATGGACGAGATCGCCGAAAGGGTCGGCGTGTCCAAACCGATGCTCTACGAGTACTTCCAGTCGAAGGAAGGGCTGTTGCTCGCGTGCATCCAGACTGCCCGGTCGGCTCTTCGAGTGGCCACCGAGCAGGCTGTACTCGGGGCGACGAGCGCGGAAGACGCGCTGCGCAAGGGGTTGCTGGCGTTCTTCGAGTTCGTTCGCGACCGGAGGCAGGCGTGGTCGCTGCTGCGACACGAGATGAGCCTCGTCGGAACCTCGGCGGCCGACGAACTCGAAGCCACCCGCAGGCAGCAGACAGACCTCATCGCCTCTCTCCTGGTGGGCCATCTTGACGTGCCCGACGCCGCGCTGGCGCATGCCATGGCCGAGTTCGTGGTCGGCGGCTGCGAGCGGCTGGCGATCTGGTGCGAGCAAAACGAGGACATCACTCCACAGGCGGCCACGGACTACACGATGAATCTCCTGTGGGGCGGCCTACGTCACCTCGCGCCACGATGATCGACGATACGGGCCGTTAGGTTCACCCTTCGTGGCTACAGACTGAGAGTGTTATCACTGTGGGTAGCTTTTTCTGCCGCCTCCTGTTGCTGGCCCGCTGGTCGCATTACAGACTTGAATCATCGTCATAAAGACAGGGGAACGTCCTGCTGAATTAGCGTGCCTCTGTCCTGAAGAGGGGATGAAGCAGGCGATGCAGACAATCACGGCGAAGTACGTGCAACGCGAGGAGGACTGGACCGTCACCGTGTCCGGTCTCGGCAAGACGCTGAACGGGGAAGCGTCGGGCATCATCGCCGCACGGGACCGCGCCGACCAGCTCGTGGAGCAGCTTGCGGGCGAAGGCAACGCGCCGACGGTCGTGCACCTGCTCAACGGCAGTGCGTACGAGTTCACTTCCACCTACATGACCGCGCGGCTCACCCTGGCGACACCTGCGGAACCGGTGGCGAGCGACGACGAGGGGTTGGAGCCCACAGAGCAGGCGCCGGAGGACGACGCGCAGGAGGGCGCTGCGAAGAAGGACGTGTCGAAGACAGGCGTGTCAAAGAAGGGTGAGGAGACCGGCAAGCCCGCGACCGCGACTGTGCCGCGCAAGGAACTGAGCCGCGAGCCGCAGGGCGCGCCACGCCGCTACGCCCACGTGGGCTGAGACGTCGCGGGCAGCCCGCGACGTCTCCCCCGGCTCGGCGTCGGCTCAGCGCAGAAGCTTGCGCAGCAGCAGGACGCCGAGCAACAAACCCGCACCGATCAGCGGGTACTTCACCTTCGGCTCGTCGAACTTGGCCTGGACAGTGCTCCGCGCCGAGTCGGCGAGCTGTTTCGGATTCGCCTTCTCACCGATGCGGTCCAGGGTGACCGCGAGGGCCTCCCTGGCCTTCTCGATGTCGCGTTCGATCGTCTCGGGGTCGCGCGCCACGTGTCCTCCCTGAAAAGCACTGTTCGCCGTGCTGTCACGGTAGATCACCGCAGGCAGGCCCGCCCCACCGGCCACACCGTCCGGCACATCGGCGGATCGACCCGAGACGGCCACCCCGGAGGCCGGGTGGCGCGAACCTCGTCACCGCTCACATCGTGGCGAGGGGCAAGGCGTTAGGCTGCACGGTGTCGGGCCCGTAGCCCAATTGGCAGAGGCACACGGTTTAGGTCCGTGCCAGTGTGGGTTCGAGTCCCACCGGGCCCACCGATTCAGTCATTGTGCGAACCACTCCGCTCGGGGCCGTTTCCGCTGCTAGGGCGGGTGCGGCCCCATCGTTGTTGCGGGGGTTGGGGATGCGGAGAGTACCGGGATGAGCCGGTCGGGCCGGTGATGGTGACCTTGGCGACGAGGGCTTCGACAAGTGCCTTGGCCTGATTGTGGGTGCCGCTGGTGATGATCTCGGTGAAGTGATCGGCCACCGCCGCCAGGGTGGTGGGCTCAGGGGTGGGCTCGTCGTCGAGCGCGAGGGTGAGTTCGTCGCGGCGGACGCGGAGTTCGGTGAGCCGGTCGGCGACGAGTTCTTCATCCATGGTGCCGCGCTCGAACGCGGCCAGGTACCGGTCGATGGCCTGCCCGGTCTTGGTGATCTCGTTCTCGACGGCGGTGAGTTCGGCGTGCCGGTCGGCGTGCGCGGCGCGGTGCTGGGTCTGTTCGTGGGCGATGGCGCTCACGGCTGGCGGGCTCCTGGTGGGCGTGCGGGGGCCGCACACCCGCAGGGCCGATCGGCGATGAGGTCGTGCCGGGTGCGGTGGACGGGTGGCGATGGTCAGAAACGCAACTCGGGGATGGTGTTGAGGTCGATGCCGTAGCGGGCGTAGATCTTGATGGTGTTCTCGCCGGTCAGGTCTGCTTCGGTGTGGCCAAGCAGTCCGGCGACCCTGATCACCTCGTCCTTGGACCCGGCTTCGATCTCCAGGTACGGGGGGATTTGGGGCCAGGTGTCGATCTCGACCTGTGCGCCGTCGAGGATGAAGCTGGTGCGCTTGGTCTCCTGGTAGGACTTCGCGGTGAAGCCGAGAACGTTCAGCAGCGCGTTGGTGGCGGCGAAGTCATCGACGTCCACTTCAATCTCGTGGGTGCCGTCAATGGCGTCGCTGGTGATCTGCTTGACGGTCAACGTGATCTCGTCGCCGGTGTCGCGCAGCCTGATCCACGTGGACCGGTCGCCAGGGGTGATGTCGTAGACATAGCGGCGCATGAACCGCTCGCCGAGCTTCTGGCCGCCCTTGTCCAGGATCAGCCGTTGCATGGCGTCGGGGTCGATGTCGAGGATCTTGGCTTCGTGCTCGATGGGCACTGCGGGCTCCTTTTCGATGGTGATCAGTGATGGACGTTATCCGGCGAGGCGGGCGGTGAGCCGCTGGTACTCCGCTTCGCGCAGGGCGAGGATCTCGGCGCGCTTCGGGCTGGTCACGAACTCCTCCAGCGGCATGCACAGGTCCATGCGCTGGATGCACACCGGTTCAGCAACTCGACCGCCAGCAGCAGCGGAGGGCACGCCGCCACCGCCACGTTCGCGCACGGCGACTGCACTATGCCGAACACGAACGCCAACCACGCCGAGCGGCCGGACACAGGGACACTGGCGAGTGTGAGCGAAGAGTCCGCCTTGTTCGCTCTCGTCCTGTCGCGACCGCACCGAGGCGTCCACCTGACCGCCGTGGAAGGGCAACCCCGATGACCGGAACAGGCTGGGTCGATGTGCTGATCGGCAGCGCAGCGGGCGTGCTCGTCGCGTGGCTTGCGTTGATCGCCGCCTTGCTGGTGATGCGCCCCCGTGCCGGTGTGCTCCGCGAGTCGCTGCGGCTACTGCCAGACCTGGTGCGGCTGCTGCGCAGGCTGGCCGCCGACCGCGCCCTACCCCGGGGTGTTCGTATCCGTCTCACGTTGCTCCTGGCCTACCTCGCGATGCCGATCGACCTCGTCCCGGACTTCGTGCCCCTACTCGGCTGGGCCGATGACGTCATCATCGTCACCGCTGTCCTGCGCTCCGTCGTCCGCCGAGCAGGCGTCGAGGCCGTGCGAGCGCATTGGCCCGGCAGCGATGACGGCTTCGATGCCCTCTGCCGGCTCGCCGGCCTGGGCCGTCCGGGCCGGGAACGCCAGGCGAACCGTCGTCAACCACCGCAGGCGACAGGCCCCGACTCAGCACCCTGACCGGGTCACACGTCCTGAATCGCCGAACAGATCGGACGGACCGGGCGACGCCCTCGCCACGTCGGGCAGGCGTGGGGTGGTGTTGGCCGCGACGGCTGTCCGTGCGACCGTGGCGGTCTGACCGTGGGAGGAGCCGCATGGACGACGACAACGTCGTGCTGAGCGCACTGTGCAACGCCTGCGACGGGGAGGGCCGGGTTCCGGACCCGAAGTGCGCGGTCATCGGTGGTGTGCCACAGACCGTGGTCACGTCACGGTTGTGCCGCTGGTGCGACGGCCACGGCTACCGGCAGGCTCTGCGCCCACCGGTGTGACACCTGTCGGCGCGGCAGCGTGCGCCGCACCCTCCATCGCCTGCGCGGCGCAAATCCGATGCGCTGGGCTGCGTCTCACTGCTAGGGTCGTCCGTTGTTGCCGTAGGACGGAGATCGGAAGTGCTCAGCGACGACGTCTCCGGGTGAGTCCCGGAGCGTGATCGACCACGGGTGAGCGACGAACGCCACCGTGGTCCTCCATCGTCGGCTCCATACCGGACACCGGTATGTCTTCTTCCTTCGAGGTCTCCTATGTCTTCCTCCCTGGTCCTTTCGCACGTGTCGTTCCGCTGGCCGGACGGCACACCCTTGTTCACAGACCTGTCCTTCAGCATCGGCGCGGGGCGCACCGGTCTGGTCGCACCCAACGGCGCAGGCAAAAGCACACTGCTGAAGCTCATCGTCGGCGAATACACACCCTCGGGCGGCAGCGTGTCCGTGAACGGCGTTTGCGGCTATCTCCCGCAGAATCTGCCGCTGGAGAAGGAACTCACCGTCGCCGAGGCCCTCGGCATCGCGCCCGTGCTCGACGCCCTGGCCGCCGTCGAGTCCGGTGACGCCGACGAGAGACACTTCACCACGATCGGCAACGACTGGGACATCGAGGAACGCACCAGGGCTCACCTCGATCGGCTCGGCCTCGGCGAGCTCGCGTTCGATCGGCGGCTCGGCACGCTGAGCGGCGGGCAGGTCTCCTTCGTCGGGCTGACGGCCCAACTGTTGAAGCGGCCCGATGTTCTCCTGCTCGACGAACCCACGAACAACCTCGACCTGCACGCTCGCCGCAGGCTCTACGACGCCATCGAAAGCTGGAACGGCTGTCTCGTCGTCGTCAGCCACGACCGCGAACTCTTGGACCTCATGCAGCGCATCGCCGAACTCGACGGTGACGAACTGCGGTTCTTCGGCGGGAACTTCACCGCCTACGACAGCGCCGTGCGAGCGGAAAGGGAGCTCGCCGAACGCACCCTCCGTCAGGCCGAGCTGGAGGTCAAGAGAGAGAAACGCGACAGGCAACTCGCCCGTGAGCGCGCCGCCCGCAGGGCGAGCACCGGCGCCCGCCACGGGCGCGAGGCCGGACTCCCGAAAATCGTGGCGGGTGCACTGAAACGGAGGGCGCAGGAATCGGCAGGCAAAGCCGACGACACCCACTCCGCCCGCGTTCGCCAGGCGCAGGAACGACTCGACGAGGCCGACAGGAACCTGCGCGACGAACAGAAGATCACCGTCGATCTCCCTGAGACCACCGTGCCGTCGGGACGCACGTTGTTCGAGGGACGTCATCTTCAGGTGCACCACGATGGCCGGGCGCTGTTCGACGGTGATGGGCTCACACTGAGTATTCGCGGGCCCGAACGCATCGCGCTGACCGGAGCCAACGGCAGCGGGAAATCGACGCTACTGCGGATGATCTGTGGTGAGCTGCGGCCGGACGGGGTGCTCAGCCGGGTGGCCGACGGCAGGGTCGCCTACCTATCACAGCGTCTCGACCTGCTGGACCTCTCACGCAATGTCGCCGACAACCTCGCCGAGGCCGCACCCACGATGTCGCGCACCCGGCGACGGCATCTGCTGGCCCAGTACCTGTTCGGAGAGCACCACCTGACGCTTCCCGTCGGCGAACTGTCGGGTGGTGAGCGGCTGCGGGCCACGCTCGTCTGCGTGCTGCACGCCGAGCCCGCACCACACCTGCTGTTGCTGGATGAGCCGACGAACAACCTCGACCTGGTCAGCGTCGGGCAGTTGGAGAGTGCGCTCAACGCCTACCGGGGTGCGTTCGTGGTCGTCAGCCACGATCGGCGGTTCCTCGCCGAGGTCGGGATCGACCGCTGGTTACGGCTCGCCGAAGGCAGACTGTCCGAAGGGGACTCGGTGGACGGCTGACCAGCCCGGTCACAGGCGCATTTCGGCCGTAAGGGGTGGAGATCATGGCACCCCCGCACGACTGTGTCCCGCGAGCGTTACCCACCCCGCTCGGCAGAGAACCCGAGCGGGTGAGGCATCGCTGCACGGTCTACTTCCAGTCCTTGTTGCTCCAGTCGCCGATGACGGGAGGAGCGATGACTTCCTCCGTGGCGAAGATGCCGTCCTCGTCGGTGAGATAGCCCGCGACCCGGTGTTCCTTGTCCTCCTCCTGCTGCCGCGCGCCCGCGGTCGGCATTCCACCCGCCATCGGCAGGTTCCCGCCCGCGCGTGCCTGCCCCGGCAGCGGCTGGACCGCCCGGCTCACACCGTCGCCTGCGCCGGGGCCTCGGACCATGCCGGAATTCTGCGCCGGTGCTCCCGACGAACCGGATGCCCCACCGGGGGCGCCGCCGGGGAGGCCAGCGCCTCCGGCACCTCCCCCGGTGACACCACCGGGAATGCCCCCGCTGGGCAAGCCGCGTCCTCCCGCGCTCGCGCGGGGCGACGACGTCGAAGCCGACGAGGAAGGATCGAATCCCGGAAGTGGCGGCCCCGCGTAGGGTCCGGTACCCGTGCCGGGGGGACGGTGAGTCAGCGAGTCCGGAGTGGAGCCCGGAATCGACGGCATGCTCAGCCCCCTGCCACCAGTGGGCTGGGCGCCGTCCGGGGTCGCGAACCCCGACGCCGACGTAGCCGAGTAGTGGGAGTAGTCGGAAAGTTCGTGGCCGCGAAAGCCGTCCGAGGGGAGTCCGGAGAACTCGGTGTCCGGCACGGAGAAGGCCCCGCCGGTGGCGCCACCGTCCGCAGGCAAACCCGTCCCCGGCACCGCCCCGCCTGGCAGACCCGCGAAGTCGGGCACCTCGGGCGCCGGTGCGGTGTAGGCAGCCGGGTTCTGCCCGCCGAATCCCGTCGAGGCGGCCGGTGCGCCCGCGACGCCGGAAGCCTGCTCAAGCGACATCGGTGGAACGGCCGTCCCCGGCGCGGCGCTCTGCCTGGCCCGAATCTCCGCCTCGCCGCTCACGGGCAGAGCACTCTCCTGCTCGGCCTCGCTCATGCGCCGGCTGAGAAGGTGGGTGGAGGCGAGCTGCTCGGCAGGCTGCCCCTGCATCATCGACGTCGTCGCCGCCATCGGTGCGGCCCCGCCCGCCCCCGCGAGCCTCGGCGGCGGCGTGAACAACGGCATGTCGGCGGCCCCGCCGATCGTGTCGTCGTACTGCCGCATCAGCCGCGCCGCCTGCTCGCGGGCCGCCCGCTGCGCTTCCATCGCGGCCATCGCCTGCCCCGCAGCCGCGGCGTACTCCACCGGGTCGGTGATGCGTACGAGCGCGGCGTTGGCCTCGTCGAGCGAGAACTCGACAGGCGGGTTCGCGGCCATCTGCTTCTGGGTCTCGTTCAGGGTCTGCGAGTGGATCTGCTGCTGCCGTCCCGTCAGCACCGCCCCCCGCGCGGTGCTTCCCAGCCAGCGTGCCACCTCGGCGAGGTGTCTGCGGGCCGCGTCACCGCCCTCTCCAGCCCAGTCGCCCATGCTGTCCTCAATGGCTTCGGCGACGATCTTCTGGTGGGAGGACAGCTCGTTGCCGAGCCTGACCCACTCCTCGGAGGTCTCGGCGACGGCTGCCGAGTCGGCGTCCGTGCCGATCGCCGCCACCATCTGCTCGTGAGAGGCGTTCTCCCACAGTGTGCGCGGGGGCTCGTCCTTCGGCCGCAGCTCAAGCCCTTCGTCGAGGCCCTGCCGCGTACTCACCAGCGTGTCGGAGTACGTCCGCTGGATCAGCTGGTCCTTCTCCCGTTCGGACAGGGCTTTGACCAGCGGGTTGACGTCGAGCAACATCGTGACCAGCGCCCGCAGGTCGTCGCCGGAAGCCGCCGAGTTCTCGATCGGCCCCACGTAGAACGGCGACGACGAGTCAGCCGTGACGTCGTAGTGCGGACTGGTGGGGTCGTAGTTCGGGCTCGCGGGATCCGACACCGCACGGATGTCCTCGACCGGAGTGGACATCGGGACAACACCTCGTTCTCGTCGAGTCGCGGGATTCAGGACGGGGAGAGACCGTCGATCACCTTGCGGTGTTCCGTCTCGGTCTCGGCGTAGCCGCGCTTCGCCGCGCGAATCGCCTCGATGTACTGCGGAAGTTCGTCACGCGCCTGCCGGAGGCGGGTGAGCAGGCCGTATTCGTCGCCTGCGGTCGCGACGGTCCGCTGGGAGATCCAGCGCGCCGTCGCGGTCGTGCTCAACGGCGGTGCCGATCCCAGCTTCTCCAGCTCCGCCCAGCGCTGTTCGAGGACGTCCACGATGTCCTGAAGAGCACGGATCATGCGCTCGCCCGTGGTCTCGTCCACCGAGAAACCATGCCCAACGGCCAGCTTTTTCAACTCCACGCCACTGAGCACTCGGCGCGCCTTCAGCGGCTCCTCACGGTCACTGTTGTCGTTCACATTCCACTCCGGACTGTCAGTACGCGCGGGCGAGCACGTCACGGACAGCGCTCGCGACGTCGGCTCGGCTCGCGGGTTCGTACGTGGCGAGAAACTCGTCGTTACCGCGCCTGCCATGCACCAGATAGCGGCCTTGCTCGGTATCGAGCCAGCTCAGCGCGCGAGGCTCGGCGCCGGCGCTCCTTGTCACCGTGATGTGCCCACCGCCGAGGCGTTTTCCCGAGAGCGCGAGCCGCAGCCGGTCCTCGTCGCCGGGGCGATGCCCACGCCGTTGCGGGCGCGGGGCCGCGACTGTGCCCACCACCTGGAGGTTGCCGAAGGCACTGGTCTCCTCCTCGTCCTCGGCGCGCTCGGCTGCCTTGCGCTCCTCCCACGCCGTGGTGTGTTCGACGGCTGAGCCGCGAACGGTGACCGCCGACCCCTCAGCCGGTGGCATCGGAGGCAGGACACCGGCGAGCACCTCGACGAGTTCGTCGTCGGAGAACAGGGAGAACAGCAGTTCGTCGGCACCGGAGTTCTGGGTCACTCCCAGCGCCTGCGACCCGTCGGTGAGCGCGAGGACCGCGATAGGCGAACCGAAACCGTCGATCCCGCTGATGGACACGCTGACGCGGAAGTTCGCGAACAGGCCGAATGCCGTGCGCAACGACGGGTGCAACGCCGTGCTCGTGGACAAGCGGCGATCGGCCAGCCGCTGCCCCACGATCGCGGTCAGCCGAATACGCCGAGCCGGGTCGGTGGTCGTGTTGCGCACCCGCAGCGGAGCCCTGCGGACGTCCACGCCGAGCGCCTGCCCGACGATGTCGGCCTCCACACTGCCGAGCACGAATTCAAAGCTTTCGGACACCTCTTTCGAAAGCCGCCCTTCCGGAAAACGCCGAGATAGAGAAGACGGACCCCGCCTCGTCGCGGACGCCCCACAGTTGATCACATCCGGCTCCGCGTACACAATGTTCAACGCCGATACCGCTCATCTGAGCAAGCTTTCCTGCGACTTCCCTCTCATGCTGGACCGCTTCGAGCGCGGGCCGCTAGATTGGCGGCCGGCGACGCGCCCGCGACTACCCGAGGGCGATTCGCCGAACTTACCGAGCCGGAACACGGACATCGAAGTCCATTCATTCGGCATGCCCGAAAACAGTATCGAGAATGACAACGTGGCGATCTCAACAAGAACCGTGAGCGGAATTCCGGATGGCGCCCGACATCGCCGGACAGAGCCGGGCAGACCACGCGGGGCGCCCGCGCTCCCGCGACCGCATGGCAGCGAGCCCGGCGCCGCCGCTAGTCGGCACCATCGTGGAACACCGAGCTGATCGGCGAGCTGACCTGGTCTTATCGCGGTTTCCTATGCGATCGGACGATGCCGGCGACGACCGGATCTCCCGGCAGGTCAACTCCTCGACACGAGCACGACCGGGAACGCCACCACCCGGTTCAGGCCGCTGTGCGGCAAACCGAGGCCGTCTCGGTTCCACACTCGTCCGAGCAGTTCGCAAGGCCACGACGCGGACCGTTTCGGGCTCGCTGTCCGGTGACGCTCGCCGACCCGCGCCCTGCCGATTCCGAAACGGCAGCTCGGGTTTCCCGCCAGCGCCTGCCCACGCACAGGACTCGCCGCGAATCAGTGCATGGAACACCGTTTCCAGCTTTTCCCTCGACATCGGAAAGGGAAGCAGGACCGCGGACTCAGGGGCCACAATCAATCGTCAACCGCCTCACCAGGGGCCAGGATGACGACGGAAATTCAGGAGAAGAGGAGTAGGGTGTGGAGCCGGACCTGAGGGAAGGCGAGGACCTTCAGCATTTCCTCGAACGACAGGCGCGTCAGATGCAGGAACGGGCTTCGGAGTTGCAGGAAGCCTTCTCCTCGGCAGGGGCAACGGTGACCTCGCGGGACGGCTCCGTCACCGTGACCCTGGCCCCCAACGGCGGGTTGAAAAGCCTGCAACTCGGCAAGCGCGCCTGTGAACTAGGGCCCGCCAGGCTGACATCGGTGATCATGGAAACCGTAGGCCAGGCGCAGCGCGAAACCGCGCGCGCCGTGGCGAGTTCGCTGGAGTCCGTCATCGGCGGTGGCCAGACTCTCGACATGGTGCGAAGTTTCCTTCCCGCCGAGCCCGGTGAGTCCGAAGTGGACTTCAGAAAGTTCTCAGCGGAGCCGGACGAGGACCCGCGCCCTAAACCGCCGGTGGCTCCTCCGCCCTCGGCAAGGCCCGCACCTCGCCGTCGGCCGGAGCGGGACGAGGACGACGAGGTGAATCCCTGGTGAGCGCGGGTTTCCGGACCGAAGCAGAGGCATTCGACGCCTTCGGCAATCAGCTCGACGACCTTGCCGCCACACTTCGCGAGATAGGCGAGATGATCGGCAGTTGCGTTGCCGACCCCGGAATCTTCGGCGTCGTGGGCCAGGTGTTCGGCGCGGGTGCCAGCATGCACTGCGCCGAGGCCAGCGGGCAGTTCAACGAGTACGCGGACTGCGTCGAGAAACTCAAGGACAAGCTCATCACGGCGAAGCGCACCTACGAGGCGCAGGATGACGCCGTGCGGAGCACGATCGCGAGGTACACGGTATGAGCGACGGGTACGAGCGCGGCGACTTCGATCTCCACGATCCGAAGGACGTCATCACCGATACCCCAACAGCCGGTTCCGGCATCGTCGATGCGACCTACCTCCTGGCCCAGGCGATCAAGGAGAACGACACCACCTCGATCGCCATCGGCTCCGTCGGGCTCGCACTCGACCTGCTGGGCCTGGTGTTCGACCCGCTCGGCACGGTGCTGACCGCAGGGATCGGGTGGCTCATCGAACATGTCACCCCCTTCCGCTGGCCGCTGGATCTGATGATGGGCGACCCTGAGGGAGTCAGCGCGGCCCAGGAAGCCATCGAGGCGCAGAAGGCGAAGCTCGACGCGTGGTCGGAGAAACTCCCGACCGAGCTGGACGCCCTCATGAAGGAGTGGGCCGGGGCGGCGGCCGACGCTTTCAAGGCCAGCATGGAAGGCGTGGCGGCCCAGTTGAAGGAACTCGGCGGCTACGTCGAGTCCGCCGCGAAGAACATGGGAATCGCGGGCGCCATCATCGGCGCGGTGCGGGGCACCGTCCGCGACTTCATCGCCGCCACGCTGGCAGGACTCATCGCAGGCGCGATCGCCGCGGCGGCAGCGATGCCGTTCACGTTCGGGGCCTCGATCCCCATCTTCCTCACCACCTGTCTCACCACCGTCGGCATCGCTCTCGGCAAGATCGCAATGAAGATCGCCGATCTGGCCCGGCGGCTCAAGGAACTCCTCTCCAGTCTCACGAAGCTGCGCCAGGCAGGCGACGATTTCGTCAACGGCACACGCAGGGCTGTTGACGACGGGCCGACCGCGGCGCCCGGCGGCACCGGTGGCAGCGCGGGTGGTGGCGGTTCTCGCGGAGGAGACAACGCGACCGGCGGCACCGGCGGTGGTGGGCCCAGCGGCGGCAGCAACCCCGGCGGTGGTGGGCCCAGCGGCGACAACGCTGGCACCGGCGCTGTCGGCACCTCCACCGGCGGCAGCGGTTCGAGCGGTGGCGCGGCCGGTGGCAGTGGTCCGAGCGGTGGTGGCGCTTCCGGTGGCGGCACCTCCACCGGCACCTCTGGTGGCGGTGGAGCGAGCGGCGGTACCTCCGGTGGCACCGGTGGGAGCGGCACCGCGGGGAATCAGTCGCCGACCAGTGGTGGTGCTTCAGGCGGGCAGTCCCCGCCGCCCAACGCGGGCGGCAGGCCCGACCTCACCGTGGACACCAACGTCGGCAGACAACCCGACACCACACCGGACTCCCCCGCAAGCGGCAACTCCGTCTACGAAACCCCACCACAATCCCCCACACCACAACGACCCGAAGACATCCCCCTCCCCGAATCACCCCGATCACCAACACCGACACCACAGCCGCCGACATCGCAGCCGCCCACCGATCTCCCCTCCCACGGCGGAGCTCCGGCAGCTGGTGGTTCATCGTCACCCGGTTCGCCCGGCACAGGCAGTGGGTCCTCGATCTCGTCGGCCCTCGACGGCGACGGCGCACCCACACCCAGCAGGCCGACCCAGGACACGGGCGACGGCCCGAACACCGGTACCACTCCCGGCGAGCGGCAGGACGGTGGTCAGCAGGGTGGGCGGCAGGACGGCCAGGACGGCCAAGGCGGCCAGCAGGACAACCCCGGCAACCCGGGAAACACGGAGAACGCCTCGGGCAACGGCAACAACGGCAACAACGGCAACAACGCAGGCGACGGAGGCAACTCAGGCAACACGGGAGACACGGCAAACACCGGGAACACGGACCGTTCGGTGTTCCAATCGACCCACGAGCCACTTCCCGACAAGCTCCAGAACATCGCCCGCGACTCGCTGTCGAAGAAGCTCGACGAGTACATGGAGAGCAATCCCGGCTTCACCGCGCAGGACCGTCAGGCCAGGCTGGACAAGTTCGACGACATCCTCAACATGTCGAAGAACGAGCTTGCCGACAAGTTCGGACCGCAGGCGGCCAACCGGGTGGAAGGCATCGTCAGGACTCTGACCGACCCGACGTACGGCTTCCGAGGTTTCGCCACGAGAGGCGTCATCGACTTCATCAGGTGGGGCCTTCCCGGCGTGCTGGAGAACGCTGGGAGCGACGAGTGAGCGCCGCCGTCCGACGCTGACGGACCCGGTGCGAGTAGACGCTCAGAACACGAAGTCGAGCGAACCGTGGTACTCGTAACGGCTGTCGGGCTTCGGGTAGTCGTAGTAGAGCGCGCCGTTGGTTGCGCCCTTGGGAATCTCGACCCTCCAGGGGCGCAACCGGTGCACCGTCTTACCGCCGTCCGGCGTGGGGTTTCCCCGGAAGTCGAACTTGGGCAGTCCGTCCTTCTCCTCGCCGTCCGGGTACCGGTTTCCCACGAACAGCAGCGCTTTCACCCTGATTTCGCCGTGAGGACAGTTGATGGCGAGTTTGTCGGCCCCCTCGGGGATCTGGAAGCTCTTGGCGTGGGCGCCGACGGGCAACTGCACGGGCATGGTGTCCTCCTGTTGCGGAATCGAAGGGGCCCCGCCCGACGAGCGGAACAGGGCGCGCAACTGTGTCAGCGTGCCCCGGTAGGCGTTGCCGTCGATGGGCGAACGTCCGGCCACCCTGGCCGAACTCGTGAACTGGAGCACGGCGACCCGTAGACCGCCGTAGCCGTTCCAGTAGTGAGCGGGCACGTCGGCGTATTCGTCGCGGATGTCACCGACCTTGTTGTCCGGATACCGTGACGACCACAGTGGCGGCAGTCCTGCCAGCGAGGGCGAGCCGAGCTGCTGCCAATACCACCTCGGCAGATACAACAGCGGCACCGAGTACCCGGCGTCACGCAGTCTCGTCACGATTTCACGGGTGAGCGAGACGCCTCCGCTGTTCGCCTCGACATCGGGGATGACGGGAACGGTGGTGGGCACCACTTTTCGCACGTGGGCCACCTGAGCCGCCGCGCTCACCCCCGACCGCTGGTAGTGGTACGCCGCGAACGGTTTCCCCGTCCTCCTCGCCTTCGCGACGTTCTCGCCGAAACGGGAATCGGTGAAGCCACTGCCTTCTGTGGCCTTGAAGATGAAGAAGTCGATGCCCTCGCGGGCCGCGCGCGCCACATCGAAGCTTCCTTGGTGATGCGAGATGTCGATCCCGAAGATAGGCACTGGTCGCTCCCCGAACTCGGCGTCGTCAAGCTGGTGTGCTGTCCGCCTCCCTCACCGATCGACGGCGCGTTTTCACTCTGTGATGAAACCCGTACGGAGAGTGCGTTGACAAGACGGCTGTCCGGGTGAAAGCGCCGGAGAAAACGCGAATGGAATTTCTATCCGAAACGCCGGTGGCTCAGCAGTCGCAACCGCAATCGCAGCCGGAGCAGTCGCCGTTGTCGCAGAGGGCGTCGTGCGCGCGGCCGCTCCACGGGCCGGGCCACGGATCCCTGCAACAGAACTGGCAGGTGCAGCACATGTAGGGCGCCACAAGACATCCCAGCAGCACGTTGCGTTTCCTCGGCGGCACGCGGAACTTCGGCACCCAGCAACACCCGCCATCGCCGTCCCCGACCATGGGATGGTGATCCGGCGGCGGCGTGGGACCGGCAGGCTCGCCCGGGTACGGCGGTACCCCGCCCTCCGGCCATGTCCCCCGGTACGGGCCGGCGGAGGGAGCTCCCGCCGTCCACCCGCTCTCATGGCGGCCGGGTGGGCGGGCGGCGTGGCCGAACGTGCGCCGCACGGCATGGTGGAGTTCGTGGACCAGCAACGCGTGCGCCAGTGCGGGGCGGGTGAACTCGACGTCACGCAAGGCGAGCCGCACACCGCGCACGGCGTCCTCGCACAACCGGTGCGTGTGCTCCAGCGACGTCCCAGTGGCAGTCAACGGGTTCCAGGCTCCCGATGCGAGATCGTCGTCGCGGTCCTCGACGGCGTCGAGCAGATGCGCGACCCTCCCAAAGAACCGGCCCGCCTCGGCCAGCGGTTCCACGTTCGCAGGGTGGCCCGCGAGCACGGCGGTGTGAGCGAAGGCGGCGGCCGTCGCGAGTTCGGTGGGTTCCGTCGCGCTCAGTACGGAATCACCATGGCCGAGCGAGTGCTCCACTGTGGACTGAGAAGCCACGGCGTCGATCAACGGCGAGGTGTCGAACCCGATTCCGGTGGCCGTCGCGCCCCCACGCCGGGCCCACCGGTCCGCCGCGGAACGGGCCAGCCCGGCCAGCACCGGCCGCCGCAACGCGCCGTCACCGTCCTCGGCGTGGTCGCGCAGCTTGGCCGAAGCCAGCACGAGCGACACCGACGCCGCGAGCCTGCTGCCCTCGCCGTCTGCCACGGAGGCACGGCGCATCCCGCGCAGCGGGCACGGCCCCGCCTTGCGACGTCCCGCCTCGTGCTCGGACTGTGCCTCCACGAGCACGGAGATGACCAGCCCGTCGTAGTTGGTCGCCGTCCTGGCGAGCTGCCCGTGCTCGTTGCGCAGCGTCAAGCACAGCCCGCACAGGTGCGCTACCCACTCCGCGTGCAGGCCGGCGGACAGCCGATGCCTGCACGGGCGGATGATCCCGAACACGAGAAGCCCCCAACGTCACCGATCTTGCCGAGGCAGGAGCTTACAACCGCGCCGAGCGGAGTGATCAGCGGACGATCAGTACGTCGGAGCGCACATGCCGCAACACGCTCTGCGCGACACCGCCCAGCAGCACGCGCTCGAAGCGGGTGCTCGAACCACTGCCCGTCACCACCAGATCGGCCAGGTAGCGCGAAGCCAGCTCCGGCAGAGCCCGCTGCGGTGTTCCCGGGCCGACAACGACTGTGTCCGGCCGGGGGTCGAGCCGTGCGGCGAAAGCCTCGATCCTCGGCCGGATCTCCGCGAGACTCGCCTCGCGGAGATCGTCGATGTCGGACTCGCCGAGCCCCCGCAGCCGAAGCAGGTGCTCGCCGATCACCACACTCACATGCGCGACGATGTGCACGGCCGAGGGGGTCAGTGCCATTCCGAACTCCGCAGCCCTGCGTGCCTCGTCACTGTCATCGACGGCCAGCAGCACGGTGGCGTAATCGGAGGCGTCGTTGACCGGAGTTCGCACCACCAGCACGGGACAGCCACTGGCGTGCGCGACATTGGCCGTCGTATGGCCGACGAATGCGCCCGCGAAACCGCGGTCTCCGTTGGCGCCGAGTACGAGCAGGTCGGCCGCGAGGTCCGCGGCCTCGGCGAGGATCGTGCCGGACACGGGGCCGGTGCGCAGCCGGACGTCGGCCCAGGCAGGCGCGTGAGTGGCGACATGGCTGTCGAAGGCGTGCCCCGCGAAGGTGGAGAGATCCTGGGCGAGCGACGGCGGAAGGACTGACAGCACTGTCAGCTCGGCACCGTGAGCGGCTGCGAGGTTCGCGGCCCTCCGCACTGCCGCCCCTGCACCCTCGGACAGGTCCGTGGCCACGAGCACCCTGCGAAGTCGCACGCGGCCACCTCTTTCAGCCCGCCGGTGATGTACCCGAAAAGCCAGGCTAGCCGGGAACTGGGAGGGGATCGAGGTGGTGGGTCACCCGAGAGGTGTCAGCGGCGTGGCCGAGAGCGGCGGGAGCGTGACGAGCGGCCTCGTCCACTCCTGCGACCGTCGTGCCCCTGTGAGGAGGAGGGCCTCGACGAGTTCGAGTTCGGCCCCGGATTGGGTCCCGAGTTCGGCACACCGGGTGCGCCAGGGGCCGGAGCCGTCGCGGAGACGGGCGGGGCCTGGAAGAGCTTCGGCCCGCCGATGGCGGCATCCTGCGGAGCTTCCCCAGAGAGCTCCCGGTAATCCACCGGCTCCTCGTGGGTTGTGTGACTGAACTGCACCACGCCTGCTTCGCCGTCGGCGGCGCCGGGCGTGGGGTTCGATGATGAGTGCAAGTACTTCTCCCTCTGCGACACCTCTGAAGTGGTCGCGAGCGCGGGACGCCGCGAAGTGATCTCTCCGCGGCGTCCCGCAGGTGCACTCAGAGTGCGCGCACTCCCGTGGCCTGCGGGCCCTTGTTGCCCTGGCCCACGGTGAAGGACACCCGCTGGCCGTCCTCCAGGCTGCGGAAGCCGCGGCCATCGATCTCGCTGTAGTGCACGAAGACGTCGTCGGTCCCGTCATCGGGAGCGATGAAGCCGAAGCCCTTCTCGCTGTTGAACCACTTCACGGTTCCCTCGGTCATGTTGTCTCCTTCGTGAGGGGATGTCGGCGGCCACACCGTGCGGCCACCGCGCAGCCGCGGGGTCGAGCCGGCCAGCGTTCCCACTTGTCGCGAGGAGACGTGACACGCCCGCACCGATCTTTCGCGGACGTGCAAAACACGAACACGCAAAACCTGCGACTGCTCAGGACAACGTCCTGGCGTACCGGTTCATTCCCGGTACGCCAGACCACCCTACCCGACCGGATCACCGGTGTCGGTCAGCGGTCGTCGAGATCCTCCAGGGTCAGCCCGCCGTGGCCGTTGCGTCCGGCCGCCTGCTGGTCGGCGTGCTCGTCGAGCAGGTCCCCGACCTCGATGAGGCGTGCGGCCAGCGCGCGCTGCCTCGCCACGGGCACACTGCCCTCGCGCAGGTCCGCGACAAACCGGTCGAGGTCGGCGCGCAGCGACGTGAGCGACATCAGCACGGCCTCGGTGTGGTGTTCCATTCGACTCCATTCCCTCGCAACACCCGAACGGGTCATGCAAGGAGATGAACGGGGGAATCATCCATGACGCCTGAGTCGAGTAACGGCACCCACAGTCACCGTCATTGGCGCCTCCGGGCTAGATCAGCCTGGGTCTCGGCTTCGGTGCAACACTGCGTGTAGCGCCGTTTCGGCAGCCACGAGCCGCTCAGTTTGTCGCCGAGCCTTCCTCGGTCCGCACCGTGCGAAGCGCGCCCGAGGCGTCGTAGGTGTAGACGTCGAAGAGGGCTCTGCCTGGCTCGCCCTCCTCCACGAAGTCGAGCGGGCCGCTCTCACCGTCGTAGTCGATGTTCGTCCCCCTGTCGAGCAGCCGCTTGCAGTCGGCGAACGACGTACACCTCTCGCCGTTCGCGGTGACCTCGTTGATGGCGGTGGCGAACACGATCGGATCGTCGGACTGCGTGGCTTCGACCGCCAGCGCGACGATCGTCACGCAGTCGAACACCTGCGGCGCGAACTGCGATTCCCTCACCTCAGGGGCGAAGGCCCTCAGACGAGCGGTGTACTCACCGTTCCCGGTGGCAGGGGCCGTGCCCTTCAGGCCCGCGAGCACCCCGGGGTCGTCGGGCGACACCTCCGACGCCAGCCGTGCGCCACGCAGCCCGTCCGTGCCGTAGACGTTGATGTCTCGCGGCCCGACACCCGCCTCGATCATCGCTCGGAGCACGGCGGCACCCTCGTCGAACGCCACGACGACCGCCGCGTCAGGGTTCACCTCCCTGACCTTCCGTGCCACCCGGTCGAAGTCCTCCGATCCCGGCTCGTAGGTCTCGCCGAGCACCACAGGGATGCCGGTGTCCTTCAACTCCTTCGTGATCGATTTCAGCAGTCCCCTGCCGTAGTCGTCCCCTCGCGCGACGACGGCGACCCGCTGCTCGCCGTCCGCGACGATCACCTTGCTCAGCACAGTGGCCTGAAGGGCGTCACTGGGTGCGGTGCGGAAGTAGAGACCGTTGTCCGGGTAATCGGTGAACGTCGCAGCCGTGTTGGAGCCGGAACACTGCACCACTCCCGAGCCCGTCACGGTGTCGATGATCGCGAGCGACATGTCGGACGCCGCGGCACCGATAACGGCATCGACGCCGGAGGCGAGCACCCGGTCGGCCGACCGAGCGGCCACGCCCGCGTTTCCGCCCTCGTCGGACGCGGTCACCTCGGGAATCGGCTGCCCGAGCACGCCGCCCGCGTCGTTGATCTCCTTGACGGCGAGCCTCACCGACTCGATCTGGGCGGGGCCCTGCGACGCGAGTTGCCCCGTCTCCGGCAGCACGTAGCCCAGCCTGAATACCCCGTCGCCGCCGTCGGAACCGCCGCGCGGTTCCTCGTCGCCACCCACGCACCCCGCGAGCAGGAGAGCGACCGCACCCATCAGAACCGCCGATCGCCGCCCTGCTGACGCCCCCATCGGGAAACCCCCTTGATCCTGTCGCCACGAACCGCCCGGGGCTTTTCGCTTCTCGCGCGAAGCAGGCCAGCACGGACGTATGGGTGGCATCACGGTAGAACGCTTCCCGGCATTCGGAAAATCGCGGGGCTCCTGCCGCGATCGGCCCGCCGGCCACTGCGAGCGTCCACCTCTTGCCTTCCACGTCGCCGACGCGAAGTATGTGAGTGCTACACGCTGCGTGACGAAACGGAGGGTGAGTCATGGTCGGACGGCGCCTGCTCCGCTGGCCGGACGAATGGGCCGACTGGTTCGAGAAACGCGGCGTCTACGTGCCCGGCGAGGACAACCGTGTCGTGGACCCCTGGCGAGACTGGGGGTGGCTGATCGTGTTGTGGCTCGCCGGACTCGCCGTCTTCATCCTCGTCTTCGCCATCGCAGCGTGAGACCCGGCCGATGGTCCGTGTCACCCCGATGCCGTCGGCGTGTCACGGCGAGGACACGAGCGGGCTCCGACTCCGACTCAACCGCCTGATCCGGGTGGCTGAGGCGGCGCCGCGTCGCCAGAGTGGACGAGGGCGACCGGTTGCGCGCCCGAACGGAGCAACTCCGCCCTGCGATCGGACCAAGGGAGTCGAGCTGTGTCTACGGCGAGGACGACGGCCGCTGTGTTCGCGGCGTTCGCACTGGCCGCGTGTGGCACTGCGGCCGGTGACGGCTCCGAAGCCGTCCCGGCCCCGCCGGCAAGTCCTTCAGTCGCGGCGTCCTCGCCACAGGCCACGTCCTCGGTGAGGCTTCGCGAGTTCGGCTCGGAGCACCGCTTCCCCTCTGGCCTCGTGGTGACCGTCTCGTCGCCGCACATCTTCGAACCGAGCGAGAGTGCCTACCCCCGGTCACAGCGCGCCGCGGCGTTCGGCATCGAGTTGTCCAACGAGGGGCAGCGGCCGTACCGGATCTCCGACCTCTCCGTCCGCGCCACGATCGACGGCGAGGAGGTCAAGCAGGTGCAGGACATCCCCCGTGGCTACAACGGCATCGTGGACGCCGATCGCGACCTCGTGGCAGGCGACTCCACCAAGGTGACGTTCGCGTTCGCCCTTCCTGCGGAGGTGGCCACGGTGGAACTCACTCTCCGACCCGATTCGACCAAGTCCACCAAGGCGGTGTTCGTCGGATCGGTCTGAGGTCCGGGTTACGCTTCGGCCATGACCGACCCCAACCGTCTTTCCCCCGGCGATCCGGCTCCCGACTTCTCCCTGCCCGACAGCGAGGGCACCATCGTGTCGCTCTCCGACTTCCGGGGGCGGTCCGTGGTGGTGTACTTCTACCCCGCTGCGGGAACGCCCGGCTGCACCAAGCAGGCGTGCGACTTCCGCGACAACCTCGCC
Organism: Saccharomonospora xinjiangensis XJ-54; assembly: GCF_000258175.1. Taxonomy (NCBI): domain Bacteria; kingdom Bacillati; phylum Actinomycetota; class Actinomycetes; order Pseudonocardiales; family Pseudonocardiaceae; genus Saccharomonospora; species Saccharomonospora xinjiangensis. The sequence goes on along the minus strand of NZ_JH636049.1, from coordinate 3,503,449 downwards.
CTGCTGGGCGACGCCGGGTATCAGGTACTGGGCATCTCCCCCGACAAGCCGGAGAAACTCGCCTCGTTCGTCGAGAACGAGAAGCTGACGTTCCCGCTGCTGGCCGACCCCGGCAAGACGGTACTCACCGAGTGGGGCGCGTTCGGGGAGAAGAAGAACTACGGCCGCGTCGTGCAAGGCGTGATCCGCTCGACGTTCGTGGTGAACCCGGACGGCACGATCGCCAAGGCCATGTACAACGTGCGCGCTACCGGCCACGTCGCGAAGCTGCTTCGGGATCTGAAACTCGCCGGCTGAGCCCTGACGCACACGGGCCGCCTGCGGATGCCGTGCGGTGGAGCGCCGCACGGCATCGCGCTGGCCTTGCGCGTGCGATGTCGCCGTCTTGTCGGCTGCTTCCGATGGTCGATGGCGCAAGGACGGCGCTCCTGCCCGGCGTGACGACCCGCTACGAAGCCAGCTCCCGCAGATACGGCACCAGTGCGCGCAGGGCCTGTCCCCGGTGCGATGCCGCGTCCTTCTCCTCCGGCTTCAGCTCCGCAGAAGTCCGGGTCCCACCGTCGGGAACGAAGATCGGATCGTAGCCGAAACCGTTGTCACCACGGGGTTCGCGCACGATCCGCCCGCGCCATTCGCCGCGCACCACAACGGGTTCGACCCCAGGCGGGACGAGTGCCGCCGCGCACACGAACGCCGCACCCCTGCGCTCGTCCGGCACGTCGGCGAGCTGCCCGAGCACAAGCCGCAGATTCGTCTCGTCGTCGCCGTGCACACCGGCCCAGCGCGCGGAGAGCACGCCCGGCATCCCATTCAACGCGTCCACGGTCAGCCCCGAGTCGTCCGCCACCGTGGCCAGGCCGGTGGCCTTCGCCGCGTCACGCGCCTTGGCGACGGCGTTCTCCTCGAACGTCGCCCCCGTCTCAGGTTCCTCGTCGAAAGGTTCGACATCGGCCATGCCGACGATCTCGATCCCGGCAACCCCGGCATCGGAGAGGATGCGGCGAAGCTCGGCGAGCTTCTTCGCATTGCGGGTGGCGAGCAGTACCCGCGTGGTCACTTCGACCCCTTCTTCTTCGCGGGTGGGGGTTCGGGCAGTGTGCCGGGATAGGGGGCCGCGAGCGCCTCGGCCTGTATGCGGGCCAGCTCCGCGCAGCCCGCCTGCGCGAGGTCGAGCATCTTGTCCAGTGTGGACCGAGTGAAGGTGGCGCCCTCACCGGTGCCCTGAACCTCGATCAGCGTACCCGCGTCGGTGGCGACGACGTTCATGTCCACCTCGGCACGCGAGTCCTCCTCGTACGGCAGGTCGAGCCGCACCCGACCGTCAACGACCCCCACACTGACCGCCGACACCGCGGCCGACAGTGGCTGGGGGTCGGCCAGCCGCCCTGCCGCGCCGAGCCAGGTGACGGCGTCGGCCAGCGCCACGTAGCCGCCCGTGATCGCGGCCGTTCGCGTGCCCCCGTCGGCCTGGATCACGTCGCAGTCGATGACGATGGTGTTCTCGCCCAGCGCGGCCAGATCGATGCAGGACCGCAGTGAACGGCCGATGAGCCTGCTGATCTCGTGAGTGCGGCCCCCGACCCTGCCCTTGATCGATTCCCGATCGCCTCGGGTGTGCGTCGCGGAGGGCAGCATGGCGTACTCGGCCGTCACCCAGCCGAGGCCGGAACCGGCCCGCCACCGGGGAACTCCCTCAGTGACACTCGCGGCACACAGCACCCGGGTGTCGCCGAACTCGACGAGCACCGAGCCCGCAGGCCACTGCTGGAAACCGCGGGTGATCCGAACCTCGCGGAGCTGGTCATCGTTCCTGCCGTCTTCTCGCACCACGCCTGGCAGCCTAGTGAAGCCGTCCCGGCACCGGGTGAGAAGGGCATCCGCGCCCGAGACCCACAAGCCCGTGGCGATCAGCTCAGATGTCGTAGACCTCGCCCTGACGCACCCACCGCACGGGGCCGTCGAACGCGGCGTCGGCCTCGGCGAGGATCGCCTCGCCGTCCGACCACGGCGGCACGTGCGTGAGCAGAAGCCTGCCGACGCCTGCCCGCTCCGCGAGTTCACCCGCCTGCCTTCCGGAGAGATGGAGGCCGGTTGGCCGGTCGGGCGCGTCGGTCCAGCTCGCCTCGCACAGCAGCGCGTCCGCGCCGTCGGCGAGGTCGTCGAGCCCGGCGCACGGCCCGCTGTCGCCGGTGTAGGCGAGGGTCACGCCGTCGTGGGTGATCCGGAGACCGAACGATTCGGTGGGGTGTTCCACGGGCACCGGCGTCACCGTGAACGGCCCGAGAGTGATCGACTGCGGGCTCAGCGGGTGGAAGTCGAACACGTCCGAGAGGTCGGTCTCCCTGCGTTCGGCCTCGTGCGGTGCGTAGGCGTTGGCCAGCCGGGCAGGGGCCTCGGACGGCGCGTGGACAGCGAGCGTGCGCCGCCGCGCGTCGTAGGGCGGGTTCGGATGGTAGCGCCGGAGCACGGCCAGTGCGCTGAAGTCGGCGCAGTGGTCGGGATGCAGGTGCGACAGAACGAGCGCGTCGAGCGAGAAGGGATCGCACACGGTCTGCAGGCGCGCCAGCGTGCCGTTGCCGAGGTCGATCAGCAGCCGGAAGCCTCCCGCCTCCACGAGGTAGCCGGAGGCAGCCGCGTCAGGACCGGGGATGCTGCCGCAACAGCCCAGGATCGTCAGTCGCACGATCAACACCTTGCCACGTCGCGATGCGCTGTGCCTGCCTCACGTGGTGGCGAGCACGGTGCCGAGTCCCATGAACCGGCGCGCCAGCTTGGCGAACGGCTCCGGTGGTCCGGTGGCGAGGAACTCGTGATCTGGCGACTCGGTGCGCTCGGCGAGCAGGTCGAGTTCGGTGAGTTCCCGCACGACGTCCTTGGCGGTCTCCTCGGCGCTCGACACGAGGGTGACGTCAGGACCCATGACGGCCTGGAGCACACCCGTGAGCAGCGGGTAGTGCGTGCAGCCGAGGATCAAGGTGTCCACGGCGTCGCGGGTGAGCGGTTCGAGGTAGCCCTGCGCGAGACCGAGCACCTGCCGTCCCGACGTGATGCCCCGCTCGACGAACTCGACGAACCGGGGACACGCCACGCTGCTCAACGTCACCGAGGTGGCGGCGAGCGCGTCGTTGTAGGCCCGCGACCGCACGGTGGTCTCGGTGCCGATGAGCCCGACCCTGCCGTTGCGCGTCGTCGCCGCCGCCCTGCGCGCGGCAGGCAGTACCACCTCGAAGACCGGGATGTCGTAACGCTCTCTCGCGTCGCGAAGGCACGCGGCCGACGCGGTGTTGCAGGCGATCACGAGCGCCTTGACCCCGTCGGCCACGAGCCCGTCGAGCGCGGCGAGCGCGAGTTCGCGCACCCTGGCGATGGGCAGCGGGCCGTAGGGGGCGTTGCGGGTGTCGCCGACGTAACGGAGGCGTTCGAACGGCAACTGATCGGCCACGGCACGCGCCACGGTCAACCCACCGACTCCGGAGTCGAAGATCCCGATCGGGGCGGACGCGGAGCGGGTCGTGGTCATGCGCCGAGATTACCGGGCGCGCCCTTCGGCGCCGCCGGCCTCGCGGACCTGCCCTTCCTCGCCACCAGCCACGCCGCGAGCACGCCCCCTGCCGCACCGAAAAGATGCCCCTGCCACGACACACCCGGTGTGCCGGGGAAGACGCCCCACAGCATGCCGCCCCACAACGCGAACAGCACCACAGCCACCGCGAGCTGGGCCACGCTCCGGGAGAACACTCCTCGCACGAGCAGGAAAGCGAGCCAGCCGAACGCCAGCCCCGACGCTCCCACCGTCACGGTGTCGTCGGCGGAGGTGAGCCACACCCCGAGGCCGCCGACGACCCAGATGGTGGCCGTCACCACGACCCACTGCCCGAAGCCACCCGCCATCGCGAGGAAGGCGAACACGGCCACGGGCCAGGTGTTCGCGAACACATGCGCCCACCCGTCGTGCAGCAGCGGCGCCCACACCACGCCGTCGAGCCCGTCGAGTGAGCGTGCCTCGATGCCATACCTGTCGAGTTCGAGCGGCAGCGCGACATCGACGAGTTCCACGAGGTAGAGGAGCGCGACGAACGCCATCGCAACGGCAGCCGCGGCGAGCGGCTTGCGCGGAAGGACGCGCTGTGCCGGGTCGCGCTGCCTGCGCGGGGCCGGTGGGGTCGGTGAGAAACCGCTGGGGAGGTCCACGTCTCGCAGGCTAACCCCGTACACCCGCTGGGTGCCTCGGGAGAAAACCCTGAACCGTCACGCCCACAGCTGCCCGTCGAGCCGCTCGGCGGCCTCGTCGAGAGAACCGCTGTAGGCGCCGGTGGACAGATACTTCCAGCCCGCGTCGGCGACCACGAACGCGATGTCGGCCGTGTCGCCCTTCTTGAGCACCTTGTTCGCCACACCCAGAGCGGCGTGCAGGACGGCCCCGGTCGAGATGCCCGCGAAGATCCCTTCCTGTTCCAGCAGCTCACGGGTGCGTCGCAGGGCGTCGTAGGCGCCGACGGAGTACCGGCCGCTCAACACGTCGGGGTCGTACAGCTCGGGAACGAACCCCTCGTCGAGGTTGCGCAGGCCGTACACGAGTTCGCCGTAGCGCGGTTCGGCGGCGATCACCTGCGCATCCGGCTTGTGCTCGCGCAGATACCTGCCGACTCCCACGAGCGTTCCCGTCGTGCCGAGCCCGCCGACGAAATGAGTCAGCGTCGGAAGGTCCTTCAGCAGCTCAGGCCCCGTGCCCGAGTAGTGCGCGTCGGCGTTGGCGGGATTGCCGTACTGGTAGAGCATCACCCAGTCCGGATTCGCCTTCGCGAGTTCCTTCGCGCGGCGCACCGCCTCGTTCGACCCGCCAGCCGCAGGCGAGTACACGATGCGCGCGCCGTAGGCCTGGAGCAGTTGCCTGCGTTCCTCGGAGGTGTTCTCCGGCATGACGCAGACCATGCCGTAGCCCTTGAGTTTCGCGGCCATCGCCAGCGCGATACCCGTGTTGCCCGAGGTGGGCTCCAGGATCGTGTCCCCCGGCTTGAGGATGCCGTCCCGCTCGGCCGCCTCGATCATGGCCAGCGCGGGGCGGTCCTTGATCGAGCCCGTCGGGTTGCGATCCTCCAGCTTCGCCCACAGGCGCACCTCGGGTGACGGCGACAGCCTCGGCAGACCCACCAGCGGGGTTCCGCCGAGTGTGTCGAGCAGAGAGGCGTATCTGGCCATCGGCCGGCCTACCGTGCGCCGCCGGCGACAGCGGGAAGGATCGTCACCGTGTCACCGTCCGCGACCTCCGCGTCGAGTCCACCCGCGAACCGCACGTCCTCGTCGTTGACGTAGACGTTGACGAAGCGGTGGAGCTTCTCGTCCTTGACCAGGCGGGCCTTGATGCCGTCGTGCTTGGCGTCGAGGTCGTCGATCACCTCGGCCACGGTCTTGCCCGACGCCTCGACGGACTTCGCGCCGTCGGTGTGCGTGCGCAGGATCGTGGGGATGGAGACGGTCACGGACATGGCTTACCTCCACTTGGGGTTGTCGAAGGAAGAGACGTTCCTGCGGTCCGGGCTATTCCCAGGAGTGACCTGAGTCCGTGCCGGGGGGCTCGTACGCCTCGACGATCTCCACGGGTTCCTCGGTCACCTCGCCGTCCACGATGCGATACGACCGGAACTCGTGGGTGTCCGGCTGCCGGGTGGACACGAGAACGTAGTGCGCGAACGGTTCCTGCGCGAGCTTGATGTCCGTGCGCGAAGGGTAGGCCTCGGTCGCGGTGTGCGAGTGGTAGATCACGACGGGCTTCTCGTCACGAGCGTCCATCTCGCGGTACAACCTCAGCAGATCGCCCGAATCGAACTCGTAGAAAGTCGGCGAGCGTGCCGCGTTGACCATCGGGATGAGCCGTTCGGGACGATCCGTGCCGTCGTCGGGTCCTGCGACCACCCCGCACGCCTCGTCCGGGTGATCCCGGCGGGCGTGCTCGACGATCGCGTCAACGAGGTCACGGCGAATTCGGAGCACGACCCGATTCTACGTTTCCGCACCCGGGCGTTCACTGCGTGAGAAATCGCAGCTCAGGCCGGGGTCAGGGGCTCCTCATCGCCGGGTTCCGGCACGGTGGCGAGCGCCGCGTCGGCCAGCGCGGTCTGGCAGGTCACCAGCCACGTCAGCTCCCTGCCGCCCTTGAGCAGCGTCACCGTGGGCCAGTCCACGAGCGCGTTCCACCTCGGCCTTGACAGGAAGAGCGACTGGGCGTGACCGAGAGCGCAGAAGACGTCCGCGACCGCCACCTCGGGCACGGTCACCACGGCAGGCTCGTCGCCCGATTCGTGGGCGTGCGCGAACAACACGCTGGTACGGCGCACCGCGTCGAGCACCCGGTTCCGCATCATCCTGCCGTGGCGGGCACGGAACTCCTCACTGGCCTCGCGGTCGAAGTAGGCGTCGGGGAACAGCCTGCGGTCGGGCAGCGGGCGCGGCCTTCGACCGAAGCGCCTCCGCCGCCCGGTGAGCGAGCACTCCACGTCGTCGAGCACGCCGAGCAGCCCCTCAGCGACCGTCCTCGACACCGCGAGGCACACCAGCTGCTCCGCTCGCCACGCCTGGACGAACTCCCCCGTCACGCGTCCCCCTGTCCGATTCACCGTTTTCCGCGTCACACCAGCCGGGGCGGATCGGCGCCCACCCCCACGGTGGCCCGCACGCCCAGGAGCTGGATCTCCGCGACGAGACGTTCGGCTTCCTGCCGCTCCTCGCACGAGAGCACCCGCGCCGTCCCGTGCCGCTGCGCCTCGTCGGCCAGCGCCACGCCGGTTCGCTTGTCGATGCCGCACACCTGGCGCAGCACGAACGCCACACCGGGAAACCGGTTCACGTCGTCGTGGTGGAGATCGACATGCCAGCGCTGTTGCTCAGCCGTCACCGAACGCCTCCGGCCACACCTCGGCGTAGGACGGCAGGCCCGGCGCCGACGAGGCCGCGAGCAGACCGTGCACCATGGCGCGGGCGAACACCCTCGCCGCGGCGGAACAGAGACCGTCGAGCACCATCGCCGCACCGGCGTCCCCGATCGGCCCTTCCGCTCTCGGCAGCTCCGTTGCACCGGTGGCCAGCGCGAACACCGTGTCGCCGTCGAACATCGTGTGCGCGGGACGTGCCGCCAGCGCGATGCCGTCCTGCGCGGCGACGGCCAACCGGCGGCACTCGGCCTTCGACAGCACCGCATCGACGGCCACCACACCGATCGTCGTGTTCAGCCGCGTCCCTTCGGTAGCCGTGAACTCGCCCGCCCTCTCCGGCCAGCGCGACACACCGAACTCGCCGTCCAGCCCGTACTCGGCGGCGTACGGCTCGCCGGTCCCGGGACGCACAACCTCGCCTGCCGCGTTCACCACGGCGAGAGCGCCCACTGTCAGGCGGATACCGTCCGGGCTCTCCACGTATTCGCTCGCCGTGCCGACGCCACCCCTCAACGACCCGGCCTGCGCTCCCGCGCCTGCCCCCACGGAGCCCTGCGCGACAGGCCCTCCCGCCGCAGCCTCGCAGGCGGCGTACCCGAATGTCGCATCCGGACGGTTGCCCCAATCACCGCGCGGCAAGTCGAAAATCACGGCCGCAGGGACGATCGGCACCACGTGTTCCGGACCCGGTCCCACGGGGAAACCGCGATTCCGCTCGTCCAGCCAGCGCATCACCCCGTCCGCCGCCGCGAGCCCGAACGCGCTGCCGCCGGAAAGGCACACGGCGTCCACGGTGCTCACGAGGTTCTCAGGCACGAGCAGGTCGGTCTCCCTCGTTCCTGGAGCCCCGCCGCGCTGGTCCACCCCGCCGACGGTGCCCTCGGGCGGCAGCACGACCGTGGTGCCGCACATCCATCCCGCCTCGGTGCGCTGGTGATGGCCGACCAGGACACCCGGCACGTCCGTGATCGCGTTGTGCGGTCCCGAGCGAGTCGTCGTCACCGGCCTCGCCTCATTCGGTCAGCGCCTGCACGAGTGAGTCCTGCACCCACGTCAACCAGTGGTAGACGCCGAGGTGCGAGGCGCGCGGGTCGTCCTCCGGCAACTGGTCGGGCATGTCCTCGGTGACGTCGAGCGCGGTGCCCAGCGCGAGCCGCACGTCGTTCAGCGCCGAGAGCCAGGCGTCCGCCTCCTCGAACGTCAGGCGCACCTCGCCCCCGCCCGGCGGCAGCGTCCGTAACACCACGTCCGCAACGCCGAGCTTCGCGTCAACCACCTCGGGCTCGTGCAGCGACCGCAACACAGCCGCCGAATCCAGCGATTCCTTCGACGGGTTGTCGGGGTCGAGCCTGTGGAAGTCGGGCAGCAGTCGTCCCAGCACGGGGTCGTCCGGCCCCTCCGAAGGACCGGTGCGGATACCGGTCAGCTCCGCGAGTTCGTCCTGAGGTGCCTCGTCGGCGCGCGCCTTCAACATGTCCTCGATCTGGCTCACCAGACCGCGCACCACAGCCGCTTCCTGCTGCTCGAAACCGCCGATCATCCTGCCGCCCTTGCGGCGCCATTCCCTCACGTCTGTTCCATGGTCGCCCACAGGCCCGCCGCGTGAAGTTTCGCGACGTCGCCCTCCACCTTCTCCTTCGTCCCCGACGACACGACCGCCCTGCCCTTGTGATGGACGTCGAGCATCAGTTTCGTGGCGTGGTCCTTGCTGTACCCGAAGATCCGCTGGAACACGTAGGTCACGTACGACATCAGGTTGACCGGGTCGTTCCACACGATCGTCTGCCACGGTCGGTCCTCGGCGCCGAGATCCGCACCGAGTGTTTCTTCGGCCTCGACGGGCGTGGTCATGCCTCCCATGGTGTCACGGCACGGCGCACCGGCGTGCCAGGAGGTCGGCCACGCGGGTGAGCACCGGATTTCCCCGATCGGAAGGCGACGATCGAGGCGGCGGCCCACCCTGGCCGAGGGGTGTCCGGGTGGCGAATAATCTTGCGGCATGTCCTCCTCGGCGAGCGGGAACAGCACCGCGCTGTTCACCGACCACTACGAGCTGACGATGCTGGCGAGCGCGCTTCGCGACGGGACCGGCGAGCGAGACTGCGTTTTCGAGGTGTTCGCCCGCAAACTCCCCGCGGGACGCCGTTACGGCGTCGTCGCGGGGACGCAGCGGGTGCTCGACGCGATCGCCGATTTCCGGTTCACCGAGGCCGAACTCGCCCAGTTGGAGCAGACGGCCGTGGTCGATTCGGCCACACTCGACTGGCTTTCGGGCTACCGGTTCGCCGGCGACATCGACGGCTATCCCGAGGGGGAGCTGTACTTCCCCGGCTCGCCGATCCTCACCGTGAGGGGCACCTTCGCCGAGAGTGTGCTGCTCGAAACCGTCGTGCTGTCGATCCTCAACCACGACAGCGCGATCGCCTCGGCAGCGGCGCGCATGTCCGGCGCGGCCAACGGCAGGCCGATCATCGAGATGGGCGGGCGCCGCACGCACGAGTACGCCGCCGTCGCCGCGGCCCGAGCCGCGTACCTGGCAGGCTTCGCCACCACGTCGAACCTCGAAGCAGGGCGCCGCTACGGCATTCCCACCCGTGGCACCGTCGCCCATGCCTTCATGCTGTTGCACGACACCGAGGAAGCGGCGTTCCGCGCCCAGATCGAGAAGATGGGCACCGACACCACTCTGCTGGTGGACACCTACGACATCACGAAGGGAATCGACACCGCCGTCCGGGTGGCAGGCCCGGAACTGGGGGCCATCCGCATCGACTCCGGCGACGTCGGTGTGCTCGCGCGGCAGGCACGGGAACAACTCGACGCGCTGGGCGCCAAGGACACCCGCATCGTGGTTTCCGGCGACCTCGACGAGCACGCCATCGCCGCGCTGAGGGCCGAACCCGTCGATGCCTACGGCGTCGGCACCTCCGTCGTCACCGGCTCCGGTGCACCGACCGCCGGAATGGTCTACAAACTGGTCGAGGTGGACGGTCGCCCCGTCGCAAAACGCAGTGAGCACAAAGCATCCAGAGGCGGGCGCAAGTCCGCTCTGCGCCGCCACAAGGCCACGGGGACCGCGCTCGAAGAGGTCGTCTACCCGACAGCGAACCCGCCCGAGCCTGCCGAGCACGACAAACAACTGCCGATTCCTCTGCTCCGTGCTGGACAACCCGCGGAGAACCTGCCCACCCTTGAGGACGGGCGGCAGCGTTTGCGGCGCGCACTCGTGAGCCTGCCGTGGGAAGGGCTGAAGTTGTCCAGCGGCGACCCCGCCATCCCGACCACCTTTCTGTAGACGGCACGTGGCCGCGTCGATCCCGGAGGTGAACATGGCTACCGCGCTGATCGTGGTGGACGTGCAGAACGACTTCTGTGAGGGAGGTGCGCTCGCGGTCCCGGGAGGTGCGGCCGTGGCGGACGCCATCTCGGACTACCTGCGTGGCGACGCCGCCGCGTACGACCACGTTGTCGCCACCCGCGACCACCACATCGACCCCGGCGAGCACTTCAGCGACGAGCCGGATTTCGTCCGGTCGTGGCCCCAGCACTGCGTCGCGGACACACCGGGTGCGAGTTTCCACCCGCGTCTCGACGTCGCCCCGATCGGCGCGGTGTTCTCGAAAGGGCATTACAGCCACGGCTACTCCGGTTTCGAAGGCGCCACCGACACCGGGGAGCAGCTCGCCGACTGGTTGCGGTGGCGTGAGGTGACGGACGTCGATGTCGTCGGAATCGCCACCGATCACTGCGTGCGCGCCACCGCGCTCGACGCCACGGGGTACGGGTTCAGGGTCAGGGTGCTCGCCGACCTCACCGCAGGCGTTTCCGTCGTGACGGTGGACGCGGCGCTGATGGAGCTGCGCGAGGCGGGAGCCGCCGTCGTCGGCACGCCGAGGGTCGCTTCGTGACGGGTACCGGGCTGCTGGCCTTCGGTGAGGCGCTCGCCGTTTTCAGCACGCAATCGGGCAAACTGCGGCACGCCACGTCGGTGGATGTCGGCATCGCCGGCTCCGAGGCGATGGTGGCCATCGGGGTGGCGAGGCTCGGCGTCCCCGCCGCGTGGGCCGGACGGCTCGGCGCCGACGAACCGGGAGCTCTCGTGCTGGCGCGGCTGCGCGAGGAGAGCGTGGACACCTCCGCCGTCCGCACCGATCGTCAGGCCCCGACCGGCCTGATGATCAAGGATTTCCGCAACGTGGACGTGACGCGCTCCGCCTTCTACCGCAACGGAAGCGCAGGGACGCGGTTGTCTCCGGAGGACATCCCCGAGGACCACATCAGGGCGGCGGGTGTGCTGCACCTGAGCGGTCTCACCCCCGGGCTCTCCGACTCGGCGGCGAAAGCGGTGTTCGGCGCGGCCGAGTTCGCCCGCGCCGAGGGCGTTCCCGTGTCGATCGACATCGACTACACCCACGCGCTGTGGTATCCCGAGGACGCGGCCGACATCCTGTACGACCTCGTTTCGCTGTGCGACATCGTGTTCGTGGGGGAGGACGCCGCGCGGCTGCTCGGACTCGACGGAACGCCGCAGGAGCTGGCCGAGGGAATCGCCGCGCTCGGACCGGAACAGGTGATCATCGAGCGGGGTCCGCGCGGTGCCATCGCCGAACTGCACGGATCGCGCTACGCAGTGCCGAGCTTCCCCGTCCGGTCGATCGACACCGAGGGTGCCGACGACGCCTTCGTCGCGGGTTACCTCGCGGAGTTCCTCGCAGGGGCCTCCCCCGACCGGCGCCTGCGCACGGCCGCCGCCTGCCGGGCGTTCGCCCTCACCGTGCCGGGCGAGACCACGGGCCTGCCGGACAGGGAGGAACTCAAACTCCTCAACCGCCCCCGCTGACCCACCCCGCCGTGTCCGCACCTGGTGCACGCGTGTCCGCACCTGGTGCACACGTGTCCGCACCCTGTGCACGGGTGAGTGCGGCCAAGGAGAGGACTGACGCGGGCGCCGGATGCGGAAAACCGCATGCAAGCTGCCGACACCCGTACAGGAAGTGCGGACACGCGTACGGGAAGTGCGGACACGGGTGCAGGCGGTGGCGGTGAAGGTGACAGGGCTTGGCGGTAACGTCTGGTGGCGTGACCGGTGCCCCCTCCGACCTGCCCAGCGTTCGTGAACTCCTCAGCCACGCCGTCGATGCCGTGGGCGGAACCGAGCGCGAGGGTCAGGTCCGCATGGCGGACGCCGTGGACAACGCGATTCGCACCGGTGAGCACCTCGCCGTGCAGGCGGGGACGGGAACCGGGAAGTCGCTCGCCTACCTCGTCCCCGCGATCCGACACGCCGTCGAGTCCGACACCACGGTCGTGGTGTCCACGGCCACGATCGCGCTGCAACGGCAGCTCGTCGATCGCGACCTCCCGCGCCTCGCGAGGTCGCTGAAGAAGCCCCTCGGCGTCGAGCCGACGTTCGCGATCCTCAAGGGCAGGCGCAACTACCTGTGCCTGCACAGAGTCCACACCGGTGTGGAGGACGAGCCCGAGGACACCGCCCTGTTCGACCAGTTCGCCATCTCCCGGATCGGTCGCGAGGTCAAGCGGCTCCACGAGTGGTCGTCCGACACCGAGACGGGTGACCGCGACGAGCTGGTGCCCGGCGTGTCCGACCAGGCGTGGCGGCAGGTTTCGGTGACGGCGAAGGAATGTCTGGGCGCAGGGCGCTGCCCCGTCGGCGACGACTGCTTCGCCGAGCTGGCCAGGGCGGAGGCGGGCAGGGCGAACATCGTGGTCACCAACCACGCGCTGCTCGCCATCGACGCCTTGCAGGACTACCAGGTGCTGCCCGACCACGACGTCACGATCATCGACGAAGCCCACGAACTGGTTGACCGCGTGACCTCGGCCGCGACGGCGGACCTCTCACCTGCCATGGTGACAGCCGCGACCCGGCGCTGCGCGCGACTCATCGACGCCGACATCGTCGATCGACTGCTCGAAACGGGCGAGGGCCTCGCGCTCATGCTGGAGGACGCGCTCCCCGGCAGGCTCGACGTGCTGCCCGACGCGCTGGGCGGCGCTGTCGCGTCCGTGCGCGACGCCGCGCACGCCTGCCTCACCGCGCTGGGCTCCGAGCGCCGTGAGGACCCCGAGGAAGCCGCCAAGCGCAAGCTGGCCCGTTCGGCTCTGGACGACGTGCACGACACCGCCGTGCGGCTGCTGGACGCCTTCGACGACGACCCCGCCGACCGCAAGGACGTGGTGTGGGTGACTGGCGACCGGCAGGGTGGGAGCCCGAGACCTCCCGCCTTGCACGTCGCGCCGCTGGGTGTCGGCGGCCTGCTACGCGAGCGGGTGTTCGGCACGAGCACCACCGTCCTCACCTCCGCGACGCTGGCCCTGGGCGGCTCGTTCGACACACTCGCCAGGCAGTGGGGCCTACCGCCGCAACCGCAGCGCACCGAGAAAGCTGCGGGCTCACCGGGCACACCGGGCTCTGCGGGTTCACCGGGTTCAACGGGCACAGCGACGGAGAAGCCCCCGCCCTCCGACAGCGACAACGGCCCCCGCTGGAGCGGGATCGACGTGGGCTCCCCGTTCGACTACCGGCGCAACGGCATCCTGTACGTCGCCAAACACCTTCCGCCGCCGGGCCGTGACGGGCTCGGCACCGCGACGCTCGACGAGATCGCCGAACTCATCGACGCGGCAGGCGGACGCACGCTCGGTTTGTTCTCCTCCATGCGCGCCGCCAAGCAGGCCACCGAGGAACTCCGCGATCGCATCGGCCACCCGTTGCTGTGCCAGGGCGACGACTCGACGTCGCTACTGGTCAACAAGTTCGCCGAGGACGCCCGCACCTGCCTTTTCGGCACGCTGTCGCTGTGGCAGGGCGTTGACGTACCCGGCGCCTCCCTTTCGCTGGTCATCGTGGATCGCCTGCCGTTTCCCCGCCCCGACGATCCGGTGGCATCGGCGCGGCAGCGCGCGGTGGAGGCGCGGGGCGGCAACGGTTTCCTCACCGTGGCGGCCACCCACGCCGCGCTGCTGCTCGCACAGGGTGTGGGCAGGCTGCACCGTTCGACGGACGATCGCGGGGTGGTCGCGGTACTGGACCCCCGGTTGGCCACGGCGCGCTACGGCGGCTTCCTCAGGGCGTCACTGCCACCACTGTGGCCGACGCACCGGCCCGACGTGGTCCGCGATGCCCTGCGCCGCCTCGACGCCGCCGCCCCGGCCTGAGCACGCCGGTGCGAGGGACTACGGTGGACGCCAACCCGACACCGAGGGAGATGTCGTTGTCGCCCGATTCGTCCAGCGCCCGATCCCGCTCCGTCAGCGTTGACGACACCGGGGTCCGCCGCCTGTTGGCAGACGGCACCGAGGAGTCGATCGCGTGGGGAGACCTGGCCGCCGTCGTCGTGCGGGTGATCCCCGAGGGGCCGTGGAAGGAGGACGTCTTCCTGATGCTGGCGGCCTCCGACGGCACGGGTACGGCGGTGCCCAGCGGTGACCCCGCGGCCGACGCGCTCATCGAGCGCCTGCAAATGCTTCCCGGCTTCGACCACGACACCTTCGTCGAGGCGATGACCACCGACGCCGACAAGGCGTACGTGGTGTGGAAAGCGCGCTAGGCTGCCACCTTCCCCGAGCACTCGATCATCGTGATGCTTCAGGCAACCGCGGTCACGCCGTCGGCTTCCACCGCGCCACCACCGTCACGGTGCCCGGCTCGACCTCAGTGAATCCGGCGTCCCGCACGGCGACCAGACCCTGTTCCTCCCACGCCCCGTGCGGATCGGCCAGCGTCGCCGTCACCCGCACCCACTGCGCGGGCGAGGCGACGCGAACGGCACAGCGGAGGTTCCGCGAAGCCCAGACGGCGAGGTCGGCGGGATCGAGGAGTGCGGCGAGCAGCATGGTGGCGTGCCCGACCTGTGCGGCGGCCTTGCCTGCCGACATCGTCACGCCCGGGTTCAGCAGCAGCAAGGGCAGGTCGGCGGCAGCCGCTTGAGGCTGGTCGGCAGGCAGGTCACTGCCCGAGATCTGCAGCCGGGACACCTCGCGAGGAAGGTCCGCGACCCGGCACGGCACGAGGGCACGAACCTGCGCCCCCTCCACCTCGACCGTCACGCCGGGAAGGCTTTGGACGGCCTCCCAGTGCACTCCCCTCGCGCGGCGCGCGACCTTGCGGATGTGTCCCGACGTCCACGTGTGCACCGCGTCGTACCAGGGACCGCCCGGCAGGGAGTTGTCGTGAAGACACACGGCGACGGCGGCGCTCGCCGCTGCCTCCAGCAGCGGAGTCCGCGCAGGTGGCGCGGACTTCTCCAGTCGCAGCACCACGGGCATCGCCCACACCTGCTCCGGTGGCACGTCCCTGACCGAGGTGCGTTCGGCAGGCAGTCCCAGCCACCACGCGTAGCGGGCCGCGACGGGCGCGAGAACCGGTTCGGGTGCGGTCACGGCCGGAGCAGGGGAAGTCCGTCGGCGACATCGGCCGCCTCGACCTCGGCGCGGGTCACCCCGAGCATGAACAGCACCGCGTCGAGGTAGGGGTGCGACACCGCGGCGTCGGCGACCTCCCGCAACGCCGGTTTGGCATTGAACGCGATACCCATACCGGCGGTGGTGAGCATGTCGATGTCGTTGGCGCCGTCGCCGACAGCGACGCACTGGCCGAGTGGGATGCCGTACCCTGCGGCGTACCGCTTCAACGCCTCCGCCTTCGCGGCCCTGTCCACGATGTCACCGACGACCTTGCCGGTGATCCTGCCGTCCACGATCTCCAGTTCGTTCGCCACGGCGAAGTCGAGGCCAAGGTCGGTGACGAGTCCGTCGATGATGCGGCTGAACCCGCCCGACACCACACCGCAACGGAAGCCGAGCCGCTTGAGCGTCCGCACTGTGGTGCGCGCCCCCGGAGTGAGTTCGATCTTCGCCGCCACGTCGTCGAGCACCGACTCGGGCAGACCTTCCAGCAACGAAACGCGCCTGATCAGCGACTCGCTGAAGTTCAGCTCGCCACGCATGGCCGCTTCCGTGATCTCGCGGACCTCCGCCTCGACACCGGCGTGCGCCGCCAGCATCTCGATCACCTCGCCCTGGATGAGGGTCGAGTCCACGTCGAAGACCACCAGCCGCTTCGCCCTCCTGGCGAGGCCGGTGCGCTCGATCGAGATGTCGAGACCACCGCGTGCGCCGACATCGGCGAGCACGGAGCGGAGTCCGCTGTCGGCCTCCGGTGTGTCGTCGGCGGCCGAGACATGCAGTTCGAGCCCGGTCACGGGGTAGTCCGCGATGCTGCGGATGGTGTCGATGTTGACGTTCA
Organism: Saccharomonospora xinjiangensis XJ-54; assembly: GCF_000258175.1. Classification (NCBI taxonomy): domain Bacteria; kingdom Bacillati; phylum Actinomycetota; class Actinomycetes; order Pseudonocardiales; family Pseudonocardiaceae; genus Saccharomonospora; species Saccharomonospora xinjiangensis. The sequence goes on along the minus strand of NZ_JH636049.1, from coordinate 3,487,252 downwards.
TCCGCGCGAGGGTCCTGGCCACCTGGGTAAAGGCCCGTGCCGTGATAGGCCGTCCCAGCAACACCAACACGTGCGTCGAAGCCCGCCTGGCCGGCGCGAACGGGTCGGAGCCGATAGCGGACCCGATACGCACGTCCACGGTCATCGACACGGTCGCCATGGCCTGCTCGACCATCTCCTGAAGACCCTCGGGGTCCGACTCGACGGCGACGAGCACACCGAGCACGAGCTGTCCCCTGATGACCACCTGCTCGATGTCGAGGACCTCGACGCCCTGGCGGGTCAACGCGGCGAACAGAACCGAGGAGACGCCCGGCTTGTCCGGTCCGGTCGCGGTGATCAGGACTGGAGTGGGGCTCACTGCGCCTCCCTCGGCTCGGCCCCGGTCTCCCGTCGCCGGGATGCCGGGCCGACCGTGTCACTGTTCGCTTGCGTTGTCCTTGTCGCGATCGCCCGGCATCGCTCCTGCCGTCACGAGTTCGGACGGCGCGTCCTTGGCGTCCTTGTGGGGCAGCGTCTTGCCGGTGAACGTCACGTGGCCCTCACTGCGCAGCCGCTCGACCATGTGCGGGTAGTGCAGCTCGAACGCGGGGCGCTCGGAGCGAATCCTCGGCAGCTCGGTGAAGTTGTGCCGAGGGGGCGGGCAGCTGGTGGCCCATTCCAGCGAGTTGCCGTAGCCCCACGGGTCGTCCACCGTGACGACCTCGCCGTACCGGTAGCTCTTGAAGACGTTCCAAATGAACGGCAGCGTCGAGGCACCGAGGATGTAGGCGCCGATCGTGGAGATCATGTTCAGCGTGGTGAACCCGTCGCTGGCGAGGTAGTCCACGTAACGGCGCGGCATGCCCTCGTTGCCCAGCCAGTGCTGCACGAGGAACGTCAGGTGGAAGCCGAGGAACGTCAGCCAGAAGTGCAGCTTGGCCAGCGGCTCGTCCAGCATGCGTCCGGTGATCTTCGGGAACCAGAAGTAGATCCCGGCGAACGTGGCGAACACGATCGTGCCGTAGAGCACGTAGTGGAAGTGCGCGACCACGAAGTAGCTGTCGGAGACGTGGAAGTCGATCGAAGGCGCGGCCAGCAGAACACCGGTCAGACCACCGAAGAGGAAGGTGACCATGAAGCCGACCGTGAAGAGCATCGGCGACTCGAAACTCATCTGCCCCTTCCACATCGTGCCGATCCAGTTGAAGAACTTCACACCGGTCGGGACGGCGATGAGGAAGGTCATGAAGGCAAAGAACGGCAGCAGCACCGCGCCGGTCGCGTACATGTGGTGCGCCCACACCGCCACGGACAGCGCCGCGATGGACAGGGTGGCCCACACCAGCCCCTTGTAACCGAAGATCGGCTTACGGGTGAACACCGGGACGATCTCCGACGCGATACCGAAGAACGGCAGCGCGATGATGTACACCTCGGGGTGGCCGAAGAACCAGAACATGTGCTGCCACAGGATCACGCCGCCGTTGGCGGGGTCGAAGATGTGACCACCGAGGCGCCGGTCGGCGAGCAGACCGATGAGCGCGGCGGCGAGGATCGGGAACGCCAGCAGGATCAGCAGGCTGGTGATCAGGATGTTCCACGTGAAGATCGGCATCCGCCACATCGTCATGCCCGGTGCGCGCATGCAGACAACCGTGGTGATCATGTTGACCGCGCCGAGAATGGTGCCGAGACCACTGATGATCAGACCGGCGAGCCACAGGTCCGCGCCGACGCCGGGAGAGTAGATGGCGCCCGAGAGCGGGGTGTAGGCGAACCAGCCGAAGTCGGCCGCACCGCCCGGCGTGACGAAGCCCGCGAGACCCATGAGGCTGCCGAACAGGAACAGCCAGTACGAGAAGGCGTTCAGTCGCGGGAACGCGACGTCGGGTGCGCCGATCTGCAACGGCAGGATGAAGTTCGCGAACCCGAACACGATCGGCGTCGCGTAGAACAGCAGCATCACCGTGCCGTGCATGGTGAACAGCTGGTTGTACTGCTCTTGCGAGAGGAACTGCTGACCCGGCACCGCGAGTTCGGTACGGATCAGCATGGCCATCGCGCCGCCGACCATGAAGAAGGCGAACGACGTCACCATGTACATGATGCCGAGCTGCTTGTGGTCCGTCGTGCGGAAGAACCGCAACAATGACGATCCCTTCACCGACTCTCGCGTCGGGTACGGACGCGTTGCGATCGGCTGGGGCGCTACGGCCGTCACTGAAGCCTCCTGCACTCGAAACCCCGCGAACCTTGCTGTCGCCACGGGCGGGGACCCACGTTGGCTACGGGGGATCGTATCCCTCTCCCTGTCGTGGCCGACGCACCGGGAGCACAGATCACGTCCGGCAGGGCCGTCAGCGCGGTGAGCAGCACGGGAGGCAGCTCGCCACCCTCGGCAAAGCCGCAGGTGAAGACCCCTGTCCCGGCTCGTACGACCGCTTGGCGGAGCCGTGTTGACTTTCGTCACGTCGGAGTCAGCCGAGCAAGCGCGCCAGCGCATCGACCACCGCTTCGGGAGCTTCCAGCGGCGTCAGGTGGCCCGCTTCGGGCAGCGCCATGAGCTCCGCGTGCGGCATCGTGTCGGCAAGGTCACGCGCGACGCCAGGCGGGTTCACGGTGTCCTCCTCGCCCGCGATCACCACGGCGGGCACGTCCACCGACCGCAGCAGTGCGGTGGAGTCGCCGCGCGCGGCCATCGCGCGTTGCGCCGCGGCCACCCCCGAAGGCGACTGCTGCTCGACGATCTCGCGCACCCGCTCGACCACCTCGGGACGGCGCTTGCGCGTGGTCTCGCCGAGCAACACCGGCAGCATCTGGTCGGCGAGCCAGCCTGCCGTACCCTCCGTCTCGGCACGTCGCGCCACCGCGAAGCGGTTGGACCTCGCCTCGTCGGTGTCGGCGCTCGCCTTGGCGCCGATCAACGCGATCCCACCGACCCGCTCAGGGGCGAGCCTGAGCAGTGCGAACGTGACGTACCCACCCATCGAGCAGCCGCCGAGCACCACCCTGTCGAGCCCGAGACGATCGAGCAGCGCCAGCACGTCACGGGCCATGTCGTCGAGGCTGCGGCCGGCTTCGCCGCCGGGCAGCGGGGAGCGGCCGAACCCCCGCAGGTCGGGCGTGATCAGCCGGGTTCGTTCCGCGAGCGGAGCTCGCACGGGATCCCACATGCGCGCGTCGAGCGGGTAGGCGTGCAGCAGAACGAGCGGCAAGGACGACATGCTCCCATTGTCGGCACTGTGGGCAGCCCGGGCAGGCCGAACACGGTCGGCGCTGTCGGCCGGTCCACTCGCGGCCCAAGCGACACGTCGTAGCCCGGTGCGCGATCCTCGGAAAAGTGCGAGAGCCCGCCGCGTGGAGGCACTACATTCGCGGGCATGAGGAGGCTCCGGCCACTGCACACGCCACGGCTGCTGCTGCGGCCGTTCACCGACGACGACCTGCCGGTCGTCGTCGGGCTCCAGGCGGCGCGAGAGACCCACCCTCACGAGAGCACACCCCCGACGCCGCAGGAGGCGCGTGCTCAGTTCCGCTCGTGGCTGCGGCACTGGTCCGACCACGGCTTCGGATACGTCGCCGTGGAAATCGCCGCGACAGGCAGGGTGATCGGCGTGGGAGGGCTCCAGCGCGCCGACATCGACGGCGAGACGGTGCTCAACCTGTACTACCGTTTCCGCCCCGATGCCTGGGGCCACGGCTACGCATCAGAGATGGCCACGGCGATGGTCGAATGGGCGGAGCGGGAGCTCCCCACGACACCGGTGGTGATCGTCACGAACGTCTCCAACACCGCGGCACGAAGGGTGGCGGAGAAACTGTCGTTCGCGGAGTACCGCAGGGACCTCTACCGGGGATCGCCTGCCGTGTACTACCGGAGAAACCCCCAGAACTCCCCTTGATCGGTGCCTCACCAGCGGCGCCGGGTCGGCCCTCGCCTCGTCCTCGCCTTCCAGCAGCTCTGATGCCAGTGCCGCCGATCGGTGACCGAGCCGTGTTCACCGGCAGGCCACGCGACGACGTGTGCCACTCCGGGCCGGATCTCGTGGTCGCAGCCGGGACAGCGGTAGATCTTCGTGGCCTGCGCGCCCGGCACCGAGCGCACCACCCAGTCACCGTCGGGCCCCGACTCGGGTCGCGCCCAGCCCGCACCGAAGCCCGGCGAACCCGTTCTGGGCTCGACACGGCGCGCGCGGTTACGACGGGGCATGTTTCCACGGTAGCCGCCGCGGCTCGCCCGCTCCGACGCGGCCGAAAGCGACTCAGACCTCGGCCAGGATGAACGGCACGAATTGTTCCTCAGGGGTCAGCGATCCGTGCTGGCCGGCGAGTGCTGTCTCCTGAGGCTCCTTCACGCTCCTCACCACCCCGGACCGGCCACGAGCGGCCACGACCACATCGCCGATGCGCGGAAGCACGTGGTCGGCCACGACAGGACCGAACCAGCCCGCGTCAACGGCCTCGTGCCTGCGCATCACCCAGGCCCTGTCGCCGAGCATCTCCCGCCACGTCGCCAGCACGTCGGTGGCGGCTCCGCTCTCGGCGTAGACGTGCCTGGCCCTGACCTCTCCCGCGATCGCCCTCACGCCGTCCGCCAAAGCCGGTTCGGTATCGGCGTCGATCACACAGCCCTGGCTGCCGGTGTCGCGGTCAAGGGTGGTCATGCCGTGGTCGGCCACCACGGCGAGAGCGCTGCCCTCCGGCAACTGCTCGATCATCGACTCCACCAGCCGATCCACCTGCCGAAGCTGCATCCGCCACGGCACCGAACCCGGACCGTGAAGATGACCGAGTCGATCGAGGTCACCGTGGTAGGCGTAGCAGAAGCTGCCCCGCGACCTCAGCGCCACGGGCACGGCCGCCACCAGGTCGCCGAGCGCGTGAACCCCCACGTAGGACCCGCCCGACAGCACAGCCCTCGTCAACGGCGTGCCCGCGAAGATCTCGGACGAGACCACGGTGGCGGTGAGCCCGGCTTCGGTGGCCCTCGCGAAGGTCGTGGGCAGCCGCTGCACCTCGGCGGGGGACACCCGCTCACGCAGGTCACCACCGCCGGGGTGTTCGCGCCAGCGCAGGGCGTTCAGCACGCCGACGCCCGGCAGGTCGAACGTGTAACCGACAAAACCGTGTTCTCCGGACGCGGTGCCCGTGCCGATCGCGGCGAGCCCGGCCGCGGTGGTGGCCGGATAGCCCGCGCACAGCGGCTTTCCCGGCAAACCGGACAGCACGGGGGCATCGGAAGCGTGCGCGGCGAGCAACTCCCAGCCGAGACCGTCGATCAGCAGCACGCACACGCGTGAGCGCTGACCGAAGCCGAGTGTGTCGGTGAAACCGGCGACGCCGAGCGCCGCGAGCGCCGACGGTGTGACCTCGGCGAGCGTCGGAGTTGCCGAGGCGACGGTGGGCAGGTCCATCACGTTCGGCCTCCTACGACGGTGGCGTCCAGCGAGAATCGGCGATAATCGGCCTATGCCAACCTACGCCTACCGCTGCCGCGTGTGTGCGGATTCCTTCGAACTCAACCGTCCGATGAGCGAGTCCGGTGCGCCCGCGTCCTGCCCGCAAGGACACGACGACACAGTGAAGCTGCTGACCACGGTGGCCTTGACCGGCTCGGCGCAGGCTCCCGCCCCGGCCGGCGGCGGTGGCTGCCGCGGAGGCGCCTGCGGCTGCGGCTGAAGGGACGGGTGGAGACCCCGCTGTTGACGCCGCAGGCAGAGGCCAGGGGGTGTTTGGGCTCAGCCCTCGTACTCGGGCAGCCGCGTCCAGGCCAGCTTGGCCAGCTTCCTCGCCGCGGTGCAGGATTCGTCGTCCTTGCCGTAGGTGTAGACGCCGACCACCTCCAACTCGGTCGGCGCCTCGGAGGGCACGATCATGTGAGGTGTCTCCACCATGCACTGCCCCTCGCCGAAATAGTCGGTTCGCGTGGGACGTCCCGCGACCTCGTCGGGGTAGTAGTCCTCGGCATCGGCGGCGCCCGCACCAAAGTCCACGACGCCGAACTCGACGTCGGTCCCCACGTACAAGTCGTCGAACCACCACCACGAGCAGCCGCCGCCGCCGAGGGCGTGCTCGAACATCACGTCCTCGACGTCGAGGATGTCGATCACCTCGTCCGCGGAGAGCAGCGAGCACGGCTCCTGCTCGTCGAGCGAGCCTTCGGGGAAGGTCATCGACTCGCCACCACCCGAGTACACGGCCTGCTGGACACCGTCGGTGACGAGGTCGGCCACGACGCACATCTCGACATCCCCCTTGGTTCCCTCGATGTCGCCGTACGACTCGTACACGGAGATGTCGAGGGCAACCTCGTCCGAGAACACGAGTTCCCGCCAGCAGACCGACTCCTCCTCGAAATGCCTTCGATGCACCGACCGCGCGAGTTCGCGGGACTCGTCGGCCTCCAAGAACGGCGTGGCCCAGTACAGGTCCCCGATCGTCACGGACAGCCCGGCCATCCCCAGCTCGACCTCTGCGGTGCACCGGAGGAACCCGGACGTCGCCACCTCCACCGACACGTCGGCCTCCCGCAGCCCCTGCTTGTCGAGCAGGGTGCAGAAATCGACGGTGGTGAGGTCACCCAGCGCCTCGCCGCTCTCCAGCGGCGGTACCTGACCGGCGTCGGCCTCGCCCTTCACGGTCGGCGCACACGCCGCCAGCAGGATTCCGAAAAGGACGAAAACCGCGAGTCGTCTCAACAACACATGCGTGACATCGCCGTCCTACCAGGCCGGTGTCACGCCGGTTGCCGAGTCGTGATCAACGTGAGAGCCGACCGTGCTCTCTGCTACGCCACGGGGGGACCTGCGCTCACCGGGCAGGCAGCTTCTCCCAGGCGGCCTCGGCGAGGTCGATGCCGTGTTCGCACGGGTCGGCCTCACCGTCCGTCAGCAGTACTCGCACCACCGCGAGCTCCACCTCGCCGTCCACCGCCTCGGCGAACGGGCCGTGCTCGGTGGTGAGGGTGCACACCGACAACGAGTCGGTCTGCGCCAGATGGACCATAGTGTCGCGGCCGGCGACGGTTTCCTTGTCCGCATTGGTGAAGTCCGGCTTCGGGCCCACCGTGAAGTCCAATTGCGCGTTGGGCTGCTCGCCGCCAGGCGTGCCCCATGTGCACTGGTGCTCGGCGGGATACAGCGTGACCTCGGAGGACGTTCCGACGAGGTCGGCGACTTCCCTGGCGGGCAGAAGCCCGCATGCCGACAACCGCGCGAGCGAGGTCGTCGGCGGCTCCCAGTGTTCGACGGCACCCGACGACAGCGACGTGTGGATACCCTCGGCGGCCGTCCTCGCCACCGCGCACACCGTCTCGCTCGGCATGGCGCTGCCGGAACGCTGCGCGTCGGCCTTCACCTCGATGCGGGTCTCGTCGGCGAGCACGACGCGGAGCGTGCACGGGCGAGTGCCCTCCGCCGACGTGGCCACCACCCTCACGTCTCCCGCCAGAGTGGTCACCGGCCGTTCGCCTTCCGCGTCCTCCGGAAGCAGCAGACCGTAGTCCACGATGACGTTCTCGCGATCGACGGCCACCGCGACCCGGCAGTGATCCAGTGATTCGCGGGCCACCCTGCGAGCGTCACCGTGTGACGCGAACGCCTCAGGAGCCACCAGCGAGCACGGATCGAGCGTGCGGGCGTCTCCCAGCACGGCACTGCTGATCGGCTCGTCCCCGCCGTCGGGTTCCGGTGTTCCCTCGACCGTGCCGCCTCCGCAGCCCGCGAGCGCCACGAGCAGCGTGGCGCCGATCCCCCAGTATTTCCTCATCAGCCCTCGTCGAAATGTCGTCGCGCCAGCGCTTCGATCCGTTCGATCGCTTCCTGCGCCTGCGGCCCCGCGGCCTCCACACCGACGCGGTCACCCTTGCGCGCGCCCAGGGACATGATCGCCAGAACGCTGTGCCCGTCGGCCTCGTCGTCACCGAACCGTATACGGACGTCGGCGTCTACCCCGGCGATGGCCCTCACCAGCAACGCCGCGGGCCGCGCATGCAGCCCGGCCTCGTTGTCCAGTACGAACTCCGTTCGCAGGGCGCCCGCCTCGGCAGCCGCAGGAGCGGCAGACGCGGCGGCTGCCCCTGCTGCTCCGCCTGCTTCGGCGGCAGCCTGCGCGACGCCCGCGCGGTCGGCACCACCCTGTGCCGCCACCGCCGCCGCCACCGTTCCCTCCACGAGCGGTGCGTCCACGACCACGGCGGCCCCGGGATCGTCGAGAGCCTCCACCACCATCTCGGCCGTCATCTGGGCGCTGCCGAGGTCGTACAGCACCACGGCTCCCGAACCGCTGTTCGCCCGCTCAACGGCTGCGGCCACCGCGTCGTAGTCGGTGCCGATCCCGCCGTCCGGTCCTCCGCCCGCAGGCACCACCGTGACGTCGGGAGCCATCTGCTCGGCGACCTCGGCGATCCCCTCGGCGAGTTTGGCGCTGTGCGACACCACCACAAGACCGACCCTCATCGCGCCTCCGCGAAAGCCCGCAGCAGCAGGGCTGTGGAACGCGCGCCGGGGTCGAGGTGCCCGATACTGCGTTCCCCGAGGTAGGAGGCCCTTCCCTTTCTCGCCACGAGCGGGATCGTGGAGTTCGCCCCCTCGTCGGCCGCGTCGGCAGCGGCCGTCAGCACGGCCGCGACGCCGTCGCTCGTGGCGGCTTCGGCGGCCTCGACCGCACGGGCGAGCGCGTCCACCATCGTGGCGTCACCGACCTCGGCCTTGCCCCTGGCCACGACACCGTCGAGCCCCGCCCGCAACGCGGCGACCACGGCGGCGGTGTCCAGCTCGGGCGCCTGCCCCACCGCCGTGGCGGCTCGCAGGAACGCCGTGCCGTAGAGCGGCCCCGCTGCGCCGCCCACTTTCGAGATGAGTGTGGTGGCCACCAGCTTCAGTACCGCCCCTGGTGTCTCCGGCACCGCGCCGTCGAGGGCCGCGGTCAACGCGGTGAAACCCCGGTGCATGTTCTCCCCGTGGTCGGCGTCGCCGATGGGCCGGTCGAGGTCGGTCAACTCGACCCTGTGTTCGGCGACGGTGGCCGCCGCCGCGCGCAGGGCGGTTACGACGTCGTTCGTGGTGCAGGCCATCACATTCCCCAGCGCAGGGCGGGAGTCCTCACGGGAGCGTCCCACAGTTCGGTCAGCCGGTCGTCCATCCGCAGAACCGTCAGGCTGATGCCCTGCATCTCGAGGCTTGTGATGTACGGGCCGACGAGCCTGCGCACCACGTTCACACCTCGCTCGGCAAGCAGCCGCTCGGCGATGCCGTGTGCGAGATACACCTCCAGCAGCGGTGTGCCGCCCATGGAGTTCGTGAACAGCAGGACATCGTCACCGCGTTCCAGCGGAAAGTCCTCCGCGACCGCCGACACCATTCGCTCGACGAGCGCGGAAGCGGGCTCGATGCCGATCCGTTCGCGGCCGGGCTCCCCGTGGATGCCGATGCCGAACTCCACCTCGCCCGCCCCGAGGTCGAAGCTGGGCTCACCGACATGGGGCACGGTCGGCGCCGTCAACGCCACACCGATGGAGCGCACCCGCTCCACCACGCCGCGGGCGAGCCCTTCCACCGTGTCGAGGTCGTCACCCCGTTCGGCGGCGGCACCGACGATCTTCTCGAGAAGCACGGTGCCACCGACACCGCGGCGCCCCGCGGTGAACGTCGAGTCGGCCACGGCGACGTCGTCGTCGATGACGACCGTGCGCACGTCGAGCCCCTCCGCGGAGGCCAGTTCGGCCGCGGTCTCGAAGTTCAGCACGTCGCCGGTGTAGTTCTTCACCACGAGCAGCGCGCCTGCGTCACCCGTGGTGGCCGAGATCGCGGCCTGGACCGCGTCGGGCGTCGGTGAGGTGAACACCGCGCCGGGAACGGCACCGTGCAGCATTCCGGGACCGACGAAGCCCACGTGCAGCGGCTCGTGACCCGAGCCTCCACCGGAGATCACCGACACCCCGCGAGCCGGTGAGTCGGCACGGACGACGATGTTCGGGTCGTAGTCCACTCGCACGAGATCGGCATGCGCGGCGGCGAGACCCGCCAGCGAATCGGCGACCACCGTCGCCGGATCATTGATGATCTTCTTCACAGCTACCTCCGAGCGCGGCGATGCGTGGCAGGTCCGGTTCTCAACCTAACGAATTTCCCGTGCTACGGCAGGGTCTTCACCATCGCTTCGGCCAGTTCGGTCACTCGCTGACACGCAGCGTCCACATCGGCTTCCTCCGTGTAGTCGTAGTAGCTCACGGTGATGACCTCGGCCTCGTGCTCGGACAGTCCGAGATGGTTCCACGAGACGTCGCACTCGGCCGTGTCCGTCGTCCCAGGCTGCTGCACGCCGATGATGCCTTTGGCGAGCTCGACCTCCTTCGTGCCTTCGATCGGCGCGACGGGATAGGCGACGCGGGCGTTGGCGTACACGACGAAGTCGTCCTGCGAGAGCTGGCAGAAGTGCAGTCCTCCCGGCAGGAGACGAGCCTCCTCCTCGTCCGTTCCGAGCGCGCCGCCGAACTCCTCGGAGGCGAGCGACTCGCAGAGGTCCACGGTCAGCAACGAACCCTCCTGCGGCGTCAGCGTCGGCGGGTTCGCCCTCAACGTGCCGAGCACACCTTCGAGCACGAGGTAGCTGCTCTGGCACGGGTCTCCACCACCCTGCTCGTGATCGGCCAGCACGCTGATACCCACATCGGGATCGCGCTGGGTCACCGCGGTGGAGAAGCAGGAGGTGTCATCGACGGCCGTCTGCACCAGCGGCAGACCCCCGACATTGCTCGTGGCCTGGTCGGCGAAGACACTTCCCTCGCCGAGTTCGAGCAGCACGCGAATGGGTTTGCCGCCCGCGTCGATGAACGAACGCGAGCACAGACCCCAGCCACTGCTGGACGGCTCCTCCTGCGGCGTGAGGTTGCCCGCGACGTCGTCACCGAGCAGTCCACAGGCGTCCACCGTGCGCAGGGTGGCCAGCTCGACGGCGGGATCGTCGATCGGTCCGGTGGGCACCTGACCCTGCCCTGTGCCGGGCTCCGCCTTCACTGTGGTGCGCTCGAAGTTCTCCTTCGCCAGGTCCTCACCGGCGCACCCGGTGAGCAGACCGAGCCCGGCCACCCAACACACGATCATCCGACGCGATACAGCACGACTCAGCACGCGTGAACGTTATCGGCCGCGCCCCGCGGCCGTGCGAGGTTCCCAGGATCACGACGTCACCGCGAGCGAAGGGCCGCCGTCGCTGGCACGGCGCCGCACACGTTCAGACCCTTTCAGAACAGCGTGAGGTCGTTGCTCTCGATACCGCGAAGCCTGTCGTAGTCCAAGGTCACGCACCGGATTCCCCGGTCCTCCGCGAGCGTGCGGGCCTGCGGCTTGATCTGCTGGGCCGCGAACACTCCCCGCACCGGCGCGAGCAGCGGATCACGGTTCAGCAACTCCAGATACCGGGTCAGCTGTTCGACCCCGTCGATCTCACCACGCCGCTTGATCTCCACAGCCACAGAGCCGCCCTCGGCGTCGCGCGCGAGGATGTCCACGGGGCCGATGGCGGTCATGTACTCCCGCCGCACGAGTGTGTAGCCGTCGCCGAGCGTGGTGATGTGCTCGGCGAGAAGTTCCTGAAGGTGAGCCTCGACTCCGTCCTTCACCAGCCCCGGTTCGGCACCGAGGTCGTGCTCCACCTCGTCGATCACCGTGTCGATGGTGACGACGAGCTTCTCGCCCGCCTTGTTCTCGACGATCCACAGATTGCCGTCCTCGATGAGCCAGCACGGCGGGCTCATCCAGTTCAACGGCTTGTAGGCGCGGTCGTCGGAATGCACCGACACCGATCCGTCGGCCTTGACGAGCAGCAGGCGGGTGGCCATCGGCAGATGGGCCGTGAGGCGGCCAGCATAGTCCACCTGGCACCGGGCGATCACTAAGCGCACGACGAGAGGGTAGGCGACTGCGGTGAGCGAGTATTCGCCACCCAAGACGATCCCCCGTTAGGGTCAACCCCCGACCCCGACGAGAGGTTTTACCGAGTGAATGACAATCCGACACTGCTCGACTGGACCGACAACCTCCTTCGCGGACTCGGCGTCACGCTCCTGGTGACCGTTCTTGGCACGGTTCTCATGCTGGTCGTTTCGGTACTGCTGGGGCTGGCTGCGCGTTCCTCGACGCTCGCCGTGCGCGGATTCGCCCGAGTGATCATCGAGTTCTTCCGGGGCACGTCGTTGCCCATTCAGTTGTGGTGGCTGTTCTTCGCCCTGCCGCTGCTCGGAATCAAGTTCGACCCGCTCCTCGTGGGTGTCCTCGCGTTCGGCCTGAACTACGGCGCGTACGGGGCCGAAGTCGTCCGCGGTTCGATCGACGCGGTACCGCGACCGCAGTGGGAAGCCGCTGTCGCGTTGAACCTGTCACCGTCCCAGCGGATGCGCCGCGTCATCTGGCCACAGGCGACCGTGCTGATGATCCCCTCGATGAACAACCTGTTCATCCAGCTGCTCAAGAGCACACCCCTGCTCTACACCATCTCGCTCGTCGATCTCATGAACATGGGTGAGGCGTTCCGCTTCGCAGGCGGCGACCAGACGGTGATGTACCTGGCGCTGATGGTGATCTACTTCGTGCTCGCGTACGGCGTGACGATGCTGTCCAACATGGCCGAGGTGGTCGCCAAGTCCAAACTCGGCAGACACGAGGGGCTGCGCAGCGTCTTCCGGTATCGCAAGCCCATGCCGGAGGAGGTGCCTGCCCGATGAACTGGGACTGGGACTACACGTTCGACATCCTTCCCGAACTGCTCACGCACTTCGTGCAGTACACGCTCGTCGCCACCGTCCTCGGGATCGCGCTCGCCGCCGCGCTCGGTCTCGTGTTCGCGATCGTGCGCAACCTGCGGATACCCGTGCTCTCGCAGGTGACGACGGCGTTCATCGAGTTCATCCGCAGCACGCCGCTGCTGATCCAGCTGTTCTTCCTCTTCTACGCGCTGCCCGGCATGGGCATCACACTGTCGCCGATGACCGCCGGTGTGATCGGCCTCGGCGTGCACTACGCGTGTTACTGCGCCGACGTGTACCGGGCCGGTATCGACGCCGTGCCGAAGGGTCAGTGGGAGGCCACCGTCGCGCTCCAACTGCCGCCGTCGATCACGTGGCGCAAGGTGATCCTTCCGCAGGCTGTCCGCAACGTCCTGCCCGCACTCGGCAACTACGCCATCGCCATGTTCAAGGAAACACCGTTCCTGGCGCTCATCACCGTTCCCGAACTGCTGCGCACCGCACGCACCATCGGCGGGGACACCTACGAGTACCTCGAACCGCTGACCCTCGCCGGCCTCATCTTCCTCGCGGCGAGCTACCCGACCGCGCTGCTGCTGCGCCGCCTCGAACAGCGCATGCGCCCCGCGGGCTGAACGCGAACCGGCGAGGTGGTGAGCGGGCGCACCGGCCGTTCACCACCTCGCCGGGCAGTCACCGTCAGCTCGCGTCTGCGGCAACCACGAGCCCTCTTCGGACTGGGACAACACGCCATCGTCTGGCGGTACCCCTCAGCCCTCCGTCGCGCAAAGTTGTTCGGTCGTGGAGTTCCGCGACGCCTTGGCATCGAAGCCCCACTTGTCGAGAATCTGCGCGAACTCGTCGGTCTCCTTGAACTTCTTCAACTCGGCGTCGAACTTCTTGTGGAAGTCCGCATCGGACTTACGGAACGCCGCACCGGCACCCGTGGTCGGGAACGCCTCGAGCGGCTCGGTGATCTCGAACTCGCCGCCGTACTGCTCCTTGTGCGACTTCAGCGTCAATGTGGGAAGGAGGACGGCGTCCACACGGCCGTCCCGCATGCCCTGCATGGCGTCGGGAGCCTTCGGGTAGGTCTGCAACTGCGGCTCCGGCACACCGAGTGCCTTCGCCGTCTTCAACTCGTAACTTCCCGCGAGCACGGCGACCACCGCATCCGAATCGAGCAAAGCGTCCACAGTGGTCAGTTTCTTCGGGTTACCGGCAGGCACGGCGAAAGACTCGGTGGAGACGATGTCCGGTGAGGCGTACAACACCTTGGCGCAGCGGGTCTTGTTCATGAACAAGCCCGCGCTGACGATGTCCCATCTGTCGGCGTCGAGACCGGGGATCATCGAGTCGTAATCGGTCTGGATGCCCTCGACCTTGGTGATGCCGAGCCGTTCCAGCACCGCCTTCGTGACGTCGGGGGACGCGCCGGTGAGTTCGCCGTTCGCCTCCAGCTTGGTGTAGGGCGGCTCGTTGGCCACCGCCAGCCGCACGGGCTGACCTGAGTCGATGCGCTGTTGCAGACCCGAGCCCTCGACCTGGCCGGTCTCGGGGTTCGTGGTCTGGCACGCGGCGAGCAGCGAGCCCCCTCCCACCGCGGCGAGGCCGACGGCCGAGTAGCGCAACAATGCCCGGCGGGAGAGGTTCAGCTCTCGTTTCGACAAGGGATTACTCCGTTCGAGAGACGGCAGGTCGTGCGACCCTAACCCAATCGGGTGGCTCAGGGAGAATGTCGCGAATGAAGAGACTCGGCTCACGGCAGGTGTATGTCAACAATTGGATGACGGTTCGCGAGGACCGGATTCGCAGAGCTGACGGCTCCGACGGCATTTACGGCGTCATCGACAAACCGGACTACGCGCTGGTCATCCCCCTTGCCGGAAGCAGACTGAAGCTCGTCGAGCAATATCGTTACCCACTCGGGATTCGCAGGTGGGAGTTCCCTCAGGGCACCGCGCCCGACCGCGCCGAGCTGCCTCCCGCCGAACTGGCCGCTCGCGAACTGCGCGAGGAGACAGGACTCTCCGCTGGTGAGCTCGTGGAGATCGGGCTACTCGACGTCGCTCCGGGACTGACGAGCCAGCGTGGGCGGGTGTTCCTCGCCACGGACCTTTCCGACGGGGAGCCGGAACGTGAGCACGAGGAGCAAGATATGCGCACGGCGTGGTTCGACCGCGCCGACGTGGAGCGAATGATGACCGAAGGTGAGATCACCGACGCCCAGTCGATCGCCGCCTACGCCCTGCTACTCCTCTGGGAGCGCCGCAACTCCGCCTGACGCCGTGTCCGCACTTCTCGTACGCGTGTCCGCACTTCTCGTACGAGTGTTTGCACCCCAGGTACGGCGGTCTCCTCCCGTGAGCCGGCTCGGAGGACCGTGGGGACCGCCTCACGTGCAGGAAGTGCGGACACACGTGCAGGAAGTGCGGACACGCGTGCAGGAAGTGCGGACACGGTGTGCGTGGTCAGTCCGGCCACACCGGTGGGCGCTTCTCCAGGAACGCCGCCATGCCCTCCCTCGCGCCGGGCAGTTGCGACGCCGACGCCATGACCTCCACCGCGAGCGCGTAGGCGTCGCCCTCGGGACGATCGAGCTGTGCGTACAACGTTCGCTTGCCGAGTGCCTTGGACGCCCTGCTGCCCCGCGTCGCCCTTGCCAGCAGCTCTGCGACGGCGTCGTCGAGCTGCTCGTCCGGCACGACGCGGTTGACGAGCCCCCAGTCCAGCGCTGTCGCCGCGTCGATCGGATCGCCGGTCAGAGCCAGCTCCATCAGCCGCTTGCGTCCCACAGCTCGCGCGACGGGAACGGCTGGCGTGTGGCAGAACCACCCGCCCTTGCCCCCCGGCAGCGCGAAGCCCGCCGAGGCCGCCGCCACGGCCAGGTCGCACGATGCCACGAGCTGGCAACCTGCCGCGGTGGCGAGCCCGTGCACACGGGCGACGACCACCTGCGGCACCGACTGGACAGTGCGCATCACGTCCGTGCACAACCGCAGCAGTTCCCTGACACCACCGAGGTCGCGCGCCGCGACGTCGCCGAAGTCGTGCCCCGCCGAGAACACAGGCCCCGCGCCCGCCAGCACGATCCCGGTCGCATCCGATGTGCCTGCCTCGGTGAACGCGGCGAGCAGCTCCCGAAGATGTGGTTCGGACAGCGAGTTACGCCGCGCGGGCCGGTTCATGGTGATCGTGACGGTGTCGTCCTCCCGCTTGACGAGGACGTGTTCGTAGTCACCCATGCCCCGACCGTAGCCCGTGACCACCCGCGCACCAAGGCCCCGCGGAGGGGCGTCACGCCCTGTTCAGCACCGCGTGCAGGAACTCCCTTGTGCGCTCGTGGTCCGGTTCGGTGAACAGCTTCTCCGGCGTGGCGTCCTCGATGACCTGCCCCTTGTCGAACATCATGACGCGGTCGGACACATCCTTGGCGAACTGCATCTCGTGTGTCACACACAGGAACGTGATGTCGGTGGTCTCCGCGATGTCCCTCAGCACCGCGAGCACACCGGCCACCAGCTCGGGGTCCAGCGCCGACGTCACCTCGTCGAGCAGGAGCACGTCGGGCTCCATCGCCAGCGCGCGGGCGATGGCCACCCGCTGCTGCTGCCCGCCCGAGAGCTGCGAGGGGTGCGCGTCGATCTTGTCGGTGAGCCCGACCATCTCCAGCAGCGACCTCGCCCGTTCCTCCGCCTCGTCGCGGGACTTGCCGAGCACCCTGATCGGCGCCTCGGTGAGGTTCTGGAGCACCTTCATGTTCGGGAACAGGTTGAACTGCTGGAACACCATCCCGATGCGCCTGCGCACCTTCCTGAGGTGCTTCTCGTCGGCGGTAACGAGCTTCCCACCACGCTCCATGTGGCTGAGGTACTCGTCGCCGACCTGGATGGTGCCGCCGTTGACCCGTTCCAGCGTCATCAGCAGCCGGAGGATGGTGGTTTTGCCCGAACCGCTCGGCCCGATGAGCGTGACGAACTCGCCAGGAGCGACCTCGAAACTCAGGTCGCGCAGCACGACGTTGTCGCCGAACTTCTTGACCACCCGGTCGAAGCGGATCATCACGTCGGACACCGGGTGGTTCGACGGATTATTTTGCGAGTCCAAAACGACGCTCCAGGTATCGAACGAGTAGTGAGGCAGGGTAGCTCAACAGAAGGAAAAGGACACCGGCGATTGTGATCGGTTCGACGTACCGGAAAGCCAGCGAAGCCTCCTCCTCCGCGGCGCCCACGATGTCCAGCACACCGATGGCCAGCAGCAACGGCGTTTCCTTGAACATCGAAATGGTGTAGTTGCCGAGCGCGGGAAGCACCCTCGGAATGGCCTGCGGCAGGATCACCGCGGTCCAGGTCCGGTGAGTGGGCAGGCTCAGCGCGGTCGCGGCCTCCCACTGCCCCTTCGGGACGGCTTCGATGCCCGCGCGGTACACCTCGGCGGTGTAGGTCGCGTAGTGCAGCCCCAGCCCCAGCACACCGGTCACCATCGGAGACATGGTGACGCCCACCAGAGGCATCACGTAGAACAGGAAGAACAGCTGAACCAGCAGCGGTGTGCTCCGCACGAATTCCATGATCAGCCACACGGCCGTGCTCACCACGCGAACAGGCGAACGCCGCAGCAGCGCGAACACCAGCCCCAGCACGTAGGCAAGCAATGAGCCGAGCACGGTGGCCTGGAGAGTGATCAACAAGCCGTCGAGGATCGCGGGCAGCACCTCGAACGCGAAGTCCCAGTCCCAGCTGAAATTCATGCGACACCACCGCCCCTCGCGATCGCGGCCTCGCGCTTGGCAGGCATTCTGCCGACCTTCCTCGCAGCCCAGCGCTCCAGCAAGCGCATCAAGAATGTGATCACAATGGACAGTACGAGGTAGAAGAGCAGGAGGGTCGTGAAGATCAGTGCGACGTCACCGGTGAACGAGGGAACGAGGACGACCGTGGCCTGGTGCGTCATCTCGGGAACCGTGATGAACGTCAGCAGCGCGGTGCCCTTGAGCAACTGGATGAAGAGGTTGTTGAACGGCGGCACCATCTCGACCAGCGCCTGAGGCAGGATCACCCGCCGCATCCGCTGCGCGGGACTGAAGTTCAGCGCGATACAACCCTCGTGCTGCTCCTTCGGCACGGACTGCACGGCACCTCGCACGATCTCCGCACCGTACGCGCCGAAGTTCAGGCCGAGCACCAGAACTCCCGCCCAGAGCGGCAGAAGCTGGAATCCGGTCAGTACGGGAAGGACGAAGTAGAGCCAGAAGAGCTGCACGACCTCGGACGTGCCGCGCCAGACCTCGACGTACACGCGGGTGATGGCCCGGACAGCCGTGTACCGCGACAGCATCGCGAGACCTGCCACGAACGACAGCACCGTTGCCAGGATGATGCCGCCGACGGTCGCCTGGATCGTGACCAGGAGACCGTCGGCGATGACGGAGATGAAGTGGGGAGCGTTGTCGAACATATTCGATTACCTGGCCCCGGGCATCACTCGCCCGAGCACAGCTGTTCGGTGGTGACGTCCGCAGGCGGCAGATTGTCCTCTGTGAACCCGAACGGCCGCACGATCTCCAGCCACTGGCCGTTCTCGTGGAGCTTCCGCAACTCCTCGTTGAAGGCGTTCACCAGGTCTGTGTCGCCCTTGCGGAACACGAAACCGCCCGCCTGAAGCTGCTCCTCACCGTCCACGACCGGCACGAAACCGTCGGTCACCTCGAGCTTCGCGTTGGGGTTCTGCTCGAGCAACGCCCGCAACGAGATGTCGGTGAGCGCGCCCGCGTAGGCGCGATCGGCCTGGATCGCCTGAAGCATCTCAGCCTGGCCGCCGAAGGTCTGCACGTTGGTGATACCGAGAGACTCGGCGACCTGCTGCTCGATCGTTCCCGAAAGGACAGCGAGGTTGACGCCCTTCGCCTTGACGTCCTCGAAGTTGTTGATGCCCTCCGGATTGCCTTGCGGCACAAGGAAAGCCGTGTTCGTGACGTAGTCAACGGCCGAGAACTGTGCCTGCTGGCACCGCTCCGGCAGGATCGCCATCCCCGCGGCCACCATGTCGTACTGTCCCGCGTTCAGTCCGGGGATCAGTTGGCCGAATTCCACCTGGGTGGACTCGACATTGGGTACCCCGATGGCGTTGAACACAGCCTTGGCGACCTCGGGCGACTCACCCGTCACCTCGCCGTCCCTGGTGAACCCGTATGGAATCTCACCTGCGATACCGACCCGCACCGTGCCCGCGTCGCGAAGGCGCTGCAGCGTGTTCCCGCCGCCCTGGCTGCCCGTCTGTGGTGCTTCCGTACACGCCGCGAGCGTCGCGGTAACTCCGACCGCGAGCGCACCTTTCATGGCAGATCGTCGGGACAGAACCCGTCGTGCCCACTCACCCTGAGCCATGATCGCACCCCTTACCGATTGGGTCTGTTCGCCGACTCAGACGAACGGCCTTCTCCTACATGGTCACCGAACGTAGGTGTTTTGCACGATCGGGTCAAAACCGAGTTGACCCTCCGTTATCAGACCGAGATCAACACCACGGGGTGACGAAAGGGCGGATACGGCCCCCTCGGACCCCGCGTCAGCGACGGCGAATGACCATTTCGACTCGACTTCCCACTGCGCATATTCCCTGCACCGACCGTATGTCTGTACCCACGATTCGGCAGCTCAACGGTGTGACGGAGCGAATTTCCACCCGGAGCGGACCCATGCTCGCGACCCCGTCGGCGACGTCACACACGCTGCGTTCCACCACCGCAACACACCGCTTCCGGTTACGCTCGGACGACGTGACGTGGAGTACGTACGGCAGCTACCTGATCCTGGTCGTCCTCGTGGTGCTCGCCCCCGGCCCCGACACCGTCGTCACGCTGAAGAACTCGTTCGCGGGAGGCTTCCGGGGTGGCCTCGTCGCCTCGGCCGGCATCGCGGCAGGCAACCTCGTTCAGGGCACAGCGGTGGCGTTCGGCCTCGGCGCCCTCATCGTGCGGTCGCAACCGGTGTTCCAGACCCTCCGCTGGATCGGTGTGATCTACCTCTGCTATCTCGGCGTCCAAGCACTGAGATCGGCGCGCAGGGGCGAGTACGCGGCACTCGACGGGATCGCGGCGCGGTCCGGCGTGCTTCGCCGGTTCCGCGAGGGATTCCTCTCCAACGTCACGAACCCGAAGGTCTTGGCCCTCTACCTCTCGGTACTGCCGCAGTTCATCGATCCGGCCCACCACTCGACGGGTGACACGCTGCTGTTGGCCTACACCTTCGCGGTGCTCGGCGCGGTGTGGCTGCTCCTGCTGGTGGCGTTCGTGCACACGGTGCGGGTTTGGTTCCAGCGAAGGAGCGTGCGCCGGGGCCTCGATGTGGCCACCGGCACGACACTCATCGGATTCGGCGCGGCCCTCGCGATCAACGACTGACGCCGCTCACTCGGCGACGACGCGGTCGGGTTCGGCAGTGACGCGCTCGACCCGCGCGCCGAGACGATTGAGGTTCTCCACGAACGCGGGATAGCCGCGATCGATGTGGAACACGTCCCACACCTCCGTGACGCCCTCCGCGCAGAGACCCGCGAGCACAAGGCCGGCACCCGCGCGGATGTCGGAGGCCCACACCGGCGCGCTCGACAGCCGTTCCACACCACGGACGACGGCGTGGTGGCCATCGGTCCTCGCGTCGGCGCCGAGCCGCACCATCTCCTCGATGAACCGGAACCGCGCCTCGTAGACGTTCTCCGTGATCATCGAGGTGCCGTCGGACACCGCAGAGAGCGCGACGGCGAACGGTTGCAGGTCGGTGGCGAAGCCCGGATACGGCAACGTCACGAAGTCCACGGCCTTCGGCCGCCCGTCCTGCACGACGCGGAAACCCTTCCCGTCGTACGTGGTGACGTCGGCACCCGCCAGCCTCAGCTTGTCCAGCACCAGGTCGAGGTGGTGCGGGTCAACACCGGTCACCGTCACGTCGCCCTGGGTCATAGACGCGGCGAAAGCCCAGGTCGCCCCCACGATGCGGTCGCCGATCACGCGGTGCTCGGTGGGGTGCAGCGAATCCACGCCCTCCACGGTCAGCGTCGAAGTGCCAGCTCCCTCGATGCGCGCGCCCATCTCGGTGAGCATCGTGCACAGATCGATGATCTCGGGCTCCCTGGCGGCGTTGTCGATCACCGTGGTTCCCTCGGCCAGTACCGCCGCCATCAGGATGTTCTCCGTCGCGCCGACACTCGGGAAGTCCAGCCAGATCTGCGCGCCGTGCAGCCCGTCCGCCTCGGCAACCACGCAACCGTGCTCGATCGCGCTCGTCGCCCCCAGCTTGCGCAACCCGTTCTGGTGCATGTCCAGCGGCCGCGACCCGATGGCGTCCCCGCCCGGCAGCGCCACCACAGCGCGTTTCAGCCGCCCCACCAGAGGACCGAGTACGCACACGGACGCACGCAGCTTGCCCATCGCGGGAGAGTCGGCGCGGTGCGACAGCTCGGCAGGCGTGGTGATGCGCGTGACGTCGCCGTCCATCTCGACCTCGCAACCCACGCTGCGCAGGACGTCGGCCATCAACGGGACGTCGAGGATCTGCGGGCAGTTGCTGATCGTGGTGGTCCCCTCGGCGAGCAGGGCGGCCGCCATCAGCTTCAACACGCTGTTCTTGGCGCCGACAACCTCGACCTCGCCGACCAGACGCGCACCGCCGTACACGTCGAAGTGCTCGCTCATGGTGGCCCATCATGCCCGGCTCGGTCACGGCGTGTGCGCTGGGGCACGTTACCGATCAACCGGGTCACAAGATCGCTCATACTGAAACGTTCGGACACCTACGGACGATAAGTGGGCTCGGCCGGTGGCCGCACGTCGATGTGGCCAGTGCCTCCGGGCAGCCCCTGGCCGTAGACTGCCGCCATGCCCGTACGGATCAACCGCGTCTACACCCGGGTCGGCGACAACGGAACCACGGCACTCGGCGACGGAACCCGCGTTCCCAAGACCGATCCGCGCCTCGGCGCGTACGCCGACGTGGACGAAACGAACTCGGTGGTCGGCGTCGCGATCGCGCTGGGCTCGCTGCCCGAGGAGATCAACCGGGTGCTCCGGCACGTGCAGAACGAGCTTTTCGACGTCGGCGCCGACCTGAGCACCCCGGTGATCGACAATCCCCCTTATCCGCCGCTGCGCGTCACCAAGGAATACGTCGAACGCCTTGAGCACTGGTGTGACGAGTTCAACGAGCGGGTCGGCAAGCTGACGTCGTTCATCCTCCCCGGTGGTACTCCGGGGGCGGCGCTGCTGCACCAGGCGCGGACGGTGGCCCGCAGGGCCGAGCGGTCGGCGTGGGCACTCGTCGAAGCCGACCCGGACGGCACGAACGCGATCGCCGTGACCTACCTCAACCGGCTCTCGGATCTGCTTTTCATCCTCGCCAGGGTGGCCAACCCCGGCGGAGACGTGTTGTGGAAGCCCGGGGGCGACCGCTGAGGCCGGAAGGCGCGAACCTGGAGTGTCGGAAAGTCTGCCGACGGCCGGTGGCCGGGAAAGACCTGCCGATGTGGGTACGGAAAAGTGCGGACACTCGTGCCACAAGTGCCAACGCATGTACGAGAAGTGCGGACACGCGGGGCTGAGTCAGCCCGCTCTCGGAAGGCGGCGGCCTGGAGGGGCCGATTCGAGCCAGGATAGAAAACCTGTCAGCGCCCCGGGGCCCATGGCGATCTCAATGGCCTCGTCATCGCCTGGACGGCATCGCAGCACGCGCGAGTCTGCCGGAACGGCGTACGACTCGGTGCCGACCGGATCACGGCGACCGACGATCTCCAGCGTGTCCCTGCGGAAAACGCGACTAGGGCCGACCCGCAGACTCCACACGCGATACCAGACGAATTCCTCACCCTGGTACCTACCGACACCGAGGTGCCAGCCCGACCGTTCGCGGTCCGGCTGCCACCGCAGAGCCACGCTCACGCCGCCGTGACGGCGCATGACCACCCACCGCAGCGCGTAGCACAACGCAAGGACGAGCAGAACGAGCAGGAGCGCCAGGACCAGCGTCGCGATGTCCATGGTCGGCTCCCGCTCGTAGTCCGGTCAGACCGACTGACCGGCCGCCCGGAGCCGGGCCGCAGCCCTCGCACGCTCCGTCGCGTCCTCCTTGGACAACGCGCGGCGCGCTCGCTCCACGTCGATCTCACCACCGAGTTCGGCCGATTCCGCGAGAACGCTGACGGCGCTGCCCGTCACCGAAAGGAAACCGCCGTGTACGGCCGCGGTCACGGTCTCGTCGTCCGTGGTGGTCACCTTGACGATGCCGCCCTCGACGAGCTGTCCCAGCACCGGCTCGTGGCCGGGGAGGATACCGATCTCGCCTTCGGTGGTCTGCGCGGCGACGAACTTGGCCGTACCCGACCACAGGCGGCGTTCGACGGCCACCAGCTCGACGGACATCTCAGCCACGTAGCTCTCCTTCATGCCTCACGCGCGTTCCGCCCAGTGTAGCCGGGCCCGCCGACGTGCTGACACACACCGGCGATACACGAACGACGGGGCCACATCCACAGTGGACGCCACCCCGTCGCTCACGGAACTCACTTGCCGGTGATTTCCTTGTACTTCTTCTCAAGGTCGTCGAGGCCACCGATACCCAAGAACGCCTGCTCCGGGTAGTGGTCGAAGTCGCCCTTGCTGATCTTGTCGAACGCCTCGACGGTCTCGGCCAGCGGCACCGTCGAGCCGGGCATACCGGTGAAGGTCTCCGCCACCAGCATGTTCTGCGAAAGGAACCGCTCGATACGGCGGGCCCTGTTCACCGTGAGCTTGTCCTCTTCCGACAACTCGTCCATACCGAGGATGGCGATGATGTCCTGCAGTTCCTTGTACTTCTGCAGGATACGGATGACCTCGGAGGCGACCCGGTAGTGCTCCTCGCCGACGATCGCGGGGTCAAGGATCGTCGAGGTGGAGGCCAGCGGGTCCACCGCGGGGAAGATGCCCTTCTGGAACACCGAACGCGACAGCTCGGTCGTGGCGTCCAGGTGGGCGAACGTCGTGGCCGGAGCGGGGTCGGTGTAGTCGTCGGCAGGCACGTAGATCGCCTGCATCGACGTGATCGACCGGCCACGGGTCGAGGTGATGCGCTCCTGGAGCACACCCATCTCGTCGGCCAGCGTCGGCTGGTAACCCACCGCCGACGGCATCCGGCCCAGCAGGGTGGACACCTCGGAACCGGCCTGGGTGAACCGGAAGATGTTGTCGATGAACAGCAGCACGTCCTGGTTCTGCACGTCGCGGAAGTACTCCGCCATCGTCAGAGCGGACAGCGCCACCCGCATACGGGTGCCCGGCGGCTCGTCCATCTGCCCGAAGACGAGCGCGGTGTCGTTGATGACGCCGTCCTCGCTCATCTCCAGAAAGAGGTCCGTGCCCTCACGGGTCCGCTCGCCGACACCGGCGAACACCGACGTACCACCGAAGTTCTTGGCGACACGGGTGATCATCTCCTTGATGAGCACCGTCTTGCCGACGCCGGCACCACCGAACAGACCGATCTTGCCACCCTGCACGTACGGGGTGAGCAGGTCGATCACCTTCAGGCCGGTCTCCAGCATCTGGGTCCTGCCCTCGAGCTGGTCGAACGCCGGAGGCTTCCGGTGGATGCTCCACCGCTCCAGGTCCTCGCCGTAGCCGGGCTCGTCGAGGCACTCACCGAGGGCGTTGTAGACGTGGCCCTTGACCTTGTCACCCACCGGCACCGAGATCGGCGCGCCGGTGTCGGTGACCTCCGCACCACGCACCAGGCCGTCCTGCGGCTGGAGCGAGATGGTGCGCACGAGGTTGTCGCCGAGGTGCTGCGCCACCTCCAGGGTGACGGTCTTACGGAGTTCGGCGAACTCGATCTCGACCTTGAGGGCGTTGTTCAGCTCCGGCACCGCGCCACGGGGGAACTCGACATCGACGACCGGCCCTGTCACGGAGACGATCCGCCCCTTGGCCGCAGTTGCTGTGTCTTGCACGGCAGTCATGGCTTACACATCACTTCCTGTGGCGGCGAGCGCGTCCGCCCCACCGACGATTTCGCTGATCTCCTGGGTGATCTGGGCCTGGCGGGCCTGGTTCGCCAGCCGGGTGTACGTCTCGACCAGCTCGCTGGCGTTGTCCGACGCCGACTTCATGGCGTTGCGCTGAGCCGCCAGTTCGGATGCCGCCGACTCCAGCAACGCCGCGTAGATGCGGGTGTTGATGTACTTCGGCAGCAGAGCACCCAGCAGCTGCTCGGCGCTCGGCTCGAACTCGTACGCGGGCGGGATGCCCCCCGGCTCCTCGGTGTACTCCACCTCGAGCGGCGCGATGCGGCGAGCGACCGGGGTCTGCGTCAGCATCGACCGGAACTCCGTGTAGACGATGTGCAGTTCGTCCACACCAAGCACACCGTCCGCTCCCGCATCGGTGCCCTGGTCGTCCGCGCCGGCGAGGAAAGCGTTCACCAGGGTCTCGCCGACCTCGGCGGCGTTCTCGTAGTGCGGCTGCTGCGAGAACCCGGTCCAGTTGGCCGCGATCTCCCTGTTGCGGAACCGGTAGTAGTTCACGCCCTTGCCGCCGATCACGTACAGCTGCGGGTTCTTGCCCTGCTCACGGAGCAGGGCAAGCAGTTCCTCGGCCGCACGCAGGGCGTTGGCGTTGTAAGCACCGCACAGACCCTTGTCACTGGTGACCACGAGAACGGCCACCCGTGAGGGGTTCGGGCGCTGCACGAGCAGCGGGTGGTCGAGGTTCGTGCTGGCCGTCGCCAGCGCGGAGAGCACGTTCGTGATCTCCGCGGCGTACGGCCGGGAAGCCTGGACCCGTGCCTGTGCCTTGCTGATGCGGGAGGTGGCGATGAGCTCCATCGCCTTGGTGATCTTCCCGATCGACTTGGTTGCCCGGACCTTCTGCCGGAGCTCGCGAAGCTGAGCGGCCATACCCGCGCCCTACTTCTTCGTCTCGGGACGGCGCACCTTCACGGACTCCTGTCCCACCTTCTCGGCGTCCATGGGCTCGACGACCTCGTCACCGACAAGCGACCGGCCCTCGGAGGTGGTGAAGCCCTTCTTGAACTCGGCCACCACCGACACGACGCGCTCAGCAAGCTCGTCGGTCCACTTGCCGTTGTCGCGGATCTCGGAGAGAACGTCGTCGTGCTTGTGCCGGATGTGCTCCAGCAGCTCGCTGTTGAACCGAGCCGTGTCGTCGATCGGCACGTCGTCGAAGTGACCGTTCGTGCCGAGGAAGACCGTGATGACCTGCTGTTCGACCGGAACCGGCGAGTACTGCGGCTGCTTGAGCAGCTCGTAGAGCCGGGCACCGCGGTCGAGTTGGGCCTTCGAGGTGGCGTCGAGGTCGGACGCAAAGGCGGCGAACGCCTTCAGCTCCTCGTACTGCGACAGGTCGATCCGCAGCGAACCGGACACCGTCTTCATGGCCTTGATCTGCGCGTCACCGCCGACTCGCGACACCGAGGTGGTCACGTCAACGGCGGGGCGCTGACCCGAGTTGAACAGGTCGGACTGGAAGAAGCACTGCCCGTCGGTGATCGAGATGACGTTGGTGGGAATGTAGGCCGAGATGTCGTTGGCCTTCGTCTCGATGACCGGAAGGCCGGTGAGCGAACCGCCACCCAGCTCGTCCGACAGCTTCGCGCACCTCTCCAGGAGACGGGAGTGCAAGTAGAAGACGTCACCGGGGAACGCCTCGCGGCCCGGCGGACGACGAAGCAGCAGCGAGATCGCGCGGTACGCCTCGGCCTGCTTGGTGAGGTCGTCGAACACGATCAGAACGTGCTTGCCCTGGTACATCCAGTGCTGGCCGAGCGCCGAGCCCGAGTACGGCGCGAGCCACTTGAAGCCTGCCGCGTCGGAAGCGGGAGCCGCGACAATGGTCGTGTACTCCATCGCGCCCGCGTCCTCGAGCGACTTGCGCACCGAGGCGATCGTGGAACCCTTCTGGCCCACGGCGACGTAGATGCAGCGGACCTGCTTCTTCGGGTCGCCGCTCTCCCAGTTGGCCTTCTGGTTGATGATCGTGTCAACGCAGACCGCGGTCTTGCCCGTCTTGCGGTCACCGATGATCAGCTGACGCTGACCACGGCCGATGGGCGTCATCGAGTCGATGGCCGTGATACCGGTCTGCAGCGGCTCGCCGACCGGCTGCCGCTCCACCACAGAGGCGGCCTGGAGCTCCAGCGCACGCCGCTCCGTCGATTCGATGTCACCCAGACCGTCGATCGGCTTGCCGAGCGGGTCGATGACCCTGCCGAGGAAGTTGTCGCCGACCGGGATGGAGAGGATCTGGCCGGTGCGCTTGACCTCCTGGCCCTCTTCGATCGAATCGAAGTCGCCGAGGATCACGACACCGATCTGGCGCGGGTCGAGGTTCTGCGCGACGCCGAGGATGCCGCCGGGGAACTCCAGCAGCTCGTTCGCCATGGTGCCGGGCAGGCCCTCAACGTGGGCGACACCGTCGCCGGTATCGACGACGACGCCGACCTCTTCCCGGCTCACGTCCGGGGAATAACTCGAGACGTAGTTCTCGATCGCGTTGGCGATCTCATCCGAGGAGATCGTCAGCTCCGCCATGTCGTTCCCGCTCTCACTTCGTTCTTGCCAGTGTGCAAAGTATGTGTCATGTCGCCGGACGTTCACCCGGCCAGTTGCCTGCGCAAGGCTTCCAGCCTTCCGGCGGCACTGCCGTCGATCACCTCGTCGCCGACCCGGACCACCAGGCCTGCGCCGAGCGAACGGTCGAGAGCCACGTGCAACGCGATCGGCCTCTCGAACAGTCGTTCCAGCTGCCCTGCGAGGCGGTCGCGCTGCTCGTCCGTCAGCTCCGTCGCGCTGGTGACGCGGGCAACTGCCCTGTCGCTACGACCGGCGGCCAGCTCGACCAGCCTGTCCACACCGTGAGCGACACTGCGGCCACGCGGGCGAACCACGGCCTGTTCGATCAGCACCTTCGTGATCGGATCGACCTTGTCCGCCACGAGCTGGCGGGCGAGGCCGCGCTTGGCCTCGGTGGGCGCCGTCCTGTCGGACAGCGCACCCTCCAACTCGGGCGTGCTCTCCAGGATACGAGCGAACTGAAACAATTCGTCTTCGACGGCGTCCAGTTTGCCCGCTTTCTCCGCACCGGCGAGCAGAGCGGAGAAACCGAGGTGTTCGAGGCCGTCCACCAGCTCGCGCGGGTTCGACCACCGTTCGCCCACCACGGCTTCCAGCACCGACAGCGCGGGGGCCGAGAGCTTGTCCCGCAGCAGGGTGGCGACCAGCTGCTTGCGGGCCTCGGGGTCCGACGAACCGTCCGACACGGCCCGCCGTAGCCCGATCTCCCTGGTGAGCAGATCCACCACGGAGAGCAGCTCTTCCCCGACGGCGGACGGATCGGCGCCCGCGTCGCCGAGTACTCCGTCGAGACGGGTCTCGGCGAAGCTCAGAGCCTCGCGGCTCGCAGCATGCAGCGTCATCTAGGCCCTACTTCCTTGCTCCGGCCGCACCAGCCGCACCACTGACAGAGCCACTGGCTTCGAGTTCGCTCAGGAACCGGTCAACGGTGCCTCGGCGCCGCGCCTCGTCCTCGAGCGACTCGCCCACGATCCGCCCAGCGAGCAGGACGGCGTTGCGTCCGAGATCGTCTCGAAGCTCGGCCACCAGCTGAGCCCTCTGGGCCTGCAACTGTGCCTCGCCCTGCGCGACGATGCGCCGCGCCTCCTCCTCGGCCTGCGCCCGCAGCTCTTCCTTGATCTGCTCGGCCTCGGCCCGTGCGTCATCACGGATCTTGGCGGCCTCGCTACGAGCCTCGGCAAGCTGCGCCTTGTACTGCGCCAGCGCCTGCTCGGCCTCGGCCTGAGCCTTCTCGGCCTTCTCGATACCGCCCTCGATCTTCGCTGCTCGCTCCTCGTACAGCTTCTCGAAGCGCGGTTTGACGAACTTCGTGATGACGAACAGCAGGAGGAGGAAAGCGACAAGACCGATGATGATCTCGGAGGTGTGCGGAAGAACCGGGTTGTACTCTTCCTGCGCCAGAATCATCGCCGTCTCCACTTCGTCTGGTTATTCAAACAGTCGGTGGAGGAGCGTCAGCCCGCGAGGAAGAAGAGCACGAACCCGAGCAGTGCGAGCACCTCGACCAGGGCGAACGTCGTGAAGCCGATGTTCATCAGCTTGCCCTGCGCCTCGGGCTGGCGGGCGGTGCCGCTGATGACCGACGAGAAGATCATGGCCACACCGATACCGGAACCGATAGCGCCGAGGCCGTAGCCGATGACGGCGAGACCGGCGTTGATGTCGGTCGCGGCGGCCTGCTGGGCAAGAAGCATGGAGCTCACGTGATTTCCCTTTCCAACTTCGTCCGTGTTCGGTTAACGGAGGTTTTGCCTTGGGGTTGAACGGACGTCACCTTCGCGTGGCCCGTCCGCCGGTCTTTTCCGGGTCGCTCAGTGCTCTTCGGCCAGAGCGGCCCCGATGTAGTTGGCCGACAACAACGCGAAGATGAACGCCTGGATCACCATGATGAGCGCCTCGATGAATGTGATCGCCACGGCACCCGCGAACGACAACGCGGAAATCGCCTTGAGCACGCCCTCGCCGTGCAACAGCAGGTACTCGGCCGAGATCCCGAACAGCATGATCAGCAAGTGACCCGCGAACATCGCCGCGAAGACTCGGATGGCGAGCGTGATCGGGTTCATCACGAACTTCGTGAAGAACTCGATCGGCGTCAGCAGGACGTACACCCACTTCGGTGCGCCCGGCGGGAAGAGCTGGTTCTTGAGGTACCTGCCGAGGCCGTGCTTCCGGATGCCCGCGTAGTGGTACACGGGGTAGACCACCAGCACCGAAAGGGCGAGCGGGAACCCGATGTGGGACATCGTCGGGAACTGGAGGATCGGCACGAGCCCGAACAGGTTGTTCACCAGGATGAAGGTGAACAGGCTCAGCACCAGCGGCACGAAACGGAGGAAGTCGGCCGCACCGATCTGTTCACGGGCGATGTTGTTGCGCCCGAAGTCGTAGATCGATTCGACAAGGAACTGCCCCTTGCCGGGAACGACGCTCATCTTCCTTGTTGTCATCAGGAAGAAGGCCACGATGATGACGACCGAGAGCACGGCAAGCAGCATGGGTTTCGTGACCCAGCCGAAGATTGCCGGCAGATCGAAGGATTCTGCCGTCGGCGGTGTGAATTCGTCACCTGCGGCTAGTACCAGCGCGCCCAACTGGGCTCCTTCCGGTTCTCCCGGCCGGCGTTCACTCCGCCGGGGGAATCGTCACAAACCTGGACTTAACGTACCGGATACAGTTCCGGCACCGTGCAGGGCATCCCCGAACGGGGATGTGACCTTGCCGCGGACGATACCAGGGGCATCACAGCCAAGCCGTACGGGCGTACTTCTACCCTGCCGGACGCAGGAGATCGGGTCTAGGCGTCCGTATCGATCTCGGCCGAACGGGGCACGACGAGAGTAGGTGTCTTCGTCGTCCGGAACGCCACGATGTCCGCAGCCGCCCACGCCACAACGGTGACCAGCATCCCGAAGGCCAGCGCGGGCCTGCTGAACCCGTCAACGTCGCGCAGCAGCAGCATGACCACCAGCAATACCGACATCTTCGCGGCGTAGCCACCGAGGGCCACGGCCATGAGCGCGCTCGGCGGCCTGGTGGCCGCCATCCGCATCATCGTGATCGTCACCAGTGAGGAGCCGAACCCGAGCACAGCCCCGAAGGCGGCACCGACCAGGCCGACCTGTCCTGCCAGGACCGTCGCGACACCGATGGTGACCAGTACGGGCGGTAGTGAGAGGCGCAGTCCCCACCGCAGCATCGCGTCGGCGAGCTGGTACACCGACCGCGCGTGGGCGGCGCGAACCTCGGCCTGCGCCGAGTCCCGAGCGGAGTCCCGCGTGGAGCTTCCGGCTTCTGCGGCGCCGGACAGGTGATCGGCTGCCGTGGAGGCGTCCGCGCCACCGTCCATCGCGTTCATTCGCCTTGCTCCTCCAACTGCTCGACCTACCGCGCCGGCACCGCCGCCGACCCTGCCCAGCCTAGTCCGCCTGCTTGCGGCGAAGACGTGGCACGAGTGAGACGAGCGCGGCGACTACCAGACCACCACACGTGATCCAGAACACGGCCGAGGTGTCGAACATCGCCACCGCCACCGCACCGAACGCGAGCAACGCGGCCCACAGGTAGATGAGCAGCACCGCCCTGCGCTGCGAATGCCCGATCTCCAGCAGCCTGTGGTGCAGGTGCATCTTGTCTGCGGCGAACGGGCTCTCCCCTCGTCGCGTGCGCCGGACGACGGCGAGCACGAGGTCGAGCAGCGGGAGGAACAGCACGGCCGCCACGACGAACAGCGGCGAGAGCAGGGCGACGACGTCCGTGGCGTCGAACGACGTGTACACGATGCGGCCCGACGCCGACGTGCTCGCGGCGGCCAGCATCAGCCCGATCATCATCGAGCCCGAGTCGCCCATGAAGATCTTCGCGGGCTGGAAGTTGTGCGGGAGGAATCCCAGACACGCACCGGCGAGCGTGGCGGCGATGAGTGCGGGCGGATATGTACTCACCTCGCCGCCGGACGAGTGGAGCAGCCAGAGGGTGAACGTGCACGTCGCCGCAGCCGCGATGAGCCCGAGTCCGCTCGCGAGCCCGTCAAGGCCATCGACGAAGTTCATCGCGTTGACCATGACGACGACCAGCAGCACGACCAGAAGGCCACCCTGGTTGCGGTCGAACATCAGGACGTTGCCGACCGCGTCGGCGTCACCGCCCCACGGCACCCACAGCGAGACCCACTGAACGCCGAACAGGACGAGAATGCCCGCGCACATGACCTGACCGGCGAGTTTGGTCCACGCGTCCAGCTCGAACCGGTCATCGAGCGCGCCGATGAGCACGATCACACCGCCACCGATGAGGACGGCCACGGGATCGTAGGAGTACTCGAAGGCCCTTCTGAGCACCGGAAGCTGGTGGGCGAGCGCCATGCCCCCGACCACGCCGAAATACATCGCGAGCCCGCCCATCCTCGGGATCGGGACGACGTGAACATCGCGTTGACGCGGGACGGCGACGGCCTTGACCTTGATCGCGAAGCGGCGCACCAGTGCGGTGAGCAGATAGGTCAACGCGGCTGAGACAAGCGCGACGAGAAGGTACTCGCGGATGGGAAGACCGGTGGGGACGGCGGAGTTCACGGCCGCGTCACCCTCCGAAAAACACGAACGGGTTGTTCACAGTGTGCAACGCTACCGCTACCGCTACCGCTCACTGTGCCCGGCCGATCTCCATGCCGAGGGCCTCCGACACCGCCTCGGCACTGACGGCGCCCTCACGAAGCAGGGACGGCGCCTCACCGGTGAGATCGACGATCGTCGAGGGCACGGGGTCGCCGCTCGGACCTCCGTCAAGGTAGACGGTGACGGAATCGCCGAGCTGGTCGAGTGCCTCCTGAGCCGTGGAGGCGGGGGGCTGCCCCGACACGTTGGCGCTCGACACCGCCATGGGGCCGACCTCACGCAGCAGTTCGAGCGCCACCGGATGCAGCGGCATGCGGAGCATCACCGTGCCCCTCGTGCTTCCGAGGTTCCACTGGAGGCTCGGCGCGTGCGGAACGACGATCGAGAGATCACCGGGCCAGAACGCCTCGATGAGCGTTCTCGCCTGCTGGGAGAGGCCGAGCACCAGCCCGTCCACTGTGGACCACGAGCCGACGAGGACGCCGACGGGCATGTCCGGTCCCCGGTTCTTGGCCCGCAGCAGTGCGTGCACGGCCTCCGCGTCGAAGGCGTCGGCACCGATCCCGTAGACGGTGTCGGTCGGCAGGACGACGAGCCTGCCGGAACGCACCGCCGAAGCTGCGGCTTTAAGCCCGTCTGACCTCGTGTGCGGATCACCGCAGTCGTACACCGCGCTCATGCGCGCCAAGCTTAGCGATGCCCTCGCACCGGCCCACGGCCCACGGCGGTCAGGCCCTGCGGGCGGTGACGAACCGGGGACGCCCCACGAGATCGGTGTGATCGGCCACGTCGGTGAGCACCCGCCGCGCCTCTAACAGTGGTGGAACCGCGCGCGCGTGGGTGTCGTCGTGCTCGATGGCCACACCACCCCCCGGCCTCAGCAGGCGGGCCGCCATCGTGACGACGTGCTTGATGACTCCGAGGCCGCCCTGCTCGGCGAACACGGCTTGCGGCGGGTCGTAGTCGGCGACCTCAGGTGGAACGGGGGTGCCCTGTGGCACGTAAGGCGGGTTGCACAGGACGAGATCGACGAGCCCGTCCAGTTCCGCGAACACCGTGTCGTCCGTCACATCGCCGGAGTACAGGCGGATCGGGGTGTCCCCTGCCTCGGCGCGGAGATCGGCGTTGTGGCGCGCCCACGCCAGCGCGTCGGGGTCGTTGTCGAGCGCGTAGACGACCGCGTCCGGCCTGGCGTTCGCCACGGCGAGCGCGAGTACCCCCGACCCCGTGCACAGGTCAACGACCACCGGATACTCGCGGCCCTTGAGCACCTTCAGCCCCCACTCCAGCAGTAATTCGGTCTCGGGCCTCGGCACGAACACCCCGGGGCCGACCCGCACGCTGATACCGCCGAGCACGGCCTCGCCGAGGAGATACTGGAGCGGCACCCTGGTGGCGCGCTCGGCGGCCAGCCTGCCGATGGCCTCCACGACGGGAGGATCGACGAGCGGGACGAGCGGCAACCGTCCCCGCTCGACACCGAGTACATGGGCGGCGATGAGCTCGGCCTCGGCACGCGGTGACGCCACGCCTGCCTCGTCGAGGGTTCGAGCGGCCTCCATCAGCGCCAGTCGCAGGGGCAGTCTCTTCACGAGGTCAAGACTTGCACACACCCCGGACAGCGTGGTCAGACCCGGACCTCACCGGCGAGGCCTTCCAGCGCGAGGCGGTTGCGCCGCAACTGCTCGATGCGGTCGTCAACGGCACGCAGCTGTCCCTCCAGCAGCTCACGCAGCTCAGGGCAGAGGTCGAGCCGCGGGTTCTCGCCACTGGCGCACGGGAGCACGACGCGGATCTGCTCGGTGGAGAGGCCGGCGCCGAGCAACGCCTTGATCTGCCGCACGCGCGTGACCGCGTCCTCGTCGTACACGCGATAGCCGTTGATGTCCCGCCGCACCCGCAGCAGACCCTGCGACTCGTAGTACCGCAGCAGCCGGGCACTGACGCCCGTGCGCGTGGCCAACTCGCCGATCAGCACGTTGCCTCCCGCCTCCAGTCTTGACCTTGTCACCGGTGTCAGACCTTAACGTCGCGTCATGACCGGAAATTTCGCGACGACGACGACAGGTTCGGGGCCTGGATTGCTGCTCGCGCACGGCGCGGGAGGAAGCGTCGAGGCCAACTTCGGCCCGCTGATCGACGTGCTGTCCCGCACACACACGGTGATCGGCGCCGACTACCCCGGCACCGGTGCGACACCGCGCAGTGCCACACCCCTGACTCTCGACGGGCTTGCCGACGCACTCGTGGACACGGCGGTGAGGGAGGGAGTCGAGCGGTTCACCGTGCTCGGGTACTCGCTCGGGACGGCGGTGGCGGTGCGGGTGGCGACCCGCCACCCCGAACGTGTCACGAGATTGATCCTCACCGCGGGCTTCGCCAGGCTCGACAACCGCACGCGCCTCGGCGTCGAGGTCTGGCGGCACCTCCTCGACGGCGACCCACGCGCGCTCGCCAGGTTCGTGCTCCACGCCGCCTCGGACCCCGTCCGGCTCGACGCACTCACGCCCGGCACGATCGACGCGGCCGTCGAGGACATCGCCGCGTCGGTCCCGCCGGGTACTGCTGACCACGTCGATCTGGTCACCTCGGTGGACACCCGTGCCGAACTCGCCCGCATCACCGTGCCGACGCTCGTCGTCGTCCCGACCCGGGACCAGCTGATCAGCCCGGCGCTCGGCCGCGAACTCGCTCTCGGTATCCCCGGCTCACAGCTCGTGGAAATCGACTGCGGCCACCTCGTCGGTGCGGACGCGCCAGGGGAATGGCTGAAGGCCGTGACGGAGTTCCTCGGCACCCGCGAGCCGTGACCCCCGGGTGAACGAGCCCTTGAGCTCCAGTGCGGTGGAGGTGTGAGAGTGGGTGCATGACGACCCGGAGCGACACCGTCCTTCTTTTCCGCAACACCATGCGGATCACCGAAGGCCATCTCGACAGCTTCCGCGACGCGATCACCAGCGCCGTTGACTTCGCCGACCGGCACGGACCGCAACTGCTGGTGCAGACCTTTGTGGACACCGAGAGGCTGCTCGCACACAGTTTCCAGCTCTACCGTGACTCCGACGCGGTCCGCACGCACTGGAAGCTCGCCGACCCGTACATCAGGGAGGTCATGGAGCACTGCACCGTGGAGCGCTTCGAGGTGTTCGGTGAGCCGGACGAGGATGTGGCGGCGGGGGTGCGATCCGGTGTCGGCCGGGACTGCCCGGTCACGTTCCACCCCCGCATCGCGGGCTTCGTCCGCCTCGCGGGCTCCGAGGCGTGACCGGGCCAGTCGGCCCCGCACGCACCCGTGACCGGCCTCAGCCGTCCTGGCCGCACGACTCCGCGCGGCACCACGCCGGTCAGGCCACGAGCACCGCGCGTTTGCGGAACACCACGAGTGCCACACCGAGCACCACCACCGCCATGCCCGCGATCACGGCCACCTCGGTCACCACATCGGGCAGGCCCGCGCCCGGCTCCGTGAGCGCCAGGAGCGCGTCCATGCCCCACGCGTGGGGAAAGAGGTAGCCGAGGGTGTTCAAGGGCTCCCCTGCCACTTCCCTCGGCCACAGGCATCCGCCAAGCATGCCCAGCACGATCCCGAGCGGCGGCCCGATGGCGGGTGCCTGTTGCGGGGACCGGACGTAGGCACCCACGAGCATCGCCGCGCCGGTGGCCACAAGGCAGAAGACGCCCACCACCACGGCGACGCCGAGCGGATCGCCCCATTCGACGCCGAACAGCAGCGCGCTCACCACGATGATGAGCAGTGACTGTGCCAGCGCGACGGCGAAGCGGCTCACCGCCTCACCGAGCAGGATGCGGCTTTCACGCACCGGCGCCGCGACGGAACGGCGGATCATCCCGAGACGTTTGCTCTCCACGAGCGCCGCGGCGACGGCCATGGAATTGATGAAGGTGAACAGGAGCAGGTTGGCGGGCGCGGTGTAGGCGAAGCCGCTGGGCTGACCGCCCTCCTCGCCCTCGCTTGTGCGAACGTCAACCGTGGCGGGCGCGGCGTCGGCCTGCGCCTGGCGCACGTACCGGGCCGCCTCCTCCGGCGTGGCACCCGCACGTTCCGCGGCGCGCTGAGCCTCGAGCACGGCGGCCACCTTGCCCACGGCGACATCGATGGCGGCGCGGGCCGCCAGTGTCGTGCCGTTGGTCTGTGCCAGGACGAGGTCGAGTTCCGCGTCACCAGGCGTGATCATCAAGCCCGCCGCCACCGTACCCCTGCTCACCTCCTCCCGCAGCTTCTCGACCGAGTCCAACCTCTCGACGACGACCTGGCCGCCCCGCTCGAGTTCGGCCACCACGGCGTCGGCCACCGGATCGGTTCGCTGCGCGTACACGCCTACGGGTAGTTCGTCGTCGCCGGACGTGCCGCCCATGGCGAGTCCCACGAACAGGATCGTCACGAACGGCATGACGACCATGAAGAACAAACCCACCCTGTCACGCACCTGCCGCAGCAGGTTCGCCACCACCAGCGCGGCGATCGGACGAGGCTTCATCGAAACTCCAATCGGCGGACGATCCGTGCCTCGGACAGGAGCGGCGAACCGGGTGCCGGACACCCCGCCGGTACGCAGTGGGAAGCCGGGAACGACATCATGCGAACCGTCCCTTCGCGAACCGCAGGAACGCCGGGATGGCCGCGAGCACCCCGATGCCGAGCAGTACCGCCACCGGTGTGGCGACGGCCGACACCCCGGCACCGGCCTCGGCCAGCTCGCCGAGCCCCGTCGAGACCCAGCCGTTGGGTGTCGCCAGGGTCGCTGCCTGGAGGAAGTCCGGCAGGTTGTACACCGGGACGATGCTGCCCCCGAGAAGCGCGAAGACGAAAGAGATCGCCATGACGAACCCGTCCACCTGCGCGTCGGTTCTCGCCCTGCTCGCCGCGAGCAGCACGAGCATCGTCGCGGCGAAGGTGTGCCCGAGCAGCAGCAGGAACACCGCCGCCGGATCGCCCCAGTCGGTGCCGAAGATGAGAACCGAGGAGACCCACGTGACGCACATGCTCACGAGCGCGAGCAGGAAGCCCACGGCCGCCTTGCCTGCGAGGGTCGTCCACAACGGAATCGGCGCGGCCCGCATGCGGTCGAGCGTGCCGAGCTGCCGTTCGGTGAGCAGGCTCCGGGCCGACGTCCCCACCACGAAGAACGCGAACATGACCGCCATCCCCGCGCCGTAGTGGACTGTCATCTCGACCTCGGCCGCCGCCACCGTGTCACCCGAGATCCGCAGCGCGGGACCGGCCGCCCCGTTGTCCTCGACGAACAGCTTCACCTCGTCGGCGGGCACGCCCGCGTCGAGCGAGGCTTTCACGGCCAGCGTTCTCGCCTCAACCAGCGCCGAGATCTGGTTGACCAGGCTTCTGGCGATGGCACCCGCGAACGGCGCGTCAACCGACTCCAGCACCGAGACCGAGCCACCCTCACCGGCACTGACACTGTCGCTGAAACCGGGAGGGAACACGAGGACCGCGCCGACCTCACCGGCGTCCAAGGCGTTCCGCGCGCCGGATTCCCCTTCGAACTGCCGGAATTCGAGCACCTCCCGCAGTTCCTCCGTCTTCATCGCCTCCCGCTGCACGCTGGCGGGGAACTCGCCACCGTCGTCGTCAACGACTCCGATCGCGGTGTGCAACGGCCCTTCGTCGCCGTCGTCGCCGAGTGCGACGCCGAACAGCGTCGCCAGCAGGACCGGCGCGACGAAGGCGATCAACACGGCGGTTCCGTCCCGCAAGCGGGACCTCAGTTCCTGGCCGACGATCACAGCCAGCGGCCCGAACTTGCTCCCCACGCTCAACTCCCTTGCCGTGGTCAGTCGCGCAGTGTGCTGCCGGTCAGGTGCAGAAAGGCCGCTTCGAGGTCCGGCTCGATCACCTCGACGCCCGTCACCGTGGCCGCTCCTGCCACGGCCGCGAGGAGTGAGGGAAGCAGGTGGCGTCCCTCGACGGCCAGCAACCGCACCGAGTTCGGCCCGGTGATCACGGCCTCGGTGACGCCCTCGAGAACGCGCAGCTTCTCGACCGCGGCGTCGGCGTCGCCGTCGAGGACGAGTTCGATCCTGTCGGTGCCACCGAGCTCTGCCACCAGCTCACGCCTCGTGCCGTCGGCGACGACCCGGCCCTTGTCCATGATCCCGACGCGGGTGCAGATGCGCTCGACCTCTTCCATGTAGTGGGAGGTGTAGAGCAGGCTCATTCCCTCGCCGACGAGCCGTTCGACGTTGTCGAGGATGGCCACCCTGCTCTGCGGGTCCACTCCCACGGTCGGCTCGTCGAGGATCAGGAGCTTCGGCTCGTGCAGCAGCGCGACACCGATGTTGGTGCGTCGCTTCATGCCGCCGGAATAGGTCTGGACCTTGTCGTCGCCTCTGTTGGTCAGTCCCACCGCGGCGAGCACCTCGTCGATGCGGCGGGCGAGTTGCTTCCTCGGCAGGCCGTAGAGCCGTCCGAAGTACCGCAGGTTCTCCCTCGCCGTCAGCTCGGGATAGAGGGCGATCTCCTGCGGCACGTAGCCGATGAGCCGTTTCGCGGCCACCGGGTCGGCCTCCACGTCGATGCCGTTGACCCGCACCGACCCTTCGTCGGGTTTCAGCAGCCCCATCACCATCGAGATGGTGGTGGTCTTCCCCGCCCCGTTCGGCCCGAGCAGTCCGTACGCCTCGCCGGGGTCGATGTGGAAGCCGACGTGATCGACCACCGTCCTGTCACCGTACCGTTTGACGAGGTTCTCGCAGTGCAGAGCAGCGGTCATACCGTCCCCTGTGGTCCTTGTCCTTCGACGTGTCCTTCGACGTGTCCTTCGAACAGTCCTTCGGGCTGGGAGGAGCCGACCACATTGTTGCGGAACCGCTGCCCCGACGGGTCCGTTCCGACCAACGCGTCGAACGGTTCGTTGCCGGTGACGACGTTCCACTCGAAACAGTTGTCCACCGCGTCGGAACCGCCCCAGTCCGCCGAGCTGGCCAGCACCAGCGCTCCGGGCATCACCGAGGGCCCCGAGGGGCGGTTGTCGTGGACCCGGTTACCCACGACCGTAACCCGCTCGACGCCGATGGCCGCGATGCCGACACCCGAGATCGGCGGGCCCGCCGCACCGAGGGCATCCGGCTCGTCTCCGCCCGCGGCGAGGGTGTTGCCGGAGACCTCGTTGTCGGCGACCAGACAGTCGCGCACCCCACCCGGCAGTTCACCCTCGTAGGTCTGATGCAGCAGGAGAATTCCCGCCGCGTTGCCGTGGCAGCGGTTGCGCAGCACGCGCACCCCGCTGGAGTTGTCAACGAACACGCCGAACGCGCTGCCGGAGAAGTCGCTGTCCGACACCACGGCGTCGGCCTCGGAGCAGAACGCGAACGCCACCCCTGCGTACTGGCTCGCGCCCGCCCTGCACCGTCGCACCGCCACGTCACCCGACTCGCGCAGGTACATCCCCCACACGCGGTTGGCGTCCGACTCCACATCGCGTAACCGCACTCCCGAGCAACTGTGGACGTACACGCCCGCGCCGCTGAACCCGCGCACCGTCAGACCCTCGATCGTGACGTCCGACGTCGCGTGGACGGCGATTCCGCTGACCACATCGGCAGGCGCGTCGTGCAGTGGCGGGATCGTCGAGGGGGCCACCGCGCCGGGCACGAGCACCGTGCGGCCCGGGCCCGCGCCCACGATGCTCACACCTGGTGTGGTGACGGCGAGATTGCCCGCGTACGTCCCTTCGGCGAGCCGCACCACCGTGTTCGGTTCCACGGTGGCGAGCACCGCCTGCACGGACTCACCGGGAGCCACGGGCACCTCGGTCGTCTCGGTCGTCTCGGCCGCCTCCGACCGGGTGCCGTTCGCGGAACTCATGAGTTCTCCTTCGCGGAAATCGTGACGAGTATGGCAAGAGCGACGATCACCTCGTGGCGTCGTCCCCAGCGAGCGGCGCCCACCACCGACGTCTCGCCGGGGGCTTCGCCGAGCCGGGCCAGCGCCGCGTCCCGGCTGGCACCGCGCACCGTGTAGGTACGCACTTCGGTCAGTTCGATGCCGGTGGCCGCGGAGATCGGAGGCAACGCGCCTGCCAGCGAGCGGTCGATCAGGGCAGGCGAGCCACCAGGCCCTTGCGCGACGAAGTCGTGCCAGGAGAACCCGGGTGGTCTGCCGCCGACCGCCTTGACGAAACCCTCCTTCACCGCGACACCAGCGGCGGTCGCCAGCGTCCGGTCGGTGTGGAGGCACTGTTCGTCCTCCGCGAGCACGTGCCTGGCGTACACAACACCGTTGCGGTCGAGCGCACGCGCGACCCGCCGGACGTCCACGAGGTCGATCCCGAACAGCATCCGGGGCACGCTCACCCCGCCACCCGGTCGAGGAACTCCAGAAGCCGCCGGGTGTAGTCGTCGCCTCGCTCGACCATCGGGATGTGACCGCAGTCGTCCACCGTGACGAACTCGGTGTCCTGGTAGCGCGCCACCAGGTCCTGCCACGGCTGCACCGGGGTCATCCTGTCGTGCCTGCCCCATACGTACAGCGAAGGGCAGCGCACCTTGTCCAACCCGTCAGGGACGCGGTAAGTGCGGGTGGCCCTGAGACTGCGCGCCATCGCGACCATGGCCGGACCTGTCGCGAGCAACTCACCCGTCGCGAGGATCTGTTCCTCGGTGAACAACGGCTCGCCGTGGAACAGGGCGCTCAGCATCCGTTCCCGGAACTGATCGGTCGCGAGCTTCACGCTGCCCCTGCGGTCCATGCTCAGGCCGACATCGGGCTCGGTGCTCAGGCCGGGCGCACCGCTGACCACGATGCCGCGGACCCGGTCGGGAAACCGGCCTGCCAGGTCGATCGCCACGAGCCCGCCGAGCGAGTTGGCACACACGACGACCTCGCCCACGCCCGCTTCGTCACAGGACTCCAGGAACGCGTCGCCGAGTCGTTCGATGGAGCCCGCCACTTTCGCGTCGATGGCACAGATCGCCTCGTTGGTGCGCAGCACGGGACGGCCGGCAGCGGCCAGCGCCCCGAACGGCTGGTCCCAGATCCACTTGCCCGCGAACAACGCGGACATGAAGGCGACGAGGGGCCCGTCGCCAGGGGTGTTGTGGTGTTCGGCGGTGAAGGTGGTCACGGGATCTCACTCCTCGGGCTGCGAGAACAGGGGGCTGGGCGGAGGGGTCCACCCGCAGTCGCAGGAAGCGCCTTCGGCGGCGGACACCATCACGTCGCAGGAAGGGCACCGCAGGTAGAGGCTGTCGCGCTCCAGTTGCCACACGCTGGTGTAGGCACCGGTGCACAGACCGCCCTTGAAGAACTTGCGCATGGCCCGCTGGTGAGGGCGCGCGTGCACCGCGCGCACGGACGCGAGCGTGTCGAAGGCGCTGAGGGTGTACTTCCGGTTGCCGATCTCGAAGATTGCCGCGCCGAGGAAACCCTTGGTGGGCCGCAGTGCTTTGACCACCTCGGTGCTGAGCAACGTGACCTCGGCACCCTCCTCCTCGTCACGGGCGTCGAGCCAGGTCAACGTGAACGCGCCAGGCTGTGTGGTGCGGTCGGTGGCCGCGCGGAAACTCGTTCCGTACTCCATGTCCGGGGTGGGCGGCGGGAGGAACCGGGCGGTGTGGCCGAGTGACTCGGCGATGCCGAGGCGATCGTGGTAGCGCCTGACGTGAACCTCGCCGTCCACGAGGCTGAGCACGTCGCAGCCCCGCACTCCGCGCACCTCCGCCCCGCCCCCGGTCACCGGGATACCGAGATACGGCGCGCGGTGCGGCGCGGTGAGGGTCCAGGTGACGACAGCGGTCGGCCCGGCGTCGGCCACCGTCTCCACGTCGAGTGTCCATTTCGGAAACCTGCGGAACACGGCGTCGAGATGGCCGGTCAGCGCCTCGCCCCGCACCGGCTCCCGCGTGTCCGGGTCGGCGAAGGAGGCGATGACGGCTGCCACCTCCTCAGCGCTGCCGGTCCGCCACGCCGACACCCAGTGCCTGGCCGTCTCCGTGAGAGTCATCGTTCGTTCCCGTCCTCGTACTCGTCGCTGCCGTACCGGTCGGTGTCGTCCTCGGGCAGCGGCGCGGACGCCAGTGCCACGGCGATCGCGGTGGAGGCCGCGTGGCTGATCGACACCCCGATGCGCGTACCCGTCTCGACCCGATCGCGCAGCGCCGCAGGCAACCGCACGCCGGGCGGGTGCCCGTGCAGGCAGGCCGTGGTGCGCGTGCAGAAGACCGATGGGCGGGGCAGGATCTCCACCTCACCGAGCAGGTCCGCGTTCGCCCTGTGAGCCGGGTCGAGTCCCAGCAGCCGCAGCACAGCGCATTTCGCCGCGAGCCTGCCCGCCCAGTGCTGCACGGTCCTGCCACTGCCCGACCGGATTCGCTCGGCCCGTGTGAAGACGACCTCCAACGGCAGCGGGTCCACCAGCGCCGCCGGTGAGCGGACACCGGCGAAGCTCACGGTCGCGCAGGCCCACGAGACAGGTTCGCTCCCTGCCTCTGTGAGGAGAGCGCCGGGTGACGCCACTTCACGGACCGTCGTCCCGCTCGTCATGTCGCGACCAACGCGGCCAACGTGCGTAACGCGGTCGGCGCCGCCATGCTCACGCAGCGAACGCCCTCGGTGCGCAGCATCCCGCTCAGCGCCTTGCTGTCCCCCACCTCGACGCAGTGCTCCGCCACGGCCAGCTCACGCATGGTGCGTGACCACAAAACCCTGCCGGTGAGCTGCTCGATGAGTGCGTCCACAATGGTCGCGAGGTCGGTTGTCGGCTCGGCCGTGACGTTGGGGATCACGGGAATCTCCGGTGGCCGAAGGGGCGCGGAGCGCACCGCCTCGGCCCAGCCGTCCACCGCACCGGCCATCAGCGGGGAATGGAACGCATTGCTCACCTTCAGTGCCACGATCTTGCGGGCCTCACCCGCCGCTGCCGTGAACCGCTCGATCGCCGCGAACGAACCTGAGACAACCACCTGGTCCGCCGCGTTCTCCAGTCCCACGACCAACGGCTCACCCGGCGCGGCGGCCAGTTCGGCGAGCTGCTCGACCCGTTCGACGGAAAGTCCCAGAACGGAGGCCATGCCGCCGGTCTCGGGGAGTGCGGACATCAGCCGGGCCCGCGCACCCACCAGCCGGATCGTCGTATCGACGTCCATGACCCCGGCCGCGCACAGTGCGCTCAGTTCGCCGACGCTGTGCCCCGCGACGACGTCCGGCTTGTGGCCCTTCGCCCGCAACACGGCCAGCGCGGCGAGGTTGCATGCCGTGACGGCAGGCTGAGCGTGTGCCGTGTCCACCAGCCGAGGCAGCGGTCCCCGCGCACAGAGCGCGCTGATCGGCTCAGGCGACAGCTCGTCCGCCCTGCGCAGGATCGCGCCGCCGACGGGATCGCGTCGCAACCAGCCGCCCATGCCGACGCGGACCGTGCCCTGACCGGGGAACACGAAACCGATCACAACGTCCTCCGGTCCCGGTCAGAGCCTGCGCCTGCGCGTCGGCATCGCCGCGGGCTTTTCGGTACCGAGGAAACCCTTCAGCAACGTGGTCGTCAGTTCCGGCTGGTCGAGCGGAATCCAGTGGCTGGAGTTCTCGACGCGCTCGTAGCGCCACGGGCCCTTGACGAACTTCGCCGAGCCCGTCATGCCCTCCTCCAACATGGCCTTGTCGCCCGTTGACCACACCCCGAGCGTCGGAGCCAGCACGGGCGGGAAGTTCCGTTCCACGCGCAGCTCCGCCTCGGGTGAGCGGTTGGCCCTGTACCAGTTCAGCGCCGACGTCAGCGCGCCAGGCTTCGCGAGTTCGCGCGGGTACCGCTGGTAGTCGCCCTCGGCACCCATGATCTCCTTGAACAACCGCCATCCGTTGCGCCGCAGCAGTTGCTCACTGACCCCGGGGAACTGGTAGAAGAGCATGTACCAGCTCGCCCTGCGCTGCTCGATCGTCGGCATCGCGAAGACTCCCGGATGCCCCACCGAGAACACCGCGAGGTGATCGACGCGACGGGGCATGAGGAAGGCGTACATCCACGCGATCGCGGCGCCCCAGTCGTGACCGACGATGTGCGCCTTGCCGATCCCGAGGTGCTGGGTCAAGCCCACGACGTCGTTGACGATCGTGCGCATGTCGTAGGCGTCGATCTCCTGCGGCTTGCTCGACTCCCCGAAACCCCGCAGGTCCGGGACGATCACCCGGAACCCCGCCTCCACGAGCGGGTCGATCTGATGCCGCCACAGGTAGTGCGAGTCGGGGAAGCCGTGCAGCAGCACGACCGGGTCTCCCTCGCCCTTATCGACGTAGGCGAGATC
The DNA here is from genome assembly GCF_000258175.1 of Saccharomonospora xinjiangensis XJ-54. Lineage (NCBI taxonomy): Bacteria > Bacillati > Actinomycetota > Actinomycetes > Pseudonocardiales > Pseudonocardiaceae > Saccharomonospora > Saccharomonospora xinjiangensis. The sequence continues at coordinate 3,443,023 of NZ_JH636049.1, read as the reverse complement.
AACCCCGTTGACGTGAACCGAATCGGTGATCAATGACTGTCTCGCGGTCATGCGGTCTCCCTGAACAGGCGCTCCGCGAAGAACTCGCTGAAGCCGAACTCCGGAACTTCCTCCGGCGGAACCATGTTGAGCAGGCCGAGCACTTGAGCCGCGGGGTTCTCGGCCATGAGCCTGCGCGCGCGGCGACGGCGTTCGGTCGCCTCGGGGCCGAACTCGCACTGCAATGTGGAGATGACCGAGGCGCCGAACACGAGCCGTTCCATCCGGAACTCGCGTTCCTTCAGGTACGGCCGGAACGCCTCGGGCGACCAGTCGCTCTCCTTCAGGAGGATGTCGCACACCAGCCGGACGTCCCGCAGCGCGCAGGACAGCCCGGTACCCAGCACGGTGTCGGCGTTGCCTGCCTCGTCGCCGACGAGCACGACGCCCTGCGTGACGATGGACTGCTCAGGCCTCATCGTGATCGACGGCCACACCTTCAGCGGGCCGATCGGTTTCGCCGCGGCGTAGACGGACTTGCCGCCGTCGGGGAGCGCACTCAACTCGAAGTCGGCGAGGAACCGTTCGATGCCCCCGTCTCCCCGGTACCGGTGCTTGTTGTGCGTCGGGAAGTTGATGTACAGCCGGGCTCTGCCGTCCCCCTGCGGGAACACCATGAAGTTCTTCTCGCCCTCGGTGCCCATCGCCTGGACGTCCATGGGCCAGTCGTCGATCCCTTCCACGCGCACTCCACCGCCCCAGTGGTGCACGGACGTGGCCATCGAGACGCCGATCTGCCTGCCCACCCTGCCGCCTCGGCCGGTGGCGCCGATGATGATCCGGGCGCGCACCTCGTGGCTCTCCCCGTCGAGTTCGTAGCGCACCGACGGCTCCGGTCCCGCCGTCACCTCGCAGCGCTGCGCCCCCATGACGACCTTCGCCCCGGTGTCGGCGGCCTGCTCGGCGATCGCCTCGCACACCGTGTGATGAGGGAAGCCGAGCGGCCCTCCGACGCCGGGGACGAAATGCGTCATGTCCACGGTCTCGGCCTCGTCAGGGGCTACCACCTCGTCCCACTGGGTCCATTCGCGGATCTCCCAGCCGCCCCCGAACGCGATCGCCTCGTCCACACCGAGCCGTTGGGCCTCCTGTATGCCCCACGGCGCGAACCACTCACCTCGGACGATGTCGGCGTAGCGCTCCTGCTTCTCCAGTAGCACGACCGACAGCCCGTTCGCGCTGAGGTACGCGGCGGCCGAGGTGCCTGCCATCCCTCCGCCCACGATGACGACGTCGGTGTACTCCACACTCATGCCTGCCACCTCTCCCAACTCGTACGCGACTTCGCCGGGTACCGGTTCGCGGGGCGGAAGTCGGTGCCGACCGTGTACGCCACGGGCACCATGCAGACCTGCGTCACCCCGGCCGGTATGCCGAGCAACTCCCCGACCTGCCGTTCGAACGGCAGGTGCAGGCACGTAATCGTGCTGCCGAGGCCACGGCTGCGGAGTGCGAGCTGGAACGACCAGATCGCCGGGAAGATCGAGCCGTAGAAGGTGCTGGCCCGCATCGCGCCGATACGGACGTCGTCGCGCGCCGTCGCCGCGTCGGCGGGGCGGGAACGCAGCCACTCCGCATCGATCGCGCCGATGTCCGGCGGCCTGCCGAGCACGCACGGGATGACGAGCACCGGCACCTTGGCGATCTCGGCGGCCAGCTGTGCGGCGGAGTCGTTGTTGCGCTGCGCCTGCCTGCTGTTTCGCCGCCGTCCCGACGCGGTCCAGACCTCTTTCTGGTGGAACCGCCACGAGATGTCGATCAGCTCCGCGAGCCGCTCCTTCACGGCCGCCTCCGTGATGACGACCCAGCGCCAGTTCTGCTGGTTGTTCGCCGTGGGAGCCTGGACAGCGACCTCGAGTGCCTCCTCGATCACCGAGCGAGGCACCGGCCGTTCGAAGTCCAGCCTCCTCCGCACCGACCGGGTCGTGGTGAGCAGCCGGTCGGTTTCCAGCACGTCGAAGGGCACCGACGTCATACCGCCTCCAGCAACGTCGCGCCCCGCACCGACCCCGGTGCGGAGCTGAGCACCAGCGCGGTCCTCACTCCGGAGACGGCGTCCGGCTTGCGGAGGTAGTTCTCGACCGATCCGGCCCTCGGCCTCGCCAGGTCCGTCAGTGCGGGCGCGACACCGTCGGCGATCGCCAGTGCCCCGAGCGCGAGGTTCAGCGCTCCGGTCGCCGAGCGCACATCGCCGGTCAGTCCCGCGGAAGCCGTGAGCGGAGCGCCCGGCACCGAGGCCAGCACGGCCCTCGCCTCCTCTGCGTCCCGCTCACCGCCCACAGCGGACCCGACCACCAGGTCGGCGCCCTCGGATGCCACCGCGGCGATACCCCGCTCGATGAGCGCCTGCTCGCCCATGCCGGTCGCCGAGCTGTGGGACGACGCCGCGACCCTGGCGTACGGCGTGGCGCCCCTGGCCGCCGCGTGCGCCGCCGACTCGACGACCAGGCAGACCGCACCCGAGGCCGCTGCCATCGCGGACGAGCCTTCGTCGTACGGCACCGGAGAAGCCGGTGGGAGCGAGGTGGCCACGCCGTCACCGACCTCGTCGGCGGCGACCACGAGCACCACCTCGGCCTTGCCGCACCGGATGGCCTCCACGGCGCAGTCGAGGGCGATCGAGGCGGAGGCGTTGCCGTTGCAGATCGTGGTCGTGACACCCCGCAGCCCCAGCGTCTGGCACACCGCGCCACCCGTCGCGTTCAACACCACGTTGGAGAAACTCAGCACGGCGGGCTTGTTGGGGTTGGCGAGCACGCTCTCGTCGAACCCGAGCGTGCTCTCGGCCGACCCTGCCGCGGTGGCGAAGACGACGCCGACGTTCTCCAGCGCCGCCCTGCCCAGTTTGAGCTTCGCGTCCTCCCACGCCAGCCGTGAGGCGGCGATCGCCATGCGCGACAGGTGGTTCATGTGCCGCCACAATGAACGCGGCGCGAAGGTCCGGCCGTCGAGAACGGGTTCGGCACCGACGGCGCTGCGGCTCTCCGCCAGCGCGACCCTGAGCTGGTCCACTCCCGTACCGATTCCGAGTACGGGGCCGATGCCGGTGAGGACGACGTCCGTGGCAGGCAGCGCTTCGTAGGAGCGCGCCGGTCCCGGAGTGCGGAGCACGAGCGAGGCGTTGTTGCCGCCGAAGGCGTAGTTGTTCGACACGACGACGTCCATCGGCAGCGCGCGGGCCGTGTTGGGCACGAAGTCCAACGTGGCCGAGGCGATCGCCTCGTCGGTGAACCCGATCGTCGGCGGCGCCGTTGCGTTCCGGAGCGCGAGCACACTGGCCACCGCCTCCACCGCCCCAGCCGCGCCGAGCGTGTGTCCGATGAACGACTTGATGCTGCTGGTCGGCACCGCTGCGGCACGTTCGCCGAACACGGTGCGCATGACCTTCTTCTCCATCGCGTCGTTGGCGGGCGTCCCCGTGCCGTGACCGTTGACGTAGTCCACGTCGTCGGTGCTCAGCCCCGCGTCGGCCAGCGCCCTGCGAACCGCGCTGACGCCGCCTCGCCCCGTCGGGTCGGGCGCGGTGGCGTGGTAGGCGTCGGCGGAAAGGCCGTAGCCCGCCACCTCGGCCAGTGGCTCCGCGCCTCGCGCCAGCGCCCGATCGAGCGGCTCCACCACCAGAAACGCCGCGCCCTCACCGAGGTTCAACCCGTCCGAACGGCTGTAGGGCGCGCACGGATTCGAGCTGAGCGCCTGTAGTCCCGCGAATCCCGCGTAGGTCCCGAACAGCAAGGGGTCCACCCCGCCTGCGAGGACGACGTCGGCCTCACCGGTGAGGATCTTGTCCTTGGCCAGGCCGACGGCGTTGCCTCCGGCAGCGCAGGCTGTGGAAACCAGGATGCGGGGACCGCCCGCTCCGAGACGCGAGGCCACCGTGTCTGCGGTGGCGTGCATCGGCTGGTAGCCACCACCCTGGTCGGGCGTTGCCTGGCACTTGCCGAGCACCACCCCGAACCGTCCTGCCGGGATCTCGCCGAGGCCGGCGTGCGCCACCGCCTGCCTGGCCGCGACCAGCGCCAGCCTGGCCGTCCGGTCGAGCGAGTGGTCCGAGTCGGGCAACTGCCCCTCGATCCACTCGTCAGGGACCTGGCCTGCGAAACGGGCCTCGAACGCGGCGAACCGCTCGTCACGGACGGCGGTGATGCCGGACTCGCCCGAGGTGAGCCGCAGCCAGAACTCCTCGGGATCGCGGCCGACCGCGCAGATCACCCCGACTCCGGTGATGACCACAGGGCGCAGCACCATGTTCGCTCCTCACTCGCCTCCGACGATCAGATGATCGGAGTGCTCCAGCTCTTCGGGGTGATGTACGGGCTGGTCAGCGTGGTCACCTCGGCGTCGCCGACCGAGAGGCGCAACCCCGCGGCGGCCAGGTCGGGGGCGATCCTCGCGAGCCCCAGGATGGTGCCGAGTGCCACGCTGCGGACGGCGTAGACCACGTCGCCGACCTGCTCGCCGTCCACCGTCACGGGCGTGCCGGACTCGGGCACCGAGTCACCACCGGAGAATCCGATCGTGCGCCGCTTCGCGGGAGCCTCGAAGGCGGCCAGCACCGCGTCCCTGCCGAGGAAGTCGTCCTTGGTGATGTCCACGAGCCAGTTCGCACCGAGTTCGACGATGTCAGCGCCCGTCGCTTCCCTCCTCACGACGGGCTGGCGGACCTCCAACATCGCCAGTTCGAGAGCCTCGTATCCGGCGGGCACGGCCTGTTCGACGGCCTTGGTCCACAGCCGCTCCGCCGATTCGGCAGGCGCGATGATCTGGTAGCCGTACTCGGCCGTCGATCCGGTGCGAGCGAAGACGATCTCCGCACCGTCCCACGTGGTGTCCACAACGGACTCGAAGGGCAGCGCGGCGAGTTCACCGTCGATGAGCCTGCCGACCACACCCCACGCGTAGGGGCCCTCCAGCGCGAGCAGCACCAGCTCACCCGTGCGGTCGGTGATCGTCACGTCGTCACCGGCCTGCGCGCGCAGGTGTTCGAGCAGCCTGCCGCCCATGCCGACGGAGCTCTCCAGCAGGAGGCCGTCCTCCCTGCCCCACACGACGACGGTGTCCACGACGGCCCCTTCGCCGTCGAGCACGAGGCTCGTCATGCAGCGCTCGGCCGTGAGGTACTCGACGTCGCGGGCCAGCACCCGCTGCGCGTAGTCCACCGCGCCGTCACCCGTGACCTCGATCAATCGCGCTCCGGAGAGGTCGAAAACGGCCGCGCGGTTGCGGATGGCGTCGTACTCCTGTTCCAGCGTCGTGTACCGCAGCGCGGTGACGGCCTCGCCGACGGTGTCGTAGACCGTTCCCTCGGGATGCGCGGCCTGCAACGGCGATGTCAGGGCTGACGTGTCATTCACGGGTTCTCAAAACCTTTCCGTTCGAACTGGTGGCTGCCGGGTCGGCGATCGTGATCGACCCCTCTGCGACGACGGCGCCGTCCACCCTCGCGCTGACCTTGTACTCGCAGTACCCGCGACCGCCCGCGGTCCGCTCCGAGGTCAGTGACAGCGAATCTCCCGGCCGCACAGGGCGCCGGAACCGCATCGAACGCACTCCGGCGAGGTAACCGATGGGGCCCGCACCGGCGAGCGCGAAGACCACTCCGGACAGTTGTGCGAGCGCTTCGACGACGAGCACACCGGGAAACACCGCATCGGCGGGGAAATGGCCCTGAAACCACGGCTCCGTGGCGGTGACGTTCTTGACCCCGGTTCCCCTGATCCCCGGCTCGACCCGCTCGACCCTGTCGAGCAGCAGCATCGGCCACCGGTGCGGCAGGATCTCCTTGATGCGGTCGTTGTCGAGACCCGTCAGGACAGCCGGTTCGCTCGTGGTCGTCATGCCGCGCCGTCGCCGCCTGCCCCGGCGGGTTCCGTCTTCGGCAGGTCGGGGTTGACGTACTCGGCGAGGCGCGAGACCGAACCGAACACGGACATGTCGCTGTCGTAGAGCGCCACATCGAACTCGGCCTCGATGGCGACGTAGAGTTCGAGCACGTCGAGGCTGTCGAGTTCGAGACCCCGGCCGAACAGCGGCTGGTCGTCAGTGATCCACTCCGGCTCGATCGGCAGGTCGAGCCGGGAAACGATCATCTTCTTGATCTGGGCGCAGGTCTGCTGCCGTGCGGCTGCGGCGGCACGGAGTTCGTCGATGGTCACAATCTCCTCCGAAGGTGCTGTGTGCTCAGCCGAGCCCGCCGCCGTTGGCGACGAAGATCTCGCTGGTGATGTAGGAAGCACGGGCAGAGGCGAGGAAGGTCACCAGGTGGGCGATCTCCTCGGGCTTGCCCATCCGGCCGAGCCGGATCCGCGAGGCGTAGTTCTCCCGCAGCTTGGTGGGAATCACCTTGGTCATGTCCGTCTCGACGAAACCGGGCGCGACCACGTTCACCCTGACCCCGTAGGGAGCGGCCTCGTACGACAGCGCCTTGGTGAACGCGATGATCGCGCCCTTCGAGGCGACGTAGTTCGTCTGCCCGGGGAAGCCGCCGTCGAGCCCGCTTGCCGAGCTGAGGGTGACGATCGAGCCACGGCGCTGGTGCTGCATGATGCGCAGCGCCTCACGGCACGCGAGGAACGTGCCCTTCATGTTGATGTCCATGGTCTCGTCGAACAGCTCGCTGCTCATCGCGATGAGGTGCTTGTCGCGCGTCACGCCTGCGCTGGTGACCAGGACGTCGAGCCTGCCGTGCTCGGAGCGCAACGCACGGAACATCTCACGCACGGCACTCTCGTCGGTGACGTCGGCCCTGATGGCCGATGCGGAGCCTCCCTCCGACTCGATCCGGGCGACCACGTCCTTGGCCTGCTCCTCGGAACGGGAGTAGTTGATCACTACGTGGTTCCCGTTCGCTGCGAGGTCGAGCGCGACCGCCCTGCCGATCCCCCGGGACCCACCGGTGACCAATGCGACCGAGCCTGCTTCGAACATCCGCGACTCCACAAGGGTTTTTCCGGCGCTCTCGAACCGCGCCCTTCGGCGTGCCGGCTCACCGTACTGAATCGGTCTTTCATGGCCTTATCACGCGCTTATCAGCACCTTGACCGCACCTGGAGCGGTGCTTCACGCTCAGCGCATGGCTGACATCGAGGTGGACGTCCTCATCGTCGGTGGAGGGCCGGTCGGGCTCACCGCAGCGCTGGAGTGTTCCCGGCACGGACTGACCTCGTTACTGGTCGAGCGGCACGAGAGCACATCGATCTTTCCCAAGGCACGCCTCGTGTCCACGCGCACCATGGAGCTGGTGCGGGCGTGGGGTCTTCAGGACGAGGTGGAACGGCTCGGACTGCCCAGAGAGGACAGTCTCGCCGTCGGCGTGGGCAGTTCACTGACCGCGCCGGACTTTCACCGCGAGGTCGCCCCGATCGAGGAGGACGCGCCGCAGAGCCCGACCTACACCTACCTCTGCGCACAGGACAAGTTCGAGGTGGTCCTCAAGCGCACGGCCGAATCGCTGCCCGGCGCCGACGTCCGGTTCGCCACGACGATGACCTCGCTGGAGCAGGACGCCGACGGCGTCTCGGCGGTCGTCGAGTCTGCGCACGGCACGCTCACGGTCCGCGCAGCCTACGCGGTGGCCGCCGACGGGGCCCGCAGCGGAATCCGGCAGCGACTCGGCATCGGGGTGGAGGGCCCACCCCCGCTCGGGCACATGATCAGCATCATGTTCGACGCCGATCTGCTTCCGCTGCTGCGCGACCGGATGTGCGCGCTGTACTTCCTGCGCAGCACCATCCCCTGCGCTGTCGAGGCCGTCGATTACCGGCGTCGGTGGATCATCCAGACCGGCTACGCCCCCGAGGAGGGCGGAAGCGAGGCCGACTTCACGCCCGAGTTCTGTGTCCACGTGATCCGCGAGGCGGTCGGGGTGCCCGATCTCGACGTGGAACTCGTCGGCGTCATGCCGTGGCTCCAGCAGGCCGTGACGGCGGAGCGGTTCAGGGAAGGGCGGATCTTCCTCGCGGGGGACGCGGCCCACGTTTCCACTCCGCAGGGCGGTTTCGGCATGAACTGCGGTATCCAGGACGCGCACAACCTCGTGTGGAAGCTCGCCGCCGTCCTGCGGGGGCACGCCGGGGAAGCCCTCCTCGACACCTACTCGGCCGAACGGTGCCCCGTGGGGGAGCGCACGGTCGCCGAAAGCCTCGCCAACGCCTTCATCACCTTCCGCATGATGGAGGGGGAGTTGACGATGAGGGACGCCATCGCGCTCCAGGCAGGCAGGCGGTGCAGCGAGGGGCTGGTGCTGGGCTTCCACTACGACTCGGCGGCGATCGTTCCTGACGGGACCGTCCCGCCGGAGCCCGACGACCCCTACCGCACCTATGTGCCGACTGCCCGGCCCGGTCACCGGGCGCCGCACGTGCTCGTCAACCGCAACGGCGTCGGTATGTCCACACTGGACCTGATGGGCACGGGTTTCACGCTGTTCACCCCCGAGGGCAGCGGCTGGGCCGCAGCGGCGAAGGAGGCGGGCGCCCTGACCGGGACCCACCTCGTGCCCATCGAGATCTCCCCGGACGGACGTGGTGGCGCCGCGGTCACCTCGCCGCGATGGGCCGAGGTCTACGGCGTCGGGTCCTCAGGAGCGGTGCTGGTCAGGCCGGACGGCCACGTGGCGTGGCGCACCGTCCAAGGTCTTTCGGACTCAAGCGGCGCGGACACTCTGGTGACCGTGCTGGACACCGTCCTCGCGCGGCGGCGGCAGGCGCCCGTAGCGCGGTGACAGCCGCAGGGCCGGGCCCGAGGCTTGCCGTCACGGCCTTGACGCGCCGAAACGCGCACGCGTCAGGCACCCGCGCGCCACGGGCCCGTGGCCGGCGCGGGCTCGACGTCCGCTGTCGCGGCACGCCGGAGCAGCAGCGGGTTGCCGCCGGAAAGTCCGGTGATGCGCTGGGCGTCCCGCTGCCGCTGCCCGACCCAGTCCTCACCGAGCAGCAGCGAGAGCAGCTCCCAGGACTCACCCGGTTGCAGAGGGCCGACGGGGCTGCGCCGCGCACCGAGCCGCACCACGAGGTCGGCCAGCGGGTCGCGGCTGGTGACGAGTACCCGGCAATCGGCGCAACCAGGCAGCAGCGGCACGACCTGATGCGAGTCCGCGGCGTCGTCGAGCACCACCAGGAGTTTCCTGCGGGCGACCACGCTGCGATAGAGCGTCACCTTCTCCGCGAGATCACCTGGCACGGACTGCGGCGGCACGCCGAGGGCGTGCAGGAACCGGTCGAGGACGGTCGAGGCCAGCACCGGACTTCCCTGTGGATCGCGCAGGTCGGCGTAGAGCTGACCGTGCGGGAACCACTCCGCCCGCTCGTGTGCCCAGCGCAACGCCAACGCCGTCTTGCCGACGTCGGCAGGACCCCACAACACCATCGTGCCCGGCGCATCAGGGCGGTCGGCGAGCGCGTCGTCGAGTATCCGCAGTTGCTGCCTGCGGCCCGCGAACGGCACGGGCTGCCTCGGTAGCTGGGACGGCACGGTGGAGGGGGCGGCGAAGGACACCGCGGACACTGTGGGCACTGCGGGCACTGCGGGCACTGCGGACGCTGTGGCAGGCGCCTCGGCCGGAACGGGATTCCCTGCCGCAGGGGACGGAGCCAGCGTGGGCGCATCCCGCAGGATGCGTTCGTGCAGTACGCGCAGTTCGGGTCCGGGTTCGAGCCCGATCTGCTCGACCAGGACCCGGCGGGCGTCCTGATAGGTCCGCAACGCCTCGGCCCGCCGTCCCGACCGGTACTGGGCGAGCATGAGCTGTGCCCGCAGGCGTTCCCGCAGCGGCTGTTCCGCCACGACGGCCGACAGTTCGGCCACGATCCGGTCGTGCCTGCCCAAGTCGAGTTCCAGCTCCGCGCACGTCTCCACCGCGTCGAGACGCGCCTCGTGCAGCCGATGGGCTTCGATGCGCAGGCCGGGAAGATCCTCGAAAGGCACGCCACGCCACAGATCGAGCGCCTCCCGCAGCAGCGCCACAGCGGTGAGCCGGTCGCCGGCTGCAGCCTTCGCAGCCGCGCGCGCGGTGAGCGAGCCGAACCTCGGCCAGTCGGCCGCGTGCTCGTCGAGGCGCATGAGATAGCCGGGGCTTGCCGTCTCGACGGCCTTGTCCAGGTCCACGGCGCTGAGCGCCCTGCGCAGCCTGGACACGCAGATGGCCACCTGGCTGCGCGCGCTCGCAGGCGGCTCACCTCCCCACACGGCACCGATCAAGCGATCGACGCTGACCACCCGGTTCGCGTCCAGCACGAGACTGGCCAGGACGGCCCTTTCGCGGGCCCCTCCGATCCGCACTTCACGTGCGGCCCTCACGACCCGGACAGGGCCCATGATCTGGATCTGCGCCGGGCCGGTCATCAGCGTCGCGCCAGGTGGACTTCGAGGCGGTCGGCGGCGCGGGTGGCGCCCCCGGCTTCGGCGATGGCCTCGCTCATCGACGCGGCGGCCTCGGCCGCAGCATGGTCGGCCAGCACCGATGCGACCGCATCGGCGAGCGATTCCGGCGTGATCTCGGCCGAATCGAGCAGCACGCCGAGTCCCAGTTCCCTGATCCGCCAGCCGGTGGGCCGGTCGAGCGCCGAGGTGGGCACACACACGAGCGGCGTTCCCGCGCGCAGTGCCTCCATCACCGTGCCCATGCCACCGTGCGTGACGCACAGGGAGGCGTGTTCGAGCACCGTCACGTGCGGCACCCAGCGGTGCACCTCGACGTTCGGTGGCAACGTGCCGAGGCCGTCCGGGTCCATGCCTTCCGCCACCGTGAGCACCGCGTGCCACGGCTTCCCCCCGAACGCCTCGACACAGGCGCGGAAGATGTCCTCGTGCTCGTTGAACACCGCGCCGAGTGACACCAGTACCACGGGGTTCTCACCACGGGGCGGCGTCCACTCACCGAGGAAATCCCGCTGACCGACGCACGGTCCGACGAAGGTGAACCGGTCGTCGAAGCTGTCACCCTCGTACTGGAACCGCCGGGGAATCGTCACGAGACTGCACTCGGGAACCTCGAACCACAGCTCGTGCGGCGGCACCTCGACGCCGTGGGCGTGGCACAGCGCTCCGATCCGGCGCATCGTCGCACCGACCCACTCGGGCAGCTCCGCCGGTTTCTCCTCGGCGGGGCCGTCGCCGTCCTGGTCGTTGTACATGGCGTTGAGGTAGGAGAACTTCTCGTTCGACGCGAAGAACGGGATGAGCTGCGCCGAGGGAATCCCCCACCGCCGCGCGAGGATCCGGCCGGCGTAGAGCACCGACGTGTCGTAGACGACTCCGTCCACACCGTCCAGTCCGGACACAGCCGTTTCGAGCATGGCGGCGCTCTCGTCGAGCAGCACGCTCAGCAGGTAACCGGGGTCCTCGGCGAGACGGGAGAAGTCGGAATCGCGGTAGCGCGACTCATAGGTCAGCACCGTCGCACCGGTCTTCGCGACGACGTCGCTCATGCTCGGTGCTGTCAGGTAGCACACGTCGTGACCTCGGCGCACCAGCTCCTCGACCACGGCCAGACTCGGGATGATGTGCCCGTGGTCGGGATGGCACAGGAAAAGAACCTTGCGCGGCATGTCGGCTCCACTGGGAAGAAACGCGGCGGCACGGGAACGCAGCGGATCACACGTTGATCTCTAGAACTACGGCCGCCGCCGTCACCGTAGAAGCCTCACCGAGACGACCGACACCCCTACCGCTCCCCTATCCTCGGCAGAGCCCTTCGATAGGCGGAACGGAGCATTCCGCACCGCGGCCACGCGGCCGATCAGCCCTGTTCGCGCGCCGGGTTAGGGGTTACCCCTACGGCCGCACACGTGCCTATGCTGGCGGCGAATCGCGCGAGCCGACGGACGACAGGGACGACATGCCAACGCTGGTCTGGGACTATCTGCCCGAATACCACGACGAGCACGACGACATCCTCGACGCGGTCGAGACCGTCTTCTCCTCGGGACGGCTCGTTCTCGGGAAGAGTGTCTCGTCGTTCGAGGCGGAGTTCGCCGGCTACCACGGCGTTGCCCACTGCGTCGGCGTCGATAACGGGACCAACGCGATCCGGCTCGCGCTACAGGCCATGGGCATCGGCAGGGGTGACGAGGTGATCACCGTGGCGAACACGGCGGCCCCCACCGTCCTCGCCATCGACGCGGTCGGCGCGACCCCGGTGTTCGTCGATGTTGACCCCTCCACGTATCTGATGAACGTCGAGCAGGTGGCAGCGGCGATCACGCCGAGGACCCGCTGCCTGCTCCCCGTTCATCTCTACGGCCAGTGCGTCGAAATGGAACCGCTGCGCAGGCTCGCCGACAAACACGACGTGCTCATCCTCGAAGACTGCGCTCAAGCACACGGCGCACGGCACCACGGCACCGTGGCCGGGTCCATGGGCACGGCGGCGGCGTTCTCCTTCTATCCGACGAAGGTGCTCGGTGCCTACGGCGACGGCGGCGCGACCATCACCGGTGACGCGACCATCGACGCCAACCTGCGCAGGCACCGCTACTACGGCATGGAGCAGCGGTACTACGTCGTCGAGACGCCGGGGCACAACTGCCGGCTCGACGAGGTTCAGGCCGAGATCCTGCGCCGCAAGCTGCGCAGGCTCGACCAGTACGTCAAGGGAAGGCAGGCCGTCGCCGACCGCTACGCCGAGGCCCTGTCCGGCACCGATCTCGTGCTGCCGACCACCGCCGAGGGCAACACCCACGTGTACTACGTCTACGTCGTGCGCCACCCACGCCGCGACGAGATCCTCGACGCGCTGAAGGCCCACGACATCCAGCTGAACATCAGCTACCCGTGGCCGGTCCACACCATGACCGGTTTCGCGCATCTCGGATACGCCGAGGGCAGCCTGCCCGTCACCGAATCCGTGGCCAAGGAGATCTTCTCCCTGCCGATGTATCCCTCGCTGCCTCGCGAAACCCAGGACCGCGTCATCGAAGCGCTGAGGTCGGTCCTGTCAACGATCTGAGCCGTGTCCGCACTTCTCGCACGCGTGACCGCACTTCTCGCACGCGTGACCGCACTTCTCGCACGCGTGACTCCTTGCCTGATCTGAAGCGTCACGAACCCTCACCGATCGAACGCCTCACACCACGGCCAGGCTCCGCAGGCACAGCACCAGACTGCGGGCCTGGATGTTGACGTAGAAGCTGTGCCGAAGCAGCTCGTCGTACTGTGCCAGCGTCAGCCACCGGTACTCGGGGTCGTCCCTGGCCACGTCCACGTCGCTTTCCACGATCAGGTACCGGTTCTGCGCACCGAGAAACCGGCCACCCTCCTCGGACAGCACCGTGTCGAACCGGACTCTGTCCGAGCGCAGCACTTCGGCGAGGAACCGGGGACGCGCCGAGTCAGGGAGCACAGCGTAGTTCTCCGGAGCGCACTGCACGGTCGGAGCCAGCTCCACGACGTCGGCGTAACCGGGTTCGGTGCGGGCATGGGTCAGGACGTGCAACACGCCGTCGATCTCTCGGACGAGGAAGGCGATCACGCCCGTTCCAGCAGGCTCGATCATCGGCTGTGACCACGCACCGACCTCGCGGCCGCCCGCACTGACGTGGACACCGACGACCGAGAAAAACCGTCCACTGTGGTGGGAGATGACGCCGTTTCGTTCCTGCCAGCCTTCGAGCCCCCGGAGTGCCCTCTTCTCGACGCGCAGCTCGGTGCGAGTCCTGGCCTCGGTGATCCAGCTCAGCACCTCGTCGGTGGTGTGCACGGACGGCGCGGCCGGATCCGCCGACCTCGCCAGTGCGGTGAGGAAGCCGCCGTTGGCGGCAACGGCGTCCGCCCAATAGGCACCGCCTCCCGGCAGGCAGGCCAGCACCGTTCGGGTGTCCATGTTCACCAGGTCCGGCACGCTGAGCAGCTCGGCGAGCTGACGCAGAGTCAGCCAGCCGAAACCGTCGATGGCTTCGACGTCGTCGCCGGCCTCCACCACCATGTTGCGGTTGCGCTTGCGGTAGAACCACGCACCCTGCTCCGACTGGCGGATGTCCACGAGCACCCTTCGGCCGAGTGGCTCGCGGAAGTACTCCAGATACGGGATCGCCCTGCCCTTGTGCACACCCGTGTAGTTGCTGCGGGTCGCCTGCACCGTCGGAGACAGTTGCAGGCCACCGCCCGGATTGCCTGGCTCCTGCTTGGCCTGGATCAGGCAGTGGAGCACACCGTCGATCTCCCGCACGAGGATGCCGAGAATGCCGATCTCCGGCTGGTTGATGATCGGCTGCTGCCAGTGGGGCACCGCGGCGCCGACATGGTCCACCGTCACCGCCTCGACGCCGAAGAAGCGGCCGGTGTGGTGCCGGAGGAAGCCCGTTTCCGGGTCTCGCGTCCACCCCGGCAGCTCGTCGAGACCCGCTCGCGTTGTCTCCATCCAGGCGTGCCGGGACATTCCGGAAAGCCAGTCGCGCACGTGCTCGGCACCGCGCAGGTGCGATCCCTGCGCGAACCACGAGTCGATCAGCCGCGACTCGGCTGCACTGCGCGACGAGGGACGGAAGGGAGCGACCACCGAGCTACTCCTTCGGCAGGACTGGCGTTTCCGCGATGCCGGTGACCGGCCGTGACCGGCCCGGGACAGGCTGACCGGCCTACAAAGGCAAGCTTCGTTGTGTCCGATCGCGACGGTCAACCGCCCTGCGCCCCCTAACCGGCGAAATAGGGGTCGCCGGGCCTGCCTGCCTGATCCGCCACGGCGGAGACGGTCGCGGTGATCCCGTCCGCGACACCGACCGTGGCTCTCCACCCGGTAGCCGTGGTGAACGCCGTGGGATCGACGACGAGGCTGCGCACGTCCATCGCGGTGGCCGTGCGCGGCGGTGGAATCGACACCACCGGCACCGGCGGGCGTCCGGTGTGGACGGCCACGGCAGCCGCGACCGTCTCGAACAACTCGCGAACCCTCACTCCCCTGCCGGAGCCGAGCGGCCAGTGCCTTCCCGCCACGCGGTCGGCGTTGACGACGGCGTGCACGAAGGCACTGGCCACGTCCTCGACGAAGACGAGATCCCGTTCCGTCGCGCCGTCGCCCCACACCGTCAGCCGTTCACCGGCCAGTGCCTTGCGGATCATCGCCGTGACCACGCCCCGGTCGAGCGTGCTCGGGGAAGGGCCGTACACGGTGGGAAGCCGCAGGCTGATCCCGCCGCCGTCGAGCACAGCGCGCTCGGCCACCGACTTCTGCCGGTCGTACTCGGTGGTGGGCTCGTCGGTCTCGGTGCCGTCGATGCGCTCCCCCGCCCCGGCGCCGACCTGCGACGTCGATCCGGCGAACACGACAAGGCGTCGTTGCGCGGCGGCGACCACCGCCCTCACGACGGCGATGTTGACCCGTGCCGCCGCGTCGGCTTCACCCTGCCCGACCCGGTAGGTGCCGCCGCCGGTGTAGAGCACGAGAGGCAGCACCACATCCGCATCCTCGATCACCTCGGCGACGCGGCCGGGTTCGGTGAGGTCGGCGGCCACGGTCTCGGCACCGGGGAACGGTGCGCGACCGCTGAGGGACACCGACCGCACCGTCGCCCCCGCCTCGGCGAACCGTGCGGCGGCGGCCGATCCGACAAACCCGGAACCGCCGAGCACCACAACCCTGACTCCGGTGAGCGTCCGCTGCATCGTCAGACCACGTGGACGTCCGGCACATACCGGATCCACCGGCCACCGGCCTCCCGGAAAGCCTGTTCCTTGGCCATGATCTCGTCGGCGTGGTTCCACGCGAACAACAAGGCGTACGGCGGGTAGTCGTCGGAGAACGCCTCCGGTGGCCGCACCGGGATGTGCGAGCCGGGCGTCAGCTTGTGTTGCTTGGCCGGGGTGGTGTCACACACGAACTCCACGAGATCCGGCCCGATACCGCAGAAGTTGGTCACGGTGGCGCTCTTCGCGGTCGCGCCGTAGCCCACGATGCGATGGCCCTCCGCGCGCAGGCGCGTCAGCAACGCCACCAGGTCGTCCCTGACTTCGCGGACCCGCTCCGCGAAGCGCTCCAGCACCGCGAGATCACCCAGTCCTCGACCGCGCTCCTCGGCGAGCAACTCCTCGACCGCCGCGCCACGCTTCCGCGCTCCTGGCCGCGCCAGCGTGTACCGGACCTCCCCGCCGTGTACGGGAAGCCGCTCGACATCGACGAGTTCGAGGTCGTGCCTGCGAGCCATCTCGTCAACGGACGACGCGCTGAAGAGGAAGAAGTGCTCGTCGTAGATCTGATCGAACGACGTGCGCTCGACGATGTCGCCGAGGTAAGGGTCCTCGAAGACGAAAATGCCTTCCGGCCGCAGGAGCGCGGTGACGCCCCGCAGGATCGACGACATGTACGGGATGTGGCACAGCGTGTTGGCCGCGTAGATGACGTCCGCCTGCCCCTCGGTGGCGACGATGTCGAGTGCAGTGGCCTCCTCGAAGAAGTCCTTGCGCACCCGAACGCCCTCTTCGGCAGCCAGATCCGCCACGGCACCCGAGGGTTCCACGCCGAGGTGCCGCACTCCCGCTTCGGCGACGGTCTTCAGCATGGTGCCGTCGTTGCAGCCCAGTTCGACGATGAACGCGTCGTCTCCGGACAACTCCGTCGTGAGGAACCGCTCGGCGAGCGAGCGGAAATGTTCCCGCATCACTGAGGAACCGCGCGAGAGGTATGGGTACTCCTCGTGGAACATCTCTTCCCTGGGTACCTCCTCGGTCAGCTGCACCATGCCGCACGTTCCGCACCGGCCGACCGCGAGCCGGTAGGTGAATTCCTCTGCCGTGTCGCCGGGATCACGGAAGGCGTCCGAGAGGGGTTGCGTGCCGAAGTCGAGGAATTCGACGACCGCGTCGCCGCAGATGCGACAGCGGGGCTCGGGTGCCATGGGTGGTCTCCTTCTGTGCTGTTGATCGCGAACAAGATCAGGCACCCGTGCCGCAGACATCGGCGTGAATGCCAAGGGAGGTCAGTTCTCTCGGCAACTCGGCGCGACCCTTCACGCCAAGCTTCCGGTACACCCTGGTCAGGTGCTGTTCCACCGTGCTCACGGTGATGTAGAGCAGCGCGCTGATCTCGCGATTCGTGCGACCGGCCGCCGCCAGCTCGGCGACCCGGCGTTCGGAGTCGCTCAACATCGACGCCACCGCGGCTTCGCCCTGAGGTTCCCGCGCGACGGCGGTGTCGGCGAGGTCTTCGGCAGGTGCCGACGTGCCCGAGGCCAGGCGGTCCAGGTGCCGCTGAGACTTCGCGAGCGCGAGGCCGTCTCCGGCCGCGCGCAACAACTCGACCGACTCCGTCAACAGGAACTCGCGATCGCGCGGCGCGCTGAGGTCGGCGAGGACACGCAGGGCGACGCCCCTGGTCCACCTGTCGGTGCTCGGCCGCGTGAGCTGCTGGGTGACGAGGTCGCGAGCAGCGTCGCGCCTGCCGAGGGCGAGATTGGCCTCCGCGAGGTCGAGCCGCCACGGCGCCACCAGCGGAAGGTCCGAACCCCGCTGCTCCATCCGGAGGCCGCAGTGCTGGAAGTCGCTGATCGCGGCGAGGACACGGCCGCACGCGAGCTGGGCGTGTCCACGGGCATGCAGGTAGAACAGCCCCACGACGTTGTCGAACATCGCTTCGGGAACCGGCAGGCGCAGCAGTTCGTCGAGGCGCGGTAGATCCCCGAGTTCCGTGAGCGCGGTGAGCAGCACGGCGGTGGGGTAGCCGATCGAAACACCCCAGCTCTGTGCCGGCAGGAGACTCATCGCCGACTCGGCGAGGCGGAACGCGGTGGCCGGGTCACCTCTCCGCAGGGTCAGGTGCGCCCGCACCACCTCGAAGAACGCCTGCCAGGTCCGCACCCCACCGTTGACCGCTTCGTCGATCACCCTGCCGCACCAGTGGGCGGCGCTGCCGATGTCGCCCGCGAAGCTGAGCACAAGGAGCGCGGTGGCGACCACCTCGGGCACCGTCTCACCAGGACGGCAGCTCTTGAGGACGTGCTCGGCCGCGGCCACCGCCTGCCGGTCGAAACTGCTGGTCCAGAACTGCCCGAGTGCGGTCCCGGCTTCCGCCCAGGGATCGGTGTCCCGCCTCACCTCGAGCGTACCGCCGAGAGAACCCGCGCCGACACCGTGGAACCGGCAGAGGATTCTCAGCTCCGCGGCCGACTGCACGTCGAGCTTGCGCGGGTCCTTCCCGCACTCCTCCAGTCCCCGCTCGACAGTGGTGTGGTCGCCGGTCCACAGGGCGTGCCAGAGCAGGATCACCACGTCGCGACCACGTAGCGCGCCGTCCCACAGCGCCGTGCGCAGCGGATCGAGGTACGCGGCGGAGGCCGAGGGATTGACGCGCCACCACGCGCGCACCAGCATCCTGCTCACCTCGACGTGTTGCGGCCCCTCGGCCGAGGTGAGCGCGAGCTCCAGGCACCGGATCGCCGCATCGACGTCGTCGGCGGACAACGCCTGTTCGGCGGCGACACGCAACACGTCCACCGACCAGCGGGCGCACCCACCGTCGAGCCTGCCGAGCGCGAGCAGGTGTGCCGCGACCGTGCTCGCATCGTCGCCTCTGTGGTACAGCACCTCCGCCGCACGTCCGTGCAACGCGGATCGTTCGGCACTGGACAGACTGTCCAGCACTGCCGCACGCGCACCGGGATGGCGGAACCGCGTGCCGAGCGCAAGGCCCGAGGTTCCCAGGAACGCCACGATCTGTTGCGCGATCTCGGTGGAGACCTCGGCGAGGCGGGCGACGACGTCAACGGAACAGTCGTCCCCGAGCACGGCCATCGCCTGTGCGACGGCCGGAATCGACGGCTCCCAGCGATGCACTGCCGACAGCACCGACGCGACGGCGGAGGGCCCAAGGTTGTGATCGTCGGCCACGTGACCGGCGACGAGATCATCGAGCATCGCCCGCACCAACATGACGTTGCCGCCGCTCCACCGCCGCCACAACGGGGCGAGTTCGGCCGAGGTGCGGGAATCCGTGTGTTTCGCGAGCAGGGTGGCGATCCCCGATTCGCTCAGCGGACCGAGGTGGATCCGGCAGGCCGGTCTCCGGTTGACCTCCGCGTGCAACAGCGAGGCCAGCGGGTGGCAATGATCCCACTCGCCGAGGACCAGCAGCACCCTGGAGGACGAGACTCTCCGCCGCAGGTGGAGCAGGAACTGCTGCGAGAGACTGTCGGCGAACTGGACGTCGTCGATGCTCACCACCACGGGCTGCTCGCGCGACAGCTCCAGCAGCGTCGTGCACAGCTCGTGGAGAAGGTGAGCCTTCGGCAGGTGGTCGGTCGGACTCCCCGCGCAAGACATGATCAGACCGGCCAACCGGCTTGCGACCTCGGCCGGTGTGCCAGCGCCTGGCACCAATTGCTCCAGCATCCCGCCCTGGAGCGACTGCTCACTCCACGCGCCGCTCGCGGACAGCACCAGCGCACCGGCCTCGACGGCCCTGTCGGCGAAGCGCTGCAATAGTTCGGTCTTCCCGCTGCCGAGCCCACCGGTGACCACCGCGAATCCGCCCCGGCCGTTCCGGCAGTCCGAGAGCAGCGACCTGAGCTGGTCGAGGGCGGCTCCCTGGTCCGGCATCCACACCCCCTGCTCGGCGTTCTCCGGCTACCGCCAAGGGGGTTATAACACGTTCCGGGCTCCCGGAAGAGCCGCGCAAAAAAGGTCGAAAGCGGCACGAAACTTTCCGCGTTCGAGACAGACCACTCGGGCTCGATCCGGTCACGAGTGGCCTGACCTCTTGACGATCCACTTCCCGCACGCGTGTCCGCACTTCCCGCACGCGTGTCCGCAGCCTACGGCGCGGACACGCCAACCCCCCGTACCGAAACTGCCAACACCCGCACATAGCCTGCGGACACAAGTACACCAGCTACAAACACCCGTACACAGCCTGCGGACACAAAGTAGGCGGGCCCCAGCGCGGGACGGCGACTGTCTGAAATGGACGGCAGCGTCAGGAGCCCGACTGGGCTCGCGCCATCCGCTCCTCGCGGTCGGCCGAGCGCAAGGCGTCGAGCACACCCGCCAGTTCCCCGTCCAATACCTGATCCAGGTTGTACGCCTTGTAGTTCACGCGGTGGTCGGAGATCCGGTTCTCCGGGAAGTTGTAAGTACGCACCCGCTCGGAGCGATCAACGGTCCGCACCTGCGAACGGCGGGCGTCGGCGGCTTTTGCCGCTGCCTCCTCCTCCGCCAATGCCTGAAGGCGGGCCTGCAACACCTGAATGGCGCGCGCGCGGTTCTGGATCTGCGACTTCTCGTTCTGACAGGACACCACGACCCCGGTGGGAAGGTGGGTGATCCGGACAGCCGAGTCGGTGGTGTTCACGCTCTGCCCGCCGGGCCCCGACGACCGGAACACGTCGATGCGCAGGTCGTTCGGGTCGAGTTCGACCTCGACCTCCTCCGGTTCGGGATAGATCAGCACGCCTGCCGCCGAGGTGTGGATACGGCCCTGCGATTCGGTGGCAGGCACCCGCTGCACGCGGTGCACACCACCCTCGTACTTCAGTCGAGCCCACACCCCATCGACGTCCGCGCCCTTGCTCTTGATCGCCACGGTCACGTCCTTGTAGCCGCCGAGGTCCGACGGGGTGGCGTCGAGGATCTCCGTCGTCCAGCCCTGCCGCTCGGCGAACCTCAGGTACATGCGCAGGAGGTCACCGGCGAACAGGGCCGACTCCTCACCGCCCTCACCGGACTTGATCTCCATGACGACGTCGGAGCTGTCGTAGGGGTCGCGAGGCAACAGCAATTCCGTCAAACGCGCCTGTAGCGCGGGAAGCCGGTCGGCCAGCCGCCCCGCCTCCTCGGCGAACGACTCGTCCTCCTCGGCCAGCTCCCTGGCCGCGTCGAGGTCGGAGCGCGTGGCGTTCAGCTCGTTGACGGTCTTCACCACGGGCGCGAGTTCCGCGTAGCGGCGCCCCAGTTTGCGAGCCTTTGCCTGGTCGGCGTGCACTGCCGGGTCCGCCAACTGCTCTTCCAGCTCGGCGTACTCGTCGAGCAACCCTCGCAGTGATTCCGACTCCACGGCTCTCCTTCTCTCGCTCGCCTTCCCCTGGGACACGTTCGCAACGCGAAACGGCGCTCGCCTCTGCCACACGAGCAGAAGCGAGCGCCGTCCACCAAGCTACTTCTTGCGCCTGCCGTAGCGAGCCTCGAAGCGCGCCACCCGGCCACCGGTGTCGAGGATCTTCTGCTTGCCCGTGTAGAACGGGTGGCAGTTCGAGCAGATCTCGACCTGGATCGAGTCGGAGGCGGCGGTGCTGCGGGTGGTGAAGGTGTTCCCGCAACCGCAGGTCACCGTGGTGACGTGGTAGTCGGGGTGAATACCGCTCTTCATGGTGTCCTCTCTCAACTGGCCGCCGGATCCCCGCGAACGGTCGCGAGGTGAACCGGAGCCGGACGTCAGCGGAACAAGTCTGCCAGAGACTCAGACTGCCCGTTCAAACGCACCCTGATGGGCCGATATTCCCAAGGATAATCCGGGAACCGGGTGGTCGGCGGCGAGGGGGCCGCCGACCACGGATGCGCTCAGCGGTGACGCTGACGGACGTCGTCGGTCGCCGTCAGTCGTCGTCGGAGCCGGGCGCGGTCTTCGAGACCTGCATCAGGAACTCGATGTTGGTCTTCGTCTTCCGCAGCCGGTCGAGCAACAGATCGATGGCCTGCTGCGAGTCGAGCGCGTGCAGCACCCTGTGCAACTTGTGGGTCACAGCCAGCTCGTCGGGCGAGAGCAGCAGCTCTTCCTTGCGGGTGCCGGACGGGTTGACGTCCACAGCGGGGAACACCCTGCGCTCGGCGATCTTGCGGTCGAGCTTGAGCTCGGCGTTGCCGGTGCCCTTGAACTCCTCGAAGATCACCGTGTCACCGGTGGAGCCCGTCTCGACCATCGCGGTGGCGAAGATCGTGAGTGATCCACCGCCCTCGATGTTGCGCGCCGCGCCGAGGAACCGCTTCGGCGGGAACAGCGCCGTGGAATCGACACCACCGGACAGGATGCGCCCCGAAGCCGGAGCCGCCAGGTTGTAGGCCCTGCCGAGCCGGGTGATCGAGTCGAGCAGCACGACGACATCGTGCCCCATCTCCACGAGGCGCTTGGCCCGCTCGATGGACAGCTCGGCCACCGACGTGTGGTCCGACGGCGGGCGGTCGAAGGTGGAGGCGATGACCTCGCCCTTCACCGACCGCTGCATGTCGGTGACCTCTTCGGGCCGCTCATCGACGAGAACCACCATGAGGTGACATTCGGGGTTGTTCGTCGTGATCGCGTTGGCGATGTCCTGCATGATCGTCGTCTTGCCCGCCTTGGGCGGGGAGACGATCAGCGCGCGCTGCCCCTTGCCGACCGGCATCACCAGGTCGATGACGCGGGTGGTCAGCTTGTTCGGCGTCGTTTCCAGCCGCAGCCGCTCGTTCGGGTACAGCGGCGTGAGCTTGTGGAACTCCGGCCGCTTCTTCGCGACCTCGGGATCGAGCCCGTTGATCGAGTCCACCCGCACGAGCGGGTTGAACTTCTGGCGCTGCTGCTCGCCCTCACGCGGCTGCTTCACGACACCGGTGATGGCGTCACCACGGCGAAGTCCGTACTTGCGCACCAGCGACAGCGAGACGTAGACGTCGTTGGGGCCGGGAAGGTAGCCGGAGGTCCGGACGAACGCGTAGTTCTCCAGCACGTCGAGGATGCCCGCGACGGGAAGCAGAACGTCGTCTTCCTTGATATCGGTCTCCGTGCCGCCGCCTTCACCACGACCGCGGCGACGGCGGTCACGGAAGCGCTTGCTGCGACGGCCACCCCGCTCGTCGTCGTCGCCCTGGTTGTTCTGGTTGTTCTGGTTGTTCTGGCCACCGCCCGCGTTACCGCGCTGCTGGCCGCCCGCCTGCTTGCCGTCGGACCTGCCGGAGTCGGACCCACCGTCCTTCTCCCCGCCGTCACGCTGGCCGGACTCGCCGTCGGAACGCTGCTGGGCGCCGCCGTCGGCATTCGCACCGGACCTGCCGGAGCCGCGCCTGCGCCGGTTCGGCCTGTTGCCGCCGTCGTCCTGCGTGTCTCCGGAGACCTTGGCTTCAGCGTTGTCCTTCACGTTGTCCTTGGCGTCCCTGGCGGCACCGTTGCCGCCTTCGTTCCTGCCGCCGCCGTTCCTGGCGGAGTCGGCGCCGCCGTCGGCCGTGCTTTCGGCACCAGCCTCACGCCGACCGGCGTCGCCGCGCTTGGCCTGCCGCTTGTCACCGGCATCACCGGCCTCGCCGGACTGACCGGGTTGGCCGTGACCGTCGAGAGCCGCGACCGGCTCACGGGCAGGCGCAGAGGTCGTCGAGGTCACAGAGGTCACAGAGGGCTCGGCGGCGTCCTTGGCCGTCGATTTCGCACGCTTCGTCTTGCCCTGGCGCTCGCGGATGGCCGCGATCAGGTCGCCCTTGCGCATCCCCGTGGTGTCGCCGATGCCCAACTCGGTGGCGAGTGCGCGAAGCTCGGCGATCACCATGCCCGACAGGCCGCCGGGACGCCGCTTCGGGGCCGTTCCCGCGCCGTTGGTCTGCGGCGTCTGCTCACCCGAGTCGGACGATGCAGACGGTGCTGCCTGGGTCTCGTCGCCGCTCAACAGATCGGTGTTGCTCACACATGTCCTTCCTGACCGGTCAACGCTCCATGCGTGGACCAGCGGACCACCGCCCGCGTCCGAATTGCGAGACGGCGTACTGGGGTCCCTGTGCGGCCGGTTCGTCGCCGAAGATACGAGATACAGCGAGAACCGCCGTCATGGGATCAATCGATCACCGTGTTTGCCCGAAACCCCGTCGAGAACCAACGGAAGAAATCCGATCCGGAAAACGTTCCGGGACCAGCACCGGGTGCGGAAACCGCACGGTGACCGAACGCCTCCGAGGGTAGACCGACAGGGCACGCGGTGCAACAACCACCCCCCACATGGCGGCGCCCTTTTCCGATCATCGGGGAGGGCTACCACGAGGATGTGCCGATGCGGTCGTCTAGCTCACGCAGAGGCGCACGCCGACGAGATCGACGGGCAACTCGATGACCTCGAATCCTGCAACGTCAACGCCGTCGGGAAGTATTCCCGTCGTGGTCAACGCGAGCACCGTGGGGCCGGCGCCGGAGATCACCGCGGCGACCCCGCGCGACCGCAGTGCCCGCATCAACCGGACCGAAGCGGGATAGGCGGGCTCGCGGTAGTCCTGGTGCAGCCGGTCCTCCGTCGCCGCGAACAACAGGTCCGGCCGTGCCGTCACCGCGTGCACAGCCAGCGCACTCCGGCTCGCGGCGAACGCGGCATCACGGTGCGGGACACGATCGGGAAGCAGCCCCCGCGTCTGTTCCGTGGCCGAACGCACCTCCGGAATCGCGACCACCGGCCTGATCGCGGAGTGCGGAACGAGCCGCTCCGCGTGATACGTCGAACCCGACTGCCACGCCACGACGAACCCGCCGAGCAGGCTCGCCGCCGCGTTGTCGGCGTGCCCCTCGAACTCGGCGGCGAGTTGCAGCGCGCTGCCGTCGATGTCCTTACCCGCCAACGCATACCCGGCCGCGACCCCCGCCACGACAGCAGCGGCCGACGAGCCGAGTCCACGCGAGTGCGGGATCGCGTTGTGACACCGCAACACAATGCCGGGCACGGAGATGTCGAGGTAGCGGCAGGCGCGGCGCAGCGCCCGCACCACGAGGTGCGACTCGTCTGTGGGCACGCCCGACATGTCGCCCGCGCCCGCGTCGATCACCTCGACGGCGAGACCGGACCCGGTCACCTCGACCTCGACGACGTCGTGCAGTGCCAGCGCCATGCCGAAGGTGTCGAATCCGGAGCCGAGGTTCGCCGTCGAGGCCGGAACGGTGATCGTGTACTTCACATCGGGACTCGTTTCCTCGAAGCAGGCCGCGCGTTCACAGTTCCAGCGCGGCCGCGACGGCACCGGGATCGACGGCGAGTGGCTCGACCTCCACGTTGCCCTCCAACGCCGTGGCGGGGTCCTTGAGCCCGTGGCCCGTGACCGTGCACACCACCGTCGAGCCCTTCGGGAGCCTGCCGTCGGCCGCCGTCAGCAGCAGTCCCGCGACACTCGCCGCCGACGCGGGCTCCACGAACACGCCCTCGCGCCGAGCGAGAAGCCGGTAGGCGTCCAGGATGCGTTCGTCGCTCACCGCCTCGAACAGGCCGCCGCTTTCCGTTTTCGCCTTCACTGCCGACCGCCACGAGGCAGGGCTGCCCACCCTGATCGCCGTCGCCACGGTCTCCGGGTCCTTCACGGGCTCGCCCTTCACCAAAGGAGCGGCACCCTCGGCCTGGAACCCGAACATGCGAGGCACCGTGCTGACCATGTCGTCGGCGGCGTACTCGGTGTAGCCGGCCCAGTAGGCGGTGATGTTTCCCGCGTTACCGACCGGGAGGCAGTGGATGTCGGGTGCCTCGCCGAGCGCGTCGCAGATCTCCCACGCCGCCGTCTTCTGTCCGACGAGCCGGACGGGGTTCACCGAGTTCACCAGCGTCACCGGGTAGTCGGCCGCGGTCTTGCGCGCCAGTTCGAGGCAGTCGTCGAAGTTGCCGTCGATCTGGAGGATGCGGGCGCCGTGCAACACGGCCTGCGCCATCTTGCCCAGCGCGATCTTGCCTTGCGGCACCAGCACTGCCGTGGTGAGCCCCGCGCGGGCCGCGTAGGCGGAGGCCGAGGCCGAGGTGTTGCCCGTGGACGCACAGATCACGGCCTTCAACCCGCTGGCGAGGGCGTGCGTGATCGCCACCGTCATGCCCCGGTCCTTGAACGAACCGGTCGGGTTCGCGCCCTCCACCTTGAGATAGACGGTGCTGCCGGTGAGTTCGGACAGATGGGGAGCGAACAGCAGCGGCGTGTTGCCCTCTCCGAGCGTGACGATCTCGGCGCCCTCGGGAATCGGGATCCGATCCGCGTAGGCACTGATGATGCCGGGCCAGCCGGGCCGCACACCCTGACCCGCAGCCGATGAGTTCCGCGCGTTCACGAGTCCTCGCCTTCCACCCGCATCACACTGACCACTTCCCGCACCACGTCGAGCTTGCTGATCTCGTTCACCGTGGCCTCCAGCGCCGCGTCCCGCGCAAGGTGTGTCACCACCACGAGGCTCGCCGTCGAGTGCTTGTCCCGCTGCCGCACGGCCGCGATGCTCACGTCGTGCACCGCGAAGACCTGCGCGATCTGCGCGAGCACACCAGGTTTGTCGGCCACGTCGAGGCTGATGTGGTAGCGCGTTGGCGTCTCGCCCATCGGTCGCACCGGCAGGGCCGCGTGCATCGACTCGCGAGGACCCCTTCCCCCAGCGACGCGATTGCGCGCGGCGGCCACGAGATCGCCGAGCACCGCACTGGCCGTCGGCGCGCCTCCCGCGCCCTGCCCGTAGAACATCAGTTCGCCTGCGGCCTCCGCCTCGACGTAAACGGCGTTGAACGCGCCGCCGACGCCAGCGAGCTGGTGGGTCCTCGGGATCATCACAGGATGCACGCGCACCGAGACCGACTCGGAAGCCTCCGGACCTTCCGCGACGCGCTCACAGATCGCGAGCAGCTTCACCGTGCGGTTCAACCGCTGCGCCGCCACGATGTCCGACGCACTGATGCCGGTGATCCCCTCGCGGTACACATCGGAGGCCGTCACCCTCGTGTGGAACGCGAGCGAGGCGAGGATCGCCGCCTTGGACGCGGCGTCGTAGCCGTCAACGTCTGCGCTGGGGTCCGCTTCCGCGTAGCCGAGGCGGGTCGCCTCGTCCAGCGTCTCGGCGTAGCTCGCTCCCGTGGAGTCCATTGCGGACAGGATGAAGTTCGTGGTGCCGTTGACGATGCCCATCACGCGCGTGATGCGGTCGCCCGCGAGTGATTCCCGCAACGGCCGGAGCAACGGGATCGCACCGGCCACAGCCGCCTCGTAGTAGAGATCGGCGCCGGACTCGCTCGCGGCTGCCGAGAGTTCCGCTCCGTACTCCGCCAGCAGCGCCTTGTTACCCGTGACCACGGACTTGCCCTTGCGCAGAGCCGTCAGCAGCCAGCCGCGCACGGGTTCGATGCCGCCGATCAACTCGATCACGACGTCCACATCGGACTCAACGAGCCCGCTCGCATCGGCCGTCAGCAACTCTTTCGGCAACTCGGGATGCTTGTCAGGCCTGCGCACCGCGATACCGGTCAGCTCGATCGGGGCGCCCACCCGCGCGGCCAGTTCCTCCGCGTCGCCGAGCAACCGCCGAGCGACCTCGCTGCCGACCGTGCCGCAGCCCAGCAACGCGACCCGAACCGGAGTTTGACGACGCTCGCTCACGACACCTCCAGTGTCTTGCGGGACACCCTCCCCTGCCGCGGCCCCAGCCACGACGGGGGCCCACCCCGGTCGGTGTCCGCGAGTGCCCACACCATGCTCACTCACGACACCTCCAGGCGGAACAGGTCCTCGTTCGTCTCCCGCCTCAGCAACAGCCTGTGGTTGCCGTTGCGCACAGCCACCACAGCGGGCTTCGGCTGCTTGTTGTAGTTGCTCGCCATCGAGTAGCAGTACGCTCCCGTCGCCGCCACCGCGAGCAGGTCTCCTGGCACAAGGGTGTCCGGCAACCAGCAGTCGCGGACGACGATGTCGCCGGACTCACAGTGCTTTCCCACGACGCGGGACAGCACGGCGCGAACCTCGCCCGGCTGGCCGTCGTCGCTCGACCGCGACACGAGGCGGCAGTCGTACGCCGCGTCGTACAGGGCGGTGCGGATGTTGTCACTCATCCCGCCGTCCACACTCACGTAGCGTCGTGAGGCGTCGTCACCGAGCACGACGTCCTTGGTGGTCCCCACCTCGTACAGCGTGACCGTGCCCGGCCCTGCGATGGCGCGGCCCGGCTCGCCCGCGATCCGGGGCACGGGCAGGTCGGCGAACGCGCATTCCTTGCGCACGATCTCGCGAATCTGCGTGATCATCTGCGCGGGAGGGGGCGGATTGTCGCGATCGGTGTAGGAGATGCCGAAGCCTCCGCCGAGGTCCACGAGGGACAGTTGGTCGAGCAGTTCGGAGCCGTGTTCCTTGTGCAGGTCGGCGAGCAGCCCGACGACTCGGCGGGCGGCGACCTCGAAACCGTCGGTGTCGAAGATCTGGGAACCGATGTGGCTGTGCAGGCCGACGAGCTTGAGCGACGGGCTGTTGAGCACTCGGCGCACCGCCTCCGCCGCGTCGCCGGAGGCGAGTGAGAAGCCGAACTTCTGGTCTTCGTGCGCCGTGGCGATGAACTCGTGCGTGTGCGCCTCGACACCCACGGTGACCCGGATCAGCACCGGCTGCACCACCCCGTGGCGCTCCGCGATCTCGGCGAGTCGCGCGATCTCGTGGTAGGAGTCGAGCACCACGGTGCCCACCCCCGCCTCGACGGCGGCCTCCAGTTCGGCGAACGACTTGTTGTTGCCGTGGAACGTGATGCGTTCCACGGGGAACTCCGCGCGCAACGCGACGGCCAGCTCACCGCCGGTGCACACGTCGAGGCTGAGCCCCTTGCCCGCCACCCAACGGGCGATCTCCGTGCACAGGAACGCCTTGGCTGCGTAGTGCACGAGCGCCGGGTCCTCGAACGCCTCGGCGTACTCGGCGCAGCGCGCCTTGAAGTCCACTTCGTCGATCACGAACAGCGGCGTGCCGTACGTCTCGGCGAGCTCCCGCACGTCCACGCCCGCGATGCGGACGACACCGTCGGGAGCGCGGTAGGTGTTCCGTGGCCAGACCTTCGGATAGAGCCGGTCCAGCTCCTCCGAAGTGGACGGCGGGAAACCCGCCTGGTCCGCGTGCGGGTGAACCTCCGCATGACGAGGCCCCGCGGGGTGTGCGCACATTGCTACGTTCCTTTACGGCGAACCCGTGCGGCGCCACACGCCGCCGGGGCATTGCAGTTGGCCACGTCCCCGACGGTACGCCGTCGAGGTACCGGGGCGTCCCGCCGCTACATCCGCTCCGGTGCGGACACTCCGAGCAGTGACAGCCCGTTGGCGAGGACCTGGCGGGTCGCCTCACACAACGCGAGCCGGGCGAACGTGAGCGGGGTCGGCTCCTCGTCACCCTGCGGCAGGACCCTCGCGACGTCGTAGAACTTGTGGTATGCCGACGCCAGCGATTCCAGGTAACGGGCGACGCGGTGCGGTTCCCGCAGCTCCGCCGCCTTCGTCAACACCGAGGGGAACTCCCCGATCGTCCTGATCAGGTCACCCTCCCTCGGGTGTGTCAGCAGGCTGACGTCCGCGTCAGCCCGCAGTTCGAGTTTCAGCTCGGCCGCATTGCGTTGCAGGGAGGCCAGCCTGGCGTGCGCGTACTGGACGTAGAACACCGGGTTCTCGTTCGTCCGCTGCCGGAGCAGGTCCAGATCGACGTCCAGCGGGGAATCGACGGAGTACCGGCACAGCTCGTACCGCGCCGCATCGACACCGACGACCTCCACGAGGTCCTCCATCGTGACCACGGTGCCCGCGCGCTTGCTCATGCGCACCGGTTTGCCGCCGCGCACCAGGTTGACCATCTGGCCGATCAGCACCTCGACGGCTCCCGGGTCGCGCCCCATCGCAGCCGCCGCTGCCTTCAGCCGCGCGATGTAACCGTGGTGGTCAGCCCCGAGCATGTAGACGCACGTGTCGAAACCGCGGTCGAGCTTGTCGCGGAGGTAGGCGAGGTCACCGGCGATGTAGGCGGGCGCGCCGTCGGACTTGATGACAACCCTGTCCTTGTCGTCGCCGTGCTCGGTGGAGCGCAACCACCAGGCTTCGCCGTCGTTGTAGAGGCTGCCCGATTCCTTGAGTTCGGCGAGGACGCGGTCGAGTTCCCCCGACGTGTGTAGCGACTTCTCCGAGAACCAGACGTCGAAGTCGGTGCCGAACTCGCTGAGGCTCCGCTTGATCTCGGCGAGCATGAGTTCGACGCCGAGGCGCTTGAACGTCTCGTGACGCTGCTCGTCCGGCTGGGCGAGCGCGCCGGGGTCGCGCTTCAGGACCTCGGCTGCGATGTCGCCGATGTAGGCGCCCGCGTAGCCGTCCTCCGGCACGGGAGCACCCTGCGCCGCGGCGATCAGCGACTCGGCGAACCGGTCGATCTGCGAACCCGCGTCGTTGATGTAGTACTCGCGGGTCACGTCGGCACCCTGCGAGGCGAGGATGCGGCCGAGCGCGTCACCGACGGCGGCCCAGCGCGTGCCGCCGAGGTGGATGGGGCCGGTCGGGTTGGCCGAGACGAACTCCAGGTTGATCCGGCGCCCCTCGTAGGCGGTGCCGCGTCCGTAGTCCGCGCCCGCCTTCAGCACCTGTGACACGATCAGCCCCTGCGCGTCGGCCGCGAGCCGGAGGTTGAGGAACCCCGGCCCCGCCACCTCGGCCGACTCGATGCCTGGTGAGGCGGAGATCACATCGGCGAGTTCCTGCGCGAACTCCCGAGGCGCCAACCCGGCCTTCTTCGCGACCTGGAGCGCGAGATTCGTCGCGTAATCGCCGTGCTCCGGATTCCGGGGTCGCTCCACCGTCACCTGTTCGGGCAGGATGCCGTGATCGAGCCCGCGATCGGTGAAGATCCGGGCAGCGGAAACGCGAACGAGGTCAGCGAGAGCGGCGGGAGTCACGAGGCGAGTGTAAGTCCGGCAACGTCGTCGGTTGACACCGGTCGCCGGTTGTATCACTACACTTCAGGGCGGTAACCGTCGCCGGACGAAACGACAGGAGCCATGGCCAACGGAAAGCAGCAGAAGGGCGCGAAGGGCACGAAAGGCGCGAGCAAGAAGGGCAGCGTCGCGTCGGCCCGGGGCTCGGTGGTCAACGGGAAGCAGACTCCGTGGGGCACCATCGCCGCGGTCGTTGGCATCGTCCTCCTCGCAGCCGGTGTGTTCGGTTACTACTACGTGGCCTCCAGCGATCAGCGCGCCCAGCGGGACAGGGAGGAGGCCGCGGCGGCCTTCACTCCCGACCAGAAGAACCCCGACCCTTCCGGCAAAATCGAGGGCGTCGTGAAGCAGGAGTACGAGGGCGGCGCCCACGTGCTGCCCACGGAGCGCGTCGCCTACGACAAGACCCCGCCGTACGGCGGCCCGCACGACGGCTACTGGGCCGCGTGCACCGGCGTCGTCTACCCGGAGGCCGTGCGAAGCGAGAACATGGTCCACTCGCTCGAACACGGCGCGGTGTGGATCGCCTACAACCCCGACAAGATCAAGGGCGAGGCGCTCGATCAGCTCAAGCTCCGCGTTGACGGCGAGCCGTTCATGATGATGTCGCCGTACCCCGGCCTCGACACGCCCATCGCGCTCCAGTCGTGGGGCCACCAGCTCAAGCTCGACAGCGCAGAGGACGAGCGCATCGACCAGTTCATCGCCGCGCTCCGCCGCAATCCCAACACCTACCCGGAGATCGGCGCGTCCTGCGACGCTCTCGGGCCCGGCATGTTCGACCCGGACAACCCGCCCGCGTTCAACGCCGAGCCGCCTGGTCCCGACGCCAAGCCGATGGACTACCAGGGCAGCACGGGCGCTCCGGAGGACAACCTCGGCACCCAGGTGCCGCAGCAACAGCAGCAGTCGTCGTCGGCCCCGAGCGAGGAATGATGCCGGAGCAGGAGCGGCCGGACCCCGACAGCACCGACGAGACGTCCGGCGAGGAGACGGCCCCAGAGCGCGGCGAGTCACCCACGTGGTCCCGCGCGGTGATCTTCGGGGCTGCCGCCCTCGCGGTGCTGCTCGTCGGCGCCACCGTCGGGCTGCTGATCGGGCAGAGCCGCACGGGCGACGACGAACCGCCGACGCCGCAGGCAGGCTCTGTCGCGGTCGGGTTCTCCCAGGACATGTCGCGGCACCACCTCCAGGCCGTGACCATGGCCAACTGGGCGCGAGAGCACAGCGCCGACCCGGAGATCGTGCAGCTCGCCTTCGACATCGCGAGCGTGCAGCAGGAGCAGGTGGGCCGCATGAAGGGCTGGCTCATGCTGTGGGGCCAGCCGGAGGAGCCGCTCGGCGAACCCATGACCTGGATGGCCGAGCCAGGCGGCCATGGCCATGGCGCAGGCGGGACCGCGGTGTCGGATGACGGCCGGATGCCCGGCATGGCCAGCGAGGAGGAGCTTGCCGAGTTGCGCTCCCTCAAGGGCGAGGAACTCGACGTCTACTTCCTCAAGTTGATGCTGCGCCACCACCAGGGCGGCGTCGATATGGCCCAGTACGCCTACGACCACTCGACCGTGCAGGCGGTGAGGACGCTCGCGAAGAGCATGCTCGCCTCCCAGGGCGCCGAGATGAACACGATGCGCGGAATGCTCGCCGAACGCGGGTCGGAGCCGCTGCCGTTTCCCTGACGCGGCTACCAGGTCAGCCGAGCGCAGCGGAGGGCCGACTCCCTCGGCTCGACCTGGAGCGTGGCGTGTTCGATGGTGTAGCGCGAGGCCAGTAGCTGCTGCGCGGACGAGAGCACCTCGGCGGGGTCGCTGTCGGCGTCCACCGTGAGGTGTGCCGAGGCGACCTCCATGCCGGAGGTGAGTGTCCAGACGTGCAGGTCGTGGACGTCCTCGACGCCGGGGAGTCGGTGCAGATCACCGTTGAGCGCCGCGACGTCAACACCGTGTGGCGCGTGCTGGAAGAGAATGCGCAGCGCCCGGCGGGCGAGGACGGCGGTGCGGGGCAGCACGAAAAGCCCAATGACCACACCGATGACGGGGTCGGCGTAGCGCCAGCCGGTGGTCAGGGTCAACGCGCCGCTGACGAGCACCCCGATCGAGCCGACGAGGTCGGCCAGCACCTCGAGGTAGGCCCCGCGCACGTTGAGGCTCTCCTGGGCGCCCCTGCGCAGGAGCAGGAAAGCGACGACGTTGGCGGCGAGGCCGAGCGCCGCCACCAGGAGCACGGGAAGCCCGGGAACCTCGGGCGGGTCCGTGATGCGGTCCACGGCCTCGTAGACGACGTATCCCGCGACGCCGAAGAGCAGGACGGCGTTGGCCAGGGCGGCCAGCACCTCGGCGCGATACATGCCGAAGGTTCGCGTGAAGGTGGGACCGCTGCGGCGTGCGAGGTGGACGGCGGCCAGCGCCATGGCGATGCCGAGCACGTCCGTCAGCATGTGCGCGGCATCGGAGATCAGAGCCAGCGACGACGTCGCGAAGCCCACACCGAACTCCACCACCATGACGACAGCCCCGAGGGCGAGCGCCGCGGCCAGGCTCGCGACGTATCGTCCTGATGCGCTCCCACCCTGCGCGGGCAGGTGCCCGTGCCCGTGGCCGTATCCCATCGCCTCGCCTCTCTTCCGATACCCAGCCAGAAAATATAGCGACATGCGCATGAATGCAATCATTGCGCTGTGTCCTGTGACGATCACCCCACCGCCGACGAAGCTTCCCTTCGCCCACCACCATCAAACGCACCGATCACGGAAAGCACCCACCGACACGACGCCAACGGGGCATGCGCTAAGCTTCACTCATCGCACACGCGATGGGCCCTCGTAGCTCAGTGGATAGAGCACTGCCCTCCGGAGGCAGGTGTCGCAGGTTCGAATCCTGCCGAGGGCGCCCAGGTCACAGCGTCACAGCCCCATTCAAGATCACTCCCGGGGCACATCCGGGGCACTAGCTCTTCTTGCCGGTCGTGGTTGCCCGATCGCCATCGCGTAGATCCTTCACTCGACATCGGCTCGCGACGAAGCCGCTCACCTCGGCCGTGATCGACGCTCGCGAGCACTCGGTCGTTCGCACGTCGGCGCATCGTCGAACAGCATCAGTAGTTTCCGCCGAGTCGGCCACCCGTACGAAGCCGGGTGAGCGCGTTTGGCGGCTTCCGGGCCCGTGAATACCCCGTCGGCGGCGCCCGCGCGAGGCAGCGACGGCACGACGAGCCGCCGTTTTCCGCGCCGGACCGAGACGGAGTTCACTCATGGGCACCCTTTCCTACCAGGCCGACCTCCTTCCCGGACAGCGGCTCAACGTACTCGCCGGGCTGGCCTCCGACGGCACACGCACCGTGTTCAACAAGACTCTCGCCCCGGGAATCCCGCAGCCGGTGGAGGAGGTGATCGCCGCTGCCGATCCCGAGGAGTGCGTCTTCGGCCCGTTCCCCGTCCTCACCCCGTGCCGGACCTGGACCGCGCTCGTCGAGGAGTTCTTCGCCCGGTTCGCCTTCCACGGACTGCCCTCGTCGTTCGCGGGCGCGGCGGCGAGACAGGCCCACAGCAGGCAGCCCGAGGCCATCCGCCACGAACTCGCCGACCGGCTCGGAATCCGAGTGGAGGACGCCAGCGACAACGCCGATCGGAGCTTCGTCCTCGTTCGCATCCCCCGCACGGTGCCTGGCAGCACGATCCGCCTTCCCGACCCTCGCACCCGCACCATGTGGAAGTCGGTCGTCGAGCAGAGCCGGGACGCGCTGGAGGAGACCGTGCGGCGACTGGGCTCGGCGGGCAGGAACGGCTCGATGACCCCTGAGCAGGTCAGGAACGCTTTGAACGAGGTGGAGAACCACACCGGATCGCACCTCGTGGAGAGCCTGTCGATCGGTGACGAGGCATTCCAGGTATTCGTCTACACGCGACAGAATTTCGACCGGGTTCGCCAGGCCATGGACAAAACCGGCTGGAAGGGTGTCAACGCGCTCGGCTTCCGCTACTTCACCTCGAAAGGCTTCCGCCTCTACGCGACAACGCCGAAGCTGGCCTCCGGTGACCCCGCCTTCTCCGAGGTGCGGCGGCATCTCGCCGACGACGTCTACCAGGTCGAGGAGTCCGTCTTCAACCTTGTCCTGAACCAGGAGGCCGCGCGGGCGAGTACCGCACTGAAAAGTCTCACCTGCACCGGAGCCACCCTCGTTCCCGTCGCCGGCCTCTCGACCGCCGGAACCGAGGCGGAGCGGCTCTCCGAGCCGTCCCCTGCCGACACGCTGATCAACACGGTGACCGTGCAGGGCGCGATCGCCCGATTCGGCTCGGAGGGCTGTGGTGCTCCTGCCGTACCCGGCGACGTCTCCGTCCCCTACGCGGACCTCTACGAGCCGTTCACCACGACCGTCCCGGCTCCCGCGCTGTGGTCCCCGTATGTCAGCCTGGCCCAGCCCTACGTCGAGCTCGGGGAGTTCTGGAACGGCACCTCGACCGACGCCTCGGCGGTGCGGCACCTCGTCGTGGTGGCCGACGTGATCGAACTGCGTGACTCGATCGACCTCTCCTCGCTCACGACGGTCACCCTGGCCTGCCGCATGCTGGTCGTCGGCAGTCACGACGGGACGGTACCGACCGTGCGGCTCTCGGCCTCCGCCTGGGACCCGCTCCAGCTGTTCTGCGGCTCGATGAGCGGGACGTGCGCGTTCGAGGCAGCCGACGATCCGGCGTCCCGGCGGGTGGTGTTCGGCGACGACGCCGTGTCGCTCAAACCGGACGACGACCAGGTGGCCTTCGACAGTTTCTTCGGCGGACAACACCCGGTCGAGCCGCTCGTGAACATGTCGAAGGCAACGCGGGAAGCGCAGTGGCGCAGGAGCGCGCTCGAAACCGGCATCGAGACGTTGCTGCTGGCCTCGGCCGCATCCCTGCGCCCGCAAGCCATTTTGTCGCCCCGGTTGAAGCAGACCGCCGTCCAGTTCTGGCAGTGTCTGCAATGGATCGGTGGCTACCTCCGCGAGATCACGGACGGCTTCACCAAGACCGGCGCGGCGCCACCGGATCACATCGCCTCGCTCTACAGTCTCTCGACCACACTCGCACGATCGGCGCTGTCTCCCTGGACTCAGGCCGACCAGGTGCTGCCCCAGGTACCGTCGCTGCGCTTCACCGCCTTCCAGGACGCGATCAACAGGCTTCTCGGTGTCGCCGACACCTACGCGGCGCAACTCGGCCGCTCACGGCAACTGCTCGCCGACCACACCCTCGCGAAGCAGCACGAATTCGAGGAAGACAAGCGGGAGGCTCTGCTCCGCGACCTGGCCTCGTTCCTGGTCAAGCAGAACGAAGCCGTCGCGGAGAAGGAGAAGGACCTCGTCGAGAGCCACAACGTCGTCATCAACAAGAACAACGAGGCCGTGCTGGTGCTCACCCAGCGGGAAGGGGAACTGCGCAGCCAGTACCGGACCTATCTGGAAAAGCTGACCGAGGCTCAGCGGGAGATGAGCGACGCCATCGCCGAGGAGCGACGGAAGCAGGAGACCAAACTGGTCTTCGAGTTCGTCGGCGGCATGGTCGAGGTGTTCGGCGGTGTGCTGACCGGCATCTACAGCTTCAAGGTCGCCGGAGCCGCGGAAGGCATGGAGAAGACGCTCAAGCGGTGGGAGGCCTTCCTCAAGTTCGCCGAGACGGCCAACAAACTCATCGAGTCGGGCACCAAGCTCGCCGAGAGCATCGAGCACGTGATCGACCTCGATCATGCCACGCCGAGTGCGTTCGTTGAGCCGCCGACCGACACCGACTGGGACATCTTCCTGAACGACACCGAGGCGAAGGTGCGCCCCGCGGAGGACTTCATCAAGCCCGAGGTGGCGCGGTTCGTCGCGGCCGTCCGCAACCTGGTGGCCATCGCGAAGTCGCTCAACGCCGTCCTGCGGCAGAAAGCGCAACTCCAGTTCAACAACATCGCCGAGTCGGCCGCACGCGACGTCGCGGAGCGACAGGCTGCCAGGCTGCGCGCGCTCACCCTCGACCTCGGCGAGCCGACGAAACGCCCCGGCCACGACTACGTCGCCGACCTCGGGCAGCTCACGGCCGTGCTCGAACAAGCGCAGCACAGGGCGTTGAACCGGCTCGCCGAGGTCGCCCTGTTGCAGGACGACTCGATGACCTACCACTACCTGAGCCGTCCCTCGCTGATCAGCCGGTTCGACCTCGCGCAGATCAGGGAGAACCTCGCCGCGCAGGCGCTGAGCGCTGTTCAGGCGTTGCAGAGCTACCCGTATCCGCCGACCGATCTCCGTGAACCCGTCGAGGTCACGGTGAAACACGTCCCGGTCGCCGACCTGCTCGGAGCAGGCGCCGAGATCGACGTGTCCCCGACGCAGAACGACTTGTTCAACTCACTGGCCCGCGTTCGCGTCAACGCGGTGGATGTCCGGATCGACGGGGTCACCACCACCAAGGGGCGGTGTCACGTCCAACTCGTGTCCGAAGGCGAACCCATGACCGACCGGGGTCTGAAACGGGAGACCCTGACCTATCGAATGATCTCCCGGGACTGGCATGTCGTCTACGACATCGCGAGTGATCGGACGGTCATCGGGACGGAACCGGCGAGGGAATGGGGTGCGCTGTTCACCAAGCCGACGCCGTTCCAGCGGTGGCGCGTTCTGCTGCCCCGGACGGCGGAGAACGCGGGGATCTCGCTGGACTCCGCGACCGCCACGGTGACTCTGCGATTCCATGTCGAGGCGATGTATTCCGCTCCCGTCGGCGAGCGGGCCGAAAGGGCGGCGCCACTCGCGGCGGCGCAGGCGACGCCGGACCCCGCGGAGTTCCTGAGCCTGCTGAAGGGCTGTTCCGTGACCGACGGCTGGGACGTGGTCAGCTTCGTGTCCGTCGATCGGATCAACGATCTCTGGCGGCAACGCTGGAAAGCCGAGACCGAGGCGGCGTTCCACGGCGACCGCATGTTCGTCCAGGACATCGACGTCAGCCACACCCAGTCGCTGCCGGGCAACATCCGCGTCGAGTACCGGCTCGACGCGAAGGCAGGCCCGCCATCCCTGACGTTCGTCGCGAGCGCCGAGCAGGCCGCCGAAGTGGGCATTCCCCTGATCGACGGTGCGCTGACCACCACCACATACCAGGGCGACAAGGTCATCGGTGAGGAGACCAAGCGCATCGAGAGCACCAGCGTCCAGCCTGTTCTGATCAAGACGAGGGCGCAGCTCGCGAAGCTGCCCGGCGACGTGGACAAGTTCCACGCCGTGCACATCGACCCTTCTCAGGGCGTGTTCGCCTTCGAAAACATCGAGCTCGACCCTCAGGTCGATGCCGGGTTCAGCAACGAGATCGTCGAGTACTTCAAGAAGAGGAAGCTTCAGCCGTGGCTGCTCGGGTCCCTGCGGTTCGAGTCGGACGAACCGTACTTGCGCCCACAGAGTTTCACGTTCCGCACCTACACCCCGCCGCCGACCCACGCCCATGACTGGCCCGCGATCCTCGGCATCTATGTGTTGACCTCGACGGCGAACCCGCCGGCTCACGGGATGCGCCAGTCCTGGCCGGACGCCGCGTGGCCGGTCAGCGCCCAGT
Organism: Saccharomonospora xinjiangensis XJ-54; assembly: GCF_000258175.1. Classification (NCBI taxonomy): domain Bacteria; kingdom Bacillati; phylum Actinomycetota; class Actinomycetes; order Pseudonocardiales; family Pseudonocardiaceae; genus Saccharomonospora; species Saccharomonospora xinjiangensis. The sequence continues at coordinate 3,404,834 of NZ_JH636049.1, read as the reverse complement.
TCGACGCCGCCGTCTACTTCTCGGCCGAACTGCTGTGGGAGAACGAGGTGCTGCCCGCGCTACCCGCCTCTATGGGTGCGACGGTGAAACGCGATCCCGACACCCACCAGTACCACGGTGCCTTCACCGGCAAGCAGGTCGTGTGGGAGCAGTCCGTCGAACTCAAGGAGGGATGGGAGTCCGGCGCGTGGCACAGGGTGTATCCGCAGGCCAAGGTCACGTTCGACTATGCGCCGCTCTCCCTCGACTTCGACCTGACCGCGCTGCGGCTCTCCTACGACCACACCTGGAAGGAGCCGTTCCCGTACCAGGGACGGCATCCTATGCCCAAGTTGGACGACGTCAGCCTCTCCGTAGCCTGGGACGACGTGACCTTCTCGTGCTCGTTCAACGCGCAGAGCAACGCTCACATCGACAAGGACACGTTCACCGTGACCTTCGACCGGATCACCCTCTCACCGACCGTTGACGTCAAGTACAACATCCACAAGTTCCTCGGCATCCCGATCCTCGCCCAGTTGAAACCGGAGGTGGTCGCGAACGCCAAGAAAGCACTCAACGACACCTTCTCCGCCGTGAAGATCGAGCTGCGGGCCATGTCGCTGTTCGCGGTGTCCAACCTGCTCTTCCCCGAGTCGAAAACACTCGACCCTTCCGGGGTGTACTTCCCCGGCGACCTGGCGATCGTTGGGAACGTGACCCGCCTGTGGAAGCCGCCGACCGGCGGCGAGTAGGCGCGGGTCGGCGCATCTGCCCCCATCACGCGATAACTCTGTGACAATTCGCCGCGAACGCCGTCGAAATGTTGCGCGCCCAATTCTTTCATGGGCGATGGCTCGTGGATTGTGATTCGACCTGTGACCGATGTTGCCGCTTTACCGGTCGCGCCTCGTGGCTGTCCCCCGGCTTGCCCGCGAGGGCTCAACGGTGACCTCCTGGATCAGCGTAGTGATCACGTTCCGGCTGCGGGCGTGGAACTCGGCCTCGGGGACGGCCGCGAGCACGAGGTGATGCAGCACGCCGACCAGCGCGAGCGCCAGCACCGCAGGCTCCGCGGTACCAGCGATCCGACCGAGTGCCTGCTCGTCGGCGAGGTAGCGTGCGGCGGCGGTCTCGATCGCGTCGAGGCCCGTTGTCCGGTCACCGAGTACGGCCTGAACCCGCCCCGCCAGTTCCGGTCGCGAGACGAGCAGTCTCGCCAGTGCTGCAAGGGTCCGTGACGGCATCGTCTGCACGACCTCGCACAGGTTCTCGACCACGCTCCCGGTTCCGGCCGTGCCCGGCAGGTTCGCGGCCCCCGCGGAGACCACGAACGACCGATCGACCGCGTATGCCGTCAGGAAGTCGTCGAGGTCGGCGAAGTGCGCGTGGAGCAATCCGGTCGCGACACCGGCCTCCGCCGTAACAGCACGTCCGCTGAGCTTGCCGGGACCGTCCCGCACGATCACACGCTCCACCGCGGAGAACAGCTGTTGCCTGAGTTCGGGAATCGCGACGCCTCGGGGCACATCCGAAGTGTAGCGAACTTGCCACCGGTTTGAACATGTGATCATACTGAGCTTTGAACACGTGATCAAACAACTCGAAGGGACGGACCGTGGTGAAGAGGGCAGGACGAGTGATCGTCGTGGGCGCCGGTATCGCAGGGCTGGCGACCGCGCTGCGATGCCATCAGGCGGGCTGGGATGTACTCGTGATCGAACGCGCGCAGGGAAGGCGCAGCAGCGGTTACCTGGTGAACCTGCTGGGCCACGGCTATGACGCCGCGGATCGGCTTGGCGTGCTCCCCGAACTGAAAGGCCGGGATCTCGGCGCCTTCACCTCGATCCTCGTCAAGGCCGACGGACGGCAGAAGTTCGCCATTCCGGCCGAGATCGCGCAGGCCGCACTCGGCGCTCGGGCGATCACGGTGTTCCGGGGCGATCTGGAATCCGCCCTGTTCGAAGCGGTGCACGACAACGTCCCGATTCGTTTCGGCACCACCGTGCGTTCCGTTAGCCAGAACGCCAACGGGGTCGAGGTCGCTCTCAGCGACGGCACCTCAGAGCGCGCCGACCTGCTCGTCGGCGCCGACGGTGTGCATTCCGGAGTCAGGGAGATCGTGTTCGGCCCAGAGCCTGGGTTCCGGGTGGATTTCCAGCACCTCGTCGCTGCATTCCCCCTCGATAAGGAGCCTGAGGACGTGCCGAAGGGGGCTGGGACCACCTACATCGGCCCAGGACGCACGGCGGCGGTGATCAATCTGGGGCCGGATCGGTCGTCGGCTTTCTTCACCTACCGCGATGCGGCTGGTGAGACCGAGCTGGCGAGAGGCCCCGCACACGCCCTCACCACGGCTTTCGGCGACCTCGGCGGTGGTGTTCCCGCAGCTCTCGACCGGCTCACCGCGGCCCCTGCCGATGCCTACTTCGACTCGGTCAGTCAGATCACGATGGACGCGTGGAGCCGTGGCCGGGTCGTGCTGGTCGGAGACGCGGCTTGGTGCGTCACACTATTCGCCGGTTACGGCGCGGCCCTCGCGTTGACCGGAGCCGACCGCCTCGGCGCGGCTCTCGAAACACACGGCCTCGACGTCTCGTCCGCGTTGGTGCGCTGGGAGGAGTCACTGCGCGACGAGGTACAGAAGCGGCAGGCACTGGCACGTAAAGGCATGAGCCAATACGCACCCGCCTCCTCGGCGCATGTCCTGGCGCGCGAACTGATGATCCGCGCAGTCCGGCTTCCGCCCCTGCGGCGGCTGGTCCAGCGATCCGTTCAGCGCGCGAACGCCCGAGCCGCCGACCGGCCTTGATCAGGGAAGACCTCGCCCCGCGCAGCTCGCGCTGCGCACCCAGTTCACGTTGCCGCTGAGCATGGCGACGAGATAGAGCTCGTCACCGACCCTCATGACCAGCGGCAACGTGATGGTCCCGAGCGTCGCCCAGCCACTGCCCACCTCATCAGCCGGTTCGGGGCAGCTCCGAGCGACTACAGCCCTGCCTGCCCCGGTCGAGAAAGCGGGTCGAGCCAATTCGGGCGTCCAGCTCCGCACGGCACGCCTTTGGTCAGCCAGCGGCGAAGTACCGGTTCGACGCAGGGCGGAACATCGACACCAGCGCGGCAACCACCGCGCCGAGGTACACGACCCGGCTTGCCGCGAACAACCAGTCGGTCACCGTGAAAGCCGCAAGAGTCGCTTCCAGCTCGCTGCCTCCCAGCACCCACCGAACGGGGTCGATCAGCAGCGACGCCGTTCCAAGCATCCCCAACAACACGGTCAAGGCCCAGCGAGCCCAGTTCACTCCTCCACGAAGCCGGACGACGAGGTAACCGGCCACCACGAAGACGACGAGCCGCACACCCGCACCCGTGACTAACTCACCGACCGGGACCGGCGCACCCCTGTCGAGGAGACGATCAGTGCCCTTGACGACGCCGTGCGGGCAGGGAAGGTGTGCACATCGGCTTCTCCGACACCCCGGCCTGGGTCACGGCGAAGGCCGACACCTCGCGCAATGCAGGGGATGGACTCCGCTTTCGGCGGTGCAGGTGCCCTACACACCTGCTGCGAAGGGACGTCGAGCGGGAGCTCCTTCCCATGGCGCGGTCACTCGGGCTCACCGTCGCCGCGTGGGGCCCGCTCGCCCAAGGAGCGTTGGCGGCCCGCACACCACGTCACGGCGCCCCCTCCGCTCTCAGCCAGGGCGAACGCTCCCTCGTCGAAAGCGTCAGGAACGTCGCGGCCGAACTGGATGTCACCACCGCACAGGTCGCGCTCGCCTGGCTGCGGTCCCGTTCCGACCTGATCCACCCCGTCGTCGGGGCTCGCACGGCCGCACAACTGGCGGACTCGATGGCCTCGTCCACCCTCACCCTGCCCGAGGCGGCGCTCCGGCAACTCACCGAAGGCAGCGACTTCTCCCTCGGGTTCCCTCACGACTTCCTCGGCGAAGTCGAACAGGACGTGCTCGGAGCCGCCGCGATACCGCCCGGAACCACACTGACCAGCACCAGGAAACCCGCGCGCGGGTTTCCCGTCAGCGGTGTGGAGAACCGCGTGGTCGTCGGCTCGACAGCCCTCGCGACCGGCGACCACGCGGGGTAAGGCACTCAGCAGTTCGGTGCGCTCCAGAACCGGCTGGACTTGTTGCCCACGTGAACGTGGTCGTTGTGACCGGGGTAGCCCGGCCCGAGGATCTCCTCGAAGCCCGCGGACTTCGAGCCGTGGAACATCTGGCACTGCGTCGGCGAGCTGCTCAGTCCGAGGTCGGCCGCCTGCCCGTACATGTGGAGGCTGGTGGACGACCCGCCGACCGACGAGTTGCACGACACGCTGCGGAACCCGGAGGTCACCACGAGCGGGCGGTCACCGAGCTTGTGCCGCAACGCCTCCAACTGCCACATGACGCGGCGCATGTTCTCCCGCGCCGTCGCAGCCGTCACCTTCCCACCGTTGTAGTTGCGGGCGCCGCAGTTGTAGTTGAACTCGGAGTGGTCGAAGTGGATGGGCGTGCAGTCCGCGTCCTGCAACTGGTAGATCTTGTTGAAGGTGTTGGTTCCCGCCACTCCGTCGGCGGCGAGACCGTATCCGCTCTGGAACCGCTTGACCGCGGCCTCGGTGGCGGGGCCGTAGCTGCCGTCGAGCGCGAGGTTCTCCCCCGACGCGACCCAGCCCGCGACCCTGATCTGTAGTTCTCTGACGTCACTGCCGCTCATGCCAGGTTTGAGCACGCGGCTCCACGTGTAGCATTCGTCGGCCGATGCGGTGCCTGGTGACATCACCGTCGTCACCACGGTTCCGCCGAGTAGGAGGGCCAGAACGGCCAGCACGTATCCGATCCGTTTACGCATTGCGCCTCCGCAGGGTGAGTGCGTCGTGCAGGGTTCGTCGCACGCCCGGCATCCTGCGGTGAAAAACTGTCGGGAGTCAATGCGGATTCAGAGAATTCGCACCACACGGAGCAACGTGGTCCTCGGACGGCCGTGTTCCGGTGGCCCACACCGATGGATGTGAAGCCCATCGGCACAGTAACGCGGAGCTATGCCGAACAATTAAAGTCCCAAAAGGACTGTCTTGTGTGGAATCCGCGACGGCCTTCGTCGCGGATTCCACACGATTCGGCTCACGCCTTCGGCAGCTTGCTCACGAGGTTCTGGGCGAGTTTCGTCGCCTTGTCGCAGGCGGCGGTGTGGTCCACACCGGTACCTTCTTCCGCCCTGAAGGTGACATAGACGTTCTCACCGTAGGTGTCCGCCTCGTCGTCCCTCGGCGACTTGATGTGCTGCCACTCCACCGTGCAGCCCACCTCCAGGTCCTCGACGCCGCGAACGGCGCTCACCCCGTTGCCGAGATCGACGGCCTCGCCCTCGGCGGGATCAGGCTCGATGCCGAGATAGAACCCGACCTTCACGAGCGGGTACGCGCCGGAACCTTCCGCCCACATGTCGCACTCGTGCAGGTTCTGCGGCTCGAGCGGAGGCTCGGTGCCGAGCGTCTCGGTGATGAGCGCCATGTCCACCGTGGCACACGGATCGAGTTCGATAGTGGTTCCCGGCAGCTTCTCGTACTGCTCCGGCTCCTTGTGCAGGGCCTGCACGACCTTCTGCATCGCGGTCTTGGCAGGGCCACAGGCGTCACCGCCGCCTTCGTAGCTCGCTTGGAACTCGATGCCCATGGTGTACTCGTGCGAGGTCACGACCGACACCCAACAGGTCTCCGGATCGTCGGAATCGACCTCCATCGGAAGCCCCTCGACCTGCTCGTTCGCCTCGTCCGTCGAGACGAGGTTCGAGCCGAGCCGCAGCGTGAACTCCACGGTCTTGCCTGCCGAGTCCTCGACCTCGGCCGAGCAGGAACCCCATTCCACCTCGTGCACGCTGTCCTCGACGACCGTGCCGACGTCGGCGAAGGTTTCCTCGCCGAGAAGCGCGCACGGGTCCGCAGTGCGTAGCGCCGCGGCCGTGACCGCGGGATCGTTGATTTCCGGCTTGGCCGACGTGGCACCGTCGGCGGCCGCTTCCCCAGTTTCCCCAGTGTCAGAGGCGCCACCGCAACCGGCGGCGAACCCCAGCGACAACACGGTGGCGACCACGGCGGATCGCCTTACCAACTTGTTGATCACGGCGCAACCGTAGCGTTGCTCACTCACCCCGGCCGAACCCCCCCTTTTCGATCACTACGAGTGCCTTTGTGCCTGCTCTTCGTAGTACTCCAGGAAGGCCGCATAGGCCCTGGCGCCGTACACCGTGGCCGGACCGCCGTTCAAAAGGAACGTCACGCCGATCGCCTCGGCCGCCTCCTGAGGTTCGACTCCGTGAAACACGGCGGCCTTCGCATGGGCGGCGATGCAGCCGTCACACTGCTCGCTCACCGCGACGGCCAACGCGATGAGTTCCTTCGTCCGCTGGTCGAGCGCGCCCCGCGCCATGACCGCGTCGTGCAACCCCGCGTAGCCCTCGTACACGCCGGGAATCGCGCGCCTCAGTTCGCGCGTGGGTTCCCGCAGCGCCCGCCGCACGTCCTTGCCGTAGGTCATACCGCCTCCTCACCGTCGTACGCGACGGCTCGGGAATGCCCGGAGAAGGCCCGAGTGACACACCGGCGGGTGGAGACCGGCCGCACGGGAAAGAGAAGCCCGGTCGGTGGGTCACCGTAAACGGGCGTCGCGCCGACCGCACACATGTCGCCCCGCAGGAGGTAGCGAGTCCGCCCCACTGTCCACAACGGACGAACGAGGACCCGGCCGGGTGTTCCGGCCGGGTCCTCGTTCATCACGCCACGTGAAGCCTGGGTCAGTAGCCTCGGTAGCCGCCACCCGCCGCCATCTGGGCGAGGCCGGGGTGCTCGGCGAAGCTGCCGTAGCGGCTCAGCGTGTACCGGGTGCCGGCGATGATGTTGGACACCGGGTCGTAGATGTCCTCGTAGCCGGGCAGCTTGTAGGCGTGGAACGTCGAGTCGATCGTCTGCATCAGACCCTTGGACGGGGTGCCGCGCTTGGCGTTGATGTCCCAGAGGTTGATGGCCATCGGATCGCCGCTCGACTCCTTCTCGATGACCGTCCGGATGGCGGGGACATCGGCTTCGGACACGGGGACACCGTTGGCCTGCATCACACCGATCGCCGACCGGATCCAGCCGTCGAGTTCGTCGATGGGCTCGACCGGGGCAGGCGCGGGCGGCTGGGCGCCGCCACCCTGCCCGTCCGCGGCAGGCGCCGGAGCGGGCTGCTCCGGCTGTTCCGGTGCCGGTGGGGCCTCGGGAGCCGCCGCCTGCTCGCCGTTCGCGAAGGCCGGGTCCGCGCTCCTCGGGGCCGGAGCACCACCGCCGATGGGTCCTTCGCCCTTCGGCGCGGCCTTCTCACCCGCGTTCGCCGCTGACTCGGCGCCGCTCTGCTGGACGACGGCCGCCGTGTCGGCCGCCACGGTCCTCGCCGCGTCGTCGTCCGTTCCCGCCAGCACGGCGGGGCTTGCCACACCGGCGACGAAGAACGCGAGCACGCCGACGGAGGCATAGCTCCTGGCCGCGTCGCGTACGGAGCGGCCGAACGACGTCGCGGGCATCGAGATGTTTCGGGTCGGGGCCTGAAGCGCGATGATCTTCTTCACGCGCTCGAACATCTTGTTGTCTGCCACGTGCGTGGATCTCCTTCTCGCTGTGGTACCGCCGGTCTGTTCGGGGGCTTTCGGCCGACGGCCGTCTCGCGTGAGACCCCTCGGGGGAAAGATGCGGTCAAACACGAAAGACTGTGCGAGATTACGAAACGACAACAGCAAAAATCACTAAGGGGTGGCCAGGAACACAGATCAACTGAGTTTGACCAAGGAGAATGCGGTTTCACAGCAGCGAGAACACGCGTTTGACCTGCATAGACGGCCATCGATGACGTGGTTCACACCGAGCGGCATTCGAGCCTATGAGCGATCTTGCCGAGCCGTCGATCGTATCTCGTTCGCATAGCGAAACAGTTAACAGCACGTGTTCAATTACGTCCTGCCCAGTGTTTCGGATTTCGATCCAGAACCGCGAAGACGCGCGGAGTCGTTCATTCTGTAGATCGAATTCAACGACACGAATCGACAAGGTTGCTCGCTGTGACGAGCGTCATCTCGCTGTTTCGGCGTTGGGCGCCTCCGCACCACGCCCCTACTCACCCGCGTACTCCTCCCTAAGCTCAGCGCCGGACATCGCGGGAAGCTCCGGAACTCCACCGCGCGCACGACGCGGGTCATGCAGCGTTCCGGTTGTACACACCGTCCGCCCGATGTCCACAGTGACCGCCGCCACTTCCGTGGCAGGCTTCACGTGCCGCGCCTGTCCACAGTGGCCGATCGAGTGCCGGAAGGGCCGGCTCTGTCGTTGCCGCGAGGGCAGCGGCGACGCAGCCCGTACGGCAGGAATAGCGCGACGACCACGGCCAGCGCGGCCACCGCACCGACCTGACCCCACGCCCACGCCGCGTAGACGGCGAGCGCGGCCAGCTCGGTGGCGAGTCCTGCGAACGATGTGACGGTGGCGCGTGCGCCGCTGTTAACCCGCTCCTGCAACCGGGTGTTCGCCACCACGTACACCGCCCGGTATCCGGCATAGAAGACGGCAACACCCACGAGCCCACCGCCCTGCCCCATCAGACCCGCGACGGCGAACACCGCGACAGCCACGCCGAAGAACGCCGTCAGAGTGCGAAGGCGCACAGCCGCGAGTCGTCCAGCCACCGCGGCACCGAATGCTCCGGCGATCGGGATTGCCATCACCACGAGCGGAACCTGGTGCGCCGGCACGCCCCAGTCATGCGCCATCAGACCGAAGTACTCCTCCAGCGCGTCCAGCGACGCCAGCAGCGCCACCGCGAGCACCGCGCCACGCACGACGGGGTTGCCGAGAGCCTCGACCGCTCCCGAGCGCAACACACCGGCGTAGGTGCTTTTCCCACCCTTCGCGCCGGACTCGTCCGCCCGCTCCGCCTCGGGCAGGTTCCAAGCCAGCAGCGCCGCCAGTGCGCAGGCACCCACACTCACCCAGCCGACCAGGGTGAACCCGCCGAAGGCGAACAGGGTGGTCGCGGCCACAGCGGCGGGCACGTTGGCGGCGAGTTTGATGGCATCGAGCTGCCCGTAGACCTCGCCGAACCGGTCGGCCGCGCCTGCCGCCGCGAGACCGTCGGCGAGCAACGCCTCCATCGCCCCTGAGACGAAAGCACCACCGACACCCCAGAGAACGAACCCGAGAGCGAAGCAGGTGAAACCGGGCAGCGTGGTCCACAGGACGTAAGCCGCTGCCTGGGCGAGGCCACCCAGCGCCATCGCCCCACGACGGGAGAACCGGTCGGCCACCGCACCGCTCGGCACCTCGGCCAGGATGCCCACCACAGACCAGACGGCGAACAACCACGAAATGTGACCACCGGAGAGGCCGGAATCGGCGAACAGCAGCGCGTAAAGGGGATAGAACGGGATCGTCTCCGACACCAGCGCCCACAGCCGCAGTCGCCGGACGAGCCCACGCTCAGGCGTGGCGGAACATCGCGATCGCGAGAGTCAACATCGAGCACTCATGATCGCAATGCTACGCCGCGACGAGGTCATGCAGTACCCTTCGCGCCGTCCACGGCGCCACCCTTCACGCCGTCCACGGCGTCCTTGACGATGCCGAGGCCCGCACGAACCACGCCGATGCACTCGTCCTCGACGTACAGCAGCCCGGCGTCCTCAGCCAGCGCACGCGCCTCAGCCGAGAAGATGCCTTCCTGCAACCACACGGCCCGCGCCCCCGCGGCCACAGCCTCCCTGGTCACCGAGGCGGCCTCCGGCGAGGGCCGGAAGACGTTGACGACGTCGATGGGCCTTCCCGCCTCGGCTGCCTCGCCCAGGCTCCGGAACACGGTCTCGCCGAGCAGCGTGCTGCCCGGTTCCGCGACCGGGTTCACCGGGATGATCCGGAAACCCGCGGCGCGCATCCCGGCAGGCACCGAATGCGCTTCCTTCGCGGGATCACGGCTGAGCCCGACCACCGCGATGGTGTCGAACTCCCGCAGAATCCGCTCAGCTGTGGTCGTCATGGTGCCGTCCTTTCCGGTACTTCGTCCCGATCGTGCGCTCCTCCCGCCGATACCAGCGGGCCGACGTGTTCAACGGAGGGCGCAGCTCCGCGCCGACCACGAGCACGTTCGGTTCCTCCGTGCGCGTGAACTCCCTCAGCAGCCGCCGGAACGCCCTGCCGAACCCGTCAACGCGATCGGCGTGGACGCCGAACGACTTGGCGAGTCCCACGAAATCCGGTGTCGCAAGATCGACTCCGGCATATCCGAACCCCGCGTCCTGGCCGTAGCCCAGCATGCCGTAACCGCCGTCATCGACGATCACCACGGTGACGGGCAGTGCGTCCTGGATCGCTGTCGCCAACTCCGCGCACGCGGGCAGGAACCCGCCGTCACCCGTCACACACACCGCGCGGACCGCACCCGTGGCCGCCACACCCAGCGACGCGGGGAAACCGAATCCCACCGTGCCCCAGCCCATCGGCAGCGCGAGCTGCCTCGGCCCCGACACCCGGTGGAAGCCGCCGATCCAGTACCCGGCGACACACATGTCCGTAACCAGCACGGACCCTTCGGGGAGTGTCTCCTTCAGCGCCGAGAGAAACTCGGCGGCGTGCGGCTCCTCCTTGCGCACCCGCCTGCGCACCCTGACCTCGATGTCGTCGAGCCTGCGCGTCAGCTCGTCGAGACCCGGTTTCGACGGAATGCCCAGCGACAACGCTTCCACCACCTGCCGTGCATCGCCGAGCAACAGCGAATCCGGGGGGTAGTACTTCGCCGCGTCCTCGGCGTCCACGTTGACCGCGATGAGATGCGGTGGCTGCGGCATACGCCAGTTCTGCGTCATCGCGCCGTCGAAGTCGGTGCCGATCGCGAGCACGACGTCAGCCTCGTCCCAGAGCGCACCGACCTCGGGTGCGTGTACCGGGTTGGACGCCAGACACGGATGATCGGGCGGCACGATGCCGCGAGCGGTGAACGTGGTGATGATCGGCGCGGCGAGTCGTTCGGCGAGCACGCCGACGGCGTCACCCGCCCCCGACCGCAGCGCGCCGCCACCGGCCCAGATCAGCGGGGACCTTGCCGCGAGGAGGGCCTCCCGCGCTCGCTCGACGTCCTCGCTCGCCGGTAGCGGCAACTCCGGCTCGACCGGACGACCGGTGTCCTCCCGCACCTCCACCGGGTCCCCGAGGAAACCGGCAGGGACCCCGACGTACACGGGACCGCTCTGCGGGCGCGTCGCGATCCTCGCGGCTTCCCGAACCACGGACGCGATCTCGTCCGGGTGGCCCACCGTGAACGTCGCCTTCGTCAACGGCGCGAACAACGACTCCTGCTCACCGACGTCGCGGTGGGAACCACGCGCCGCCCCCTGCGGCCGCTGTGGCGCACGTACCTCGGTGGCGAGCACCAGTACGGGAGACGCCGACGCCATCGCCTCCCCGACCGCGCGCAAGGCATTCACCGCGCCGGGCCCCGTCGTCACGAGGGCGACACCGAGCGAGCCTGCCACCCTGGCGTAGCCGTCGGCTGCGTGGGCCGCGGCTTGTTCGTGCCGCACACCGATGAGCCGGATACCAGCGGCGGTGCCGGCGCTGGCGTCCGCCAGCGCATCCCAGATCGGCAGACCGTGCGATCCCGGCAGCCCGAACACGACCTCAACCCCGAGTTCGGCCAGGGTCTTCACAAGGCTGCGCGCACCGGTCATCGACACGCGGCGAGAATACGATCTTTCTCAGCCGACGGCAGGCAAGACTTCCCGCACGCGTGTCCGCACCTCACGTACGTGAGGCCGCACCTGTGGTCCGCCTGTCCGGCTCACAGGACGACACCGCCGTACCGGAACTGCCAACACCCGTGCAGGAAATGCGGACACGAGTGCACAGGCTGCAAACATCTGTACACAGGCTGCGGACACGGTGGTCAGAGCCGGGGGCTCGCCGGCCTGTCGGTCGGCCACGGGTTGATCTCCTCGGCGAGCTTGGCCACGGCAAGCACGAGGTCGTCGGAGTGACGGGGCCCCACGATCTGCAGGCCGACGGGAAGGCCCTTCGAGGTGAATCCGGCAGGCACGGTGATCGCGGGCTGCTGCGTCATGTTGAACGGGTAGGTGAAGCGCGTCCACTCCGGCCAGCTTCCGAGGCCGCTGCCGGGAGGCACGTCGTGCCCCACCTCGAACGGTGCGATCGGCACGGTCGGAGTCAGCAGCACGTCGTAGCGCGTGTGGAACTCGCCCATGTGGATTCCGAGCGCAGCCCGCTCGGCGTTGGCTTCGAGGTAGTCGCTCGCCGAGTAGGTACGGCCCCGCTCCCACACCTCTCGCAGGCCGGGATCGACGTCGTCCGCTGAACCGGGAGGGAACGAGTCGAGCCACTTCGCCGCTCCCGTTGACCACAGCACCCCGAACGCGTCCAGCGGATCGCCGAAACCGGGATCGGCGTCCTCGACCGTCAACCCGGCCTCTCCGAGCTTCGCCACGAGCGACACGACGATGCGCGCGATCTCCGGATCGACATCGACGTAGCCGAGATCGGCCGAGTACGCCGCGCGCAGGCCACGCACGTCACGACGGACGGCCTCACGGTAGGTGGCGGGCGGCGGGGGAAGCGCCGAGGGATCGCGGTGGTCCGGTGTGGCGAGCACGTCGAGCAGCAGTGCGACGTCGTCAACCGAGCGAGCGATCGGCCCCGCGTGCGACAGCGCGCCGAACGGGCTCGCCGGATAGAGCGGGATGCGGCCTCCGGTGGGTTTGAACCCGACGACACCGCAGAACGAGGCGGGAATCCGCACCGATCCACCGCCGTCCGTACCGACCGACAACTCGCCCATGCCGGTGGACACCGCCACCGCGCTCCCGCCGCTCGACCCTCCCGGGGTCAGCGCGGGGTTCCACGGATTGCGGGTGATGCCGTCGAGCGGGCTGTCGGTCACGGCCTTCCAGGCCAGCTCGGGCGTCGTGGTCTTGCCCAGCAGCACGAGACCGTGTTCGCGCATCCGCGCGGTCACCGGGCTGTCCACCTCCCACGCCTGGTCGCGATCGATGCACAGCGACCCGCGCAGCGTCGGCCAGCCCTGGGTGAGGAACATGTCTTTGACCGACGCGGGGACGCCGTCGAGCCATCCGATGGGATTGCCCTCGCGCCACCGCTCCTCGGAACCTCTGGCCGCGTCGAGCGCCACCTCGGGGTCCACGAGAGTGAAAGCCCGGTAGTCGGAATCGACCTCGGCGATCACGTCGAGCGCGGCCCGTGTCGCATCGACGGGCGACAGTTCACCTGACGAGTACGCGGCGACGAGTTCGCTCGCGGTCAGCATGGAGGTGCTGGGGATGCTGGGCATTGTTCTCCTCATCCTCGGTGACCCCTCCGGCGCGAAAGGCCGCTCGCGTGTCAGCGTGACGAGGGTACATAGCCGAGGTGTTTATCGACGACATTGCGTAGGGGCCTGCCATCACACCAGCGGGCGAAGTTGTCGGCGAAGAGTTCGACGAGCGCGTTGCGCCAGCCGACCACGTCGCCGGACATGTGCGCGGAGACCAGAACGTTCTCCATCGTCCACAACGGACTTTCAGGAGGGAGTGGCTCCTGCTCGAACACATCGAGCGCCGCGCCGGAGAGGCGCCCTTCGCGCAGGGCCGAAACGAGGTCGGCTGTGACGACCAGTTCGCCACGACCGACGTTGACGAAGCGGGCGCCTTCGCGCATCGCCGCGAAGGCGCCCGCGTCGAACATGCCTCTGGTGTGTTCGGTCAGCGGCGCGACGGCGACGACGACGTCGAAGCCGGGAAGGTGCCGGGCGAGGTCGTCCGACGCGACGACGTCTCCGAAGTCGGGATCGGCCTGCCTGGCACTGCGCCCCGCACCGGCCACCCGCATGCCGACCGCTCTCAGCAGTCGTGCGATGGCCCTCCCGATGGGGCCTGTGCCCACGACGAGGGCCGACGTCCCCGCGACCCGCTCCGTCTCACGATGCCGCCAGGTGCGCTGCTGCTGAAGACGCAGCGAACCGGCGAAGTCCTTGGCGAACGCGATCACCAGCCCGAGAACGTACTCGGCGATCGCGGCGTCGAAGACGCCCCTGGAGTTGGTGAGCACGACATCGCTGTCGCGGAGTTCGGGGAACATCACCGGGTCCACACCCGCGCTGGCGATGTGCAGCCAGCGCAGCCGATCCGCGGCATGCCACGCGCCAGGCACCGCTTTCGAGAGGAAGTCGTAGACGAACAGCGCGTCCGCGCCCCGGAGCGCCGAGGGTAATTCTCCGGCGTCCGCGTAACGAACCGATGCCACGCTTTCGATGGGCTCCATGTCCGGGGGACGCTGCTCGCCGCACAGAACGGCGAGAACCGGACGATCCGTGCCACTCACGTTGACACGGTATGAGGCAGTCGTATGATTGTCAACAATCCGAGGAGTCCCCCCGGAGGCCCCTTCATGCATAAAAGCCGTCGGAGGTCGATCCTTGGATTTCGCAGCACTCGACATCCCCTCGTTCGACGGTCCGCTCGCCCAGCGCGGCATCGGCGTGATCGCCCCGTTCGACCTCGCCCTCGAACGGGAGCTGTGGCGCTGGGTGCCGATGGAGGTCTCACTCCACCTCGCCCGCACCCCGTACGAGCCCGTTCCGGTCAGCATGGAGATGGCCCACCTGGTCAGCAACTCGGCACACCTCGCCGCGGCAACGCGCGACGTACTTCACGTCGAACCCGAGGTGGTCGCCTACCTGTGCACGTCGGGCAGTTTCGTCAACGGGGTCGGAGCCGAACAGTCGCTCCGCAAGGTCATCTGTGACGCCGGCGCGCCGGAGGCGGTCACCACATCCGGTGCGCTCGCCGAGGTCCTGCGGCAGCTCGACCTGCGCCGGATCTCCGTGCTCACACCCTACGACGCCGACCTCACCGCACGGCTGCACGACTTTCTCGGCGAGCTGGACGTGGACACCGTGTCCAGTGACCACCTCGGCCTCGGCGGCGGCATCTGGAAGGTCAGCTACCGCACCATCGCCGAGCGCATCCTCGCCGCCGACCACTCCGAAGCCGAGGCGATTTTCATCAGCTGCACGAATCTGCCCACCTACGACGTCATCGATCCGCTGGAGGAAGCCCTCGGCAAGCCGGTGCTCACGGCGAACCAGCTCACGATGTGGGCCTGCCTGCGGCGAATGAAGCTGCCGATCGTGGGGCCGGGTCGCTGGCTACGCGAAGTTACCTGATTCATCTGAGTAAGATTGTCAACAATCAGCGCAGGAGGTGCCCCTTGCCGCAGCAGGACACAGCCGTCTCGGTCGGTTTCATCTACCCCGACCACGCGGCGGAGCACGACTACCCGTACGCCGAGAAACTGCTCGGCGGCGCGGCGCGGCTGCCGGTCGAGCACATTTACGGAACCGATCTCCACGCGGTTCCCGAACTGCTCGACCTCGGAAGCCCTGCCCGGCTCTCCGAAGGGGCCGCGCAACTCGCGGGCCACAGCCCCGCAGCGGTCGTCTGGGCGTGCACCAGCGGCAGTTTCGTATACGGCTGGGACGGCGCGCACGACCAGGTCGAACACCTCTCGCGCGCCGCAGGCGGCCTTCCGGCCTCCAGCACCTCCTTCGCGTTCGTCAGGGCGGCCGAAGCTCTCGGTGTGCGCACCGTCGCGGTCGCGGCCAGCTACCCTGACGACGTCGCGGACCTTTTCGTCGATTTCCTCGGGCGCGGTGGCGTGGAAGTCGTCGGCATGTCGAGCGCCGACATCGTCACGGCAGCCGAGGTCGGCAGGCTCTCCCCCGACGACGTGGTTGAGCTGATCGTCAGCCGCGACCGGCGAGAGGCCGACGCCCTGCTCGTGCCTGACACAGCCATGCGCACGCTCGCGCTGATCGACATCCTCGAACAGCGCCTCGGCAAGCCGGTGCTGACGGCCAACCAGGTGACCGTGTGGGAAGGTCTACGGCTCGCCGGTGTCACCCCCGGCGTGCCCGGCCTGGGCACGCTGTTCCGAAGGAAAGGCACGTAACCCATGCTGGCCGACATCGAACCCGTCAACAGGGAGTCGACAGCGTCGATCATCGCCCGCCAACTCCGCGACGCGATCATGACCGGGTCCCTGCCACCGGGAACCCAGCTCGGCGAGACGGAGCTCGCGTCCCGGTTCGAGGTCTCGCGGGGCCCGCTGCGGGAGGCCATGCAACGGCTCGTCTCCGAAGGTCTGCTGCGCAGCGAACCGCACCGCGGCCTCTTCGTGATCGACCTCGAACCCGACGACGTGCACGACATCTACTGGGCACGATCCGCCATCGAACGAGCGGCGGCCCAGCGCGTCGTGCGAGGGCCACAGCGGGAGCGCGTCGCCGACGTGCTGGCCGACGCCGTCACCGCGATGGCGGAAGCCGACGAGCAGGACGACCCCAACGCGCTCAGTGAGGCCGATCTCGCCTTTCACGAGGCGCTCATCGAGGCGTCGGGCAGCAGGCGCCTCGTGCGCATGGCCAGCACGCTGCTCATCGAGACGAGGATGTGCCTCTCGGCGCTGCACAACTCCTACCGCCGCAGCTACCAGGGCGTTGACGAGCGGATCGCCGAACACAATCGGATCATCGAGGCCCTGCGCGACGGCGACGAGGAATTGCTGCTCGCGCTTCTGGAAGCCCACATGGAGGACGCCGTGCGGCGGCTTGCCCCCGACAAGAGTCTCGTGACGAAGCAGTCGGACTGACGAGGTCGCGTCAGCCGCCGCGCACCTGGGCCCGGTCCTATCGCATTCCGGCGAACGCGCCCGCCGCCGTCGCCGCGGTCGCGCTGCTCAACGCGATGCCCCAGCCGAGGGGGCCCAGCGGTGTGCAGCCGAAGAACTGGCTCAGCCCCGGCGTCTGGATCACCGCCGCCAGCACGGCCGCCGAACCCACCCCGCTCGCGACCACCGAAGGGTTGCGACGCCCCGTCACGAGCGTCTGACCAAGTTGCGTCGCCACGAGTGCGGCGAGGGCCACGGTGCCCGCCCGTTGCCTCCGCCCGGTGATCCGGGCCAGTGCCCACGCGGTGGTGGCACCGGCCGCCGTCGTTGCCGCACGCACCCCGATCTCACGGTAGAGCGGTGTGCCCAGCGAACTCTCCGGACCCTCCACCAGCGAGGTCTCCGCACTCGCCCCATCCGGACGGCGCAGCGCGATCGCCATCGACGGCACCAGATCGGTCAGCATGTTGACCAGCAACAACTGACGGGCGCCCAGCGGGGAGCGGCCCGACACGGTGGCGCCGAGGACCGTGAACGCGATCTCGCCGAGGTTGCCGCCGAGGAGCACGCCGAGCGCCGAACGCACCGAAGCCCACATCGCGCGGCCCTCCACCAGCGCCGCGATGATCGTTTCGAGCCGGTCGTCGGTCACGACGAGGTCGGCCGCGGCCCTCGCCGCCGGTGTGCCCCGCTCACCGAGGGCGATCCCGACGTCGGCCAGCCGGATGGCGGGTGCGTCGTTGGCTCCGTCACCGGTCATCGCGACCGTCTTGCCCAGCGCTCGGTACGCCTCCACGATGCGGACCTTGTGAGCCGGCGTGCAGCGCGCGATCACATCGACGTTCGGCAGCAGTTCGCGCAGCCCGTCCTCGTCCAGCTCGTCGAGGTCGGCGCCGGTGACCACCGTGAGATCGTCGTGCCCGCTGATCTCTGCGGCGATGGCCTCCCCCGTCGCGGGGTGATCGCCCGTGAGCATCACGATCTGCACACCCGCACTGCGCAGTCGTGCCGCCGCAGGCGCCGCGCTGTCGCGCACCGGGTCGGCGATCCCGAGGAAGCCCCGGAACTCCAGACCCCGCACCGAATCGGGATCACGCAGGTCGATCACGTCCTTCAGCGGGCGTTCGGCGACGGCGAGCACCCGGTGTCCCGTCGCGGCGAGGGCCCGCAACCTGCTCGCGAGGCGCTTGCGGGCCTTTCCTCCGAGGTCGCAGCGGGAGAGCACCTCCTCCGGTGCGCCCTTGACACTGAGCAGCAGTCCGTCGCCGGTGCGGCCGATGGTCGCGTGGAGACCTCGGGACGACTCGAACGGCGCGGTCGAGACCTCTTCCCAGCCCGGCGCGCCGGTGGCGGTGGTCAGTCCGAGCCGCGCACCGGCTTCGGCGACGGCCCTGTCGGTCGCGTGCGGAAGGGTGCCGGGTTCTTCGGCGTGCGGGGTCGCCCGCAACGCCGAGGCCAGCACGGGCCTCAAGTCCCGAGGAACATCCATTGTGGACCTCAACCGCCCGTCGTCCACCTCGCTGACGGTGAGCCTGCCCTCGGTCAGGGTTCCCGTCTTGTCGAAGCAGAGGACATCGACCCGGCCCAGTGCCTCGATACTGCGAGGATTCCGCACGAGGGCGCGGTGTTCGGCCAGCCTGCGCGCCGCGGCGAGCTGTGCCGCGTTGACCATGAACGGCAGTCCCTCCGGAACGGAGGCGATGGCCAGGTTGACCGCCGCGCTCAGGCTCTCGCGCAGCGGGATGCCACGCAGCAGACCGGCTCCCGCGACCGCCGCCGCCGACCCCGCGGCCAGCGGAAGACTCTTCTCGGTCAACTCGGTCAGCCGCGCCTCCACACCCGTGGTCGGCGCGCCCTCCCGCGCGATCGTCATGCTGCGCCCGGCCTCCGTGTCGTTGCCGACCGCGACGACCACGGCCCTGCCCTGTCCTGTCGCGACAGTCGTGCCCTCGTACACCATGGACGACCGATCGGCGACCTCCGAGGCCACCACGGGAGCCGCGTCCTTGGCAACGGGCAGCGACTCGCCGGTGAGGGACGACTCGTCCAACTCCAGCCCCGTGGACTCGACCAGCCTGCAATCGGCTGGCACCACGTCACCCGCGTCCACCATCACGAGATCGCCCGGCACGAGATCGTCGGCGGTGACCACCCGCTCCGTCCCACTCCTCACGACCCTGGCACTCACGGCGGAACGGCTCAGCAACTCCGCCAGTTCCCGCTCGGCCCTGACCTGCTGGACGCTGCCGATCAGCGCCGAAAGCCCGACGACGGCCACCACAAGAGCGGCGTCAACAGGGGAACCGACGGCGGCGGCCACTGCCGCACCGCCCGCCATCACCGGGGTGAGCGGGTTCGCCAGTTCGGCGATGAACGCGCTGCCCAGCGTGGTGCCGCCCACCCGCCGGGTGCTGCGTGCGGCAGCCCTCCGTTCGACTTCCTCGTCGGTCAGGCCACGCTCACCGGAACCGAGCCGCTCACGCACCACCGTCGCGGGCATCGTGTGCCACGGCACGGTCGCGGTACTCAGACCGGCCGCGCAACTCGGCTCGCGCAGCCGCATGGCGTGCCTGCGTGCGTTGAACAACGCGATCGCGGCTCCGGCGTTGACCGGGCGCAAAGCCCTGGTCGTCGGATTCGAGACGCCACCGCGCAGCACCGAGATCATCCCCACCGCCGAGGCCGCCTGCGCGATGCGGATGCTGTGAGTGGTCACCGTCCTCATCGCACCGACGGCCTCGATCAGAACGGCCGCTGTCAGCAGGTCGGTTCCCACCAGGACGTGGGCGCCCCACGGAGGTCGCTCGCCGTCGGCGAACACACCGACACCACAGTCGGCCACGCTGAGCGCCCTTCGGGAGTCGGACACGCACAGCACCCGGTGTCCGCGTTCCTGCAACTCGTGCACGGTGCCCCGGGGGTCCTCGGTCTCGTACACGGGAAGGCCGCTGCGCCGCGCGGCCACGGTGAGCAGGTCCGTGTCGGGCAGGGACTCCGGGTTGAGCCCGGCCACCGCCTGAAGCCTTCTCCCCCGCCCGAGGCCGACGACCCGGCTGGCGCCCTGGCGAAGCGCCTTGGCGCTCTCCTTGCCGCCGTGCGGCCCTTCGAGGTCACGGCCTTCCGTCGGCCCGAGCCACCACTCACCGTCCTCGGCGACACCGTCCGGGTCTGCTGAGGAGAAGAGCCGCCACGCCACCTCCGCGATGGCCTTCTTGTCGGCGCCCTTGACCGGAACGAGCGCGGACAGCGAGAGAGCGCCGGTGCGAAGGCCCGGCGTGTCGAGCACGACGGCGTCGATGGCGTCCATCCTGCGCAGCACGGAGCGTTCCATGACGATGGCTCCGCGCCGCGCGATCGTGGTGCCGAGTGCGCTCCCGAACGCCGACCTGCCCACCTCGACCGGCTTGGGCAGGGTCGCGAGGCCGAGCGCCAGCGCCCTGCGCGGCCCCATGAAGGGCGCCGACGAGAGACCGGCCAGTGCCCCCGTGGCAAGTGCCCTGTGCGCATACCGATCCGCCTCACTGGCGGGTGCGGGAGCAGGCCGCTCGGTGGGCCTTGTCTTCGCCGCGACCGATTCCGGGCTGGTCACGACCCGCTCCTCGACGGCGGACCAGGCCCGTTCGACCGCGTGGGCCTCCTGCCACTCCCCCGCACGCGAGACGACGTCGAGCAGGATTCCCTCGTTACCTGCGGCGAGCCCCTGCGCGAGCGCCCCCGCCATCGCCATGCGCGATCCCGCGCGGGTGGGGCCGTGTGCGCGCCTGTTGATCCGTTCCTTCAGCGCGGGGTGGTGGTCGATGGCCGTGAGCACACCCGCCACCTCCGGCGGAAGCGGGGCCCACCGGCCGATCCGGGTGATCGCGGAGATGAACAGCCCGAGCGCGTCAACGGCCAGCGTCGGGACGACCTGGGTGCCCTTCACTCCTTCCGCGGGATGGTGCGACTCCTCCTCGGCGACCTCGTCCTCGATCGACACCGGCATGGATTCCGCCTGCCTGACGAGGGCGACGATCTCCTTCGGGTCCGGCGGCGGGTCGGCGACCGTCACGACGAGCCGCGACGTCGGCCCGTTCACCCGCGCCCACAGCACCCGAGGGTGCGACTCGACGGTCTCCTCGACCCGTCGGGCCACCTTGCCCCTTCCCGATCCCTGCACGCCGTGGACCTCGACGAACAGACGGCCGGGGCTGGTCCTCACATACCGTCGAGGTGTGGTGACCAGCGATGCCACCCCCTGAGCGGTACCGACGGCGGTACCCACGAGGGACAACGGGTCGGGCAGCGGAAGGCCGAGCACACGCATGCAGCCGGAATGCCCAACCACATCGCGTTCTACGCACCCGCCCGCCGTCCCACGAGGCCGCAGGAGGAGGTCAGAGCGCCTCGGCGATCGCCGTGCCGAGCTGCTCCGTGGTGGCCTTGCCCCCGAGGTCGGGAGTCGCCACTCTGCCCTCCTCGAGCACCTTCTCCACGGCCGCGTTCACCGACCGTGCCGCCTCCACCTCACCGAGGTGGTCGAGCATCATCGTGGCGGCGAGGATCTGCGCAACGGGGTTGGCGATCCCCTTACCCGCGATGTCCGGCGCGCTCCCGTGCACGGCCTCGAACATCGAGGGGTGGGTGCGTTCCGGATTGATGTTGCCGGACGGCGCCATGCCGAGCCCTCCGGTCACGGCCGCGGCGAGGTCGCTCAGGATGTCGCCGAACAGGTTCGACGCCACGATCACGTCGAGCCGGTCTGGATGTTGCACCATCCTGGCGGCGAGCGCGTCGATGTGGCACTGCTCGGCCGCCACGTCGGCATACTCGGCCGCGACGAGTTCGAAGATCTCGTCCCAGAACGGCATCGTGTGGATGATGCCGTTCGACTTGGTGGCCGAGCAGACGCGCTTCGAGCGGGTTCGGGCCAGCTCGAACGAGTACCGGATGATGCGCTCGACCCCGACGCGCGTGAACACCGACTCCTGGAGCACGAACTCGCCGGGCTGGCCGGCGTTGTGCCTGCCGCCGAGGGTCGAGTACTCGCCCTCCGAGTTCTCGCGGACGATCACCATCTCCAGTTCGTCCGCCGTGCGGTTCGCCAGCACCGACGTGGTGCCGGGCAGCAGGCGCACCGGCCGGAGGTTGACGTACTGCGAGAACGCGCGCCGCAGCGGAATCAGCAGCCCCCACAGCGAGACGTGGTCCGGCACGCCGGGAAATCCAACGGCTCCGAGCAGGATGGAGTCGAAGCCTGCCAGCTTCGCGACGCCGTCCTCCGGCATCATCGCGCCCGTGGCGCTGTAGCGCTCGCAGCTGTAGTCGAACTCGGTCCACCGCAACGCGAAACCGTGCTGGGCCGCGGCGGCGTCGAGCACCTTGCGCGCCTCCACGGTGACATCGACGCCGATGCCGTCACCGGGGATCGTGGCGATCTCGTAGGTCCTCACCGGCGCGCTCACAGGCTCACCGCGATGTACTTGGTCTCGAGGAACTCGTCGATGCCAACGGTGCCGCCCTCCCTGCCGAGGCCGGACTGTTTCACGCCGCCGAACGGTGCGGCCGGGTTGGACACGATGCCCTGGTTCAGGCCCACCATTCCCGTTTCGAGCCGCTCGCTGACCCGCAGCGCGCGCTTGACGTCGTTGGTGTAGACGTAGCCGACGAGCCCGTACTCGGTGTCGTTGGCCGCGGCGAGTGCCTCGTCCTCCGTGTCGAAGACCGAGATCGGCGCGACCGGACCGAAGATCTCCTCGACCGACATCCGGGCACCGGACGGCACGTTGGTGAGCACGGTGGGCTGGTAGAAGTTGCCTGGCCCGTCCAGAGTCGCGCCGCCGGTCAGCACCTGCGCGCCACGCCGGGCCGCGTCCTCCACGAGTTCACCGACCTTCGCCACGGCGTCGGAGTCGATCAGTGGGCCGACGACGACGCCCTCCTCCGTACCGCGGCCGATGGGCAACGCGGACATGCGCTCGGTGAGCCTGCGCGCGAACTCGTCGGCGACACCGCGCTGCACGTAGAAGCGGTTCGCCGCCGTGCACGCCTCCCCGATGTTGCGCATCTTGGCCTGCATGGCGCCGTCCACCGCCGCGTCGAGGTCGGCGTCGTCGAACACCAGGAACGGCGCGTTGCCGCCGAGCTCCATCGACGTGCGCAGCACCTTGTCGGCGCACTGTCGCAGCAGCACACGCCCCACGGCCGTCGAACCGGTGAACGACAGCTTGCGCGCCCTGCCGTCGCGGATGAGCGGCTCCATCACACCGCCGGGGTCGGTTGTGGTGACGACGTTGAGAACACCGTCAGGCAATCCGGCTTCGGCGAGAACCTGTGCGAGGGCCAGCATCGACAGCGGTGTCTGCTCCGCGGGCTTGACGACCATGGTGCAGCCCGCCGCCACGGCGGGGCCGATCTTGCGCGTGCCCATCGCCATCGGGAAGTTCCACGGCGTGATGAGCAGGGAAGGACCAACGGGCTGCTTGGTGACGAGGAACCGGCCGGTGCCGTTCGGTGCCACGGCGTACCCGCCATCGATGCGCACGGCCTCCTCGGCGAACCAGCGGAAGAACTCGGCGGCATAGGCCACCTCGCCTCGGGACTCGGCGAGCGGCTTGCCCATCTCCAGCGTCATCAGCAGGGCCAGCTCCTCCTGCCTTGCCAGAAGCGCGTCGTAGGCCCTGCGGAGGATCTCCCCGCGCTCCCTCGGCGGGTGCGCCGCCCAGTCGGCCTGCGCGGAGGCGGCGGCGTCGAGTGCCGCCATCCCGTCCTCGGCCGAGGCGTCGGCGACCTCGCAGAGCACCGCTCCCGTGGCCGGGTCGTGCACGGGGAACGTCGCGCCGCTGGTGGACGGCGTCCACTTGCCGCCGATGAACAGCTCCTTGGTGACGGCTTCCACCACGCTCGACTCGGTGACCGCGCTCATGAAAACTCCCTGCTGTCGCTGATTGCGCCGCTGCGGGTGCCATGCTACGAATATTGTTGACAATCTACAACCCCGTGAGGTCGCACACCCGCGCCGCCCGCGGGGAGCGTCTCACGGTCAACCCGAGCACACCCTCACACACGACGCCCACCACCGCTGTCGCAAAGGAGCACGCAGTCATGGCCCAGCTTTCCCCGATCCTCAAGCAGGCCACCCCGGTCGTCGTCGATCACGGCGAAGGCGCCTATCTCTACGACACCAGCGGACGCCGTCACCTCGATTTCACAGCGGGTATCGGCGTGACCAGCACCGGGCACTGCCACCCCCGCGTCGTGGCCGCCGCGCAGGAGCAGGTCGGCAAGCTGATCCACGGCCAGTACACCACCGTGATGCACAAGCCCCTCCTCGAACTCAGCGAACGGCTCGGCGAGGTGCTGCCGAAGGGCCTCGACTCGCTCTTCTTCGCCAACTCTGGCAGTGAAGCCGTCGAGGCCGCGCTCCGCCTGACCAGGCAGGCAACGGGACGGCCCAACGTGGTCGTGTTCCAGGGCGGCTTCCACGGCCGCACGGTGGCGGCAGCGTCGATGACGACGTCGGGGACCCGCTTCAGCGCCGGTTTCTCCCCGCTGATGAGCGGCGTGCACGTGGCACCGTTCCCCTACGCCTACCACTACGGCTGGGACGAGCGGACGGCGACGGAGTTCGCACTGCGCGAACTGGACTACCTTTTCGCCACGCAGACCTCGCCGCAGGAGACGGCCGCGTTCTTCGTCGAGCCGATGCTGGGCGAGGGCGGCTACGTGCCCGCGAACACCGAGTTCATGGCCGGGCTGCGGCGGCGGGCCGACGAGCACGGCATTCTCCTCGTCGTTGACGAGATCCAGACCGGTTTCGGGCGCACAGGGAAGTTCTGGGGCCACGAGCACTTCGACGTGCGCCCCGACGTCGTGCTCATTGCGAAGGGCCTCGCCAGCGGCTTCCCGCTCTCGGGCATCGCCGCGTCGAAGGACCTCATGGGCAAGGCGTGGCCGGGTTCACAAGGAGGCACCTACGGCGGCAACGCGGTCTCGTGCGCGGCTGCCATCGCCACCCTCGACGTGATCAAGGAGGAGCACCTCGTCGAGAACGCGGCGGCGCGGGGCAGGCAACTGCTCGACGGCGCGAAGGCGGTCGGCGACAAGACGCCGGGCATCGGTGACGTGCGGGGACTCGGCCTGCTGGTCGGATCGGAGTTCGTGACGTCCGACGGCAAGCCCGACACCGCGACCGCGCAGGCGGCGCAGAAGGCAGCGGCGGAGAAAGGGCTGCTGCTGCTCACCTGCGGCGCGTTCATGAACGTCGTGCGCATGATCCCGCCGCTGGTCGTCACCAGTGAGCAGATCGAGGAGGCGCTGGAGATCTGGACCGACGTCGTCGCCTCGGTCACCGCCTGAGAACCCGTTTACCGGACCCGCGAGGAGTTCCTGTTGGCCCGCTACATCACCATCACGCTCGACAAGCGTGGCGTCTCGTGCCGCGCCCGCCTGCTCGACGCCGAGGCGCCGAGGACCTGCAAGGCGGTGTGGGACGCCCTGCCGCAGAGCGGTTCGGCGTACCACGCGAAGTACGCGCGCAACGAGGTCTACACCCTCGTGCCGCCGTTCGCCGACCCGCAACCAGGCCGGGAGAACCCCACCGTGACACCCATTCCCGGCGACGTCGTCTACTTCGGGTTCGAGGCATGGGAGATCGGCAATCCCGCATACGGCTACGACGAGGAAAGCGCCGCCCACAGTGAACAGGGCGCCACGGATCTCGCCATTTTCTACGGCCGGAACAACCTGCTGATCAACGGTGACGCCGGCTGGGTGCCCGGCAACGTGTTCGCCACGATCGTCGAGGGGCTCGACGAGATGGCGGCCGCGGCGCAGGACCTCTGGCTGCGGGGTGTCGAGGGGGAGACGCTGACGTTCGCCCGCGCGTGAACCCTCGTCGTTCACCCGACCGGGTACTATTGCGATCTTTACGTTTCGTACTGACGCGGTAACTCGTTGGTGTCATGGGCGAAGTGCGCCGACGAAGTCCGCGACTCATCGCAGCAGAAGACCCGGTCGGGCGAACACGAATCGTCACAATCGAATGGAAATGCTGGCCCCTCAGTAAAACACGAAGGGCGTACGTGTTTACACTGAGGGGATTTCACATCAGGCTCCGCCCGCACATCCCGATCTTTGACAGCGAGTGTCTCACGGTGCGAATCTCGATCTCGCTTTCGAAAGCGGTGTGCGCGCACCAATTCGCAGTACTTCCTACGAATGCCTCTTGGTAAAGGAGCCCCTGATGCAGTACATCGTCATGCACGCGACCTCCGCAGGCGACGTGATCACCGGCGTGCTGGCACACCTCGCCCACCTCCTCGGCTGGCTGATCTAAGAGCCGGGCGCAATGGCATGACATCGCGGGGCCGGCACCTGGCGCGGAGCCGGCCCCGCCCCTTCACCACCAAACGCGAGAATCATTCATAGCCGACCGGCGCCCCACCGTACTAGGCTCTCCGCCCATGGGCGACGTAGCGCAGCGGCTGACCGAGATCGTCGGCGCCGACAACGTGGCGAGCGGCGACGCCGTCGGTGACGACTACACCGGCGACGAGGCACTTGCCGGTGGCAAGGTCCGGCCTGCTCACGTGGTGAAACCCGGAACCGCCGACGAGGTCGCCGCCGTCCTGCGGCTGGCCACCGAGGAGTCCGTTCCCGTGACGGCCCGAGGCTCCGGCACCGGGCTCTCCGGAGCGGCGCGCCCCATGGCCGGTGGCCTCGTCGTCTCGTTCGAGCGCATGAACGCGATCCTCGACATCGACACCGTCAACCACGTCGCCGTGGTGCAGCCCGGAGTGTCACTGTCCGACCTGGACAGCAGAGCCGCTGAGGCAGGTCTCCGCTACACCGTGTACCCCGGTGAGATGAGCGCGAGTGTCGGCGGCAATGTCGGCACCAACGCAGGCGGCATGCGTGCCGTCAAGTACGGTGTCACCCGGCACAATATTCTCGGCCTCCAGGCCGCGCTGCCGACGGGTGAACTGATCCGCACCGGAGGCCGGACAGTCAAGACCTCCACCGGCTACGACCTCACGCAGTTGATCATCGGTTCTGAGGGGACGCTCGCGCTCGCCACCGAGGTGATCGTCAAACTGCACCCCCGCCTCCCCCACGACACGACGGTCCTCGCGCCCTTCCCCGCACTCGACACGGTGATGAGCTCCGTTCCCCGCGTTCTCTCCAGTGGACTCGCGCCGCACATCCTCGAATACATCGACGCGCTCACGATGGCCGCCATCACCCACACCGCCGAGTTGTCCCTCGGCATCCCCGACGATGTGCGCGAGTCGTCGCAGGCGTACCTCGTCGTGGCTCTGGAGAACAGGGACGCCGACCGGCTCGCCGGTGACGTCGAGGTACTCGGGACCCTGCTCACCGAACTCGGAGCCTCCGACGTCTACGTGCTCGAAGGCCCCTCGGCGCGCAAACTCGTCGAAGCGAGGGAGAAGGCGTTCTGGACCGCCAAGGCAGCGGGCGCCGACGAGGTGATCGACGTCGTCGTGCCCCGATCGGCCCTCTCCGCGTTTCTCGCCGAGTCGCAGGCCGCCGCGGCGCGCACGGAGTCAGGCGTGGTCGGCTGCGGGCACGCGGGCGACGGCAACGTGCACCTCGCTGTCTTCCAGAAGGACAAGGACAAGCGTTCCCAGCTCCTGCACGAGATTTTCGCCGCGAGTATGGCGCTCGGCGGAGCGATCTCCGGCGAACACGGCATCGGAAGGGCGAAGAAGGAACACTTCCTCAAGCTGGAGGACCCAGTCAAGATCGAACTGATGAGCCGGGTGAAGCGCGCTTTCGACCCCGCGGGCATCCTGAACCCCGGCGTGCTCTTCGGCCGAGAGGACTAGACATGGCAATGAACGGCGCACAGTCGTTGATCCACACTCTCGTCGATGCCGACGTTGACGTGTGCTTCACCAACCCCGGCACGTCGGAGATGCACTTCGTCGCCGCGCTCGACGACGTGCCCCAGGTGCGGGGAGTGCTCGGCCTGTCGGAGGGCGTCGTGACCGGAGCGGCCGACGGGTACGGCCGCGTCGCGGGCAAACCGGCGGCGACGCTGCTCCACCTCGGTCCAGGGCTCGCGAATGGGATCGCGAACCTGCACAACGCCCGCCGCGCACACACGCCCGTCGTCAACGTGATCGGCGATCACGCGACCTACCATAAGAAGTTCGACGCGCCGCTGGAATCCGACATCGAGGCTCTGGCCGGGTCGCTGAACGGCTGGGTTCGGCGGTCGTCGAGCACGGCCGACGTCGGTGCCGACGCGGCGGCTGCGGTCGCGGCGGCCAAGGACGCACCAGGTCGCGTGGCGACGCTGATCCTGCCGGCCGACGTGTCGTGGGGCGAAGGTGGTGCCCCTGCCGCGCCGGTTCCCCCGCGTGCGCCGCGCCCCGTGGCCTCGGCCGTTGTGAAGACCGTCGCCGACGTTCTGCGCGGTGACGAACCGGTGGCCGTGCTGGTCGGCGGAGCAGGGTGCCGCGAGGCCGGGATGCGCGCGTTGAGCCGCATCGCGAAGGCCACGTCGGCGAAGCCGTTCGCGGAGACATTCCCCGCCCGCATCGAACGCGGCGCAGGCCTTCCCAACATCGAGCGGCTCGGCTACCTCGCCGAGCAGGTGGCCTACCAGCTCGACGGCGTGCGGCACATCGTCGTCGCGGGAACCCGCCCTCCCGTGTCGTTCTTCGCCTACCCCGGCAAGGCGAGCGACCTCGTGCCGGAAGGTGCCCACGTCCACATGCTGGCCGAGGTGGGCGACGATGTCGTCGCGGCTCTCGAAGAGCTGGCCGACGAGGTGGCTGAGGGAGTTGAACCGGACCTCGCGCCCGCCCAGCGGCCGGAGCTGCCGACCGGCGACCTGACGCCGCAGAACTGGGCGCAGGTGATCGGCGCGCTGCTTCCCGAGGGCGCGATCGTCTCCGACGAGGCGAACACGTCCGGATTACTGGTGCCGATGGCCACCGCCGGAGCCCCCCGCCACGACGTGCTGACGTTGACCGGAGGAGCGATCGGGCAGGGCATGCCGGTGGCCACGGGCGCGGCCATCGCGGCGCCAGACCGCCCGGTGATCAACCTGGAGTCCGACGGCAGCGCGCTGTACACCGTCCAGTCACTGTGGACGCAGGCTCGGGAGAACCTGAACGTCACAACGGTGGTGCTCAACAACCGCGCCTACGCCATCCTGCGGATGGAATTGCAGCGGGTTGGCGCGGAGTCGTCGGGACCGAAGGCAGGCAGCCTGCTCGATCTGTCCACACCGGACCTCGACTTCGTGCGCATGGCCGAGGGCTTCGGCGTCCCCGCCACCAGGGCGAAGACGGCCGAACAACTCGCGGAGCAGTTCCGCCGTGCGGTCTCGGAGCCGGGCCCCCACCTCATCGAAGCCATGGTGCCGCCCCTGCTCTGACCGGCTCTGCCCCCGGAAGCCGTGTCCGCACCCTGTGCACGGTTGTTTGCACTGCACGTCCGTGTCCGCAGCCTGCGCACGGATGTTTGCACGTTGGGTCTGCGCTTACAGCCTGAGTGCTGTCCTCAGGTCACGGGAGCACGTCGCGCATGCGGAAACGAGTCGGGGCCGACAGAACAGATGCACAGCTCACGGACCCGGTGCAGCAGCTGCCGACACACGTACAGCAAGTGCGGACACGAGTGCAGGAACTGCGGACACGGGCGCAGGAACTGCCAACACGAGTGCAGGAAGTGCAGGCACGGCGAGGGCCACCGGCCCTGTACGAGTCGGTGGCCCTCATCCACACGGTGAAACCTGTCCCACACTGCGAGACCCACACTGCGAGACCCCACGCCGCGGACGCCCCACACTGCGAACCCGCTCCGTGCGTCCCACCCCGCGGCGCCCCACTCCGTGGGGTTTCTCGGGGGAGGCTTACTCGAAGATTTCGCCCTTCTCGGCCTTCTCCGCCAGCGAGGCAGGCGGCTCGAAGTGGCTGCCGTAGCGCTGCGCCAGCTCACGCGCCCTCGCGACGAAGCCCTTCAGCCCGCCCTCGTACTGATTCATGTACTGCACCACACCACCGGTCCACGCCGGGAAGCCGATACCGAAGATCGAACCGATGTTGGCGTCCTGCACGGAGTTGAGCACGCCCTCGTCGAAGCACTTCACGGTTTCCAGCGCCTCGGCGAACAGCATCCGCTCCTGGAGGTCCGTGAACGGCACGTCGCCGCTGCCGCTGCCGAACGCCTCCCGCAGCCCCGGCCACAGTCCGGCCCGCTTGCCCTCGGAGTCGTACTCGTAGAACCCCGCGCCCGCCGAGCGGCCCAAACGGTCGAACTCGTCGAGCATCCGGTCGATGACGGCCTCCGACGGGTGCGCCACCCACGTGCCGCCTGCCGCTTCGACGGCGGCCTTCGTCTCGGCGCGGATCTTGCGAGGCAGCGTCAGCGTCAGCTCGTCCATGAGTTGCAGCGGTGGTGCCGGATATCCGGCCTGCGCACCGGCCTGCTCGATGGTCGCGGGCTCGACGCCCTCGCCCACCGCGGCCACGGCCTCGTTCAGGAACGTGCCGATCACGCGGCTGGTGAAGAATCCTCTGCTGTCGTTGACGACGATCGGCGTCTTGCGGATCTGCAACGTGTAGTCGAAAACCTTCGCCAGCGTGGCGTCCGAGGTCTGCTTCCCACGGATGATCTCCACGAGCGGCATCTTGTCCACCGGCGAGAAGAAGTGGATGCCGATGAAGTCCTCCTGCCGCGTGACGCCCTCGGCAAGGCCGGTGATGGGCAGCGTGGAGGTGTTGGAGCCGAGCACCGCGTCGGGGTTGACGACGTCCTCGATCTCGGCGAACACCTTGTGCTTCAGCTCGGTGTTCTCGAAAACGGCCTCGATCACGAAATCAACGCCTGCGAGGTCGGCCGCGTCGCCGGTGGTGACGATGCGGTCCAGCAGCGCCTTCGACTTCTCCTCGGTGGTCTTGCCGCGCTTCAGGGCCTTCTCTTCGAGCTTGCGGGCGTAGTCCTTGCCCTTCTCGGCGTTCTCCTTGGAGACATCCTTGAGGACGACGTCGATGCCCGCCTTCGCCGACACGTAGGCGATACCGGCGCCCATCATGCCCGCGCCGAGCACACCGACCTTGCGCGCCTGGTACTTCTCGAACCCGTCGGGCCGTGAACCACCGGAGTTGATGTGCTGGAGGTCGAAGAAGAACGCCTTCGTCATGTTCTTCGCGACCTGGCCGGTGACGAGGCTGACGAAGTACCGAGTCTCGATCTTGAACGCGGTATCGACGTCCACCTGCGCGCCCTCGACCGCCGCGGCAAGGATGGCGCGCGGGGCGGGCATCGGCGCGCCCTTGAGCTGCTTGCGCAGCGTCGCGGGGAACGCGGGCAGGTTCGCGGCGAACTTGGGGTTCGACGGCGAGCCACCGGGGATCTTGTAGCCCTTGGCGTCCCACGGCTGCTGAGCCTCGGGGTTGGCCTTGATCCATTCCTTGGCCTTGGGCAGCAGCTCGTCCACCGAACCCACGAGTTCGTGCACCAGGCCCAGTTCCAGCGCCTTGGCAGGCTTGTGCCGCTGACCCTGCACGAGGACGTTGAGCACGGCGTTCTGGATGCCGAGCAGGCGCACGGTGCGCACGATGCCACCGCCGCCGGGCAACAGGCCGAGGCTCACCTCGGGGAGTCCGATCTGGACGCCCTTCACATCGGCGACGACGCGGTGGTGGCAGGCCAGCGCGATCTCCAGCCCGCCGCCGAGCGCCGCGCCGTTGATGGCGGCGACGACCGGCTTGCCCAGGGTCTCAAGGCGGCGCAGGTCCTGCTTCATGGCGTTGGACATCTCGGTGATCGCCTCGGCGTCGGCTGGCGTCGCCTTGATGAGGTCGTTGAGATCGCCACCAGCGAAGAACGTCTTCTTCGCCGAGGTCAGCACCACACCGGTGATGGAGTCCTTCTCCGCTTCGAGGCGATCGACGATCACGCGCAGCGAGGAGCGGAAGTCGGCGTTCATGGTGTTCGCCGACTGCTTCGGGTCGTCGAGTGTCAGCACGACGATGCCGTCGGAGTCCTGTTCCCAGCGGATGGTCTTGGATTCAGTCATCGTTTGTTCTCGTTCCTCACACGCGCTCGATGATCGTGGCGAGGCCCATGCCACCGCCGATGCACAGCGTCACGAGCGCGCGCCGGGCCTGGCGGCGCTCCAGTTCATCCACCATGGTGCCCAGGATCATCGCGCCGGTCGCGCCGAGCGGGTGCCCCATGGCGATGGCGCCACCGTTGACGTTGACCTTCTCCTCAGGGATGTTCAGGTCCTTCATCCACTTGAGGACGACGGCGGCGAATGCCTCGTTCAGCTCGAACAGGTCGATGTCGTCGATCGTGAGGCCAGCCCTGGCCAGCACCTTCTCCGTGGCAGGTGTCGGACCGGTCAGCATGATCGTCGGGTCGGAGCCGGTGACGGCGGTGGCGACGACGCGAGCCCTCGGCTCCATGCCGATCCGCTTGCCGACCTCCTCGCTGCCGACGAGGACGATGCCTGCGCCATCGACGATGCCCGACGAGTTACCGCCGGTGTGCACGTGGTCGATCTTCTCGACCCAGTGGTATTTCTGCAGCGCCACGGCGTCGAACCCGGCGAAGTCACCGAGGTCCGCGAACGACGGCCTGAGCTTGGCCAGGGCCTCCAGCGTGGTGCCGGGCCTGCGGTGCTCGTCGTGGTCGAGGATGGTCACGCCGTTCATGTCCTTGACCGGCACGACGGACTTGGAGAAGTAACCGCCCGCCCACGCCGCCTCGGCCCTCTGCTGGGAGCGCACGGCGTAGGCATCGACGTCCTCGCGGGAGAAGCCCTCGGTCGTGGCGATCAGGTCGGCGCCGATGCCCTGCGGCACGAAGTAGGAGTCGTAGTTGGTGGCGGGGTCGGTGAACATCGCGCCACCGTCGGAGCCCATGGGCACACGCGACATCGACTCGACGCCGCCGCCGATGATGAGGTCGTCCCACCCGGCTCGCACCTTCTGCGCCGCCTGGTTCACGGCTTCGAGCCCCGAGGCGCAGAAGCGGTTGAGCTGCACACCCGCCACCGTGTCGGGCAGCCCGGCCGCGATCGCGGCAGCACGCGCGATGTCGGCGCCTTGGTCGCCGACCGGCGAGACGACACCGAGGATGATGTCGTCGATCAGCGCCGGGTCGAGGCCCGGGTGCCGCGCCTTCAGTTCGTCGATCAGGCCGACCACCAGGTCGATCGGCTTGGTTCCGTGGAGGGAACCACCCTTGTTCTTGCCACGAGGCGTACGGATCGCCTCGTAGATGAACGCCTCTGTACTCACGCCTGAGGTCCTTCCTGGCGCAGATTGCCGTTCGTGGTGCTAATCGCTACTAACATAGTCCCGCATCGTCCGAGGTTGTCAACGGGTTCACAGGGTTGCCTTCCCGTCAACAAAAGCTAGGGTGGGCTCACGTTATGGATGATGGAAACGGCAGGAACAGGCGTCCGCGCGACCGCAGGGCCCAGCTCGCCTCGGTCGCGTCCGAGCTGTTCCGGCAGCGCGGCTACCACGGCGTGGGCATCAACGACATCGCTGCGGCGGCGGGAGTGACAGGCCCCGCCCTCTATCGGCATTTCGCCGACAAGCAGGCCATCCTCGCGCACGTACTGCTCACCGGGCTGAGCGACATGGAAGAGGCGACGGAGGCCGCGCTCGACGAGAGCCGCACCGAGTCGTACGAGCGCATCAGGGAGTTGCTCACCGGTCTCGCCGCCCGCTCGGTGGAGCGCAGGGACACCGCCGCGCTGTGGCGCTGGGAGGGACGTCACCTCGACGCCGAGGCACAGCAACAGATCCGGCGCCGCTCGACGGCCATGCTGGCACAGTGGGCGACAGTGCTCCTGCGCAAGCGCCCCGGCCTTTCCGGCGAGGACGCCGAACTGCTGTGCTGGGCCACGCTGTCGGTGTTCGGCAGCGTGTCCGTGCACCACACGACGCTGGCCAAACGCCGGTTCACCGATCTGCTCACCACGCTGGCGCTGCGCGTGCTGCACGCGGATCTGCCGGAACCCGGTGAGCGGCCGACCGAGCCGTCGGCGCCCGCACTCACGTTCGGCAGGCCGTCGCGGCGGGAACAACTGCTCACCGAGGCGGCCGAGTTGTTCCGCAGGCGGGGGTTCACCGACGTCAGCATGGAGGACATCGGCAAGGCGGCTGGCATCGCGGGCCCCAGCGTCTACCGGCACTTCCCCAGCAAGGCCGCGTTGCTCGCCGCGATCGGCAGGCGCGCGGGCGACCGGCTGATGTTCGCCGCCGACCAGGCGTTGCGAGCGAGCGCCCCCGCCGACGAGCGGGAGGCGCTACGCAGGCTCGCCGGCTCCTACGTCCGCACGCTGACGGGCCCTCCCGAACTGCTCGTGGCGTTCTCGGCGGATCACGTGCACATCGACGAGAAGGACAGGCCTGAACTGCTGCGGATCCAGCGAGACTACGTGGCGCAGTGGGTGCGGCTGCTGGAGGCCGTGCATCCCGGGATGGACAGCCGCGAGGCGAAGATCACCGTGCATGCCGCGCTGACCATCGCCAACGACCTCACGCGGACACGGAGGGTGGCCTCACGACCGAACCTGGTCGCCGAGCTGACCACATTGCTCCACGCGGTGCTCGACATCGACTGAGCCGCCGACCCTACTGGCGGAACGCCCATCCCACCGGTTAACCTACTCGCGAGTAGGTACACGGAGGGGAGCACTGTGGCCCGACACGAAACAGCGCGACGCGACGCCATGGGCTTCGGTCTCGCGGCGCTCAACCGGCTCGCCGGAAGCCCACTGCTCGACCGCGCCGGACTGCGCAAACCCGTGGAGAGGATCGTGGCCACAGCCACGCGCGGAGGTTTCAAGGCGGCGGGCGCGGCGCAGCGGGCGTTCACGGCGCCCACCCGGCTCGGCAAGCCCGCGCGGCTGGCTCCCGCCCCGGAGGCGGGCCTGTTCGACCTGACGCCGGACGACGAGCAGCAGATGATCGTCGAAACGGTCACGGAATTCGCCGCCGAGCAACTCCGGACTGCCGCCGCCGAGGCCGACACCACGCTCGCGCCTCCCGGCGACCTGCTCACCCGCGCGGCGGAACTGGGCCTGACGGTGGTCGGCATCCCGGAAGAGGTCGGCGGCGTCGGCACCGAACGGTCGGCGGTGACGAACGTCCTCGTCGCCGAAGCCCTCGCCCACGGCGATCTCGGCCTTGCGGTCGCCGTGCTCGCGCCGTCGGCGGTGAGCAGCGTACTCGTGCGTCACGGCGACGCCCATCAGCAAGCGACCTACCTGCCCGCGTTCACCGGCGACGACGTGCCCGCCGCGGCACTCGCATTGCAGGAGCGCACACCGCTGTTCGACGTGTTCTCCCCGAAGACCACCGCGCGCCGCACCCCCGGCGGCTACCGCCTCGACGGTGTCAAGAACCTGGTGCCGAGGGTGGCGCAGGCGGAGTTGTTCATCGTGTCGGCCACCCTGGAAGGCCCGCAGGGTGGTCCCGCACTGTTCGTCGTTGAGTCCGGCACCGACGGCGTTTCGGTCGAGCCGGAACCCGCGATGGGCCTGCGCGGCGCCGCGACGGGCAGGCTCGTGCTTGACGGCGTGTCCCTGCCCGCGAGCGCACTGATCGGCGGCGGGAAGCGTGAGGTGTTCACGGACGTGGTGCGTTCCTCACGCCTGGCGTGGGCGGCGCTCGCGTGCGGCACCGCGAAGGCCGTGCTCGACTACGTCGTCCCGTACGTCAACGAGCGGGAGGCGTTCGGCGAACCCGTCAGCCACCGGCAGGGCGTGGCATTCCAGGTGGCCGACATCGGGATCGAGCTGGAGGGTCTGCGGCTGGTGACCCTGCGGGCAGCGGCACGGATGGAGCAGGGCAGGTCGCATGCTCGCGAGGTGGCGCTCGCGCGCACGCTCGCCGCCGAGAAGGGCATGTGGATCGGCAACGCGGGCGTGCAGTTGCTCGGCGGGCACGGCTTCATCAAGGAACACCCGGTGGAGCGCTGGTATCGCGACCTGCGGGCGGTCGGCGTCATGGAAGGGGTCGTCACGGCATGATCAATCTTGAGGTCCCGAAGAAGGCCAAGGCCCTAATCAACCAGGCAAGGCAGGCCGCGACGGAGGTGTTCCGGCCGATCTCACGCAAGTACGACCGCGCCGAGCACGCCTACCCCATCGAACTGGACATGCTGGCCGCGCTGCTGGACGGGCTGAACACCTCCGGGGAGGGCGGCGCGGGCGCGGCGGGAGTGCGCCGCAAGGACGACACGGATTCCGGCGCCAACCGCAACGGCGGCAACCTGCTCACCGTGCTCGGCACCATCGAGCTGTGCTGGGGCGACGTGGCGCTGCTGCTGTCGATGCCGAGGCAGGGACTCGGCAACGCGGCCATCGCGTCGGTGGCGAACGACGAGCAACTCGAACGCTTCGGCAAGCTGTGGGCGGCTATGGCCATCACCGAACCCGGCTGCGGCTCCGACTCGGCCGCCATCACCACCACTGCCACCAAGGACGGCGACGACTACGTCCTCAACGGCGAGAAGATCTTCGTCACGTCCGGCGAACGCGCCGATGCCGTGGTGGTGTGGGCGACGCTGGACAAGAGCAAGGGCCGCGCGGCCATCAAGTCGTTCGTCGTGGAGAAGGGCACGCCCGGCTTCGAGGTGGTGCGGCTGGAACACAAGCTCGGCATCCGCGCGTCCGACACGGCGGTGTTGCGCTTCGACAACTGTCGCGTGCCGAGCCGCAATCTCCTCGGCTCCCCGGAGATCGACACCAAGAAGGGTTTCGCGGGGGTCATGCAGACCTTCGACAACACCCGCCCGCTGGTGGCCGCGATGGCCGTCGGTGTCGCGAGAGCGGCGCTGGAGGAGACCCGGAGGATCCTGGCCGAGGCCGGTGTCGAAGTGGACTACGACAAACCTGCCCTGGCACAGCACGCCGCAGCGGCGACGTTGTTGCGACTGGAGGCCGACTACGAGGCCGCGTACCTCACGACGCTGGAAGCGGCGTGGATGGCCGACAACCGCAAGCCGAACTCGCTACAGGCGTCGATGGCGAAGGCCAAGGCGGGCCGCACGGTCGTGGACATCACGCTCGCCTGCGTCGAACTCGCGGGCACCTTCGGGTACACGGAGGATTCGCTACTGGAGAAGTGGGCGCGCGACTCGAAGATCTTGGACATCTTCGAAGGCACGCAACAGATCCAGCAACTCATCGTCGCCCGCAGGCTGCTGGGCAAGACGAGCGCGGAGTTGAAGTAATTACACGCCAAGGGAAACCGTCCGTCCACTGCGGTTTTGCTGTGGCGGGCGGTCATGCTTTCAGACCTTCACCGACCGTCAGGCCGGTGACTGTGCATTCCATAAGCCGGAGGGACCATGAGCGCCGCATGTTACCGAAGAACATGCCTCGGGCCGACCGCATCAAGAAGAATCCCGAGCTCGACCGGTGCGTCGCCGGGTTGCTGAACCCGAGTCATCGAATCCGTGGACCGTCGTTCGCCGAATAAAGTTTTGGGCAAGCGGCGCTCTCGCGGGACCGCAGGTGATCGGCGCTCACAGCGCCCGCAGGTACCGGACCTCCTTCAACGGTGGGCTCGATCCGATCGTGTCTACTTTGGTCGCGCCGTCTTCCGTCCACCCTGCTCGCTCGTAGAACCGCCGCGCCACGGCGTTGCCGTCCAGTACCCACAGCGTGGCGCGCCGATAGCCGTCGCGCCGCAGCGTCGCCAGAGCCTCGGCATGCAGCAGACGGCCCAGCCCGAGGCCCCACTTCGCTGGGTCGAGGTAGATGCTCTGCAGCTCACCGGTCGCGGCCGCTGCGTCATCGTCGCGGGAGGCACCCACGCACGCGAAACCCACGACCGTTTCACCGTCAGCCACAACCAGGACCCGCGCCGACCTGTGCGAAGCGATGAACCATCGCCGCCACGCGCGCTGCCGGTCGGTGATCGACAAGCCTGCCAGGTAGTCCCCCGGTAGCACGTTGACGTACGCGGCACGCCAAGACACGACGTGGATCCGCCCGATCGCATCCGCGTCATCAGCACATGCGAACCGGACCACCGGTGCTGGAGAGGCTGCCACCATGCTGCGACCTTCGTCCTTCCCAGCCGTCCACGGCAAGCGAAGCCGGAAAGCGAGTCCTCTGGAGCAGAATTCCCGGATGAAGGTCGAGCGTGAATCGCTCAGTCACCCATCTAACGGAACTCAACCATGACTGCCCGCCAGCCACGACTCCAGGGTGGTGATGAACTCCCCCAGATCCGTGGTGGAAAGATCCCGGCGGATGTGGTCCCAGTCGCGGACGAAGACAACCAATCGGAAGCGTGACCCGTACCAGCCCGCATCGAGGTGGATGTCCTCCCGCTCCCCTGCCGGTGGGCGTTTGCTGGCCCAGAACAGGTCTTCGGAGTCGTTCACCTCGTAGCGCCCCGACGGCAGCCGCCGGGCGACGATGGCGTTCTTGTGAACTGTCCACTCCGCCGGAGCCTGAAGTGGTATCGGCGCCCAGTCCTCTCCGATACTCGCCGCGGACGGTGAGTCCGGCGGCAACCAGAAGCTGCCCATCCGGGAATGCTACCGGCCTGGAAGGCGGACTCAAAATTGTTTCACCTAATTTCGGACGATCCTGTTCAGGAAATGCGGAATCCTCCTCAGTCCCACGAAGATCGAACGAAATTCCCAGTCGTTCAACGATCATTCGCGCGCGACCGCACAGGCGGTCACCGGCGCTTGCCGACGTGTGGGTGTGACAACGAAACCCGAACAGACCATTACAGAAGTAGCTCTACACCTATTCTCTGTGTTCGTAGGTGGTCCGGCACTTCGCGAATGCCTTGGCGTGCCGGGTGAAGCGCCTACGTCGAGATGGAGCGCGCCCCATCAGTCAACGCACCCCCGTTGCCTGCTGGAGAGAAAATCATGAGCAATTCCACGACCGCGACGACACGCCTGTTCGTCATTCCGGAAAGGACCTTCGTTTCGGAGGGTCGGCCGGTGCCGATAACGGTCACCGTGGCCCCCGATCGCCCCGGCACGGGCACACCGACCGGGTCGGTGACCGTGTACGACGGGGGCACCGAACTCGAAACGGCACCACTGGGCGCGACCGGCAGCACGACGTTGCTCCTCAGTGGATTGAGGGTCAACGACGCTCGGCCGCATCAACTCACCGCCCGCTACAGCGGTGACGCGACCAACCCACCGGCCACCTCGGCACCGGTGCCCGTGGTCATCACGCCGCCGTCCGCCGTGCCCGCCTCGGCCCCGGCAGCGATGGAATCCGCCTACGTGGCCTCGCCCGCCGTAACCCTGATCACCACCACCCGCTACACCGCCACCTTCGCAGGCGACGCCACCCACGCCCCCGCGACGGCCACGGCACCGCTGACGTTCCAGCCCATCTAGAAAGGACCACGCCGGGCTCCGCGTCGTGTCGCGGGGCCCGGCGCCCTTCGCGCCAGACGTCACCCGGGCGCAGCTTGTGCACGGGTGAGGTCCTCACGTTCCCGGTAGGCGAGGAGAACCACGGAAGCGGGCAACCCTCCGCGTTCGCGGCCGATCAAGCCCCGGCACCGGTATTTTCGGCACTCTCGGACACTGTCTCCCAGGGAGAAGCTCATGATCACGAAGGTGGCGTCCGCGGTGTTGTACGTGGGTGATCAGGACAAGGCGCTGGAGTTCTACCGCGACGTGCTCGGATTCGAGGTCGTCATGGACGCGGACATGGGCGAAGGCTCGCGCTGGGTCGAGGTCAGGCCACCCGGTGCCCAGACGTCGATCGTCCTATCGTCTGCGGCGGCGTTCGGGAAGACCCCCGGTGAGGGCGCCTATCTGACCTTCGCCGCTGATGACGTGGCCGCGACGGTGGCCGAACTGCGCGCTCGGGGTGCGGTCGTGTCGGATCCGGTGAGCGAGCCGTGGGGCACGTACGCCACGGTGGAAGCGCCGGACGGCCACCGGCTGCAGTTCAACGAACGTCCGGGCCGCTGACGTCGCGCCGGGCGGGCGCACACGGACCCGGCCGGGTCAGTACCGTCGAGCCGCAGTCCCATGCTGGGCGCGCGCATCCACGCGACGATGATTCGATGGGACGACGGACACATCAGCCCGACGACACCGGCAGCACTCGCCCGCAGATCGTCACGTTCGGCCACGGCACAGCCGCCCCCGAGACGATCACCCGGCTGCTGCGGGATGTCGGCGTGCGGATACTGATCGACGTGCGCACCGCGCCAGGGAGCCGCCGCAACCCGCACACGGCGCGGGCGGCGATGTCCCGCTGGCTGCCGCAGGCGGGGATCGACTACCGCTGGGACGAGCGGCTGGGCGGCTGGCGACGGCGTGAGCCGGACTCTCCTGACCTCGCGCTGCGCAACGAGTCGTTCCGGGGCTACGCCGCGCACATGCGGACCGGGGAATTCCGCACCGCCATCGACGAGTTGGTTGCCAGCGCGAAGGACGGCGCGACCGCGGTCATGTGCGCGGAGTCGGTGTGGTGGCGCTGCCACCGCAAACTGATCTCCGACTATCTGGTGCTCGCGTGCGACGTGGACGTGCGGCACCTCATGCCCGACGGCTCGCTTCGTCCCCACCGACCAAGCCCTGAGGCGAGGCTGGTGGAGGAGGAGCACCTGCTCGTCTACGACAAGCAGGGCGGGTAGCGCCGGGAGCAGGCCGGGCGTGTCCGCAGCCTGTGCACGCGAGTTGGCACCTCACGCACGCCTGTCCGTCACCACTCGTGCGAGAAGTGCCAACACCCGTGCGGAAAGTGCCAACACCCGTGCGAGAAGTGCGGACACGCCCGAGCGGGTCAGCTCACCGAGAGGACGATCTTGCCTCGGGCGCGGCCTTCCTGACTCAGCCGCCAGGCCTCGGCGGCTTCCTCCAGCGGCAGCACGCGGTCCACGAACACGCGCAGCTCACCGGCGTCCGCGAGCCTGGACAGCTCGGTGAGGTCGGCGGCGCTCGGCCGGACCCACATGCTGGCGCCACCGAGTTCCTCGGCCCTCGGATCGGCCACGGACACCAGGCGCGAGAGGTCTTTCAGCAGCTCCCGCGAGGCGTCGATCGACTCGCCGCCAACGCAGTCAACGGCGGCGTCGATACCTTCCGGTGCCAGAGCCCGCACCCGCTCGACAAGCCCGTCGCCGTAGGTGACGGGCTCGGCTCCGAGTTCGCGCAGGAAGTCGTGGTTGCGCTCCGATGCCGTCCCGATGACCCGCGCGCCACGGGCGACGGCGAGCTGGGTGGCGAACGTCCCCACACCACCCGCTGCGGCATGCACGACCACGGTGTCGCCCTCAGCGATGCGGGCCCGGTCGAGCATCTGATACGCGGTGAGCCCGGCCAGCGGCAACCCGGCCGCCTCGTTCCAGTCCAGTGCCCTCGGTTTGGCCGCGATGTGGCGTACGTTCGCGGCCACGAGTTCCGCGTACGTACCGTTGGCCACCCAGTCCTTGCGCGCGTAACCGATGACCTCGTCGCCGACCCGGTATTCGTGGACGTCGAGCCCGACAGCCTCCACGACACCGGATACGTCCCACCCCGGAATGATCGGGAACCGAGCTTCCATCATCGAGTCGAGATAGCCGGCACCAAGTTTCCAGTCAACGGGGTTGACGCCTGCGGACTTCACACGGATGAGCAATTCACCCGGCGCCACCTTCGGGTCCGGCCGTTCCGCCAGCGTCAACACGTCCGGCCCGCCGTACTGCTCTTGGATGATCGCTCGCATACCAACGGCAACGACGAGCCTCGCGGTGGCTATTCCGGTCGCAACCTGCTCGACCGGTGGAAGGTCCACGATCAGCAGGCCCGTCGGCCTCACCGGTGGGTGCGGTGAGACGACGCCAGCGTGGACGAGCACACCGCCGCCCTGCGCGTCCTCGTAGTAGGCCACGCCGGGCCCGCTCGGGGGACGATCAAGGTGATCAGAAGCTAACGCTGGCCCGTCTCAGACCAGCCCGTCACCCGAAAAACGCTGCCTAGCGTACAAGGTCGCACGCGAG
The DNA here is from genome assembly GCF_000258175.1 of Saccharomonospora xinjiangensis XJ-54. Classification (NCBI taxonomy): domain Bacteria; kingdom Bacillati; phylum Actinomycetota; class Actinomycetes; order Pseudonocardiales; family Pseudonocardiaceae; genus Saccharomonospora; species Saccharomonospora xinjiangensis. The sequence goes on along the minus strand of NZ_JH636049.1, from coordinate 3,363,146 downwards.
CAGGGGCAGCCTTACCAGCCACGACTGGCACAAATCGGCCTATGGCCCGCCGAAGAAGGAAGTCACGAGCTACCGGCCCGCCGGAGCAGGAGTGACAAATCACGGCCCATCGCGGCCGGACCGCCTACCGGAATATCTCCCTCCGCCTCGCGTTACAGTGGTAGTTGAACGCACAACTACTTACGGGTCTGGTGACACCATGCAGTTCGGCATCTTCACCGTGGGCGACGTGACGACCGATCCAACCACCGGACGGACCCCCACCGAGCACGAGCGCATCAAGGCGATGGTGCGCATCGCGCTCAAGGCCGAGGAGGTCGGACTCGACGTCTTCGCCACGGGAGAGCACCACAATCCGCCGTTCGTGCCGTCGTCACCGACGACCATGCTCGGCTACATCGCCGCGCGCACCGAGCGGCTGATCCTCTCCACCTCGACGACGTTGATCACCACCAACGACCCCGTGAAGATCGCTGAGGATTTCGCGATGTTGCAGCACCTCGCCGACGGGCGGGTGGACGTCATGCTGGGCCGGGGCAACACTGCCCCGGTATACCCGTGGTTCGGCCAGGACATCCGGCAGGGCATTCCGCTGGCTGTGGAGAACTACGCGCTGCTGCACGAGTTGTGGCGCTCCGACGTCGTTGACTGGCAGGGCAGGTTCCGCACCCCGTTGCAGGGCTTCACGGCAACACCCCGGCCGCTGGACGGCGTTCCGCCGTTCGTCTGGCACGGCTCCATCCGCAGTCCCCAGATCGCCGAGCAGGCCGCCTACTACGGCGACGGCTTCTTTCACAACAACATCTTCTGGCCCGCCGAGCACACCAAGCGCATGGTCGCCCTCTACCGCGAGCGATACGCGCACCACGGCCACGGCGAACCACACGAGGCGATCGTCGGCCTCGGCGGGCAGGTGTTCATGCGCAAGAACTCGCAGGACGCCGTCCGCGAGTTCCGTCCGTACTTCGATCACGCCCCCGTCTACGGCGGTGGACCGTCACTGGAGGACTTCACCGAGCAGACCCCGCTCACCGTCGGCAGCCCGCAGCAGGTCATCGACCGCACGCTGAGTTTCCGCGAGTACGCGGGCGACTACCAGCGGCAACTGTTCCTCATGGACCACGCCGGCCTGCCGCTGAAGACCGTGCTCGAACAGCTCGATCTGCTCGGGGAAATCGTGCCCGTGTTGCGCAGGGAGTTCGCCGCGCTGCGGGCGCCGGGTGTGCCCGACGCGCCAACCCACGAATCGTTGCGAGCGGCGAAGCAGAACAGGAGCGAGCAACCATGAGTGTCCGCAACCTCGCCGTCGTCACGGCAGGGCTCACCAACCCGTCGTCAAGCCGGCTGCTCGCCGACCGGCTGACCGAGGCCGTCGCCCTGCGCGTCCCCGTGGAGCCCCACGTCGTGGAGTTGCGGGATCACGCACGCGACGTCGCCGACAACTTCGTCACCGGCTTCGCGCCCCCCGCGCTGGCCGAACAGCTCGACGCCGTGTCCAAAGCGGACGCTCTCATCGCCGTCACGCCGATCTTCACGGCATCCTTCAGCGGACTGTTCAAGTCGTTCTTCGACGTGCTCGACAACACGGCCCTGCGGGGCAAGCCAGTGCTCATCGGCGCCACGGGCGGCACCCCGAGGCACTCCCTCGCGCTGGAGCACGCCGTGCGGCCGATGTTCGCCTACCTGAGGGCGATCGTCATGCCGACCGGCGTGTATGCCGCGTCGCAGGACTGGGGCGGCGAGGGCGCGGCGGAACTCTCGCAGCGCATCGACAGGGCGGCAGGAGAGCTCGCCGACGCGCTGAACGGCCGAACCGCCGCAGCCGAGCCGGAGGAGGAGTTCGTACCCTTCGACGAGCTGCTGCGACGGCAGGGCCGATGACGGCGGCTCAGCGCACGAGAGTGTGGTGCCTGGCCACAGCCCACCAGCGGCCGTCCTCCTTCACGACGACGTAGAGGACCTTCATCACGTGCTCGGCGTCGAGGAGGTTGCCCTCGGCGTCGGTGGCCCGCGCGCCCTTGTACGCCAGCGCCACGTCCGGCCGGACGAAGAGCACGTCGAGCAGGTCGTAGCGGACGTGTTCGTCGCGAAGGAAACCGGCGAGCCCCTGCCTCGTGGACTCCACGATCTCGTCCACTCCGGACAGTGTCACGCCCATCGCGTTGACCACCGTCGCGTTGCAGGCGAAATGTTTCGTCATCAGCTCCGCGTCGTTGGTGTTGTACGCGGTCTCGGTGTCGGCGATGATCTGCCGGATGGCGGCGATGTCGTCCTCGGCCGGTGAGGAGTACTCGACGAGGGGTGGTAGGTCTGCTGTTGTCATGACACCACCCTCCAACCTCCAGCATGCTGAAGGTCAAGCACCGTGTCCGCATTTCTCGCACGCGTGTCCGCACTTCCCGCACGCGTGTCCGCACCTCTCGCACGCGTGTCCGCACCTCTCGTACTGGGGGTGTACAGGAAGTGCGAACTCACGTGCACAGACTGCCAACTCACGTGCACAGACTGCGGACACGCGTGCACTGGGTGCGGACACGGCGTCGGGGTCGGGTCAGCTCGTCACGCCCAGTTCCCTCGCGATCAGCATGCGCTGCACCTCGCTCGTGCCCTCGCCGACCTCCAGGATCTTGGCGTCGCGGTAGAAGCGGCCGACGGGGTACTCGTTCATGAACCCGTACCCGCCGAAGATCTGCGTCGCGTCGCGGGCGTTGTCCATCGCGGCGTTGGAAGCGGCGAGCTTGGCGATGGCCGCCTCCTTCTTGAAGCGTTCGCCGCGCAGCATCTTGGCCGCTGCCTGGTAATATGCCAGCCTCGCCGTGTGGGCGCGCAGCTCCATGTCGGCGATCTTGAACTGGATCGCCTGGTACTCACCGATCTTGTGGCCGAACGCCTCGCGTTCCTTGACGTAGCGCAGGCACTCGTCAACACACCCCTGTGCGAGCCCCACCGACAGCGCCGCGATCGCGACCCTTCCCTCGTCCAGAATGGACAGGAATTGCGCGTAGCCCCTGCCGCGCTCACCGAGCAGGTTCTCCTCGGGAACCCGGCAGTCGTCGAAGGTGAGCCCGTGCGTGTCGGAGGCGTTCCACCCGACCTTCGAGTACTGCGGCTGCACCGTGAACCCCGGGGTGCCCGACGGAACGATGATCGCGGAGATCTCCTTGCGCCCGTCCGGCCTCTGCCCCGTGACCGCCGTGGCTGTGACAAGGCTGGTGATGTCGGTACCGGAGTTGGTGATGAAAGACTTGCTGCCGTTGATCACCCACTCCCCGCCGTCGAGCTTCGCCGTGGTGCGGGTGGCCGAAGCGTCCGAACCGCCGCCCGGTTCCGTGAGCCCGAACGCGCCGAGCGCCCTGCCGGCACACAACTCGGGCAGCCACCGCTGCTTCTGCTCCTCGGTGCCGAACCGGTAGAGGGGCATCGCACCGAGCGACACCCCCGCCTCCAGGGTGATCGCGACCGACGAATCGACCCTCGCCAGTTCCTCAAGGGTGAGGCACAGCGCGAAGTAGTCGCCGCCCATCCCGCCGTACGACTCGGGGAACGGAAGGCCGAACAGACCCATCTCCCCCATGCGCTTCACGATGTCGTACGGGAACTTCTCGCGCTCGTAGAACTCCCCGATCACCGGGGCCACCTCGGACGTGGCGAAATCACGCACCGTGGTGCGCAAGTCCTCGTACTCCTCGTCCAGCCTGTAATCGATCATGATGCGCCTTCTTCCGGGGTAACCAGAGCAAGGGGTTCGTCGAGCGCCACCTGTTGGCCCGCCCGCACGTTCAACTGCGTCACGACACCGTCCACAGGTGCCGTGATCGTGTGTTCCATCTTCATCGCCTCGACGACGAGCAGTGGCGCTCCGGCCTTCACCGCGTCACCCGGTGCGACCTTGACGACCAGCACCGTGCCCGGCATGGGGCTCGTCACCGGTCCCGCCTCCACGGATTCGCCGTGCGAGGCCAAGAGGTTCGGCCGCTCGCTCACCGCGACGGCCCTGCCTTCCCTCGCGTACCAGACAGCGCCGTCGGGAGCCTCCGCTCGCCGGTAGGCCCGGCGTTCACCCGCCACCCGCACGACGAGATCAGCCCCCTCGCGGGAGGCCGAGACGGACACCGGATCGGCGTCGTCCACCACGACGCGAGCCTCCGCCGGGGTCCCTTCGACACGCACGACGGCCTCGGCCGCACCGGCCTTCAGCCGCATCGTCACCCCGGCGTTACCGCCGATGCGCCAGCCGTCCGGCACGTCCCACGGGTCGATCAGCTCGCCGGTGGGCCACAGCGACAGCACGCGGTCGAGAGCCGCCGCGATCAGAAATTCCTCGACGTCGTACTCGTCGGTGAGAGCGGACAGTTCCCGCTCGACGAGGCCCGTGTCGAGCCTGCCTGCGACCACATCGGGGTGGCGCACCAGCGCGCGCAGGAACGGCACGTTCGTCGGGACACCCAACACCGTGGTGTCGGCCAGCGCGCGATCGAGCCGGTTGAGGGCCGAGGCCCGGTCGGGCCCCCACGCGATCACCTTCGCCAGCATGGGGTCGTAGTTCGATGCCACGACCGTGCCCTGCCGCAGCCCCGAGTCCACCCGCACGTGCGGGCCCTCGGCCTCGTCCAGGCCAAGGACGGTGCCACCGGTCGGCACGAAGTCCCGCGCGGGGTCCTCGGCGTAGACGCGGGCCTCGACGGCGTGCCCTTCGAGGCGCACGTCGTCCTGGGTGAAGGCCAGCGGCTCACCTGCCGCGACCCGCAGTTGCCACTCCACGAGGTCGAGCCCGGTCACCAACTCGGTGACGGGGTGCTCGACCTGGAGGCGGGTGTTCATCTCGAGGAAGAAGAACTCGTCGGGCGCCGACGACGACACGATGAACTCGACCGTGCCCGCGCCGACATAACCCACGGAGCGGGCCGCCTCGACGGCGGCCTTGCCCATGCGGGCGCGAGTGCTCGCGTCGAGCAACGCGGAAGGAGCCTCCTCCACGATTTTCTGGTGCCGCCGCTGGAGGCTGCACTCACGCTCGCCGAGGTGCACCACGGTGCCGTGGCCGTCGCCGAGAACCTGGATCTCGATATGCCTCGGGTCGGTGACGAACCGCTCGACGAGCAACCTCTCGTCGCCGAAGGCACCCCGCGCCTCCCGCTGCGCCGACTCGACGGCCGCCACCAGCTCGGCCTGCTCCCGCACGAGCCGCATACCCTTGCCGCCACCACCGGCGGAGGGTTTGAGCAACACCGGGTAGCCGACCCGCTCGGCAGCCGCGGCGACCGAGTCCACATCGGACACGTCGTTGGCTCCCGGCACCACGGGGACCCCGGCGGCCGACACCGTCTCCTTCGCACGGATCTTGTCGCCCATCGCGTCGATGGCCGCGACAGGAGGCCCGACGAAAACGATCCCCGCCTCTTCGCACGCCCTCGCGAACGCGGCGTTCTCGGAGAGGAAGCCGTACCCGGGATGCACAGCCTGCGCGCCGGTCTCCAGCGCGGCGGCCACGATGTCCGGAATGGACAGATAGCTTCGGGCGGCATCGGCAGGACCGACCCTGCGCGCCACGTCGGCCTCCGCGACGTGCCTTGCATCGGCGTCGGCGTCGCTGTAGACGGCCACCGACCGGATGCCCAGCCGCCGCAGGGTCGCGATGACCCGCACGGCGATCTCGCCACGGTTGGCGACCAACACGGTGTCGAACATGCTCATCACATCCTGAAGACGCCGTAGTTGACCGGCTCCAGCGGCGCGTTGGCCGAGGCGGAAAGGGCCAAGCCGAGCACCCTGCGCGTGTCCATCGGGTCGATCACGCCGTCGTCCCACAGCCGGGCCGTCGAGTAGTAGGGGTTGCCCTGGCGCTCGTACTGGTCCCTGATGGGATTCTTGAACGCCTCCTCGTCCTCGGCGGACCACTCCTGGCCACGCGATTCCAGACCGTCCCTTCGCACGGTGGCCAGCACGGAGGCGGCCTGCTCACCGCCCATCACGGAGATCCGCGCGTTCGGCCACATCCACAGGAACCGTGGCGAGTACGCCCGCCCGCACATCGAGTAGTTGCCCGCTCCGAACGACCCGCCGATGATCACCGTGAACTTCGGAACCCGCGCGCACGCCACAGCGGTGACCATCTTCGCGCCGTGCTTGGCGATACCGCCAGCCTCGTAGTCCCTGCCCACCATGAACCCGGTGATGTTCTGGAGGAACACCAGCGGCACCGAACGCCGATCGCACAGCTCGATGAAGTGCGCGCCCTTCATCGCCGATTCCGCGAAGAGCACACCGTTGTTGGCGATGATGCCGACCGGATGTCCGTGGATGCGGGCGAACCCGGTGACGAGCGTGGCGCCGTACTCCTTCTTGAACTCGGCGAACCGGCTGCCATCGACGACGCGGGCGATGACTTCCCGCACGTCGTACGGCGTGCGCGGATCGGAAGGCACGACGCCGTAGAGCTCCTCGGGATTGACGGCGGGCTCCTCGGAAGGCGCGACCTCCCACGGACGTGGCGCGCGCGGACCGAGCGTCGAGACGATGGAACGCACGATGCGCAGCGCGTCGGCGTCGTCGGCCGCGAGGTGGTCGGTGACCCCGGACGAACGTGCGTGCACGTCGCCGCCGCCGAGGTCCTCCGCCGAGACGACCTCCCCCGTCGCGGCCTTCACCAGCGGCGGACCGCCGAGGAAGATCGTGCCCTGGTTCCTGACGATCACGGCCTCGTCACTCATCGCGGGAACGTACGCGCCGCCTGCCGTGCACGAGCCGAGCACGGCGGCGATCTGCGGGATGCCACGCGCCGACATGGTCGCCTGGTTGTAGAAGATCCGGCCGAAGTGCTCGCGGTCGGGGAAGACCTCGTCCTGATGCGGCAGGAAGGCACCGCCCGAGTCCACGAGGTAGAGGCAGGGGAGGTTGTTGGACAGCGCCACCTCCTGCGCGCGCAGGTGCTTCTTCACGGTCAGGGGGTAGTAGGTACCGCCCTTGACGGTGGCGTCGTTGGCGACGATGACGCATTCCCTGCCGGACACGCGGCCGACACCCGTGATGATGCCCGCGCTGGGTGCCTCGTCGTCGTAGAGGCCGTTGGCGGCCAACGGCGACAGTTCCAGCAGCGGCGAGCCGGGGTCGAGCAACGCATCGACCCGATCACGCGGCAGCAGCTTGCCGCGCTCGACATGCTTGGCCCGCGCCTTCTCAGGACCCCCGAGGCGCACCGAGCCCAACCGCTCGCGGAGGTCGGCGACCAGCTCCGCGTGGTGAGCGGCGTTGCGCTCGAACGACTCACTGCGGGTGTCCACAGCGCTGGCGAGAACAGGAGTGTCCATCACACCACCAAGTTAGCACCCGTTAACAGCACTCGGGAGATGTTAGTGCGGACTAACGCCACCTGTCCACACCGTGTCCGCACTTCCCGCACCCGTGTCCGCACTTCCCGCACCCGTGTTGGCATCGCACGATGCAAACACCCGTACACAGACTGCGGACACGAACCGAAGCGTCTCGTGTCCGCACTTCCTGTACGCGTGTCTGCACTTCGACGCCGATGGAAGCCAGCCCGAACGTGCAGGGAGTGCGAACACCTGCGCATAAGGTGCGGACACGAACATGAGGTGCAAACACCTGCGCATAAGGTGCGGACACGCGGGAAGGGCCGCCTGCCCCTTCGGGCGGCGGCCCTTCCCGAGCCCTTCCCGGCCCTTCCCGAGCACTTCGCCGGCACTTCCTCAGTCCCGCCCCGGCCCGCTCTAGGCCCTGACCGGCCCGTTCCCGAATGTTCGGCAGGCCGTCCGGCAGTATCGGCTCGGCAGGCCTTCCTGCAGTTCAGTCCGGCAGGGCCGGTACGGCAGGTCGGCCCGACAAGCCGGTACGGCGAGGCCGGTGGGGCAGGATCAGCCCGTGACGCTTCGCAGCGCGGCGTAGTAGCCGAGCTTCTGACCGTTGGCGGTCGGGTGGTACGACTCGACGACCGGCCAGGTGAGGCTGTGCAGCCACCGCTCACCGTCGGCGCAGATCTCGTGCCCGCTAAAGGCGGGACGCATGTCCACGAACGTGAGACCCCACGCCGCCGCACGCGCGGCCGTGACCTCGGCCAGAGTGTCGGCACCGGAGTTGATCGCCGCGCGTTTGGTGTCGCTCAGGCCGACGCTGCACGAGCCGCCGATCTTGTAGAAGCGCGGGTAACCCAGCACCACGATCTCCGCGTTCGGCGCGCGGTTCTTCAGGGTGCTGTACACGTTGTCCAGCCTGCCGGGCAACGTCGTCCTCGCGAAGTTCTTGGCCTCCTCCACTCGTGCGACGCACTTGCTGTCGGAACTGAGGGTGCAGTCGGTCATCACGTCGGCGAACCCGGCGTCGTTGCCGCCCACCGACACGGTGATGAAGGTGGTGCTGGAGTCCACGGCCGAAGCCTGGTTGATCACATCGGACGTCACCGCGCCCGAGCAGGCGACGAACTTGAAGCTCGACACGCTGTGGGAGTCGGCCCACAGCTGGGGATACGCGTTGGAGCTGCGCAAGCAGTTGCCCGAGTCGCCGTAGTTCTTCGCGCCGACACCGGACGAGTAGGAGTCGCCGAGGGCGACGTAGTTGACGGCCGCGGGCGTGGCGGCCGCCGTGAGGGCCCCTCCCGCAATCGCTACGAAGAAGACCGCTAAGACCGTGAAGAATCGCCGAGCCCGCACCGTCATGGCGCACCCTTTCGTCAAGTTTCAGCCGCCCAGAGCTGTATCAGGTGAAGAGGTGACGAAAGAAGTGCGCGAACCAGACATAACCCGACTGGATCACGCCATAAGTCTGTAATGTGGTTAACATTCGCTAACCCGGTCGCTACAGTATCGACGTGCCCTCGGAGTCCCCGCTCGTTCGCGGCGAGAAGACGACCCGCCGCGACCAGATCCTCGCAGCCGCGGCGGAACTGTTCGCGCGCCACGGCTTTCACGGCGTCGGCATCGACGAGATCGGCGCGGCGGTCGGTATCTCCGGCCCTGCTCTGTACCGGCACTTCCGCAGCAAGGACGCCATGCTCGGCGAGATGCTCACCTCCATCAGCCGCTACCTGCTCGACGGGGGAACGGCGAGAGTCGCCGAAGGCGGGTCGCCCGACGAGGTGCTGGCCGGGCTCGTGCGCTTCCACATCGATTTCGCCCTCTCCCAGCCCGCACTGATCACCGTGCAGGAACGCAACCTCGCCAACCTGTCCGAGCCGGACCGCAAGGAGGTCAGGGCGCTGCAACGCAGGTATGTCGAGGTGTGGGTTTCGGTGGTGCGGGCCGCCGTCGGCGGGCTGAACGACACCCGCGCGCGGTCGGCCGCGCACGCCGTGTTCGGGCTCATGAACTCGACGCCGCACAGCCGTCACCTGCCCGACGACGAACTCGCCGAGTTGCTGACGACTCTCGCGCTCGGCGCGCTGTACGCGGCGAAGTGACGATCACCCTCGCGGGCGGCACCCAAGACGCTTTCGGTCGTGTTTGATGGGACGCGTGTGGGGCTCTGACGACCACGCCGGCGACCAGGCCGACGAGGGCGGACCCGAGGACGCGTTGCTGCGCAAGGCACAGCGCGCCCTGGTCGCCGCTGCGCTGGCCGACGAGGAGGACGCCCTCGCAGCGGTCGGCCCCGACGGCCTCAGGGGCAAGCTCCCCGAGACACGGGAGTTGCTCCTCCTGCTGTTCGGCGCGTGCAGCGCCATGATCGCGAGCCTTGGCGAGGGCGGCTCCCGGCCCGTGAAGGTGCAGGTGTTCGACGAGACCGGCGAGGAGGTCCCCATCGACAGGGCCGACCCGCCGATGCGCACAGCCGTGCGCACCCTGCTCGCGGAGGTCCACGGCAACACCGACGCCGCGGCCGATCAGGTGGAGATCGCGCTGGCGAACGCCGCACCATCCGAGGTGGACAGTGTGGTTCTCGCGGCACTGCACTGGACACTGCGCCTCGCCGTCGAATGTCTCGACCGCGACCTTCCGGTACCTGCGTGGGTCGAGTCCGCGTTCAGTGACTAGCCCAACGGCCGGGCGCGGTCACCCTGCCGCAGGCGCCGCGTGGCCCCAGGATGAGGGCACCGCCCCCGAGGCCGACGAGGAGGACATCGTGCGCATCGGCGTGCCCCGAGAGATCAAGAAGCATGAGTACCGCGTGGCTCTCACACCGCCCGGTGTTCACGAACTGACCCGCAGAGGACACGCGGTGTACGTCGAGGCAGGCGCTGGTGCTGGCTCGGCCATCGCCGACGCGGAGTACGCAGGGGCAGGCGCGACGGTGCTCGACAGGGCCGAAGACGTGTGGGGCGAGGCCGAGTTGCTGCTCAAGGTCAAGGAACCGATCGCCTCGGAGTACGGCCATCTCCGTGAGGGCCTTGTGTTGTTCACGTATCTCCACCTCGCGGCGGACCGGCCACTGACGGAGGCACTCCTCGCCGGTGGCAGCACGGCGCTGGCCTACGAGACGGTTCAAGCAGAGGACGGCACCCTCCCCCTGCTCGCGCCGATGTCGGAGGTGGCAGGCAGGCTCGCACCCCAGGTCGGCGCTGCCGCGCTACTGCGGCCGTCCGGTGGAAGGGGTCTGCTCCCCGGCGGAGTCCCCGGGGTTCACCCTGCCAAGGTGACGGTGATCGGCGCGGGCGTCGCGGGCAGGGGAGCCGCCGGGATCGCCGTGGGGCTCGGCGCCGACGTCGAGGTGCTCGACACCAAGCTCGACCGGCTCTCCCGCCTTGATCAGGAGTTCACCGGCCGCGTCCGGACCGTGTACTCCACGACGCTGTCCGTGGCGGATGCGGTGACGAACGCGGATCTCGTGATCGGCGCTGTTCTCGTCCCGGGGGCGAAGGCACCGACGCTGGTGTCACATGAGCTGGTGGCCGGGATGAAACCGGGCAGCGTCGTGGTCGATGTGTCGATCGACCAGGGCGGCTGCTTCGCCGACTCGCGCCCGACAACCCACGACGACCCGACCTACCTCGTGGGCGACACGGTCTTCTACTGCGTCACGAACATGCCGGGTGCCGTGCCGCGTACCTCGACGTTCGCGCTGACCAACGCCACCATGCCCTACGTGCTCCGCATCGCCGAGCTGGGCTGGCGCGACGCCGCGGCCGAGGATCCCGCGCTGGCAGGGGGACTCAACACGCATGCGGGAGAGCTGACCAACGAGCCGGTGGCGAAGGCACACGGAATCCGGTTCACCGAACCTCATCTGTGACTGCCCGGCACTCGGCCGAATCGAAAGAAGGGGCGGCCCGCTCTACCAGCCTGGGGGTCACCGGGAGCGGGCCGCCGACACCAAGCTTAAGCAATAACGTCCGGCTTCGCCGCTCGGGGGAGCCCGGTCACACACGTTTCTTTCCCACCACACCCCTACTTCCTTCGTGAATCGTCCAGTTCGGCCGGTCGGTGTGCCGTCTCACCGGCCCCCTGCGACGACGAAACCGATCCCCTCGCTTGATCGTCCAAACAGCCGGTACGGCAGGATGGCGCGAGCCAAGCGCACGATCACGAGGAAACGAGGGCAGCATGCACGACGGCAGTGGCCGCATCGCGGTGCAGAACCTCACCAAGCAGTTCGGCGCCGTCACGGCGGTGCAGAACCTCAGCTTCACGGTCGAACCCGGCAGCGTGACCGGGTTTCTCGGACCGAACGGTGCCGGTAAGACGACGACGTTGCGGATGCTGCTCGGCCTCGTCAAGCCGACGTCCGGCACGGCCACGATCAACGGGAGGCAGCACCACGAACTGGGCAATCCGGCCCGCGTCGTCGGTTCGGTGCTCGACAACGGCAGTTTCCACCCGAAGCGGACCGCCCGCGACCACCTTCTCGTCTACGCCGCCGCGATCGGCGTCCCCGACCAGCGGGCCGACGAGCTTCTGGCTCTGGTGGGTCTCGCTCCGGCCGCCCACCGCAAGGCAGGCGGCTTCTCGCTCGGCATGCGGCAGCGCCTCGCACTGGCCACCGCGCTGCTCGGCGACCCGCAGGTGCTCGTCCTCGACGAACCTGCCAACGGCCTCGACCCCGAGGGCATCGCCTGGCTCCGCACGTTCCTGCGCTCGTACGCGGCGCAGGGCCGCACCGTGCTGGTGTCCAGCCACCTGTTGTCGGAGGTCGAGCAGACGATCGACCAGGTTGTGATCGTCAGCGCGGGCATGACGCGGTATTTCGGGCCGCTGGAGAACCTTCGCCAGGGCCAGCGGTCGCGAGTGCTCGTCCAGCCTGCGGACGCGGGCGGGCTGGCCACGGCTCTGCGCGAGGCGGGGATCAACGAGGTCGAACCGACCCAGGACGGGCGCGTCGCGGTGACAGGGACCACGGTGCAGCAGATCGGTGACATCGCCGCACGCGCGGGCATCGCCGTGTACGGCATGGAGGAGCAGAAAGCCGACCTGGAACAGCTGTTTTTCCAGCTCACGACACCGCAGTACAACGGGGCGCCGATCCAGGCTCAGCAGCAGGCGCAGCAGGGCGGCTGGGGCCAGCAGGGACCGCAGTCCGGGCCGCAGGCATACCAGCAGTACCAGCAGTACCAGCAACAGCCGTACCAGCAGAACTACCAGCAACCCGGTCAACAACCGCAGCCGAACCAGGGCTGGGGAGGTCAGCAGCAGTGATGGGCAACCTGATCAAAGCGGAGTTCCGCAAGACGCTCACGCTCGGCCTGTGGTGGGCGCTCGCGATCCCGGCGTTCGCCGCATCCCTGGTGTTCGCGCTGAGCTGGGGCGCCACCGTCAACGACTTCAACGACTTCCTCGGCAGCACCGACGCGCAGCAACTCGCCATGCTGCTCGGTATCGAGGTTCAGGCGATGCCGGTCGGCCTGCTCTCCCTGGGGCGCGCCATCAACATCGGCGTGTTCTTCGGAGTCATCTTCGGTATCTCGGCGCTGGCGGGTGAGTACACGCGCAAGACGATCAGCACGACGTTCCTCACGGCCCCGAACCGCGCGGCCGTGCTCTCCGCGAAGATGATTACCTCCGTGGTGTGGGGGCTGTTGTACGGCTTCATCGCCGTGGCAGCGGCGAGCATCGGCACCGTGATCACCGTGGACAGCGAGGGGCTTCCTTCCGCAGGGCAGTGGATCGGCATTTCGGCCGCAGGCATGCTGGCCGCTGTTCTCGGCACGCTGTTCGGTGTCGGGCTCGGCGCCGTCTGGAAGAGCGTCACAGGGCCGACGGTGTTCCTGTGCCTGTGGATGCTGCTGATCGAGAACGTCATCGTCATCGTGGCGTTCATCTCGGCGGAACTCGGCTGGCTCGGCGGTGTGCTGCCGAACGGCGCGTTGAACGGCATCGTCGGCGCCGTCGGTGCGGAGGCGTTCGGCGCGATCGGCTCGTCGATGGCCGACCAGATCAACCAGGTCGATGACGGCTTGCAGTGGGGTATGCAGTTCTTCGCGGGCGCGCCGGGCGCGTTCTCGTGGTGGGCGTCTGCCCTGATCTTCTTCGCATGGACCATGCTGTTCTTCGGCAGTGGCTGGGCGGCGAACCAGAACCGCGACATCACCTGACGAGCACAGGGGGGCGTGAGTGCGAACGACAACGGCGGCACCGTCGCGCGCTCACGCCCCTTCCCCAGGCTGGATCCGGCGACTCGCGTCAGCCTGCTGGCGCCACCCCGTTGTGGTCGTGCTGGCGCTGTCGGCCGCCGTTGTGGGGGTGGGCCTTCAAGCGGCCACTCCCCTGCTGGTCCGAGCCGCCGTTGACGACGCGGTCGCGGGTGACACCTCACGCCTTTCCGTGTTCGCCGCCGCGCTGATCGGACTCAACGTCCTCGCGTTCGGCAGCGCGTTCGCCCGCCGCTACCTCGGCGGCAGGCTCGCCCTCGACGTGCAGCACGACCTGCGCCGCGACGTCTTCGCCTCCGTCTCCCGGCTCGATGGCGGCAAGCAGGACTCGATGAGGACCGGCCAGATCGTCTCGCGGGCCATCACCGATCTCCAGCTGGTCACCGGATTCCTCATGCAGGTTCCGCTCTCGGCAGGCTCCGTGGTCTTCGCACTGCTCGCTCTTGGCGCGATGCTGTGGATGTCACCGGTGCTCACCCTGATCGCGCTGGTGGTGGCGCCCGCCGTCGGCATCGTGGTCGCGATGAGCCGCACCAGGCTCTTCCCCGCGACGTGGTCGGCCCAGCAGCGCGCGGCCGACGTCGCCCAGCAGGTCGAGGAGACCGTCACGGGCATCCGCGTCGTCAAAGGGTTCGGCCAGTCGTCGCGGGAGGTCACGACGCTGGCAGGAAGGGCGCGAAGGCTCTACGCCGAGCGCCTGCGCGCTGCCCGCCTCTCCGCCGTTCCGGCGGCGACCACCTCGGCTCTCCCCGCTGCGGGGCAGGTGGCCGTTCTCGCCGTCGGCGGCGTCCTCGCGCTCCGGGGCGAGATCAGCCTCGGCACGTTCCTCGCCTTCGCCACCTACGTCTCTGCGCTGGTCGGGCCCGCTCGGATGCTCGCCAGTCTCGTGGTGCAGGCGCAGCTCACACGCGCCGGGGTCGAACGCGTGCACGAGCTCGTGGACGCGCAACCGGAGGTGACCGATCCGCGGCGTCCTGTCGCCGTCCCGGAAGGGCCGCTCTCGGTGCGCTTCGACGCCGTGCGGTTCGGCTACACGAGGACCGAGCCGGTGCTCGACGGCCTCTCGCTCGAAGCCCGCCCTGGCGAGACGCTCGCGCTCGTCGGCACCGCGGGCTCGGGGAAATCGACGATCTCGCTACTGCTTCCCCGCTTCTACGACCCGCACGCCGGTTCCGTCGAAGTGGGCGGCATCGATGTGCGTGACCTCTCCCTCGGCGACCTCCGGCGCACGGTGGGGGTCGTGTTCGAGGAGGCGTTCCTCTTCTCGACGTCGGTGCGCGAGAACATCGCCTACGGCAGGCCCGACGCCTCCGACGACGAGATCGTGGCCGCGGCCAGGGCTGCGGAGGCCCACGAGTTCATCAGCGCGCTCCCCGACGGCTACGACACGCAGGTCGGCGAGCGGGGACTGACGCTGTCTGGTGGGCAACGCCAGCGGCTCGGGCTCGCCCGCGCGCTGCTGACGGACCCGAGGGTGCTGATCCTCGACGACGCGACGTCGGCCGTGGACACGGTGACCGAGGCGGCGATCCACGACACGCTTCGCAGCGTCACGCGGTCGCGCACCACCCTCCTCATCGCTCACCGGCGCTCGACTCTGGCGCTCGCCGACCGGATCGCGGTGCTCGACGGTGGAAAGGTCGTCGATGTCGGCACGCACGACGAGCTGCGGCAGCGGTGCGCGCTCTTCCGCGACCTGGTGTCGGGGCCGGGGGACGACGCCGAGGAGATCCATCGCCACGGCGACCTCGTTCCGGACGATTCCGGGATCACGCCCGCGCTCTGGCCCCCGATGCCCTCCGACGAGTCGCCGGTACTGGCGAGCACCGGCGGAGCCATCACAGCGGCCGATACGCCGGGCACGAGGGCGGCGCTCGGCCTGGCGCCAACACCGGATCTGCTGAGGCGCGTTGCCGAGTTACCGGAAGCCACCGGAGAGCCGCGCCTCGGCGGCGAGGACCCCACCGCACCCGATCCACACTTCCGCCTCGGGCGACTGCTCCGGCCGGTGAAGCCGCTGTTGGCTGCCGTGGTGGCGTTCGTGGCCGTCGATGCGCTCGCCGCCGTCGCGGTTCCCGCGCTGTACGAGCGGGGTGTGGACGACGGTGTGCGGGTGGGTGTGGAGTCCGCGGTGTGGCTGGCCGCGCTCGCGGGTGTCCTCGTGATCGCGGCCGACTGGCTGGCCGTGTGGGCTCAGACCCGGCTCACCGCCCGAACCGGCGAGTCGGTGCTCTACCTCCTGCGCGTTCGCAGCTACGCCCACCTGCAACGGCTCGGCCTCGACTACTACGAGCGCCAGCTCTCCGGCGCGATCATGACGAGGATGACCACCGACGTCGATGCGCTTTCGACGTTCCTCCAGACGGGCCTCGCCACAGCGGTGGTGAGTGTGCTGACGCTGGTGGGCATCAGCGTGGCCCTGATCGTCACCGACGCGAGCCTGGCGCTGTTCGCGTTCGCCGTGCTGCCGGTGCTGGTGGTGGCGACGATCCTGTTCCGGAGGCGGGCCTCCGCCGCGTACACCGAGGCGAGGGAGCGGGTGAGCGCGGTCAACGCCGACATGCAGGAGAACGTCTCTGGACTGCGGGTCGCACAGGCATACGCCGCGGAGAAGCGTTCGGCGGAACGGTTCGCCTCGCGCAGCGCCGCGTACCGGCGGTCTCGCCTGCGCGCGCAGCGCTACGTCGCCACGTACTTCCCCTTCATCACCCTGCTGTCGGGAGTCGCGGAAGCCGTCGTGCTCGTCGCGGGCGCGAACCGCGTCGCGGACGGCACGCTCACGGTCGGCGTACTCATGGCGTTCCTGCTGTACCTCGGCCTTTTCTTCTCGCCGGTGCAGCAGTTGTCGAGTGTGTTCGACGGCTATCAGCAGGCCAAGGTCGGGCTACGGCGCATCGGCGACCTGTTGCGCACCCCGACGTCGGTGCCCCCGCCGGAGAAACCTGTTCCCGCACCGGCCCGCCTGCGGGGCGACGTCGAACTCGCGGGCGTCGAGTTCCGCTATCCGGGCGCCGAGCGGCCCGCGCTGCGGGACTTCGACCTTCGGGTGCCAGCCGGAACCACGGTGGCGCTCGTGGGAGCGACGGGTGCGGGCAAGTCCACGGTGGTCAAGCTCGTCGCACGGTTCTACGACGTGACCCGAGGCAGGGTGTGTCTCGACGGGGTGGACGTGCGCGACTACGACCCCGAGTCGCTCAAGGGACGCATCGGCGTCGTGCCGCAGGAAGCACATCTGTTCTCCGGCACGGTCGCCGACAACGTGCGATACGGCAGGCCCGGCGCCACCGACGCCGAGGTGGAGGCCGCCGTCCGAGCGGTGGGCGCGCTGGATGCGATCGCCGCGCTGCCACACGGGTTCCGCCAGCAGGTCGGCGAGAGGGGCAGGGCACTGTCGGCAGGTCAGCGCCAGCTCGTGGCACTGGCGAGGGCTGAGCTGGTGAATCCTGGAGTACTGCTGCTCGACGAGGCCACGGCGGCACTCGACCCGGCCACGGAGGCTGCGGTGCTGAAAGCGACGGACCGGCTCGCCTCGGCCCGCACCACGTTCGTGGTGGCGCACCGGCTGGCCACCGCCGCGCGGGCCGACGTGATCGTGGTGCTGGACCGCGGCCGGATCGTGGAGAAGGGAACGCACGACGAGCTGGTCGCGGCGGACGGGCACTACGCGAGGATGTGGCGTCACTCCGAGTGAGCGCGAGCGGGCGTTCGGCAAGAACGAAAAGCCCGCACTCACTACGACGTGCGGGCCCCGCGCCGGGTTGCTGTGACAACATTCACCGTATCGATACAGTCCGCCCGTGTCCCCATTCCGCCCATGTCGAGAGCGAGTTCGATGACACGCGAGGAAACCAGGGGGTTAGCCTGGTAATCGCGAATTCACCAACCCCAAGATCGAGACGGATAGAGGCGAGTCCCAGCCGTGTCCAGCAGCAGCCCTGCGTCACAGTTCGGCCCCAACGAGTGGCTCGTCGAGGAGATGTACGACCAGTTCCTCGCCGACCCCTCCTCAGTCGATGCCGCCTGGCATGAGTTCTTTGCCGACTTCAAGCCCACCCAGACTGCACAGGCGAAGCCGGATACGACGGACGCGGAGCCGAAGCCCTCCGCGAACGGCCAGTCGGCGACGCGGACCTCGCCGAAGCCGGCGCAGGAGACCGGCAAGGCCGCCTCGGCTCCCAAGGCCCCCGCCAAGCCCGCACCGAAGCAGGCGGCTCCGCAACAAGCGGCCCCGAAGCGTGAAGCGGAGCAGGCTCCCACCTCCGCGGCCTCGGCGAGGACCGCGCCGCCCAAGACCGCAGCCGAGCCGGAGCGCAAACCGCTGCGTGGCGCCGCCGCGGCCATCGCCAAGAACATGGACGCCTCGCTGAGCGTCCCCACAGCCACGAGCGTGCGCGCGGTGCCTGCCAAGCTCATGGCAGACAACCGCATCGTCATCAACAACCACCTGAAGCGCACCCGTGGCGGCAAGATCTCGTACACCCACCTGATCGGGTACGCGATGATCAGGGCGCTGCACGAGTTCCCGAACATGAACCGGCACTACGCGCTCCTCGACGGGAAGCCGCACGCGGTGACGCCGGAGCACGTCAACCTCGGCCTCGCCATCGACATGAAGGGCAAGGACGGGCAGCGCACGCTCGTCGTGGCCTCCATCAAGAACTGCGAGAACATGACGTTCCTCCAGTTCTGGCAGGCCTACGAGGACATGGTCAAGAAGGCCAGGAACAACAAGCTCACCGCCGACGACTTCGCGGGCACCACGATCTCGCTGACCAACCCTGGCGGTATCGGCACCAACCACTCGGTGCCCCGTCTCCAGGCCGGTCAGGGCGCCATCATCGGCGTCGGCGCGATGCAGTACCCCGCCCACTTCGAGGGCACCAGCGAGAGGACGTTGGTCCAGCTCGGCGTCAGCAAGATCATGACGCTGACCTCCACCTACGACCACCGCATCATCCAGGGCGCGGAGTCCGGCGAGTTCCTGAAGCGCATCCACGAACTGCTGCTGGGCGGCGACGGTTTCTACGACGACATCTTCACGTCGCTGCGGCTGCCCTACGAGCCGGTGCGCTGGGTCGAGGACCTCCCCGAGGGCGAGATCGACAAGACCGCCCGCGTCCTCGAACTCATCGACGCCTACCGGATGCGCGGCCACCTCATGGCCGACACCGACCCGCTGAACTACCGCCAGCGCAGGCACGAGGACCTCGACATCCTGTCGCACGGGCTGACGCTGTGGGACCTCGACCGCGAGTTCGCCGTCGGCGGCTTCGCCGGCAAGGAGCGCATGAAGCTGCGGGACGTGCTCGGCGTCCTTCGCGACTCGTACTGCCGCACGGTCGGCGTCGAGTACACGCACATCCTCGACCCCGACGAGCGGCGCTGGATCCAGGAGCGCGTCGAGGTTCCGCACGAGAAGCCGGACCCCGCCGTCCAGAAGTACGTGCTCTCCAAGCTGAACGCCGCCGAGGCGTTCGAGACCTTCCTCCAGACCAAGTACGTCGGGCAGAAGCGGTTCTCCCTCGAAGGCGGCGAGACCGTGATCCCGCTGCTCGACACCGTGCTGGACAAGGCCGCCGAGCACCAGCTCGACGAGGTCGTCATCGGCATGCCCCACCGGGGCAGGCTGAACGTGCTCGCCAACATCGTCGGCAAGCCGATCTCGCAGATCTTCCAGGAGTTCGAGGGCAACCTCGACCCGGGGCAGGCGCACGGTTCGGGTGACGTGAAGTACCACCTCGGCGCCGAGGGCAAGTACTTCCGCATGTTCGGCGATGGCGAGACCAAGGTGTCGCTGACCGCGAACCCGTCGCACCTCGAAACCGTTGACCCCGTGCTGGAAGGCATCGTGCGGGCCAAGCAGGACCTGCTCGACAAGGGCGACCGCGAGACCGGCGGGTTCACCGTGCTGCCGGTGCTGCTGCACGGCGACGCCGCGTTCGCGGGCCAGGGCGTCGTGGCCGAGACGCTGAACCTCGCGCTGCTGCGCGGCTACCGCACGGGCGGCACCGTCCACGTCATCATCAACAACCAGGTCGGTTTCACCACCGCCCCCGAGCACGCGCGCTCGTCGCAGTACGCCACCGACGTGGCCAAGATGATCGGCGCGCCGATCTTCCACGTGAACGGCGACGATCCCGAGGCCGCGTACTGGGTCGCGAGGCTCGCCGTTGACTACCGCCAGGCGTTCAACAAGGACGTCGTGATCGACATGATCTGCTACCGGCGGCGCGGCCACAACGAGGGCGACGACCCTTCGATGACGCAGCCCGCGATGTACGACATCATCGACGCGAAGCGCAGCGTGCGGAAGACCTACACCGAGGCGCTGATCGGGCGGGGCGACATCTCCATGGAGGAGGCCGAGGCCGCGCTGCGCGACTTCTCCAGCCAGTTGGAGCACGTGTTCAACGAGGTCAGGGAACTCGAGAAGCACCCGATCGCGCCGAGCCCCTCCGTCGAGCAACGGCAGCAGATCCCGGCGCAGGTGCCGACGGCCGTGGACCGGGAGGTCATCGAGCGCATCGGGGACGCCTTCGTCGATCTTCCCGAGGGCTTCACGCCGCATCCGAGGGTCAAGCCGGTTCTCCAGCGACGGCACAAGATGTCGCGCGAGGGTGGCATCGACTGGGCGTTCGGCGAACTGCTCGCCTTCGGCTCGCTGGCCATGGAGGGCAGGCTCGTTCGGCTCTCCGGTCAGGACTCCCGCCGCGGCACCTTCACGCAACGGCACTCGGTGCTCATTGACCGCAAGACCGGCGAGGAGTACTCGCCACTGCAGAACCTCACCGAAGACCAGGCCCGCGTGATGATCTACGACTCGGCGTTGTCCGAGTACGCGGCCGTCGGCTTCGAGTACGGCTACTCCGTCGCCAACTCCGAGGCGCTGGTGATGTGGGAGGCGCAGTTCGGCGACTTCGTCAACGGCGCACAGACCGTCATCGACGAGTACATCTCGTCCGGTGAGGCCAAGTGGGGCCAGCTCTCCGACGTCGTGCTGCTGCTGCCGCACGGCCACGAGGGGCAGGGCCCCGACCACACGTCGGGTCGTATCGAGCGGTTCCTCCAGCTCTGCGCGGAACACTCCATGACGGTGGCCGTGCCGTCCACTCCGGCGAACTACTTCCACCTGCTGCGCAGGCACGCGCTCGACGGTGTGAACCGGCCGTTGATCGTGTTCACGCCGAAGTCGATGCTGCGGAACAAGGCGGCGACGTCGGGGGTCGAGGACTTCACCGGCGACTCGAAGTTCCTGTCGGTCATCGGTGAGGCCGAGGTGGATCCGGCCAAGGCCCGCAAGGTGCTGCTCACCTCGGGCAAGCTCTACTGGGAGCTGCTGGCGGAGCGGCGCAAGCGCGAGGCGAACGACGTGGCGATCGTGCGGGTGGAGCAGTACTACCCGCTTCCGAAGAAGAAGCTGCTCTCCGAGATGGAGCGCTACAACGGCGCCGAGGTGGTGTGGGTGCAGGAGGAGCCGGAGAACCAGGGCGCATGGCCGTTCTTCGGGCTGAACCTCCCGCGCAGGCTGCCCGAGGCGTTCTCGAACCTCCAGGTTGTGGCGCGCCGTCCGATGGCGGCGCCGTCGGCAGGTTCGTCGAAGGTGCACGAGGTGGAGCAGAAGGCCCTCATCGCCAAGGCGTTCGAGTAACGAGCTCTGACTCTGATGGCGGCGGGACCGGCCGGTTCCGCCGCCATCGGCGTTTTCGGGCATTGTCAGGCACGGTCGAGCCCCCCGCGCTCGTGCTGTGCCGGCCGCAGTGCTTTCCCGTTGACACGCTTGTGCCGGCACCGCCGTAGGCGGCGGTGAAGCCTCGAAAGCCTTCAGCGGGCTCGCGCGGTGTGCCGTTCGGCGAGGTCTGCGGCGAGTTGCCGAATACGCTGCCGCGCCTCGTCCGGACTGAGCACTTCGATGTGATCGGCGAACTGGAGGAGCTGGCGCACCGATTCGATGTCGGGGTAGCGAAGCGTGACGAGCACCCAGCCCGGATCGGCCGCGGCGACGTCGTGGATGCGGGCGCCGAGAATGCGGCGCGCGAGATCGACGCGGCTCTCCCTGAGACGGGCTGTGATGGTCACCGTGCCCGGCGCCTCGGTACGTCGCTTCAGCTCTGCCCAGACGGTGCCGAGTGTCTGCCCAGCGCGTGTCCTGGCGGGTTCGGCGAGGCAGTCGTAGGTTTCGAGCCGGTCGAGTGCGAAGAGCCTGCCCTCTCCGTGATCGTCGGCGACGAGATACCAGCGGCCCGATTTCGCCGCGAGCCCGTAGGGATCGACGATCCGCGCCGTCGCACTGCGATCCGCGCTGCGCCGGTACCGGATGCGCAGCCTGCGACGGCCACGAAGGTCGAGTGCGAGATCGGCGATGTCCACGCTAATCGCCGGGCTCGCCAGCCATCCGGTGTTGTCAACCGTGATCAGATCCGCCAGCCTCACGGAGTCCGGCGCGGCGCCCTGAGCCGACACCTGCCTGGCCGCGATCTTGTGTGTGGCCGTCCCGTGCGCGGACGCCAGCCCGAGCCTGCCGAGCTGGTCACTGTCCAGCCCCGCCACCGACAGCGCTTCCAGTTCCTTCGGCTCGAGCTGGGAGATGGCGAGTCGTGCGCCGGGGATCAGAACGATCCCGCCATGACGGCCACGTTCGGCATAGACGGGCACCCCAGCCGAGGACAGTGCCTCGACGTCGCGCAACACGGTGCGCCGGGACACTTCGAGCCGCTCGGCGAGTTCGGCCGTGGTGATGCGCCCGCGCGTTTGCAGGACGAGCAGCAATGTCAACAGTCTGGCGGCCTTCACGGCGCCTCATTCTCTCCGCAAAAGGTGACAGGTTCTGTCGCGATTCGCTGATGTCCTTCTCGCCGAGAAACGATCAACCCGCAGGAGCACGTCATGCAGGCACCCAACTTGTTCTTGGTCTACGTTCGCGACGCGGAGGCCGCCACGGCCTTCTACAGCGATCTGTTCGGCATCGAGCCCAACTTCACCAGCCCCCGCTACGTGTCGTTCGAGGTCGCGCCCGGTGTTCTCTTCGCGCTGTGGACAGGAAGGAGCGAGCACGCGAACCCGGGCACGCCGCGTACGTTCGAGGTCGGTCTCATGGTTCCCGGTCCTGCCTCGGCGGTTGACGAGGTGTACGCGCGCTGGTCGGCCAAGGGGGTTCGGGTCGTCGAGGAGCCGTACGACGACGTCTTCGGCCGTACCTTCGTGATCGCGGACCCTGACGGCAACCTCATCAGGGTCTCCCCGGTGGATTGACCAGCCCGGCGGGACGCCACGACATCCGGCGGAGGCAGGCCACCTCGGTGGCCTCCCCGGCTGCCGGGTTCAGGAACGCACGAGTCGGGCGATGGCGTCGCTGGCTTCCTTCACCTTCGCGTCGGCCGTCTCGCCGCCCTCGGCGATGGCTTCGGCCACACAGTGTCGCAGGTGCTCGTCCATCAGCCCGAGCGAAACCGCCTGCAACGCCTTGGTGGCCGCCGCGATCTGGGTGAGCACGTCGATGCAGTACTCGTCGTTCTCGACCATGCGCTGCAAGCCTCGGATCTGGCCCTCGATCCGCCGCAACCGCTTGAGGAACGCGTCCTTGTCTTCTGTGTATCCCCGCATTTCAAACTCCTTGCCTCGCGACACCGTTCTTCCACGTTACCCGGTACCCGTATGACGAGAGTCCGGACTCGGCGCCGCCACTACGTCCTTTATACCCTAGGGGGGTAGGGCAATCAACCGCCGCCGCCTCTCCTCACGCGGAAGTCACGAAAGCCGTCCGTCCGCACCGGAAGGGGAACCAGTGCGGACGGACGGCCCTCGAACAGGCTGGTCAGCCCCAGGTCACGGGGTGAGAGTCCAGCTGTTGATGTAGCCGGTGTCGCCGTAGTAGACGTCGGTCACCCGCAGCTGCCAGGTGCCGTTGGCCGGGGAGCTCGACGCGTTCACCGTGTAGGTCTCGATGACGTTGTCCCTCGAGTCCCAACCGGAGTCCTTCAGCCGGTGGGTGGTGCCGTCGGGAGCCACCAGATCGATCTGGAGGTCACCTCGGTAGGTGTGCCGGATATCCACCGCGACCTTGGTGGTGCTGGAAGCGGCACGGTCACAGCCGCTGACGGTCACCGAGCTGCTCACGGTCTGCCTGTCCACGATGTTGACGTCGGTGCCGTTCGTGACGGGGTCACACTCGGTGGGGTCCGGGTCGGGCCCAGGGTCGGTGCCGCCACTGCCCGTGTACAGCAGCACGTTGGGCGAGCCGCTGCCGGGGTTGCCGACGGCGCCGCTCGTGCCGTTGTTCACCAGCGCGTCACGCACCTGCTGCGGCGAAGCCGCCGGGTTGTCCGCCAGGTACAACGCCGCCGCACCCGCCACGTGCGGGGTGGCCATCGAGGTGCCGCTGATGGTGTTGGAAGCCGAGTCGCTGCCGATCCACGCCGAGGTGATGTTGCTACCGGGAGCGAAGATGTCGAGGCAGCTACCGACGTTCGAGAAGCTCGAACGCGCGTCGGTGTTCGTGGTGGAGCCCACCGTGATCGCCTCACGAGTCCGCGCGGGCGAGGTGTTGCAGGCATCGGCACCGTAGTCATTGCCCGCCGCCAGCGCGTACGTCACGCCGGAGTTGATCGAGCGGCGTACCGCGTCGTCCACGGCGGCGGACGCCCCGCCGCCGAGGCTCATGTTCGCCACGGCAGGCTTCGTGGCGTTCTCAGTCACCCAGTCGATGCCCGCGATCACGCCGTCGTAGGTGCCGGAACCCTGGCAATTGAGCACTCGAACGCCGATCAGCTCGACACCCTTGGCCACACCGTAGGAGCTGCCGCCGATCGTGCCTGCCACGTGGGTGCCGTGGCCGTTGCAGTCAGTGGCGTCACTGTCGTTATCGACGAAGTCGTAGCCGTGCCGCGCCCTTCCCTGGAAATCGTTGTGCGAGATCCGGATGCCCGTGTCGATGACATAGGCCTCGACGTTCGACGCCGTCGTCGAGTAGCTGTACTTGTTGTCGAGTGGAAGCGACCGCTGGTCGAGCCGGTCGAGTCCCCACGACGGCGGGTTCGTCTGGTCGGCCATCGTGTGGAACACGCGGTTCTGCTCCACGTACTCGACACGGGGGTCGGCAGCGGCACGCTTGGCCTCACCCTCGCTCATCGTGGCCGAGAAGCCGTTCAGCGCGCTGTCGTAGACGCGGTCGATGTCCGCGCCGTGCCGTTCGGCGACGTCGTCGGCCTGTGCTCCGTCCTTCAGCACGACGATGTAGCTGTTGTCGATGGCGCCCTCGGCGTCGGCGCTCAGGATGGTTCCCTCCTGCGCCGCCGCGGGGAGGTTCGCTCCCAGAGCGGTCAGGACGGCGACGCCGGCGGTGATTCCCACACCCGCCAGGGATCTGCCGTTGAACATTCGGTGACCTCGCACGTTTCTCCTCCTACACGTTCCGGTGAACGTTGGCGGAAAACGTAAGCGTGAAATAAGTTCACGAACACCTCTTGCCTCAACAGGGCAAAGGCGGTATCCGGCACACTCCAGGCAGGCCACGACGCTGGAGGAACCACTCGGTTGGTCCGATCCGAAAGTAGGGACGGCACCCTACTTCGGACGCGATCCGTTCGCCCTCAGCGACTCATCCAATGTGATGTGCCACACTCGCGGCAACCTGCGACCACCTTCCTGCGTACGCGCCGACAGACAACCCGGCTGACAACCCCAGGACCCTGTTCGCCACGTCCTCTTCGCCCGTGCGGCCGGTACGAGGGAGGTGCGATACACGGCTTAGGCTCGTGGTCGTGGATCTCGGCGTGCTCGCGCGACAACACCGGCTGGCCATCACACTGCTCACGCGGGGCTGGTCCCGGTTCGACGACCTCGTGAGAGAGACGGGACTACCCCGGCGCTCGGTCGAGGAACTGCTCGCCGAACTCGGTGAGGACGTCGAACGTTCCGGGTCGGCGCTGCGGCTGCGGCCTGACTCCGCTGAACGGTGGGCCGACCACGTGGGATGCCCAGCCACACCGCCACCTGACCTCGAAGCGAGAATCGCCGAGCACCTCGCCGACGTTCCCCCGCCGCTGCCAGCACTCGACCATGTGCAGGCGACGGCAGACACCGTGCTGCGGCGGGCCTTGTGGCTGGACGAACACTACGATCTCGGTCGCGTGAAGATCGTCTTCGTCGGGGACCACGACCTGACCTCGCTTGCCGTCCACGAGCTACGCGCGGACGCCGACCTCGCCGTGGTCGATCTCGACGACAGGGTGCTCGCCCACATCGACCGGCGCAGCGAAGGCACGATCCGCACCGTTCACGCTGACCTGCGATTCGGACTGCCCCGAGCCGTGTCGGGTACGGCGGACATCGTGTTCAGCGATCCGCCCTACACCCCGGAGGGCATGGCGTTGTTCGCGTCGAGGGCTGTGGAATGTCTCTCCGAACCCGTCAGGGGGCGGGTGCTGCTCGCGTACGGCTACAGCCGTCGCCATCCCACACTCGGCCACCAGACGCAGAAGGCCCTGTTGAACCTCGGTCTCGCGTTCGAGGCGATCGTGCCGGGCTTCAACCGCTACCACGGCGCGCAAGCCATCGGCAGTACCGCCGATCTCTACGTGTGCCAGCCGACCCCCCGCGCCCGCAGGAAGACGAAGAACCCCCAGGCCATCTATACCCACGGGCCCAGCTCGGTCGAAGCGGGAAAGACAACCGAGTCGCGGGAGGCTCTGGCCGCCTTCACCGCGCTCGCCGGTGAAGGCGGAAGGACCGTCACCGTGGCCGGTCCGGATTGGACCAAACCGGCCACGGCCGAGCAAGGAACGGCCGTGGCCTTGGATCTCACCGGTGATCCTGGTCCGTGGTTGTGCCGAGCGTTGCTGGCCGTGAACGCCGAGCGAGTGGCGGCGCTGGTTCCCAACGCACACCCCGATCTCGCCGACGCCGCCTCGCAGACCGCACTGATCGAGCTAGTGGCCCCCAAGTACAAGCTGCGGCTGCTGCGCAGCACGCCCGACAACAAACATGCCGTTGTGGTCGCCGACCGGGTCGAAACCGTCTCGGCCGCGAGCCAGGTGTGGACCCGCGCGCACGCCCGGCTCGGCAACGTCTGGCCTGACGCTCCCGCCGGGCTGGCCGACCTCCGGTTGATCGACCTGCCACGGCATCGGATCGTCGAGGTCCTCCGCCTGCTGACGGCGAACCGTTCGATCTCCGACTAGAACTTGCGGCTCGCCGGGAGGGCCAGCAACAGCAGCGTCACGGCGCCGAGTACGAGAGACAACAGACCGTTGTTACCTTCGGACACCACGAGTGCGACCACGTTGACCACGATGCCGACACCCGACGCGGCGAACAGCACCGGCGTCTTGCACTTCAGTGTCATGACGCCACCCCAGATGTAGACGCCACCCACGAGCGCCGACACGAGACCCATGATCATGAAGAGGTTCCCGAAGTTGGTCCCCGAGCCTGCCGCCGATTCAAGTTCGCCGACGACCGAGCCGCCGAGAATCCAGAGCAGCCCGCCGATGATCTCGAACCCGGCCGTCACGAAGCCGAGGACCGCCGCTCCCGTGAGCGTGCCGGGCCGCTCCTTGCGGACCATGTTCACGTCACTCGCCGTCGGGCTGGCAGGCAACGGGTTGGCCTGCGGCGAGGGAGGCATCGACGGCATGTTGGGCTGCTGCGGTCCCTGCGGAAAACCGGGACCGTTAGGGCCTACCGACATCATTCTCCTTCGTGTGAAGGCAGCACCCTCCGTGCTGCGGACGCCGCAGCATAACGTGTCGATCTGACTGTCAATCACCCGTTGGGTGAAAATTTGGGGCCGGTGGTCTCGACCACCGGCCCCTTCTCCCTGGTTCTCAGTACGTGATCGCCGTGGCGACGCCGTCGGATTCGGCCGCCTTCGCCACCGCAGCGGCCACCTCAGGAGCGACCCTCTCGTCGAGCGGGCTCGGCACGATCCGGTCGGCGGCGAGCGAGTCTGCGGCGACCGACACGATCGCGTCGGCCGCGGCGAGCTTCATGTTCTCGGTGATCGTCGTCGCACCCACGTCGAGCGCACCCCTGAACACGCCGGGGAACGCCAGCACGTTGTTGATCTGATTCGGAAAGTCGCTGCGACCCGTCGCGACGACGGCGGCGTAGGCCGCCGCGACGTCCGGATGCACCTCAGGGTCGGGATTGGACAGTGCGAAAACGATCGGGTCCGGCGCCATCGTGGCGAGCAGGTCACCGTCCACCGTCGAGCTCGACAGCCCGATAAAAACGTCCGCTCCCTTCAACGCCTCGGCGACTCCACCCCGCAGGCCCTGCCGGTTCGTGAGCTGCGCGAGTTCCGCCTTGACGGGGTTGAGGTCGTCCCTGTCACTGTGCACGATGCCCTTCGAGTCCAGCACCGTGACGTCTCCCGCTCCCGCGGCGCGAAGGATCTTCGCACAGGCCACGCCCGCCGCGCCCGCACCGGACACGACCACGCGCTGGTTCTCCACCGAGCGATCCAGCACCCCGTTGGCCCCGCGCAGGGCCGCCAGCACCACGATCGCCGTTCCGTGCTGGTCGTCGTGCATCACGGGACAGTCGAGCGCCTCGATGAGCTTGGCCTCCAGCTCGAAGCAGCGCGGCGCGGAGACGTCCTCGAGGTTCACGGCGCCGAACGACGGCCGCAGCCGCACGAGAGTCTCGACGATCTCATCGACGTCGGTGGTGTCGAGCACGAGAGGAATGGAGTCGAGACCGGCGAACGTCTTGAAGAGCACCGACTTGCCCTCCATGACCGGCAGCGACGCTTTCGCCCCGATGTTGCCGAGTCCGAGTACGGCCGTGCCGTCGCTCACCACGGCGACGAGGCGGTCGGCCCACGTGTAGCGCGCGGCGAGCGCGCTGTCGTCGGCGATGGCGCGACTGACCTTCGCCACACCGGGGGTGTAGGCGATGGAAAGGTCGCGAGCCTGGCTGATGGGACGGGTGGCGGCCACCGAGAGCTTTCCGCCCTCGTGACCCTTGAAGATGTCTTCGTCGCTCACCTGAGCCTGGGACACGTCAATCTCCATGACTGGCAGACGGGGACACAGCAGGAAGGACCTTGCATCCCCGATGATGTGGGTTCCTCCACACGGCGAATCGGCGCTGTAGCGCGCATCGCCGCCGAGGCGTCCGTCGGGGCCCGTGGTGAGATGGGTCGGAAGACACCGTGGCCGCGGACGCAGCGGTCTGCCCAGTCTGCCAGTACCCGTGCACCCCGTGTCGCGGGGGTGCGGCTGAGATCACAGAATGACACACTCTTTCGGCTGGTCAGCGGGGTCGGTAGCAAGACGACCGTCCGGCTTGCATGGCCGTGCCGGGGGGCTTCCGGTCCCGCTCTAAGCTGACGCGCATGGACGTGCGCGAGCTGGCCGTGCGGGACGCCTACGAGTTCATCCCCCGGACCTTCCCCGACCACAGGGGCGTGTTCGTGGCGCCGTACCAGGAACCCGCCTTCGTCAAAACCGTCGGCCACCGGCTGACTGTCGCTCAGACGAACACCAGCACCTCGCGGCGCGGCACGGTGCGCGGCGTGCACTTCAAGGACACACCGCCGGGGCAGGCCAAGTACGTGTACTGCACGAACGGTGCGCTGCTCGACGTGGTCGTCGATCTCCGTGTCGGCTCCCCCACGTTCGGCCGCTGGGACGCCGTGCGTCTCGACCGCGAGACCTTCCGCTGTGTCTATCTCGCCGAGGGGCTCGGCCACGCCTTCATGGCGCTGACCGACGACACCGTGATGCATTACCTGTGCTCCACCGGCTACGAGCCGAGTGTGGAGCACGGCATCACCCCACTCGATCCGGAACTGAAGCTGCCCTGGCCTTCGGATATCGAGCCGCTTCTTTCGGACAAGGACGCAGAGGCCCCCACACTCGCCGAGGCACGCGAGGCTGGACTGCTGCCCAGCTACGACGACTGCGTCACCCACTACGAAAGCCTGCGCGCCGCCGAAGCCTGACGGGGCCGCGTTCCTCGCGGAGGCCCAGAGCTGATCAGCGCAGATCCTCCGCGACGATCCGTTCGATGTTGCGCTCCGCCAGCGCCGTGATCGTGACGAACGGGTTCACCCCCAGGTTGCCCGGCACGAGTGCACTGTCGGTGACGTAAAGGCCGGGATGGCCAGGAACGCGGCCATAGTCATCGGTGGCCACCCCCAGCACGGCACCGCCGAGCGGGTGGTAGGTGAACCGGGTCTCGAAGGTCCGGGTGTCGCCGAACAGATCGGCCCGGTAGGCGGTGTGGTTGGCCGCGTTGAGCCGGTCGAACAGCGCCTTGGCCGCCTGGACGGACGGCTGCGCGTTACTGGCGTCCCAGCGCAGAACCGCGCGGTCGGAGGTGGCGTCGTAGACGACATGACCACGCTCGGGGTTCCGTGTGATCGCCAGATACAGACTCACCCAGAGTTCGACGCCTGCCGGCATCGGCGCCACCTCGGCGAAAACGGGATGCCGGGGATCGTCCCATGCGTCGATGGCCAGCGCGGGCATCCCGGACTGCGTTGCCCCCGTGCGGTCCCAGGCGTGGTTGGCCCTGGCCGTCATGACGTTGCCGTTGGGGCCCCAACCCTGCCCGATCTCACCTCCGAGATCGGGTAGTGCGCCCGTGTCGCGTGCCCGCAACAGCAGTTCGGTGGTCCCCAGACTTCCCGCGCCGAGGAACAGGTGTCGCGTGGCGAGCTGCCGCGTCGCGACACGGCGACCTGTGGTGTCGAGTTCGTCAACCGTCAGAACGTAGCGAGCGCCACCACGTCCGCCTGGCCGTCCGCACCGTTCGATCGCCCTCACGTGCCGCAGCGCCTGGATGGAGACGAGCCCCGTGCCGAGCGCGTCGGCGAGATAGGTGCGGTCGAGCGACCGCTTGCCGTGGTTGTTGCCGAAGATGACCTCGGAAGCCAGCGCTGACCTCGGCACCGCGCGCTCCTCCTCCCTTCTCAGGTAGTCGAAGTCGTAGACGCTGGGAACGAAGCGAGTGGTCAGACCTGCGCGCTCCGCGTGCTTTCCCGACACTCGCGCGTAGCGGTAGGCCTCGCACGCGGCGAACCACTGCGGGTCGATGTGGTTGACGCCGAGCCCCTCCCTGGCTCGCGGGAAGTAGACGCGATACATCTCGTCGGCATCGACGCGAGGGAACGCCTCGGCGAACGTGGCCCGCTTCGGCGTCACCGCCATCGCCCCGTTGACCAGTGAGCCCCCACCGACACCGCGCCCGACGTAGACCGACATGTCGCCGTGGTGAACCCGGTCGAGCACACCCGTGTACCGCTCGATGCGGCGGTCGATGCCGAACCACAGAAACGAGGCGAGCGGCAGTTCAGTGCGCTGTTTCAGCCACATCGACCGCCGGTCGGGGTGCAGCATGTCGCTGAACACCCTGCCGTCCGCTCCCGGCGTGTCCCACAGGCGCCCCATCTCCAGCATGATCGTCGGAATACCCGCCTCCCCGAGGCGGAGGGCCGTCACGGCAGCCCCGTATCCGGTGCCGACCACCACTGCGGGGGAGTACTCCCTGCGACCCGTCGCGGCGGCGGGTCCTGAGCCGACGATGTCGAGCCCGAGCGCGGCGGCGGAGTTCAAGGCGACAAGCCCGAGCAGGCGCCTACGAGAAATCGGATTCATGTTTCCGATCATGGACACTTCGAATTCGTCACGCAACGGAGTGATATGAATACTCTGCGCGAGGGGGGCCGGGACGTTCGCATCTTCACTCGACCGAGTTAGAAAATCGAGACCGCCGCCGCAGGTCGCTGACCCTCTCCGGCCCTGCAAGACAGCTATATTGCAGGCGTGCCCGAGCACCACCTGTTCCTCCTGCGCCATGCCCTGACCGAGTGGTCCACGGTCGGGCGGTACTCGGGCAGGTCGGATCCGCCGCTCACCGCGGTGGGCGAACGGCAGGCGCACGCCGCAGGGCGCACCTACGCACTCATGTCGGACGACGTGCCCGCTCTCGTGCTCAGCAGCCCTCGCCGCGCGACCCTGACGACGGCCGAACTCGCCGGTCTCGCCGTGTCCGACACCACCGAAGACCTCATGGAGTGGGACTACGGAACCCACGAGGGCAAGACACCGGCCGAAGTGCACGACGAAACGCCGGGCTGGACAGTGTGGTCCCACCCTGTGCCGGGTGGTGAGAGCGTCGAGCAGGTCGAACGCAGGGCCGACATCCTTCTGGACCGGCTCCGCGCCGAACTCGAACTGCGGCCAGTCGCACTCGTGGTGCACGGCGACTTCGGCCGGGTGCTGATCGCCAGGTGGCTCGGCCTTCCCGCCACCTCGGGGCGCTGGTTCGGTCTCGACGCGGCGAGCCTCACGGTGCTCGGCTATGACCAGCGCGGTCCCCGCCTGCTGCATCTCAACCTCCCACCGTCCTGACGAACCCCGGAAGGAAACCCGTGGAAAGCCACATCCGCCGCGTCCGCGAATCGGACGTGGACACCGTCGTGAAACTCGTCCACGACCTCGCCGAGTACGAGAAGGCGCCGCACGAGTGCCACCTCACGCCGCAACAACTCCGCGCCGCGCTGTTCGGGGAGAATCCCGCCCTCTACGGGCACGTCGCCGAGGTCGATGGCACCATCGCCGGGTTCACGCTGTGGTTCCTCAACTTCTCCACCTGGCGCGGCGTGCACGGCATCTACCTCGAAGACCTCTACGTCCGCCCCGAGATGCGAGGCAGCGGCATCGGAAAGGCACTGCTGGCGACCCTGGCCAGGGAGTGTGTTGACCGGGGTTACGCCCGCCTCGAATGGTGGGTGCTGAACTGGAACCCCGCCGTCGAGTTCTACAAATCCCTCGGAGCCGAGGCGATGGACGAGTGGACCGTCTACCGGCTCACCGACGACAAGCTGGCCGCGCTGGCGGCCGAGGGCTGAAACCGAGAACCTGAGCGCCTGCACGCGTGTCCGCACCTCACGCACGCATGTTCGTTGCCATGGGATGCGAGGACATGTCCACGAGGCGCTCATCACGGGGATGCAGGGGGATGCGTCGCGTGTCCGCACTGACCGCACGCGTGCTCGCAGTCGCCCTGCCCTGAACCGACCTCAGTCCCCGTACTTCTCGCGCTCGGAGGCTCGGCCCGCCGCTCCCCCTCGCCGCGCGGCCTCCTCCTCGCTCTCGTCCGCGCGCTGACCCAGCACCCACGCCCGCGACGGCTCCCTGAACAGCAGGACCACGACGGCGAGGCCGACGAGCATCACGGGCACCCCGAAACCCGGCTGGTCGGAAGGCCCCGTCGCGTACCAGCCGACCCCGATCACGACGAGATTCACCACGAGTGACGGCGAGCGCGCCCACGTCTTGCCGAGCAGGAGGGCCGCCGCGCAGACCAGCACTCCGGCGGCCAGCACCACGTAGTAGGCGATCTCGGCGGCGACGTTGCCTCCGGCCATGACCGGGTCGTCACCGGCGTTCACGGCGAGCAGCACGCCGAACACCAGCATCGCGAGGCCAGGAAGAGCCGTCAGTGCTCCGGCGAGGCGTACCTGACGCGGTGCGGGGGAGACGAGATCGCTGATCGGCACGAGGCTGCTGCCTTCCTTTAGGGGCTGGGCCCTGGGCGACACGCTGGACGTGACCCTGTGTGAACGCTTCCGATGGTATGCCACCCGGTCGGACGTTTTACCCCGGCGCCGCGGCGGGCAAAGATTCAAGTGTCGTCGATGAGCGGGCGGTCGTGCCCGGGGTGCACTCGTCACGGCGCTGTCGGAAACGACACGGCAAGATTTGGACGAGTCTCAAGGAGGCAGCAGGCGGAAGCGAACGGATGAGCGGGTCCTGCGGCTGCCGTGGGACACGAGTGACGAGATTCGCAGCGGAAGTTGGGCGCGAGGACGCCGCAAACGGCGTCCACTCGCCTACTCTGCGCCTAGTGCGTGCTGTTCTCATCGTCAACCCTCAGGCAACCGCCACAACACCGGCCGGTCGCGATGTGCTAGCGCACGCGCTGGCCAGCCAGGTCAAGCTCGACGTGGTCGAGACCGACTACCGAGGGCACGCCATGACGGTGGCACGTGCCGCCGCCTGCGACGACATCGATCTCGTCGTGGCACACGGTGGCGACGGCACGGTCAACGAGGTCGTGAACGGCCTGCTCGCGGTCACCGGCGGTCGGCCGGGCTCCCACAGCTCAGCCCCGATGCTGGGGGTCGTGCCAGGCGGGTCGGCGAACGTGTTCGCCCGTGCCCTCGGGCTGCCGCGAGACCCCGTCGAGGCCACCCACCACCTGCTGAACGCGCTCGAACAGGGCCGCAGCAGGCAGGTCGGGCTCGGCCGCGCCGACGGCCGATGGTTCACGTTCAACGCCGGGATGGGCTGGGACGCCGATGTCGTCGCGGCGGTGGATCAGCGGCGCGGAAAACGCACGAGCCCTTCGTTGTATCTCCGCACGGCCGTGCGCTGCTATCTGCGGCCTCCGCACGGACACCCGGAACTCACCGTGCAGGTGCCCGGCGAGGAACCGGCCACCGTGCGCACGGCGTTCGTCTCCAACACCGATCCATGGAGCTACCTCGGCCCGAGGCCGGTGCATCTCAACAACACCTGCTCGTTCGACACGGGACTCGGCCTCTTCGCGCTCACGCGGCTCGGTCTGCCCACGGTGTTGCGGCACACACGGCAGGCGTTGCGCAGGCGCGGCGAGCAGCGCGGACGGCGACTCGTCAGGCACGACGATCTCTCGATAGTCGGCATCACCGCGCCGTCGCCGGTAAACTTGCAGGTTGACGGAGATCTGGTGGGTCAGCGCACTCACGTGGAGTTCGTCAGTGTGCCCCGAGCGCTCACGGTTGCGGTGTGAGTCACCGTGGTCGGCGAGCAACAGCAACGTGATCGCCTGCGGCAAAGTCCGCGCTGCCACTCGGCGACGGGAACGGTCCGCTCACCGCACCATTTTTCCGTCACCTCCCCGGCGAATGGACAAAGTCGCAGGTCAGAGACGTCGCTAAGCCGGGTGAGCTGACTCACCGATCGCCGCGAAACACTTGTCGAACCCCAGGGTTCGTGAAAGCATTCACAAGCACCCCAAAAAACGACCGCCATGACGACTGTGGCGCGGAGCACCGCGCCCGAATAAGGAGCTCGAAGAAATGGACTGGCGCCACCGCGCGGCCTGCCGAGACGAGGACCCCGAACTGTTCTTCCCCGTGGGCACCAGCGGTCCCGCTCTGTCTCAGATCACCGCGGCGAAGGCCGTGTGCCACCGCTGCACCGTCGCCTCCGACTGCCTGGCCTGGGCTCTGGCCAGCGGCCAGGACGCGGGTGTCTGGGGCGGTATGAGCGAGGACGAGCGGCGTGCGCTCAAGCGTCGTCGCGCGCAGATCGGCACGCGCAGCAGCTTCTGAGCGAGAACCGCGTTTTCCTTTTGCCAGGCGAGGGCAAAAGGTTTGAGGGCCGGCATCCTTTTCGGGTGCCGGCCCTCAAGCGCGCCCGATCACTTCCCGGCAACGGTTTACGACGCATCTACCGCGCGGGTGTCGAACGCGCACTCGAAGGCCGAACGCAAATGCGCACGTTCGTCACGATCGTCTGCTGAGCGGAATACGCACAGCCGCTTCCGTTCCGGTCGGTTTGGTCCCGCCGCCGGTCTCCGGTTCCGCACCGGCCGTGGTGTCGTCCTCACGCATTCCGCGCAAGGAAAGGGACCCGCGCAGTTCCGACTCCACCAGGGTTCGCGCGATCTGGAGCCCGAGACCGTCGGCCCGTTCCAGTGAGAACCCGGAGGGCAGCCCCTTGCCGTCGTCGCGGACGAGGACGTCCAACCAGCGCGCGGACCGTTCCACCACGATGTCCACACGTCCCTGACGCCCACCGGAGAAGGCGTGCCCCACCGCGTTCTGCACGAGTTCGGCGACCACCATCACGAGCGGTGTCGCGATCTCGGCCGCCACGATCCCGAACGAGCCCGTCCTCGACAATCTGACGTGCGATTCGGCCGTTGCCACTTCCCCCACCATCGGCAGGACCTTGTCGAAGAGGTTGTCGAGGTCCACGCGCTCGTCAACCGACATCGACAGTGCCTCGTGGACCATCGCGATGGACGACACGCGCCGGACGGACTCGGCGAGAGCCTGCTTCGCCTCCTGGGACGGCGTGCGCCGGGACTGCAACCGCAGTAGCGCGGCGACAGTCTGGAGGTTGTTCTTGACCCTGTGGTGAATCTCCCGGATCGTGGCGTCCTTCGACAGCAACGCCCGATCACGCCGCTTCACCTCGGTGACGTCCCGAACCAGCACGAGCGCACCGGCCGCACGGCCCGCAGGGCGCAACGGGAGCGCTCTGAAGAGCACCACAGCGCCGCGTCGTGACTCGACCTCGGCGCGAGTGCCGGGCTTGCCGTCGATCGCGTCGAGGATGCGGTGCGCGACGTCGGTCGCGTCGAAGGGATCCTTCACCAGCGAGCGGGTCAGCGGAACGAGCCGGGTACCGATCAGGTCGGATTCGTAGCCCATGCGGTGGTAGGCGGACTGGCCGTTGGGACTCGCGAACACGACGGTGCCGCCCTGATCGACGCGCACGAGGCCGTCCCCGACCCTCGGGCTCGTATGGACGTCGGTTCCCGCCTCGGAACTGGGGAACGTACCGTCGGCGATCATTTGGCAAAGATCGGCCGCACTGCCGAGGTAGGCGATCTCCAACGGGCTCGGCACCCTCGGCGTCGCGAGGTTGGTCTCCCGCGACAGCACCGCGATGACGGAGCCGCCGAGGCGCACCGGGATAGCTTCCCTGCGCATCGGCAGGTCTCGGTACCAGTGCGGCTCCTCCTCGCGGCAGATCCGTCCCTCTCGGATCGCCCTGCGCAACTGCGGGTGTTCCTCCGTGGTGAACCGGGCACCGACCACGTCCTCAGGGTGGGCCGTCGGCGCCGTGGTCGGCCGCACCTGGGAGACGCACACGTACTCGTCGGTGCCGTCGGCGACAGGGACCCACATGAGGAAGTCGGAGAACGACAGATCGGCGACGAGTTGCCACTCGGCGACCACGAGTTGCAGATGGTCAACGGACTCGCCGGGAAGCCCCGTGTGGTCGGCGAGCAGCTCAGCAAGCGTGGACATGCCTCTCCCGGATCGACGGCGGCGAAGGGGGCGGCAACGTGAAAGACACCCCTCATGACACACTAAACGCGACGTCTTCAGGCAAGGAGTGAGAATGTCGAAGCGAGCACGCAAGCGGCGCGACCGTAAGAAGAACAAGGCCAACCACGGCAAGAAGCCGAACGCCTGAGTGCGCGTCGCCCGGCGCGTGACACGTGGGCGAACTCACGTGCTTCCGGCGCCGGGCGCGCAATCGGCCTCACCCCGCGATCGGCGCCACCGTCGCGGCTGTGAGTGCCACGAGGTCGTCGGGTGCGAGCTCGATCTCCAGTCCCCTGCGCCCTCCCGAGCAGAACACGGTGTCGAACCGCCTCACTGACGCATCGACGACAACGGGAAGCCGGGTTCGCTGCCCCAGCGGTGAGATCCCGCCCAGTACGTAGCCGGTAGCTCGTTGCGCGGCTTCGACGTCGGCCATCCTCGCTCTCTTCCCACCCACCGCCGCGGCGAGGGCTTTGAGATTCAGCTGTCCGGTGACGGGCACCACGCCGACTGTGAGCTTGCCATCGACCTCGGCCACCAACGTTTTGAACACTCGCTCCTCGGCAACTCCGAGAGCGGCCACCGCTTCGAGACCGTACGACGACTCCCTCGGGTCGTGTTCGTACGAATGGACGGTGTGCGCAACCTTACGTCTGGTCAACAGAGCGGTCGCGGGGGTTCCCTTTCCTGCCACGACGCCGGATGGTAGCCGGGAATATCTCGCGCGGCCCACACGTTGACGGTGACGTGCCGACAACGCTGACCACGCCATCGAACCGCCCTCGGGTGTTCACCGCGAACCTGAGCGGGACCCGGCCGGTTCGGCACACAACGCGCCGTCACGTCGGCGCCGATTCGGAAGGGAACGGTTTGCCGAGCACCCAGAGCCCTGTCGTCCCATCGGCTGCGCAGTCGGCGGAGTCGGGTTCGGACGCTGAGCGCGCGCTCGCCGAGCGTTTCGAACGTGAGGCCATGCCGCTGGTTGACCAGCTCTATTCGGCCGCGATGCGGATGACGAGGAACCCCGCCGATGCGGAGGATCTCGTCCAGGAGACGTACCTCAAGGCTTACTCCGCGTTCTCGTCGTTCAAGCAGGGCACGAACCTGAAGGCGTGGATGTACCGCATCCTGACCAACACCTACATCAACGGCTACCGGAAGCGGCAGCGGCAGCCGATCCAGCAGCCGACCGAGGAGATCACCGACTGGCAGCTCGCTCAGGCGGAGAGTCACACCTCGACGGGCCTCCGGTCGGCCGAGGTCGAGGCGATGGACAAGCTGCCCGACACCGACGTGAAGGCCGCGTTGCAGCAGCTACCTGAGGATTTCCGGCTCGCCGTTTACCTTGCCGACGTCGAAGGCTTCGCGTACAAAGAGATCGCCGAGATCATGAACACCCCCATCGGCACGGTGATGTCGCGCCTGCACCGTGGCCGTGGCCAGCTGCGGAACCTGCTCGCCGATGTCGCCAGGGAACGGGGTTTCATCCGCTCAGGTCAGCGGGAGGTGGCACGTCGATGACCGTCCGCGACGAATCGCACCACTTCGAGCAGGTTGACTGCGACGAGGCTTTGGCGGAGATCTATCTGCTGCTCGACAAGGAGTGCACTCCCGAGCGCGACGCGGAACTGCGGCGGCACATCGAGGAGTGCCCTCCGTGTCTTGAGGAGTACGGCATCGACGAGCAGATCAAGCAGCTGCTCGCCCGCAAATGCGGGGGCGAGCTCGCTCCAGCCGAGCTGAAGAGCAGACTCAAGGCGTCGATCCGCAACAGGGTCGCGGAGCGCTGCGGCTTCGTGGTGTCCGAGACCGAGATCGTGATCGAGCGGACCACTCGCACCACCGAACCGCCTTCGGCCCGTTAACGCGTGCTCCTCGCGGCGGGGTCATTCGACGAGGGGCCGAAGGACACGGGCCAGCCACTCCGACGCGGCGCGGGACACGGCGTCGAGGTCGGCTTTGAGGCTGTGGTCTCCAGGAACCGTGACGATCTCGTGGTGTGGTCCCGGCCTCGGCATGCCGAACGGATCCCGCTCTCCCTGGATGACCAGGGTGGGCACCGAAACGGCGTCGAGTTCGTGTTGCCTGCTCTTCTCCGGCCTGCCCGGAGGGTGCTCGGGAAAGGCAAGGCAGAGCACGGCCTCGGCCTGCCCGGCTTCGGCTGTGCGGCACGCCACTCTCGCGCCTGACGACCGCCCGCCGAACACGAGCGGCAACTCGTCGTACGTGGTGGCCGCCAGGTGCTCGGCCACGGCGAGCCAGGCCGCGTCGAGCTGCTTGGCCGACGCAGGGGCTCGCCGCCCTGCGACCCGGTAGGGCTGCTCGACGAGTGCCACGTGCACATCGGCGGCACGAGCGGCCCTCGCGACGGCGACGAGATCGGGTGCTTCGATGCCACCACCTGCCCCGTGGCCCAGTAGCAGCGCCGCGATCCCCTGGTCCGCGGAGTGCAGTGACACCCTCGCGGGCCCGTGAGGCGTCTCGATCTCGGTGGTCGTCATCGCGGATTCGGCAGGTCGAACAGCGCCGTGTCGAGGTTCACCGGCTCGGGTTCGACGCGCTCGACGAGTTCGGGTCCGTTGTTGCGGACGCTGTTGACCTTGGTCGAGACCGGGCGAAGTTCCAACTCGTCCAGCCAATCGCGGTCGGCGGGTGTGAGGAGGCCGGTGGCATCGGTCCTGTTCGGGTCGAGCCAGTCCGCCCAGCGTTGGCTCGGCAGCACCAGCGGCATCCGGTGGTGAATGTCGGCGAGCCGTCCCACCGCGTCCGTGGTCAGCACAGAGAACGTGATCAAGGGCCGGGCTTCGGGGTCGGCGTTCGGATCACGCCACGTCTCCCACAGCCCGGCGAACGCGAGTGACGAGGAGTCCCTTGTCGTCACGTAGTACGGCTCCTTGGCCGCCTTGCGGCCCTCTCCGGGGTCGGTCGCCTTCCACTCGAACCACCCGTCGGCAGGAACGAGGCAACGCCTGCGCGAGAGCGCCTTGCGGAACGCGGGCTTCTCCTTCGCCGTCTCGGCCCGCGTATTGATCATGCGGTTGCCCACGGAGGGGTCCTTCGCCCAGAACGGCACGAGTCCCCAGCGCATCACCCTGAGGCTGCGCACGGCGGGTTCGTCCTCCAGCACCGCGCCGTCGGCGTCCCTCGGGTGGCGTTCGACGACGGTGACGACCTCCTTGGTGGGTGCGACGTTGTAGTCGGCCCTTGTCGCCTTGCCCTCGGTGCCGTCCAGCGCGTCGAACTCCCGCATCAACGTCGCGGGGTCCTTGGTGGCGGCGTACCGGCCACACATGTGTATCGGCCTCCCTCGGCTGTTCGCGCTGCCCGACCGCCATCGTGGCACGGTTGCCCGGCCGTGGCGAGCGCCGTGAGGGATCATGTTCACGACGGACGACGTTCACACGGGAAGTGGGTGGCAGCGGCTTGGCCCGAAGGGATTGGCGCAGGCTCGACGAGAGTGATGTCAGAGTGCGGCCGGGAAAGGGCTCGCGGCCACGCAGCAAGCGCCGCCCCGCACACACCGACGCCGTGCCTGCCATGGTGGTGTCTGTTGACAGGGGCCGTTGGCGCTGCGCGGTCGAGGCCGATCCCGGCAGTGTCGTCACCGCCATGCGTGCGAGAGAACTCGGCCGCACCCCCATCGTCGTCGGAGACCGGGTGCGGCTGGTCGGCGACGTCAGCGGCAGGCCTGACACGCTCGCGAGGATCGTGGGTGTCGAGGAACGCGACAGCGTGCTGAGGCGCACGGCCGACGACACAGACCCCTTCGAGCGTGTGGTCGTGGCCAATGCCGAGCAGTTGCTGATCGTCACGTCGCTGGCCGACCCCGCCCCGAGGACCGGGTTCATCGACCGCTGTCTCGTGGCGTGTTACACGGGCGGACTCCAGCCCGTGCTGTGTCTCACGAAGGCCGACCTCGCCACGCCGGACGGGCTCCTCGCTTCCTATGCGGACCTCGAAGTCCCCTTCGTGGTGACGCGGCACGACCGAGACGTTCCCGAGTTGATCGATGTCCTGCACGACCGCGTGTCGGCGCTGGTGGGCCATTCGGGCGTCGGCAAGTCCACGCTCGTCAACCGGGTGGTCCCCGAAGCCGGCCTCGCCACCGGAGAGGTCAGCGCGGTCGGCAAAGGACGCCACACCTCCGTCAGCGCGGTCGCGCTCCCCCTGCCCTGCGGAGGCTGGGTGATCGACACGCCGGGGTTGCGGTCGTTCGGACTCGCACACGTGACGCCGGACGAGGTGGTCGCCGCGTTCCCCGAATTCGCCGAGGCAGCTGAGGAATGCCCGTCCAACTGCGGTCACCTCGGCCCTCCTGACGACCCTGGCTGCGTGCTCGACGACGTCGTGACCTCGGGTGCGGCACGGCGATCGCGGCTGGTGTCACTGCGCCGCCTGCTGGCCTCTCGCGCAGGCACAGACAGCTAAAACACAGGTTTCGGCGAGGCTGTGTAAATCCTGTGAGTTCTGTATGGAACCCTGAGAGCCGTTCACCCGTCTGAGTGAATATCAACTCGGACCCGAATGTGAAGAGGGGAACCCCCATGCGCACCTCTGTCCTCGCTGCTGGCGGCGTCGCGCTGGCTCTGGCGCTCAGCGCCTGCGGTGGAGAAACCAGCGGCACCGGCCTGCCCGGCGGCAACGGCAGCGGCGACGCCGGCTCCACGCAGTTCTCGGACCTGTCCTCGCTGATCGCCTCGGCTCAGGAACAGACCAACAAGAGCCAGTCCTCCAAGTTCAGCATGGAGATGGAAGCCTCCGGCATGAAGATCCAGGCCGAAGGGCAGGGGCGCTACGCCGGTCAGGACACCGCGATGTCCATGACGATGGACATGCAGGGTATGTCCTTCGACGTCATCTTCGTTGACAACACGATGTACATGAAGATGCCGGAAGGCATGAACGCCGACCCCAGCAAGCCCTGGGTGAAGATGACGAGCGAAGACGCCGCAGCCATGGGCGGGCAGAGCTTCGACCAGATGACGGAGCAGAACGACCCGACCAAGGTTCTTGAGCAGCTCGAGCAGGCCGGTGGCGAGATCAAGAACACCAAGGAGACCGAGGTCAACGGTCAGCAGGCCACCCAGTACACCGTCGAAGTGGACCTCTCCAAGGCGGGCGCGCTGCTCGGCGACGAGAGCACGGCCGGCAGCATCCCCGAGGGCACGATCATTCCGGTCGAGCTGTACCTCAACGGTGACAACCTCCCCGTGCGCGTCGAGATGGACATGCAGTCGCTCGCCCAGGCAGGCGGCGCGAAGATCGTCATGAACTACAGCGACTGGGGCACGCCGGTTGACATCACGGCGCCCCCTGCCGACCAGGTCGGTGAGATGCCGTCGTACTGACAGGCCCGATCGCCACGCGAACACGTAGCGAAGAATGACGAACGCCCCCGGGGTCCTGCCCCGGGGGCGTTCTTCTGCTCGGGGTCCCCTCAGCCCATGTGCGGGTAGGTGATGTCAACCGGCGCGTCGAACGTCTCCTTGATGGAGCGAGGGCTCGTCCAGCGCAGGAGGTTGAACATCGAGCCTGCCTTGTCGTTGGTGCCCGAAGCGCGGGAACCACCGAAAGGCTGCTGGCTCACGATCGAGCCCGTCGGCTTGTCGTTGACGTAGAAGTTGCCCGCCGCGTGCCGCAGCGTGCGGTGCGCCTGCTGGACCGCGTGACGGTCGTCGGCGAACACCGCTCCCGTCAGCGCGTACGGCGCCGTGGTGTCCACGAGTTCGAGCACGCTCTCGTACTCGACATCCTCGTACACGGACACCGCGAGGATCGGCCCGAAGTACTCCGTGGAGAACACCTCGTGCCGGGGGTCGTCGGAGACCAGCACGGTCGGCTCGACGAACCAGCCGACGCTGTCGTCACAGCCACCGCCGACCAGCACCTCCAGGTGCGGGTCGTCCGGAACGCTCGACAGCAGAGCGCGGTGCTTGGCGAACGCCCTCTCGTTGATGACGGCCCCGCCGAAATTCGAGAAGTCCGTGATGTCGCCGTAGGACACGGTGCGCGTCAGGTCGGCCAACTGCTCACGGACACCACCGTCCCACAGCGACCTCGGCACGTAAGCCCGCGACGCGGCCGAGCACTTCTGCCCCTGGTACTCGAACGCGCCGCGAACGAGGGCGGCCACCAGTTTGTCCCGGTTCGCCGAAGGGTGGGCCACCACGAAGTCCTTGCCACCGGTCTCGCCGACGATGCGCGGGTAGCAGCCGTAGCTGTCGAGGTTGTCGGCGATCGTGCGCCACAACAACTTGAACGTCGCCGTGGAGCCGGTGAAGTGCAGCCCGGCGAACCCGGGGTCGGTCAGCGCGACCTCGCCGACGGCCCTGCCGTCGCCGGTCACCATGTTGATCACACCGGGTGGCAGACCTGCCTCCTCGAAGACCTGCATGGTGTAGTGGGCGGCGAGCTGCTGCGACGGCGTCGGCTTCCACACCACCGTGTTGCCCATGAGCGCGGGCGAACTCGGCAGGTTGCCCGCGATGGCCGTGAAGTTGAACGGCGTGATGGCGACGACGAAACCGTCGAGCGGCCGGTATTCCATGCGGTTCCACGCGCCCGGCACCGAGTTCGGTTGCTCGGCGAGAATGCGACGGGCGTAGGAGACGTTGAAGCGCAGGAAGTCGATCAGCTCGCAGGCGGCGTCGATCTCGGCCTGCTGCACCGACTTCGACTGGCCGAGCATGGTGGTGGCGTTCAACGTGTCGCGGTAGGGCCCCGCGATCAGATCGGCCGCGCGCAGGAACACCGCGGCACGCTCGTCAAACGGCAACTCACTCCACTCACGGGCGGCGCCCTTGGCCGCCGCGACCGCGTCGGCGACATCGGAATCGGTGGCCTGCGCGCTCACTCCGAGGACGTGACCGCGGTCGTGTGGCTGCACGACGTCGAACGCCTCACCACCTGCCATGCGGCGGCGGCCCCCGATCGTCTGGGTCAGCTCGTGCTTCGCGTTCTCCAGCTCGGTGAGCTTCGCCTTGAGCGACTCCCGTTCCTCGGTCCCCGGCGCGTAGGTGCGGACCGGCTCGTTCGCAGGCACGGGTACGGATGTCACAGCGTCCATGGTGTGTCTCGCCTTCCGTGTCGATCGACTCCGCCTCGTGAGCGGTACATCGATCCCATGCTTACATGAGTTCAAGAAGGAACGGCAGCTCCTGCGGCGCGTACCAGGCGAGGTCGTGGTCCTCCACGTCGCCGAGCGCCAACTCCGCGTCCTCGTCGCCGAGGTCCGCGTCGTCGATCACCGCTGCCGCCGCCAGCACGGCGTCCTCCGCCTCGGGGGCGTCCACATGCACGGCCGCGATCGCGTCCGACGGCACCGGGCCCGACAGCTTGACGACGGAGTCGTCGAGATCCGGCCGGAGTGTGACGTCGTCGATGTCCGCCGACACCACGACTCTCCTCGGCGGCTCCTTGTCCTCGTCCCCCGCACTCGCGTCGGTCGCGAGCAGTCGCAGCGACGCCCTTGCGGCATCGGTCAGCGCCGCGTACTCCAGTTCTTCCGTCGTGCCACTGGTGTAGGACTCCCGCAACGCAGGTGTCAAGGCGAAGGCCGTCCCTCCCACGGGCGCCAGTTCCCCCGCGTCGAGCAGTCGGCGCAGCATGCCGATGGTGGCAGGCACGTAAATCCTCACCAGTTCGTCCCTTTCAGTTCCTCGATCGCTTCGGTCACCGCGCCGGCGAGCACCGTGACGTCCGACAACGCCTTCCGGTCCCCGTTCAGTCCGAAGTAGACGCCGCCGTGGTAGGAGGTGACACCCACCGCC
The DNA here is from genome assembly GCF_000258175.1 of Saccharomonospora xinjiangensis XJ-54. Lineage (NCBI taxonomy): Bacteria > Bacillati > Actinomycetota > Actinomycetes > Pseudonocardiales > Pseudonocardiaceae > Saccharomonospora > Saccharomonospora xinjiangensis. The sequence goes on along the minus strand of NZ_JH636049.1, from coordinate 3,318,790 downwards.
AGTGCCTGACCGCGCGACAGCGGCAGCACGGGGTAGATGCGCTCCAACGGTGCCTCACCCGCGTACAGGCGCTGCTGTGGGCCCGGCGAGTTGGCCACGGCGACGTTGAACAACCGGTCCGAGAGCGAACTCGCCGCCCGCGCGGCCAGCGAGTACATCGTCGCAGGCGCGAAACCACTCACCCGCACCATCGCTCGCGCCGCCACCGAACGCCGGGTCCGCACGTGTTCGGCCATCGCGTGGGCGATGTGCTGCAGGCGCAACCCTGGATGCGGCTCACCAACCGGAAGATCGACGAGGCAGGGATCGACCCTGTTGTCGAGGAGTCCCACGGAAGAGAAGCCGACGCTGTCCGGTGCGCGCACGGCGAGCGGGGCGAGCGCCCGCACCGTCTCCGTCTGTTCCAGCGACCTGCCCCGCGACAGCAACCACTGACGCAGAGCACCTGTGAACACGGCGAACACGACGTCGTTGATAGTGCCGCCGTGCCGTTCCCTGATCTCGCGCAGGTCCTCCAAATTCGCCGAGACCCCCGCGAACACCCGCCCTCCGCTCACCCGCGCGTTCAGCGGGCTGCGCGGAGCGGGCCGCACGAGGGAACGCACGGTGGTCGCCACGTCTCCCGCTGTGTCAAAGACGCGTTCCGCTGTGCTGGTGAGGTCCTGCGCCGCGCTGCGCACGTTGTCCACGACCTCGGCGGGGCGGCGGAGACTGTCGGTGACAGCGTCGAGGAGCAGCTTCGCGCGTCCCGGACGTGACGACGGCGCCCACTCCGGCCACGGCGGTCGCCCCACCTCCTCACCCTGTCCCTCAGGTTCCGTGGGTTCGGCGTCGAGGATGAGCTGCCCGATGTCGATGGTGGCTGTGCCGTCCACCATCGACTGATGAGTCTTGGTCACGAGCGCCACCCTGTCGTCGGCCAGCCCCTCGACGACGTACAGCTCCCACAACGGCCGATCGCGGTCGAGCGGACGCGCCAGCAGGCGAGCGACCAGCTCGAACAACTGGGCGTCGCTGCCCGGCGCGGGAAGAGCCGAACGGCGCACGTGGTACGTGAGGTCGAAGTCGGCGTCGTCAACCCACACCGGTCGCGCCAGATGCCCTGGCACGAACTCCACGTACTGCCGGTAACGCGGCAGATACGCGAGGCGACGGGACACCATGGCGAGTAGCCGCGCGTAGTCGAAACCGGATTCCGGTCGTCGCAGGATCGCGACGCTGCCCACATGCATGGGCACGAACGGCTCCTCCACGTAGAGGAAGGATGCGTCCAGCGCGGACAGACGGTCGGCCATGACGCGATCCTGACAGAATCGGCGCCCGAACGCCTTGAATGCCGCTCGCCGCGCCGACGGCCCGTGGTGGGAGACTGGCCCGGTGGGTGACAAGCAGGCGACGTCGCCGAAGGACCGCTTCCTGACCGTCTACGGTCGCAAACCCGTTCTCGAGGTTCTGGGCGACCCGGCTCTCGATATCGACAAGGTGATCGTTGCCGACACCGCTCACGGACCCGCCGTGGACGACATCCGCCGCGCCGCACGGGCACGGGCGGTGCCGGTGCGAAGCGCGAGCGCCCACAGGGTGAAGGTCCTCGCAGGCAACGGCAAGCAGGACCAGGGCGTGCTGGCCGACGTCGTCGCTCCCCGCATGCGGCCGCTGTCGGACGCGCTCAAGGGCACACCGCCGTCGCCGCTGATCGTCCTCGACGGCATCACGACCCCGGCGAACGTGGGCATGATCCTGCGGAGCGCGACCGCGGCGGGGGTCGCCGGTGTCGTGGTGCCCCGCCGTGGTGTGGCGGCACTCGACCCGCTTGTGGTGAAGGCGTCGGCCGGTGTGGCGTTCCGCGCACCCGTGCTGCGGTGCGCGTCGGCAGGGGAAGCCGCCGAGTCACTCACCGAGGCCGGCTACACCGTGTACGCACTGGGTGCCCGGCCAGGGGCCACCGCCACCACGCTCTTCGACGTCCCGCTGCCGTCGCGGGTCGCGTTCGTGCTCGGCGGGGAAACACACGGCGTGAGTGAGGCCGTGGCAAACCTCGCGGCAGGCTGGGTGTCCATTCCCATGCCGGGTGATGTGGAGTCGCTCAACGTGTCCGCGGCCGCTGCCGTGGTCTGCTTCGAGCTGGTTCGCCGAAGCCGGTGTCTCTCATCCGCTCTGGGTCACGACCAGCTGGCCCCGTAACGACTCCAGCGTGGCCGCCACGACGGCGGGACTGGCGGGCTGAACGCAGAACTCCTCCTCGTCCCCGACCCGCACGCGATAGTTCACGTACCGGCCCCAGTCGGTATCGACGACGTGCAACGGCGTCCGCAGGCCGCGGCGGCGCCCGCCCGGGTCGCGGTCCGCGACATACAGCTCGCCCCCTCCGGCCACGGGCCGTTGCATGACCTTGGAGATCTCCGCGATCACCCTGGCCACGGATCTGTCCCGATGGGTCTGTGTGAGCCCTTCCCGCAGGTCGGGAACGCGCACCACCCAGCGGGAGCCGCCGCCAGGCACCACGTCCGGCAGCACGCCGGCGAGTGCCGAGGGCAGCTCGGTGTGGTCGATGGCGGTGAGGGTGACCCGATCACCCCGCCGCACGGCGAGCACACCGAGCATCCCGCGCGATGCGGCCAGCGCACTCCACGTGGCGTCGTCCTGAGACAGCCAGCCGAAGTACTCCAGCGACGCGCCCGTGAGCACCGGAAGCAGGTCGCGGAAATCCGGGTCGAGTCGTCCGCGCCGATCGACGAGCCCGGCGGCGGCGAGCTCGCCGTCCAGCGCCGACCGGGCCGAGTCCAGCTCCTCGCGCGGAATCCACATCGGCTCGGGTTGCAGGGACAGGTGAAGCGCGCCGAGACCTTCGCGTTCGGCTGCCCCCGCAAGTGCTCCGACGGAAAGCTCCAGGTGGGTCACGCTCACTGCCCGATCACCGGTGGCGCCGTCTTGCCGAGATCACCGATGAACGCCTCGTCGGGATCGTTCTCCTGGAGGTAGGAGGCGCGCTGGTGTTCCTTGTCCTCGTCGCCTTGGCCACGGCCGCCTGCTGCGCCCATCGGGGCCATGCCCGCGCCTCGCGTGCCTGCGCTGCCCGAGGAACCCGCCGATGCTGCGCCCAGGGGAGTGCCGCCCATGCCGGGACCGCCGCCGGTACCGCGGGGAGCGCCGAGAGAGCCGCCCTTCGCGGGCGTTTCGCCGAGCCGCGCGGCCGCGCCGCCCGAGGCGGGTGCCGCACCACCGGCGGGACGCGGCCCGTAGAGGCGGGAACCGGCGCGCTCGCCGACGCCGCCACGGCCGGGACCGGTCGCGGGGCGAGGCCCCGTCGATCGGCCGGTGTTGCGCCTGGTGTCTCCGGTGGGTGGCGTGCCGACGGGACCTGCGCCGCCGATGGGAGCGGGAGCGGGCAAGCCCGGGGTCTGGGGTGTGGGTCCGACCGGCGAGGTGGCGCCGGGAAGGCGTGTGCCGGAGCCCGCGGGCCCGACCGGCCCCGAACCGCCGGGGAACTGCGTGCCGCTCATGACGGGTCCCCCGCCGGAGGTCACGGCGGGCCCGGATGTCGCAGACGTCCCGCCGCGCACCTCGGGCACGGCTGAGGTTCCGGTGCTGACGGAACTGGGCGCGGTGCCGCTGTCGATGGTGACAGCCGCCCCCGTTGAGGACAGGGTCGTGTAGTTGCGGGGGAAGTCCTGGTTCGACGTCGTCGCCGCCTCATAGCTGCTCATGACCTCGACGTTGCGCGACGACACGGCGATGTGCTGGCCGAGTTTCTGCCAGTAGTTCTCCGAGGCGTCGCCGAAACTGGTGATGTTGTCCCACGCGCTCGGCTTCTCCGGCAGGGGCGGGACGGGCTCGACAGAGTTCGCGGCCTGATGCCACGCCTGCGCCTGGCCGGTCACCGAACCGAACGTGCCCTCCATATTCACAGCCGAGTCCTCGAGCGCGGTCGCCAACGGCCCAGCCCCTGACGAGGCCGCAGACCCCGCATCCCCGGTCCAGGCCCCCTCCATGCGCTCCTGAACCTTCTTGATCGCCTGAGCCCGCTCGGCGTAACTACGCCGAAGCTGAATCAGAACGTCGGCGAAGTTCTCGAGAGCACCCGTACCGGACCCTTCCTTGAAATTCGTGAATATCTCGGGTCCAGACATTCCGCTCATGCTTGTTCACCTCACTCTTCTCGACGATGGAAAGCGATGGAGAAAGTCACGCCCGGAGGACGAAATCGACATTCAGCTACCCTTCCGCAGGTTAGCGATCACATCAGCCGCAATCTCGTCCGCCACGTCGCACGCCTGCTGGTCACCACTGGAGAAACCGATCGCTGCGACCGAGAAGGTCATATCATCAGCGATCCCAACCGCAAGGTCACAGTCACCTTCCGTTCGCGCATCCCTGACACCGAAGTACACGGCAGGGTAGGCAGAAACGGAAGACTCTTCCCACAGCTTGAAGCGACCCTGCTCCCGCAAGAGTTCAAGGGCCCGAAGACCTCCCGCGCCACGGCGGGCGTTTTCCGATGCAATGCCGATTCCGATGCTTCCCTCACCTTCGATCTTCCAGCTACATGAAGGGCCAACACCTGCAGCAACCTCGTCATCCTTCGGCAGCCGAGGATTGCTCTTGTCCGGAGAGGTTCCTAGCTTGCCAAGTAGTTGCGAAGACACGAGATCACAGGGCCTGGAGAGGTAGGGAGATATCTCCAACGGTTCGCTTACTCGACGCTGCGGATGGTTACTCGAAGATACGACGATTGATTTATTTTCGGTGGACCGAGCGAAACCATCATCGGATGCCGAGCAGGAGATAGCTAAGATCACCACAAGCACCATAGGAACAATCCGCTTGACAAGATCACGCATTCGACGCCCCTTGCTCAAATGATCCGGCACTATCGCCATCCGAAGAAACGATCGAGCTCGTCGCTCTCTCAAGCCTTTCAATGAAACCCAGAACATAGTCGCGCATCGACTTGTTCGACTGTTCGAGTGCCAAAAATCCGTCATTCAGAGAGTTCATAAAGGTACTGCTCGGGTGGTCGTTGGAAGGCGGGTAGAAGAATTGCTGAGACGAAGAGAAGATCTGCCGATCCTCCTCGAGTTCTTCCGCCAGTGCCTTCCAATCCTTGATCACGGCGTCGATCTCGTCCTCGTCAAAGGACCACGAACCACCGCCACCCGCCGCGTCAGCCATACGCGCAGCCACCGACGCACCCGCCACAGCCGCACCCGCAGGACCACCCAGCACCGCACCCACCGCAGCAGTCGCACTCACACCATTCGCAGCCTCATCCGCCAGCGCATCAAACCACGACTCAGCCATCAACACCCCCACCCAACATCACCGGAAACCACCACGAGAGTAACGAACACCCCCACACCCAGTCACAAACTCGACAGAACCAACCCGAACAACACCGCCAACTCATCCAAGGTGTCTTGGACTCGCACATGCCGGACACCGACCATGCCTGCCTTCACCGCGCCCGCGACATTGGTCGCCGAGTCGTCCACGAACGCGCACGCGCGCGCGTCGATGCCGAGCAGGTCGGCCGTCAGCGAATACACGGCCACATCCGGCTTCGCCAGCCCCACCTCACCCGAGAACACCATGGCGTCGAACCAGCCCCCGAGTGCGCGCCTCGCCTCCGCGCCCCCTGGCGCGTTCGACAGCAGCGCCGTCCTCACCCCGTTGGCCCGCGCCGTCCCCACCGCAGCCAACAGCCGTTCTCCTTCCACATCGGTGAGCACACCCGCGTAGTCCAGCACCAACCCTCTCAGCATCACGCCACCCTACGTTCGCGCTTCTAACACAGCATCACGGAACAAGCACGCCGAGCCGAGGGACGATCACCTCATCAGGCCCTATTTGGGGCGGAACGCGCGTTCGCTCCCTCTGTCTTAGTGGGCGGTCAGGGGGGCCGCCCACGACAGGACAGAAAGGACAGTGATGCACGCGTTCCAATCGGCAGGGGGATTGCTGCCCCTCAACCCGTACGAACCGATCGAGTTCGAGGAGCGTTCACAAAGCGAGGTCGCCGAAGGACAACTGTCACTCGACGACCTGCTGGCCGAACTCCACGCACAGCAACTCACACGCCACCAGTTCACGTTGTCCGCGCCGGGCAGGCGCATGCTGCACCGGGTGCTCTCGGCACTCGTGGAGGTACAGGCGGGCAGGCGCGCCGCCAGCCAGCTCGACGGCTGGCTTACTCCCGTGCTCCAAAGGCGGCTCAGGGCTATGCCCCGCACAGTCAGCACACGCTACGTTCTGCGGAACATCCACGTGTGCCGACCGGCTGAGAAGGCTCTGGAGGTGTGCGGCACCGCCCACCTGATCGACCGGGCATACGCGCTCGTCGCGCGGTTCGAGCACGGCGAATCAGGATGGCGCTGCACGATGTTCACCGTGCTCGGCCGACGGCCTTAGAACTCCCGACACATCGGCGTTCGCTCATCCAACGCCGTAGGCCCCTACCGGTGGCAACAAGCCTGCCCGGTAGGGGCCCAGCATCGCAAGACGCAGGGACGTCCCGCTTACCAGGAATACGTCGGCAGTCCTCCAACGCGGCGAGGCGCCGCCTGGGCGTCCCGAGCAGAACAGACCACTGTGTCAGGAGTGCTCAACGACGCTTGTTCTTCTTCGCCTGTTCGCGGGCAGCGGCTCGCCGCTCCCTGCGGGTACCGCCGGCAGCCGTGCCGCCCCCGGCCTTGTTGCCGGTCCCGTCACCGCGAGACTGGACGCCGCCGCCCTCGGACGGGCCCGAGAAGGTCAAACCCTGCGGAGTCTGCCCGCCGAGCCCTTTGCCTTGCAGCGCAGCAGGAACCGGTTCTGCCGGAACCGTCGGCGGTGGCGGCACCGGACGCGCGTGCCGAGGAGCACGCGGCGCGGCCGCCTTACCGTTACCCCCTGCCATCGGCGCGGCCGTCGCGGGCTGCGGGGTGCGGGGCGCCTCGGTCGGCGGCGCCTGCTGCTCCGGCTGCTGTTGCTCCGCCTGTTGCACTTGCAGGTTGAACACCAGGCCGGCGGCTTCCTCCTTCAACGAATCGAGCATCGCGTTGAACATGTCGAAGCCCTCGCGCTGGTACTCCACCAGCGGGTTGCGCTGGGCCATCGCCCTCAGCCCGATGCCCTCCTTGAGATAGTCCATCTCGTAGAGGTGCTCCCGCCACTTGCGGTCGAGCACGGACAACACGACCCTGCGCTCCAGCTCCCGCATCGCGCCCTCGCCGACCTTGGCGTCGATCTCGGCCTCGCGCTTGTCGTAAGCCTTGAGGGCGTCCTCGACGAGAATCTCGCGCAGGCGCTCTGCGTCTACGTCCTCGTTCTCCTCAATGATCTCGTCCCAGGTCACGCCGACCGGATAAAGCGTCTTCAACGCCGTCCACAGCTTGGCGTGGTCCCAGTCCTCCGCGTAACCGTCGGCCGTGGCGCCGTCCACATAAGCCGCGACAACGTCGGCGATCATGTGTTCGAGCTGGTCACGGAGGTTCTCGCCCTCGAGCACCCTCCGGCGTTCGGCGTAGATGACCTTCCGCTGCTCGTTCATCACCTCGTCGTACTTCAGGACGTTCTTGCGGATCTCCATGTTCTGCTGCTCGACCTGCGTCTGAGCGCTCTTGATCGCCCTGGAGACCATCTTGTGCTCGATCGGCACGTCGTCGGGCAACCGCATGGTGGTCATGACCCGCTCCACCATCGCGGCGTTGAAGCGCCGCATCAACTCGTCGCCAAGCGAAAGGTAGAAACGGGATTCACCCGGGTCACCCTGGCGGCCCGCCCTACCACGCAGCTGGTTGTCGATCCGCCGCGACTCGTGACGTTCGGTGCCGAGCACATAGAGGCCGCCTGCCTCCAGCACCTCCTCAGCCTCCGCCTTGCACTCGGCGGCGACCTCCTCAAGCACCTTCGGCCACGCGGCCTCGTACTCCTCGGAGTGCTCCACCGGGTCGAGGCCACGCTCGCGCAGGACCTCGTCGGCGATGATGTCCGGGTTGCCGCCGAGAACGATGTCGGTGCCTCGACCCGCCATGTTGGTCGCGACCGTGACAGCACCTTTCCTGCCAGCCTTCGCGACGATCAACGCCTCGCGGTGGTGCTGTTTCGCGTTGAGGACCTCGTGCGGAACCCCGCGCTTGAGCAGCAATTTCGACAGATACTCGGACTTCTCGACACTCGTGGTGCCGACAAGGACCGGCTGGCCCTTCTCATGCCGTTCGGCGATGTCGTCGGCGACCGCCTCGAACTTCGCCTCCTCGGTCTTGTAGATGAGGTCGGCCTGATCGACACGAACCATCGGACGGTTCGTGGGGATCGGCACGACGCCGAGGTTGTAGGTCTGATGGAACTCCGCTGCCTCGGTCTCGGCGGTACCCGTCATACCGGCGAGCTTGTCGTAGAGGCGGAAGTAGTTCTGCAGCGTGATCGTGGCCAGCGTCTGGTTCTCGGCCTTGATCTCGACGCCTTCCTTGGCCTCGATCGCCTGGTGCATGCCCTCGTTGAACCGGCGACCCGCGAGGATGCGGCCCGTGAACTCGTCAACGATGAGCACTTCGCCGCCCCGGACGATGTACTCCTTGTCCTTGCGGTAGAGCTCCTTGGCCTTCAGCGCGTTGTTGAGGAAGCCCACCAGCGGCGTGTTGGCGGCCTCGTAGAGGTTGTCGATGCCCAACTGGTCCTCGACGAACTCGACGCCCACCTCCGTGACACCGACGGCACGCTTGCGCTCGTCAACCTCGTAGTGGACGTCCTTCTTCATCAACGGCGCCATCCGCGCGAACTCGACGTACCAGCGGGAGGACTGGTCGGCGGGGCCGGAAATGATCAGCGGGGTCCTGGCCTCGTCGATCAGGATGGAGTCAACCTCATCGACGATGGCGAAGTTGTGGCCGCGCTGGACACAGTCGTCGAGGCTCCACGCCATGTTGTCGCGCAGGTAGTCGAAACCGAACTCGTTGTTCGTGCCGTAGGTGATGTCAGCGGCGTACGCGGCCTTACGCTCCGCAGGCGAGAGGTCGGACCGGATGACACCGATCTCGAGGCCGAGGAACCGGTGAACACGCCCCATCCACTCGGAGTCACGCTGCGCCAGATAGTCGTTGGTGGTGACGACGTGCACACCCTTGCCCGACAGCGCGTTCAGATAGACCGGCAGGAGGCTGGTGAGCGTCTTACCCTCACCGGTCCTCATCTCGGCAACCTGCCCGAGGTGCAGCGCCGCGCCACCCATCAACTGAACGTCGTAGTGCCGCTGACCGAGAACGCGCAGAGCGGACTCCCGCACGACGGCGAACGCCTCGGGCAGAAGGTCGTCGAGCGACTCCCCATCGGCGTGCCGCTTCCGGAACTCGTCGGTCTTCGCCTGCAGCTCGGCGTCCGAAAGGTCCTTGACGTCGTCTTCGAGGGTGTTGATGTGATCGGCGATGCGGCGCAACCGCTTCACCATCTTGCCCTCGCCCGCGCGGAGCAGGCGGTTCAGAAGCATCGGGTTGACCTCGCTAGCGGTGTCTGTGTGGACGTCGTAGCACCCCAGCGGGGCGCCGGGCAGCACCCCCATCGTAGGGAATGCGCAGGCCCACGTGCACGCGGCGGCCCGCGCGCCGACTTCGCGCGGGCCGCCGGAAACGGAACTCGGAACGTGGACGACCTGCTCAGAAGGTCGTCCCAGCCCTCAGCCCAGTCGTATCACCCCGTAGTCGAATCCCTTCCGCCGGTACACGACGCTCGGCTTCCCGGTTTCGGAATCGTTGAAAAGGTAGAAGTCGTGCCCCACGAGTTCCATCTGGTAGAGGGCATCGTCGATCGTCATCGGTTCGGCGGGGTGCTGTTTCTCCCGGACCACCCTGCCCGGCTGGCTGGGCGTCACCCCGTCGTCCCAGCGAGGCCCCGGCACTTCCAGTCCGCCCGCCGTCACACCGCCGTCGATCACGGGCTCCGCCGGTGCTTCGAGCACGGCGGTCGCCGTGCGTCCTCGGCCCTCGCCTGCGGTGTTCGGCACGCCGGCCGCGGTCGCCTCGGCGAGTGACGCGGGTGCGCGCCGTCCGTAGTGGACACGACGCCGGTCGTGCATGCGGCGGAGCCTGCTCTCGAGCTTGTTGATCGCACAATCGAGCGCCGCGTAGAAGTCGCCAGCCCGCGCCTCGGCGCGGACGATCGGGCCCTTGCCCTTACCGGTGATCTCGACGCGCTGGCAGTTCTTCGCCTGCCTGCGGTTGGGCTCGTGGAAAAGCTCCACTTCGTAACGGATGACCTTTCTGTCGTAACGCTCCAGTCGGGCCAGTTTGTCCGCCACGTGCACCCGATAGTGCTCGGGAACCTCCACGTTGCGACCCTTGATGACGATGTCCATTCACGACCTCCTCGCTCACCTACGTGCGAGTGTTGGATTGGGCGACCACTGGCACCGAAGCAACGGCTAGACCGGATGCGGCAGAAATTTCGGGCATCCGAGCCGATTCAGGGCTCCGGCACCGGGGACATCGACTGTTCACCTCCCCTACGGCCGGGACGTTCGTTAGCGCTGCACGGTAGCCCGCGTGACGCCGCCGCAACAGCCCCCACGGCGAGGGACGCCGGAAAAACCGGAACGGTGACGGTACGCGGTGAAACACGGGGGGCGACGGACGCGCCAATCCCCATTCGGAGCAGCACACCGGTATCGCTCTCATACCGGCGTCGCAATCGGCAGCCCCTGACCTCGCTCTGCGTGACCCTGGGTTGCCTCATATCCGGTCAACGACGCCCCCCCTTCTCCAGTTCCCCAACTACCCGTGTGGGTGACAAGTGTGGGAGTTTGAGGTGGTTGTGGCCGCAGTCCCGCGTGAGCGTCCGGACGCCGACGTGAGTGTCAGCACCGCCGTCACCACCACACCGTGCGCGGCGAGAACCCGGGTGCAGGCCTCGGCCGTGGCCCCCGTGGTGATCACGTCGTCGAGCAGGACGACCGGCGTTCCAGGAAGAGGCGCCCCAGCAGAATCGAAACGGACCCGGCCTTCCAGGTTCGCCACACGCGCGGCGCGGCTCAGCCCCACGGCGTCCTTGGCACTCGCCGAGAGCCGCAGAACCGGAGCAACGGCAGCGGCCTCGCCCCGGTCGGCCAGCGAAGCGGCGCACCATCGGGCCAGTGCAAGGACATGTGAGCCACCTCGGGATCGCGCTGCCGACGGCCGTGATGGAACCGGCACGAACCACCAGGTGCCGTCCGGTGCGGGACTTGCGCGCGGCAATCTCGGAACGGCTGCCGCGAGGGCCTGCCCGAGTGGCCGAGCGAGATCCCGGCGGCCCCGCTCCTTGTTGGCGAGCACGACCTCACGCGGGATGCCGTCGTGCGTGGCCAGTGCCGTGATGCCCTGCCGCACGGGGACGAGCCCTGAGGTGAACTCGGCGAGGCAGCCGTCGCAGGCGGCAGCGCCGATGAGCCCGCATCCGGCGCAGACAGGTGGCAGCAGCAGATCGGCAACGGCCTTGCCGAACGCGCCTGCCAAACCGGAGAGGCTGCCGGGCCGGGCCGAAGGTCGTGTACGTCGTAGTCGTCGCATAGCGGACACCGTCGCCCGCGCCTCCGACAAAGTCCCAGTGCGGCGGGCGATAAGGCTCCGTTCGGTACGCGAACGGTTCAGCCGGGGTAGAACGGCTCCGCACCCGCGGCGCTCTGATCATGCGGCACCCAGACCGCACCGATCTCGGCCGCCGTCCACAGCCCGCTCCGGTCGGCCACGACGATGGGCCGTCCCGGCGCCGCCGTGACGGCGCGCATCGGCGGCGTCAGATTCGAGGTGTTGTACTGGTCGAACTGGAAGCCGTCCACCGAGACACGCGCGACGGGCGCTCTGTCCGACGAAGTGACCGCGACGAGGGTGTCGTGATCGATCCAATCGACATCGACGACTGAGGTCAGCCGATCCTCCTGAAGCACCCTCGGTGCGCGCAACGTCGCTCCCGACGCTGTGCGCACCACCGAGGCGACCACCAGTTTGCCGTCAACGACCAGCGCGGCCCTCGCCCCGTCACGGGACAGTCGCAGTGCGCTGATCCAGCCGGGATCGGACAGTTCCGAGGCGTTGACCGGCAACGCCACCCACTGTCCGTCGGCGTCCTGCTGCACCCTGGTCACCTGATCGCCGTCCGCGACCGTCCACACCTCTGTGGACTTGTCGTCCTTGCTGACAGGTGGGCGCCAGGTCGGTCTGGTCAGCAGCGAGGCGGTCAGCTCTACCTCCTGTGCCTGAGCGCCGTAGTCGCCGACCCGCAAGCGCACCTGGTCGCCGGAGGACACGACGACCGCGAGCTGATTGCCGTTGATGGCCTGAGCCGCGCTCACGACCTGATACGCGCCCGATCCCGCGGGACCCTCGATGGGTGCGCCGGTGCCGAGCGAACGGACCCTGCCGTTCACCGTCATCAGCCCTGGCAGCTCCGCGCTCGGGGCCGACACCGTGTCGTACGCGGGGAGATCACTGGGACGCCATTCGGGCTGTCCCGACACCAACGGTGTGCCGTCGGAGAGCAGCTTCACCCGGCTCGTCGTGACGTGTTGCAGCGAGCGCACGACCTGCGCCGCCATCAGTTCACGTTCCTGGACCGGCTCCTCACCGAGCCCGGTCAAGGGCACGACGAGCGCACCGTCGTTGCTGATGGTGACGTTGCTGTCGAGTGCCGCCGACTCACCGATCGGGTTGCGCACCGCACCGGTCAGGCCGTCCGAAGGACCCGACAGCAACAGATCGACCACCCGCGCAGGCAGGCCGGACTGGGGGCGGGCCACCACATATCGGAGGTCGGAGACGAGCGCCGTCGAGTCCGGCGCGAAGAAGTACACCGGCACCTGGAGGTAGGCGTCGTTGAAGTCGTTCTCCGTGATCACGATGCCGTCGGGAGGATCGACGATGCGCCATTCGCCGTCGGCCTGCCTTCGCACCCGCACGGGCGTGCGGTAGTCCTCGACGCCGGCGATGAACGAGTGATCGGCGGCCAGCCTGCCGACCTCAACCGCCCGCAGCGCCACGACACGCTCGTTGGGGTCCGCGGGCTGCTCCGCCTCGGGTGCGTACACGGTGCCGAACTCGTCCTCGATCACCCTGAGGCTCGGGTCCGGTTGCCACTGCTCGCGCAAAGGGCCGCTGAGGTAGGCGCGGGACGCGGCGTAGTCGTTCGCCGGTTGCACGCTGTTACGGACGAACTCCCTCACCACCGACAACGGGTCGAGCCCGAGTTCGGGCTCGGGCACTTCCTGCGTCGCCTGCCCCGCGTTCGGCTGCGGGATCGCCTTGGGTTGCGACTCGGTGGGGATCGCGGCGCAACTCGCCGTGACGATGGCGAGGAGCAGGGCCGACACCAGAGCGGCGACGTTCGCGAACCTGCGTCGTCTTCTCACCGTGCGTCCTCCTGTGCTGCCGCGACATCCGTGCTCGCGTGAGCTCCGATCGATTCCTCCCGCTGCTCCTGGCGGGCCGTTTCGGTCTGCGGTGGGTCCGGAGGCAGTGGGATGGGGCTGTGTTCGAGCTCGTCGCCCGCGACGCGGGGCAAGGTGAGGCGGAAGCAGGAACCGTGGCCCGGCTCTCCCCACGCCTCCAGCCAGCCGCCGTGCAGGCGGGCGTCCTCGTGGCTGATCGCGAGGCCCAGTCCGGTGCCTCCCGTTCGCCGGTTACGCGAGGGGTCGGCGCGCCAGAAACGGTTGAACACCAGCTCCGCTTCACCCTGCCGCAGGCCGACACCGTAGTCGCGCACGCTGATCGCGACGGCGTGCGCGTCGGCGGCCAGCCGCAACCGCACAGGATGCCCTTCGCCGTGATCGACGGCGTTCGCGAGCAGGTTCCGCAGGATGCGCTCGACCCGCCTGGTGTCGAACTCGGCCGTGACCTCCTCTTCGGGCAGTTCGAGGACGATCTCGCTGCCGGTCGTTCCCGCGATGACCTTCACCTGCTCGACGGCCCTGTGGACGACGGGGCGGATGTCGGCCGACTCGGCGGCGAGTTCCTCCACTCCCGCGTCGAGACGGCTGATCTCCAGCAGGTCGCGCAGCAGGCTTTCGAACCGGTCGAGTTCGTCAACGAGCAGCTCCGACGACCGCGCGAGTCCGGATGGGAACTGCTCACGCGATGCGTAGAGCACGTCTGCGGCCATCCGCACCGTCGTGAGCGGCGTGCGCAGCTCGTGGGAGACATCGGAGGTGAACCGGCGTTGGAGCTGCCCGAACTCCTCCAGCCTGCGGATCTGCTCCTGAATGCTCGCGGCCATGTCGTTGTACGACAGGGCGAGCTTGGCGAGGTCGTCCTCACCGGTGACGTCGAGCCTGCGATCGAGATCGCCGTCGGCGAACCCCTCCGCGGCGGCCGCCGCTCTCCTGACGGGAAGCACCACTTGCCGCGTCACCATGTTGGTGATCACCGCGAGGAGCACGAGCAGGAACGCGCTGCCCACGAGCAACGTGTTCTGCACGGTGGCCACGGTGTTCTGCTCTGTGGTCATCGGGAACAGCAGGTACAGCTGGATCGGCCGGGTCGCCGTCGTCACCGGCGCGCCAACGACGAGGTAGGTCGAACCCTGGGTGTGGTACTGGCGTGCGACCTGGTTGTTCTCGGCGTAACTCATCACGCCGCCCGGCACGTTCTCGATCGGGCCGGCGTAGATCAGGTCACGGTCGGTGTCGCTCGGATCGCCTGCCACGAGCACCGGCTCGAACGCCCCTGCCGCCGCCGAGTTCTCGATGTCCTGTGTGGCCACCGAACTGCTGGTCAGCGCCTTGAGCGCGTTGGAAAGGCGGTTGCGCAGGGTGTCGCCTTGTCCCGCGTCGCCCATCAGCTCGTTCTCGGCAGTGCGCACGGCCACGTGCAACTGCGCGATCGCGGCCCGCTCCTTGGTGTCGAGGAGCCGTTCGACGATCTGGTTCTGCAGCACGACACCGAGCACGAAAACAACGGCCGACGACAGGGCGAGCGTGGACGTCGTCACCCGGAACTGCAACGAACGTTGCCACAGCTCGCCGAACGCGCCCGTCCTTCGCCTGCCGTACGCGGCCGCACGCCTCGCCACGGCCAAGGCCGACCGGCCCATCGACGCCAGCCGCCCGTTCATGGGTTCACCTTAAGCGCACCTCACGGCGGTCCAGCCTTGTAACCGACACCGCGGACCGTGAGCACCACCTCAGGATGCTCGGGATCCTTCTCGACCTTCGACCGCAGGCGCTGCACGTGCACGTTGACCAGCCGCGTGTCCGCGGCGTGCCGGTAGCCCCACACCTGTTCGAGCAGCACCTCGCGGGTGAACACCTGGCGCGGTTTCCTCGCCAGCGCCACGAGCAGGTCGAACTCCAGCGGCGTCAGCGCGATCGACTTGCCTTCCCTCGTCACCTCGTGCCCCGGCACGTCGATGGTGAGGTCACCGATCGTGAGCGTCTCGGCAGGCTCGGACTCGGTCCGCCGAAGCCGCGCCCGCACCCTCGCGACCAGCTCCTTCGGTTTGAAGGGTTTGACAACGTAGTCGTCGGCACCGGACTCGAGTCCGAGAACGATGTCCACGGTGTCGCTCTTGGCCGTGAGCATCACGATCGGCACGCCCGACTCGGCCCTGATCGCCTTGCAGACGTCGATGCCGTTCATTCCCGGCAGCATGAGGTCCAGCAGCACCAGGTCGGGTTTGAGTTCACGCACCGCGGGCAGTGCACGGGAGCCATCGGACACCACGGCGGTGTCGAACCCCTCACCGCGCAGCACGATGGTGAGCATTTCAGCCAGAGCGGGGTCGTCATCGACGACCAGCACACGCGCCTTCATGGGCCACATGTTCGCACTGTCGCCGCGCGCATTGTGCACGACCCGGTCAAGATGTGGCAGGCCCGCGCGACGATGGGGCGTACGCCCTCGCCCGGAGCGACGAACCGGGCGCCCGGGTCGCGTCGCGGCAACCGCACGTGACCTGGGCTCTTGCTCCGGCACGTTACCGTTGCGCCATGCGGAACCCCGAGTCAGCGAAAGGCGCCGCCACGACCGTGCAGTCCGTCGATCGCGCGATCAGCGCGCTGGAACTGCTCGCCAAGGAGGGAGAGGCAGGCATCACCGACATCGCGGCCGAGCTGGGTGTGCACAAGTCAACGGCCTCGCGGCTCATGAGTGCATTGGAGTCGCGCCATCTCGTCGAGAAGCTAGGGAAGCGAGGCAAGTACGCCATCGGGTTCGGCGTCGTCCGGCTGGCAGGGGCCGCGATGAGCAGGCTGGACCTCGCCACCCTCGGCAACCAGACCTGCCTGTCGCTCGCGGAGTCGCTCGGGGAGACCGTCAACATCGCCGTCGCCGACGGCGGCGTGGCGATCAACATCAGCCAGGCTTTCGGGTCCGCGTCCGTCACCGCGAGGAATTGGACGGGCAGGCGCACCCCGCTGCACGCCACGTCCAGCGGCAAAGTGCTGCTGGCCTACATGCCGGAACAGCAGCGTGTGCCCTTGCTGCACGGGCAGCTGGAGCGGTACACGCCGTCCACGATCGTGCAGCCGGACGAGCTCCTCGCCGAACTCGGCCATGTGCGGAAGGCCGGGTATGCCGCCTCGTTCGAGGAACTGGAACTCGGCATGCACGCCGTGGCGGTACCCGTCTTCGGCGGTGAGGGGCGGGTGATCGCCGCGATGAGCGCGTCGGGCCCGTCCTATCGGCTCTCGCGAGAGCGCGCCCGGCAACTCATCGGTCCGCTGACCGACGCCGCGACGGCGCTGTCGGCGCAGCTGGGTCACTTCCCGAAGTAGAGCCCCTTCGCGAGCACGGCGACCGACTCGGTGGGCTCCGGCCCGCTGGTCAGCTCGCGGTTCCCGTCAACGACGTGCCACTCCGAGAGCCAGTGCGCGGCGGCCAGCTCCTCGTAGACCCGCGCACACCGGTCCTGGAGGGCGCCGTCGGACTCGAACACGTCCATGGCCCTCGACGAATCCTGTCGCGCCCTGTTCGCTGCCCGACTCGCGGCGACCGCGACGGGCACTCTGAGCAGCAGTTGCAGGTCGGGAACCGGAAGTCCGAACCGTTCGATCTCCAGCTCGCGCACCCAGCGCACCACGGGGCCGTCGATGCCCTGGCGAAGCCGGGCGGCCTGATAGGCGGCGTTCGACGCGACATACCGGTCGAGAATCACGACGTCGTGCTCGGCGAGCGCCGTGCGGATGTCGTCGGCGGCGTCCCTGCGGTCCAGCGCGTAGAGCAGCCCCATCCCGTACACGGAGTCGGCGAGATCTCCGTGCTCACCGTGCAGCGCCTCCTTGACGAGGTCGGCGTGCACGTCGGTGCCGTAACGGGGGAAGGCCGCGGTGGTGACCGTGGCCCCCTGCTCGTGCAGAGCCGCGGTCAGCGCGCCGGTCAACGTGCGCTTGCCCGCTCCGTCGAGGCCCTCGACGACCACCAGTCTCCCCATGCGTTCCATTGTGGCTCACGCCGGTTTCGCTCTGGCGAGAACCACGGCGCGAGCAGGACAACCAGCGAAAACGTCGCGACTTCGTTACCGTGGGTACACGATCGTCTTCGGCGCCGACCAGGAGAGTTAACGGTTCCGGTTTTCCCATCCCCGATGAGCGAGGTGTGACGCGCGTGCCACTTCCCGGGCCAGACACCCATGTCGTCGAACTGCGAGTGCCGGGACTCATCGGCACCACCGGCGACAACCTACTGGACTCGATGGGCACCGTTGACGTCGCGGGAGACGGCGTCGGCAGGATCATCCGGCCGAGCGACCGGCTGCGCAGACCCGCGCCGGGGCCGGTGTTGCAGGCGCCCGGCCGTTCCGTGTCCCGGACACTGGAGGGCTATCTGTGGAGCCGGATGACCTCGGGCGGTGCCGCGAAGGCGGCGTGGGCGCTGCTCTTCCCCTTCGCCCTTGTCAACGTCGCACAGTGGATGCTGCCACCCGAATCGGGTTCCCGAGCCTCGCTGGCGCTGTCGGCGGTCTGCAGGGCGTTGCTGCGGGTCGCCGCGCTGCTGCTGACCATGCTGCTGGTGGGTCAGCTCGCGGTCATCAGCCTCGATCTGCTGGCAGTCCAATGCCTTTCTCCGGGAGCCGGATGCCTCGACGGCGCACCGGCCTGGATGCGGGAGATACCCGCCGTACGCACCGTTCTGGGGCTCACACCGCTGCTGGGGCTGATCGGAGTGCTCTTCGCGGTGACCTCGACCTCCTGGAAGGTCAACGCGCCTCGTCTTCGTGAGCGCAAGTCCCACCTCCCCGGCGGCACATTGCTGGACGACGAGCAGGAGACGACAACCCTGCGCTGCCTGCACACGGTTGCCGCGCTCGGCGTCGTCGTGCTCGTGCTGCTCGGCGGTCCGCTGACAGCACCAGACCGGATCGTGGACGCCGTCGTCTGGGCCGTCGCGCTCGCGCTGCTCGGCTTCAGCTCCGGCGCTGCGGCACTGCACGCCCACCGCCTGCTCGGGCCGGTGTCCCGCGCCGCGCTCATCGCGCTGGCGCTGCTGCTCGTCACCTTGGCGTCGTTCGCGGCGACGCCGCTGACGGCGAGGGTGTCGGCAGGCGCGAACGCGACGGTGGAACTGGTGGCCGCGGCGTTGTTCGCGGTATGCGTACTCTTCGCGCTGCTTCTCGTGCCCACAGCCGTCGTGGCAAGGAAAGCGTGGTCGGCGCTGCCCCGGCGGCTCCGGCCGTGGGCAGGGGGCTGGGCCGCCGCACCCGCGCTCGCGCTCGCCGCACTGCTCGGCGGTGGCTTCGGCGCCGGTACAGCCATCGCGGCGAGGCACCTGCTCGATCCCTCGCTCGCTCTCCCCCAGGGATACACGTTGATCACGTTGCTCTGGGGCGCCGGACTGGTGTTCGCAGCGCTTGTCGCCGTACCGGTGTTCACGGTGTCCGTGCCACTTCGCCGAGCCCGGCGCGGAGTGCCCGAGGTGCTGCACCTCATGGAAACCCGCGAGGAGGACATCGACGACGCGGCGGACGCCTGGGCGCGCGCGGCCTGGGAACGCAAGCATCTGCACCGGATCGTCCTGGCCGTGGTCCTCGCCATGATCGTCGGGGCTGCGGTGCTCATGGCCGTGCGACTCGGGGCGTTCGACCTCCCCAGCGTCCTTGCGCCGCTGTCGGCGGTCGGGGTTGTGGCACTCGGTGGGCTCGCCGGTGCGCTCCTGCGCGCGGTCCTCACCACCGCGACCGGCACGATGCGTGTTCGCCATCTCGCCGCGTTCGCCGACCTCGTGTGTTTCTGGCCCCGGGTCGCGCACCCGGTGGTGCCGCCGTCCTACGCGCTGAAGGTCGTCCCCGAGCTCGCGGAACGCACGAAGGAACATCTGCGCACACCGGACAGCAGGGTCGTGCTCGCCGGATACCACGTCGGCGGCCTGCTGGCTGTGATCACCGCAGGCAGGCTCTCCGACGAGCTGGATGCCGCCGAGCTGGAGCGACTCGGCCTGCTCACGGCAGGCACACCGTTGCAGTGGGGATATCAGCGCGCGTTTCCCGGCGTGTTCGGGCACGACGGGCTCGTCACGCTCTTCGGTGCTCTCGACGGCCGCTGGCGCGGGCTTTGCCGGGGCACCGACACCTTCGGCGGTGGCGCCACCACCTGGCGCCACCAGGTCGCGGGCGGTGAACTTCTCGGCATAGGTTACCTGCCCGAAGGCAGGGTCGGTCCCCTCGAACCCGCCGACCGAGGCCCCCACGGTGTCCTGGTGCTCGGCGGAGACCACTGGCTTCCGGATCCGGCGCAGGGCCCTGTCAAGGGGCGACGCTGGGCGCCCGGCGTGCGCAGGCACGCCGACTACATCGCCGAACCCGAGTGGGACAGGGCCGTGGCCTACGCTGCGGGCCTCGACGGGATATCCCCTGTCATCCCTGAGCCGACCCGGCCGACGGGACCAGCGCCCAGCGACATTCTCGGAACTCCGAGAACTGGCCGTGTCGTGGGCAGGCCGGGCTGACCTGCCCGTGTTCGGCGGCGTAGACGCCGAACACGGCGATCAGGACGTGGTCTTGCCCTTGCGCAGCCTCGTCACGGCGAGCAGTGCTCCACCGCCTGCGACCAGTGCGGCGCCGAGCCCGATCAGCCAGCCACCGCTGAACCCGGTTGACGCGAGGTCGTCGTCTTCCGCCACCGGCGCGGGCGCGCTCTCGGTGGTCTCGGGAACGCTCGCGCCTCCACCAGAGGGAGTCGAGGTTGCCGGGGCTCCGGCGCCGGACGACGGAGGCGCTTCGGTCGGTTCGCCCGACGGCGATTCCTCACCCGGTGTCTGGCTCGGCTCCGGCTCGCCGGGGTTCGGGTTCGTGGGTTCGGACGTCGGCGTGGCGGACGGCTTCTCCGCGCCGCAGGCGTACCAGTGGCTGATGGCGGGAATATTGCCGCCGTTGTTCAACGGGGCTCGCAAGTCCGCCCACGGCACGGTCTCGAGCAGATCCCGCGCGCCGGGGACGTAGACGTTGTAGCCGTCGCCGCCCTTCACGACGATCGCGGTGACGTCGATGCCGGACGGCACTTCGGTGATCGTCAGGTACTGGTCCTGTCCTGGCACGCCACCTTCGTAGGTGAGTGCGACGTTCTCGATCTTCTCGTCGTCGCCAACCTTCACCAGGATGCCACCGCCGAAGTCCTCGCAGTCCACCGCATTGCCGTCGTGGACCTCCGCGCGCGGGTCTTGTCCGGCGTCCGTCGCGGACATGGCGTCCACCTCGCCGGCGACCTCGGTCGCGAGCGCGGGCGCCACGGCGACCGCCGTCAGTCCGAGGCCCAGCACGACGGCGGCGACATCACGGGTCAGATCACGGGTTCGGAAACGCTGGGGCATGAGGCACTCCGGGGGCGGCACAGGGGGACGGGGGCGGCCTCGAAATCGGGGGAGGCCGCCCGCACTGTATAAGCCCTGAATGAAACCGTCGTGCCGAAAGCATGAGGGTGACCCTTTTGATCCCGATCGGTAACGACCGGCGACACAATCGCCATCAAGTCGCAACAATCACCCTGCGCGGCCCTCGCCTCAGCGAGGCTCCGACACCGGAACGCGGTACAGATCCGGCTCCAGATAGATCAGCCTCGCTGACGGCACCTTCGCCCTGACACGTGCCTCGGCCTCGTCGATGGCAGTGGCGACGTCGGCCATGTCGAGGCCGTCTCGGAGGCCGAGCTTGGCGGCCACGAGCAGCTCCTCCGGCCCGATGTACTGGGTGCGGATGTGGATGACGCGCTCGACATCGCCCGAAGTCAGCTCGTTCACGATCGTTTCGAGCTCGCCTTCGCCTGCACCCTCACCGATGAGGAGGCTCTTCATCTCGACGATCAGCGTGATCGCGATGACGCCGAGCAGCACGCCGATCATCAACGTGCCGATGCCGTCCCAGATCGGGTCGCCCGTCACCACGGCGAGACCGACACCAAACAACGCGAACACGAGGCCGAACAACGCGCCCGCGTCTTCGAGCAGCACAACCGGCAACTCGGGCGTCTTCGACTGCCGGATGAACGCCCACCACGTCTTGTCGCCCTTCACTTTGCGGGACTCGACGATGGCGGTGCGGAAGCTGTAGGTCTCCAGCGCGATGGCCAACACGAGGATCACGACCGCCACCATCGGCGACGACAGCTCCTCAGGGTGCTGCACCTTGTGGATGCCCTCGTAAAGGGCGAACGCCGAGCCGAGCGTGAACAGCATCAGCGCCACGATGAACGAGTAGAAGTAGCGCTCGCGCCCGTAGCCGAAGGGATGGGCCTTGGTCGCCCTGCGCTTCGAGGTCTTCTGCCCGAGAAGCAGGAGGCCCTGATTCGAGGTGTCGGCCACCGAGTGCACCGACTCGGCCAGCATCGACGACGATCCGGTGATCAGAAAACCTACGAACTTCGACACGGCGATGCCCGCGTTGGCGAACAACGCCGCGAGGATCGCCTTGGTCCCACCTTCTGCTGCCACGCTCTTCCCCCTTTTCACGTGCGGGCCTTCCGGCCCGGTCGGGGTGCAGCTTAAATGCTGCGAGCGGCAACGGGGCGTAGCACCCGCCTTCGACGTCGTCACAGTTCGGAGCGGGCGCGCGGTGCGGTCTGTGACGCACGCCCTAGTATGCGTCCCTCCGAGGAGGGAACGCCATGACCAGGTTCGGACTGCTGGGACCACTCGTCGTCACCGATTCCGAGGGCGACGTACTCCGTCTGCGCAGCGAACGGCAGAAGGCGCTGCTCGCCGTTCTGCTGTGTCACGCGAACGAACCCGTTCGCACCGACCTGCTGGTGGAGACGCTGTGGCCGGAAAGGCCACCGAAGTCGTACGCGTCGAACCTGCACACCTACCTGTCCCGGCTCCGTGACCGGTTGCCCGGCCTGGAGATCGACCACGCCGCCGACGGTTACCGGATGTGCGTTCCCTCCGAGGACGTGGACGCGCTCGTCTTCACCAGCTCGCTCGCCTCAGCCCGCGATGCCGCAGGCGGCGGCGACCTCCTCGGCGCCGCAACCCGCTTCCGCAGGGCGCTGGAACTGTGGCGAGGACCCGCGCTGGCCGACGTGCACGTGCCCACGCTGTACCCGGTGCTCTCGACGTGGGAGCAGGAACGTCTGACCGCCACCGAGGAGTGGGCCGAGGCGGCACTCGCGCTGGGCGCGCACGCCGAAGTGATCACCGAGTTGCGGCCCTTCCTGACCCGGAACCCGCTGCGGGAACGCGCGGCCGCGTTGCTCATGGTGGCGTTGCTGCGAGCCGGCAGGCAGGCCGAGGCGCTCGCCGTGTACACGGCCACCCGTTCCACACTCGTGCGCGAACTCGGTGTCGAGCCCACCGAGGAGCTACGCAGAACCCATGCCGCGGTGTTGCGTGGCGAGGACATCGGGCCTGCACCGATCTCCCTTTCCGCCGTGGTCCGCGCGCCGACGCCGTGGCCGGTGCGGCAGCTTCCCGCCGATGTCGTCGGTTTCACGGGCAGGGACAGGGAGCTGGGAGAACTGGTAGCGGCACTGTCCGGTTCCGTCCCCGTGCCCGTGGTCGTGGTCAGCGGCGCGCCGGGGGTCGGCAAGAGCGCGCTCGCCCTGCGGGCCGCTCACGAGGTCGCAGGCGACTTCCCCGACGGGCACCTCTACGTTCACCTCACCGGCGTATCCGCACCACAGGACCCCGGCGCCGCGCTCGCCGACGTGCTGCGCGCCCTCGGTGTGGCGGGACCGCTCATTCCGGACGACGTGCATGCCAGGGCCGCGCTGCTGCGGGCGACACTCGCAGGTCGCCGGGTTCTCGTCGTCCTCGACGACGCGGCATCGGCCGAGCAGGTCCATCCGCTGCTTCCAGGAACGCCGGGATGCGCGGTGCTGGTGACCAGCAGGCGCAGACTCAGCGGGTTGGCTGCGACCCACCGGCTGACCGTGGCTCCCATGACCGACGAGGAGGCGCTCACGTTGCTCGGCGATCTCGTCGGTTCCGGCCGGATGCACGCGGACCCCGCCGCGGCCCACCGAATCGTCACCGCCTGCGGCAGGCTGCCACTGGCCTTGCGCATCGCGGGGACCCGGCTCATCCGTCGTCCCGAGCTGACGCCGCGGCATCTGGCGGACCGCCTCGACGATCAACGGACACGGCTGCGTGAGCTGGCGCTGAGCGACCGGGATGTGGCAGGCAGCATCGCGATCAGCTACGACAGCCTCGACACGCGGTCCAGGTGGGCTCTGCGGGGATTCGCTCTGTGTGGCGATGTGAGCATTCCCGGATGGGTAGCCGAGGTGCTCGTCGGCGAGGACGACGTGGACCAGGTGATCGACGAGCTCGTCGAGGCGAGCCTGCTGACCTCGACGGAAACCGACGGCACCGGCGAACCTCGCTACCGCCTCCACGCGCTGATCCGGGTGTTCGCGCAGGCACACAGTGACGCGTCCCGGACGCCCGGCGAGCAACTCGCGGCGTTGCGCCGCATCACCGATGCCGCCATCGGACTCGCCGACGCCGCGGCAAGGCAGCTTCCGTGGACACTGCCGCTGCCGGCATTGACCGGCGAGGACCCTCCACCCCCTCAGCCTCTGCCCCGCGCGACCGTGGCCAGGCTGGTCGATGACCCGCACGTGTGGTTCGAGACCGAACGGAACAACCTCGTCGCGGTCATGGGTTCGATCTTTCGCATCGGCTGGCGCAGGGAGGCGATGCTCCTGCTGGAGCGGCTCACGACGTTCTTGTGGTTGCAGGGCGCGTTCGCCGACCTCCGCGAGTGCCACGACACGATGCGCCGTGCCGCCGTCGATGCCGGTGAACCCGAGATCGCCGCGTGGTCCGCCGCCTACCTCGCGATGCTCGCGCACGCACGGGGTGAACACGCGGAAGCGGTTCGTCGATACCGCTCCGTGGTGACGGAACTGGCGGACGCGGGGCGGACACGCGAGACCGGCTGGCTCACCGCGAACCTCGGTACCTGTCTCATCGGGTTGGGCAGACCTGCCGAAGGACTCGCCGAGATCGAGCGGGCCGCTCGCCTGCTCGACGACGATCCCGCGGGCCTGCACCAATGTGACACGGCGAGGTCGTACGCGCTCACCCGGCTCGGACGGCTCGACGACGCTCTCGACAGCAGCAGGCGTGCGCTGGCACGCGGGCGGATGTGCGGAGATCCGGTGCGGGTCGCGTTGTCACTCGACGGCTTGGCGTGGAACCTCGCGCTCGACGGCGACTGGCAACACGCCGGGGAGCTGGCCGACGAGGCGGTGTCACTGGCGCGGACCCTGCCCGTTCGGTCGCTGCTTGCCCGGTCGCTGCGCACACTCGGGGCCGTCGCGGCGGGAAAGGGCGCCCGCGCGGAAGCCGTGGCGGCGTACACCGAGGCTCACGACATCGCACGGCGGCTCGGCGAGCGACCACGAGAACTGTCGTGCCTGCGCGCACTCGCCTCCGCCTGGATCGGAGACGGTCGCGCGGCCGAAGCCGTCGTCGCGCTGCGGCGATGCCTCTCGGAATTCGAGTCCATGGGCAGCGTCGCCTCCACCGCCATCACGTGGCGCGTCCTGGCTCGGGCGCACAAGGCGGTCGGCGATCTGACCTCTGCCGAACACGCCGACACCGAGGCGGACCGCCTGCTCAACCCCGACGACCGTGGAGCGGCTCGCCTGATCTCGGCACTGCTCGTGTTGACGCGAGATGCCGGGCACGCGAGCGCGTACCCGGCATCACCCCCAGTCAGCGGCTGTTCTTGAGCTGCCGCGCGTATCGGTTCACCGGCGGCAACCACGCCAACACCAGCGTCGCGATCGACGCGAACGTGGCGAGCGCGCCGAGCAGCAGAAGCAGGTTGGTGCCGTCGTCACCGGCAATCATCACGCCGACGAGGATGTTGATCGCGGCGAAGATCGTCACGAGAACGCGGGCCCAGATGGCGGCCCGTCCTCCCAGCAGCGTGAAAAGCAGAAGCAGACCCCCGACGACGAACGCCATCATCGCCCTGGCGTCCAGAGTCTCCACCATCGACTCCGTGATGAAGCTGTCCGCGGCGCTGGCCTGCACCATGGCGACGTCCATGTCGAGCGCTTCGGCGAGGATCTCGATGGCGAGCTGCTCCCCGCCCGTCTTCATGACGATGCCGTTGGTGAGGGTCGCCAAGGCCGCGACGGCGGCCACGGCGAGCGCGGCGAACAGCAGTCCTGGACGCTTCGCGGGAGCGGCCGCGGCGACATCCGCGGTGTGGTCCGCGGACACCGTCGAGTGCGAAGTCACTGAGTGTTCTCCTTGTCCCTTCCTGTGGGCGAATTCTGATTCCGCCCATATGGAGGAGCATGGCGTCCTCGACCACACAGAGAGAACACAGAGAGTAGAGACAGTGTGTGGCGGTCGCGTCGGCAACCGCCGTCAGAAGCACGTTCCCGCGGTCGCGCGGAACACCCTGGCCGGACCGCCGACCGTGGGGCGGATTCGCACCTCGGGGTCACACGCGGGCAACCACACCGATTCCCCTCGACGCAGTTCGACCTTCGTGCCGTCGTCGGAGACGAGCAGCAGCTCGCCCTCGGTGCAGAGCAGAATCTGCGGCGCGCCGCCGTCGAGCCTGACCTCACCGTGGTCGTCGGCTGCCCACTCCACGCGGGAGAGCTCGAATTCCGGCGCGTCGGTGCGGTACACCGCCATCCGTTCGTCCAGCAGCCCGTGTTCACCACAGAGGACGGGCATGTCGCCGCAGGCGAAATCGACCACCCTCAACAGTTCCGGGACATCCACGTGCTTGGGCGTCAGCCCGCCGCGCAGGATGTTGTCGGAGTTGGCGAGAATCTCCACGGCGGTGCCGTGGAGGTACAGGTGCAGATTCCCCGCAGGCAGGTAGAGAGCCTGACCCGCGCGGAGCGTGAGCCTGTTGAGCAGCAGTGCCGCGAGCACGCCCGCGTCGTGAGGGTGAGCCTCTCCCAGCTCAAGCACGGTGCGGCACTCGATGTCGAACTCGCCGTGTTCCTTGATGTGCCGCACACAGGCGTCGAGTACCTCGGGCAGCAGCTGGTCGAGAGCGGGCTGCGGCATGGTGATCAGAGTTGTGAACAACGCTCTGAGACCGCCGGGGTCGGGTTGCGCGGCCAGCAGCTCGCTGTACCTCGTGAGGCCCGGCGTGTCGATGGCTCTCAGCAGGCGCACGGTGCGCCGCGGATCACGGAACCCGGCGAGCGCGTGGAACTCCGTGAGTGCGCACACCAGCTCCGGCTTCGCCGTCGGATCGGGGTAGTTGCGGTTCGGCGCGTCCTTGGGGATCCCCGCGGCCTCCTCACGAGCCCAGCCTTCGGCTGCCTGCTCCGCCGAGGGGTGGGCCTGCATGGACAGCGGCTCCTCCACCGCGAGGATCTTGAGCAGGAACGGTAGCCTGCCGCCCCACCGGCCGGCGCAGTCCTCACCGAGCTGACCGAGCGGATCGCTCTCGACCAGCTCGAGCAGGCTCCGCTCCGTCCCGTCCTGGCTCACCACATGAGAGGGGTCCCCAGGGTGCGCGCCCATCCACAGCTCCGCCTCCGGGTGCGGCGCCGGCACCGGACGGCCCAACAGCTCCGGGATCGTGGTCCTGGAGCCCCAGGCGTAGGGCCGGACTGCGTTGCGCAGCAGTTCCACGGTCAACTCAACTCCTCGCCGGCCGTTCCACCGGCCTTCCTCGTGTGCTGGCCCTACGCGGTGGCGGGTGCAACGCGGCCAGCTCCCCCAATCGTTCCCGCCGCGAGGCCGAGGTAGAGCGCCGCGAGTTCGAACCGCAGCGCCAGCACGGCCGCACGGCCTGCCTCGTCGGCCACGATCTCGTCGGCGGGCGCCAGAACATCCGCCGACGGCAACAACTCCCCCACACGGCGACGGCCGCTGTCCGCCACCTGCCCTGTGACGACCGCGAGCAACACCACGCGCACCGGAGCGCCTTCCCTGTCCTCGGGATCGGCGAAGATCGTGTTCTCTGCCGAGACGTCCGTCGCCGCGCGCCGCAGCGCGGGACGTGACAGCGCCTGCCGGTAGTGCGCGACATCCGCGACGACGGCCGCATGAGCGGCAAGAGCGTGCGCGGCATGGCAGGCGACGCCGACCGCCGCCATGTCGAGGCCCCACAGGAGCGGCACGCGCTCCGCCAGCCGCAGTGCCAGCGCCTTGGCGGGATTGACGAAGGACTCGTGGCCGAGATGGCACCGTTCGGCCTCGTGATCGAGGCGATCGGCGAGCGACTCGATGTCGGCCACGGAAAGCCCGAGGGTGTTGGCCGTGAGAAGACCGGCTGTCAGCGCCCTCGGCAGAGCCAACTCTGCCGGTACGGGCACCCGTGGCGCGAGCACCAACCCGCGTCCCGCCACCGACGACGCCACCGGACCGTCCGGTGGCGCGGACAGCACCACACCAGCGCCGTAACGCGCGGCCCGTTCCAGCGACATCGCCAGTTCGTGGTCGTAAGGGTCGTCGGTGTGCGCGAACACCACGTCGAGCGCCCCGACCCAGCTCGGCACCACGTCGCTGACGACGACAGGCACCGGGCTCGCGGGCGCGATCAGGCCCTCCAGCAGCCTCGCCGCGGTGTGCCCGACCCCAGGACGCGACACCAGTACCAGTGAACGCGGCCTTCCGACGTCGAGCCGCTCGCTCAGTTCCAGCTCCGCCGCGGTCTCGGCGGTGGCCCTGACCTGGGCGCCCGCCATCGCGGCGGCGCGGAGCAGCCCGGCGCCGTCGGCGTCGGCCAACCGCGTCGGGTCGTCGAGCAGGCTGTCGTCAAGCGCCATCGGAACTGGTCTGGTCATCGGTCTCACGCTCGCCGTCGTCGGGAGGGGTCGCCTCGTCGAGCAGGAGAACGGGGATCCCGTCACGCACCGGGAAGACACGGCCGCACGACGTGCAGGTCAGCGCATCCGCTTCGGGGTCGCCCGGTGCGCCCGGCCTCAGCGGAGCGTGGTCCGGTGCGGGGCACGCGAGAATCTCCAACAGCTGCGCATCAAGCGTGACGGCCATGCTTCCTCTTTACCACTAGCGAGTTGTTCCGTGACGTCTTATGGACGTGACGGCTGCGATCTGTGATTCAGCCACGCACGATGGCGAGGACCTCATCGGTCAGCGCACGCATCGCGGCCTCGTCGGGCGCCTCGACGTTCAACCGGAGCAACGGCTCCGTATTGGACGCACGGAGATTGAACCAGCCGCCCTCGCCGAGGTCCACCGTGAGCCCGTCGAGTTCGTCGAGTTCGGCTCCGTCCCGTCCTCCGAACGCCTCGCGCACGGCGGCGAGCCTTCCTGCCTGGTCCTCCACCGTCGAGTTGATCTCGCCGGACGCGACATAGCGGCTGTACTCCGAGGTCAGCGCCGACAGCGGACCGTCCTGCTCGCCCAGCGCCGCGAGCACGTGCAGAGCCGCGAGCATGCCGGTGTCGGCGCGCCAGAAGTCGCGGAAGTAGTAGTGCGCCGAGTGCTCCCCACCGAAGATGGCGCCCGTCTCCGCCATCTGTTCCTTGATGAAGGAGTGTCCGACGCGGGTACGGACAGGTGTTCCCCCGTGCTCACGCACGATCTCGGGGACCGCCTTGGACGTGATGAGGTTGTGGATGATCGTGGCACCGGGTTCCTTCGCGAGCTCCCGCACCGCCACGAGAGCGGTGATGGCGCTCGGCGACACCGGGTCGCCGTTCTCATCGACCACGAAGCAGCGGTCGGCGTCGCCGTCGAACGCGAGCCCCAGGTCGGCGCCCACCTCCCTCACCTTCGCCTGCAGATCGACGATGTTGGCGGGGTCGAGCGGATTGGCCTCGTGATTCGGGAACGTGCCGTCGAGCTCGAAGTACATCGGCACGATCTCGATCGGGAGCCCCTCGAAAACGTGAGGGACGGTGAGTCCGCCCATCCCGTTGCCCGCGTCCACGACCACTGTCAGCGGCCTGCTGCCGCTGAGATCGACGAGACGGTGCAGGTGGGCGACGTAGTCGCCGAGCACGTCGCGCTCGGTGACCGTCCCCGGCTGGCCCGCGAACTCGGGCACCCCGTGTTCGACCGTGTCCTTGATCTCCGCGAGCCCGGACGCCTGGCCCACAGGCGCGGCTCCCGCCCTGCACAACTTGATGCCGTTGTACTGGGCCGGATTGTGGCTGGCTGTGAACATCGCACCGGGCATGTTGAGCGAGCCGGACGCGAAGTAGAGCTCATCCGTGCTGGCGAGGCCGATGGACACCACGTCGAGTCCCTGCGATGTCACACCCTCCGCGAAGGCTCTCGCCAGGCCCGGTGACGACTCCCGCA
The DNA here is from genome assembly GCF_000258175.1 of Saccharomonospora xinjiangensis XJ-54. Taxonomy (NCBI): domain Bacteria; kingdom Bacillati; phylum Actinomycetota; class Actinomycetes; order Pseudonocardiales; family Pseudonocardiaceae; genus Saccharomonospora; species Saccharomonospora xinjiangensis. Next base: position 3,289,166 of record NZ_JH636049.1, on the reverse strand, counting down.
TGTCGTGCCCGATCACCACCGACGGCGAGTCCGGCTTGATGAGCAACGCGAAGGCGGCACCGAAATCGGTGACCAGCTCCTCGGTCAGCTCCTCACCGACGACACCACGGATGTCGTAGGCCTTCACGATGGCCGACAGGTCTGACACGCCTCTCCCCGATCGTCTCCGATGTAGGCTTCGCAAGCCTCGATACCCGCGAGGAAGCCTACCGACACGTCCGGACGGTCAAGCGCGGCCGGGCAGTACCCGCAGGTGACCTCGCCGACCCTGGCCCGTTCGGGGTGGCTCTGGCTGGTCGGGAGGTCGAGCCTGCGGACGATCGGACCGGCCCGCCTCACGCACGGCCTCGGCCAGCGCGGTCAACTCGTCGCTGGACGGTTCAGGTGCAGCGAACTCACCCTCGTGGCGGACGACCTCCCAGCCCTTGGGCGCCGTGAGCCGCAGGGCGTGAGCCTCGCAGAGGTCGTACGAGTGGGGCTCCGACGCCGTGGCCAGCGGACCCACCACCGCCGTGGAGTCGCTGTAGGCGTAGGTCAGCGTCGCGACAGCGGGCTCGAGGCAACCCGTCCGCGAACACTTTCGCACGCTCCGCACAGTTGGTCACCATATCCTGTGCGCGCGCCCCTGTGCCCCCGACACACCGAGAATCTCGCCGCCCACAGCGGCGTAGGCTTCCCATCGTGGCTATGGCGAAGGGCTCGCGACAGCGTCAGCGGTTCCGCCGCGACCGGCATGGTCGCGGCCTGCGCGGACCGCTGTTCCCGTCTACGCTGCCTGCCGCGTCGAGCCGCGCGGAGAAGTTCGACGCGCTCGTGCTCGACGCCCTCGAACCGATCGAGGCTCGGTGGCGCCACGACCTCACCGAGCTCGACGTCGCCGTGGACGAGGTTCCCGAGGTGCGAATGGAGATCCCGTCAACGCAGGTGGACGGTGTATTGCTCGACGGGAGGGTTCCGCTGTCCCGGCTGGTCCCCGCAGGGGTGGACCGCGAAGGGCTGCCGACAAGGGCGAGGATCGTGCTGTACCGCCGCCCGCTCGAGGCGAGGGCGAAGGACCCAGCGGAGCTGTCGGAGCTGGTCCACGACGTCCTTGTGGAGCAGGTGGCCAACTACCTCGGAGTCGAACCCGACGTCATCGACGGCGGTTGAGCGCCGGTCGTCGGCTCACTCTGGTGCGCGGACCGCTCCGCCTGCGATCACGCCGCCGTCCCGTTCCTTACTTTCTTTGTCCGCACCGTTGTCGCCGCCCCTAGCGCCTTCGGCATCGTCCTCCCGCAGGCCATCGCCGGTGTCCTCGGTGCTCGTGTCGCTCTCACCGTCGCGGGGCGACCCGGTGTCGCGCGGCCTTGCGGCTCGACGGCGCAGCGACGGAAGCGCCGTCAGCACGGTGAACAGCACTGCCGCGAGCTGACCGAGTAACAGCAGATCGTGGCGGTCGCCGTCGAACCAGACGCGGACCTCGGCCTGCTCGGGTGGCACGGCCACCGCCACCTGACCTCCCCAGGCGAGCACGATCGGGGCCGCCGCGCCGTCCACCGTCGCACGCCACCCCGGCGCGTAGGCCGCTGACAACACCAGCAGTCGGCCTTCCGGTCCCTCCGACACGCGCACACCGACCTCGGGCGGCACGGCGGCCACCGCCACCGATGCCGGGGTGGTCAGCAGGCCCGCATCGGGTGTGAGGCCACTGACCGACCGGCGCGCCTGTTCCGAAGAGATCAAGGTGGCCGCTCCGACCTCGGGAGTCAGCCGCACCACCACACGCCCATCGGCTGCGCGCGGTGCCGGTTCGACGAGGTCTTGCGCGGCGGCCGACAACGCCCGGCCGTCGTCACCGTGCGGCAGGACCACGTACAGCACGCCCGAGGCCGCGGCCGACGTGACAGCCGAGGTGACCGCCTCGGGCTCCCCGGTGAGCAACTGCCGCTGCCAGAGCTGTACCCGTGACCTCATCGTGTCGGTGGCAGGCAGCGCGTCGTCGCCGAACCGTGCCTCACGCCCCGAGATCAGCCGGGGAGCGTCGCCGGAGTCGTCCGGATCGCCGAGTATCAGCAGGCCGCGCCCCGTCGCCTCGATCTCGGCGGCCAGCGGCGCCGTCGGCGAGATCGGCTCGTTCGACAGCGGTCCTCCCCGTCCCACGACGAGCCAGGAAACGCACAGCGCCAGCACGGCGGACGTCGAGCCGACCACGGCAACACGCCGCCATCGCCGTCCTGCGGGACGCGGTCCGCGGGCCCACGCGATCAGCACGATCGAGAGCAAACCCGCGCCGGCGAGCAGCAACGGAATCCCGGCGAATGCCGTCGCTGACGCACCACCACGGACCGGTCGCACGTGCGCCGCAGAACCGACCACCACGCTGAACGCCCCAAGCAGGACGAGCGCGACCGCGGGCACCATGCGCGAGGTCGGCCGCGCCATCACAGCCACGAAAGCCGCGAGCACCACGACGAACCCGGCCGGTGAGCCGCCCGGCCCCCCGGGGTCGAGCCCGAACAGTTCCACCAGCGTGGGGTCCTCGGTCGCCGGGCCATCGATTCCGTGCAGCACGAGCGCCGGATGAGCGGCGAGCACGGGTAGCCACGGCAGCAGCAGAACCGGAGGCGCCAACACCAGCACCGCCAGCGCACCGGCCCGCGTTCTCGGCCGGTCCCTTCGCGGCGAGGCGACAAACACGGCCGAGGCAACCGCCACCAGCAGCAGGTAGGTCAACGGCGAGAACGCCGCAGCGAACGCAAGACCGAGCGCGCACACAGCGCTCGTGCTCAACCAGCGTGGACCGACGGGCCCGCCGAGCAGCGCGAGCGTTCCCGCGATCAGGAGGGGCAGCAGGACATGTACCACCACGACGTCGAGTCGCCCCTGCGCGGCGGCCGCGGTGGCGGGAGGCAACATCCCGTATGCGGCCGCTGTCAGCGCCCTGCCCCAGCGTGGCACCGGCAGCGTGCGGGTCGCCGCGTACGCCGAGAGCGCCGCGAGAGGAACGCCCCCCAGCAGCAACACAGCCACGAGCGCGGACGGCCCGCCCACCGGCGCGAACGGTGCACCGAGGACGCCGAGGACAGCCAGTGCGGCCGGAGCACCGCCGGTGACGCCACCGGCCACACCGTGCCATGCGGCGAGGTACTCGCTCCACACCTCACCAAGATCACCGACCGGCAGCAACGCTCCGCCTGCGAACGAGAGCCCGAGCCGACCCCCATGCGTAGCCACGGCCAGGACGGTCAGAAGCACAGCCAGCAGCGCCGGTGGAAACCAGCGCGATCGCAGCGCGTGCATCACCCGGCTCCGACCGCGACGTCAGCTCTCGTGTCACACGGCCTCAATGGAGACACGCCGACCACGACGGCGTGCTCGACGTAACCGAGGGCATGGGCCAGAATGCTCGATGCCCCGGATCGTCGATCGGCGGGTTGACGCCCCCGTCCTTCAGGAAGGAGAACGGTGGCGAAAGGAAGCGCAGCACGAACCTGCGAGGGGACGATCGTGGACGGCAAGTGCCTCTCCGCGTGCGACGACGATCAAGGGCACTCACTCTAACGAGCAGCCACCGCCGAGGGTCACACAGCGCGCTTCTTCAACTTCCTCCGCTCCCGCTCGGAGAGACCACCCCAGATCCCGAACCGCTCGTCGTGGGCCAGCGCGTACTCAAGACAGTCGTCCTTCACCTCGCACACCTGGCAGATCCGCTTCGCCTCCCGGGTCGAGCCCCCCTTCTCCGGGAAGAACGCCTCCGGATCGGTCTGCGCGCACAGTGCGCGCTCCTGCCAATCCTGTTCCCCCGTCACGTCGAAGAGCTCGGTGAGCACACCCAGATCGTCCTCCGGGTGTCCACCCCACTCCATGACGTTCCCCCATCCCGTTTCAGTAGTGTCCAACCGCACGTCCGCCTCCTCGCTTTCACGCACTCCCTGGGCCGGCGGTACTGGATGCCCCGACTGCCCCCCTTTTAAGACAGCGGAATGACATCAATGTGATTACACCTGTGTAGTGCTGCCGGGTCAAGCGGAGTAGCAAGGTTGGGGGATACTTGTGGCGGCGTGCGCAAGGGGACACGCCGGAAAGACCTCGACCGGTTTCGACTGGTTCCACCGAAAGTTCACCGCCATCCGGTGGACGGAGAGGACATACCGAACCCGTGCAGCGCTCAGTCGTTCGTCCCAGCCTGCTCTTCTATGCGATCTTCGCCGTCACCGTCGCCGGAGGCGTGCTCACCGCCACCCTGACGTTCGACGACATCCTCGAGCGGCCGGTACTCGGCACGCTCGGCATGTTCCTGCTGGTCATCGGCGGGTGGGCCCTTTCGCTCACGCTGCACGAGTTCGGGCACGCGTTCGTCGCCTACAAGGGCGGAGACCACGGGGTAGCCGCCAAGGGCTACCTGTCGATGGACATCCGCCGCTACACCGACCCCGTCATGTCCCTCGTCCTGCCGTTGATCATCCTCGCGATCGGCGGCATCCCGCTGCCAGGCGGCGCGGTGTGGATCAACCGGGGAGCACTGCGGTCACGCACGGTGTCGTCGTGGGTCTCGTTGGCAGGCCCACTGAGCAACCTGGCACTCGGCGTCGCCCTCACCGCGATCGTCGCCACGATCTCCATGCCGCCGGGGCTGTTCGCCGGGCTCTCCTACCTCGCCTCTCTCCAGATATTGGCGTTCGTCATCAACATCCTGCCGGTGCCGGGCCTCGACGGCTTCGGGGCGATCGAGCCCTACCTGTCGCCGCAGGCGCGCGAGTTCGGCGCGAAGGCACGCCCGTGGGCTCCGCTCGTCCTGTTCGCGCTCGTTCTCGGTGTTCCCGCCGTCGGCGAGGCTCTGTGGTCACTCACCGACACCGTGTTCGCTGCGGTCGGCGGTGACTCGTTCGCCGCAGCCGTCGGTCAGTACGTCTTCATGTTCTGGCGCTGAGGGCAGCCGTCCGGCCCAGCGACCCACCGAGAGCTATCGCGGCAGGCAGCGCACCACCGGCGAACAGGAGCAGCGCGCGCCAGTCGATCAGGAGCACGTTGTCGCCGCCCGGCCCCGCGACACCCAGCACGAGCAGCGTCAGAAACCACACGAGGAGCGGGACGACGGCAAGCCTGCGCGATGCCAGTCGTTCCGCCGTCGTGACGAGCAGCGGCGTGGTGACGGCCGCCACGAGTGCGCTCAGCGGCAGCGGCGCGTCACCAGCATCCGGCAGCACAACGCCGTCGAGCCGCAACGGGAGGTAGAACAGCTCGAGCGTCGCCAGCAGCACGGCGTCCACGGAGAGCAGCACGATCACCGGCCAGGCCCTCGCGTGCCGCTGCCCAGGTGCCCTCAGCACGGCGGAAGGCCTCCGAGGAGATCGGTCTCCGCACCTTCGGAAGGTCCGTGGACGAGTACGAAGAACTCCGTGTGCGGCACCGGTTGCGCTATGCCGTTGGAGAGCGCGAAGCAATCCGGCCCCACGGTCACCTGTGTGCGGTGAGCCCGCAGCGCGGCGAACTTCGCCTTGCGGTGGGCGGCGATGTCCACCCGCGTCGTGATGTCGGCGTCCGGGGTCACGGGCAACTCCTCGTCGGAAGGCACCCGGAACGGCACCTTCTCGTCCCGCCTCAGGTCGGCCAGGCCTCGCGCTGTGGCCTCGGCCGACGACACCGTGTGAAAAAGGCGGCGAACTCCGCCCGCCAGCCGCACCGCGGCCGTGGTGATCTCGTGCGCACGGATGTGGTCGGGGTGGCCGTAGCCGCCAACGGCGTCGTACGTGACGACGACCTCGGGCCGTAGTTCCTCGAAGACGGAGAGAAGCTGGCCGACCTGCTCGTCGAAACAACCGCGGACGAACGCCCTCGGATGCTCGTTCGCCTGTGTCCCAGCCATTCCCGAGTCACGCCAGCGCCCCGCTCCGCCGAGGAAGCGGTGCTCCGCCCACCCCAGCGCCGCACCGGCCTCAGCCAGTTCCGCGATGCGGTAGCCGCCGAGCTGGTCTCCTGCCCACGAGCCGAGCTGGTCGAGTTCGGGCGGGATGATTTCCCCCTCCTCACCCAGCGTGCAGGTCACCACAGCAACGTGCGCGCCTTCGGAGGCGTAGCGGGCGATCGTGCCGCCCGTGGTGATGCTCTCGTCGTCGGGGTGTGCGTGAACGAACAGCACCCTGCGGCCATCTACCGATGTCACAACTTAAGATTAGTTCGTTCGTATAGTCCCCACACCGGCGCATCTGCACTATCCTCGCGCCGAGTCACAACCACACATCGCCGTGACACCCTAATCTCCCTCACGAAGGGCTTCTGGTGAGCGTAGAAGCAGTATCGCCGCAGTCGGCGGAATCGTCGCAATCCGTGCTGTCCATTTCGGATTTGAAGATCTCCTTCTCGACCGAGGACGGCGTCGTCGAAGCGGTCAAGGGAATCGGATTCGACGTCGCCCCCGGCGAGATTCTCGCGATCGTTGGGGAGTCGGGGTCCGGCAAGTCGGTCACGTCGATGTCGGTGCCTGGTCTCCTTCCGAAGTCGGCGAAGATCGCCGGTGCGCGCAAGCTCGGTGACGTCGATCTCGGCGGCATGTCGCCCAAGCAGTTGAGGAAGCACCGCGGCAGCGACGTCGCCATGATCTTCCAGGAGCCGATGACGGCTCTGAACCCGATGTACACCGTCGGCTGGCAGATCCGTGAGGCTCTGCGGGCTCACCAGGACATCTCCAAGCAGGCCGCGGACAAGCGGGCCATCGAACTGCTCGACATGGTGGGCATCCCCGAGCCCGCACGGCGTTTCAAGCAATACCCGCACCAGCTCTCTGGCGGTCTGCGGCAGCGCGTGGTCATCGCCATGGCGATCGCCTGCGATCCGAAGGTCATCATCGCCGACGAGCCCACAACGGCGCTCGACGTGACGGTGCAGGCCGAGATCCTCGCCCTGCTGCGGAAGTTGCGCGACACGCTCAACACCGCCATCGTCCTCATCACCCACGACATGGGCGTCGTCGCCGACCTCGCCGACCGCGTCGTGGTGATGTACCAGGGTGAGATCGTCGAGCAGGCTCCCGTCAGGGAGCTGTTCGCCAACCCGCAGCAGGACTACACCAAGCGACTGCTGGCTGCCGTACCCGTGCTCGGTCAGCGTCCGGAGGGTCAGCGTCTGCTCGACACTCCGAAAGCGAACGTCACGGAGAGCAAGACAGACGCCGCGCTGCGCAAGGCTCACGAGAAACTCCAGTCGCGGCTGGACGATTCGGCGCCCGCGCTGGCCATCAAGGATCTCGTGCTGGAGTACCCCGGCAAGGGCCGTCAGGGCAAGAACCGCGCGGTGGACAACGTGTCCCTGCACATCGACCGCGGCGAGATCCTCGGCCTCGTCGGCGAATCCGGCTCCGGTAAGTCCACGGTGGGCAGGTGCGCCATCCGGCTGCTCAAGCCCACGTCCGGCACGGTGACGATCGCCGGCACCGACATCACCACGATGTCGCACAAGGACCTGCGCCCGATGCGCATGTACTTCTCCATCGTCTTCCAGGACCCCGCGTCCACGCTGGACCCGAAGATGACGATCGGCGACTCGATCGCCGAACCGCTTGTGTTGCACAAGATCCTCACGGGCAAGGATCTGGACAACCGGGTCGCCGACCTGCTCGACAAGGTGCAGCTGTCAGGGCACTACCGCAACCGCTACCCGCACGAGCTTTCGGGCGGTCAGCGGCAGCGTGTGGCCATCGCCCGCGCTCTCGCACTCGACCCCAAGCTGCTCATCGCCGACGAGCCGACGTCGGCGCTGGACGTGTCGGTGCAGGCGAAGGTGCTGGACCTTTTCCTCGACCTCCAGCAGCACCTGCGCTTCGCGTGCCTGTTCATCAGCCACGACCTCGCCGTGGTCGATCTGCTGGCCGACCGCGTCGCGGTGATGCAGCACGGCAAGCTGGTCGAGGTCGGCACCCGTGAGCAGGTGCTGCACGACCCGCAGCAGGAATACACGAAGCGTTTGCTGTCCGCGGCTCCCGTGGCCGATCCGGAGTTGCAGGCCGAGCGCAGGCGCGCGTGGGAGGAAGGCAGGGTGGCTCCGGTCAAGGACTGACCGGAAAGCTCCTCACGAGCCCGTAGAGCCCGAAAGGGGCGGCACCGCACGGTGCCGCCCCTTTCCCGTGTCCGTACCGCCGTGTCCGCACTTCTCGCACGCGTGTCCGCAGTTCTCGTACGCGTGTCCGCAGTTCTCGTACGCGTGTCCGCAGTTCTCGTACGCGTGTCCGCAGTTGCCGTACATACGGCCCCGAGAGGCGAGGAAGCACAAGGACTACGGACCCGCGCCGCTTGCATGCTGCCGTCCACAGAATGCAGACACCCGCGCAAGAAGTGCGGACACGGTGGTATGACGAAGGGGGAGCATCTCTCGCTCGTGCGAGGACACTCCCCCTTCGTGACGGGGCCGACGAACTTGCCGCTACGCCTTGACCTTCCGCTGACGCGGGTCGAAGGCGTCACGAAGACCGTCACCGATGAAGTTGATCGACAGCGAGATCAGCACCAGCACGACGAACGGCCCGAAGAACAGCCAGGGACGTCCCGTCATCTGCGCGTAGTTCTCCGAGATCACGCGACCGAGCGAGGTGTCCGGCGGCTTCACACCGAGACCGATGAACGACAGAGCCGCCTCGGCCAGCACCGCCTGCGCGACGGCGAGCGTGGCGTTGACGGTGATCGTGCCGACCATGTTGGGCACGAGGTGTTTGAAGACGATGCGCCCCGTACCCGCGCCCGACGCCCTTGCCGCCTCGACGAACTCTCGTTGCGACAGCGACATCGCCTCGGCTCGGGTGATACGCACGATGGGCATCCACGCGAATCCGGCGAGCACCACGGCAACGACCCACCAGCTGCCGCTGAACACCTTCACCAGGATCGCGGCGGCCGCGATCGCCGGGATGATCAGGAACAGGTCGGTGAGGCGGGAGATGGCCGAGTCGGCGAAACCTCCCATGTACCCGGCGAACGCGCCGAGCACGACACCGATGAACGTCGCCACGAGTGACACGGTGATGGCGATGAGCAGCGAGTACTGCGTGCCGCGCAGAATCTGCGACACCATGTCCTTGCCGACCTGCGTGGTGCCGAGCGGGTGTTCGGCACTCGGTTCGGCGAACGACGGGAACGACGAGTCCCAGTAGTCGTGCGGCCAGAACATCGGCATGATCAGCGCCACGAGCGTGATCAGCAACAGCATGCCGACGCTGACCATCGCGAGCTTGTGCCGCAGGAACTTGCGCAGGACGAGCGCGCCCTGACTGCGCGGCTCCGGCAGAGCCTCGTTGCTCAGTTCGCCTTCGGAAATCGGTGGCTTGCTACCGGTTTCGGCGCCGGTCACAAGCGAGTTCATGTCAGCCAACGCGAATCCTCGGGTCCAGAATGCCGTACAACAAGTCCGCGATCAGGTTCGCGATGATCACGGCAATGGAGATCACCACGACCCAGCCCATCATCACGTTCGGGTCGTTCTTGTTCACGGCCTCGACGAGCACAGCGCCCATGCCGTTCCAGTTGAACACCCGCTCTGTGATGACGGCACCCGTCACGACGGTCACGAAGTTCACGGAGAACAGCGTGGTCGTCGGGATCAGCGCGTTGCGGAAGGCGTGCTTCATGATGACGCGCCGCTCGGTGAGACCCTTCGCGCGCGCGGTCCGCACGTAGTCCATGTTCAGCGTCTCCAGCATCGAGGCCCGCTGGAACCGGCTGTACGCCGCGAAGCTGATGAACATGATGGACAGTGTCGGCAGCAGGAACGCGCCGGTGTACTTGACGACGAAGTCCCCGAAACCATCGGCTTCCAGGGTCTCCGGGCTCGTCGTTCGCAGGAACGGATTGCCGAACACGTCGCTGAGGCCGAGGTTGTTGATCACCACGTTGAGGTCGATCGCGTAGATCTTCAGCACGATGGCGACGCAGAAGATCGGCATCGAGAAGAACAGGAACGCCAGCGCGGTGGCCGTGTAGTCGATGAGGCTGTACTGCTTCACCGCGGCCAGCAGACCGACGGCGACACCGAGGATCACGGCGAGGATCTCGGCGCCGAGGATCAGCTGGATCGACACCCAGAAGGCGCTCATGATCTTCGGGAACACCGGCTCCATGGCCGAGCCCTGGGCGATCGAGATCCCCCAGTCACCGGTCAGGAACCCGCCGAGCCAGTCGAAGTACCTGGGAATCAGCGGTTTGTCCAGCCCTAGCTGATGAGCGATCGCGTCGATGGACTCCTGATTGATGTTCGGCTGGGTACGTAGCTCCGCGAGAGGGTCGCCCGCACCGGCCACCATCACGAAGACCAGAAAGCTTCCGATCAGCAGGATCGGAATCGAGATCGCCAGACGGCGAAGGATGTAGAAAACCAGGTTCAACGACTTGCTCCTAGTCCCGGGATCGCCCGGAATTATTTCGTCACCGTCCCGCGCCACGGTAGTGGGGTTCGGGTTCGCGTGAACAGCTACTAACGTCGGCCGTCGGGGACCGGTGTGATGGCCGGTCCCCGACGGGGTCAGACGTCAGCCGGTGACGTGAGAGGGGCCGATTACTCGGCGGCCTCCCACTCCCCGACGTTCCACAGAGCACCGTTGTACGACTGCATGTACACGCGGTCGATACCACGGAAAGCCCACATCGACGGCGTCTCGAACAGCGGGACGGTCGCGTAGTTCTCCGCGAGCGCCTCGTCGGCCGCGATGTAGTTCTTCACCGCGTCTTCCCTCTTGGTCGCCGAGGTCGCCTTCTCGTACGCCTCGTCGATCTTCGGGTCGCTCAAACCCTGCCAGTTCTGGCCACCGCCGGTGATGTAGATGGCCTTGGACTCGGCCTTGAACGGCTGTGACGACCAGCCGAAGAGGGCGATGTCGTAGTCGCCCTTGTCAACACGGCCCTTGAGGAAGTTCGGGTCGGTGTCGTCCTTGATCTCGATGCCGGCCTCACGGGCCTGCGACTGGATGATCTCCACCGTCTGGCTGCGGCGGGCGTTCTCGTTGTGCGAGATCGACACCGAGAACCTCTTGCCGTCCTTGGCGTAGATGCCGTCGGCGCCCTTCTTCCACCCGCCCTCTTCGAGGGTCTTGGCCGCGGCCTCGGGGCCCTTGTTCATCTTGTCGCTGTAGCGGTCCTCGTAGCCTTCCTCCGTGCTGAAGAAGACGATGCTGCCCAGCGGCTTGGCGTCGGCCTGCACCGGCTTCAGCAGCTTGTTGACGATCTCCTCGCGGTCCACGACCTGGAAGAACGCCTTGCGAGCGGCGTCGTCGGCGAAGATGCGCTTGAAGTTCAGGTCGAGGTGCTCGTAGGTGAGCTGCGGCGCGGAGGCGTACTTCACGCCCTGCGAGGCCAGGTTCTTCAGGGTGTCGGCGGCTGTGGCGTCCGGCTGCGTTGACGCGGCGACGTCGATCTCACCGTTCTGCAGCGCGGTGGCCATGGCCTTGGTGTCAGGGATCGCCCGGACCGTGACTTCCTTGGGGCCACCCTTGGCGCCGATCCAGTTCGGGTTCTTCTCCAGAACGACCGTCTCGGAGTTCCGGTCGAAGGACTTGATCTTGTAGGGGCCGGAGCCGGGCATAGTCTCGGCCTTGAAGCCCTTCCACTCGCCAGCCCAGTACTCGGCGACCTTCTTGGCTTCCTTCGACTTCGGCTCCACCTCGCGGATGTCGGAGATGCCGACTTCCTTCTCGATGATGTGCGCCGGCATGAGACGCACGTCGGCGAACATGCCCATGTAGTCGAGGTAAGGCTCGCTGAACTCGGCCTTGAAGGTGTAGTCGTCAACACACTCGGGCGTCATGAGTTCGTAGCCCGTGGTGGAGGCGGAGTTGAACTCCTTGGTCGTGCCGGAGCTGGAGAGCCACGCGAGGTAGAACTCGCGGCAGTCCCACGTGTCACCGTCGGACCACTTGACGCCCTGCTTCATCTTCCACTCGACGGTGAACGGGTCCTCGGAGGTGACCTCCACGGACTCCATCACATCGCCGTTGAGCAGGACCTTGTTGTTGCCGTCGAGGATAGTAGGACCGGTGATGACGCTGGTCAGCACGTAGTTGTTATACGAGCTGTTGGCGTCCGCGGTGTTGTTGTTGTAGGCGGAGAAGCCCTCGTCGATGGCCACCGTGACGGGGTCCATCTCAGGGACGTCGGCGAGCTTGAAGGTGTCACCCTCCTGCGCCTTGCCCTCCGCCAAGCTCTTGGCATCGACGGTCGAGCCGCTGTTCTCATCCGCCGCGTTGTCGCCGCCCCCGCCGCACGCGCTCAGCACGAGCGCTGACGCGGCGAGCATCGACCACGCGGAGATGGCTTTCGATCTCCTCATTACGTGTGCCCTCCTAGCACTGAGTCCCGGGTCTTCCACGGTGGGACCCAACTCTCCGGTTAGCGCCGGAGCTTATGACACGCCCATCACACTCGATTGGCGCACTGCGGGGGAACGCTAAGAAGGATGACCACCATCGGTCAGTACTTCTGGCGGGATCGTGACCAAAGGGTGACATCTATCTAGCGAACGAAACATACAACAGTGACAACGTGTGATCAGTCACTGTACAACCAACCGGGGCTGAGAGTCGATGGCCGACGAGCGTCCGATTGCTGTGGTAAGGGCGGCGCTAGCGAGGAGCGCGGGTCCAGTTGACAGCGGAGGAGAATGGGCCGGTCAGCGCAGGTCCCGGCGTCACTCCGGACGCACCTGAGCCCACAGCAAGAGTGTCGGCGAGCTGGAACAGCGGGATGGAGACGTTCTGGTCCCACACCTCCGGTTCGACCTCGGCGAGGCTCTGCTTCAACGGGGTCTCACCCGTCAACGCGGCATCGAGAGCGGACTGCACCTCCGGATCGCAGAAGCCCGCGGGATTCGCGGGCACCACGAGACCGGTGTCCGGGGTGTTCGCTCCCGCTTCCCCAGTGGATGCTGTGGACGACTCTGGCGTGTCCGTCTTCGACGAATCCGACGCTGCCGACGAGGAGCTGCCGCTGTCGTTCCCCGTGTCCCCTTCGTCCCCGCCGTCCTTCCCGTCCTCGGTGTCGCCCGCGCCGTCTCCTGCGGCGTCGTCCTGCGCCGCGGCGGGGCAGGAGAACCAGGAGGCGGCTGTCGTGGCAGAATCAACGCTGACCGCCCTCGGGATCACCGCGATGTCGATGCCAACCTGGCCGTTGGTCGGTGCGGGTTCGCCTGCGGCACCACCGTCGAGGTCCACGGGAGCGGCCAGCGCCGAACCGAAGAGTTCCCGCGCCGGTGGCTGCACCGCGGTGGCCTCGATGCCTTCCGCGATCAGCTGCTCGGTCAGTGCCTCCGCGATCCGCCCGTACGGCTGTTTCTGCCCCGGCGAGGCCACCACGAGGGAGAGTGCCCTGCCCTCCTCATCGACCCAGCTTCCCGCTTTCCGCTCATACCCTGCCTCGGCAAGCAACCGGTAGGCGCGCCTGGCATCGCGTTCCAGCGGCGGCCCGGAACCAGGGATCGTGTGCGCGTACTTGTCGGACGACGGTGGCAGCACCTGCGCACTGGCCCGCAGGTCCGCCGAGTCGCCACCCTTCGTGCCCTCCTCGATCAGCGCGTTGCGGTCGATCAGCGCCGCGATCGCCTCCCGCACCGTGTCATCCGCCAGCGCGGGCCCCACCGGTCGCAACACCACGTCCACCACGTACGGCTGTGGCACCGCGTGCAGGGCGACCTCGTCACCGAGGTCGGCGAGAAGCGCCCGCGTGTCTCCGCTGACCCCGCCGAGGGTGAACTGGGCGCTGCCGCTGCGCAGCGCCGACACCATACCGGGCCCCTCGGAACGCTGGAGCACGATGCGATCGACAGCCGCGGGTTTCTCCCAGTAACGCTCGTTGCGTTCGAGGATGATCTCGCCCCTCGCGGTGTCGATCTTCTTGATCGCGAAAGGACCGCCGTACGCGGGGAAGTTGTCGGCCAGCGCGGCAGGCCAGCCGCCCGGTGCGTCCTTGAAGACATGGGCAGGAAGCAGGTTCGAGAACAGCGTCTTCCAGCCGGGGTAAGGCTTGCTGAAGATGACCCTCACGAGCTTCCCGCCCTCGCCGGGCTCGATCGAGGAGATCAGCTCGTAACCAGCGGAGTTCGCCACCCCCGGCTGGGATTTCATGGCTTCGGCGAGGTAGGAGAAGTCCTCGACAGCGATGGGCGCGCCATCAGACCACGACGCCTCGGGACGGATGCGGTACTCGACCGTGAACGGGTCCTCACTCGTCACCTCAGCCGACGTCATGAGGCTGTCGTCGAGAGTGAGCTCACCCTCGACGTCCGGCCGGAAGACGGAAGGCAACAGCAACTGCGACAGCGCCGTCGTCACCGTCGAGGCGTCGGCGAGGGAATGCGGGTTGTAGCCGCCGACGATGTCGTCCACCGCCGCCACGATCTGCGAAGGGGTCTCACCCGGCAGCGGCGCCGACGGGGACACGGGCGAGGTCACCACAGGCGGGGGCGGGGTGTTCGAACACGCGGTCAACACCCCTGCGAGCACCAGTACCAGCACGGCCGTCCACGGCCTCCCCCTGCCCCTGCTCGCTCGCACGCCACAGCCTCCCTGCTCGCTCGACACCGTCCACCCCAGGCACAACGATGGTGCCGTGGCCTTCGAGGCTGCCGATCCGGCGACACGGTCACCGACCGATCAGCCGTCACCGTTCCCCCGTGTGGCTGACGCACGGACCGACCGTGTGGTTCCCCCAGTCTCCCAAGCTCGCGTCGCGCCGGTGTCAAGGGCCAGTGTCAATGGCCAGTGTCGAGGGCCAACGTCAAGGGGCGCTGCCAAGGGGCGCTGTCAAGGGGCGCTGCCAAGGACGCAGTCGAAGGGCGGCCGTTGACAGGGCCGAACGCCCGTCAACGGCGCTGTCAACGACCGACGCGAGCCGGGCTACCCGGTCAGGCGTTGCGATCGCGGCTGCGAGCCTTGGACCGCTCCTTGGCACGCTGTGTGGAGTCCAGGACGACCTTGCGCACCCGCACAGCCTTCGGAGTCACCTCGACGCATTCGTCACCCGCGCAGAACTCCAGCGCCTCCTCGAGGTTCAGCGTGCGCGGGCGCGCGAGGCGCTCCAGCTCGTCGGCAGTGGACGAGCGCATGTTCGTGAGCTTCTTCTCCTTCGTCACGTTGATGTCGAGGTCCTCGGCCCTGGGGTTCTCACCCACCACCATGCCCTCGTAGACCTCGGCGCCGGGTTCGACGAAGAAGGTCCCACGATCGGCGAGCTGCAACAGCGCGTACGTGGTGATCGGGCCCGAGCGGTCGGCCACGAGCGAACCGCTGTGCCGCGTGCGGATCTCCCCTGCCCACGGGAAGTAACCCTCGAAGATGTGGTTCGCGATGCCCGTGCCCCGGGTCTCGGTGAGGAAGTCGGTACGGAAACCGATCAGCCCCCTCGACGGCAGCACATACTCGAGCTTGACCCGCCCGGTGCCGTGTCCGTCCAGGTTCTCCATCCGTCCCTTGCGCGACGCCAGTAGCTGCGTGATGGCTCCGAGATGCTCCTCCGGCGCGTCCACGTAAAGCCGCTCGAACGGCTCGTGCAGCTTCCCGTCGATGGTACGGGTGACCACCTGCGGCTTACCGACGGTCAGTTCGAATCCCTCACGCCGCATGGTCTCCACGAGGATGGCGAGCGCCAGCTCACCACGGCCCTGGACCTCCCACGTGTCTGGGCGCTCGGTGGGCAGAACGCGGATGCTGACATTGCCGATCAGCTCCGCGTCGAGCCTTGCCTTGAGCAGGCGCGCCGTCAGCTTGTCGCCGCCGCCACGTCCCGCGAGCGGTGAGGTGTTGACACCGAACGTCATCGAGATCGCGGGCTCGTCCACCGTGATGCGGGGCAGTGCCTCCGGCTGGTCACGGTCGGCGAGCGTGTCCCCGATCGTGATGTCCGGAATACCGGCGATGGCCACGAGATCGCCTGCGCTCGCCTCCTCCGCGGGAACGCGCGTGAGCGCCTCGGTGACCAGCAGCTCGGAGATACGGACGTTCTGCACAGAACCGTCCTCACGCAGCCAGGCGACCGTC
The DNA here is from genome assembly GCF_000258175.1 of Saccharomonospora xinjiangensis XJ-54. Lineage (NCBI taxonomy): Bacteria > Bacillati > Actinomycetota > Actinomycetes > Pseudonocardiales > Pseudonocardiaceae > Saccharomonospora > Saccharomonospora xinjiangensis. The sequence goes on along the minus strand of NZ_JH636049.1, from coordinate 3,273,184 downwards.
TGCCCCTTGCGCAGCCGTCCCGCGTGGATACGGATAAGGGCGATACGGCCGAGGAAGCTGGAGGCGTCGAGGTTGGTGACGAGCGCCCGCAGCGGGGCGTCCGGGTCGGCCTGCGGGGCCGGGATGCGGTCGAGCAGCACCTCGAAGAGGGGGTCCAGGTTCTCCCCGTCAGGAAGCTGGCCGTCGGCGGGCCGTTCCAGGCTGGCGACCCCTGCTCGGGCGGCGGCGTAGACGACCGGCATCGACAACACGCCGTCCAGCGCGTCGTCGTCCATGCCCTCGATCTCACCCGCGAGTTCCAGCAACAGGTCGTGGGTCTCCTCGACGACCTCGGCGATCCTGGCGTCGGAGCGATCCACCTTGTTGACGACGAGAATCACCGGCAGTTGCGCGGCGAGCGCCTTGCGTAGCACGAACCGGGTCTGCGGGAGCGGCCCCTCGCTGGCGTCCACCAGCAGCACGACTCCGTCAACCATGGCAAGACCGCGCTCGACCTCTCCGCCGAAGTCGGCGTGCCCCGGCGTGTCGATCACGTTGATCGTGACGGGGCCGTCGGGCGTGCTGCGGCGGATCGCGGTGTTCTTCGCGAGAATGGTGATGCCCTTCTCGCGCTCCAGCTCTCCGGAGTCCATGACCCGTTCGACCGGCTCGGAGCGTTCGGCGAAGGCCCCCGACTGCCTCAGCATGGCATCGACCAGAGTCGTCTTACCGTGATCGACGTGCGCGACGATGGCGACGTTGCGCAAGTCGGTGCGGACTTTCTGAGCAGCGGCTGTGGGCACGCGAAAGCTCCCTGATGAAGAAGAATGATGGTTGACCAACGGACACGGCGCCTGGCGTGGTCTGGCGACCAGCATAGTCGCCGTAGTCGCAGCCCAACCGTGTCCCCCGATCATCTGCGCGTGGAGAGCGACACACCTAGCCTCGTGCTGTGGGCAAGAAAGGCAAGCACTCCCTGGACGACCCCAAGGCAGTTGTCCGCGAGCTCATGAAGGCGGGCAAGGTCAAGAAGAAGTGCTGCAAGTCGAAACCGCGGTGCGACAAATGCCCCGTGCGAGCGCTGAAGAAGGCACAGAAGAAGGCGCAGAAGAAGATCGAGAAGGCAGCGCGAAAGGCGGCCTGACCCCGTGCGGGAGGCCGACCGTCCCAGGGCGTTCAGCCTGCCAGTGCCTCGTTGATCGCACGCAGTTCGGGGCCGGTGCGCGTGGCCGAGAACTCGATCACCTCGTGATGCGCGAGATGCCGGAGCAACAACGGATCACCGGCCAGTGCGGCTTCGAGTGTGCCCAGCGACATCGGCCGGCTCAGCAACACCTCCCCTCTGTGATCCGCCCTGCGCCCCGACGCGAGCAGACGCCCCAGCTCGAACTGCCTGGCGAGCCATTCGGCGTGGTCGGGAAGCGCATAGTCGATCTCGGGTAGCGGTGCCGTGTAGGTCAGCAGAACGACGTACATACCTCCACCGTAGGACCGCGAGGCGTACGTCACAGGATTCGGCGCCGGAAGCCGATCACAGGAGAGCGAGCAGGGCCGGTACGAGCAGTCGGTCTGCGGGCAGCCAGTCCAGCTCCGCCACCCCTGTGGCCGTCAACCAGCGCAGCGCCCGATGCTCCACGGCCCGTGGTTCGGCCCATGGCTCCCGCAGGGTCGCGGCGTAGACCCGCAACACCATGCCGTTGGGGAGGGCGACGTCGTCGCCGATCCGGTCGCCCACGACGACGGCGACACCCAGCTCCTCAAGGCATTCGCGCCGCACGGCCTCGACGTCGGGCTCCCCCGCCTCGACCCGGCCGCCCGGAAGCTCCCACAGCCCTGCGGCCTCGGGCGGGAAGGCTCGCTGTTGAGCGAGCAGGCGGCCGTCGCGCACCACGGCCGCGCCGACGACGACGGTGGCAACCGTCCGATCGGCTTTGTCGTCTGTGGTCACGAGCAGCACAACCTACCCCGCGTGGCGACGCCACGACACCTCGAACCTCGCGCCTCCGTCCGGCGACTCCCCCACAGCCACCTGCCCGCCTCTCCTTCGCACCAGCTCGGCCACCATCGCCAGGCCGAGCCCTGTACCGCCCGAGGTGCGCGCGCGGTCGTCGGCGACACGGTAGAACCTGTCGAAGACCCGCGACCGGTGTTCGACCGGAACCCCTGGGCCGTCGTCGTCCACCACCACCCGCACGAACGACCGCGACGCAGGCACGGAAACCACCACCTCGCTCGCAGCGTGGGCGCACGCGTTGCGCAGGAGGTTGTCCAGCACGAGTTCCACCTCCGCATGGGTGGCGGAAGCCCAGGCCTGCCTCGCCACGGCGCTGATGCGCACCCGAGGGAGCTGAGGCCCGCCAGGGCTCGCCCTTGCGACGACATCCCTGACGATCGTGGTGACCTCCACCGGCTCCGCTCCAGGTAGTTCACCGGCATCCGCGCGGGCGAGTGCGAGCAGGTTGTCCAGCAATGCTGTGAGGCGCTCCGCCTCGTCGAGAATGTCACGCAGCGTCTCATGAGCCAGCTCCGGATCAGGGTTCGTGACCGCCACCTCGGCCTGCACACGGATCGTCGCCACCGGCGAGCGCAGCTCGTGCGCCGCGTCTCCCGTGAACCGGCGGAGCCGCTCCACGGCCTCCTCCTGGCGGGCGAGCAAGGCGTTGAAATCGGCGGCCAGCGCGCGCAGCTCGTCGTCAGCAGCAGGCAATGGAAGCCGCGCGCCCTGAGGCAGGTGCCGCGCGGCACCTCGCATGCGGGTCACCGGACGCAGTGCCGCTCGCACACCGGCCCACGTGGCGACCGTGGCGATCAAGGCTCCGACCCCGGCGGCGACCAGCAACCAGCGCGCTCCGTCCTCCACCGTGTCCGCGACACCCACGAGCGGCGCGCCCACCGCGACGAGGCGCTGGGCGCCGTCCGGAGCCGTGACCACGGAACCGAGCCAGCGCCACGGCTGAACAACGTCAGCTCCCCCGGCGTCACTCTCGACGCTGACAGGCAACCCCGCCTTCAGGTCTGCGACGTCCTCGCTGCCGAGCCGGGGCCGTTTCCTCCCGTCGATCGGAGCGCCTGCCGTGTCGAGCACCCGCACGTCGATGCCCGGTACCTCGTGCGGTGTCCTGCCTGCGGTGACAGCGGCGTTCGCCGCTGTCAGCACGGCATCGAGCTCGCCGTCAACCGAATCCACCAGTAGCGGACCGAGCGTCCGGCCCGCGAGGAGCGCGAGCCCGAACAGCGGCACCAGAGCCACGGCCGTGACGATCAACGTGATCCGGAACCGGAGGCCACGGCGACCCCACCACCGGTGAGAAGCCCTGTTCACGTCCGCACGGGGACCACGGGTTCGGCTTCCGGCTCCGACACGACGTAGCCGTGCCCGCGCACCGTCCTGACGAACGCGTTCGCTCCCGCGGCCTCGAGCTTGCGCCGCACGTACCCGACATAGACCTCGACCACGTTGCGCGTGGCAGCCTGCTCGTCGCCCCAGACCTCCCTCAGAAGGTCCTCCTTCGGCACCACCGTGCCCACGCGTCCCGCGAGAGTGTCCAGAAGGGCGAACTCCCTCGGCGACAGCGGCACCGGCTGGTCGTGCCAGCGCACCTCGCGCTTCGCTCTGTCGATGGTGAGCGCTCCGATCCGCAGAGGACCGCGGTGCCCTTTCGACGCCCTGCGCAGCACAGCCTTGATCTGAGCGACCAGTACGACGAAGGAGAACGGTTTCACCACGTAGCCGTCGGCTCCCAGGTCGAGGCCGTCCGCCTGGTCGATCTCGCCGTCCTTGGCGGAAACGAGCAGCACCGGTGTGCCGACTCCCTCCGCGCGAAGCTGTTGGAGCACTCGGTAGCCGGACAGTCCAGGAAGCATGATGTCCAGCAGAAGCACGTCGAACGACCGGGTCCGCGCCAGCCGCAACGCCGTCGGCCCTTCTGCTGCCAGGACGACGTCCATCCCTTCGGCCGTCAGTCCGCGTTGCAGGGCCTTGCGCATCCCAGCTTCGTCATCGACAACCAAAACCCGAGGTCTCACATGCACAGGATGCCGGTTCGGCGTGGTTTCCGGCACGGGTTCTCAGTGTTGTCTCAGCGTCGCTGCGGCTCTCAGCGCGATCTCAGCGGAGATGGGCGAGTGTGGGAGTTGCCGCTGAGGGCACACTGGATCCGGATGTGAGGAGACGACGTGAAACCCGTCAATCCGAGAAGAAGAGCAGCTGTCATCGCCGTGTCAGGCACGGCACTGGGAGCTGCCGGGCTCGGGGTACTGGCCGTGCCGGCCGGTGCGGGAGAGGCACCCGAACTCCCCGCCGTGGAACCGCTGGCTCTGGTCGAGTCGGTGCTTCGGTCCGACGCCCCTGCCCTGTCCGGGTCGATCACCGTGGACAACGAGCTCGGTCTGCCGAAGATCGACGGGATGTCAGCCGTCACAGCCGAGTCGGGACGGGTGTATTTCGACGGCGAAGGTCGCGCCCGGCTCGCGCTCGAACTCCACGGAGGTGAGTACACGGTCGTCAGCGACGGCACGCAGGTCTGGAGCTACGACTCCGAGGAAAACATCGCCACCCGCCTGAGTCTGCCTGACCATGCGGACATGGAAAGCCCACACGGAGCTGTCCCCTCCGACCCCGCCACCATGGCCAAACGGCTGGTCGAGTTCGCGGGCAAGGCCAGCACGGTGTCCGTGGACGGCACGGCAACAGTCGCGGGGCGTGCCGCTTACGAACTCGTGCTCACCCCGAAGCCCACCGAGAAGACGCTGCTCCGGGAGGCTCGCATCGCCGTGGACGCCGAGAACCGGCTGCCGCTACGAGTATCGGTGTTCACCCACGGCACTGCGGAACCCGTGGTCTCCCTGGGCTTCACCGAGATCGATTTCGGCGGGCAGGCCCCTGACCTGTTCAGCTTCACTCCACCTGCGGGCGCAGAAGTGGCCGACATCGAACCGCGAGCGCGCAATCGCGGGGAGAAGCCTTTCGACGACGCTCACGTCGTCGGTGAAGGGTGGGACAGTGTCATGGTGGCGCGGGTGACCGCCGACACCAGAAGCGAGCTGGCCGACGCCAGGACACACGACTTGCTTTCCCGTATCGGCACGAGGGTGAACGGCGAATACGGCGAGGGCTACCTCGTCAAAACCCGGGCTGTCACCGCCCTCCTCACCGACGACGGAAGGATCGCTGTGGGCGCTGTGCCCGAGAAGGTCCTGAGCGATGCGCTTTCCAGGAGCGGTAGGTGACAACGCTCGATGGCAGGGTGGGCGCTTTCGACGACGGGCCGGAAGCGTCCCCTCCTCCGACAGGGGCGATCGCCGCGTCCGCCCGGGGCCTTCGCAAGGTCTACGGGCGGACGGTGGCGGTCGAGCACGTCGATCTCGACATCCCCGAGGGTGCGGTGCTGGGAATGCTGGGCCCCAACGGTTCCGGAAAAACCACAACGATCCGCATGCTGCTGGGGCTCAGCAGGCCGACGGAAGGTATCGCGACCGTGCTGGGCCACGCCGTCCCAGAGCATGCCGGGAAAGCACTTCCGGACGTCGGAGCACTCGTGGAGGGTCCCGGGTTCCATTCGTTCCTCTCAGGACGCGACAACCTGCTGCGTCTTGCCGCTGCCGAGCCACGCCTGGCCAGGCAGGACATTCCCCGTGCCGTCGAGACAGCTCTGGAACGGGTCGGTCTGTCTGGTGCGGCCGGTCGGCGCTATCGCGGCTACTCGCTCGGTATGAAGCAGCGACTGGGACTGGCTGGTGCGCTACTGGCACCCCGCAAGCTCGTCGTGCTCGACGAACCCACGAACGGCCTCGATCCGGCAGGAACTCGCGACGTACGAGCGTTGATCGCCGAGCTGCACGCCGCAGGCGTCACCGTGCTGGTGTCGTCTCACCTGCTCGCCGAGGTCGAGGCCACGTGCACCCATGTTGCCGTGCTCAATCACGGCACCGTGGTCGCGCAAGGAGAACTCGCCGAGCTGCTCGACTCGGGTACCCCTGCCGTCATCGTGTCCACACCCGACTCCGAGAAGGCGCTGAAAGCTCTGCGGCAGGCCCGGATCGTCGCTCGGCCCGCGCCAGGCGGGGTGCGCGTGGATGTGACGACCACGACCCCGCCCGAGGTGGTCGCGACACTCGTGCGCGCCGACGTTGCCGTCTACGAGGTCCACAAGGACAGAACCGGCCTCGAGGACCTGTTCGCCCGGCTGACCCAGGGAGCAGATCCGGAGGAGCGACCGTGACCGAATTCGACCGACCACAGCCCGATGCGTCCACCACGAACGTCGAGGGGCCACTGTGGACTGCCGAACCCGTTGCACGCGATCGCGTGCCGGTGGGCAGACTGCTCCGCTCAGAACTCTCCCTGATCTACCGCAGGCCCCGGAATCTCGTCCTTCTCGGCATCCTCGCGGCGATCCCGGTGATCATGGGAATCGCACTGGCGGTCATCGAGAAGCCGACAGGTGGACCTGACGGTGAGGGCCGGAACGTCGCGCTGCTGACCACGGCAGCCGGCAACGCGCTGGTGTTGCCGGTCGCCGCGTTGGTCGTGTCGCTCACTTTGATGTTGCCACTCGTGGCGGCGATGTCGGGTGCCGACGCCATAGCGGGTGAGCAGGCGAGTGGAACTCTGCGTGGCTTGCTGCTGGCACCTGTCGGACGAGGGCGGGTGTTGTTGGTCAAGGCCGTCGGCGTCGCGATGCTCACGTCCACGGCGGCCGTGCTCATGGCGGTGAGCGGCATCGTCACCGGGCTGGTTTTCAATGGCACCGATGCCTTGTTCACCTTCTCGGGCACGACGGAGTCCTTGCCGGGTGCCGTCTGGCGAGTGTTACTCGCCTCGGCATGGGTTGCGGTGCAGCTATGGGCGGTGGGAGCCGTGGCGCTGGCAGTCTCCACCGTCACCGAGCATCCCATCGTTGTACTGGTGTCGGTCGTCGGCGGGGTGCTGCTCTTCTCCATACTCAGCGCGCTCGAAGCGCTGTCGTGGCTCCATCCGTTCCTGCTCAACACGTCGTGGGAATCCGTGGTGGACGTCCTGCGAGACCCGATCCCACTGGATGCGCTCGGCGAAGGCATCGTCCGCGCGGGCTGCTACATCGTGATCGCGCTGTCACTCGCGACAGCCCGAATGCTCACCAAGGACAGCTGAGGGGCACGGCTATACGAGCGTTGTGTCGCAAGCTCGCGGTACTCCGGCTGTGACGAGGTGACGGCCCTCTGAGCGTCTCCTCGTCACAGCCCCACCGTGGCAATGCCGTCCGCGTCCAGGGTGAGGACAACCCGATCACCGGCTACCGCCCTGCTGGTCATCGCCGCGACCGCGGCCACCTCGGAGAGATCGCCGTCAGGTTTCACCACGAGCCGAACGTGATCACGGCGGTGTACCCGAGCGAGCACTTCGCCCCGCAGCGAACCGGACGGTGGCGCGGCTTCGGAGGCCCGGTCGAGTTCCTCTGCCCGCACAGCATTGGGCCGCAGCCCGATCAGCACATCGCCGGTGCCACACCAGGGGAGTGAAACCTCACCCAACACGCACCGCAACCGACCGTGGTCGGCCCGTCCGTGCAGGAACGTGGTCACGCCGAGAAACCGGGCGATCCGTTCGTCCACCGGCCTGCGCCACACGTCGAGCACATCGCCCACCTGCCGGATCACGCCGTTGTCGAGCACCGCGATCCGGTCGGCCAGTGTGAACGCCTCTTCCTGGTCGTGCGTGACGAGAAGCGTTGTGGTTTTGGTGCGTCGCAGCAGTTCGGTCACCTCGATCGCGAGCTGTTCGCGCAACTCCGCGTCGAGTCCGGACAGCGGTTCGTCGAGCAACAGCAACCGGGGCTGCGGAGCGAGTGCCCGAGCCAGTGCGACCCGCTGTGCCTCCCCTCCGGAGAGTTCCGTGATCTTGCGGCGCTCGTATCCACTGAGGCCGACCAGATCGAGCAGTGTGCGCACCCGCTCCTGCCTGGCCACACGATCCATGCCACGCATGCGCAGACCGAATGCGATATTGCCTGCCACATCCCGATGCGGGAAAAGCTGACCGTCCTGGAAAACCAGCCCGAAGTTGCGGCGGTGGACAGGCACCCCGGCGAGATCGTCACCATCCCAGCACACCCGGCCGCCCGCGGCAGGTTCCAGACCCGCGATCGTACGCAGCAGAGTCGATTTGCCCGACCCCGATGGCCCGAGCAACGCGAGAACCTCACCATCGGCGATCTCGAGTTCGGCATCACGAACCGCGACCACGTCGCCGTAACGGACGGACACACCGGAGACGGTCAACATCAGAATTCTCCCAGCCGCGCATGCGGAGCACGCACGCTCTCGATCACTGCCGCCACGATCACCGTGACCACCATCAGCAGCACGCAGCCCGCGTACGCCATCAAATGGTTCAGCTCGCCCGGCCGGTTGATGAGGTCCGCGACAGCGACCGGCAGCGTGGGCTTGTCAGGGCGAGCCAGGAAACTGGTGGCGCCGAACTCCCCGAGCGCCACGACGTACCCGAACGCCGCTGCCGCGATCAACGACCGCGCCACCAGCGGGAAATCCACTTCCCGCCACACGCGCACAGGGCTCGCGCCCAGCGTCGCCGCTGCCTGACGCAGGCGTTCGTCCACCGAACGCAGCACCGGCAGGATGAGCCGAACGACCATAGGAATGATCACCAGAGCCTGCGCGAAGGGGATCAGGAGCGGCGAGGTCCGCAAATCCCACGGCAGATCACCGAGCGTCACCAGATAGCCGAACCCGACGGTCACCGCCGACACCCCGAGGGGCAGCATCAGGGCCGCGTCGGTGATCTCACCCGCGGTCCTGGCGCCCCTGCTCGGTGAGCGGCGCAGTACGACGACGGTGACCGCCGCGATTATCCCCACCACGAGGGCGAGCATCGTGGCATCGGATGCCGTGCGGAGCGAGTTGAGCGCGGCATCCCATCCTGTGACGTTCAACGCGCCGTCCTGCCCCGCTCCGGACAGTGCCCGGTATCCGTCGAGGGTCCAGCCCTGCCGTCCCGACACTGAGCGAAGAAGCAACGCGACGATCGGGGTCAGCAACAGACCGAGCACCAGCGCCGAGACTGCCACCACAGCCCACTCGCCGCCCTCCGGTCTGCGAGCCGAGTGCCGCGCCGAACGAAGCTGCGCCGCGTGTTCGTTGCGGCGGCGGGCCACCGCGCCGACGCCGAGCGAGGCGACAACGGCCAGGAGTTGCACCAGTGAAAGCGCCGCCGCGCCGGGGAGATCGAGCAGATCCACCGTGCGGAGGTAGATCTCGGTCTCCAAGGTGCGGTAGCGATTGCCTCCCAACATCAGCACCACACCGAAGCTCGTGGCGCAGAACAGGAACACCACGGCCGCCGACGCCGACACCGCAGGGAGGAGCGCGGGCAACGTCACGGTGCGGAACGCCCTGAACCGGGATGCTCCGAGTGATCGGGCCGCGTCCTCGACCCGCCGGTCGAGGTGAGCCCAGAGGCCACCGACGGTGCGAGCCACGACGGCGACGTTGAAGAAGGCGTTGGCGACCATGATGCTGAGCACGCCGCCGTCCGGCCACAGCGCGCGGAACGCCAGCCCGACCACGACAGCGGGCAGGACGAAGGGCACCAGCACGAGCGTGCGCACCACGGTGATCCCGGGGAGCCGCACTCTCGCGAGGACGAAAGCCAGCGGGAACCCGGCGATCAAGGCGACCACGGTGGCGCCCAGTGCCTGCGCGACCGTGAAACCGGCGAGTCGCCACGTCGAAGGGTCGGCGAGCGCCTCGGCAACTCCGCCTTCGGTGAAACCGAGGCGGATGATCGCGACGACGGGCCAGGCGAAGAACAGCCCGAGGAACGCGACCGGCAGGGCGGCCAGCGCGCCGATCGCCGACGCCCGCCGCACGCCGGACCGCGGGCTCAGCCCTCCAGCAGTGAGCGCCATTCCCCGATCCACTGCTCCCGGTTGGCCTCCACTTGTTCACCGGGCAGCGAGATGGGCTCACGCGGCAACGGCGCAGCCTGCGCCCACCCCTCGGGGAGCGCGACGCCCTCCCTGGTCGGATACACGTACATGTTCGCGGCGACGGTGGACTGGAACTCGTGCGAGAGCAGGAAGTCGATCACCTTTCCCGCCTCGTCGGGGTGTTTCGTGCCTTCGAGCACGCCCGCGTACTCCACTTGCCGATAGCAGGTGTCGAGCAGTGCCTTGGTGCTGGTGGTGCCGTCCGGCCGGATCTCGGCGGCGGGAGAGGACGCGTACGACAGCACGATCGGCCGGTCGCCCTCACCCGAGGACCCCGAGAAATCCTGGGTGTATGCCTCGGTCCATCCGCTGACGACCTTCACTCCGTTGTCGGCAAGGTCGCCCCAGTACTCCTTCCAGCCGTCCTCACCGTATTTCGACACGGTCGCGAACAGGAAGGCCAACCCTGGCGACGACGTGGCCGGGCTCGGCACCACGACAAGGTCCTTGTACTCCGGCTCGGTCAGAGCGTCGAGACTCGTCGGCTCGGGCACGTCGTTGGCGGCGAACCACTCCGTGTCGATGTTGACGCAGACATCGCCGACATCGATGGCCGACAGCCGCTGCTGCGGGTCGAGGGCGTAACGCTGCGGGCCCCGGTCCGCCTCGGGTGAGGTGTACGGCTGGAACACACCCTCCGTGAGCGCGCGGGAAGCGAACGTCGAATCGACTCCGTACGCGACGTCGGCGATGGGGTTGTCCTTGGTGAGCACGAGCTTGTTGGTCAGCTCCCCCGCATCGCCTTCCTTGCGGATCTCGACGCGGATGTTCGCCCGCTGTTCGAAGGCATCGACCACCTCTTGCGGGACGGCCCACGACTGGTGGGTGACGAGGGTGACCGTCACCGGCCCTTCCTCGGGCTCGTCCTCAGCACCGATGACCGTGCATCCGGCCGTCAGCGCCCCGGCCGAGAACAACGCGATCGCCGCGCGCAACGACGTTGACCACTGGCCCGACCTCTGGCCCATTCAGCCTCCTCGCCGTGACCGCGCAGGAAGCTGCCGTACACCTTCCTGCGTCGGCATGATCCGAATCAGGTGCGGACGGTCGTGGGCCGCGTGCCCACCTCTCAGCCCGGCGCGCCGGACTCCCGTGGCAGCGTGCAGCGTACCCGTCCCCGTACCACGATGAGCGCATGACGGAGCTACTCAGTGACCAAGGCATCGACGAGGCCCTGCGCGAGCTGCCCGCGTGGCGGCGCGTCGGCGACGCGATCGAGCGCGAGACCGAGCTGGCGAGTTTTCCGGAAGCGATCGAGGTGGTGAACCGGGTCGCCGAGCTGGCCGAGGCGGCAAACCATCATCCGGACATCGACATCCGTTGGCGCACGGTCATTCTCCGCTTGAGCACCCATTCCCACGGCGGAGTCACCGACAAGGACATCGCTCTTGCACGGGAGGTCGAAAGAGTGTTCCCGAGCGTATGATTCCGGCCTTTTCGGGCAACTCTCGGGCGGATGCCCAACGTTGGGATTGGTGAGAACCGATCACCTTGAAACCCGAGGGGAGTGCGCGATGATCCGCATCGTCCGGCGTGCGCCGTTCGCGTCGGCGCTGGCTCTGTTGGCGGTCTTGCTGGTGGGGGCGATCCAGCCCGCGATCGCCGAGCCTGCGGATACGGAGCGACCTCCCGAGAGCGCGCCGACCGCTCCGCGCGACGAGGTCGTCCAGGCTCTCGTCGTCGGAGGAACGGCCTTCGCGCTGATGGTCGCGGCTGGCGCCGCCGTGTTGTTCTACACGGCCCGACGTCGTCAAGATGACCCGCTGTGATGTTGTGATTACCCTCTGGGGCGCAAGCCGCGGTGTGGAAGGTCCCACCGTGGGCCTTTCACACCGAGGGAGCACGATGTTTTCGCAGCGTGGCGTGGTGACCGTGGTGGCGCCGTTGGTGGCGGTCGTACTGGGGTTGGCGGGTTGTTCCGGCTCCTCGGGCACGCCGAGTGGGGAGGCGGCGCCTGCGGGTAGCTCGCAGTCCAGGGCGGCTGACGAGCAGGCCATCCGTGACACGTTCGAGCGATATCGCACCGCACTGCGCGAGCAGGACGGCGAGTCGGTGACCTCGCTGGTCACCGCGGGAACGCTCGACTACTACGGTGAGCTCGCCGGGTTGACCGCGACCGGAGGTCCCGAGGAGATCGGGGCACGGGGCATGACCGACCGCATGAACGTCGCCATGCTGCGGCACAAGTTGGGGGCAGGGAAGGCTGAGGGCATGGACGGCAAGGCTCTGCTGACTTTCGCCGCGAAGGGCGGCCTCGTGGACAAGTCGGCCGTCGAGGACTTCTCGCTCGGGGAGATCACCGTCAAGGGCGACACCGCGGTCGCGTCCGTGTCGCCGTCACGCCAGGACGGCCCTCAACTGCCCCCGCGCACCTTCGCGAGGGAGTCGGGTCAGTGGCGGGTCGATCTTCTCCCGATGATCGAGAACACCGACAAGACGCTCGCCCAATTGGCCGAGAAGTACAAGCTGACCGAGGACGAAGTGATCTTCAAACTCCTCTCGGCGGCCACAGGGAAGCAGGTCGGCCAGTCGATCTTCGCCAAGCCGTAACGATTCGGGTGATCAACGCGGTGATCGGGGTGCCGAGGTACGTCGAAGGGACCGTCATGCATCGGAACGCACCCGCGCTGACCCCGAACCAGCGCGCCGGGATCTGGGCGCTCGCCACCGCGATCACGCTGTTGTTGATCATCGCTTTGGGGGCGCTCGGGTGATCGCCTCGAGGTGAGAGGGTTCTCATCCGGAACTCATCGTCGGCCAACGCGCCTGGTGCACTCTGGGGCGAATGACCGCGTGCCCACTCCTTCTCGAACCTCTGACCTGCACCTTTTGCTCGGCTCGTCCGCGAGGGAGCTCGTCGCCGCCGTGCTCGGTGCCTCCCCTTTCCCGGCTGCCGAGGTCCGGTCGGTGCGGCCCATGTCGGTGACCGTGCAGCCTTCCGGTGCCGCGCTCGTCCGATACGCCGTCGAGTTGGGCATGCCTGACGCGACCGTCGTGCGGGAGACACTTGTGGCGGCGACAGGCTCTCTGCTGCCCCGAGGTGCGGCCGTGGTGGAGGGTGATATCGACGCCAGGCAGATCGCGGTGGGCCTGTGGCGGTGGCCGAACGACCCCGCGCTTCCCGCACTGCCGCGGCTTCTCGACCCGCACCGCCTGAGAAGCCTGCTCGCGTCGGCCGACGTATCCGGGGAGCATCCGCCGATCGTCCGGGTGCTGTCGTACCGGCCGACGCGGCGGGCGGTGCTGGAGATCACGACGGGGGAACAGCGGCTGTTCGCGAAGGTCGTCACCCCGTCGCAACTGCCGGGGCTTCGCGACCGCCACGATCTGCTTGTGCAGTGCCTGCCTGTGCCTCGCTTGCTGATCACCACCGACGACGGGCTCGCGCTCATGCCCGCTCTGCCCGGCTCCTCGGCTCGCACCGCATTGCGCCTGCGCGATCCGCTGCCAGGCCCTGCCATGTTGGAGGACGTACTCGACCGCCTTCCTGCGGCTCTCACGGGCCTGCCGCGCCGATCCGATCACCGGCGGAGTGCCCACCACTACGGGGCCGTCCTTGCCATGACAGTTCCGGAGGAAGGCCATCGCGTCACCACTCTCGCCGACGCGATCGCCGACGCCGATGTCGGTGAGCATCCCATCGTGCCGACGCACGGTGACTTCTACGAACATCAACTCCTGACAAGCGGCGGCCAGGTGACAGGTCTGCTCGACATCGACACGGCGGGCCCTGGGCATCGACTCGACGACTGGGCGAACCTGCTGGCCCATCTGTCGGTCACCGGAACCCCACAGGCTCGCCGATGGAGAAGCGAGATCCTGTGGCACGTTCGAGACCGTTTCCGCATGGACGACCTGTGCCCGCGAGTGGCGTCCACATTGCTTGGCCTGGCCACCGGCCCTTTCCGCACACAGCGAGCCGGTTGGCGGGAGCGCACCCGGCAACGCATCGATCTGGCCGAGCACTGGCTCACCTCACCATGAGAGTCCCCTCATCCGATTCTCCGGCCCTTCTCATGCAGCCGCGGAATGCTGGATCACGTCGAAGTCATGGAAGGGAAAAAGACGATGGCAATGACCCCCAACTGGAAGATCCTGACCGTCGGCGCCGCGCTCGCGGGCCTGGGCGTCACCGGCACGGGAATCGCGCTGGCCGACGACGCCACCAGCACCTCGCACACCAAGGCGATCGAGGTCACCGCAGTCGGGTCGCCCGGCGCCTCACCGACTCCGGCCGCGCCGACGGAGGACGACCACCGCGCGGGCAGCACGGGCACCGAGCACAACGCCGATGACGCTGACGACACCGCCGACGACACGGACAACACGCCCGACGGCAACACTCCCGACGAGACGGACGACAGCCCGGACGACGCCCTCGACGGCACGGACGACACCCCCGGCGAGGCGGACGACAATACGCCCGACGGCGACTGAGTGCGGCCGGTCGGCCTGCTCGCCCCGAGCCGGCCGACCGGTGGTTCAGTCGCGTTCCTCCAGCCGGTATCCCATGCCGCGCACCGTCGTGATCCGGTGCGCCCCGAGCTTGCGCCGCAGGTAACGGACGTACACATCGACGACGTTGGAACCCGGGTCGAAGTCGTAACCCCACACCCTGCTCAGCAGTTGTTCCCGCGACAACACCTGGCCGGGATGCCGCAGAAAGGTCTCGGCGAGGGCGAACTCCCTCGCCGAGAGATCCACCGTGTCGGTGCCCACGTGCGCCCGCCGCGTCCGCAGGTCGAGCCGTAGCCCGCCGTACGCGAGCACGGTCGGCTCGGTGGCGCGTTCGGGCACCAGCCGAAGCCTCACGCGGGCCAGCAGTTCCTCGAACCGGAACGGCTTCGGCATGTAGTCGTCGGCGCCACCCTCAAGACCCGCCACCGTGTCCTGCACGGAATCCCGCGCGGTCAGGATGATCACTGGAATCGGACAGCTCTGCTCACGAAGCTTGCGCAAGACCGTGAATCCGTCCATGCCCGGCAAGCCGATGTCCAGCACCATCAGATCGAACGAGCCGGTGAGCGCGTACTCGTACGCCGAGGGACCGTCCTCCACCACGGTGACCGCGAAACCGTTTGCCCTGAGTCCTTTCTCGACGAACGCCGCAATCCGAGGCTCGTCCTCCGCGATCAGGATTCGGCTCATCGTCCTCCTTCGACGTGCTTGGGCTGCGGTGTCCCGGCCGCGATGGGAATCTCCACCGTGAACGTGGCGCCACAATTAGGTTCGCTGTCCACCATGGCCCTTCCCCCGTGCGCTGCGGCGATGGCTCTCACGATCGACAGGCCAAGGCCCGCACCCTCGGAACCGCGGCCCGATTCGCCCCGTGCGAACCGCTCGAAAATGCGCTCCCGGTCTTCTTCGCGGATTCCGGGGCCAGAGTCCGACACCTGGAAGCGCACGGTTCCGTCATCACGGTGGGAGGCGAACGCGATACGCCCTCCCCTCCGCGTGTACCGGGCGGCGTTGTCGGCGAGCGCCACGACGGCCTGGGTGATGCGCTGCGGGTCCATGACGGCCTCGCCGTCGGCCACGTGGTCGAGCGTCCAGTCGCGCCCACCGAAACCGGTGATCTTGTCGTAGATCGCCTCGGTGAGCGCCGCGACGTCCACCGATTCGGCGCGCAGGAACTCCGGCTGCTCCGACCGCGCGAGCAACAGCAGGTCGGACACCATACGGTTCATCCGCCCCAGTTCGTCGTCCACCAAGGCCACGGTGCTTCTGACGTCCTCATGGTCTGTGGGGTCGAGGACTTCGAGGTGCCCTCTCACGATGGTGATCGGGGTGCGGAGTTCGTGCCCCGCGTCGTCAATGAACCGGCGCTGCACGGCTACGGCGTTCTCCACGCGGTCGAGCATGGCGTTCACCGTGTCGGCGAGTTCCCCGATCTCGTCGCCAGGACGCGAGGACGACCGGGGAATACGCCGGGAAAGATCGACGTCGGTGATCGAACGCGCTGTCGTCGTGATGTCGCGCAGAGGCCGTAGTATGCGGCCTGCCACCAACCACGCACCCGCGGCGACGAGCAACATCGTCACCGCCCCCGCGGCGAGCATCAACCGGGCTGTCTGGTTGACGTCTTCCCGTTCCCTGTCCGCGAAGTACGCGGCGACGAGCACGCCCGCACGCGGGTCGTTCTCCAATCGCACCGGCACGGCGACGTAGCGCACTTCACCGGCAGCGCTCCCGTAACTTCCGGCCTCAGGCCGGATCACCGTCGATACGAGCGCCGTGAAATCGGGATCGCTCGCCAATGGCACAGGCGCCTTTTGCCTGCTCTGGTAGGCGAACGTGCCGTCAACGTATCCGATGAACTTCTCGTTCGGCCTCGCGAGGTTGTAGGTGATCGCGGCGTTGAGCACCTCGTCGATCCCGGTGAACGCCTGCCCCGTCGCGGGGTCGATGCCGCTTTCGGTGAGGGTGCTGAACTCCTCGATCTCACTGCGCAGCGCGTCGTCCATGCGCCTGTCCACATCACCCACGGACAATCGCCACGTCGCCAGGGTGAGCGCGCCCAGCGCCACCAACACCAGCAGCAACATCCAGCCGATGATGCGAGCACGTGCCGTGGACAGCGCGCGGTGTCGCGGCCTGCGAACGGACGCCGAACGCGCTGTCGTCGTACCGGTCGCGGTCATCGATCGCTGTCGAGATCGTCGAGATCATCGAGGTCGTCGGTGTCGTCGGCGTCGTCGGCGTCGTCAAGCGCGGGCGGCGGTCCCACCACACCGTCGTCGTCGATGTTGTCGTCATCGTCGGCGTCGTCACCACTCTGCGCCGGCGCCGGGGACGGTGATCCCGCCCCGGGGACCTTCGAAGGGGTGCTGATGGTGATCGGCTCGGGCAGCGGCTGAGGAGGCGCGGGCCGGGTGATGAACAACACCGCGACCAGAATCCCGCCGACAGCGACCAACATCGACACGATGACGAGCGGGCGTTTCACCCGGACGAGTCTAGGTCTCGACCCATGGCGCAGCGGTGAGAACGGGATGAGAACGCTCTCATCTTCGGTCGATATCGACTGGCGGCACGGTCCGGTCCCGAACCATGATCGGTCGCTGTGGACACCTGTGCCGACTTCTCCGTGAAACCGACCTTGGAAGGACGTGCGGTTCTGCTCCGGCCTGTGCGCAGAACCGACGCTTGCGCCCTCGTGGCCATGCTCGCCGACCCCGAGGTGAGGCGGCTCACCGGCACCCACCGCACGCTCGCCCCTCGTGAGGAGTTGCGCCAGGCCGAACAGTGGTACAGCTCACGGGGCGACCACACCGACCGACTCGATCTCGCGATCGTCGAACGCGTCACCGGCGCGTACGCGGGGGAAGCGGTGTTGACCGATCTCGACCGCGACAACCGGTCGTGTTCTTTCCGCATCGCGCTCGCGAGTCGCAGACTGTTCGGCCGAGGCTATGGCACCGAGGCCACGCGCTTACTCCTTGCTCATGCCTTCGGCACCGTTGGTCTGCACAGGGTGGATCTTGAGGTCTATGCTTTCAACCCACGCGCCCTGCGGGTGTACGAGAAGGTCGGCTTCGTCTGGGAGGGCACAAAACGTCAGGCCTTGTACTGGGACGGTGAGTGGATCGACGCCCATGTCATGGGAATGCTCGCGCGGGAGTGGCTCGCGCATCGGGGTGCCCCATGACGATCATCGCCGGGTGGCCACGAACACGAACTCCCTGCCGGGCCGGTCCGGCGCGTCACGCACGTCATGGACATCGAACCCGGCAGCGCGCAACGACCGGTCCACCTTCTCGCGGTCGCGGAACCGCAGGGTGGAGTCGGAGGTGAGCACGGTGCCGTCGGCGTCGAACGCGTAGGTCCAGCGGAACGACACGAGCGGCTCGGCCACCTCGATCACCTCGCACCACGCCCGAACCACGCCGACACCGGGCACGTCGGCCTCGGTGAGTGTGTTCTCCCGCGTCCACCGCTCCCAGGCCCTCACGGCCGGGCGCCTTGTCTCGAAAACGAACCTCCCCCCACGGCGGAGCGCACCGTGCACACACCGCAAGGCGTTCCCCCAGTCCTCGTCGGAGAGGAACACCTGTGCGACGTTGGCTGTCATCACGGCGAGATCGGCCGAGATCGCCGGAACCGCAGTGGCGTCACCATGCACCCACCGAACCCGCTCGGCGAACGGCTTGGACTTCGCGACGTCCAGCGACGCCGCCGCCGGTTCCACCCCGACCACGTCGAAACCGCGTTCGGCGAGCAGACAGGCGAATGTCCCGGTGCCACACCCGACGTCCAGCACCCGCCGCGCCCCGAACTCCTCGGCCATCGCCAGATACGGGTCGAGATCACTGCGGTCCGGATCCAGTGAATCGTAGAGCGGCGCGAGCCGAGGATCGGCGTACAAGGCGTCGGGCATCGCGTCACGCTAGCGCGCCGACCCTGAGCCGGAAACGGTTTTTTCAGCGGCTCTGAGCGGCGTGCCCGGTTCTACCGAGCGAGCGAACGGGCATGCCGCGCGTACGCCCGTTGCCCCGTTCACTCGTGATGGTCGGCAGGTCCCCCCGCCGGAGCACGGTCCAAAAACGCTGTGACCGACGTGATCCGGCCGCCGGCGTTGAATGCGAGGATGTCCGTGCCCTCCGCGAAGGATGTCCCCTCGGCGAGCACGAGTTCCCAGTGGAGGCGAGCGCGATCGTGATGGTGGTCCGGCTCGGTGCGGGCCCGGTAGGTCACCGCACCGACGTGGTCCACGAACGGTCCCGGAAACTGATCATCGAGTTGACTCCGTGCCACACCCCCGGCACCGCGCGGTACTCGATCTCGTCGATGAACACGTCGTCGGCGATCCGCCGCTGCTCCTCGCTCGTCCCGGCGTTCCAGAACGCCTCGTACTGCGTGATGATCCGTGCCGGGTCAACACTGGTCGTGGTCATGATGCTCCTCCTGACTGGCGCGTGGCGGCCATGAGGCCGTGGCCTCCAGCCTTACGTCGCCATGCCGAGGAGTCCATGACGTTCGAGGTCATCGACGACCGGGCCCCAGGGGGTGCAGCGTTCAGGCACCCAGCGCCGACACGTCGCCACCGGCGTTGTGGATCATGCGCTGAAGAACCTTCAGTGTGGTCAGGTATTCCTCGTCCGAAATGCCCGCGTGAACGACGCCGCGGTTGCGGCGCTGAGTTTCGGCCGCGCGCTGATGCAGCGCCCTGCCCTCGGCGGTGATCCGAAGGCGATCGTCCTCGCCCCGAGTGAGCATGCCTCGCTCCACCAGCAGGTCGATGTCAGGAGCCAACCCTGCGCCCACGTCGAGGTTCATCTGGTTGGCGCTGATCGCCTCTTCCCGCGTGATGCCGTCCGGGCTGTGCACCGCCTGGTTCAGCACCCACCATTGCGGCTGGGTGACACCGATCGCCGCGAGCCTGCCCCGCACGTACGCCATCAACGTCTTGTTCGCGGCCCATGCCCAGTAGACGATCGGCTGCCGGACCAGCTCGTCGTCGGCGTGTGAGTACTCCACCATGTCACCCTCTTCGCGTCGGTAACTCCCAGAACCGAGCGTAGAATCTCCACCAAGCTGGAGCTCCATGGTGATCATGATCACCGGACACCGCAGTGCACCGTACCGCCGAAATGCTGCGGGAAAGGGCCGAGCATCTCGCCGATGGAATGGCTACGCGTTGTGGCGGAATTCGACCGGCTCCCGTGGCCCCGCGAGAGGCCGTGTCCGAACCGCGAGACGCGAAGCCGCGTAGGGACAGCTGCGTCCCGGCGTCGGCTGGTGGGCCGCCGAACCGAGCAAGCCGACGTCCCCAACCTCCCGTACCCCCAGGTCGGCCCGCCCGACGATCGAACATCGCAGACGCGATGGCGTCCGAGACTTCGGTGTAAGCGTTAGCTTCCGCAGCACGGCAACTACACGTTGAACCGGAATTCGACCACGTCGCCGTCGGCCATGACGTAGTCCTTGCCCTCCATACGGACCTTCCCCGCCGATCGCGCCGCCGCCATCGACCCGGCCTCGACGAGGTCGTCGAACGAGACCACCTCGGCCTTGATGAAGCCACGCTCGAAGTCCGTGTGGATCACGCCTGCGGCCTGCGGGGCCGTCGCACCCTGCGGGATCGTCCAGGCACGCGCTTCCTTCGGCCCCGCCGTCAGGTACGTCTGCAAACCGAGAGTGTGGAACCCGGCTCGCGCGAGCGCATGCAACCCCGGCTCCTCCTGCCCGACCGATTCCAGGAGTTCCCGCACAGCTTCCTCGTCGTCCAGTTCGAGGAGTTCTGACTCGACCTTCGCGTCGAGGAACACGGCGTCCGCAGGCTCCACGAGCTTCGCGAGCTCGGCGCGCCGCTGCTCGCCGGTCAGCACAGCCTCGTCGGCGTTGAACACATACAGGAACGGTTTCGCGGTGAGCAGGCTCAGCTCCCGCAGGCCGTCGAGGTCCACCTCGCTCTGCGCGGAGAAGAGGGTCCTGCCCGAATTGAGGATCTCCTTCGCCAGCTGGGCGTTGTCGAACTCGGGCCGCTTCTCCTTCTTGGTGCGCGCTTCCTTCTCCATGCGCGGCAGCGCCTTCTCCAGCGTCTGGAGGTCGGCGAGGATCAACTCGGTGTTGATCGTCTCGATGTCCGAGAGCGGATCGACCCTGCCCTCGACATGGACCACGTCCGGGTCGTCGAAAACCCGGATGACCTGGCAGATGGCGTTCGCCTCACGAATGTTCGCCAGGAACTTGTTGCCGAGCCCCGCACCTTCGGACGCACCCTTGACGATCCCCGCGATGTCAACGAACGACACGGTGGCAGGCACCGTTCGCTCCGACCCGAAGATCTCGGCGAGCTTGTCGAGCCGAGGGTCCGGCAACGGCACCACCCCGACGTTGGGCTCGATCGTCGCGAACGGGTAGTTCGCCGAGAGCACGTCGTTACGGGTCAGTGCGTTGAACAGGGTGGACTTGCCGACGTTGGGCAGACCGACGATGCCGAGGGTGAGACTCACGGCTGGCCAGTGTACGGGGCCGACGCGCAGCCCGGCTCAGCCGTCGCCCTCCCGGCCGTAACCGCCGTCGTCACGCTCACCTCCGCCGTCATCGTCCCCGTCTTCGCCATCTCCCCCTTGCCCGTCTCCGTCGTTCCCATCGCCCCCGTTGTCCCTGCCGTCCCCGTTGTCGTTGTCCTGCTGCTCTTGCTCGTAACCGCCGCCGTCCCGCGTGTCGTCACAGGCCGTGGTGGCGAAACCGGATGCCGTCACGACCGCAGCGGCCGCCACACCGGCCAATACCCTGAACACCGGACGTCGCCGTTCGCGTTCTGTCATGCACCGACCGTAGGCACGCGATCCCACACTCGCACCTCGGCGAGTGCGCACGGTGGTCGTGTCCGATTTCCGCCAGTCCCCCTGTCGGATCGGTGGCACGATCGCAGCATGACTCAGGTGTTGGAAGCGCCGCCCACCTGCGCAGGGCTCTGGCGCGACGCGGAACGCTGCTACCGGGCCGTCAGCTCGCGCGACGCGCGGTTCGACGGCCAGTTCGTGGTTGCCGTCCGCACCACCCGGATCTACTGCAGGCCTTCGTGCCCCGCCATGACACCGAAGCCACAGAACGTCGAGTTCTACCCCACCTCCGCCGCGGCACAGTCACGCGGTTACCGTGCGTGCAGGCGCTGCCTGCCTGACGCTGTCCCCGGTTCTCCCGAATGGGATGTGCGAGCCGACCTGGCCGCACGCGCCATGCGCCTCATCGCCGAGGGGACGGTGGAGCGGGAAGGGGTGCCGGGACTGTCGCGCAGGCTCGGCTACTCGGAACGGCAACTGGGCCGCGTGCTCAGCGCCGAATTGGGCGCCGGACCGCTCGCGCTCGCCCGCGCTCACCGCGCCCACTCCGCCAGGGTGCTGATCGAGATGTCGGACCTTCCGATCACCGACATCGCGTTCGCGGCAGGCTTCGCGAGTGTGCGGCAGTTCAACGACACCATCCGAGAGGTGTTCGCCAGAACCCCGTCCGAACTGCGCACCGCCGCGGCCCGGCGTGGGCACCGCAAGCACCCTGCGACCAACACGGCTCCGTCCACCGGGGTCCGGCTGTGCCTGCGGCTGCCTTTCCGGCAACCGTTCGACGCCGAGGGCATTCTCGGCTTCCTCGCGGCGCGCGCGATCCCCGGTGTGGAAGTCGTGGACGGGGACTACCGCCGGACACTGCGCCTGCCACACGGTCCCGGTGTCGTCAGGGTGACCACCCGCACGACACACGTCGAATGCCTCGTGCGGCTCACCGACGTGCGCGACCTTTCCAGCGCGGTGGCTCGCGTGCGCAGGCTGTGGGACCTCAATGCCGACCCGCAGGCCGTACTCGACTGCCTCTCAGCCGACCCGATGCTGGCTCCCATGGTCGGTGCCGCACCAGGTATTCGTGTGCCGGGAGCAGTGGACGGGGCGGAACTCGTGTTGCGAGCGATGCTCGGGCAGCAGGTGTCGGTGGCAGCAGCGCGCACGGCAGCCGCTCGCCTCACAGCAGAACTCGGTGAACCGGTGACGATCGCCTCGGGCGGCGACCCCACACAACTGTTCCCAGCCCCGGACGTCGTGGCCGAACACGCAGGAGAGATCCTCAACGGCCCGCAACGGCGCATCGCGGCAATCCGGGAGGTCGCCGCCGCGCTGGCTTCCGGAGAGCTCGACGTCCACGTCGGTCGCGACGCCGACGAACTGCGGCACGACCTGCTCGCTATGCCGGGCATCGGCCCCTGGACGGCCGACTACGTGCTCATGCGGCTACTCGGCCGCACAGACCTTCTACTCGACACCGACCGCGCGCTGCTGCGCGGTGCCGAGGCTATCGGTATCAGCCCCCGCAGGCTGGCCGACCACGCCCGCCGCTGGAGGCCCTGGCGATCGTACGCGGGCATGTACCTCTGGCGCGCGAGCACAACCCCACCCCGAGCACGGACGCGAAAGGACACACCGTGATCGCCTACTGGTCCACACAGGACACACCCATCGGTGCCTTCACTTCGGTGATCGACACTGACGACGCCGTTCTGGCGTCCGGCTGGACCGATGATGTCACCCAACTGACCAGTGTCGTGGCCCCCGCTCTTCGTCCGAGCGCGCTGCGGCATCGCGCGGATCTGGGAGCCGTCACGAAGGCCGTGCACCGCTACCACGACGGCGAACTCCACGCCGTGGACGAGATAGCGGTTCGCCAGCAATCGGGCCCCTTCCTTAGCCA
The DNA here is from genome assembly GCF_000258175.1 of Saccharomonospora xinjiangensis XJ-54. Taxonomy (NCBI): domain Bacteria; kingdom Bacillati; phylum Actinomycetota; class Actinomycetes; order Pseudonocardiales; family Pseudonocardiaceae; genus Saccharomonospora; species Saccharomonospora xinjiangensis. Next base: position 3,250,034 of record NZ_JH636049.1, on the reverse strand, counting down.
CGCGTGGGACGTACTGCGGACCGTGCCCGCAGGAAAGCCTGTGACGTACTCCGAGTTCGCGGCCCTGTCCGGGCGCCCTGCCGCCATTCGCGCCGCTGCTGCGGCGTGTGCGCGAAACGCCGCAGCACTGTTCGTGCCGTGCCACCGGGTGCTGCGCATCGGCGGCGCGCTCGGAGGCTTCCGCTGGGGCCTCGATGTGAAACGCTGGCTGCTCGACCACGAATCACCCACCTACCACGAGAACTGATCCCGTGCGGGATTTGCGGACCCTGAGCCTGGTGGGGATGCGCTGCCTGAGCTCCTCCACATGCGAGACCAATCCCACGACACGGCCGCCGGCGCGCAACTCGTCAAGTACGCCCATCACCACGTCGAGCGTTTCGCCATCCAGCGTCCCGAATCCCTCGTCAACGAACAGGGTGTCGAGCAGCGCACCACCGGTTTCGGCAGCGACCACGTCGGCGAGGCCGAGGGCGAGGGCGAGTGAAGCGATGAACGATTCACCACCGGACAGAGTCTTGGACGATCGGATCACGCCGGAGTAGTCGTCGAGCACGTCAAGACCGAGACCGTGTCCGCCCTTGACCCGGAGTTTGCTCTCCTGATCGGAGTGCACGAACGAGTAGCGTCCCTGGCTCATCGACCGCAAGCGAGATGTGGCTGCCACGGCGACCTCCTCCAGCCGCGCCGCGAGGACGTACGAACGCAACGACATGCGGCGCGCGTTTTGTCCCTGCCCACCCAGGACATTGGTGAGTGCGTCGAGCTCGGCGAACTCCTCCTCAGCCGGAGCGAGATCGTCGAGCGCCGTTTCGAACTCACTCACCAGTGCGGCGACGTCAGCGGCGGTACGCTCGCAGGAACGCACCGCCGCCACCGCTGTCTCAGCACGTGCCCGCGCCTCTCGTTCGGCCTCCTCCGCCGACGTGAGGTCAACCTCGTCATCAGGTGACACGCCCGCGAGCTCAGGTTCGGCGAGTACACCGGCCGCTGCTGCCTCCGCGTCCGCCGCCTCCCTGATCAAGGCGTCCAGTTCGGCAATACGTTCGGGCGGCCGCACCGCGGCCAAGGCGTCGTCCACCGTGGCGAATCCGGCTCGAATCGCAGCCTCGGATACCGAACGGCGCCGTTCATCGCGTTGCCGCCGGGCTACGACGACCGCCATACGGGCATCGGCGAGTCGCTCCAGAGCAGCCCCCAGCGCCAACAGGTGATCTTTTCTGGCCGGAACGTCGGGGAACTCGCCGCGTGCGTCGTCGAGCGCCCGTGCACGCTCCTCAACAGCCTCGATCAAAACAGCGCGCTCCGCACGGCTCTCGCTCAGCGATCGCTCGTGGGCGGCCCGCTCTGAATGCAGACGCTGTTCTTCCTCCTTCGCGGCTCGAACGGCGGCCGCCAACGCCTCCGACCGCGCAGCACGGTCAGCCAGCTTCACCCGCTCGGCCCGCACGTCGGCCAACTCGGCAGTCAGTTCGGCAGAACTGCGTCCTGCCACTCGCTGGGCCGTCGCGTCCCTACGGTGTTCCGCCTCGAACCTGGCGACTCGCGCCTTCTCTCGCCGGCGGTTCGCTGTCACCTCGTGCTCGGCAGCAGAGCGCTCGGCTTCCTCGCTCACCGCGTCGGCCGTGGGAATCGCCGGCGCGGGATGGCTCTCCGAACCACACACCGGGCAGGCCGCCCCGTCGGCCAGTTCGCCCGCCAATTCGGCCGCCATGCCTGCCAGGCGGCGTTCGCGGATGTCGAGCAGAGCGCTCCGGGCCTCGTTGTGAGCTGCCACCGCAGCGATCTCGGCTTCACGAGCGGCGGCCACGGCACCGTCGAGTTCCGGAAGCGACTCGACATCGTCGAGAAGCGCCGTGAGTTCGTCCTCCCTCGCTCTGATTCCTCCAAGTCGTGCCACGGCATCCACCGCCAGTTCGCGCTGCCGGGTCAGTTCGCTCACCTGCTCGGGCAAACCGTCCAGTTTGGACTGGACGACGGCGATGCGTTCCTCGTCGTAGGCCACAGCCTCGTCCAGAATCTCGATGCGACGCCGGTCCGCCTGCTGCCGTTGCGCCAGTTCGACAAGGCTTGTGAGCCCACCTGCTTCTTCCCGGAGCTCGCCCGCACGCTCCCGTAGCTCCTCGACATCCAGACCGACATCGGCGAAGCCCAGCTCGCGACACATCGCTGCCGCCACCGACTCCTGACCGACCACCTGATCGTGGTGAGCTTCCCCCGAGCTCACCTCGGTAGCTCGTTCGGCCACCGTGGCCGCTCGCCGCGCCGCCTCAGCCTCGGAGACCCACCCGGAGCGTTCCGGTGCGGTGCACTTCAATTCGCCAAGCCGCTCGTGGGCCGCCCTGACACGGCGGATGCGCTCGGCTGACGTCCTGTGGCCGTGGAGCCGCTCTCGGGCCTCCTCCCAAGCGGCACGAGCGGCAATCTCCTCCGCCCTTGCCGTCTTGACCTCGGCACGAGCCCGAGCGGACAATCCGGCCGCCCAGGCTCGATCGGCCTGCTCCGGCACCTCGGCACCCGCAGCCTGCGCCAACCGTGCCACCCATTCACGCACGCGCGCACGCCGCCGGTCCAGCTCTGCGTGGCGCTTCCTCCGGCTCTCCCTGAACCAGTCTTCGACAGCGGCGAATCGCTCTGTCCCGAAGAGCCGTTCCAGCAGCTCGGCCCGCTCCTTGGTGTCGGAACGAAGGAACTTCGCGAAGTCACCTTGCGGCAACAGAACAACCTGGAAGAACTGCTGGGCGTTCATACCGAGCAGTCGCTCCACCACCCTCGCGACCTCGTCGCTACGCGTGACCGCTTCGGTCCTACCGCCGTCTGGCGGAGGGGTGAGCCAGGTCAACGAGGCCTTCGCCGGTTGCCTGGTGTACCCGGAGCCGCGACGTTTGGGCCGCTCGTATTCAGGGCTTCGGGCGACCCGCAATCGGTGTCCCTGCACTGTCAGATCGAGAACCACCTCGGTAGGCAGGTCGGCCTCGGCGAGATCGCACCGGAGCCGCTTCGCGTCTGCCCGTGCTCCGGGAACCGTGCCGAACAGCGCGAACGCCACCGCGTCGAGCAAGGTGGTCTTCCCCGCGCCCGTGTCGCCGTGCAGTAGGAACAGCCCGTCGGCGCCGAGGGCATCGAAGTCAACCGTCTGCCGCGTGGCGTACGGCCCGAAAGCGCACACCTCCAAGCGATGCAACCTCATCGGACGGCCTCCCCGAGACCTGCATTCGCCCTTCCCGCCGACTCCAGAGCCGCCACCAGCAACCGTCGCTCGCGCTCTCCGGGGCCGGCCCCTCTACAGTCGGCGAGGAAGTTCTCCGCAATCTCGAGATCCGTCCGCCCCTTGACCGCTTCGGAGTAGCGCAACTCTCCGCCTGCTCCTCCCTCCGGTTCCCAGTCGAGGTGCACCGCGTGGGGAAATCGGGCGCGCAACCGTCGCATGCCGTCCACGGGGCGCACCGGATCGGTGAGTGTGGCCGAGAGATAACACTCACGCAGGTCATCGTGCGCTGGGTCCTCCAGCAGGTCGTCCAGCCGCCCCCGCACCGTGGCGAGCCGCCTCGGCACCGGCAACTCGACGCGATCGACCTCGGCGAGACCTTGTTCGTCGAGGTCCACGATCCACACCGACTTACGCGCCGCCTCGGAGAAGGAGTACGCGAGCGGGCTTCCTGAATAGCGCAGGTGGTCGGCCAGCCGTTGGGGACCGTGGAGATGACCGAGCGCGACGTAGTCGACGCCATCGAACACCGAACCGGGGACCTGCTCGACGCCCCCTACCGCGATGGTGCGTTCGGATTCACTACCGACGCCACCGGTGACGAAGGCGTGTGCCAAGACCACAGAACGGACTCCGGAGCCTCGCGTGGCCAGATCCGCCTTCACTCGCCGCATCGCCTCGGTGAGCACACCCGTGTGCCCTCGCGCCTCAGGTACCCCGAGCGCGATCCGTGCGGGATCCGGCTCCAGGTAAGGGATTCCGTACAGTGCCACGGGACCGTGTTCATCCTCGAGCAGGACGGGCCGATCGATGGAGTCGATGGTCGTACGGAGGTGCAGACCACCTGCCTCGGCAAAATCAGCGAAGGCACCCAGTCTCGCGGCCGAGTCGTGATTGCCCGGCGTGATCACCAGCTGGGCTCCCGCTTCACGGAGCCCACGCAGAGCAGCCGTCGCGACACGGACGGCCTCCGCCGAAGGCACGGCACGGTCGTAAACGTCGCCCGCCACGAGGACCACATCGACGGACAACCGTTCGACGACCTCGGCGAGGTGCCTCAACACGGTGTCCTGGTCGGCCAGCAGGTCGGCGCCGTGGAAGGTCCGGCCCACGTGCCAGTCGGAGGTATGGAGCAGTCGCACGCCGACAAGCTAAGCGTCTCGGGCGACGTTTGTCCGCACCACCCCCCGGCACTTCACTCGAACGTGTGTTCGAATGGCGCGAGCGCTGATTCCCCGGGAACTTTCCGCCATGATGAGTGAACGACACGACGGCATGGATGCCCGGTCCGGCGGTTCCGCGAAGTCACGCGATGCCGGCCGCCGCCACGTCAAATGGGGGAAGGACGGACAACACGGTGGGCTCGACGATTCTGACCACTGCCGCCATCGTGGTCGCGCTACTGCTGGCAGCAGCGGTGGCCATGCTCTGGCGCCTGTACCAGGACGGCATGCACAGAGCCGACAGAGCCGCGCGCCAGGTCGAAACCGAACGCGCCAAAGTGGATGCGCAGCAAGCCGCACTCCGCCGATACGAGGTCGCCTTCGCGTCCATCAGCGGACGTGGTGAACTCGGAGAGCAGGTACTGATCGAGACAGCGAGAGCACTCGGACTGCGGGAAGGGCTGCACTTCACGGTGCAGACCGACGTGGCAGGTGGCGGCGCCGCCAAACCCGATCTCCTGCTCACCGTCGGCGGCGGGCGGACGGTTCCCGTCGATGCCAAGGCCAGCCTCGCTTGCTGGGCCGAAGCAGTGGAGACCGACGATCCCGACGAGCGACTGGACGCGCTCCGCGTTCACGTGCGTAACCTGCGGTCCCGCGCGGCCGAGTTGGCGGGCAAGAACTATCAACGCTGGGCCGACGCCATCTACGGCACCGTGATGTTCGTGCCGTCCGACGCGGCCGTGGTAGCGGCGCTGGACACCGACCCGGAACTGTTCCGATGGCTGCTGGACCGCCGGGTCTTCCTCTGTGGACCGACGGGCTTCGCCGTTGTCGCCTCCGCAGCGCTGTTCGCGGCGACGGAGCGCACACTCGCCGACGACGTCGAAAAGGTCCGGGCGCAGGCGGAGGCTGCGCACAGGGCAGCAGGCAACGCGGTGGAGGCGCTGAACCTGTCGAGCACGCACCTGCAGCGTTTCCTGTCGGCACGCCGCCGTGAGGTGGAGGCACTCGACAGCTTCCGTGCACAGGTCGCGCCGCTCTCCGACGCGGCGGCAAGCCCGTCTCCTGTGCCGGAGGTCCGCCGAACCGACGAGCTGTCCGCGACATGAGCACCGGTGAACCGAGGCTATTGTTACCGACCATGGCGCTCGTGCCCCCCGTCACAGTCACTGCTCCGAGTGAGCGGGAGATTCGTCTCAGTTGCCCCAGGGCGTCACTCTTGACGGCGCTTCGCGCGTACCTCCTACCGGCGGGTCACCGGTTTTGCCGACGCAAGGGATACGGTGTTGCCTCGTGACCGCCATTCGTGACCGACGGAGTAACGCTAAAAGCGCCGACAAGGACGCGGCCGCGCTCCAGTGGGACGAACGCTCTGTGCTCAATTCCCGCCGGGGCATCCCCTGGTGGGGTGCCGCGTTGCTGGCGTTCGGGCTGGCGCTGATGGGCGCCTTTGTAGATCAGGTCGTCACGGACAGTCTGTCCGTGGTCTTCCACGTGTGTTACGCGCTTGGAGCCGTGGGGACTGTCCTCACGGTTCAGCGCAAGAGCCTTTTCGGTCCGATGGTGCAGCCACCGCTCACGATGGCGCTGGCCGTTCCACTCGTCGTGATCACCGCATCGGGTCTGCCTGAGGACAGCGACATGCTGGACAACGCATTGGCCATCGGTAAACCCCTCATCAACAGCTTCCCGATGATGGCAGGCACCACTGCGGCGACCGTGCTCGTGGGAGCACTGCGCATGGTGAAGCAGCGCGCCCCCGGACGCTCGACCGACGCAGGGAACGCCAAGCCCGCCAACACCGAGGCAGGCAGGTCTTCGTCCAGCGGCACCCGCCGCGAGAAGGACGCCAATGACACGGCGAAACCTGCGAGCGCCAAGCCGGGCAAGGACGAGACTCACAAAGCCGTACCCGGGCCTACCGCCGCGCCAAGCGATGAGGGGAGCGCGGAGGATGACAGGACACGCCCGGTCATGGACCCGGCACGGCCGGCCGCACGGGACGGAGCGCGACCTGGGCGCCGTGCGCCTGGAGCACCGAAACCGCAGGACAAGTCTGCGGCGCCGCCGCCCGAGCGGAGCGCCCGTCCAAGGGGTGGCCCTGCGGCACCACCGCCGCGACGGTCACGTCAGGACACCGGACAGCCACGCGCGCCGCGCGATGACGCCCCGCCACCGCGTCGGCGACCCGCACCTCCACCCGACCAACTCGACAAACGACGTGGGGAGGGACGTCCGCAGCCACCGGCGGGACGGGGCAGGCGGGTGCCGCCCTCGTCGAGAGGAGAGGAACCGCCGCGCAGCGAACAACCACCTCGCGGGCGGCAGTCCGGCGGCGGCCCGCGCCGAGACACACCTCGGTCCGAGCCGCCCGGGGGCCGACGCGGTGGTCGCCCACGTGGTGTCAACCCGCCGCCTCGACGGCCGTGGGAGGAGGACAGGCCCTGAGCTGTCCTGACTCGGACAGTCCTCCCCTCATGTCGCGGAGGGCTTGAGGCAGCTTTTCTACAGTCTCCCCATGACGGGGAGCACGCAGAACTGGTCAAACACGACTAGAGGGAACTGCCGCAACGGCGTTCGAACAATGGGCGGTGGACCACGTGCCGCCACCCTGGCGCGAAGGCGGCGGCCCGAGTCTCGCGATCGAGGATCGGCCGCGTACTAAGAACGTAGGTGGCCGACCCTCCACAGCGACGTACCGGCTGGTTGTCCGAAGCCGAGCAGATCACCGGGCTCCGAGGTCACCTGACCCCGCTGCGGGTCTTCTCGTCGCGCAACTCACGCGGCAACGCGAACGAGATCTTCTCATTCGCCGTGGTGACTTCCTGAACATCCGACCAGCCACGTTCGGCAAGGAAGTCCAGCAGCTCGAGAACGAGGACGTCGGGAACTGAGGCTCCGCTGGTGACACCGATCGTCTCGGCTCCTCGCAGCCACTCTTCGTCAACCTCACGCGCATAGTCGATCAGGTGAGCTTCTTTGGCTCCAGCCTGAAGCGCCACCTCGACGAGCCGCTTCGAGTTGGACGAGTTCCGTGAGCCCACCACGAGCACAAGATCGCACTCGGCTGCCATGGCCTTGACCGCGATCTGACGGTTGGACGTCGCATAACAGATGTCGTCGCTCGGCGGGTCTGCCAGCTCGGGGAAACGTTCCTTGAGCTGGTTGACGCGTTCCATGGTCTCGTCCACGCTCAGGGTCGTCTGCGACAGCCACACGACCTTCGATGGGTCGCGGACGGTGACCTTATCGACGTCCTCCGGGGTGTCCACAAGCTGGACGTGCTCGGGTGCCTCACCGGAGGTTCCCTCGACCTCCTCGTGGCCCTCGTGGCCGATGAGGAGGATGTCGTAGTCGTCGCGGGCGAAGCGATTGACCTCCTTGTGCACCTTCGTGACCAACGGGCACGTGGCGTCGATGGTGCGCAGGTTGCGCTCCTCGGCCTCGGCGTGCACTGCAGGGGACACACCGTGCGCCGAGAACACCACGAGCGCGCCCTCCGGCACCTCGGATGTCTCGTCAACGAAGATGACGCCGCGCTGCCGCAACGTGTCAACGACGTGCTTGTTGTGCACGATCTCCTTGCGGACGTAGACGGGAGGACCGTACTTCTCGAGGGCCTTCTCCACCGTGACGACCGCTCGGTCCACGCCGGCGCAGTAGCCGCGAGGCTTGGCCAGCAGGACACGCTTGCCGTTCGGGGCGGGGCTCGCTGCACTCATGAGCCCCAGGGTACGGGAGGCTCGCCGGCACCTGCTCACGACGATCTTCGTGGGATCGCCGACACGCATGGCCGGATCGGGTTGGGCACGGCGCGCCCGGTGCGGCAGGCTATGGGTATGAGACATGTCCCGTTCCCGCTCCGGGTAGCCGCCGGCCTGGCCGTGACCACGGCCGAGCGGGTGCGTGGCCTGCCGAGGCAACTCGTGGAACTGCCCGTCACCGTGGCCAGTCAAGCCCTCCAGGTATCCATGCGGGTGCAGCAGCACGTCACCGAACTCGCGATCAAGGGCGACGACGCGCTGTCGTCGCTGCGCCGCCCCGAGGAGACACCCGAATGGGCGACGTTCGACGAGGACGAGGTCGATGATCTCGGGCGCGAGAGCACAACGGCGGCGACGCAACCAGGCACCGCCGAGCCCGACCCGTGGGCTGAAGAGGAGCGTGCGCTCGCCTCCGATCACACCGAGGGCGAGTTCGACAGTCCCGTCGGCGCCGTCGCACCCGGAGGATTCGCGAACTACGACGACCTGACGTTGCCGCAGGTCCGGGCGCGGCTGCGCACGTTGTCGCTCCCGCAGTTGGAGGAGCTTCTCGCGTACGAACGCGAGCACGCGAACCGTCCCTCGTTCGTCGGGATGCTCACCCGTCGGATCGCCAACGTGCGGCAGGCCGAGGGTTCGGCGGACGGTGAGTAGCGGCGCCGAGCGAGCCCGCGGTCCAGAGCCTGCCACGGCGGAGAACCCGTGGCCGGTCCGCACGGTCGCCCGTAAGATCGCCGACTGGGTCCACAGGCTGGGCGCGGTGTGGGTGGAAGGCCAGGTCACGCAGATCTCCGCGCGGCCCGGCACCCAGACGTCGTTCCTGACGCTGCGCGATCCCGCCGCCGACGTCTCGATGACGGTGACGTGCCCGGCGAGGCTGTTGCGGGAGTGCGAGCCTCCGTTGCGCGACGGCGCGAGCGTGGTCGTGCACGCGAGGCCCACGTTCTTCCTCGGCAGGGGCACGCTGAGCCTGCGTGCCGACGAGATCCGGCCGGTCGGCATCGGTGAACTGCTCGCCCGCATCGAACGGCTTCGCAAACTGCTGGCCGCCGAGGGGTTGTTCGCGCGGGAGCGCAAGCGACCGTTGCCGTTCCTGCCGAGAGGGATCGGCCTCATCACGGGCCGGGCTTCGGCGGCCGAACACGACGTACTCGTGAACGCGCAGACCCGCTGGCCCGCCGCCAGGTTCCGCGTCCTCAACACCGCGGTCCAGGGCGCGCGAGCGGTTCCGCAGATCATGCGGGCGCTGTCGGAGCTCGACGCCGATCCGGACATCGACGTCATCGTGATCGCACGTGGCGGTGGCAGCGTCGAGGACCTGTTGCCCTTCTCCGACGAGACGTTGTGCCGCGCGGTGGCAGCCGCCGGGACACCGGTGGTGAGCGCGATCGGGCACGAACCGGACTCACCGCTGCTCGACCTCGTCGCCGATCGGCGGTGTTCGACTCCCACGGACGCGGGCAAGACCGTCGTCCCCGACGTGGCCGAGGAGACAGCGCGCGTCCACCAGCTCCGCGACCGCGCGCGGCGCGCTCTGCACGGGTGGGTGGACACGCAGTGCCGGCTTCTGGAACAGATTCGCAGCCGCCCCTCGCTCGCCGACCCGTTCGGTCCGGTCGAGCGTCGTGCCGCCGAGATCGAGACCCACACCGAACGCGGCAGGAGGGCCATCCTCACCGCTTTGACCCACGAGCAGTCCGCGCTGTCCTCGGCGAGGGCCCGGCTCGCGGCTCTCGGTCCCGCGGCCACGCTGCAACGCGGGTACGCGGTCGTGCAGTACCTCGACGCGAACGGGGAGTTGCGGGTGCTGCGGTCGATCTCCGAGGTGAGCGACGGCGCCGCACTGCGAGTGCGGGTCGCCGACGGCGCGATACGAGCGGTCGCGGACGGGTCAGGGTCGTGAACGGCGTTCCGGTCGCCACTCGGCGAGCACGGTAATGTGCGGCTCGAAACCCGTGACCAGGCTGAGACGAGCACCGTGAGCGAACCGAACGACGACGAACAGACCGACCTCGGCTACGAGGAAGCGCGTGACCAACTGATCGAGGTCGTCAAGGGTCTTGAAGCGGGGGGCCTCTCACTTGAGGAGTCCCTCGCGCTGTGGGAGCGCGGCGAACGACTCGCCAAGCTGTGCGAGCGGCATCTCGAGGGCGCCCGCGAGCGCATCGAAGCGGCGCTGGCTACCGTGGAGGGCACGGAAGACACGGCGGGCACCGAGGGTCCGGCGAACGACTCGGAGACCTCCGGGTAGCGCGCGGGAAGCACCGGTCCGAGCGGTTCGTGAGTCGCGTGATCTCCGCGACACAGGCGTGGGCGTCACGCCCTTTGATGCCTTAGCTAGGGCAGTAAGCGTCGAAAACACCATCGGGAGGCACCATGACCGCCGCCAGCCAGCCAGCACGCAGTCAGCGTCGAGGCGAGGCGCCTGATCGCAACCTCGCGATGGAGCTCGTGCGGGTCACCGAGGCTGCCGCGATGGCTGCGGGACGGTGGGTCGGCAAGGGGGACAAGAACGGCGGCGACGGTGCTGCGGTTGACGCCATGCGACAGCTCATCGGGACCGTGTCGATGCGGGGTGTCGTCGTGATCGGCGAGGGCGAGAAGGACGAGGCGCCCATGCTCTACAACGGTGAGGAGGTCGGCAACGGCGACGGTCCCGAATGCGACGTGGCCGTTGACCCGATCGACGGGACGACCCTCATGTCGAAGGGCATGCCCAACGCGCTCGCCGTGCTGGCGGTGGCGGAGCGCGGAGCGATGTTCGACCCGTCGGCGGTGTTCTACATGGAGAAGCTGGCCGTAGGCCCCGAGGCCGCAGGCACCGTGGACCTTTCGGCACCGATCGCGGAGAACATCCGCAGGGTCGCGAAGGCCAAGCACAGCAGTGTGTCGGATGTGACCGTGTGCATCCTGGACCGGCCCCGGCATCAGCGGATCGTCGAGGAGGTGCGCGAGGCGGGGGCGCGTATCCGGTTCATCAGTGACGGCGACGTGGCAGGTGCGATCGCCGCGGCCCGGCCCACCACGGGCGTGGATCTGCTGCTGGGCATCGGTGGTACGCCGGAGGGCATCATCGCCGCGTGTGCCATGAAGTGTCTCGGTGGTGAGTTGCAGGGCAGGTTGTGGCCCAAGGACGACGAGGAGCGGCAGAAGGCGCTGGACGCGGGGCACGACCTCGATCGGGTGCTGACCACGGACGACCTGGTGCGGGGCGACAACGTCTTCTTCTGCGCCACCGGAGTCACCGACGGCGACCTGTTGCGGGGCGTGCACTACCGCGCCGGTGGGGCGACGACGCAGTCCATCGTGATGCGCTCCAAGTCGGGGACCGTTCGCATGATCGACGGCTACCACCGGCTCACCAAGTTGGCGTCCTACTCATCCGTTGACTTCGACGGATCGGCCGAGGACGACGTCGTCCCGCCGCTTCCTTGACCCGCAGCGCGCGCAGACTGCGGGCATGCGTGCAGGAAGTGCGGACACGGCACGCATCGTCTCGTGTCCGCAGCTGGTGAACAGGTGTCCGCACTTCTCGCACGTCACAGCTCGCCGGGCCGGGGCTGACCGAGAGCGGCGAAACGGCTCACACGTCGCTGGAGTGGCCCGGGAAGAGCTTGGCACCCGGGTTCAGTGCCACGGCGATGTTGTTGACGGCCGTTGCGGCCTCTCCGAACCCGGTGGCGATGAGCTTGACCTTGCCGGGGTACGTCGCCACGTCTCCCGCGGCGTAGACACCTTCCCGCGCGGTCGCCATGGTGGTATCCACACGGATCGCTCTGCGCTCCACCCCCAGTCCCCAGCTCTCGATGGGCCCGAGGTCGGCGGTGAAGCCCAGCGCGGCGACGACCGTCTGTGCGGGAAGGGTGACGCGGTCGCCGCCGACCGCCACATCGACCTCGGCGAGCAGGTCGTTCGCGTCACCGCGTAAAGCGACAACCTCCGCGTCGGTCATCACCCGCACGCCCTCGGCGTACGCCTGCCGCACGATGGACTCGGCGGCACGGAACCGCGCTCTGCGGTGCACCAGCGTCACGCTCGACGCGATCGGCCGCAGCGCCAGCGCCCAATCGAAAGCCGAGTCACCGCCGCCGACCACCACGACATCCTGGCCCGCGTGCGCGTCGAGAGCGGGAACGAAGTGCACGAGGCCGCGGCCCAGCCAACCCTGGCCGGACGGCAGCGGCCGCGGCGTGAACTCGCCGATACCCGCGGTGACCAGCACGGCACGAGCGCTGACCGAGGCCCCGTCCTCGAGAACCACCCGCAGGCCGTCGTCCCCGTCGTCCGAGGAGTGCAGCTTGTGTGCCCTGCGTCCCAGCAGGTAGGTCGGGTTCCACTGGCTCGCCTGCTCGACGAGGCCCTTCACGAGGTCACGTCCACGGACGGCGGGGAACCCGGCGACGTCATAGATCATCTTTTCCGGGTACATGGCGGTGACCTGTCCGCCCGCTTCCGGCAGGGAATCGACGACAGCGACGGACATGCCGCGGAAGCCCGCGTAGTAGGCGGCGTAGAGGCCGGTGGGGCCGGCACCGACCACGAGCAGGTCAACGGCAATCTCCCCGGGGGCGCTCATGGGCACACCGCCTTCCTCTCGCCGCGCGCCTTCGCGCGACTGTCGTGATGGCAGTCGTGATCCTAGTGCGTCACGCCATGCGGCGACGGCTGTGAACCTGGGCCAGACTGGCGACATGGCTGAACAGGAGTACCGGATCGAGCGCGACACGATGGGCGAGGTCGCCGTACCCGCCGATGCGCTCTACCGTGCGCAGACCCAGCGTGCCGTCGAGAACTTCCCGATCTCCGGCCGTGGTCTTGAACGTTCCCAGATTCGGGCGCTGGGATTGCTGAAGGCCGCTGCCGCGCGCGTCAACGCCCGGCTCGGCGTGCTGGACGGCGACGTAGCCGCCGCCATCGCCGCCGCGGCGGACGAGGTCGCCGAAGGCAAGCATGACGCTCACTTCCCCATCGACGTGTTCCAGACCGGGTCCGGAACCTCCTCGAACATGAACGCCAACGAGGTCATCGCGACACTAGCCTCGCGATCCCTCGGCCGGGATGTGCATCCGAACGACCACGTCAACGCCTCACAATCGTCGAACGACACGTTCCCCACCACCATTCGCGTCGCGACCACGGAGGCCGTGCTCACCGACGTGGTGCCCGCGCTCGACCACCTGGCGAGCGTGATCGAGCAGCGCGCCGCCGAGTGGCAAGACGTGGTGAAGTCCGGTCGCACCCACCTCATGGACGCCGTGCCGATCACGTTCGGACAGGAAGCGGGTGCGTGGGCCGCGCAGATCCGGTTCGGCATCGAACGGCTGCGCAGCGGGCTTCCGAGGCTGGCCGAATTGCCGATCGGCGGCACAGCGGTGGGCTCGGGCCTCAACGCACCGAGAGGTTTCGGCTCCGCCGTGGCAGGCGAACTGGCGAAGGTTACGGGTCTGCCGCTCACCGAGGCACGCGACCACTTCGAGGCACAGGCCGCTCAGGACGGCGTTGTCGAGACCTCGGGGCACCTCCGCACGGTGGCCGTCTCACTGAACAAGATCGCCAACGACCTGCGCTGGCTCGGCTCGGGACCGCGCACCGGCCTGGCCGAGGTGGCATTGCCGGATCTCCAACCGGGGTCGTCGATCATGCCGGGCAAGGTGAACCCGGTGATCTGTGAGGCCACGTTGCAGGTGGTGGCGCAGGTGATTGGTAACGACGCGGCGGTCGCGTTCGCCGGTTCGCAGGGCAACTTCCAGCTCAACGTCAACCTGCCCGTGATCGCGCGCAACGTGCTGGAGTCGGCACGGTTGCTCGCGGCGGTGTCGCGGTTGCTCGCCGACAAGGTGATCGCCGGGTTGAAGGTCAACGTGGAGACCGCGCGAGCGTACGCGGAAGGGTCCCCCTCGATCGTCACGCCGCTCAACGCCTATCTCGGCTACGAGGAGGCGGCCGCGGTGGCCAAGCAGGCGCTCGCGGAACTCAAGCCGATCCGCGACGTCGTGATCGAACGTGGGCACGTGGCGAGTGGCAGGCTCACCGAGCGGCAACTGGACGAGGCACTCGACGTGCTCAGGATGGCTCGCGGCAACCGCTGACCATGCCGGACTCGCGCCAGGAGGAGGACGGTCACCGTGTGGGGCGCCGCGCGGTGACCGTCTCACTCGCGCGAGCGACGCTGTCGGGGGCCGCCCTCGTGGCCGGGTATTTCTTCGTACCGTTGCAGGATTCCGGTACGGCCACGTGGGCGTGGTTCGCGATCGCTCTCACGCTGTGGACGGTGTTGATCGTCCGTCAGGTACTGGCGGTGTCGCGGTCCACCGCACCCCGGCTGCAGGCAATCGAGACGCTCGGGGTTGCGGTGCCGCTGTTCCTCGTGGTGTTCGCACTGACCTATGCCGCACTGGGCCAGGCCGATCCCACCGCGTTCACCGAACCGGTGGACAAGACCGACGCGCTCTACTTCACCGTGTCGGTCTTCGCCACCGTCGGGTTCGGTGACATCGCCGCGGTCAGCCACGCGGCCAGGGTTGTGGCGACATTGCAGATGATCGTCGGGCTGGTTCTCGTCGGCGTCATCGCCAAGGTGCTCGTCGGAGCCGTTTCCGTCGCCGTGCGACGCAGGGGAGGCGAGAAGTGAACGGCCGGTTCAGCTTCGGCGGGGACGGGCACGCACATGCATGCGCTCCCCCTGCGGCCCGAAAAGGCTGAGGATCTCGGCGGGATACGGGCCTGCGTTGCCGAACCAGTGTGGCAGCCGCGTGTCGAACTCCGCCGCCTCGCCCGTCTTCAGCACCACGTCGTGCTCGGCGAGCACGAGCCGCAACCGCCCGCTCAACACATACAGCCACTCGTATCCGTCGTGAGTCCTCGGGTCGGGTTCCTCGTCGGCCGGAGCGAGGATGATCTTGTATGCCTGCAACGCTCCGGGGTTGCGGGTGAGCGGCACGACGGTTCTGCCGTCCTGCCGCATCGGGTGCATCCTCACTCGCGGATCGTCCACCGGTGGAGCGCCGACGAGGTCGTCGAGCGAAACGCCGTGGGCCCGCGCGATCGGCAGCAGCAGTTCGAGGCTCGGTCTGCGCTGCCCCGACTCCAGCCTCGACAAGGTGCTGACCGAGATGCCGGTGCTCTCCGAGAGCGCGGCCAGCGTGCGGTTGCGTTCCCGCCGCAGGCGACGCAGCCGGGGACCGACCTGCCCGAGGACGTCTTCCATATCGGTATTGCAGGAGCGGCAAGGGGTGTTGTCAAGCGGCGCCGGACGACTGCCCTCCGGTCAGCCCGCTCCGATCAACTGCCTCGCCACCTCCTTGGCGTTGCCCACCGCTCCCGGCACGACGCCGAGGGAGGCGGTGACCGTGGCTCCCTCCAGCAGCATCAGCAGCGAGGTGGCGAGCTTGCGGGGATTGCGCACCCCCGCGTCCCTGGCGAGCGCGCGCAGGTAGTCGAACATCCACTGCTTCTGCTCCCTGATCACCTCGCGGGCGGGGTGGGCGGCGTCCGGTAGCTCGGCCTGGGCGTTGACGAAGGCGCACCCTCGTGGGTTCTCCGTCGCGATCCACTCCTCAAGGGCGTCGAAGACGAGCAGCAAGCGGCGCGTGGGCGTCATGCGTCCCCTTCGCTCCACCACGGCTTGCACGTGCTCGCGGTACCGCTCGTCCCTGCGCCTCAGGTAGTGCGTCACGAGGGCGTCCTTGGAGCCGAACCGGTCGTAGAGGGTCTTCTTCGTGACCCCGGCCTCGCTCGCGATCGACTCGACACCGACGGCGTGGATGCCGTTGTCGTAGAACAGCCGCCCCGCCACTTCGAGTACCCGCTCGGCGGCAGGGGTCAGCGCGAGATCTTCGCTCATGCCTTGACGGTATACCGATCGGTTTCCGTTCGATGAACATACCGGGCGGTGTACAGGGCAGGCGCCCATGAGATCCGGTGCCCTGCACGCCTTTCGTGCTCACGCGGGGTTCCGGGTTCACCGTGCCGCCCTCGGCACCGCACGCGATCGCGTGGACGCCGCTGCTCCGGCGGTTCTGGATCGTGGCGGCGGTGCTGAGCGGCTGGTGACTGCTTCACCGCGGGCGTTCGATCGCGCTCCGCGACGCCGGTGTTCACCCGGTCTGCTGTCGCAGGCCGTCGTCCTCCGCGCCTCCCGCACCACGTCGTCGCCGCGCGAGCTGTCGGACCCCGGCGCGATGATGGCGACATGTGGCTGTCCGACGTCGTCACCGCCTCCTCGGCCCTCGCGGCGACCCGATCGCGCAAGGCCAAAACGGCCTTCCTCGCCGAGCTGCTGAGCGGCGCACCCGCCGACGAACTCGCCGCCGCCGTGGCCTTCCTGACGGGCACGCCCGCACAAGGCCGGATCGGCATCGGCTGGCGCACCCTGTCGGAGCTGCGGACAGCCCCCGCCGAGTCACCTGCCCTGACGGTCGCCGAGGTCGATGCGACGCTCGGCGAGGTGGCGACCACGAGTGGAAGCGGCTCCGCCCGCCGCCGCTCCGAACTGTTGCGGTCGTTGCTGTCGCGGGCCACAGCCGAGGAGCAGGACTTCCTGTTCCGGTTGCTCACCGGCGAACTACGGCAGGGCGCACTCGAAGGTGTCATGGTCGAGGCCGTCGCCGCCGCGTCGGACGTGCCTGTCGAGGCCGTGCGGCGCGCGTTCATGCTCTCCGGTCGCCTGCCCTCCACCGCTCACGCCGCCATGGCAGGTGGGGTGGCCGCGTTGAACGCCTTCCGCATCGAGATCGGCAGACCGCTTCGTCCGATGCTCGCCTCCCCCGCCGAATCACTCGCCGAAGCCACCGCCGAACTCGGCTCCGTTTCGGTCGAGTACAAGCTCGACGGGGCGAGGATCCAGGTCCACCGCCGAGGTGACGACGTCCGCGTCTACACGAGGACACTGCGTGACGTCACGGCGCACGTCGGCGAGCTGGCCGACCTCGTGCGCGGCCTGCCGTGCGATTCCGTCGTACTGGACGGCGAGACACTCGCGCTCGACGACGGTGGAAGGCCCCGGCCGTTCCAGGAGACCATGTCGCGTTTCGGAAGCACGCGAGAGGAGCAGGTGCACGCGCTGTTGCTGCGGCCCTACTTCTTCGACTGCCTTCACCTCGACGGCACCGACCTCCTCGATGTCCCGCTGCGTGAACGCCAGGCGGCATTGCGCACGGTCGCGGGCGAGTACGTCGTCCCAGGCGAGCACGACCCGGGCGACCCCGGCGCGATCCTCGCGGCGTCACTGGATGCCGGGCACGAGGGCGTCGTGGTCAAGCATCTCGATTCCCCCTACGCCGCCGGGCGTCGCGGCAGGGCCTGGCTGAAGGTGAAGCCGGTGCACACGCTCGACCTCGTGGTGCTCGGCGTCGAATGGGGACACGGGCGGCGCAGCGGCTACCTCTCGAATCTCCACCTCGGTGCGCGAGATCCGGACGGCGGGCCCCCGGTCATGGTCGGCAAGACGTTCAAGGGGCTCACCGACGAGTTGCTGGCCTGGCAGACCACCGAGCTACCCCGGCACGAGACCCACCGGGACGACTGGACGGTGTATGTGCGCCCCGACCTGGTGGTCGAGATCGAACTCGACGGCGTGCAGACCAGCACCCGCTACCCCGGCGGGGTGGCCCTGCGGTTCGCGAGGGTACTCCGGTACCGGCCGGACAAGGACGCGAGCGACGCCGACACCATCGACGCCGTGCGCCGCCTGCTGCCCGGCGATCGGACCGCCGATCGCTGACACCGACCGCCCACTGCCCCTAAGCTGGACCCTCGTGCAGTTCCTCGAAGGCCACCGGCCTCCACACGACCTGACCTACGACGACGTCTACCTGCTGCCCAACCGCTCCGCGGTGGAGTCGCGGTTCGACGTGGACCTCTCCACGGTCGATGGCACGGGTACCACCATCCCGATCGTCGTCGCCAACATGACCGCCGTCGCCGGACGCCGGATGGCCGAGACCGTCGCCCGCAGAGGTGGCCTTGTCATCCTTCCCCAGGACGTCGATCCCGACGCGGTCGCCGACATCACGGCGTGGGTCAAGAACCGCCACCCCGTGTGGGACACGCCGCTGATCCTGCGTGCCGGTGATGCGGTGGCCGACGTGCTGAATCTCGTGGGCAAGCGCTCCCACGGCGCCGTCGCCGTCGTGGACGGCGAGGGCCGCCCCGTCGGCATCGTCACCGAGGAGGCATGTGGGGGCGTCGATCGCTTCGCCCGTCTGACGGAGGTACTGGAGCGGTCGGTGTTGACCGTGCCACTCGACACCCCGCCCCGTGAGGTCTACGAACACCTGCACGAACGCGGCGAGAATCTCGCGCTCGGCATCGATGCCGAGGGACGGCTCGCGGGTGTGCTGACCCAGGTGGGCGCGCTGCGGGCTGGCATCTACACGCCCGCTCTCGACGCCGAAGGCAGGTTGCGCATCGGCGCGGCCGTCGGCGTCAACGGCGACGTGGCGGCCAAGGCCGAGGCCGTGCTGAGCGCGGGTGTCAACGTGCTCGTCGTCGATACCGCCCACGGCCACCAGGAGAAGATGCTGGCCGCGCTGAAGGCGGTGCGGTCGGTGTCACCCTCGGTGCCGGTGGTGGCAGGCAACGTGGTGACCGCGGAAGGCACCCGCGACCTCATCGAGGCCGGAGCTGACGTCGTCAAGGTGGGTGTCGGCCCCGGCGCCATGTGCACCACCCGGATGATGACCGGTGTCGGCAGGCCACAGCTTTCGGCCGTGCTCGACTGCGCCGAGGCCGCACGCGAACTCGGCAAGCACGTGTGGGCCGACGGCGGTGTCCGTCACCCGAGGGATGTGGCACTCGCGCTCGCGGCAGGTGCGTCGGCGGCCATGGTGGGGTCGTGGTTCGCGGGCACGTACGAGTCGCCCGGCGACCTGCGCCACGACGAGCACGGCAGGCCGTACAAGGAGTCGTTCGGCATGGCCTCCAAGCGAGCCGTCACCGCGCGCACCCGCTCCGACAACGCCTACGAACGCGCGCGCAAATCGCTGTTCGAGGAGGGCATTTCGTCGTCGAGGATGGCGCTCGACCCGCTCAGGCCGAGCGTGGAGGACCTGCTCGACTCGATCACGGCGGGTGTGCGCTCGGCCTGCACGTACGCCGGAGCCGCCGACCTGGAGCAGTTCCACCAGCGGGCGGTGCTGGGTGTGCAGTCGGCGGCGGGCTTCGCCGAAGGCCGCCCCCTTCCGGCAGGCTGGTAACCCCCACTCCGCCGTGTCCGCACCTCCTGCACGCGTGTGCGCACTTCTCGCACGGGAGTGCGCAGCAGGGCGTTGCCGACTGCTCACAGGTTGCGGACACACGTGCACCAGGTGCAGACACATGTTCACAGCCTGCGGACACGAGACACACCGTCTCGCGTCCGCAGGCTCCTCCTACCGACCGCTAGCCGTGGTTCTCCAGCATTTCCGTGACCAGCGCGGCGATCGGTGAACGCTCCGAACGCGTCAGGGTCACGTGCGCGAACAGCGGGTGCCCCTTCAGCTTCTCGATCACAGCGGACACCCCGTCGTGCCTGCCGACCCGCAGGTTGTCCCGCTGCGCGACGTCGTGGGTCAGCACGACCCTCGACGCGGTTCCCAGCCGGGACAACACGGTGAGCAGCACGTTGCGTTCCAGCGACTGCGCCTCGTCCACGATCACGAAGGCGTCGTGCAGCGAGCGGCCCCTGATGTG
The DNA here is from genome assembly GCF_000258175.1 of Saccharomonospora xinjiangensis XJ-54. NCBI lineage: Bacteria > Bacillati > Actinomycetota > Actinomycetes > Pseudonocardiales > Pseudonocardiaceae > Saccharomonospora > Saccharomonospora xinjiangensis. Next base: position 3,230,226 of record NZ_JH636049.1, on the reverse strand, counting down.
CGTCAGCGGCAGCACCTCGAGCATCCCCCGGTCGAAGACCTCGTCGATCACTTCCTGGCTCACCAGCGCGCCGAGGGTGTCGAACACGGCCTGCGCCCACGGCTGCATCTTCTCGCTCTCGGTGCCGGGCAGGTAGCCGAGGTCCTGCCCTCCCACCGCGTAGAGCGGCCTGAACACGACGACCTTGCGATGCATGCCGCGTTCGAGCACCGACTCCAGCCCAGCACACAACGCGAGCGCGGACTTCCCCGTGCCTGCCCTTCCGCCGAGTGACACGATCCCGACGTCCGGGTCCATCAGCAGGTCGAGCGCGATGCGCTGCTCAGCCGATCGCCCGTGCAGCCCGAACACCTCGCGGTCACCCCGCACCAGCCTCACCCGCTTGGCCGGGGTCATCCTGCCGAGCGCGCTCGTGGTGCCTGCCATCAGCCGCATCCCGGTGTTGCACGGCAACTCGGCGGCCTCGGCCCTTCCGAAGTCGGCCAGATCCACCTCGCCGTCCGCGAACAACGCGTCGATGGCCTCGGCAGGCACGTCGAGGTCGGCCATGCCCGTCCACCCGGACGGCGTCACCTCCTCGGCGCGGTACTCGTCGGCGGCAAGCCCCACCGCGCCCGCCTTGACCCGCAGCGGGATGTCCTTGGTCACCAGCGTCACCGACGTCCGCTCCGTGGCGAGGTTCAACGCGCACGCGAGAATGCGGTGATCGTTGGAGTCGGTGCGGAAACCGGGTGGGAGCACCGTCGGGTCGGAATGGTTCAACTCCACCTGCACCGTTCCGCCGCACGCACCGATCGGCACGGGCACGTCGAGACGGCCGTGGGTGCGCCTGAGGTCGTCCAGCATCCGGAGCGACTCCCTGGCGAACCACCCGAGTTCCGGATGGTGTCGTTTGCCCTCCAACTCGCTGATCACAACGATGGGCAGCACCACGTGGTGTTCGGCGAACCGGGTGAGCGCCCACGGGTCCGACAGCAGTACCGACGTGTCGAGCACATAGGTACGCGGGGTTCGGTCGCCTGTTGCGCCGGAATCGGAGCCGGCGTCGGCGCCGGGGGCGCTGACGGGCGAGCGGCCGGAGTCCTCTCGGGGCACACGCTGCGCAGTCACGACGGCATCTCCCTCAGGGGCGTCGGCACCACGCCCCGCACTCGCTGGGGCCGGGCACTGCCCTGGCTGGTCGCGGGCTCCGACACGCTTTCGGTGTCAGGGCATGCGGCCACGAGGGCCCGGTGCCGGCCCCCTCGTGCGCTTCGGAAGCGGCTCGGTCTCCTTCGCCGCCGTTCGCTCCACCACTGCCACGACCAGGGCCTCCCGTGGCGACTCACCTGGGTCCGTGCGCCGCCACTTCGGAAGCTACCTGCGACGCTCGTTTCACGCAGGCAGCCAGCTAGGTGAATCGGTGGTGTGCCGACTCACGTTTCGTGAGCACGCCGAGCCACCCGTGGGTGAGGCAAGCGAGTCTTCACCAGGAGTTCATCCGCCGTACCGACGGTGTCGCACCGCGAAGTCCCGCAACGCGCGCAGGAAGTCAACGCGCCGGAACGCGGGCCAGTACGCCTCCGTGAACCAGAACTCGGAGTGCGCCGACTGCCACAGCAGGAAGCCGGACAAGCGCTGCTCGCCGGACGTGCGGATGATCAAGTCCGGGTCGGGTTGTCCCGACGTGTACAGGTGCTCGGAAATGTGATCGACGTCGAGGATCTTCGCGAGTTCGTGAATGGTCGTGCCCTCGTCGGCATGCTGGCGCAACAACTTGCGCACGGCGTCGGCGATTTCCTGTCGTCCCCCGTAACCGACGGCGACGTTAACGATCATTCCGGTGCGGCCGTCCGTGCGCTGCGCCGCGGCCGTGAGCCGGGCCGCGACGTCGGTGGGCAGCATGTCGAGGGCGCCCACGATCGAGAGCCGCCACGGGTTGCCGGGCCTGGCCAGCTCGTCAACCACGTCCGGGATGATCTCCAGGAGCGCGGCGACCTCTTCGTTGGAGCGGTTACGCACGTTCTCCGTTGACAGCAACCACAGCGTGACGACCTGGACGTTCGCCTCCCTGCACCAGCTCAGGAAGTCGGCGATCTTGCGCGCGCCCACTCTGTGACCGCCGTTGACGTCGGTGAATCCAGCCTCACGGGCCCAACGGCGATTGCCGTCGAGGATGATGCCGATGTGACGCGGGTGCCTTCCCGCGGCCTGCTGCTTGAGCCGCCACGAGTACACCGTGTAGACCACGCGGGAGAGGAACGAGCGAAGACTCACAGCAGGGGAGACTACGCCTGGCGACGAAGTGACCTTCGCCGTACTCCCGCACCTTGAGGGGTGCGAGAAAACTTACGGTTCCGTAGCCTGGGGCCGGTGAGCGTAGCGACACACGATCAGCCGAGGCCCGCAATGTCCGACGTCGTGGACACCAGGCCCCGCCTGCGGGGACATATCCATTTCTGGAGTTTCTTCGGAGCCGTCGCGGCAGGAGCGACACTGATCGCGCTCGCCGCGTCCACGGTGTCGGGGCTCGCCGCCCTCGCCACGTCCGTCTACGGGGCGACCGTGCTCGGCGTGTTCGGGGTGAGCGCGCTGTACCACCGGAGGCTGTGGAGCCCTCGCGCGTACGCCTGGATGAAACGCGCCGACCACTCGATGATCTTCTTGTTCATCGCGGGCACGTACACACCGTTCACGCTGCTGGCGATGTCGCAGCCGACGGGCTACATCGTGCTCGGCGTGGTGTGGGGAGGTGCGATCGCGGGCGTGGCGCTGAAGATGCTGTGGCCGACGGCGCCGCGCTGGCTCGGTGTGCCCATCTACATCGCGCTCGGCTGGGTGGCGGTCTTCGTGCTGCCCGAGCTGGCGGCCAACGCCGGCATCGCGGCGCTGGTACTGCTGCTGGTCGGCGGCGTGCTGTACACGCTGGGGTCGGTTTTCTACGCGACGCGCTGGCCGAACTACTGGCCCGAGACCTTCGGCTACCACGAGTTCTTCCACGCCTGCACCGTGGCCGCGGCGATCGCGCACTACATCGCGATCTGGCTGGCCATGTACGCCTAGCAGGGGGTTTCCGGGGTCCGGACCAAGCTCAGGCCGAGACCAGGCCGTGGTCCCAGCCCAAGAGTTCGGCGGACACGGGTGGCTCACCTCTACGCGGAGCCACCCGTGTCCGCTCATCTCGACAGCAGCACGGGAGTCATCGGCGCCTGATGCGCGTCTCCTCTCCCGTGATCAGGGACCGGCGCGTGCCGGTTTCCCTGCCGGCTACAGGTTCTGCCAGGTCGCCGCGAAGGTCTTCGCCAGGTTGGCCGGAGTTCCGGGGAGACTGTGCAGATTCTGTTGTCCGTCGGCGAACACCAGGATCCTGCCCTCCTCGCGGAGGTCGATCACGGAGAGCGGTTCGCTGCGCCGATACCTGCCATCCGGCGTGCCACCGGCGTAGACCTGGTGCACCGCTTCACGCGGAGCCTTCAGCCGTCTCTCGAATTCCATTTCCGGGGTCAGCTCCGCGGCGAACATGTCGTGATTCTCGGCCCGCACGTCGAAGGCCTGGCGGGTCGTGTGCAGCTCCGGCACCGGCGCGGGCGGGAACTCGGGCAGCTCACCGAGGAACGCCTCGACGAGGTGGCGTTCGGCGATCGGCACGATCGTCACCGACTCATCTTTGACCTGCATCGCCACCGCGTCACCTCCCGCAGAGGCCACGAGGAACTTGCGGTCCCTCTCTTCAGCGTCGGAATACGTGCTCCAGCAGTACAGCTCACGGCCAGGAGACGCCACGATCCGCAGTGCGACGCGGAACTCCCGGGTGAGCATGTCCTCCCGAGCAAGGCCGAGACGGCCCAGCTCGCGGAAGCAGCGGCGCGTGAACTCACCCCGCTGATCCTGAGGAAGGTAGAGGTCGGACGCCCCCAGCAGCGGGTGCGGATCACCGAGTCCTTCCAGCTCCCACAGGTGCAGCAGCAGAGCCCGAGGGAGCGCGACGGGACGGGTCAGTACGGCCATCACGTCTACCCGCCGATGGTCGGGGGCGCGACGGCGTTGCCCGTGACGGGATCACGGAGTACCTCTCCGTCTTCGGTGAGCGCGAACGCCTCGTCACTGGCCTGGACGTACTGGCGCTGGTGTTCCTCGTCGCCGCCGCCCTGGCCGCCCCGTCCCGCACCACCGCCCATGGCGCCCATGGGCATCGCGCCCCGGCCACCGGCCGCGCCTGCGGGGCCGCCGACAGGGAATCCACCGGCGGCTGCGGTCCTGCCACCGCCGGCAGGACCGAACGGGGCACTTCCCGTGGCTTTACCGGAGCCTGGCGCGCCTGTCCCTCCGGGGCCACCGGCCGTGCCTGCACCGGCCGCACCTCCACCGGGCAAGCCGCCGGGAACCCCTCCTCGGCCTGGCATGGAGAAACGCCCGCCTCCTCCTGCCGGGGGGCCACCGCCGCTCGGCCCGAAAGCGTGGGGACCGGCCGGGCCGAAACCCGGCGGTTGGTGTGGGCCGGGTGGGTTGCTTCCGCCAGGGCCGAAGCCGGGGCCCGGGTTGTAGCCGGGCGTGGAGAAGTTCGGCGCCGTGGCCGCGGGGCGAGTCACCTCAGGAGGCACATATCCCGACGCCGACGTACCGGAATCGGGCCGCGACGAACCCGGCATCTGTGGTGTCCCGAAGTCCGGCGTCGCCGCCGAACCTCCGACCGTCGCTTGCTGGCCCAACGATGGGCTGCCCGTGCGCGGCGACGAGGTCGGTCCTGTGGCTTCCGTTCGACCGGCGGGTTCGCCGTGTCCCGTGGGCTCGTTGAACGTCTTGATGCCCGTTCCGGCGTCCTTCACCGTGCTGGACTTGTCATGGTCGAGGGTGCCGAGTTCGCCGTCGAATGCGTCGAGCGAACCGAAGTCCCGCATGACGCTCTGCTGCGCCGACTGCATGGCCTGTTCGTAGCCCTGGTAGATCTGGCGGGCCCGCTCCACGTCGGCCTTGTGCTGGTTGATGCGGTCCTCGGTGTCGGTGTCCCACGGGGTTAGAACGTCCACGACATCCCGTTCCGGCGGTTTCTCGGCGATCGTCGGCAACTGCTGTTTGATGGTGTCGAACGTGTACGCGCCGTCGGTGTACTGCCGGGCGTTGTGCGCGTACACCTCGGCGGACAGCTGGGTCGCTCTGGCCCCTGTGCGGATCTTCTCCGCCGCGGCGTCGGCGGCGGCCCCCGACCAGGAACTTTCCAGCGCCTGCAACATCTTCCCGCTGCGCTCGCTCGCGTCACGGTGAGCACCGACGACGGTGTCGGCCATGGTCATGGACCCGTGCCATCTCGCCGCGTCCCCCTCGCGCAACCGCCGCACCAACTCGTGCACCGGAACGACTCCTACGTCGGCGAGGATCTTCCGCATGAACTCCTCGTCGAAATGATCACCGATCCCGTCGAACAACCCCACCGTCATCCCCCGCCTTGGCCTTCAAATTCTCCACGACTATCTCGGAGACAGTCTCCGCCGCAACACAGGAATCAGTCCCGTCCGACTCCCCCTCTAAACCCAAAGTCACAACGGTCACTACCGAATACTCGTTGGCAATACCCACGGCCACAGTACAAACGATCTCGTCTTCACTGTCCTTGAACGCCACCGCGGGAAACCCCGCGACCGAATCCAACTCCCGGAAAACCGCCTTCTGAGGCTTCGTATTCGCATACTGCGCACTCAACCCCTGCCGCGACACAACACTGAAACCAACCGCGAACCCGGAGAACCTCTCCTTGTTCCCCCAGTCGCAAACCGGCCCGACCGACCCCAGATCCCTACGCCTCCCCTCCGACGCCCCCGTACCCAGCACCGCCCGCACCTGCTCCGGCGTCAGCACCTCACACGGATGATCAGACAAAACCGACTCCGGCAACGGATCCACCACCACCGGAGCACCACTATGCGGCAACCCCGAACCATGTGGAGAACCCATCGATGCCGGCTCAGCCGTCCCAGACCCCGAAGGTCCAGCCGTTCCGCCCGAATCTCCCGAACACCCGGCAACCACCAACACAACCAAGCCGACACTCAGCGCCGTAACAACGCGCTTCACGCCGAACCACCGAACAACACGGCCCTCAACCCCCACCAAGAACAACTCCCCCAAGCCGACGGTAAGACGGCCGGCTACCTACCCGCCTTGGCCTTCAAACTGTTCACGACTAGCTCGGAGACAGTCTCCGCCGCAACACAGGAATCAGTCCCGTCCGACTCCCTCTCGAAACCCAAAGTCACAGTCGTCACTACCGAATACTCGTTGGCAATCCCGACGGCCACAGTACAAACGATCTCGTCTTCACTGTCCTTGTATGCCACCGCGGGAAACCCGACGACCGAATCCAACTCCCGGAAAACCGCCTTCTGGGGCTTCGTATTCGCATACTGCGCACTCAACCCCTGCCGCGACACAACACTGAAACCAACCCGAAACCCGCCGAGGCTTTCTTTGTTCCCCCAGTCGCAGCCCGGCCCGACCGACCCCAGATCCCTACGCTCCCCCTCCGACGCCCCCGCACCCAGTACCTTCCGCACCTGCTCCGGCGTCAGCACCTCACACGGATGATCAGCCAACACCGACTCCGGCAACGGATCCACCACCACCGGAGCACCACTATGCGGCAACCCCGAAACTCCCGCAGCCGAACTGGACGGTCGAACCGCCGACGACCCAGGGTTCGGTGCCGCCTCGCCGCCTGACACATTCGAACACCCGACGACCACCAACACGGCAACGCAGGCGCCCGCCATCGCGACCACACGCTTCATCAGATCACCGGCCTGTCAGAGCCGGACTCGCCGCCGGAGGCGGCGATGTCTTTCCCTGCCTGCTCGTCGGCCTCTTGATACATGCCCAGCGCCTTGCCCAAGGCCCTCGCGAGACCGCGGTAGTACTCGATCTCTGCCTTGACATGCGCAGCCCCCGCTTTGAAGGCTTCGACACCGGCATTGTTGAAACTCACACTGGCCGGGTCATCAGCCACCGGCTGAGTCTCACAAAGCTGCTCCGCATCACGCCATATCTTCTGCAGGTCATGCGCCAGAGAAACGGCCTCCCGGTAGAGGCCTTCGGCGGTGGCGAGATCGAGGTCGAAGCCACCCTCCGCGCCCGGCACCGACGGCTTGCCGTCCACGATGAAGTTCACACCGTTCCACAGATTCGCCATAACACCGGCCCCGCCGCCGTCCCCCGGCGCCATCAGCGCCCCCTGGTCGGCACCACCTGCGGAAAGATCACCAGTTCCCTTGCCGACTTCCACTCCCGCTCGCCCCTCCCTCGACGCACGAACGAACGGCATCGTAGCGTAGCCAGCCCCTTACCGTGCGGAAAACGGACAGAAGCGGCCGGCCTCCCTTTTCGGAAGGCCGGCCGCCTGGGTTCGCCCACGAAATCAGTTGTTCACCGTGGTCTGCTCATTCTTGGGGGCCGCCAGGAACCGGTCGCCCGGCTGCTCCGCGCGCAGGGCTCTGTACAGGCCCCACATGACGAGAACCATCACCACCGAGAACGGCAGTCCCATCACGATCGTGGCGTTCTGCAGGGTCGCGACCCCGCCGACGATGAGCATCGCCAGCGTCAGCACACCGATGACGGCCGACCAGAACACCCGCAGCCAGGGCACCGCGTCCGTGGTGGGAGTGGGCAGGTTCGACGTCAGGTTGCCCAGCACGAGCGCGCCCGAGTCGGCCGAGGTGACGTAGAACAGCAGGCCGACCACGGTCGCCAGCCCTGCGGTGAACGTGACGCCGGGATATTGCGTCAGGAGCGTGTAGAAGCCCTGCTCCGGCGCAGCGACTGCGGTCTCACCGAACTCGGTGTTGCCTTCCCGCACGAGCCGCAGCGCACTGTTGCCGAACACCGACAGAAACGCCGCGGTGAACAGGAACGGGATGATCAGTGTGGCCGCGACGAACTGCCTGATGGTGCGGCCCCGCGAGATCCGCGCGAGGAACAGACCGACGAACGGTGCCCACGCGATCCACCACGCCCAGAAGAACAGCGTCCACGCGTTGAGCCACTCGGTGGGCCGGTCGTAGGCGAAGGTGTTCAGCGTCAGGTCGGAGAAGCCGCTGACGTAGTCGCCGATGTTGAGCACAAGACCGTTGAGCAGGTAGACGGGATCACCGGCGAACAGGATGAACACCATCAAAAGCAGAGCGAGCACGACGTTGATCTGCGAGAGCCGCTTGATTCCCCTGTCAACACCCGCGACGGCGGACACCGTGGCCATCAGCACGGCCAGCGCGATGAGCCCGACCTGCGCTGCCGTCCCCTGTGGGATGCCGAACAGGAAGTTCAGCCCGAAATTGAGCTGCACGACACCGATGCCCAGCGACGTGGCGATGCCGAACACCGTGCCGAGCGCGGCGGCGATGTCCACGGCATGGCCCGCGCGGCCGTGGACGCGCTTGCCGATCAACGGGTACAGCGCGGAGCGAATCGCCAGTGGCAGTCCCCTGCGGAACGCGAAGTATCCGAGCGCCATGCCCATCAGCGCGTACATCGCCCAGCCTGTGATGCCGTAGTGGAACAGCGTCCACACCACGGCGTCCTTCGCCGCCCGCAACGTCTCCGGGTCGCCCTGCGGCGGGTCGAGGTACTGGGTCACCGGCTCGGCCACCGAGAAGAACATGAGGTCAATGCCGATGCCCGCGGCGAAGAGCATCGAACCCCACGCGAAGACGCCGTAGTCCGGTGTGGACTTCGCGGGGCCGAGTGTGATCCGGCCGTACTTGGACACGGCAAGAAAAACCACGAAGACGAGAAACGCGGTGGCGATCAGGATGTAGTACCAGCCGAGTCCCTCCGAGACCCAGCCCACGACGACGCCGATGGTGTCCGCCGCGTTGTCAGGAGCGATGATGCCCCACAGCGCGATCAGGAGGATGATCGCCGCCGACCCGGTGAACACCACGCGGTTGACGGAGCTGTTGGCCCTCACAAGCTTGTTCTCCGACAAGGAACTCACCTTTCGCCGTCGCGACGATCGTGGCGGTAGTAGGGCGTGTCCGACGGCGGAAGTGGTGTGTCGCCCTTGATGAGGTCGGCGGCCTTCTCGGCGAGCATCATCACGGGCGCGTAGATGTTGCCGTTGGTGAGGTAGGGCATGGCGGAGGCATCGACGACACGGAGGTTCTCCACACCGTGCACACGCATGCTCGTCGGATCGACCACCGACATCTCGTCGATGCCCATCCGTGCCGTGCACGAGGGGTGGTAGGCGGTTTCGGCGTCCCGTGCGACCCAGTCGAGGATCTCCGAGTCCGACCGCACGTGGGGACCTGGGGAGATCTCACCGCCGTTGAACTCGTCCAGCGCGGGCTGTCTGAGGATGTCCCTGGCGACGCCGATCGCCTCGACCCACTCCTTACGGTCGTTCTCGGTGGACAGGTAGTTGAACCGCAGCGCGGGTTTGGCCTTGGGATCGGCCGACTTGATCCGGACGTTGCCGCGAGCGTCGGAGTACATCGGTCCGATGTGGACCTGGTAGCCGTGCGGCGTGTCGATCTGCGTGCCGTCGTAGCGAACCGCGATCGGCAGGAAGTGGAACATGAGGTTGGGGTACTCGACCGTGTCGTTGCCCCGGACGAACCCGCCTGCCTCGAAGTGGTTGGTCGCCGCGGGGCCGGTGCGGCCCAGCAACCATTGCAGGCCGATCTTGGGCCGGTTGCGCAGCTTCAGCGCGGGGTTGAACGTCACCGGCTGCCTGCAAGCGTGCTGCACGTAGACCTCGAGGTGGTCCTGAAGGTTCTCGCCGACACCCCGCAGCTCGTGGACGGTCCTGATGCCGAGGGATTCGAGGTGCGTTGGGTCGCCGACCCCGGAGAGCTGGAGCAGCTGCGGCGTGTTGATCGCTCCTCCGCAGAGGACGACCTCCCCGCCGTAGACGTTCTCGGGCCTGCGGCCCAGCCTGCTCACCGAGACGCCCACCGCGCGCTTCCCATTGAACAACACGCGGTTGACGTGCGACAACGTCTGCACGGTCAGGTTGCGGCGATGCTTCACCGGATGCAGGTATGCCCGCGCGGCCGACCAGCGGCGGCCGTTGCGGATGTTCCGGTCGAACGCCGCGAAACCCTCCTGCTGATAGCCGTTGACGTCGTCGGTCAGCGGGTAACCAGCCTGTTGCGCCGCCGCGAGGAACGCGCCGAACAGCGGGTTCTTCACCGGGCCGCGTTCGAGCCAGAGCGGGCCGTCGTCGCCGCGCCAGTCGTCGCCGCCGTCACGGCAGTTCTCCATGCGCTTGAAGTAGGGCAGACAGTGGGCGTAGTCCCAGGTCTCCATGCCGGGGTCGGAGGCCCAGCGCTGGAGATCCATCGGGTTGCCGCGCTGGAAGATCATGCCGTTGATGGAACTGGACCCGCCGAGTACCTTGCCTCTGCCGTGGTAGACGCGGCGCCCGTTCATGTACGGCTCGGGCTCGGACTCGTAACGCCAGTCGTACAGCGGGTTGCCGATCACCATGGTCAGCGCGGCCGGCATGTGGATGAGGATGTCCCAGATCCAATCGGAGCGACCGGCCTCCAGCACCAGGACGCTGGTGGACGGATCGGCGCTCAACCGGTTGGCCAGCACGCACCCGGCCGACCCACCACCCACGATGATGTAGTCGTACCTTCTTGCCACTTCTTCATCCCTCCTTGGGCGCGCCGGAGAACCAGCGCATCGGTGCCGGGTTGATGTTGTGGTAGATGTGCTTGGCCTCGCGGTACTCGTCGAGGCCGGTCGGTCCCAGCTCACGCCCGATTCCCGACTTGCCGAACCCGCCCCACTCGGCCTGCGGCACGTAGGGGTGGTAGTCGTTGATCCAGACTGTGCCGTGCCTGAGCGCGTTCGCGACGCGCTGCGCCACCGAGGCGTCGTTCGTCCACACGGCACCGGCGAGTCCGTAATCGGTGTCGTTGGCGATGCGGATCGCCTCGGCCTCGTCGCGGAAGCGTTCGACGGTGACGACTGGCCCGAACACCTCTTCCCTGACAGCGGTCATGTCGCGCGTGCACTCGGCGAACACGGTCGGGCGCAGGAAGTACCCGTTCGCCAGTTCCGGTTCGGAAGGGCGCCCTCCACCGGCGACGAGCCGGGCGCCCTCCGCGATCGTGCGTTCGATGTAGCGTTCCACCTTGGCCCGATGCTCGGCCGAGACGAGCGGGCCGCACTCGGTTCCCTCGTCGAGACCGTTGCCGAGCCGGATGGCGTCGGCCCTGCGACCGAGTTCGGCGACGAACTCGTCGTGGATCTGTTCCTGCACGATCAGCCGCGCTCCCGCCGAACACACCTGACCGGAGTGGACGAACGCCGCGGCGAGTGCGTAATCGACGGCGGTGTCGAAGTCCGCGTCGGCGAAGACGACGTTGGGGTTCTTGCCGCCGAGTTCGAGCGCGACCCGCTTCACGCCCTCGGCGGCCATCGCCATGATCTTCTTGCCTGTGGCGAGCCCGCCGGTGAACGACACCAGGTCCACCGCCGCGTGGCGCACCATGGCCGAGCCCACGGTCGCGCCGTCGCCGAGCACGAGGTTGACCACGCCACGGGGAACCCCGGCCTCTTCCAGCAGGCGCACGAGGATGATCGTGGTGAGCGGGGTGAGTTCGCTGGGTTTGAGCACCACGGTGTTGCCTGCGGCCAGCGCGGGTGCGACCTTCCAGGCCATCTGGAGGAGCGGGTAGTTCCACGGCGCGATGAGCGCACACACCCCGACCGGTTCGTGGACGATCCGACTGACCACTCCCGGGTCACCGGTGTCAACCACTCTGCCCGCGTCAGCGTCGGCCAGTCCCGCGTAGTAGCGGAAGACGTTCGTGACGTCGTCCACGTCGATCCGGCCCTCGCTCAGGGTCTTGCCCGTGTCGAGGCTCTCCTGCCGGGCGATGTGTTCCCGGTCGCGCTGCAGCAGCTCGGCCACCCGCCGCAGGAGGTCACCGCGCTCCCGTGCGGGGGTCGCGGGCCACGAGCCCTCGTCGAAGGCACGCCGGGCTGCGGACACGGCGGCGTCCACATCGTCCGGACCGGCTTCGGACACGGTCGTCACGGTGCTGCCGTCGTAGGGGTTGAGCACGGCTCGGCCGCCGTTCGACGTCGTCGCCTCGGTCCAGGCTCCGTCGATGTAGAGGTCTCTCATGAGGCGGGTTTCCCACTCCCTCGATTCGGTGTGGTCTGCACCACACGATTTGTGTACGCTGGTACATGTTATATGTACATGAGTACACAGTGAAGGTGTGGGGCTGTCGCACCCCGCCCGACGTGGTGTGATGTCATGGCCGGGACCGGCCTTGGAGGGGAGCCAAGCGCATGACGGCGCAGGAACCGGCGACACGCAGGCGCACCCGTGGTCCGAACGACCCGGACCGCCGCAACCGCATCGCCCGCGCGGCCATCACGCTCATCGCCGAACGCGGCATCAACGCGCTCACCCACCGTGCCGTCGCGGCGAAGGCGGGCGTGCCGCTCGGCTCGACCACCTACCACTTCGCCACGCTCGACGACCTGATCGCGAGCGCCCTCGACGAAGCGGCACGGCGCAACGTGGCCGCGCTCCGCGAATGGGACGCCGCACTGCCCACCGACGTGGACCTGGCGACGGCGCTGGCTGAACTGGTGCTCGACTCCGTGACCAGGGAACGTGCCAACACGATCGCCGAGTACAACCTCTACGCGCTCGCGCTTCAACGCCCGAGCCTGCGCGGTGCCGCCGTCGCGTGGGACGACGCGCTCGCCGAGTTGTTCGTCGCCCGCACCGATCCGCTGACCGGGCGACTGGTCGCCACCCTCACCTGTGGACTCATGATGCAGGCGGTACTCGGCGAGGCCCCGCCTCGGCGCGAGGACGTCGAGGCGCTGTACCGGCGCGCGCTGGGCTGAACGCGGCTAGAGCGCAGTCACGCCGTCGAGGCGTTCGCGCAGGATGTCGGCGTGTCCGGCATGGCGAGCCGTCTCCTCGATCAGGTGGGTGACGATGACACGCAGTGGTACGCGCACCTGCTCTCCCGGGTTGGCCCGCGCCGCGAGCACGCCGAGATCGGATGCGGCGCGCACGATGTCGTCGCTGCGCGCGCACGCCTTCCGGTAGGCGGCCACGATCTCGTCGCGTGACTGTCCGGCGGGCACGACCATCGAGTCGGTCGTGCCCGGCTCCTCACCGAGGAACACGCGCTGGAACCAGTGCTGCTCCACCCAGGTCAGATGGCGGACGAGTCCCAGCAGGTTGGTGCCGGACTCCACGCCCGGCTCACGCTGACGTTCCTCGGACAGTCCCTCGGACACCCGCACCACCGCGTCGCGCATGGCGTTCAGGTAGTGCAGCGACACCTCGCGTTCCGAGGCCATCCAGGCGAAGCGCGCGTCGGACATGTGCGCACGCTAGTGCCGCGATCCGGTGGAGACAAGCGCTTTTCGCCGCCTCATGCTCGTCCGGGGTGATGGAATCGTGCCCGACTTCGGGACTGTGCGAGTTCTCAGCGGTCGACGGCCATCTCACCGAGTTCGGCCCAACCGTCCTGGTCAACGGTGGTGCTCACGATGCGCGGAGTCTCGACGAGGTACTGCGGCAGCTTCCGCTGGGCGGCCTTGAAGTGGTCAGACTGGACGTGGGCCGCGCCCGCTTCGCCGTCGCGGAACGCCTCCACCAGCACGTACTCGTTCTCGTCGTCGAGGCTGCGCGACCAGTCGAACCACAGGCAGCCCGGCTCCGCTCGCGTGGCCTCGGTGAACTCACGCGAGATCTCCGGCCACGCTTCGGCGTGTTCGGGAAGGACGCGGAACTTGGCGGTAATGAAGATCATGACACTCCTATGTTCGTGGGAAGCACTCATCCGCGATGGTAGGAGCTCCCTCGGCGACGACGTCGGCTCAGGTGAGCTCCCACTCCAGCGGAGTCGTCAGCATCATGTCGCGCCACCGTTACGCACGCGGGCTGCGGGCTCGGGCACCCGATCTGCCGTCACTCGTGCAGGAACTGCCAACACTCGTGCAGGAAGTGCGGACACTCGTGCAGGAAGTGCGGACACGCGTAGAGGAAGTGCGGACACGGCGAGGGTCAGCCGAGGTCGCACGTCGTCAACAGGTCGTCGGGGGTGGCGTCGGTCGGGCGCGGGATCGTGGCCGACACCGGGGGCGGCGTGCCGTCGGCCAGGAACGCCTCCAGCGCCTCGAAAGCCGTGCGGTGACACGGCGTCAGAGCACGCAGCCTGCCGGGATACGAGTCAACCAGCGAGTCGGTGTGGGTTCCGTCGGCTATGCGGTAGTAACGGTGCAGGTGTCCTCGTCCCTGTTCCCGCACCATTTCGGCGTAGACGTCGGAGCTCTCGCTGATCGGCAGCAGCACGTCCAGCGTGCCGTGCAGGGTCAGCAGCGGCTTGCCGATCCGTCCGGTCAGCCCGATGCGTTCGACGGCCTCGTGCACCTCGGCAGGACGCTCGCGGTAGTCGTAGTCCGCGTCGCACGCGGGTGTTCCCGGTTCGCAGAACGGGATTCCCGCCACGACGTCACCGTCGAACTCGGGGTCGATCTCCTCGCGATAGATCCGCTGGGTCAGATCCCAGTAGATCTCGTAGTGGTACGGCCACAGGAACTCCGAGCCCTCACCGAATCCGGCGGCCACCAGCTCGGCGTGTGCCGCGTCGGCGTCTGCTCCGCCGTCGGCGTAGCGAGGGTAGGCCGACAGTGCCTTCGGAAGGTACTCCACCAGGTTCGGCCCCTCCTCCGACCACAGCGTTCCCTCCCAATCGACACCGCCGTCGTAGAGTTCGGGGTGGTTCTCCAGTTGCCAGCGCACGAGGTAGCCGCCGTTGGACAGTCCTGTTGCGACGGTGCGGGACGGGGGACGGCGATAGTGCTGGGCGACCGTGGCCTTCGCCGCCCTGGCCAACTGGGTCACCCGGTGGTTCCACTCGGCGACCGCGTCGCCAGGACGCCTGCCGTCGGTGTGGAAGCCCAGCCCGGTGTTGCCCTTGTCCGTGGCGGCGAAGGCATAGCCCTTCGACAACACCCAGTCGGAGATGACCCTGTCGTTGGCGTACTGCTCGCGGTTCCCCGGCGTCCCGGACACGACGAGACCACCGTTCCAGTCCCGAGGAAGGCGGATCACGAACTGCGAGTCGTGATTCCACCCGTGATTGGTGTTGGTGGTGGAGGTGTCGGGGAAGTACCCGTCGATCTGAATTCCGGGCACCGGTCCCGGCACCGGCAACGCGCTCTGCGTCAGCCCTGCCCAGTCGGCGGGGTCCGTGTGTCCTGTTCGCACCGTTCCCGTGGTGGTGAGGTCGTCGAGACACGCCACCTGCTGGTGACGCGCTCCCGGCACTCGAAGGTGCCGTTGAGCGCACTGACCGTCCGAGCCGGGCTGGACCTCCGCCAGCGCTGCCGGGGAGGCAAGGGATGCGCCGACGAGCAACGACGACAGCAGTGCGGTGGCGATGGTGCGCTTACTCATCTCGGGACCTCCGGCTCCTTGCGGCACCCGGCCACCGTAGGAGGAGCGCCGACGACGCGGAATGTGCTCACGCCCCACAGCAGGCAGCGGTGTTGTGGCCTCGGCAGACATGGCCGCCGAATCGACACACCCCTACCGTGTCGTGGATCACAACGACGTGAGGAGGCCCGTAATGGCATCCGTCCGCAGGCGACGTCTCCGCCGCATCCGCATCCTGCTGCCCCTGCTGGCCGCCGTATTCCTGGCCGCTTCGACCACCGCAGGGGCCACCACGACATCGGCGGCCGTGGTGGAAGTTCCCTACTTCGGGACCAACCCCGGCAACCTTCGCATGTTCCAGTACGTACCCGACGGGCTCGCCGAGGGGAGGCCGGTGGTCGTCGCCCTCCACGGGTGCACGCAGAACGCCACGGGTTACGGCAGCGCCGCGGGCTGGATCGAGCTGGCCGACATGTGGCGCTTCAGCGTCGTCCTGCCGGAACAACGTTCCACGAACAACGCCAACAACTGCTTCAACTGGTTCGCCTCGTCCGACACGACCAGGGGCAAGGGCGAGGTGGTTTCCGTGATCAGCATGCTGGACCACACGCTCGCCGCCACCCGTGGTGATGCCTCACGGGTGTACGTCACGGGACTGTCGGCAGGCGGTGGGATGACCTCGGCGTTGCTCGCCACCTACCCAGATCGCTTCGTCGGTGGCGGCGTCGTCGCCGGGCTCCCCTACCGGTGCGCGAGCGCTCTCTACGAGGCGTACACCTGTATGTACGTGGGCAAGAATCTCAGCCCCTCGGCGTGGGGTGATCTCGTTCGCGCGGCGAGTTCCCACGAAGGGCCGTGGCCGACCGTGAGTATCTGGCACGGTACCGCCGACAGCACGGTGTCCGTCGCCAACCAGCGCGAACTCGTCGAGCAGTGGACGAACGTGCACGGCACGGATGCCACCGCCGACCACACCGACACCGTGGGAGGACATCCGCGCGCTGTGTACGAGGACACCGAGGGCAGGCCGGTGGTCCAGACCGTGACGCTCACCGGCATGGGACACGGTCAGCCGGTCGATCCCGGAACCGGTGAGGGACAGTGCGGGCGCGCGGCCCCGTACCTGCTGGACGTCGATGTCTGCGCCGCCTGGCACCTCGGCCGGTGGTGGGGTCTCGACTGAGCCGTGTTGATCCCCGCAGGCGTCGCGCGAGGCCGGGCGCGGCGGGAGCCGGTGTCGCGATCGCCGTCCACAATCGACGAACACCCGCCCCCGGTCAGCGCCCAGCCCACGGAGAAGGGCCAGCCCTACTGCCCTCCGACCCCGGGAACGCCGCTGATCACGACATCGACCACGACCGGGAGGTGGTCGGAGGCGTCGGTGTCGATCACCCGTGCCGAGTCCGCCCGCACCTCGTCGCTGGCCAGCACGTAGTCGATGCGCGCGTGCGGCGTTGCCACGTCGTAGGTGTAGCCGTCACCCTCACCGGCCACCGGCCACGTGTCGTACAGGTTGGTGGTCATCCGCTCGATCTCGGGCGTCGTGGGCACGGCGTTGAGGTCGCCGACGAGCACGACGGGCCGCTCGACGTCGTCGAGCACGTCGTTGACGGCTTCGGCCTGCGCCAGGCGTTCCACCTGCGAGTTGTGCTGGAAGTGCGTCGAGTAGAAATTCATCGGAACACCGCGTACCAGCAGTACGGCCTCGAGCAGGCCGCGTTGCTCACCACCCTGCGGGCGAGGAAGGTGGATGTTGCGACTCTCCATGATCGGATGACGCGACAGGATCGCCGTGCCGTACTGCCTACGGGGTTGCTCTGCTCGCAGCGGGTCCCTGTCGAGATTCGCACCGAACACGACGTGCATGTCCAGCCGCTCGGCCAGCCAGCGCGCCTGGTCGGCGAAATCACTGCGCTCGCCCCAGTGGCGATCCACTTCCTGCAACCCGACGACATCCATGCCGTTGTCGGCGATCACGTCGGCGACGTGCGCGAGGTCGAGCTCGTCGTCGGGACCCGCACCGTGATGGATGTTGAACGTCGCGACGGTCAGGTGCCGTTCCTGCACCTGGCCCTCCGCGTTGGCGGGTGTCGTCGCCACGAGGGCTCCGACCAATGCCACCACCGGCAACAGTTTTCGTCCGGCACGTCTCACGACAGTTCCTCCACGGGTAGGCGATGTCCGTTCGTTCATCGTGTTCCTACCCGCGCCAGGTCACGTGCCGCCGACCTCGCGGTGAACATCGCAGCTCCGGCTCAGGTCCAGTCCAGCATGGGCACCTGAACCAGCGCCTCTGGCACCGCGAACGCGTCCACGAGTGTTCGCGCGTGCGGGCGCAGCTCACCGCAGAGCCGGTTCACCCCCGCCACCACCGCCTTCGCCCTTCCGCTGGTGAGCCTGCCGTGTTCGAGGAACCAACCGCGGTCGGCCTCGATGGTGGACAGCACGTGCAGATCGCACACCTTGTTCAGCAGTGCGCGTGCCTCGTCGTCGTCACAGCGCTCGACGGCCGCGACGAAGGAGTCGAGCACCAGCCGATCGACGTGGACTCGGGCAGCCCTCAGCACGTGGTCGCCTGCTGCATTGAACACCTCGAAGGCGTTGTCCCTGCCCGCTGCGCGCAACCGCCGCGCGAGCCCGTCGAGGACGTGCGACTCGCGGTCGGTGAACAGCTTGCACTGCCACGCGCGATCGAACACCGCGTCATCGTCGTCCCTCACGGGTGAGGCGTCCACGATCCGCTCCACGACCTTCCTCGCCGCCGTTCGCTCGATCACGGCGCCGACGAACTGCTCGGCGACGAACCGGGCTGTCGCAAGTGGACTGAGGTCCTGGAACTGGAGCCGGTAATTGGTGAGCAGCCCCTTCGCGACCAGTTGCAGCAACACCGTGTTGTCACCCTCGAACGTGGTGAACACGTCGGTGTCGGCCTTCAACGACGGCAGCACGTTCTCCGCCATGTACCCGGCTCCACCGCAGGCCTCGCGGGCGGCCTGGATCGTGTGCGTCGCGTGCCAGGTGGCCACGGCCTTGAGCCCCGCCGCACGGGACTCCAGCTCACGCTGCCGGATTTCGTCGGCGTTCGCGACGTCCTCAGGGGTTCCGCCCTGGAGATCGTGCAGCTCCGCGACGAGGTCCTCCTGCGCGAAGTGCAGCGCGTACGTCGTCGCCAGCGCGGGCAGCAGGCGCCGCTGGTGGGTGAGGTAGTCGAGGACGGTGATCTCGTCGCCGTCCGGGCCCTCGAACTGCTTTCGCCGGTCTGCGTAGTTGACGGCGATGGCCAGCGCGCGTTTCGTGGCGCTGCCCGCGCTGCCCGCGACGCTGATCCGGCCGCGCACCAGCGTGCCGAGCATGGTGAAGAAGCGCTTGTTGTCGCTGTCGATCGGGCTGGTGTAGGTGCCGTCCTCTGTCACGTCGCCGTAGCGGTTGAGCAGCGCGGCGCGGGGCACGCGCACCTGGTCGAACGTCAGTCGCCCGTTATCGACCCCGTTGAGCCCGGCCTTCACCCCGGAGTCCTCGACGGTGACGCCGGGCAGCACCGTGCCGTTCTCGTCGCGGATCGGTACCAGCAGTGCGTGCACGCCACGGCTCCGTCCGCCGGTCACGAGCTGGGCGAATACCACGGCGAGACGACCGTCACGCGCCGCGTTGCCGATGTAGGTCTTCGCCGCCGCGCTGTCGGGTGTGTGCACGACGAACTCGGCCGTGCGCGGATCGTAGGTCGCCGTGGTGCGAAGGCGCTGCACGTCCGACCCGTGCCCGACCTCCGTCATCGCGAAGCAACCGGGCAGCGCGCCCGACATGATGTCCGGAAGGTACTGCTCGTGGTGGCGCCGCGTGCCCAGCAGGTGGATACCGCCTCCGAACAGTCCCCACTGGACGCCTGCCTTGACCATGAGGGAGAGGTCGCCGAAGCCGAGCATCTCGAACGACACCACGGCGGCGCCGATGTCACCCCCACCGCCGTACTCCGTGGGGAAGCCGAGCCGGGGGCCGCCCGTCTCGGCGAGGGCCTCGATCTGCCGGGCGATTCGCTCCCGATGCGCGGCGACGTCAAGTCGCGCCGTGTCGAGAGCACCGTGCGCCGCTTGTGCGGCCAGATGTTCCCGGACGTCGCGGCGCACCGCCGCCCATCGCCCGTCCAGCAGTCGAGTCAGTGCTGCGCTCGAAACGGTCAACGACTCCATGCCTCCAGCCTGCCCGAACGGTCGGCTCCCCGCAGTCTTCGAAGATCGTGTCCGCAGCCTGTGCACGGGTGTTTGCAGGTTATGCACAGGTGGTTGCAGTTCCCGCACACGAGCCGAACGGGAAGTGCGGACACGGGTGCAGGAAGTGCGGACACGGTGCGCCAGGTGCAAACACCCGTGCAGGAAGTGAGGACACGGTGTGTGAGGTCAGGGGTGTCAGAGCAGCCTGGCTAGGGATTCGGTGTCGGTCACCGGGCGGTCGCAGACATAGCCGTGACAGACGTACGCCGCGGCCGCGCCGTCCACGAGGGAACGGTCGGCCAGCAACGGAACACCGTCGGCCTCGGGGCTCCCGCCCAGCACCACGCCCCCGCCGTGCACGTTCCTCGCGGCCTCGGTGAGCAGGTCGGCGCGCTCCTGCGCGTCAGAGCCCACGACGGCCACCTGCACGGGGCCGGACAACATCGCCTCGGCCACCGACAGCCAGTGCCCCGCGAACCGCGGTGCCTGCGCCACCAGCGCGCCTGCCCTGCGGAGTGCCTCCTCGCACGCCGCCCGATACGCTCCCGCGCGATCCGGGCCTGCCAGCGCGGACGCCGTGAGCAGCGCGCCAGCCAGCGCGGATGCCCCTGACGGGCTCGCGTTGTCGGTGGGATCGCTCGGCCGGTGCACGAGCGTCTCCGCATCCTCCGCCGTGTCGTGGAAGGCTCCCGGCGCGCCCTCGACGCCGAACCTCCGCAGCGCCGTGTCGATCAGCGAGGTCGCCTCGACCAGCCACCCGGATTCGCCGGTCGCCTGGTGCAGGGCGAGCAGGCCGTCGGCGAGACACCCGTAGTCTTCGAGGACACCGGCGGCCGCACCTGCCACGCCGTCGCGCGAGCTGCGCAGCAGTCCGTCGCCGGAGGCGTGGACGTCGAGCACGAACGCTCCGGCCGCCACGGCCGCCTCCACCCACTCCGGTCGCCGCAGGGCGAGACCCGCCTCGGCGAGTGCCGTGATGGCGAGGCCGTTCCACGCGGCGATCACCTTGTCGTCGCGAGCGGGCTGCGGGCGGGCGTTCCGCGCCTCCACCAGCGCGGACGTGACCCGCATCCAACGGGCGGGATCGTCCGGGTCACGCCGCAACTGGAGTGTGGACGCTCCCCGCTCGAAGGTGCCCTCCCTTGTGACACCGAACGTCTCCGCCGCCCACACGCCGTCGTCGCGGCCGAGCACGTCAACGAGTTGTTGCGGCGTCCAGACGTAGGTCAGTCCCTCGACGCCGTCGGTGTCCGCGTCGAGGGACGAGGCGAACCCGCCCTCCGGGGTGCGGAGGTCGCGCAGCAGGAACTCCGCCGTCTCACCGGCGACGCGATGAGCCAGCGCGGAACCGGTGCGCCGGGCGAGGTGCGCGTAGAACCGCAGCAGCAGTGCGTTGTCATACAGCATTTTCTCGAAGTGCGGTACGACCCACCCCGCGTCAACTGAGTAGCGGGCGAACCCGCCTGCGAGCTGGTCGTAGATGCCGCCACGGGCCATTCCCTCGGCAGTGAGGTCCACAATAGACAGAGCTTGCGCCGAGCCGGTTCGTTCGTAATGGCGCAGCAGGAACTCCAGCACCATCGACGGCGGGAACTTCGGCGCGCCACCGAATCCACCGTGGCCCGGGTCGGTCTCTGTGCGCAACGTGGCGACGGCCGACGTCACGGTGTCCTCGTCAACGGGGTGAGTGCTCAGGGGCGTCGTCCGCTCGGCGATGTGCTCGACGATGCGGCCCGCGCCCTCCACCAGCTCGGCGCGACGCTCCCGCCACGCCTGATCGACAGCCTCCAGCACCTGCCGGAACGACGGCATACCGTGGGCAGGGACGGGCGGGTAGTACGTGCCGCAGTGGAACGGCTTCCCTTCAGGGGTGAGGAAGCACGTCATGGGCCACCCGCCCTGCCCGGTCATGGCTTGGGTGGCGGCCATGTACACGGCGTCGATGTCGGGCCGCTCCTCCCTGTCCACCTTGATGTTGACGAAGTGCTCGTTCATGAACGCCGCGACGTCGTCGTCGGAGAAGGACTCGTGTGCCATGACGTGACACCAGTGGCATGCGGCGTACCCGATCGACAGCAGGATCGGCACGTCCCTACGCCGTGCCTCGCCAAGCGCTTCCGGTCCCCACGGCCACCAGTCCACGGGGTTGTCGGCGTGCTGGAGCAGGTACGGCGACGTGGCGTCGGCGAGGCGATTCATGAGCTTCAGCGTGTCACACGCGACGGCTGCTCACAGCGGAACCGCAGGTGCGGTGGGTGCGTCGCCGCAGGCATGCTGGAACGCGAGCTGGTCAGCCCTCGCCGCGGCGCGCAGCCCTATCGACGAGCACGGCAATGCCGTCGAGCAGGACTTCGAGACCGAACTCGAACGCCAGCTCGGGGGCGTTGGGTCCGTAGTACTCCTCGCCGACGGCGTTCCCGACCTCGCCTGCCATCGGAAACCGCTCCGCGTCCAGCACCTTCGCGAGCAGCGGTTCGTACTCGGTCCACCACTCCGGATTGTCCTTGCCCGTATCCTGCCCGACCCTGCGGACCTCGACGGCGGCACGGGCGGCGCTGTGGATGTAGTTGGCCAGGAGGGTGACCACCTGGTCCATTTCGACGGGCGTCAGCTTGAGGTTCGAGACGGCGCGGAGGTCGGTGTCGTACTTGGCGATGACGTTCGGGCCGAGCAGAGGCCGCGCCATGGAGACCTGGAGCAGCCACGGGTGCCGAAGGTGCAGCTCCCACGCCTGGCGGGCCAGCGCCTCCACTTCGGCCCGCCACCCCGGGCCGGACGGCTCGGGCGGGCCCAGTTCGGCATGAACCCTGTCCACCATGAGATCAACGAGTTCCGACTTGCCCGGCACATAGCCGTAGAGCGACATGGCCGTCAGACCGAGAGCCGACGCGACTCCGCGCATGGTGACCGCTTCGATGCCGTCGGCGTCCGCCAGCTCGATGGCCTTGGCGACGATGTCCTCGACACTGAATCTCGGCTTCGGCCCTCGCCTCGGCTTTTCCGTCACCCCCCACAGCAGTTCCATGCTGCGCTTCGGGTCACCGCCGCCCACGTACACGCTGCTCACCTCCCACACGTTACCCCGGCTTGCAATCTCCATACAGTGTAGAGTAATCTAACTTCTCCATACAACGTAGAGTGTTCGGAGGGCGAATGAACCCCGCTCCGGCCGTGGAGGCCGCAGGACTACGCAAGCGTTACGACACCACCAACGCCCTCGACGGATTGGATCTCCTCGTTCCTTCCGGAACCGTGCACGGGATCCTCGGCCCCAACGGCGCGGGGAAGACCACCACGGTGAGGGTGCTGAGCACACTGGCCCGCGCCGATTCCGGCACCGCGCGGGTCGCGGGCTTCGATGTGCGCGCCCAGGCGCCGCAGGTCCGGCGCAGCATTGGCCTCGTCGGCCAGCACGCCGCCGTGGACGAGATCCTCACGGGGCGGCAGAACCTCGTGATGTTCGGACGGCTCTACCACCTGAGTCCATCCGACGCGGCGCGAAGGGCCGACGAACTGCTGACCGCGTTCAGGCTCAGCGAGGCGGCAGGCAAGCCGGTGAAGGGGTACTCCGGCGGGATGCGCCGCAGGCTCGACCTCGCCGCGGGTCTGCTCACCGCACCACCCGTGCTGTTCCTCGACGAGCCGACGACGGGGCTCGATCCCCGCGCCCGCACGGAGATGTGGGACGCGGTGCGCGAACTGGCCGCCATGAAGACGACGGTGATCCTCACGACGCAGTACCTGGAGGAGGCCGACCAGCTCGCCGACGCGATCTCGGTTGTGGACGGCGGCAAGGTCGTCGCGCAGGGATCGCCGGAGGAGTTGAAGGCACGCATCGGCGGCGACCACCTCGACGTCACCGTTCACCGCGCCGACGAGCTCCCCGCCGCCGCAGGGCTGCTCAGCCGGGTCTGCGGCACCGACGTCCACACCGACGCCGACCGCAACCGCCTCAGTGCGCCCGTCTCCGACCGCGTCGGCGCGCTCGGGGCGTTCCTCCGCGCTGTTGACGAGGCCGGGCTCACCGTCGAGGACGTCAGCATCCGCCGCCCCACGCTTGACGACGTGTTCCTGCGGATCACCGGTACCGACCGACCCATGAAGGAGACGGTGGCATGACTGGCATGACTGGCATGACTGGCATGACTGGCACAACCGACATGACTGGCACGACCTCACTCGCCTTCTCCTCGGCTCCCAGCCCTGCCGAGTTGCCGACGACAGCGGCGTCACGGCTGCGCTGGGCATTGGCCGACGCGTGGACGGTGACGCGCCGCGACCTCGCTCACTGGGCCAACCAGCCGGGGATGCTGGTGGCCAACCTGCTGTTCTCGGTGATGGTGCTGCTGATGTTCGGCTTCCTCTTCGGAGGAGCGATGGCGGTACCCGGCGACTACTGGGAGTTCCTCGTCCCGGGTGTGTTCGCGCTGACCATGGTGTTCGGCGTCGAATCGACGTTCACGGCCATCAGCACCGACCTCGCGCGCGGTGTCACCGACCGGTTCCGTTCGCTGCCGATGGCGGCCTCGGCGGTCGTGGTCGGCCGCGCCACCGCCGACCTGCTGAGCAGCGCCGTCACCCTTGCCGTTCTGGTGGCCGCGGGGCTCGCCGCCGGCTGGCAACCTCATGGCACACTCGGCACCACCCTCGCCGCGTTCGGCCTGTTGTTGCTGCTGCGCCTCGCGATGCTGTGGCTCGGTATCTATCTCGGCCTCGTCGCGCGAGGGCCCGAGTCGGTGATGGCGCTGCAGATTCTCGTGTGGCCGGTGGGATTCCTCTCCAACGCCTTCGTGTCTCCGGCCACGATGCCCGGCTGGCTCGGCGCGATCGCCGAGTGGAACCCGCTTTCGGCAACGGTCGCCGCCGTCCGCGATCTCTTCGGCAACCCCGGCTGGACAAGCGATTCCTGGGTCGCCACACACCCGATGCTGCCTGCCGTGGTGTGGCCGGTGCTGCTGATCGCCGTCTTCTTCCCCCTGTCCGTCCGCCACTTCCGGCGATTGAGCCGCTAGGCCGTGCTTCATGCCGCCCCGCGCAGCCAGCTGCGCGGGGCGGCACCGAGAAACCGAGGAGATCCCGAGTGGACAACACTCACATCGTCATCACCGGCGCGCGCGAGAACAATCTCGCCGACATCACCGTCGCCGTGCCGAAACACCGGATCACCGCCTTCACCGGGGTGTCCGGTTCCGGTAAGTCGTCGCTGGTGTTCGACACGATCGCGGCGGAGTCCGGAAGGCAGTTGAACGAGACGTTCTCCGCCTTCGCCCGCACCTTCCTGCCGAGCTACTCGCGGCCCGACGTTGACAGCATCGAGAATCTGCCTGCCTCGATCATCGTGGACCAGAAGCGGCTCGGCGGGAACGCCCGGTCCACCGTCGGAACCGTCACCGACATCGCGCCGTTGCTGCGCCT
This sequence comes from Saccharomonospora xinjiangensis XJ-54, assembly GCF_000258175.1. NCBI lineage: Bacteria > Bacillati > Actinomycetota > Actinomycetes > Pseudonocardiales > Pseudonocardiaceae > Saccharomonospora > Saccharomonospora xinjiangensis. The sequence continues at coordinate 3,205,203 of NZ_JH636049.1, read as the reverse complement.
GGTGTTCTCCCGTGCAGGCACGCCGCATGTCGGTTCGTCGAACCTCTTCTCGTTCAACGATCCCGCTGGGATGTGCCAGGACTGCCAGGGGCTCGGCACCATCACGAAACCCAACCTCGACGCCTTGCTGGACCGGTCGAAATCACTCGCGGACGGCGCGATCCTGCACCCGCAGTTCAAGGTCGGGAACTGGATGTGGAAGCTGTACGCACACTCCGGACTGCTGGACGCGGACAAGCCGCTCGCAGACTACGACGCCGACGAGTGGCAACTCTTCCTGCACGGCCCCGAGGCGGAGACCAAGGTCGCGCTCGACTGGAACGGCAGCACCGTGAAGTCGGTGTTCGAAGGGTTCGCAGGCAAGATCACCCGCCTTTTCATCAACAAGGACGACGGCGAGGGCGAGGCCGCCGCGCGCAAGAAGGAAGTGCTGCGGCAGTTCACCACCACCGTGGTGTGCCCCGCGTGCGACGGCGCCCGGCTGTGTCCCGAGGTGCTCGCGTGCCGGGTGAACGGTCACTCCATCGCCGAGTTGTCCGCGATGCAGGTCTCCACGCTCGAAGGCGTCGTCGCGGGCATCACCGAGCCGACGGTAGCGCCGGTCGTGGCGAACCTGCTCGAACGCCTCCGCAACCTGGTGGACATCGGCCTCGGCTACCTCAGCCTCGACCGCCGCACCGGCACCCTGTCCGGCGGGGAATCACAGCGGCTCAAGACGGTCAAGCACCTGAGCAGCGCGCTGATCGACATGCTCTACGTCTTCGACGAGCCGAGCGTCGGCCTGCACCCGCGCGACGTGCACAGGCTCACCGAACTGCTGGTGCGGCTGCGCGACCGGGGCAACACGGTCCTGGTCGTCGAGCACGATCCTGACGTGGTCGCCGTCGCCGACCACGTGATCGACATGGGCCCTGACGCCGGAACGGGCGGAGGGCACGTCGTCTACAGCGGCGACGTCGCGGGCCTCGCGCGAGCCGACACGCTCACCGGCAGGTACTTCTCGCGCGGGACCCGGTTGAAGGACACGGTCCGCACCGCCACCGGAGTCCTGCCGATCGTCGATGCGAAGGCACACAACCTCACCGGGATCACCGTGGACGTGCCGAAGGGGGTGCTCACGGTCGTCACCGGGGTCGCGGGGTCGGGCAAGAGCACACTCGTCCACGAGGGCTTCCTCTCCCAGCACCCCGAGGCCGTGGTCATCGACCAGTCGGCGCCGAGCACGTCGAGGCGGTCCAATCTCGCCACCTACACCGGTCTGCTCGACGTCGTCCGTAACCTTTTCGCCCGCGAGTGCGGTGTGAAGCCGTCGCTGTTCAGTTTCAACTCCGAGGGCGCCTGCAAGGACTGCCAGGGTGCCGGGGTGATCTACACCGACCTCGCGTTCCTCGAGGGGCTGAAGTCGGTGTGCGAGACGTGCGAGGGGCGGCGCTTCTCCGACGAGGTGCTGACCCACCGGCTGCGGGACCGCTCCATCAGCGACGTGCTGGCCATGACGGCCACCGAGGCCGGGGAGTTCTTCATCGAGCGCAAACCCAAGGCGATCCTGTCGTCGGTGCTCGACGTCGGCCTCGGCTACCTGACGCTGGGACAACCGCTTGGCACCTTGAGCGGCGGTGAATGCCAGCGAGTCAAGCTCGCCACGGAACTGAACAAGCAGGGCGCGATCTACGTTCTGGACGAGCCGACCACCGGTCTTCACCCCCGCGACGTCGAGGTGGTGCTCTCGGTTCTCGACCGGCTGGTGGACGGCGGCAACACGGTGCTCGTGGTCGAACACAACCTCGACGTCATCGCGGGCGCCGACTGGGTGATCGACCTCGGCCCCGAGGGCGGCCACGAAGGCGGCAGGGTGATGTTCGAGGGCACGCCACGCGAGCTTCTCGACGCACCCGGTTCATACACGGCGCAGTACCTCGGCAAGGCGGTGCGGTCAACCGTGCCGACGGCGTAGCCGCTCGCTACTCGCCGCCGCCCCCTCCGCCGCCGGAGTCACCACCACCGCCCGAGTCACCACCGCTGGAGCCGACATCAGCACCGACGTCGTCCGTGCTCCCACGGCCGCCGGCTCCGCCGACGTCCCCGCCGGGCGCCGACCCGCCGTCGAAGCTCGCGGGGATTCGCTTGAGATGCTTGGTCATCGAGCGGACGAGAAACGCCACCGCGACGAAGAAGACCAGCAACAGCAGCAGGCCGACGGGCGAGGACTTGCCGAAGTCCTCGCCCTGACCGCCGCCGTCGCCGTTCTCGCCTCCGGGGGGTTGCTGCGCGACCCAGACCCCGGCGTTCATGGCGGGTACGGCCGCGAAGGCCGGCAATGTCATGTCGTCACCCTCTCTCGGACTCCCGCGAACAGATCGTCCTCGGGAAGGGTCGTATCGACGAGCGAGCGCACCAGCTCGTACTCCTCGGTTGGCCACACCTCGCGCTGCAGGTCGAGCGGCACGGCGAACCACCGGCTGTTGGGGTCGATCTGCGTGGCGTGTGCGCGCAGCGCGTCGTCGCGGACCTCGAAGTAGTCGCCGCACGGTACCTGCGTCGTGACCCGCTCCATGACGTCAGGGCGGTCGGAATCCCAGTTCTTCAGCCACTCGTCGTAGGGCGACTCCAGCCCGCGAGAGGTGAGCGCCTCATGGAACGCCTCGAACTTCGCTCTGGAGAAGCCATGGCTGTAGTAGAGCTTCAGCGGCTGCCACGGTTCGCCCTCGTCCGGATACCGCTCGGCGTCGGCGACGGCGTCGTACGCGGCCATCGACACCTCGTGGCAGCGGATGTGGTCGGGGTGCGGGTAACCGCCGTTCTCGTCGTAGGTGATGACGACGTGCGGGCGGAACTCACGCATGACCTGCACGAGCCTGCGAACCGGTTCCTCGATCGGAATGTTCGCGAAGCAGTCCTCCGGAAGCGGCGGCGGCGGGTCGCCCTCGGGAAGCCCCGAGTCGATGAAGCCGAGCCAGCGATGCTGAACGCCGAGGATCTTGGCCGCCCTCGCCATCTCCTCCCTGCGCAGCATCGTCATGTTCTCGTGAACCTCGGGCCGGTCCATCGCGGGATTGAGAACACTGCCCGCCTCGCCCCCGGTGCAGGTCACCACCATCACGTCGTGGCCCTCGGCGACGTAGCGGGCCATCGTGGCCGCACCCTTGCTCGACTCGTCGTCCGGATGGGCGTGCACCGCCATCAGCCGCAACCCCGCGTCCACCCTGTCAGCCCTCTCTCCGTCGGTTCGCGCCATGTCGGCTCGGTTCCTTTCCCGATCGCACGTCGTGTGCGGGCCCCCCGGCCCATGTCCGTTCCGCTCTCACGGATACTCAACACGCGAGGTGGGTGATTTCATTCTCCTCGTCCCAACGACAAGACCGTTCGGGAGGCCCTCCGTTGAGCAGTTCCGAGCCCGGCCAGGCGTCGGCGCGCGCTCTGGGGGACCGCTACGGCTCCACTCGCACCCGCCGCCCTCACCGGGGATCGCGTGGCAGACGAGCCTGGGCGGCGGGCCTCGCCGCGGTCGTGGCGCTCGGCATCGGCAGCTACCTCGTGTACTCGCAGTGGTTCGCGACTCCCATCGACGCCCAGCGCGTCGCGTTCGAGGAACGACCTGGCGACGCCATGTCGATCACCGTGGACGTGAACCGGAACGACCCTTCGCGACCCGCCGTGTGCATCGTCAGGGTCCGGGCCATCGACGGAGCCGAGACGGGCAGGAAGGAGATCTACGTCCCACCGGGCGTGCAACGCCTCGAAACCGTTGTGCGGAGCATCCGGCAGCCTGTCACTGCGGATGTGTACGGCTGCTCCTATGATGTTCCCGAATACTTGTCAACCCCCCAGCGGCCAACGGAGTGAAATAAGCGCCGGACGCCCGGCGTTGTCAACAATATGGCGGCCCTCGGGGGTGGTTCCATGCTATCCTCGTATCGTCGGCACGGCCCGAGACGGGCCGTGTCTTTCCTTTATCTACCAGCCACGACGGCGTGGCGGCCGGCTTGTATACCCAGGTTCGGCAGGCCCTAGGAGGAGATGGTGACCGTGAGCGACAGCAAGGTGACCTGGCTGACCCAGGATGCCTACGACAGGCTCAAGAGCGAGCTCGACGAGCTGATCGAGAATCGTCCGGTCATCGCCGCGAAGATCAACGCCAGCCGGGAAGAGGGCGACCTCAAGGAGAACGGCGGCTACCACGCCGCTCGCGAGGAGCAGGGACAGCAGGAGGCCCGCATCCGGCATCTGCAGGAGCTGCTGCGCGCCGCCAAGGTCGGCGAGGCGCCGAAGGACGACGGCATCGCCGAGCCGGGCATGGTGCTGACCGTGCGCTACGACGGCGATGACGACGAGGAGACCTTCCTGCTCGCGACGCGTGAGGAAGGCGGCAACGGGCCGATCGAGGTCTACTCGCCCGACTCCCCGCTCGGCAAGGCCTTGCTCGGGGCGAGGGAGGGCGAGTCGCGGGAGTACCTGCTGCCCAACGGCAAGAACCAGAAGGTCACGCTCGTGAAGGCTGTTCCCTACAGCTCATGAGCAGATAGGGCGGCGAACCCCGGACACACGTGCACGGCCGGTGCGGTCATCGATGAGGTGGCGCACCGGCCGTTCGTTTTGGCCCGCGGCGTCTTCGCTCCGGGGCTCTGTACAGGAGCTCTCAGCGCGGTGCCCTTGCGGCAACGATTCCCGGTCATATCGGCCAGGTGCCGATCATCCTGTAAGGCCGATCAGCCCTTCCGGTCGGCGATGCGCTCCAACAGCGGCCGCACCCTCGGCGGGACCGGCGTGGAGAGTGCGATCGACGTCGCCGTCCTCCGCACTCCCGGCACCCCGACGACCTTGTCGATGACGCGTTGCAGGTCGTCGTTGGAGCGGGCGACCACCCGCACGAACAGATCACCCTGCCCTGTCGTGGCATGGACCTCGCACACCTCGTCGATGGCCGCCAACGCCGTCGCCACCTCGGCACGGCGGCCCTGCGCGATCTCCAGTACGGCGAACGCCGTGAGGCCGTAGCCCATCTCGGCGAGATCGAGGTCCGGCGGGAAGCCCTTGAGCACACCGGAGGCCGCGAGCCGGTCGAGCCGGGCCTGCACGGTGCCCCTCGCCACGCCGAGCCTGCGGGCACACTCCAGCACCCCGAGGCGCGGCGCGTCGGCCAGCAACAGCAGCAACCGTGCGTCCAGCGCGTCCAACGTCATGCCGCTCTCCTGCGCAATCCGGCCGATCTGATCACTCGGATGCCAGTATGACTGAGCATATTGCCCAGTGTTTCACCCGACTGTTGCCCAGTCTGTGCGCCAGGGCGCATTCTTCGTCCCATGGCGAACCCAGCACTCGATGACATCGACTACAACCAGCTCCGTCAGCTCGTCGGCCTCGTCGATCACGACCTGGCCAGCGATCCGTTCCCCGTCAAGGCGATGGACGCCGTCGTCTTCGTGGTGGGCAACGCCACGCAGGCCGCGCACTTCTACCAGTCGGCTTTCGGGATGGACCTCGTCGCGTACTCCGGTCCGGAGACGGGCAACGTCGAGTACAAGTCGTTCGTCCTGAAGTCCGGCTCCGCGCGCTTCGTGATCAACGGCGGTGTCAAGCCCACCTCCTCCCTCCTCGACCATCACCGCAAGCACGGTGACGGCGTTACAGACCTCGCCCTCGAGGTCGCCGACGTGGACAAGTGTGTCGAGCACGCCCGCGCCAACGGCGCGACCGTGATCGAGGAACCGCACGACGTGTCGGACGAGCACGGCACCGTCCGCATGGCCGCCATCGCCGCCTACGGCGACACGCGGCACAGCCTCATCGACCGCTCCCGTTACTCGGGTCCGTACCTGCCCGGTTACGAGGCACGCGAGCGGTCGTTCCCGAAGCCGGAGGGCGCGCCGAAGCGGCTGTTCCAGGCTGTCGATCACTGCGTCGGCAACGTGGAACTCGGCAAGATGGACGAGTGGGTGGCCTTCTACCACCGCGTCATGGGCTTCGTGAACATGGCCGAGTTCGTCGGCGACGACATCGCCACCGAGTACTCCGCGCTGATGAGCAAGGTGGTCGCCAACGGCAACCACCGCGTCAAGTTCCCGCTCAACGAACCGGCGATCGCCAAGAAGAAGTCGCAGATCGACGAGTACCTCGAGTTCTACGACGGCCCCGGCTGCCAGCACATCGCGCTGGCCACCAACGACATCGTCAGCACGGTCACGGCGATGCGGGCCGCGGGCGTTGAGTTCCTCGACACGCCGGACTCCTATTACGACGACCCCGAGCTGCGGGCTCGTATCGGTGAGGTCAGGGTGCCGATCGAGACGCTGAAGGAACACCGCATCCTCGTCGATCGGGACGAGGACGGCTACCTGCTCCAGATCTTCACCAAGCCGGTCGGCGACCGTCCGACCGTGTTCTACGAGCTGATCGAGCGGCACGGTTCGCTCGGCTTCGGCAAGGGCAACTTCAAGGCGCTGTTCGAGGCCATCGAGCGCGAGCAGGCCCGGCGCGGCAACCTGTGACACCGTCCGTGGGGCCGCTCGCGACCGGGCGGCCCCACGGACAGTGCCGCCGTCACACCAGCACGCGATAACCGGCCCTCTGGAGCTGTGCCGCCACGTCGGCGCAGTGCTCGGGGCCTCGCGTCTCCAGCTTCAGCGCGATCTCCACCTCGCCCATCGCCAGCCTGCCCGAGATGCGCGAATGCTCGACGTCCATCACGTTCGCTCCGAGTTCGCCGACCAGGGACAGCAGACCGGCCAGCGACCCCGGCCGGTCGGGCACCCGCAGCCGCAGGCTCAGGTAACGGCCTGCGGCCGTCATGCCGTGCTGGATGATCTGCAACAGCAGCAGCGGGTCCACGTTGCCACCAGACAACACCGCGACCACGGGGGGTTCGAAGACGCCGGGGTGTTCGAGCAGCGCGGCGACCGCGGCAGCGCCGGCGGGTTCGACGACGAGCTTGCGTCGTTCGAGACACAGCAGCACCGCACGCGACAGCGACTCCTCGCTCACCGTCACCACATCGTCAACGAGGGCGCGGACGTGTTCGAACGTGATCGGGCCGGGACCGCCGACCGCGATGCCGTCGGCCATGGTCTGCGTGCGTTCGAGCCGCATCGGGTTGCCTGCGGACAGCGAGAGAGGGAAGGCGGCGGCTCCCTCCGCCTGCACACCCACGACGCGCACGCCGGGCTTCACCGCCTTCACGGCGCTGGCCACGCCTCCCACCAGTCCCCCGCCGCCCGTGGCGACGAGGACCGTGGCGACGTCGGGAACCTGTTCGAGGATCTCAAGGCCGACGGTGCCCTGGCCCGCGATGATGTCGGGGTGGTCGAAGGGGTGGATGAACACAGCCCCGGTGCGTTCGGCGAAGGCGGTCGCCTCCGCGAGCGCCTCCTCCAGCGACTCGCCGTGCAGGTGGACGTCGGCGCCGTACCCACGGGTGGCGGCCAGCTTCGGCAGCGGAGCCCGCTGCGGCATGAAGACGGTGGCCTTCGCGCCGAGCAATGCGGCGGCAAGAGCCACACCCTGGGCGTGGTTGCCCGCACTCGCGGCCACCACGCCCCTCGCGCGCTCCTCCTCGCTCAACCCGTGAATCCGGGTGTAGGCGCCTCTGATCTTGAACGACCCCGTGCGTTGCAGGTTCTCGCACTTGAGATACACGGGCCCGCCCTGAGGCCGTTCGAGGTCACGCGCATGCTCCATCGGCGTCATCCGCACGATGGTCTCCAGCAGACGCCTCGCCTCGCGGATTGTGTCCACGCTGACAAGTCCCATGAACGGAGATGATGTCACTGCACGAAGCGTCACGACGAGGCTACCTGCTTGAACAGATCACGATTGGGTAAGCTTGTCGCGCACGCAGTCGTCGCCGGATCAGCAGGGTGGGGAGAGCCGGATATGAGGGCACGCACGTCGGACGGGTCGCGTTCCGCGGGTGTCGTGCCCCTTCTCGCCGGCGTGGTTTCCGCCATCGCCCTCACCGGAGCCGCCGTCTACACCGTCACCGAAGCCAGGTGCGAACCCGGCCACTACGTCACGGACGGCAGGCAGGTCACGCTCATCGGAAGTTGCGTTTCGGGTGCGGAGCTGAGGGAGGCAGGCCATGAGCGGCCGGGCCCCGAGGACGCCTCCCCCAGCAACTTCCGTCCCTGACGCGTCAGGAAGCGTCGAGCGCGTACCTGAGGTCGGCCAGCAGGTCGTGCGCGTCCTCGATGCCCACCGAGAGCCTCACCAGTTCGGGGGGAACCGACAGCAGCGACCCCGCGACGCTCGCGTGCGTCATGCGGCCGGGATGTTCGATCAGTGACTCCACGCCGCCGAGCGACTCGGCGAGTACGAACAGCTTCGTCCTCGCGACCATGTCGAGTGCCGCGCGTTCACCATCGACGTGAGTGAAGGACACCATCCCGCCGAAGCGGCGCATCTGCTTGGCCGCGAGGGAGTGACCGGGGTGTTCCGCGAGACCCGGGTAGTACACCCGCTCCACCTTGGGGTGCACCGCCAGCGCCTCGGCGATCAGCTCGGCGTTCCCGCAGTGCCGCTCCATGCGAACGGCCAGCGTCTTGAGACCGCGCAGAGTCAGCCACGCGTCGAAGGCACCGGGCACGGCACCGGCGGAGTTGCGCAGGAAGAACAGCCGCTCCCGGACCTCGTCGGAGTCGGTGATCACGGCGCCGCCGACGACATCGGAGTGGCCGCCGAGGTACTTCGTCGTGGAGTGCACGACCACGTCGGCGCCGAGTTCGAGCGGAGTCTGGAGGTACGGCGTGGCGAACGTGTTGTCCACGACGAGCTTGGCTCCACCGACATGGGCCAGCTCCGCGAGCGCCGCGATGTCGGCGATGCCGAGCAGCGGGTTGGTCGGCGACTCACACCAGACGAGTTTCGTCTCGGGCCGCATGGCCGTCCTGACCTCGTCGAGGTCGGACAGGGACGCGACGCTGTAGTTCACGCCCCACTCGGTGAGGACCTTGTCGATCAGCCGGAACGTGCCGCCGTAGACGTCGTTGCCCAGCACCAAGTGATCGCCCGGCCTGAGCATGGTCCGCAGCACCGCGTCGCTGGCGGCCATGCCGGACGCGAACGCGAGGGCGTGCCTGCCGTTCTCCAGCGCTGCGAGTGCCTCCTCCAGCGCTGTGCGGGTGGGGTTGGCAGTCCTGGAGTACTCGTAGTCCCCTTCGCGGGTGCCGCCGACACCGTCCTGCGCGTAGGTGGAGGTCTGGTAGATCGGCACGATCACCGCACCCGTGCGAGGGTCGGGTTCCTGCCCTGCGTGGATGGCGCGTGTCTCGAATCCGTAGCGCGGGTCTGCAACCATGCCCACAGCCTACGGGCGCCTCGGGCGAGAAGCCTCCGAGACCCGAAGGGGGCCGCAGGCTGCTCGCCCACGGCCCCCTCGCGCTCTGGATCAGTGGTTCACCACTGCTGCGGCGGCTGTCCTGGCTGGCCCTGCTGGCCGAACTGGCCAGGCTGGTCGAAACCGCCGGGCTGGCCGAAGCCACCTGGCTGGCCGAACCCGCCGGGCTGACCGAAGCCGCCGGGCTGACCCGGCTGACCGAAGCCGCCGGGCTGGCCGGGCTGACCCGGCTGACCCGGCTGACTCGGCTGACCGAAGCCTCCGCTAGGCGGGAACTGGCCTCCCGGCTGGCCGAAACCACCCGGCTGCCCCGGCTGGCCGAACTGGCCGGGCTGGCCGAACCCGCCAGGCTGCCCCGGCTGACCGAAACCACCCGGACCACCAGGGCCACCACCGGTTCCCAGCATCTTGGCCGTGGCAGGAATGACCGCCAGCACGCCGCCGATGACCACGAGGATGCCGAGGATCAGGTAGAGCACGGATGTGCCCAGCACGCCCGCCTGACCGTACTGGTCGGCGAACTCCTTCTTGACGGACGTCCCGATCAGCAACAAGACGCCGGAAAGCAAGAGCAGGACCCCACCGCCCAACACCACGAACGGTCCCAACTTCTGCAACGCGCCCTTGAGCTTGGCGCGCAGCGCCAGCAGGACACCACCCGCGATCGTCGCGACGGAGCCGACCATGGTGAGAATCGAGTAGAAGGTCAGCGTCCCTGGAGAAGCGATACCGGCCTGTTCCAGGGCCTCCGCGATTGCAGGCGTGTTCTCGGCGAGGTCACCGAGTTCGCTGATGTCGCCGAGATCGCCGAACGAGAAGATCAGTGAGACCAGGCCGATCACCGCGAGCACGCCACCGACGATCATGCCGACGGGGCTCATCCCGACCGAACCGCCGGGCATCCCCGGCCCGCCCGGACCGAACGCGGGCGGCGGCGGGCCGCCGAAGCCGCCACCAGGCGGTGCGCCGAAACCGCCCTGCGGCGGCTGGCCGAACGGGCCCGGCTGGCCGCCGAAGCTCGGCTGAGGTCCGGACTGGGGGCCAGGCTGCCCCAGCGCGCCGAAGCCACCGGACTGCGGCTGCTGCCCGAAGCCGCCCTGCGGGTTCACGGCGGCGGGGTTGTCCGCGGCGCTCGGCGGCGGCGCGTACGGGATCGCGGGCTGCGGCTGCGATCCGGGCGACACGAGCTGGGTGGACTCGGCGTTGTCGCCCTGTTGGCCTGCCGAAGGGTTCGGGGGCTGGACGACCTGAGTGGGTTCGGGGCTGTCCCCGAACGGCTGCTGCTCACCCTGCGACTGCTGGGGCTGCTGCGGCTGCACCACCTGGGTGGGTTCGGATGTGCCGAACGGGCTGTTCTGCTGTGGTTGAGGGCCGCTGGACGGCCCCTGGGGTTGTTGCTCGCCACCCCAGGGCTGATTCGGTGGCTGAGGAGCACTCATTGGGTCGTGAACCCCCTTGACGAGGACCTTAGTGATTTCGCTCGCGCACACGCTATCGGATCGTGACCCGCGCGGCGTGTAACGCCCCTGGCAGTTCCGTCGATGATCTTGATTTCGGTCAGGCGTGACCCGAGAGGAACGCGAGCAGATCGTGCCTGGTCACGACGCCTGCCGGCTTGCCGTCCACGAGGACCAGCGCGCCACTCGCGGCGCCGAGTGCCTTCATCGCGGCGCCGATCTGCTCGCCGGCTCCGATAGTGGGCAGCGGGGGCGACATGTGCTGGTCGAGCCGATCGGCGAGGGCGGCCTTGCCGGTGAAGAGCGCCTCCAGCAGGTCACGTTCGTTGACGGCGCCCACCACCTCGGCCGCCATCACGGGAGGCTCAGCGCTGACGACCGGCATCTGGCTGACGCCGAACTCCCGCAGGATCGCGACGGCCTCCGCCACGGTCTCGGTCGGGTGCGTGTGCACGAGGTCGGGCAGCCTGCCGTCCTTACGGCGCAGAACGTCGCCGACCGTCGCGTCCTTCGACTCGGGCGAGAGGAACCCGTACGACGACATCCAGCTGTCGTTGAAGACCTTGCCGAGGTAGCCGCGACCGCTGTCGGGAAGCAGCACCACGATGACGTCGTCCGGCCCGCACCGCTTCGCGAGTTCGAGCGCCGCGGCGACGGCCATACCGCACGAACCTCCGACGAGCAGGCCTTCCTCCTGCGCGAGCCTGCGCGTGATCGTGAAGGAGTCCGCGTCGGAAACGGCGATGATCTCGTCGGCGATGTCGGTGTCGTAGGTGCCGGGCCAGAAGTCCTCACCGACGCCCTCGACGAGGTAGGGCCTTCCGGTGCCGCCGGAGTACACGGACCCCTCCGGGTCGGCTCCGATCACCTTGACGCGACCTTCGGAGACGTCCTTGAGGTACCGGCCGGTGCCCGAGATGGTGCCGCCGGTGCCGACGCCTGCCACGAAGTGCGTCACCTTGCCCTCGGTCTGCTTCCAGATCTCGGGGCCCGTGGAGTGGTAGTGGCTCTCGGGGTTGTGCGGGTTGGCGTACTGGTTGGGCTTCCACGCCCCTTCGATCTCCCTGGCCAGCCGATCGGAGACGTTGTAATAGGACTCAGGGTGCTCCGGCGGCACGGCCGTCGGGCACACCACCACCTCGGCGCCGTACGCCTTGAGCACGTTGCGCTTGTCCTCGCTGACCTTGTCGGGGCACACGAACACGCACCGGTAGCCCTTGCGCTGCGCGACCATGGCCAGCCCGACGCCGGTGTTGCCCGAGGTCGGCTCCACGATCGTGCCGCCTGGCCTCAGCTCGCCCGACTCCTCGGCGGCCTCGATCATCCGCTGGGCGATCCTGTCCTTCACACTGCCGCCGGGGTTCAGGTACTCGACCTTGGCGAGCACGAGCGGTTCCACACCCTTGGTGAGAGCGTTCAGCTTGACCAGCGGCGTGTTGCCGACGAGGTCGGTGACGTGTTCGGCGTAATCCATGTGACCAGGGTAGGCGGCTGCCGGACGCTGCGGCCGCGAGAGGAGACGTTCGTCGGGTTTCCCTCACCAGCATTGTCCGAAAAGGACTGGTGTGGTTAGCTCTGGCCCGACATCGTCAAAAGCTATCAACCGAGGAGCCCGCGTGAGATCCCTCCGCAAGGCCGGACTGTGCGCCCTCGCCGCGGCCACGATGCTGGGCACGTCGGCGCTGACCGCGTCCGCGGCAGACCGCGCCGACTTCACCCTCACCGTGCTGTTCACGAGCGACATGGAGTCCGCGCTGCTCGGCGTGACCGGCTCCGGAGCGCAGGAGGGGCCGATCGTGGACGGCGGCGAGCGCCCCTACGGCAGCGCCTCCCGCGTCGCGACCCTGGTGGACGAGCTGCGGGCGGAGGCGACCCGTGGCAGGCCATCGCCGGGGCAGGCAGGACATCGAGGCGTCGTCACGGTGTCGGGCGGGGACAACTTCCTCGCAGGCCCCGAGTACTCGGCGAGCACGAGGGACGGCGCCCCGTTCTACGACGCGCTCGCGCTCGAACACATCGGCTACGACGTGAGCGCGCTCGGCAACCACGACTTCGACTTCGGCCCCGACGTGCTGGACCGGTTCCTCGACACGGCGGGCGACGAAGTGCCGTTCGTCAGCGCCAACCTCGACGTCTCGGGTGAGCCCGAGCTCGCCGCACACGCCGCCGACGGAACGCTCGCTCGCAGCAGGGTGCTGCGGACGGCAGGCGAGCGGGTCGGTGTCATCGGGCTCACCACCCCGGAGCTGCCCGCGATCTCCAGCCCTCGCGACGTCGAGGTGAGCCCCGAACTCGACGAGATCACGAACGCGCTCGCACGCGATCTCACCCGCCGTGGTGTGGACAAGGTGGTGCTGGTCAGCCACCTCCAGGACATCGACAACGAACTCGCACTGGTGCCGGAGCTGCGGAACGTGGACGCGGTGGTCGGCGCCGGTGGCGGCGAGATCCTCGCCGACCCCGGCGATCGCCTGATCCCCGGTGATGTCGCCGAGGGCAGTTTCCCCCGCTACGCCATCGACGCCGACGGACGGCGCGTCCCCGTGGTCGCCGTCGCGGGAGACTACAAGTACGTCGGCAGGCTCGTCCTGAACTTCGACCGCCACGGCACTGTCGTGAGCGTGGACGACGAATACACCCAGCCGGTGCGGGTCTCCGGGGTCGGCCCCGACGCGGTGCACGGCGACCCTGTGGTGCGGGCCGAGGTGGAGAAGCCGGTGTCCCACCATGTGCTCTCGCTCGCCGATGAGGTCGTCGCCACCACCGAGGTGCCGCTGAACGGCGTGCGCGGCGACGTCCGCAGCGAGGAGACGAACCTCGGCAACCTGGTCGCCGACAGTCTGCTGTGGGCGGGACGGCGCAACGCCGCCGAGTACGGCGTCGCGGAACCGCAGGTGGCGATCCAGAACGGTGGAGGCATTCGCAACGACTCCGTCCTGCCGGCAGGTGAGCTGACCGCGCTGCACACCTACGAGGTGGCTCCGTTCGCCAACTTCGTCGCCGTGGTCCCCGAGGTGCCGAGGGACGTGTTGCGGCAGTTACTCGAACGGGGAGTCGCCGCCGCGCCCGAGGCATCCGGCGCGTTCATGCAGGTGGCGGGGCTGTCCTTCACGTACGACCCGGCCAGGCGAGCGCAGGAGGTTCGCGAGGGCACCAACGAGATCGTGACGCCTGGCGAGCGGGTGCGCGACGTGGTGCTCGACGACGGCACGGTCCTGGTTTCGGACGGCGTCGTCGTGGAGGGGTCGCCGGTGTCGGTCGCGACCAACGACTTCTCCGCACGAGGCGGCGACGGGTACCCGTTCGCGGGGCTGCCGTTCACGAGCGTGGGCCTGACCTACCAGCAGGCTGTCCAGCGCCATCTCACCGAGGGACTCGGCGGAATGGTGACCTCGGCCGACTACCCGGTCGGTGGTGTGGGCCGGATCACCAGGCTGTGAGCACGGCGCGGGCGCAGGATGTGGTGTCCGGCGCCCGCTCTTTGCATTCCCGTTTCCTGCGGGCAGGATGAGACTAAGCACGCGCTTAGCGACCCGAAGGAGTGTCCGATGCCGGAAGCCGTCATCGTGTCCGCAGCCCGATCCCCCATCGGGCGGGCCCGCAAGGGCTCACTCGTGGACATGCGTCCCGACGACCTCACCGTACAGATGGTGCGGGCGGCGCTCGACAAGGTACCCGAGCTGGACCCGCGCGACATCGACGACCTCATGCTCGGCTGCGGCCTGCCGGGCGGCGAGCAGGGCTTCAACATGGGCCGCGTCGTCGCCGTCGAACTCGGCTACGACCACCTGCCCGGCTGCACGATCACGCGGTACTGCTCGTCGAGCCTCCAGACCACCAGGATGGCCCTGCACGCGATCAAGGCAGGCGAGGGCGACGTGTTCATCTCGGCAGGTGTCGAAGCCGTGTCACGAGCCGTGAACGGCACCTCCGACTCGTGGCCCGACACCCACAACCCGCAGTTCGCCGACGCGGAGTCCCGCACCGCACGGCGTGCCGAGTCGGGAGCCGACGGCTGGAGCGACCCCCGCGACAACGGTGAACTGCCCGACATCTACATCGCCATGGGGCAGACGGCCGAGAACCTCGCGTTGCACAAGGGTGTGTCCCGGCGCGAGATGGACGAGTTCGCCGTGCGGTCGCAGAACCTGGCCGAGAAGGCGCTCGCCGACGGGTTCTGGGCCAAGGAGATCACCCCGGTTACCCTGCCCGACGGCACCGTCGTGTCAGCCGACGACAGTCCACGGGCCGGCGTGACCATGGAGGGTGTCGAGGCACTGAAGCCGGTGTTCCGCCCCGACGGCAAGGTCACGGCGGGCAACGCCTGCCCGTTGAACGACGGCGCCGCAGCCCTCGTGATCATGAGCGACACGAAGGCTCGCGAACTGGGTATCACGCCGCTCGCGCGGATCGTCTCCACCGGCGTGTCCGGGCTGTCGCCGGAGATCATGGGTCTCGGCCCCGTCGAGGCGTCCAAGCAGGCGCTCGCCAGGGCAGGCCTGACCATCGGCGACATCGACCTCGTCGAGATCAACGAGGCGTTCGCCGCGCAGGTCATTCCGTCGTACCGGGACCTCGGAATCGACATCGACAAGCTCAACGTCAACGGCGGTGCGATCGCGGTCGGTCACCCGTTCGGCATGACCGGCGCGCGCATCACGACGACGCTGCTGAACTCCCTGCGCCATCACGACAAGCAGTTCGGGCTCGAGACGATGTGCGTCGGCGGCGGCCAGGGCATGGCCATGGTGATCGAAAGGCTGAGCTGAGGAAGCCGGTGTGCGCGAGCCTGCCGCCCGCGCACACCGCTCTCTTCTCTGGCAGGGCGGGTCCTGTCACACCGCCTGCGGCTGCCCGAAGCAGAGGACCCGCGCGGGTTCCGAGTAGTACGCTCCGCCGAGCGCGTCGCCGAGCATTCCGCACACGCCATCGACGTCGGTGGCTCCCTCCTCGACCCTGAGGATCATCAACTCGGCTTCCGACGCGGTGCAGGTCACCTTGCTGATGGCGGACATCTCACCGTCGAGGTTGGAGAGACAGTCACCGGCCTCCACGTTGAGAACGAGGCAGAGCTTGGTGCCGGTGTTGTAGTGGTACTCGTCGTAGTCGCCGTCGGGGCACGGACTCGACGTGCTACTGAGATTCGCGGCGACCCGCCACAGCGCCTTCGGATCGGAGCAGTCCACCGACCTCGCGACGGCGAGATCGTCGGAGCCCTTCACCGCGACGCAGTGGCCCACCGCGACGTTGCCACCGTCGGCTGTCGTGCCCGACGGCCGCGGCATCACCACGAGAGCCACGGCACCGGCCACCACGGCGAGCGCGACAACGACCGTGGCGACGACGGCGCCTGCCTTCAGCTTCTTCGGCGGAACGGGGGGAAGCGGCATGGGCGGCGCCGTGGGCAATTCGCCGTAGCGAGGCTCGCCCCACTGCTGCTCACCGAAAACCGGCCCTCCCGCGCCAGGCTGTTGCTGCCCGTACTGGGGTTGCCCGTACGCCGAGCCCGAGTGGAAGTCACCGGGCTGGGGACCGGAGCCGGGAGGGACACTCACCGCAACCTCACACCTGTTCGAGGGAATCCGCACCACAAGAATTCACATAGAGTAAATGCCTTGCCGCCGCGTCCACTTCGATCAGGTGACCACCAAGGTTCGAAGGATGCACGAGAGATGCGAGCCGGTTACGCACGCCAGTACCACAAAAAGAGGGCGCCCGACCTTCCGGTCGAGCGCCCTCAGCCGCCGGTCGAGGCGAAAGCCGTCAGTCGTTCTGTAGATACGACAGCAGCCGCAGGATCTCCAGGTACAGCCACACCAGGGTGACCAGGAGACCGAAAGCGACGAACCACGCGAACTTGGCCGGCATGCCCTGCCTGATGGCCTCGTCGGCCATGTCGAAGTCGAGCAAGAAGCTGAACGCCGCGATGCCGATGACCACGAGGCTGAACACGATCGCAAGGCCACTGCCGTCCCGCAGACCCGTGTTGACGCCGAAGAGGCTCAACACGAGGTTCACGAGCATGACGACGGCCACACCACCGAGTGCGCCGATCATCCACTTGCGGAACTTGGGTGTCACCTTGACCGCGCCGGTCTTGTAGACCACGAGCATCACGACGAACACGGCGGCGGTGCCGAGGATCGCCTGCAACGCGATACCCGGGTACAGCATCTCGAACACGCCGGTGATCGCACCGAGGAAGACACCCTCGGCTGCCGCGTACGCGAGCGTCATCGGCGCGCTGGCAAGCTGCTTGAAGATGATGATCAGAGAGAGCACGAGACCGACGAGCATCCCGGCGATCATCGCGCCGACGATGGGGCCCATCGTGCCCGAGGCAGCCTGCGTCTGCGCCCAGATCGCCGTGACGACGCCCACGAGAAGCGTCACGCCCAACGAGGCACCGGTCTTCATGACCACGTCGTCAACCGTCATGGGACGGCTCGCCTCGCCGGACGGCGCCTGCGGTGCACCGTAGCCCGTAGGCGGACCGTAGCCGGGCTGGCCGTACGGCTGGCCGAAGCCCGCGTACGGAGCGCCGGCCGCACCCCGTGGCAGGTTGCGGAAGGCGGGGTTGCTGGAAGTTCGCACCTGATCCTCCTGGATCTTTCGGCACTTGCATCGGTTCCAACGACCGTGCGCGCCGGTTGGTTCCCTTCAATGAAGTAAAGACAACTTTACCTGCTCAGGCCGACGCGAAAAGGGAGATCGGGTCCGGTTGTGGACCCTGCGGGGCCTCGCGGGCGGGGATGCCACCTCGCATCCTCCCCGAATGGGCCCCCACACGTCCACCGCCTGGCCGATTGTGCTGGTCGTGCGTCTCACGCCATTCTCACGACGCGAGTCAGATATGCCGGCGCGAACCGCCGCGTCACCGCGCCGACGTGATGGGGATCTCACCACAAGACCATTGGGGGTTTCGTCCCGTGACACGAAGACGCCCGGCGCAGGCGCTCCGCCTCGCCCTCGTCGCCCTGCTCGGCGCCCTGTCCCTCGTCGTGGTCGCACCCGCTGCGTCCGCGGAAGTCGATGAGGGCATCGGGCACCGGACCACTCCGGGTCAGTCCTGGGGCGGCAGAGACCGCGCCTACGACTGGCTCGGCTCCTACGTCGTGAACGGACAGCACGTGTTCTGCGTCTCGTTCGCGCTCAAGGCCCCGGACAGCGACGAGCGGTACGAA
Organism: Saccharomonospora xinjiangensis XJ-54; assembly: GCF_000258175.1. Lineage (NCBI taxonomy): Bacteria > Bacillati > Actinomycetota > Actinomycetes > Pseudonocardiales > Pseudonocardiaceae > Saccharomonospora > Saccharomonospora xinjiangensis. The sequence goes on along the minus strand of NZ_JH636049.1, from coordinate 3,187,237 downwards.
CCCGGCGACGAACTTCTCACCAAGTGGGGAGAACCACTACCGGCCGACGCCGCGGCCAACATCTCCTACCTGCTGCTTCGCTACGGCGACACACGCGACGCCGACGAGGCGGCCGCACTCGCCCACCTCCTGCACTCCTACACCGCCGCGCCCCGCAGCGACGCCGACCTCGACCCTCGCAAGCCGTTCACCGAGATCGGCTACGACGTCGAGGCCCACTTCGCCAAGCTTCCGAAATCCGCGAAGGCCGCCGTGAAGCGACTGAGGGCTGACGCCGAGGCCAACAGGGGTCCATGGACCGCGACGGCGACAGCACCCGAGGGTGAACAGATCATCGACGCCCCCGCCGAGTGGTCGGTCACGGTCACCAACGCCGAGGGCAAGGGCATCCCCGGCGTCGAGGTGACCCTGACGCTGACCGACCTCGCCCCCGCTGGCGACGCCGGTGTCGAGCAACGTCCCGGCGCCGGAACGGCAGAGGGCACGGACGGAGCCGCCGCACCCGGAGCGTCGTCCGGCTCGTCCGCCACGGCGAAGGATGACTCGAAGGATGCGGAAACCTCCGAGGGCTCGCAGGACTCCGAGAACGCCAAGAACACCGAAAACCCCGAGACCGGCGAGACGGACGGCGCCGAGAACCCGAACGCCGCGGAGACCCAACCGCGGACGCGGGAGATCACACTGCTCACCGACGACACCGGGACCGTGCGCGTCAGCGCCGCGCCGACGGGCGAGCGGCCCGGCATCGCCGCGACGTTGGAGGCACCGGCCGAGCGCCCCTACGTGCGCGATCCGGTGACGGCCGACACGCAGCGTGTGGTCTCCACCGGTGGCGAGCAGACCCTCACCGCAAAGGCAGCAACAAGCGCCATCCCCGCGCCCGGCGTCGTGAAGGTGACCAAGGTGGACGACGAGACCGGCGAAGGCATCGCAGGGGTACCGCTGCGGCTCACTGCCGAGGACAAGTCGTCCCCCGCCGTCGGCTCCGACGGTGCGGAACTGGTGGGATCGGACGGTGAGCCGATCGTGGTGACCACCGAGGGCACCGAGGGGACGGTCACGATCGAGAACCTGCGCACCCCGCAGACGGTGTGCGTCATCGAGGTGAAGCCACCGAACGGATACACCCAGGCCTTCGATCCGAAGAACCCGCCGACGGCCTGCGGCGAACTCGAACCTGGCGGAACGCTCGAACTACGCATCGCCAACGTGGCCGACGAAGTGCCGAGAACCATCCCGGCAGGCGCTAAGACGACGGTGTCGCAGGCCGCGACCACCTCGGGCGCTCCGGTCGGTGCTCTCGTCGCACTCGGCGCTCTCGCACTGACCGTGTCGGCACTGGTTGGCTGGCTGGCTCGGAAGCGGATCACCCGGCAGCGATGACAGTCACCAGCGGGACCAGCGGGACGTCCGGACATGACGACCGGCGCCGGTGGCGCAGGGCCTACCTGCTCGGCGCCGGAAGCGTGCTCGCCGTCGAACTCGTTGTCGGCGGCGTGGTAGCACTGCGCTCACCGGCGGTCGTGGCCGGCACGGCGGTGCCTGCCCACCCGCCCGTACCGGTCGCACAACCCGTACCGGACGGGAAGAGGGAGACGGAGCGGGAACAGCGGCAGGCGCCCGAACGCAAGCCCGAAGAGGAGCGAGGCCGCGACGAGAGCACGCCGGAGGGCGGGGGCGAGAGCGGGGGCGAGAGCGAACCCGCCGACCAGCGACCCGTCGCGGCACCCAGCGGTCAGCGTCCCGGCACCGTCGTCCTGCCGGACGGCGGAACGGCGACGCTGGTCCGCAAGGAACTCGGCCCCGACGCGGTGCTGCCGGTACCGGACGATCTCGGCGAGGCCACCTGGTGGGGCGCCGGCCTCGACGCGCCGAGCGGCGCGAGCGTCTTCGCTGGGCATGTCAACTGGCGGGGCCGCACCGGCCCCTTCGCCGAGTTGTGGGATGTCCGCATCGGAGAGCGGGTGACCGTCACGGACGACGACGGGACCGAGTTCGCCTACTCCGTCTCCCAGATCATCACGCTGGGCAAGAACGAACTGCCTGCCCGCGCCACCGAACTGTTCGGCCAGAGCGGGCAGCATCGCCTTGTGCTGGTGACGTGCGGAGGGCGCTGGCTCGGCGGCACCACAGGGTACGCGGAGAACCGGGTGGTGATCGCCGAACCCGTCTGAACACAGCGGTCCGCACCACTCACCCGGTCGGCCTGCCTGACGCAGGCGTGACGGCACGCGCGGGTACGGTCGGAGCATGGCTTCCGACCACGATCACCGTCTGCTTCCGCTGAGGCGGGAGTTCGGCCAGGCATGGCATGGTTTCGACCGCAACCAGGTGGTGCAGTACCTCGACCATCTCGAAGCTCAGGTACACCGGCTCATCACCGAGCGGGATGCGGCGATGGCGCGGGCCAACGACTCGGCCCGTGAACTCGACGGCGCCCGCAGGGAGATCGCCAAGCTTCGGGATCGCGTCGAGGAGTTGAAGAAACCGCCGGAGCGCGTCGAGGACCTCGACGAGCGGATGCAGCGCACCGTCCAGCTCGCCGAGACGCAGGCCGCCGAGATCCTCGCGCGTGCCGAGGCAGCCGCGGAGAAGAACTGGGCAGAGAGCAGCAAGGTCTCGAAGCGGCTCCACGAGCGCTACCAGAAGCTGCTGGAAACGCTCGACAGCCACGCCGACGAGTTGAAGCGGGAGCACGAGGAGGCGCTGGCCGCCACCAAGGCCGAGGTGCAGCGCATGACCACGGAGGCGGCGAAGCGCCGGGAACAGCTCGACGCCGAGGCCGAGCACAAGCGCCGCAGGATCGAAAGCGACTTCCAGTCGCGGCTGGCCGCGGAGAAGAGCGCGCTGGAGAAGCACGTCGCCGATCAGACGACAGCGAGCAAGAACGCGGCCGAGCGGCGGATCGCCGAGGCGACGGCCGAGGCGAAGCGGCTGGTCGATGAAGCCACGGCCAAGGCCCGCAAGCTCGTGGACGAGGCCACGGCCGAGGCCGACCGCAGGACGACGGAGGCCAACGAGGTCGTCAGCCGCCTCACGCGGATCAGGGAGGAGGCCCGCGCGCGGCTCGCCGAGGCCGACCAGGTGCTGCGCCGCAGCGAGGCGGCGTTGATTCCTCCGTCCGATGAGGAGGCCACCGTCATCACGAAGGCCGCGAGCAGGCCAGGGGCCTGAGCCGGTTACGCACCTCCCGCGTACCCGCAGCAGCGCGGGGAGGCGCGTCACTCGGCCTGGCGATCACGCGGTAGCCACGACTGCGAACGAGGGGCGGGCCGGATCCGGCTCGCCCCTTGCTCAGCTCACCTTGCGCGCCTTCTCCAGGTTGGCCGCGAGATTGTCGATGGTCCTGGCCTGCGCGACGTAGTCCATGGAACTGAACTCCCACGGGTAGACCTGACCTGCCTTCGCCGCGGGCAGCTGCGCGAAGGTGGGCTGGTCCAGCATGGCTTCGCCGTCCATGGCGCGGAGGGAGTAGAGCACCACGTCGGTGCGGTAGTCGGTGATGTTCTCCCAGCTCACGGAGCGCCAGTAGTAGTCGGAGCCGCCGGGGTCGGGGTAGGAGAGTCCGAGATCGACGTAGCTGCGCAGCGCGGGGTCGTCCTTGGCCTTGGCGATGTGCACGCCCTCGCTCGGGTAGGCGGCGACCGCCATGACCGACAAGCCGCTGCCCGCGACCTTGCGCAGCCGCTCGCGCGCGGCTTCGTACTTCCGCCTTGGCTCCGCGAGGGTCTCTTCGGTGACTCCGAGCGACGTCGCGAGGTCCACGGTGCGTTCGATCACCTTGGTCGCCGGTCCCGCCATCGCGATGGCGACGATGGGTGCGACCTCACCGACGAGCTTCTGCTGTTCGAGGTCGTTGAAGCCGTACAGCGGTTTCGCGGGGTCGAGCTTGCCCGACGTGTCAACGGGGTAGGCGTGGGTGACGATCACGTCCGGTCGCTGGGCGGCGAGCGCCTCGACGTCGATCTGACCGTACGTATTGCCGACCTCGGTGACCTTGGAGGTGTCCTTGCCCTCGAAGTTCACGTCGTCGGCGAGCGCGGTGGCGCCGAAGGACGCCACCGGGACGATGCCGTAGTTCCACAACGACGCGATGGTGTCGTTCAGGCCCGCGATGCGGGTGGGCCGCCGGTCGAGGTTGACGGTGTTGCCGGTGTCGTCCTTGAACGACCACGACCCCGAGCCGCCGCCCTGGCCACTCGACGCTCCACCGCCGCAGGCGGCCAGCAGGCCGGTGGCCCCGACTGCGAGGCTGCCACCGAGGAACGCGCGACGAGACAGTGATCTGACCATGGCGGTTAGGTTAGACGAACCTAACTTCCCTCGGAAGTGTGATCTCGGCGGATCGATCTCCGGTCGTCCCGGGTCGTCGGCTCGTCGCGGAGCCTCTTCGGCATACGGTTCACAGGTCAGGAAGGGGGCCGAACGTGGCGAGGAGGACCGTGGACATGACGGTCGAAGCGGAGCCTGCGCTTGTGCCGGTGGTGCGAAACGTCGCTGCCGACCTGGCCATCCGGCTCGACCTCCAGCTCGACACGATCGCCGACCTGCGACTCGCCGTTGACGAGGCGTGCGGGCTGCTGCTGGCCCGCGCGGCGGCACCAACCCTGCTGCGAACCCGGTTCGTCATCGGCGACGGAACCATCACGGCGCGATCGGAGGTGGCGTGCCGTGACGGCACGTCGCTGCCCGAGAACGGCTTCAACTGGCACGTGCTCACCGCGCTGGTGCGCTCGGTGAAATGCTTCCACGCCCGCGGGGCCGGTGGGGAGACGCTCGCGGTCATCGAGCTCACCGTCGGCGACCGCTGACCGCGATCACCCCACGACCCACACAGCGTCCCGCGCCGCCCTCACCGTCCGGCGACGGCGGTCAGCCCTCCCAGCGGCACAGGAGCAGGCAGACGTCGTCGTCGTGATCGGTGGCGCCCAGCATCGCCTTCAGCACGTGCTCGGCCGTGCCGTCGAGTGCATCGACCCGGCAGGTACGGAACGCCTCGGCGAGCCGCTCCATGCCCGCGTCGAGATCACTCGACCTCCGCTCGATCAGACCGTCGGTGAACAACGCGACCGATGAACCGGGTTCGAGTTCGCGCTCGTGCTCGGGGAACTCCAGCCCCCGGGGCAGGTGGATGCCGAGCATCGGGGCGTGCTCGGCCTCGAGGAAGGACACCTCGCCGTCGCGGCTCCTCAGCAACGGCGGGGGGTGTCCGGCGCTGGTCCACCGCAGCAGCCCCGTTCCCGGCTCCACCTCGGCGACAACGGCCGTGGCATACAGCGGCGTGTCCAGCCCTCTGAGCAACTCGTGCACCAACCGCAGCGACGCGGCGGGGCCGTGCCCCTCCAGCGCGTACGCGCGCAAAGCGTTCTGGAGCTTCCCCATCACCACGGCGGCATCGACGCCGTGGCCCGTGACGTCGCCGACCGTCAGCACCACGGTACCGTCGGGGCGCGTCACCGCGTCGTACCAGTCACCGCCGACGTGGACACCGCTGGTGGCGGACCGGTAACGGGCGACGAGCCCGAGATCGCGCAGCGGCGCCAGCGTGGGCAACATCGCCAGCTGTAGCCGTTGGGCGAGTTCGTGTTCACGCTCGTACTCGTTGGCGTTGCGCAACCCGACGGCGGCCCGGTTGGCGATGCCCAGCGCGAGGTTGAGGTCGTCGTCGGTGAACTCGGTGAGGTCGCGGTGCAGGTCGAAGACACCGAGCACGTGCGGCCCCGCTGTCAGCGGCACACTCACCCTGCGCACGCCGTCCCGCACCGCGTCTTTTGTCCTCGCGGCACTGCGGGTGGCCTGGTCCGGCTCGCGCTCGGGGTCGTCGGGGCAGGACAGCCCGTATTCCGTCAGGATCCACACGCGGGTGCTGTCGGAGAAACCGTGGGAGCACACCAGCCGTCCGACCTCGTCGAGCAGATGAGTCGGGTCGAGTGACTTCCCCGAGGCCCGCGACACCTCGTCGAGGAACGACGTGCGCTGCCGTTGGCGGTCGATCTCCGCGTGCAAAGCGAGCAATCCGGCGTTGGTCTGTTCGAGCTCGGACTGGTGCCAGCGCAGGTTCCGATCGCGCTCACCCAGTATGTCGGCCAGCACCCGCAGAGCCGTGGCGAGTGTGTCCGCCGCCGTGTCGCTCCCCGAACCCTCACCGAGCCGCTCGTCCAGCCGTCGCCATACCTCGGGCGGGAGTTCTGTTTCCCCCAACGCACCGCGTAGCGCGGAACGTGCTGCGTCCCGGCTCGTTGCGCGAAGGTCGTCGGTCATGTGCTTCCACTTCCGGACACCACGACGACGCAGGCGTCGTCCCGGTGCCTTCCATATTTTCCCAGCAACCAGCCTGCCACCGTGGCGGGGTCGTGGTCGAAGGCGTCCGACTGCTCAGCAGGGCTCCACCGCTCCGACACGCCGTCGGTGTGCATCACCAGAAAGCTCCGGTGGTCCCAGGGACGCGCCAGCGGCAACGGCCGCCTCCCACTTCGCTGCCTTCTTCCCACGATGCCAGGAGTGGAGACCAGCGTCTCGTGAGAGCCGTCACCTCGGACAAGGCGCACGGTGGAATTGCCGACACCGCAGAACAGGACCGTCGATCGCGCGTGGTTGAACTGGGCCACCGCCACCGTGGCCCCGCGTCTCGGCCCCATGTCGGCGTCCATCGCGGAGACCAACGCACTCGGCGGCGCCGCCGGGTCCGCCGTCACGTGCGCCATCGCCGACCGGCTCGCCGCCGCGGCGTCGGGGCCGTGCCCGAGGCCGTCGCTCAACGCCACGGTGGTCACGCCGTCCGCGTTCGCGACGGCCCAGCTGTCGCCGCACGTCGTCTCACCGGGTGCGGGCAACAGTGCCGCGCCGATCCCGACGTCGGAGCTCCACGCGGCCGTCCTCGTCGTGTTTCGCCAGCGCGCCAGCACCGTCGTGCCCTCGCCGTAGCGCGAGAAGATGTCGAACTCGTCGGCCGTCCTGCGGATTCCGCCGAGTCCGATACCCAGCGTCCCCGTGGTGGAGTAGCCGTCCCGCATGCTCTGCGGCACGTGCTCGATGCCGGGCCCTCGATCGGTAGCGATGACGTCCAACCGATCCTCTGATGGCATCACGACGAGAAGCCCGCCCGTGGCGTACTTCACGAGATTGCTCGCCAGCTCCGACGTGGCGAGAGCCACACGCTCGGCGACGGAGTCGGGCAGTCCCGCACTCCGCGCGGCGCGGCCCGCGAGCTGGCGCGCCTGCGTCACGTGCACCGGCGACGTCACCGCAAGCGCCGCGCCGGTCATCCCGATGCCGATCTCGTGCGGAACGCGACCACCACCGTGGTCCCCTCACCCGGTGCTGTCTCAAGGTCGAACTCGTCGGCGAGCCTGCGAGCGCCGCTGAGCCCGAGCCCAAGCCCTCCCGCGCTGCTGTACCCGTCGGTGAGTGCCAGGTTGACGTCCTCGATGCCAGGACCCTCGTCACGGAAGACGAGCCGCACGGCCGTGTGCGCCGACGTGCGTTCGAGTTCGACCTCCGCGACCCCGCCGCCGCCGTGTTTGAGGGTGTTGCGAGCGAGTTCACTCGCCGCGGTCACCAGCTTGGTCTGCTCGACGAGTGAGAAGCCCACCGAGACCGCCACTTCCCGAGCAGCCTGCCTGACGTGCACGATGTCCACCTCCTCGCGGATCGGCACCTCGTGCACGGTCGAAACGCTCGTCATCGCAGCCCCGTGCTGCCCAGCAGGGAAAGCCCCCCTGCCACCGTCAACGCGGTTTCGAGGCCCGGCAACGTAAGCCCGAGTTCGACGAGCGTGATGGCCACCTCGGGACGCATGCCCACCACCACGGTCCTCGCGGCGAGGAGGGCGCTCGCGCCAGCGATGTCGTGCAGGGTCCTCGCGAGGAACGAGTCAACGATCTCCAACCCGGAGATGTCGATGAGCACCCCCCTCGCACTCGTCTCCGCGACCCGGGAGGTCAGCTCCTCCTGGAGTGTGAGGGCGTCGTCGTCGCTCAACTCGCCTTGGATCGTGACGAGCAGGACGTCACCGAGTCCGACGATCGAAGTCGTGGTGCTCATGCCGAACTCACTTCACCTCGTCTGTACGCGTCACCGAGAAACCGGAGGTACGCAGCGCGTACGCGAAGGCGTCCGCCAGTGTGGCCCTCGTGGCGACCTCACCGAGGTCGATGCCGAGTTGCACCATCGTCTGAGCGATCTGGGGGCGGATACCGCTGATGATGCATTCCGCGCCCATCAGCCGGGCCGCCATCGCCGTCTTGAGGAGGTGCTGCGCGACGAGCGTGTCAACGGCGGTGACCCCGGTGATGTCGAGGATCGCGACCCGCGCCTGCTGCTTCACGATCTGTTCGAGCAGGCTCTCCGTAGCGGCCTGACTGCGCATGCTGTCGAGCGTGCCGATCAGCGGAATGGCGAGAATGCCGTTCCACAGCTTCACCACAGGGGTGGACAGCTCCGCGAGCTGCTCCTGCTGTGCCAGGATCGTGTCCGCGCCCGCGGACAGCTCGATCTCCAGCAAGGTAATGCGGAGCGTGTTCAGGACGGTGGAGAGCGTGATCGCGCCGTAGTAGGCGTCGTCGCCTGTCACGTCCTGCTGCTGCCACAAGCGCAGCAACGGCTGCTTCAGCGAAGTCACGTCGGGCCGCTTGCTGCCGGAGGGGCCTCCCGCCGACCGTGCGGCGAGCGAGCCGAGCACCGTGCGGACCATGGCGAACCCGTCCGCGGAGGGGTCCTCCTCGGAACGGGCCTGGATGACCTCCTTCACGCCGCTCAGCAGAGCGGCCGCCTCCTCAGCCGCGTCAGCCTGGTTCCGGTGACTGAAGAGGGAGCTCGCGAGCCACTCGCGCTGGATGTCATCCTGGTGCTCTTCCAGGAAACGGAGCACGCGAAGTCGGACGGGGTGAGGGGTCTCGTCGGTCATAGATCGGCTCCAGAACTGGATGGCTGGGTTCTTCGCGCTGATAGGTGCGGCTCTCCCTGGCAAACTTAAGGCACGACAGGGCTAACCTCCAGGTCGGGTACTGCCTGGTAGGGGGTGTAGGCGACATCCAGGAGCGGTCGAACATGACGGACGGCGACAAACCGCCCACGACACGAACCCACAACAGTCCCGAAAGATCGACGGTACACGTCGATCTGGTCAACAACGCCGAGGGACGCATCACTCTCTGTGGTGAGATCGACCACGGGATCGTGCCGCGGTTCGACGACGCGCTTGATCGGTTGCTCGCCGAAGGCGCCGACCGGCTCGTGATCGACTTCGACCGGCTCTCCTTCTTCGACTCCGCCTGCATCAGCGCTCTCGTCAGGGCACACGCACGAGTCACCGAACGTGGAGGGACCGTGAAATTGGTCAACGTGGACCGATACGCCCACCGGGTCCTTCAGATCTCCGGCCTGCTGCCGCTCTTCGACATCGAACCGGAAACGTAGATGAACGGGCGGCGGGCCGGTGTCCCGCACGCGACTCCACTGGTGGACGTGCGGCTCAGCGTTGACAGAGACATCCCGACACAGGCAAGGCGGGCCGCAGGCGCCGTACTCGGCGACATCGAGCCGAACACGAGGTACAACTTCCTGCTCATTGTCTCGGAACTGGTGGCGAACGCCGTTCTGCATTCCCGTAGCCCCAAGTGGCTGCGGGTGCTGAGGCGAGGGTCGGTGTTGCGCGCCGAGGTGCACGACGGGAGCAGGGAGCCACCGCTCGTGCTCGCCCCCTCGCCCTACCGGGCACACGGGCGCGGCATGTTCCTCGTGGACTCCTTCGCCGACGACTGGGGTGTCGAGACGAACCCGGCCGGAAAGATCGTGTGGGCCGAGGTGAACGCGCCGTTGCGCGGGGACAGGGAAGGCTGATCCGGTCGCCGAGCGCCCCATGTCACGAGTCGAGCCCATCCCGATCCGCCCAGTCCAGCAACGTCTCCAGCGAGTAGGCGACGTCGTCTATCCCCTTGTGCAGGTCGCCCACCTCGGCGAACCGCGAGGGGACGGTGGCGATCGTGCAGTCGCCGGGTTCGACGTCGTCGATCTCGTCCCACCGCAGCGGCGTGGACACGGTCGCCTCGGGAACACCACGGACGGAGTAGGCGGCGGCGATCGTGTGGTCGCGTGCGTTCTGGTTGAAATCGACGAACACCGCGGCCGGGTCACGGTCCCTGCGCCACCACGCCGTCGTCACGTCTTTCGGCGCCCGCCTCCCGACCTCGACCGCGAACGCGTGTGCCGCTCTCCTGACCCGCGCGAAGTCCCAGTGAGGTTCGATGCGCACGAGGATGTGCAAACCCCTGCCGCCTGAGGTCTTCGGCCAGCCCCGCATGCCGAGTTCCTCCAACACCTCGTGCGCCACATGAGCCACCCGTCTCACCGCGCCGAATCCGCTCTCGGGCATGGGGTCGAGGTCGATCCGCCACTCGTCGGGGTGCTCGGTGTCGGCTCGGCGTGAATTCCACGGATGGAACTCGACGGTGGACATCTGCACCGCCCAGATGACGTGTGCGAGTTCGGTGACGCACAGTTCGTCGGCGGTGCGGTTGTAGCGGGGAAAACGCACGCGAACGGTGTCCAACCAGGACGGCGCACCTCGCGGGACGCGCTTCTGATGCACCTTCTCCCCACTCACCCCGGTGGGGAACCGGTGCATCATGCAGGGCCGCTCGTACAGCGCACGCACGATGCCCTCACCCACCGCGAGGTAGTACCTGGCGAGGTCGAGTTTGGTTTCGCCCCGCGCCGGAAAGTACACGCGGCCGGGGTGGGTGAGGCGCACCGTGCGGTCGCCGACGTCCAACTCGACAGCGTCGTCCGTGCCCATGGCCCCACGGTAACGGCGCCGCGCTGTCCGCGTCGGTCGTCGCTAGCCGGTGATGTTGTTCAGCACGGACACGAGCTGGGACTCCTCGTAGTCGAGGTGTGCCTCGATCTCCTCCGTGAGGTGATCGACCTTCGCCCGCAGCTCGTCACGGCTGAGGTCAGCGGACTGGATGGCTTCCTCAAGCTCCTCGATGAGCCGCTCGACGACGCGGTGTTCCTCGCGCAGCCGTCGCATGACCGGTTCGAGTTCGGGGTGCCGCTCGTCGAGGACGGGAAACAGTTCGGCGTCCTCCGCGGTGTGATGGTGTGCCAGTCCCCTGCACACCATGAGGCAGTTGATGCGCAGTTGAGCACCGAGCCCCGGCCCGGAGCGGGCGATCTCCTGGCGGACGAGTGCCAGTTCGCGCCGGAACATGGCGTGGGTGGCGACAAGGTCGTCCCCCCACGGGCGCTCACTCGGCTTCGCGGCGACGGGCGAGAGCGCCACCACGGGGATGACCCTGTCGGTCTTGCGCTGGTACTCGGCCCAGCCGGGGTCGGCCTCGACCGCGCGGGAGAACGCCTCGTCGCGTTCCTCGCCCGCGAGGATCTCCGCCTCAGCCTCGAAGGTGAACGTTCCGGTCTCCACGGTGGCCCTCTGGTCGGCGCGGAGGTTGTGGAACCAGGCCGGATGCCGGTCCGAACCGGCCGCCGACGCGATCACGAGCATGCGTCCGTGCCCGTCATGTAGGAAACCGAGCGGTACCGTGTGCGGCTTCCCGCTGCGGGCACCGGTTGTGGTGAGCAGGAGCAGGCGAGCGCTCTCGAACGGCCCGCCCACCGTCCCTCCGTTGGCGCGGAATTCCTCGATGATGGCGTTGTTGAAATCAGTCAAAGCTCTTCCTTTGCAGGATCTGACGCAAAAAGTACACAGTGGACAGTAATCGGGAGGCGCACCACACCGGTGGCATGCGAGAACCGGCGATGGCGAAGCGGTCTCAGCTCCGACCTGACGACCGGCGCCGCGAGCGAAATCGCGCGGAAAACGAGTGCGGTGCGCGGACGATCAGATCCGACCCGCGGTGATTTGTGCGGTCACTGCACCCTCCCCAGAGAATCGGTGCCCGGAGACGGTGCGGAAGGCAGTAGCACGACACGAAACGCAGCGACACGAAATGCGACAGCACAACGCACCACATCACGGGGCACGCCGCCATGCAACCGCAATCGATAGCAGTCGGTCAAGTTCGTCACGGCGCCACGATGCGATCGCTCACGGCGAGCGAGACCACATCGCCCTCGGTCATGCCCGGCTTCAGAACGAGGGTTCGCTCGTCGTCAGGCGCGTCCGGCCGCGAGAAGTTCCTTCTCAACGCCGAATCAGGGTGGCGTCCTGGAATACGGTGGAGCTTGGACCGAAGAATCGCCGGGGACCACGAGCGGAGTCGAACTCTCTCACCCCGGCACGTCACCAGTGGAGCCAATGGATGCTGCTTGCCGAACATCGCGAGTCGGTGTGCGACTACGCCCGCAGAATGGTCAGTGACGGGCTCGTGGTCGGCACATCGGGAAACCTCTCGGTGAGGAAGGGCGACCTCGTCGCGGTCACACCGACGGGCGTGGATTACGCATCCCTGCGTCCCGAGGACATCCCGGTGCTGCGGCTCGACGGTTCGCCGGTTGCCGGAGACCTCCTTCCGACGAGCGAGTTGCCCATGCACCTCGCCGTGTATCGCGAGGCGGGCGACCCCGACGGCGCGGACATCACCGCGGTGGTGCACACGCATTCCACCCACGCCGTCGCCGTCTCGACACTGGTGGACGAGGTACCCGCCGTGCATTACCTGGTCGCCACCATCGGTGAGAGTGTCCGCGTCGCGCCGTACGCCACCTACGGCACCGAGGAACTCGCGACCAACATGCTCGCGGCGCTGGAAGGGCGCAGGGGTTGCCTGCTCGGCAACCACGGCACCCTCACCTATGGAACCGGACTCGCTGCGGCGTACTCGCGCGCGCAGCAGTTGGAGTGGGTGTGTCAGGTGTGGCTGACAGCGCGATCCGTCGGCTCGCCGCGGTTGCTTCCCCGTGAGGAGATCGAACACGTCGTGGACCGGCTCCGCGGCTACGGACAGAAGTAACGGCGTGCGCTGCCACGGCAGGGAAGCACGCGGCCGACCGTGACCACCGTGGCTGATCGCTATGGTGACCCCATGAAGCTCGGGCTGTCTCAGCTGATCGACCCTCGGCTGATCCCGTTGATCGATTCGACTCGCGCCTTCTACGAGCGGCGAGGCATGGGCCGTGGCCCGGGTAGCTGGAGCGAACTGCGGGCGGTCCGTGCCGAGGCGCCATCTCCGGCCCCTTCGAACCCTCCCGCAGCCGTCGAGATCGTCGGGTGGGGTGACCGCACCGTCCCGGTGAGGATTCACGTTCCGGGGTCCGCTTCGCCGAGGGGTGTGCTTCTCGACATCCACGGTGGTGGCTTCTACCTGGGTTCGGCGGCGGGAAACGATGTCCGCAACCGCGAACTGGCCGACTCACTCGGTATCGCGGTCGTCAGCGTTGACTATCGGCTCGCGCCGGAAGACCCGTGGCCCGCCGCACCCGACGATTGCGAGGCAGCAGCCCTCTGGCTCGCGGAACACGCGGCAACCCGATTCGGCACATCGCGTCTCGCCATCGGTGGATTCTCCGCCGGTGCCACCCTCGCGATGACGACTCTCGTTCGGCTCCGCGATCGGAGCACCGCCGCTTTCGCTGCCGCCGTGCTCCAGTTCGGAACCTACGACCTCAGCGGGCAGACCCCCAGTGGACGGCTGATCGCCGACGAGTATTTCCTCGACGCCTACGCCGGTCGTGCTCCCGACCGCACCCACCCGGACATCTCGCCGATCTATGCCGATCCCGAGGGCCTGCCACCGGTGCTGATCATCGTCGGCGAAGAGGACATCCTGTTGCGGGACAACCTCGCCATGGCCGCACGGCTGGCCGCCGCCGACGTCGATGTCGATCTGCGGGTCTACCCCGCCGCGCCACACGGTTTGACCGTCCACAGGACCCCCATGGCCGACGCCGCGCTCGACGACCTCCACGCCTGGCTCGCCACCCACCTCACGTCGTGACGGTCAGCACGCTCGGCGCGATCACCGCTGCTGCACCCGCAGGCCGATCACCGAGGTGACGGTTCCACCGCTCCTCTGAGGAAGATGGCCACCGCATCGGCGAAGCGGCCGACGCTCTCGGCACTTCCCGGCTCCGGCGCGTCGAGCGCACCGTTTCCCGCCACCCGGTCGAACACGAGCCCTTCCGTGAACGCCACGAGGTCGGCACCCGCCCGCGGTTCGGAGGCGCCCAGCGTCGTGAGCAGGTCGGCCGCGAGTGGCACGGAGAAGGCGGCACGAGCGAGTGCGGCACGCAGCTCCGGTTCGTCGGCGACCTCGACCACGAGCGCGTACCGGGCCATGGTGTCCCTGCGACGGGGTCCCACCATGTGATCCAGCAACGAGGCGATGCGCAGGGCGGCGTCCTCGACGTCCGAGGGCGCCTCCTGCTCTTCTTCGGCCTCCTCGAAGTCCGCTCGTGCCCGCAGGGCGAGCCGGGTCACGGCCGCGCGCAGGAGTTCCTTGCGGGTGCGGAAGTAGAACGAGGTCGAACCGACGGGCAGACCGAGGCGAACGTCAACGGCGCGGTGGGTGAGTGCCCGCGCTCCCCGTTCAGCCGCGACGTCGAGCGCCGCCTCGCCGATGAGCACGCGGCGATCTGTGTCACTCAAGGCCGTCACCTCCTCTCACCCGGAGTTACTCTACGAGCCTAGAGACTCTTCACCTGTAGAGGGGCTGGGATGGATTTCGAGGCGCACCTCACCGCAGCCGCCGCCGCTCACGGTTTCGTTCCTGACACCGCTCAGCGCGCCGCCGCGGCAGTGCTCGCCGACCTCGGACGTGAGCTGCGGCGCCGGCCTCGGCGGTTCGCCCGTGGCGTCTACCTGCACGGCCCTGTCGGGCGGGGCAAGACGTTCCTCGCCGACACCTTCCACGCCACGGTCGGCGTTCCCACCAGGCGCGTTTCGTTCCACGAGTTCTTCGACTCGCTGCACAGTGCCGTGTTCAGCCACGGTTCCGCCGATGCCGCCATCGCACAGTGGGCAGGCGACAGCAGGCTCGTCGTGTTCGACGAATTCCAGGTGGACGACCCCGGCGACGCAGCGCTGCTCACCCGGCTGCTCACGGTCCTGAGAAAGCGGCGGGTCAGCCTGGTGCTGACCTCCAACCACCATCCCCACGACCTGCTGCCCAACCCCCTCTACCACCACCTTTTCCTCCCCGGGATCGCGCTGCTGGAGGAGTGCGTCCGCGTCGTGACCGTGTCGGGCCCGCGTGACTACCGGGCGCACGACGCACCGCTCGGGAACTTCGCGGGCGGATACACCTGGAACGGCGCTTCGGACGACGCGGCCGGGCGACGGCACATGCCCGAGCCTCTCGAGCGCACCACGCTGACGATGCGGTCGCGCACCCTCGGCGCGCTCGCCGTGCGTGGCACCGAGGTGTGGTTCGACTTCGCGGAGCTGTGCGAACGACCGGTGTCCACACAGGACTATCTCGATCTGGCCGAACGCTTCGACACCTGGGTGCTCACCGGTGTGCGCCCCGCCATGACTGGCGACGGCTGGCAGCGCTTCGCCAATCTGGTTGACATCCTCTACGACCGCGACCGCACGCTGTACGTGCGGGCTGATCGATCACTTCCCGACCTGCTGCGCGACAGTCCGATGAGGACCGAGCGAACGGCGAGCAGGCTCGCATTGCTCACCAGGGCGAGCTGAGACAGCTCGAACGGCCCGGTCTCGTGATGAGACCGGGCTGCGCGAAGGGCCGCCGGCGCGCGCGGCTCGTCCCGTCGTCACTGCCGGGGAAACCGCATGGTCACCGTGCCGGGGCCGGCGAGGCTGTGGCCTTCCTCGTTTCGAGCGCGGGACTGTCCGCGAGCTTCAGCCAGACGACGCCCGCGATGATCACGGCCAGCCAGAACGCCCGAGTGAGGGTGAGGGTCTCGTCGAAGAACACCGGGCCGAGCACGGCCGCACCGACGGCGCCGATGCCCGCCCAGACGGCGTACCCGATCCCGACATCGATGTTCTTCAGCGCGACGCTCAGGGCGAACAGCGTCAGGAGGAAGAACACGGCGGCGGAGACGGACCAGCCGAGAACGGTGAAGCCTTGGCTGCCGCCGACGCTCAGCGCGTAACCCACCTCGAACACTCCGGCAAGGAGTAGCACGAGCCATGCGCCTGCCTTGTTGGTCTGCGCGACATTCGTGGTCATGAATCGGTCCCTTCGGGATTGGCTTTGTCAGGGTTCTCGGGCGAGGGTGTGGTCACGCCGCGCCGCTGAGCTGGAGTCCGACGACCCCGGCGATGACGATGAGGATGCCGAGGAGCTTCTTGACGTTCAGTCGCTGACCGAGGAAGAGCGTGCCGACGACGACGATCCCGACACCTGCCACCGAGGTCCAGACCGCGTATCCGACACCGACGTCGAAGGTGAGCAGCGCGAGGCTGAGGAAGAAGGTCGCGATACCACCGCTGACCAGCGTCGCGACGGTCCACCACAGGTGGGTGAACCCCTTCGCGTTACTCGCCGCGAGGGCGACCAGGATTTCGAAGATCACGGCGATTCCCAAGTAGAGCCAGCTCATGATGTCCCTTTCGATTTCGTTGGTGAAGCCGACGGTGGCTGCGCGCCACCGTGTCCGATGTGGAGGAAGCGTTCGAAGGGCTCCAGCCCGCGAGGGACTTCGAGCCGACGAACCATGCCGGTGGCGGCGAGGCGAGAGGGGTTGACGCCGTAGGCCGGATAGCTGCGGCGGTAGTCGAAGCCGTACGCGGCCGCGGTGTCGCTGTCCACGGCGACGTAGACCCGCTCGACCCCGTGGTCGATGGCGAAGCGGTAGCAGAGGCCACACGGCTCACCCGTCGCGAGCAACCACGTGCCCCGGAGGTCGTCGCGCTTGCTCAACGCCTCACGCATGGCCACGATCTCGGCGTGTGCCCTCGGGTCCCGGGTCTCGTACACCAGGTTGACGCCGGGCGCGGAGACGTAGCCGCCGTCGCCGACGACCACCCCGACGAACGGAAGGCCGCCGGACTCGACGTGCCGGATGCCGTACTCGACCGCCTCCCGCATCAGCCCGGTCAGCTCGGCCTCGGACCGGTTCATGCCGTGCGCTCCCGCGCTGCCGAGTTGTCGGCGTTGTCGGCGGCCTGCTTCAACTGGTCGGCGTCCAGCACGCCCGAGTAGAGACGGCCGTCGATCCGGAAGCTCGGGACAGCGGTGACGCCGACGAGCTCGGCTGCGTATCGTTGGTCGTCGCGCTGGCGGGCGAAGCGCTCCTCACTGGCCAGCGCCTTCTCCACGTCGTCCCTGTCGAGCCCGACCGAGGTCGCCACCTCGACGATCACCTCGTCAAGGCCGATGTTGCGGTCCTGCTGGAAGAACGCCCGGAACATGGCCGACGAGTACTCGGCCGCGATGCCACGTTCCTTCGCCAGTTGCAACACCACGAAAGCCTTGGCGGTCCGCGGCTGCGGTGATGACGAGGGCAGTGTGATGTCCATGCCAAGCCGCTCCGCCATCGGATACACCGATCGGCTCCACACGTTCGGCAGGTAGTCGTCCTCCGGCCGCAGTGTCGGCACCGGGTCGGGCCGCAGCTCGAACGGCCGGATCTCCACCTCCACGTCACGGTCGCGCTCCAGCTCCGCGACCGCGTCCTCCACGAGGAAGCAAAACGGGCACACGTAGTCCACGAACACTTCGACCTTCGTGCTCATCGAACATCCTCCACTATCTGCCTGTACATACATATATAACCCTGGACTTCACCCACGCACTCTCACGGCGAGAAGGCTAGGAAGAGACGGCGTCGCTGACGTCGATCAAGGCACGACTGAGCCGACCGGCGTCCACCTGCGGATAGCGCGCGGCCACGTCGCCGAGCAGTTCGCGAACCCGTTCGCCGTAAGGACCGCGCACATCCCGGAGCAGGCTCTCCCCTTGCTCGGTGAGGACCGCGTAGACGCCCCGCCCGTCGTCGGGGCAGACATCCCGGAAGGCCAGCCCCTTCGTCTCCAGCCTGCTCACCAACCGGGTCACCGAACTCTGGTTCAAGCCAACCCGATAGGCGAGATCGTTCACGCGCAACTCCCTGTCGGGAGCCTTGGCCAGATGCGCCAGCGCACGGTACTCGGTCAGGCCGAGCCGGTAGGTCTCCGTCAGCCACTTGCCGAGGCTCGCATCCACCGCCGAGGCGAAGACGGCGACCTGAGACCAGGCCGAACTGAGTTCCTCCGCAGATATCTGCATGCGCATGCAGTGAATCTACCACGATCCACGTAGAACGCAAACCTGGCGGGCGCTGCCCACAGGGGAAAGAGGCGGGCGCGGTGATGTCGCCCCCCATGACCACAACAAAGAACGCCGGCAGTCCGCGAGGCCCCGATCGTGGTCTATCCAACGTCAGGCAGGACACCTAGAATCGAACTTATGTTCGATAGCTTCTGTCACTCGCGCCACGGCATCCGAAATCGTTTCGTGCTCCCAGACGCGAACGACACCCCAACCGGCCGCCGACAGAGCCACGTCCGCACGTCGGTCCCGCTCGACGTTCCGCCGTAGCTTCGGAGTCCAGTACCACTCGTTGCGAGTTGGTTGACGACCATGCTCCGGACACACGTGCCAGAAGCAGCCGTCAACGAACACAGCAACTTTGTGTCGCGTAAAGACGATGTCAGGCCGTACACGAACGCCGGTCGGGAGATCAAGCCTGTGATCCTTGCGGAACCTGTAACCCAGCCGGTGCAGTTGGCTACGCAGCAGAACTTCAGGCTTCGTGTTCGCCCGCCGGTTGGCTCGCATATTGCGAGACCGCCCCTCATCCATCGCCTCAGGACATCTGGTCTGCCCACGAACATGCTGCTGCGGACGGCCTCCACCAACCTGCGACACCGCTCCCACATCCAACACCGTCCCTAGCTCCGCCGTCGGCATAAGGCAAGATACTTACATGCTCCCGCGCGGCGCAGGAAGGAGAGCTTCGATGACAAAGCACGAAGTGGTCGAGATCTGCGCTGGCGCCGGTGGGCAAGCGTTGGGCCTGGAGAAAGCTGGGTTCGAGCATGCGCTGGCGATAGAACTCGACGAGAACGCATGCAACACCCTCCGGACCAACCGCTCCACCTGGAAAGTTGCCGAAGGAGACGTCGCCGATCTGTCCGTGTGGGACCCGGCTGATTACGAGGGAGTTGCGCTACTCGCCGGCGGTGTGCCGTGCCCGCCGTTCTCCATCGCAGGCAGGCAACTAGGGGCAAGCGACGAACGTGACCTCTTCGCCTGGGCTGTCGAACAAGTCGCTGTTGTGCGACCACGGGCATTGCTACTCGAGAACGTGCGCGGCTTGAGCATGCCGCGCTTCACTGGCTACCGGCAGCACGTTTTAGACCGGTTGACTCAGTTTGGCTATGTAGCGGAGTGGAGGCTTCTCCATGCTTCTGATTTCGGTGTACCTCAGCTCCGACCTCGGTTCATCTTGGTCGCTCTAAAACCCGAGGATGCCCCATATTTCCGCTGGCCCGAACCCAGGTCGTCCGCGCCCACCGTCGGGGAGACGCTGATCGACCTGATGGCATCTAATGGCTGGCACGGGGCCAAGGAATGGGCAAAGAGGGCAGATAAGATCGCTCCGACAATCGTAGGAGGATCGAAGAAGCACGGTGGTGCCGACCTCGGACCGACTCGGGCGAAGCGAGCCTGGGCAGCGCTAGGCGTTGACGCCCTCGGTATAGCTGATGCTCCCCCGTCAGCCAAGGAATCTGACGACTTCAAACCGAAGCTCACCTGCGAGATGGTGGCCAGAATTCAGGGCTGGTCGGATGAATACACATGGGAATTCACAGGCCGTAAGACCTCCCGTTACCGGCAAATCGGCAACGCCTTCCCTCCACCAGTCGCACACGCAGTGGGCTCCGCGATCATGCGCGCATTCCACCACGAAGGAACTCCCAAAACCGTAGACGATACCGAGCACGATCCGATTTATAAGACACTCCGGGCATCCTCGGGCTTCGTGACCCCGGAACGGCTAATGAAGTCAGCCGACCTCGATGACCGGGCTGAGCTCGAACGCCGCATCGGCCTCCTCAGCCGGGACTTCGAGGTCGAGATCCGCACAGAGGGAACTAAGACCCGGTACAGACTTGGCAGCTTCAAAGCCTTCATCGGACAAGAAGATCATGCTCGTCACGATCTCTTCCTTAAGCACCGGGCGCGTATCAGTTAGAGGCCGTCAGGGTTGCCCGACTTCACGAAACAGCCGGGCAGTCTCGACCACCGTCAGCGCTTTCCGTTCTTATTACGCTTGTTCGACGGGTCCCGCCTCGCCACCTCTGCGCGAATTGAGCCTTCCGGCCACGGCTCCCAACGCTCGGCTCGATACCAGGTGTTGGTCCGGCCAGTGATCGGATCTTTTGACCTCCGCGTCCTTATCTCCCACCCCAGGAGACGAAGCTCTCGAAGACGTTTTTGCCAGTCTTCCTGATACTGCTGCATGGATGCGACGACACCAATCAGACTGGAAGGAACCCAGCTACCATGGAAGGCTTTTAGTAGCTCCCCCAATCCGGCCATGTGGTTCTGGATGCAATGATGCCGCCGCGATTTCTTCGGCATATTCATCATATGTGGCATAGAAAGCTTTTTTGCCGGAATTGCAATCCTCACATAGAGGCTGCAGATTCTCGATATCGTCGGCACCTCCCCATTCCCGGGGAACCTTATGATCAACGACCAGGACGACACCATGTTCCAGCGGCTGACGTCCGCACTGCGCGCAGCGCTGAGGAGCGAGAACCTCGGCACGCACCCGCTTGCTGACACCTTTCCTCGACCCGGCTTTCTTGACCTTCGACCATCCGGTCAGCCTGTACCGATAGTCAGCCCCAAGCCGGACCGCTGGCACATCGAAGTGATCACGTAAGTCACGCACACGCCGGTCCGTCTGCGCCGGAGCCTCCCCAAGCCGCTCCGCGAGATATGCCCGGATCTCCCGCATCGTCGGAGGATCATCACGTCGCTCGAAGAGGTACGCGTACAGCAGCCTGTGCGACTCAGTGGGTAGCACGTCAAGTTCCGGCGAGTCCGGCAACGGCAATGGTCTCTGTTCCATACGATCATCGTGGCCGACGAGATCCGGCAAGATTGTTCAGCCCTGCTCCCACACCCTCCCGCCGCAGCCATGCGCAGGCCGAGACCACGGCCATCCGCGCCTTTCCTTGACACCGAAGCGAACCCGCCCGACACGACGACCGAAGCAGCCACTCACCCCAGCAGCAGCGCAAACGAGCCCACCAGCATCACGACAGCCGTTGCGCCGTGGATACCGTAGGCCGCACCACGTGGGCCGCGGGCACACAGAACCGCCGCCGCATCACCGATCGGCGCGAGGGTGAACCCCAGCAGCGCGACCCCGATCACGGGATTCGACGCCGTCGCGAGCAGGGCAAGCAGCACCACCCCTGAGGCGATGTCTCGGGCGGACTTGACGCTCAGCCAGGACCGGAAAACCGGATCGTCGGTTCGTGTGCCGGGTATGCCGAATCCCGCCGCATTGCTCGGCATCGCCAGAGCCAACACCCCGATGATGATGATCGCCACCCCGACCAGCCCGGCAATGATGAGCCCGACAACAGCCATGACCGTCTCCCCTCCACAGGTATCTAGCATCGCTAGATTTCATAGCAAGAGCTAATCATAGCGAAATTAGAATGTCTAGCACTGCTAGACTCCCGGTTATGACACTCTCCGAACGGCGCGCCCGCGAGCGCACCGAGCGCGAACGATTGATCGTTCGAGTCGCCCGCGAACTGGCCGAAGCCGAGGGCTGGGATGCGGTGACCGTCCGCCGCCTTGCCGACCGCGTGGAATACAGCCAACCCGTCCTCTACAGCCACTTCCGAGGCAAAGCTGCCATCGTGCGGGCCGTCGCCCTCGACGGTTTCACCGATCTCGCCCGGCAACTGCACGCAGCACGGGAAACCGCTTCTTCGCGCCGTGCGCTGCGCGCGGTAAGCGCCGCCTACCTTCGTTTCGCCGCCGAACACCCCGCTGTCTACGAGGCGATGTTCGAGATGCCGAATGACGTGCCGTTTGCCAGCGATGACACTCCCGAACCCCTTCGGGCCTGTTTCACAGCCTTCACCTCGGCCCTCCCTGCGGGCACCCGCGACATCGACCTGGCGGCCGAGGTGATCTGGAGCGCGCTGCACGGCCTGGCCGCGCTCGCCCGCGACGGCCGCATTCCGCCGCAACATCAGGAGGCTCGCCTCGATCTTCTGCTGTCACGGATTGCTGGAGAAAACCAGTGATCCCGGTGAGGACACCCGCTCGCGACGGAGGCCGGTGGAGCAGCCACCTCACCAACGTCCGATCCACGGCGAGCGACGAACGCTTGACCGGCACTGCGCAGCCACGCGTCACCGCAAGCGGCTCACGATCACCGTGGCCTCTCGTGATCCTGTTTCCTTCGTAGGCTGCTTCGCCATCGCGGTCGGATACATCGATACGTCGTGATCCGGGGCGGCAAGAAATTATCTTGTCGGCTCCAGCATGGGTGCGGTGGGTTAGGGTCCAGTTATGTCGAGCTTCGCGGTCACACCGATAGGCACGGTCGAAAACGAGCGGACCGACGTCCAGCACTCGGACAACTGGGGTGCTGTCCGCAGCACGATCGTCATCGACGAGCGCTTCGGCGAGGCGTGCCTCCAAGGTCTGGAGGACTTCTCCCACGTGGAAGTTCTCTTCATCTTCGACCAGTTACCGGAGCTCGACGACTACCGCGAACCCCGCCCGAATCGCGGTCGCCCCGACCTTCCACCCGTCGGCATCTTCGCAGGCCGCGGCCCCCGCAGACCGAACCGCATCGGGTCAACGTGCTGCGCCATCGAATTCGTCCGCGGCCGCGAACTGACCGTGGTGGGCCTCGACGCGGTCTCGGGCACCCCGGTGGTCGATCTCAAGCCGGTCATGGCGGAGTTTCTCCCCGTGAACGTCTCGCAGCCGGAATGGGTCAGCCGCCTGATGTCCGAATACTTCAAGCCGTAGGTGCCCATCAGGTGAGGAGATGCCACAGCACTGGATCCGTGCGGTCGTACTGCTGCCGACTCGAACTTGGCACGCGCCCGTATGCGAAGGTGGCCGGGTGCTCCTGCCACGCGACAACGCGCTGTTTCTCCTTGAGTCCAAGCCCATGCTTGTGCTCGGCGACGCTCCGGTGCACCGACATCTGCCCCCGTTGCGTGCCTCGACTCAGCAGCCGCCCCTTTGCGAGGGATGGTCGATCCTCGCAAGGCTTACGCTGTGTGTCGTTGATGGGCCAGGCGAGGCGGGATGTCTTGTGCCAACCCTGCTCCCCTCCGCGGAGGCGGACGAGGTCACGCATATGAACACGTGGTGCGCTGCGGTGGACGAGTTCGGCGGGGCCGTGGTCGTCTCGCTGGACGGCCGACCGTCCGAACTCCACTGGAAAGCCCGACTCGCCGACGGTCGTGCCCGCGGCGGCTTCGTCGGGGTCGCCTGACGGCCCGCCGCAAGCCGCTTCAAACTCCAGGATCGCAGTTACTGCTGCACCGATATGCGTGCAAACCAGCTCGGCGATCACCCGTCGTCTGATGACGTCGCGACCAAGCCAAATTGGGGCCACAGGGCTGTCCCACTCGTCAGGCAGAGTGCTGTGTCGTGCTCGGCTGGGTACCGTGACGCCGCGCCATCAGGCGGTCAGGTGTGCCGCGAAGGTCAGACCGAGTGAGTCCCCACCGTCATCGACTCGGCCCATCGGCGCATGCGCTGTTCGTAACCTTCTGCGGGGAACGTGCCATCGACGGAAACATCCTCAATGGTCACCGTCGCCGTCAGCGGTGGCGGCGGGTCCCCGGCGAGCCACGGGCGTGCCCCGCGCCGATTCTGACGCACCCGATCGGCCGTGAGCTGGTGAACGGCATCCAGTCCGTCCGCGACGAACGTCGTGACGATCTGCCACTGCCCGGCGAGAGCGTGTGCCTGCGTCTGCGACCGGTGCTGCACGAGGTAACAGGCCACGTTGACGCTGTGGAACGCAGCCCACGGTTGCCGGCGTTCGTGGTCGAGGGCGAGCAATACCCTGAAAAGCTCGCCGCAGGTGCCGAAACGCCCGCTCGCTCCGCAGTCGGCGCACGCCGTGGTCTCGCCAGTCATGCCCCGACGATAGCGCGCCCCTCCCCGCAGCAGTCCTGACGCAGGAAGCTCGCCGCCAGCCGCTCTCCGAGACAGCAAACAAGGCCAGGACAGGCGGCATCAACGGATACGGACGTGCCCCCAAACCCGTTAGATGTCCATAGTGGATAGTGTCACTACGCATCACCAGTCTGCCAACCAGAACCGCCGGACCCTCCCAGCCATCCCGGAGCCTGCGCGCCCGGCGAGGGCATCTCTTTTACTGCTCGACGGTCCCACCGTGGTTGCTGGTTCCGCTCCTGGGTCCGCGTGCGGGGCGGCGGGACCGGCGTCAGCCGCACGCCTGGCGTCCCGCTGGCGCGGACCCACAGGCAGTAGGCAGGCGGCCCCGGCGGGGCCGCCCTTGAACAAGAGAAGAAAGTTTAAACACACGCGCTGTGCTGGAACAACAACCCGTGGCCGATGGGGCATGAGCGATGCCCAGCTTGGTGGTCAGGTCAGCGCTGGTCGCTTCCACCACGACCCCAACTCACCGACCAGCACCGTTGGTGCCCCCGACGGGACTCGAACCCGCACTGCGTCGATTTCAAGGCAGCGATGATCAATGTTTGTCGTCCGCTGCCACCACTTGACACTACCTGCACCATTAGCAAGTGCTAACGCTGGACCTTTATCAACGGTTGTCGTCGCATCGCGGTGATTTCCGGGGGAAAGCCGGGGAACTCGTCTTCTCCTGCGCACGCGGGTCGCCTGGTGTTCCATCCCGTCTGACCTGGCGTAGCCCGATCACGCTGTGTCAAGGGGGCAACCTTGCTCGTTGACCGGCGGCTGTCGTTGCCAGGCTTGCCCCCTTGACGCGGCGTGATAGCCCTCGGGGAGGTCAGACGGGATGGAACACCTACCGGACCACCACCGAACCGGAAGTGCCGGCACTTTCCCCGGCCATCCCGGAGACCTGCCCGCCCGGCGAGGGCATCTTCTTCCCTCACTGCGGTCCCGCCGTGGTTCCCGGTCGCCTGCCTTCCGCTCCCGGGGCCGCGTGCGGGACGGCGGGACCGGCGTCAGCCGCACGCCCGGCGTCCCGCTGGCGCGGACCCACAGGCAGTAGGCAGGCGGCCCCGGCGGGGCCGCCCTTGAACAAGAGAAGAAAGTTTGAACACACGCGCTGCGCTGCGGCTTCGGGCTGGAAGCTGTGCGGCTGGGTGGCCTGGCATGTGTGGGCGTTAGCCCTGGTCCTTCCACCACGGGCGGCCGTCAGCACCGTCCTTGGCCGCGGGGCCCACTTCGAACTCATCGAGGCTTGGACTGTCGGCGGGGTTGCCCGTGATGGCTAGTCCGGTGGCTCGTACGGCTTGGACTCGTTGCAGTGCGACTCGACGGCCGTCCGAACTGCGTTCGCGCCACTGGGCCGACTTGTGTGTCTGCCGTTCGTGGATTCGGTAGAGCCATGTCGTGGCAGGGTCGTTGTATCCGTCAGCGATCTCGGACAAGGCGGAGAACATTACGAGGTCGTCGTCAACGGGCACGCCTCCCCATCCACCACAGGCACGCACGAGCTGGGTGCGCATGAGCAAGCCAGCACAGTGGATGGGCCAGTTGCCGCCGTGTTCGATCGCCCACGTGTTCACAGCACCTGCGGCGACCCGTCCGAAGGGCAGCGCGGATTCGTACTCGCGCCGATTTCCATCCGGAAGCAGGTCGTCGGCCTGGCCGACCACCCAGTGAACACCCGGTTCGTCGAACCGAGGTAGCAAGGTCTTCAGCGCATCCGGCAGAAGTACGTCGTCGTGATCGAGGACCTGCACGATGTCACCAGTTGCACGAGTCAATGCGAGGTTGCGCGTGGCGCTGATGCCCGTGTGTGCGTTGTTGGCCGAGTACTTGATTCCAGGAACCCCTGCGACCATGCCTTCGAGGTCGGGGTGCTCGCCGTCCTCCTGCACGAGCCATTCAAGCTCCCATCCGTCCGGGAGTTCCTGGGCGGCCACGCTCTCGATCGTGGCTTTGAAGTAGTCGCTGAGCGGCGCGTATGCGGCCGTGATGATTGAAACGCGGCGAGTCATTATTTGGTGTCTTCCCATCGGGCCAGGGGTGTGTGGAAGCTGAGCATGGTGCGATCGGCGGGATACTGAGCGTCGCTGACTTCGACGACACGCTCGTCGGTGTCGATCGAGATCCGGCGTGTCCACATCAGCGGCACACCTTCGGAGAGCTGCCACTCCTGCGCTTCGACCGTTGTCGGCATTTCCGCCGTTACCTGATCGATCACCTCAGCGACCTCGACACCGACGGTGTAGAGCTGGTGCATCGTGCCCCCGGGCCACGCCTTGTTCGCAGGGTCGGAGATCGCCGGATTCGGCTTTATGAGGTCACAAGGCATCCATGACACCGACCACGCTTCGAGTGCGCCTGTGCGCTTGTCGCGGTGAGTGAACTCGCGACGTAAGAGCGAAGTCCCCTCCGGCAACCTGAAGGCATCGGCAAGTCCCTGGTCGGCGCTGACGATCGAGTACGCGGCGTCGATCTCGAAGTCGGCGACCGGACCACCCATGTCGATCTCGGCAAGCCCCTTGGTGGCTCGGACTTCCTCGGGCTGGCGAACGAGATCCTTCTCCAGCTGGTGACGTAGGTTCGAACGCTCGATACGACGCGGCATCGGTCGAACTCGCGCGGCATGCCCCCGACCACCGAGGATCAACCCCTGTTGCTTGAGCAAGGCAATCGCCCCACGGGCGGTCACCGTTGAGCACTCGTACTGCTCGGCGAGCTGCTGCAACGTCGGCAGATCGTCCCCTGCCCTCAGCTCACCTGTCTCGATCTTGATGCGCAGATCATCAGCGATTCGTAATGCGATCGGCTGCCGCGCGGCTGTCCGTCGGGGGCTCATAACCGCATCGTACTGCGCCTTCAGAAGTTTGTAAGCAAACCCCTTGCGCACCCAGAGTAGCTGGGTGTACTGTCGGAGCAGTTGGTAAGCAAACTTACAAACTAGGGAGCAAGCGTGATGCGAAACATTCCGGTGAACCTGGCGGCCTTTCGGTTGCGAGTGGTCGAGCCTCCGACGATGAAGATGCGCAAGGACGACGCGGGGCGCGAGATCGTGGTGACCGACCGCGACGGGGCGGCGAAGTTCGTGATGTCGCTGTTCGCGAAGGTCGCGGGCGAGAAGGGTGAGGAGATTCGCGTGACCCTGGACACCGACCCCGGTGAGGGCCTGGAGGAAGGCGACCTGGTCGAGCTGGTGGACGCGCGAGTCAACCCGTATTCGTTCAAGAACGATAAGGACGAGGTCATCTCTGGGATCGCTTTTAGCGCGGCCGGCGTCAAGCCGCTGGATCGCTGACTGGAAAGTCTTCCTTTTTGCCCTTCCTCTGTTGTGGTGGGCGGCCCGTTCGAGTCGGGCGGGGGCGCTATTTCGGTGTTTGATAATTCCAGAGTGGGCCGAGCTATGCCAAAAATAGTTGTTTTGGCAACTGTTCTATTCGGCGTTATATACCTTTGGGAAGGGGGTGATGGGTTTTGTCGTTGGCGTATTGCCCGGCGTGTCATTGCGATGGCTGGTTGTATCGGCACTCGGGTGATCAGTACTGCAAGAAATTCCGTTCCTCGGCGCTGCCCGAGGAGGTGTGACCTGGCAGGAGGTGGTCACGGTGGGTTTCCACGGTTCGTGTTGCTTGGTGGTGGGGCACGGTGTGACGGTTGTTGGAAGGGAGGTTGTGAGGGGTGGATCTGCGTAAGGGTGCGTTGCGGCGTAATACTGCGGCGGTGCAGCGGTTGAAGCGGATCGCGGACACGATTGACGAACTCGACCGGGATTTGGATCGGGTTGAGTTTCTGGAAGGTGACATTGTCGAGAAGAAGGATTTCGACACCGCGACTGATCTGGCTGGGAAGGTTCGGTCGGCGTTGCGGATGGTGCGTGGTGAGATCGGTAAGAAGTCGGGCGGGAATGTGGCGAAGGGATACAAGAAGTGATGGCGCGGGGTGATGGTGTGCACTCCACGGTGCGGCGGATCGACGCGACGATGCTTGCGCTGGTGTCCACGTTGCGTCAGCTCGGGGTCCCGAAGGGGATGGGGACGTCGCTGAACAAGCTGCGGAACACGGTGGGTGATCTGGTCGCGCACCTGGAGATGACGCAGCGCCGGAACTGATCCGGCGACATAACGACTCGGCACGGGGCATCGGGCCTCCCTTTGCAGCGGGCTCGGTGCCCCTTCTTTTGTGCGCGATGTGGGAGGTGAGACGAGGAATGCGGGACACGCGAGTGGGCGTGCATCGGACGCCGGTCCGGTCGGCGGCGCGGTTTGTGGCGCGGCATCCACGATCGACGGGCTCGGTGGTGGTGCTGAACTCGGCGGGCTTGTGGGCTGGGTATCAGGCGGTGCTCATGGCGGCTGGTGTGGCGGTGGTGGCTGGGGTGTCGTGGCGGCTGCTGGATCAGCCGACGTTTGACCGGTTCGCCGGTCGGCTGCTGCGGGCGTGGTGGCGGCGCTGGCTGGTCTACCAACGCCAGTGGCAGCGGGTGGTCTTCGCCTGCAACCTCACCACGACCGACCACCGCGGGAACACGCTGGTGCCGAAGCTGCTGCGGGTGCGGTCGGCGTGGGTGTGGGATTCCCTGCACATCCGCCTGGCGAAGGGGCAGCAACCGGAGGACTTCGAAGAGGTTTTGGGTCGGTTGGCCATGGCGTTCAAGGCTCGTGCGGCGGCGGTGCGGCTGCTCAAGCCAGGAAAGATCGCTTTGGATTTCCAGCGGCGGGAGCCGTTCGACGAGATGCTCGTCCCCTTGCCTGAGCTGGGCGAGACGGCCGACGAGGTTGACTTGGGCAAGCTGGTGATCGGGCGGGATGAGTACGGCCGCGACTTCGGGCTGAATCTGCACGACAAGGATCTGCACATCCTCCTGGGCGGGGAGACCGGCGCGGGTAAGGGCTCGTGGTTGTGGGCGCTGCTGCGCACCCTGGCTCCGCTGCTGAGGGCTGGTCATGCGCGGTTGTGGGTGATCGACCCGAAGGGCGGCATGGAGTTCAGCGCCGGACGGCCGCTGTTTCACCGCTTCGCCGACAACGAGCGTGACGGCCTGGCGCTGCTGGCCGAGTACGTCGAAACCCTCGACCGCACGAAACTCCAGCTCGGTCGCGGCGGCCACCGCACGGCCACCCCGTCGGCGGACACACCACTGGAAGTGCTGATCATCGACGAGTTGGCAGCGCTGACCGCCTACGGCTCCCGCGACATCGTCCGTGCCGCCGAACCACTGCTGAGCAAGGCCTTGACGCAGTACCGGGCGGTGCTCGGGCGAGTGATCGCGGCGACGCAGGAACCGGACAAGAACACCGTCCCGATGCGGGGTTTGTTCCCCACCCGTATCGCTCTGCGGCTCGCCTCGGCGTCCTATGTGGACATGTGCCTTGGGGAAGGCATGCGGGACATGGGCGCACTGGCGGACAAGATTCCCGCCTACCTGCCCGGTGTGGCGTATGTGAAGAAAGACGGCCGACGCGAACCCCTGCGGGTCCGTGCCGCCTACACCTCCGATGACGACATCGCCGAGCTCGTGCGGTTCTGCACCAGCACCGACGCGGCCGTCATCCCCCTCCACCGCGACACCACCACTACGGCGACGCCACCGGCTGAGTCCTCCGCCACGGCCGACGCGGTCGATTTCACCGCCTGGGAAGTCGAGGACGAGGACGTCGAGGAGATCCCGGAAGACGAATGGACCGAAGGCGACGAAGACATCGCCTGACAACCGACACAGCAAGGAGCCAACCATGACCATGCACAGCCTGTCCGAACTGCTTGATCACCGGCTGCCCTACGACGGCCCCCATGGGCCGGACACGGTGCTAGAAGCGGCGCGGGGGTTGCGGGAGCTGGTCCGCTACCTCAACAACGCCACCGGCCCCGGCAACGGTACGCAGACACTGCCCAACGCACCCACCGTGGATTGGGTGCTGTCGAACGTGGCCACGGCGGTCAGCGGCCTCGACCAGCTCTTCCAGCAGCTCATCACGGCGCTGGAACACCATGCAGATCAGGCCAGCCTCTACGACGACCGCCGCGACCGCCCCGGCGCACACACCGCAAGGCAAGCCATCGCCAATCTCGTGTGGTGCCGCGCCACTACCGACCAGCTCACGAGGGAAATGCAGCAGGCAGCCGCGTTGACCTCACACCTCGGACACGACCTGACCGACTGATCCACACCGATCACACGAAACGGCCCGCCCGGTTTCCCCTGGCAGAGACTTCCGGGCGGGCCTACCCCTACAGAAGAGGCAGGTTCCATGCTGGCAGAAATCGCACTCGTCGTCACCACAACCACCACCCTGAGCACCGGCTTCGGTGCCTACCGGCTGCGGCGCAAGCTGCGCACCGATCCACTCACCGGCTTGGGCAACCGGCTCGCGCTGGCGGAGGCGTTCGCTTGGGCTCGTCGCCGTTCACCTCTGGTGGCGGTGGCGCTCGGGGACATGAACGGGTTCAAGGCCATCAACGACACCCACGGCCATCGCTTCGGCGACCGCGTCTTGATCGAGGTCGCCGCGATCCTCCAGCGCACAGCATGCCGGAGGGAGCTGGTGGTGCGGCTGCACGGCGACGAGTTCGCCGTCCTCATCCCCTGTGACACCCCCGACCACGCCGCGCGACGGCTCGACACCTACCGGGCCGCTGTTGCGGCGCTGGATGAGGTCGAGGGCCAACCGATCACGGCATCCATGGCGCTCGGGGTCATCACAGCCCCGAGCGAATCCGCGGATCTGTCGGCGCTGCTCGCGTCGGCGGATGACCGCATGTACGGCGACAAACACACGCACAACTCCACACGGAAGGAACAACTGAAATGCAGATCCATCTCACCGGCAAAGGCGTCCTGATCAGCCTCCTGGTTCTGCTGATGGTGCTGGCCGTCCTCGGGGTGGTGTGGCTGATCAGTCCACCCTGGGCCATCGCGATCGGCCTGGTGCTGCTCGTCCTGGTCAAGGGCTTGTTCGCCCTGCTCAAACCCAGCGAATAGGAGAAAAATCGTGTCACCCGCAGACGACCGCACCCCCTCCGGCCGCACTCGGCGGGTGCGCAAGCTCGGCAAACGCATCTCCGAGGCTCGACGCCTGCGGGGCCTGGTCCGTGACCCTGACTTGCAGGCCGTCGAGCTGGAACGGCGGGGACGAAGGACACTGCTCGGCTTGTGGTTCTTCCTCGCCCTCGGCCTGGTCTATACCACCGAAGGGGTCCACGCGTTCCTCTCGGAGGGCACCACTCCGGCTGATCCGTTGTGGTGGGCCGCGTGGACGGTGGAGCCGATGTTCGCGGGCTTGCTGATCACTCTGCTGAACTTCGAATCGGTGATCCTGTCCCACGGCGTCGAACCGGATCACCGCTGGTGGTCGCGGCTCAAACACGTGCTCCTTGGATCGACGTTGGCGATGAACGTCCTCCCGCAACTCATGCCGCTGGCGCAAGGCCGGTGGGAGCGGTTCAACCTCGGGTCGCTGGCGGTGCACGCGATCATCCCGGTCATCGTCTACGGCATCGCCGAAGTCATCCCGGTCATCCAGGCCCGGCAACGCGAGATCGTCCTCGCCGTCTACGCCCAGGCCGACCACCACGAGGCGACAACCACACCGGAACCCGAACCGACGCGGAAGCCAGCACCGGAACCAGCAACACCGGAGCCGAAGCCGGTGGTCTCGGAGCCTGAGCCAGCAACGGCATCGACGTTGGCGTCTGCGCCTCGACTGGCACCGGCACCGCCTCGTAAGGCTCCCGTGTTGGGGAAGTTGCCGGGTTCGCTGCGGGACACCGTGACCGGCCTGGCGACGTCGGTGCATCAGCAGGGACGCCAGGTGACCGCTGAGGACATCACTCAACGGGTCGCGCTGCCAGAGCAGATGGTGACCGCGCTAGTGGAAGAGCTGAACACCACGGTGAACGGGTACCACCCCGCGCCTGCTTGATCACCCGAACTCGCTGACTCCCTTGGGGGGCGGGGCACACATCGACTCGCGGTGTGCGCTTCGCCCCCTTTCTCATGCCTGAAAGGAGGACCTCACATCGTGCTGACGCTGGACGATCGTCTTGCCGCTCGTTTGCGGGCGGCGGACTACAAGACCTGGCGCGAGAAAGTGATGTCCGTCAACGGTTGTGCTCGGCCGATCCGGCTGACCGGTGCGCATCAGCTTCGTGATGCCTCTACGGGGCTTGTGGTGCATCACTACGGGGGCAGCATCTTCGCTCCGTGCGGCAACCGGCGCGAGACCGTGTGCCCGGCCTGCTCGGACCGTTACGCGGCTGATGCGTTCCATTTGATCCGGGCGGGCCTGTGCGGCGGCGACAAGGGGGTTCCGGAGGCGGTGACGGAGCATCCTCGGGTGTTCGTCACCCTGACCGCACCGAGCTTCGGTCGGGTCCACACTCGGCGGGTGTCTCGGCGGGGTCGGGTGATGCCTTGCGGCTGCGGCCACTCCCACTACCGCGAGGACGACCCCCGCCTCGGCACCCCCCTCGATCCCGAGACCTACGACTACGAAGCCGCGGTGCTCTGGCAGGCACATGCCGGGAAGCTGTGGCACCGCTTCACGGTGCGGCTGCGACGTGAGCTCGCCTCCCGCGCGGGTCTACGGGTCCGGGACTTCCCCGACCACGCCCGGCTGTCGTACAGCAAGGTCGCCGAGTACCAGCGGCGCGGGCTGGTGCACTTCCACGCCCTGGTGCGCCTCGACGGCCCTGACGGACCCACCGACCGCGCTCCCTCGTGGGCTTCCAGCGCCTTGCTTTCCGATGCGATCACGGCGGCGGCCGGTGGCACGGTCGTGACCACCACACGCCCCAACGGCACCCGGTTGTCGCTGATGTGGGGCGACCAGCTCGACATCCGCCCCGTCGAACATGAGGACACTGAGACCGGCGAGGGGATCGGGGAACGGGCGTTGGCGGGCTACATCGCCAAGTACGCCACCAAAGGCACCGGCACCGTCGAAGGCGCCGACCACCCCCTCCGTTCCGAACTCGACATTGACCACCTGCGGATCTCCGAGCATCACCGGCGCATGATCCGCACCTGCTGGGACCTCGGCGGCCTTGACGAGTACGCGGAGCTGAACCTGCGCAGGTGGGCGCACATGCTCGGATTCCGCGGCCACTTCCTCACCAAGTCCCGCGCCTACTCCACCACCTTCAAGCAGATTCGCGCCGACCGGCGGGCCTTCCGCCTGGCTGAGGCCCTCGACCGCCTCGACCTCGACCCCGAGAACGTGCTCGTCGTCAACGACTGGGCGTTCACCGGCTCCGGCTACCGCAACGACGCTGAACGCGAACTCGCCCTCGGCATCGCCGAACGACTCCGCACCCAACGACAGCAGAAGTACCGAGAGGAGAACACCCGATGAGCTCGAAGCTCTGGACCATCACCGACCTCGCCGACTACCTCGGCGTCCCCGTCAACACCCTCTACCAATGGCGCACCAAAGGCTACGGACCACAAGGCCGACGCATCGGCAAATACGTCCGCTACCGACCCGAAGACGTCGAAACCTGGGTCGCGCAGCAGGGGGAGTGCTGATGGGGCGTCCGCCGTTGGAGATCGGTACCCACGGGAAGATCCGTTTTTCTCCGACGAAGACCGGCTTCCGTGCTCGTGCGAGTTTTCGCGGCTATGACGGTCGGGTCCGGGACGTCGAACGTGTGGGCAGGAGCAAGGCGAAGGCTGAGCAGGCGCTGAAGCGCGCGATTCAGCAGGAGCTACAGACTCCGAGTGGCAGTGAGATCACGGCGAAGACCCGTTTCAGCACGGTCGCCGAACTCTGGCTTGCTTGGCAGGAGCGTCGTGTCGCTGCGGGGGAACGGGCCGTGGGTACCTTGGACAACTACCGCAGCATGTTGAAGAACCACGTTCTCCCGGCGCTCGGTGAGTTGCGGCTGTCGGAGGTGACCGTGCCGCGGCTCGATCGCTTCTTCCCGGAGTTGATCACGCAAACGAGCGCTGCTCATGCGATCACGGCTCGCGCGGTTGTCAGCGGCATCCTTCGCTACGCCGCTCGTCATGGAGCGATCACGGGGAACCCGGTCCGAGACATCGAGCCCATCGAAGGTGGAGCACGGAAGCGGTCGCGTGCGCTCACTCCGGCAGAGCGCCGCGAGTGGCTTGCCCAGCTCGAACAGGATCCGACGGCACGGCGACACGATTTGCCCGATCTGACGCGGTTCATGATGGCGACGGGCGTCCGGATCGGTGAGGCGCTCGCACTGTACTGGGAGGATATCGACCTCGATCGAGGCCTCGTGCGCATTGAATGGACCGTTGTCCGGGTCCGGGGTGCCGGGCTACGGCGGACGCCTCCGAAGACGCAGTCAAGCGAACGGACGCTGGTGGTGCCTGTGTGGGCGTTGGAGATGCTCCGTCGGCGGTATGCGACAGCGGTTGCCGAGAACCGGCCACCCGCGAGTCCGGTGTTCCCGGATTCGCTTGGCGGTCTGCGGGATCCCTCCAACACCCGACGTGCCTTCCGGGAGGCTCGTGGCAGTGGTGACTTCGCGTGGGTGACGTCGCACGTGTTCCGCAAGACGGCGGCGACGATCCTCGACGAGGCGAAGCTCACCGCGCGTGAGATCGCGGACCAGCTTGGTCACGCCAAGCCATCCATGACGCAGGATGTGTACCTCGGTCGCGGAGTGGCGTCGCCTCGGGCGGCAGAGGCGTTGGAGTCGCTCGCGCTGAGCGACTACCGACCCAATTCCGGGGGTAAACCGGGGATCTGATCTTCGGCCGTTCCGCCGGGAAGGCTCCGACCAGCACCGTTGGTGCCCCCGACGGGACTCGAACCCGCACTGCGTCGATTTTAAGTCGATTGCCTCTGCCGATTGGGCTACGGGGGCACGATCTACTCTATGCCCCCGCCACCACCTACGAGCGCGATGCCCTGGCGAACTCTTCCTTCGGGTTGTTGATCTGTCCCAACGAGACCGTTTCGCGCTTGAACAGACCGCCGAGCGTCCAGCCGAGCAGGATCCTGACCTTGCGGTTGAAGGTCGGCATCGCCTTGACGTGGTAGGCGCGGTGGAACAGCCACGCCGGGAAGCCCTTGATCTTCAGATTCATGGCATCGGCGACGCCCTTGTGCAGGCCGAGACCCGCCACCGCGCCGAGGTTCTTGTGGTAGTAGTCCTTCGGCGTTCCGCCACGCAGTGCGCGGATGATGTTGTTGGCCAGATGCCGCGCCTGGCGCACCGCGTGCTGGGCGTTGGGCGGGCAGGTGGCCGTCGGGTCGTTCTCGGTGCGCGACAGGTCGGGCACCGCGGCGACATCGCCCGCCGTCCAGACGTCGGGATGGCCCACCACCTGCAACGCCGCCGTCGCCTGGAGCCTGCCCCGCTTGTCGGTGGGCAGGTCGGAGTTGGCGAGCACCGGGTTCGCCTTCACACCGGCGGTCCAGATGATCGTGTCGCTGTCGAACTCCGTGCCGTCGGAGAGGACGACGTGCCCGTTCTCGAACGACTTCGCCGCCGTCGAGAGATAAACCTCGATGCCGCGCTTCTCCAGCTGCTCCGCTGTCCAGACACCGAGGGTTTCGCGCACCTCGGGCAGGATGCGGCCCGCAGCCTCCACGAGCACCCACCGGATGTCCTCCGGCTCGATGTTTTCGTAGTAGCGGCAGGCGTCGCGAGTCATGTCCTCCAGTTCGGCCAGCGCTTCGATGCCCGCGAAGCCGCCGCCGACGACGGTGAACGTGAGCAGCCGCTTGCGCAGCTCGGGATCGAGCGTGCTCGCCGCCTCGTCCAGCTTCGTCAGGACGTGGTTGCGCAGATAGATGGCCTCGCCGATGGTCTTGAACGCGATGCCGTGCTCGGCGAGCCCCGGAATCGGCAGCAGCCGCGCCACGGAGCCGAGCGCGACCACGAGCACGTCGTAGTTGAGTTGCTCGACATGGCCGTCGGCCGCCTCGACCGTGACCGCTTTACGGTTGTGCTCGATGGACGTCACCCTGGCGGTGAGGATATGGCAGCGCCGGAGCACCCTGCGCAGCGGAACGACCACGTGACGCGGCTCGATGGACCCCGCAGCGGCTTCCGGAAGGAAGGGCTGGTAGGTCATGTGCGGCTGCGGATCGACGACGGTCACGGAAGCCTCGTTGGCCCGCAGCTTCTTCTGTAGCCCGAGGGCCGTGTACAAGCCGACGTATCCGCCACCGAGGATCAGGATCCGCGTCGGTTCCGACTTGACTGCCATACGTCCATAGTTGCACCGACGTACGGCTGGTGTTAGCTACCCCTCCTTGGCTGTGACCAGCGTCGCCACACTACGCAAACGATTCAGTTGGCCCCGCTGGGCGAATGCCGTCGTTGTGCCTTCGCTGTCCCCACCCCGGCCGTGCGGCGCCGCTTCAGGCGGTCCTTCTGTCCGTCGTCACTGCTATACGTTCGGCATGCAGTCTGCGAACCGCGAGTTGCCCGAGCCCCCGTATTACATTGCCGTCTTCACCTCCCGGCTGAGCCCGAACACCGACGGCTACAGCGACACGGCTGAACGAATGAATCGGCTCGCCTCGGAACAGCCCGGCTTCCTCGGTATGGACTCCGTTCGCGACGGGCTGGGCATCACGGTCTCGTACTGGCGCGACGAGGAATCCATCGCCGCATGGCGGCGCCATGCCGAACACACCATCGCCCGCGAGACCGGCCGCCAGCGGTGGTACGACAGTTTCGAGGTTCACGTCGCCGAGGTGAAGCGCCGCTACGGTTTCCGGCGTGCACCGGAGGGTTCAGCCGAGCACGACCGGTGACCGGCGCCGCTTCGCTGCCCTCCAGCACCGGCGGGACAGGCGTCAGGCATCCCGGTTCCCTTCGGTGGCCGTCAACCCCACCAACCCCGCCAGCCCCTTCGCCTGTTCCAGCACCGCGCGCAGCATCGCGGGCGTCAGCTTGCCGGTGAACGTGTTCTGCTGCGAGACGTGGTAGCAGCCGAGCAGGTGCAGCGGGGTGGGGCCGTCGAGGGTGATGTGGACGTCGTGGCCGAACTTCGGTCTCGGCCTTGGGATCGTCCACCCGGCTTCGGCGAGCACGGGCAGCAACGCCTGCCAGCCGAACGCTCCGAGCACCACCACCGCTTTCAGCGTCGGGCGCAGCAAGGCGAGTTCGTCGGCGAGCCAGTGGCGGCAGGTGTCGCGTTCGCCCGGCGTCGGCTTGTTCGCGGGCGGCGCGCAGTGCACGGGCGCTGTGATGCGGGTGCCGCGCAAGGTGAGGCCGTCGTCGCGGTGTGTCGCGGTCGGCTGCGAGGCGAGCCCCACGTCGTAGAGGGCCTTGAAGAGAACGTCCCCCGACCGGTCGCCGGTGAACATGCGGCCCGTCCTGTTTCCGCCGTGCGCGGCGGGCGCGAGCCCCACGATCGCCAGCGCCGCGTCGTCGGGCCCGAAACCCGGCACGGGACGGCCCCAGTAGGTCTGGTCGGCGAACGCCGCGCGCTTCGTCCTCGCCACGTGCTCCCGCCACTCCACCAGACGCGGGCACGCGCGGCACTCGCTCACAGCGGCGTCGAGCTGGGCCAACGACTTCCAGGAAGCGCTCACCGCACCATTGTGCCGTGACCTACGTTGTCCGTATGCCAGACAAGATCAGTGAGGCCACGCAGGACACCTCCGCGAAGGCCGGGGAATCCAAGGCCGAACCACGTGACGACATGGTCACGACCCACCACACCCTGTCACTCGCCGACCGCGAGCTCGCCTACACCGCCACCACCGGCCGCATCGTGCTGCGCAAGGAAGTGCTCAAGGACGGCGCCTTCGACGGCCACCAGCCGAAGGCCGAGGTGTTCCTCACCTCGTACACGCTCGACGGGGCCGACCCGGCTTCGCGACCGGTGACGTTCGCGTTCAACGGGGGTCCCGGCTCGTCCAGCATCTGGCTGCACATGGGCCTTTTCGGGCCGCGCCGCGTGGTGTCGGGCGACGTCGATGCCCCGGAACCGCCTCCGTATCGGCTCGCGGACAACACCGAGACACTGCTCGCGCACAGCGACCTCGTGTTCATCGACCCCGTGTCCACGGGTTACTCACGCGCCGTCGAGGGGGAGAAACCGAAGGACTATCACGGCTTCACGCCCGATGTCGAGGCCGTCGGCGAGGTGATCCGGCTGTGGACGTCGCGCAACGAACGGTGGCTTTCGCCGAAGTTCGTGGCCGGTGAGTCCTACGGCACCGTGCGCGCCGCCGCGCTGGCGTCCCATCTCCAGCAGCGGCACGGCCTCTACCTCAACGGCCTCATGTTGATCTCCTCCGTGCTCGATCTCGGCACCGTGATGTTCCATGAGGGCAACGACCTGCCCTACTCGCTGTACGTGCCGACGTACGCGGCGATCGCCCACTACCACGGAAAGCACGGCGACAGGCCGCTCGACGAGGTGCTGGCTGAGGCGGAGGAATTCGCCTCACGCGACCTCCCGTGGGCGCTGTCGCGCGGGAACCGGCTTTCCGAAGACGAACGCGCCGACATCGTCGCGAGGCTCGCCCGCCTCACCGGCCTCACCGAGTCCTATGTGGATCGCGTGGACCTCCGTATCGAACACGTGCGGTTCTTCACCGAGTTGTTGCGCGACAAGGGGTTGACGACGGGCCGCATGGACGGCCGGTTCACCACGTGGGAGCCCGACGGCGGGCGCGAGCACATGAGCGACGACGCCTCGATCTCCCGGATCATCGGCGCGTACTCCGCGACGTTCAACCACTACGTGCGCGGCGAACTCGGCTACGCCAACGACCTGCCGTACGAGATCCTGTCGCTCGACGTCAACAAGGAATGGTCCTACTCGGACTTCGAGGGCAGGCCGATCTCCGTGGTGGGTGATCTCTCCTCCGCCATGCGCGCCAACCCGCATCTGAAGGTCCACGTCGCCTTCGGTTACTACGACGGCGCGACCCCGCACTACGCGGCCGAGCACGTCATCGCGCGCCTTCAGATCCCGGAGAACCTGCGGGCCAACATCGACACGGCCTACTACCCGGCGGGACACATGATGTACGTGCACGAGGAATCGCGGATTCAGCAGTCGCGAGACCTCGCGGAATTCGTGCGGGCCAGCGCGAACAGGTAACCAGGGCTGTCACAGGCGAGGACGGTCGTGGGACGGATAGGGGACACGCGCGGTGATGTGACCCCATGTCCCACGACCGCACCCCCGACCTCCGGTCCACTCGACGGCA
Source organism: Saccharomonospora xinjiangensis XJ-54 (assembly GCF_000258175.1). Taxonomy (NCBI): domain Bacteria; kingdom Bacillati; phylum Actinomycetota; class Actinomycetes; order Pseudonocardiales; family Pseudonocardiaceae; genus Saccharomonospora; species Saccharomonospora xinjiangensis. The sequence continues at coordinate 3,148,002 of NZ_JH636049.1, read as the reverse complement.
CGGTGTCCGGCCCAGGCACTCGCGTCAGCCCGGCGTGGTGAAGCACACGAGGGTCGAATCCTCGTTCACCAGCAACGACCAGTACGGGTTGGCGTCGTACTCGCTCTGTACGCAGTGATCCGTACTGGCGTTCGCAGGGGCCGCATAGACGGCCGAGACGACGAGGACGGTGTCGTACGGCTGGGGCACGCTGTCCGCGTCGCAGTCCACAGCGGTGCTCGTGCCGAGGGAGGAGATGCCACCGTTGCCGTCGCTCTCCGCGAGAGCGCAATACCGTGGCACCCACACTCGTTCGAGGCAGATCGTCGTTTCGCCCGAGGCGCCGGAGTAGCTCCACCAGGTGTGCCCGGGCCCCGTCCCGCATTCGCCGCTGCTGTTGCCGACGTGCGTGACCTGGAACAGCCCGCCGTAACTCGAACCGCACGACACAGGAGCAGGCGGCTCCGAGTGGCTCCATTCGTTTCCGTAGCCCGTCATGTAGACGGGAAGGCAGCTGCCCACCTCGACCGACCGGAAAGCTTCCTCGGTGGTGTCGAAAGCCGACGTGGTGGGTTCCGGAACGTGGACAGGTGACGGCGACCCGGCTTCCTCGTCGGGGCCGACGTTGATGTCGGGGCCTAGGTCGATGTCGGGGCCTAGGTCGATGTCGGGGCCTAGGTCGATGTCGGGGCCGACGTCGATATTGGGACCGGCATCGATGTTGAGTCCGCTATCGGAGTCCCTGTCGTGCTTGCGGCCGCACCCGCTCAGAACGACGGCCAGCACGAGACCGACCACGCCCACCCACCGCCACCGCCGATGCGTTCCGCTCGTGCTCATGACATCTCCCAGAGAACGCCTGCCCCGATCACGCATGCCATCCAGGTAGGATGCCGGATCCTGGCCTGCGAGAGCGCGCTTCTCGCGTTCCTGTTCCCCGGCTGTGCGAGTTCAGCGGATTCGGTGGCTTGGGTGGGTTCGGCGGGTTCGGTGGGTTCGGTTGTCAGCGGGGTTGGCGCCGTCGGCTCGAAGCGGCGACCGGCGTGCGCGGGCTGCCGACACGTGTGCGTGAGGTGCCACCGCCCGTGCACAGGATGCGAACACTGGTGCGGATTCTGCCGGCACGTGTGCGCTGGCTGCCGACACGCGCGCGAGAAGTGCCAACACGCGGGCATGAGGTGCCAACACCCGTTCACAGGGTGCGGACACGCGGGTTGACTCAGGCCAGGGAGAGCGCGATGCCGTCGAGGATGTCGTGCTCGCTCACCACGAGCGGATCGGCGGGGCCACCGCGCTGGGCGATCTGCTCGGCGAGGACACGCACCACGAGCCCGCCACCGCCGATGACGTCCACCCTGCCGGGGTGGATCACCGGGTTCGCCGCTCGGGTCTCGTGGTCGGAGACCAGCAACTCACCGACCACCGTGTCCAGATCGGCGCGGGCCAGACTCGACAGGTGTGTGCGCTCCGAGTCGTACTCCGGGAGCTTCTGCGCGATCGCCGACAATGTCGTGACCGTGCCTGCGACCCCGATCCACCGGCGGGCCTTCGACACGTCCACCGACTCGAACGCGGGCTCCAGCGTGCGCACGACGACGTCTTCCGCCTCGGCGATCTCCTCGGCGGTCGGGGGATCTGACCGCAGGGTGCGCTCCGTCAGTCGCACACATCCGATGTCCACCGACCGTGCCGCCCACACGTCGGCCGCGCGGCCGTCCCACGTGCCCAGCACCAGTTCGGTCGAGCCACCGCCGACGTCCACGACGAGGAAAGGACCGTCGTCGGGATCCTGCTCCCCCACCGCGCCCGCGAACGAAAGCCGGGCCTCCTCGTCGCCGCTGATCACCTCTGCCTCGGTGCCGAGCAGCTCGCGTGTCATCGCGAAGAATTCGTCGCGGTTACTCGCATCCCGGGTCGCGGAGGTCGCCACCATGCGCAACCGCTCGACACCCTTGCGGCGCGCTGCGACGGCGTACGCCTTCAGCGCTTCCCGTGTCCGTTCCAGCGCCTCGGGCGCGAGCCTTCCCGTGGCATCGACACCCTGACCGAGACGCACGATGCGCATCTCCCGGTGCAGATCCCGCAGGTCCACACTCCCGTCGTGGCGATGCGTGAGTTCGGCGACGAGCAGGCGGATGGAGTTGGTACCGCAGTCGATGGCAGCTACCCGTGGCATGCCACCAACCCTAACCGTCCTCGGCGTCCTGCTCCTTGGTGGCCGACTCCTGCCCCGGCGATGTGCTCTCGTCCGGGGTCTCCCTGTCGGTTTCCTCGTCACCGCACGGCGTTTCGTCCGAATCCTCGCCGCCGACGGAGTCGTCACCGTCGGCGGGGTCGGTGGAGCCGGAGCTGTCCGTGGTGGGCGAAGTCGTGGTCGGCGTCGTTGTAGGTGTCGTCGTGGGTGTCGTGGTCGGGTCCGAGTTGAGTTGCTCCGCCTCGGTCTCCGTTGCCTCGCCGTCCTCGGGCGCGGGTTCGTCGGTCTCCTCAGTCCCGCCTTCCGGATCGCAATCGGGGTCCGGCTCGGTTGGGTCCGTCGGGGGATCCGTCGGGTCGCTCGGGTCGGTCGGAGGGTCGGTCGGAGGGTTGGTCGGGGGGTCGGTCGGAGGGTTGGTCGGGGGGTCGGTTGGGGGGTCGGTCGGAGGGTCGGTCGGGCCAGTGCCAGGCGTCCCGGGATCACTCGGGCCCGTCGGGGGGGTCCCATCGGTGCCGCCGGGCGTACCCGGTTTCGTCGATCCGTCCGGCAGCGTGGGGTCCGACTCGGAACCACCCGGCTTCGACGTCCCCGGCTTCCCAGCTCCGGATTTCGGCGGTTCGGTCGGCCGCGAACCGCCCGACGGCGGCTGAGCACCCGAGGACACGTCGTAGCCGGGGCCGGGTCCGTGCGCGAGCAGTGTCTCGGGCACGGCAGAAGGAAGGTCGCTGTCCGGCAGCGTCAGCACTCCACTGCGATACGCCTTGGCCCATCGGATCACCGTGTCCACATACGCCCACGAGTTGTTGTATCGGTAGATCGCGGTGCGCAACTGTTCGCTGTCGGACAGGTCGAAGTCACCCGAGCAGAGATACCGCCCCGCGGCCAGGGCGGCGTCGTGGATGTTGTTCGGGTCGGTGATGCCGTCGTCGTTGCCGTCTGCCGCGTAGTGCGCCCATGTAGAGGGGATGAACTGCATCGGGCCGACCGCGCGGTCCCACGTCGTGTCACCGTCGTGCCTGCCGCCATCGGTGTCGGCGATCGCGGCCACGTTGCCCTTGCCGTCGAGCACAGGGCCGAGAATGGTTTCGAGCGTGTCACCGGCCGTATCGACGTATCCGCCGCGAGCGTGGTTGGACTCGATGCGCCCGATGCTAGCGAGCAACGCCCAGTCGATGTTGCAGCCCGGATACTCGGTTGCCAGCTTTTCCGCCGCGCGCCGGTAGGCATCGAGCGCCGATTCCGGGATACCGAGAGAGCCGGTGTCCGGCTCGGAGTGCACGCTCAGTTCCTCGGGCGTCACCGCGTCCGGCAGACTGCCGTCCACCGAGATCGGCCCGAACGCGGAGGGCCTGCCTGCCACCGGACCCTGCGCGGGACGTTCCTGCCCTGCTGCCAGGTTCAACCATCGCGCGGTGGAGTCGCTGACGACGAGTACGGGGAGTACGGCCAGCGAGCCTGTGAGCACCGCGATCGTGGCCTTTCGCCCGATCCCGGAACGCCCCTGCGCGCCGGTCCCTCCGTCAGCACCCAAGATCGATCCTCCCGCCGACCACACGAGTCGTTCCCGGGGCCCAAGCCTGCCGCAAACCCTCTGGACGTTTCACCCCCTCGGGGGCGAATCAAACTCGGATTACTCCGGACGGACTAACGAGACTGCGCACAATCACCGAGCGGCCAACCCTCTTCCCGCAACAGGCGAAGGGTTTCGTCACCGAAGGGGTTCACACCAATACCGCAGGCAAGCGTGTGGGCGAGGTGGACGTGGAGGCACTTCACCCGCGTCGGCATGCCCCCGGCGGTGACCTGGTGGCCGAGCGGCTCGATCGCGTCGCGCTGCGCGAGGTACGACTCGTGGGCCTGCCGGTACGCCTCGGCCAACTCGGCGTCCTCGCCGAGCCGCGCCGTCATCTCGCGCATGATCCCGGACGCTTCGAGCCTTCCCACCATCGACGACAGTGTCGGGCACGTCAGGTAGTACAGCGTGGGAAACGGCGTCCCATCCTCCAGCCGAGGATTGGTCTGCACCACCGAGGGGTGGCCGCTCGGGCAGCGCGCCGCGATGGCACGCACCGCGCGAGGCGGCCTGCCCAGCTGTTGCCTGATGACCTCGCGGTCGATGTCGGTCACCGGCTCGAACTCGATGGGACTCACCTCTGCCTCACGCTGTTCCACAACTTCTCGTACCACGGTTCCGGCTCACCGGGCTGCTCCCCCGCACCGCCTGCCTGCCCTGTCCGGCTGTCGGGGAACTGCACGATGTAGGGCGTCTCCCCCGGCATGACGTAGCGCAGTCTCCTTCTGGCCTCCGCCTCGACCTGAGCGGGGTCGTTCAGTTCGTCACGCCGGTTCTCCAGCCGCTCGACCTCGGCCTCCAGCTCCGCCACCTCGTGCTCCTGCGCGGCGACATCGGCCCGCTGCGACAGGTAGGTGCGCAGCGGGACGGCGATGGTGAACGCGAGCGCGCACACGACGATGGCCACGAGCGCGGCCCGCCGCGTTGTCGAGAGACCGAGGGCCTTCGCCGCGTCGGCGACCTTGCCGGCCCCGAGCCGCCGCAACCGCGCCACGCGGCGTTCTCTGCGCACGCGACGCGGGCGGCGGGGGACGGAACGGCCCGTCTTCCCCCCACCGCGTCTGCTCCGGGACCTTCCCCGCTCGGCCACGCCGGCTCAGCCCTCCGGGTTGAACCTCGGGAAGGCCAGCTCACCCGCGTAGCGCGCGGCGTCGCCGAGTGCCTCTTCGATCCGCAGGAGCTGGTTGTACTTGGCGACACGCTCACTGCGTGCGGGGGCGCCGGTCTTGATCTGCCCGACTCCGGTGGCCACCGCGAGATCGGCGATCGTGGTGTCCTCGGTCTCCCCCGAGCGGTGACTCATCATCGACTTGTAACCACAGGACGTCGCGAGCTGCACCGCGTCGAGGGTCTCGGAGAGTGTGCCGATCTGGTTCACCTTCACCAGCAGCGCGTTGGCCGCGCCGCGGGAGATGCCCTCCTCCAGCCGGTCCGGGTTGGTGACGAACAAGTCGTCTCCGACGAGCTGAACGCGGCCGCCGAGGTCCGAGGTCAGCTGCACCCAGCCGTCCCAGTCGTCCTCGGACAGCGGGTCCTCGATCGACACCAGCGGGTAGGCGTCCGCCAGCTCGGTGTAGTAGGCGCTCATGTCGGCGGCACTGCGCTTGCTGCCCTCGAAGTTGTAGGCGCCGTCGGCGAAGAACTCTGTGGCCGCCACGTCGAGAGCCAGCGCGATGTCCTGGCCTGGCCGGTAGCCCGCCTTCTCGATGGCGGTGAGGATCAGGTCGAGAGCCTCGCGGTTGTTGGGAAGGCTCGGCGCGAACCCACCCTCGTCGCCGAGTCCCGTGGCAAGGCCCTTGCTCTTCAGCACCGACTTCAGCGCGTGATAGGTCTCGGCACCCCAGCGCAGCGCCTCGCGGAACGACTCCGCCCCGATGGGCGCGATCATGAATTCCTGGATATCGACATCGGTGTCCGCGTGGGCACCGCCGTTCAGGATGTTCATCATCGGCACGGGAAGGACGTGCGCGTTCGGCCCGCCGAGGTAGCGGAACAGTTCCAGTTCGGCGGAGTCGGCCGCCGCCTTGGCAACGGCGAGCGAGACACCGAGGATCGCGTTCGCGCCCAGCCTGCTCTTGTCGGGCGTTCCGTCGAGGTCGAGCAGTTTCTGGTCCACGATCCGCTGCTCGACGGCCTCGATGCCCACGAGGCCAGGGGCGATCTCGTCGCACACGGCCGCGACCGCACGCTCGACACCCTTGCCGTTGTAGCGTCCGGTGTCCCCGTCCCGCAGCTCAACGGCCTCGTGCTCACCCGTGGACGCGCCGGAGGGCACCGCGGCCCTCGCCAGCGTGCCGTCATCGAGGGCGACCTCGACCTCGACCGTGGGGTTGCCACGCGAGTCGAGAATCTCGCGCGCACCTACCTGCTCGATAACCGCCACACTCAGCTCCTCATCCGGTTGTCGCCACTGCATGGCTGTCGCGGACCTGGTCGCGCCGTCACGGCGCGACCTCGGTCTCAGCCTAGCCGTCCACGGCGTAGCGACCGTGTGCGGCCGACGCCGCCCCGTTCGTCACACCAGGCCGGTGTTGCCGGGCGTCTCCTGCTCCGAGATCAGGTCGCCCTCGGAAGGCAGGCCGCCGGAAGCATCCTCGGCGCGGATCTCCTGCCAGCCGACAGGAAGATCGACGATGTCGGAGACGTGCTGCCAGAACGTCCAGCTGTTGCCACCGACGTCCTGCACCGTGAACAGCCGCGCGCCGTAGGGCTGGTCCTGCGGCACGGTGAGCTCGACCGACTCACCCACGGCCTCGCGCACCCGCTCGTACTGGGCGTCCACATCGTCCACGTACACGACGTTGAGCTGCCCGACAGGACCATCGACGCCCTTGCTCTCCCAGTAAGTGGGATCGACCGCGGTGACCTGCACCTCGGCGTCGCCTGCCAGCAACGTCGCCTGGAACACCGCGCCCGCCGCATCGACGTAGCGGACCTTCTCCCCGAAGCCGAACACCCGCGTCAGCCACTCAACAGCCTCGGTCGCGTCGGTGTAGTACAGGTACGGCGCGAGGCCGAGATACCTCGGGACTTCGTCGCTCATGACGTGCAAGTCCACCACATCGGTTCCCCACGCCGTCACGCCCCCGCCGGATCGACGCCGGATCGACAAGGTGCGCCACGGACTGTGACGGCGTGGTCGCGGTTCGGCATCCCCCTCTCATGCGGGTACCGTCGATAGGCGATGGCTGACGAAGCACCCCCACCGCAGGCGCTCTCCGGAGGCGAGCGGCTCGCGGCGTTCCGCAGAGCGGAGGAACTGGTGCGCAGGCGCCCGCTGGAGGCGCTCAAGACGCTGCGACCGCTGCTCGATTCCGACGCCGACAAGCCGAGTGTGCAGCTACTGGCAGGCAGGGCGTACTTCCACTCCGCGCAGCTGAACCGGGCAGAACGCGCGCTGAGCCGGGTCGTGGAACTCGATCCCTCGGACCACTACGCGCGATTCGTGCTCGGCAGGACACTTCAGCGGCTCGGCAGGTGGGCCGAGGCGCTGGCCCAGTTACGCATGGCCACCGCGATGAACCCGGTCCCCGAGTATCAGGACGCGCTCGGTCAGGTCTCGGCGAGGGTCGCGCTGAACCGCGAGGACTAGCGCGCGTTTCCCGCCGCGTCGCCGTCGTCGCTCACGAGGGACGACGCGCGCCACTCAGCCTCGCGGCCAGAACCGGCGCCAGCCTTCGGCGTCGAGCGTGGCGGGGTCGATCCCGTTCAGGCGGGCCTCCCTCTCGGCAGCGCGGACCTTCGCCGCGAAATCCTTCGCCGTCGCCCGCAGCGCCCCCTCGGGGTCCACTCCCGCACGTCGAGCGGCAGCGGCGATCCGGAAGAGTTTCGCGCCCTCGTCGGAGCCGGAGGGGAACAGGTCGAGCGGCAGCCCCCTCCGTCCCGTGCGCTGGCCGAGTTTGCCTGCCAGTGCCGCCGCCGGTTGACCGAGAGCCACCCCGTCGATCACGGATTCGCGCTGCTTCTCCGCCTGTTTGAGCTGCTCCCAGCGCTGCTCCTGATGGTCCGGGGTGTGCACGGCCTCGGCCCCGGTGAAGATGTGCGGATGCCGGTTGACGAGTTTGGTCACGAGTTCGTCGGCAACCTCGTCGATGCCGAAAGGGTCACCGGCGTCCTCGGCCGCGACCCGCGCATGGAACAGGACCTGCAACAGCACATCGCCGAGTTCCTCCCGCATGGCCGTTCGGTCGCCCTCCTCGATGGCGTCGAGCAGTTCGTAGGTCTCCTCAACGAGGTACTGCACGAGCGACTCGTGGGTCTGCACGGCGTCCCACGGACAGCCGCCCGGTGAGCGGAGACGATCCATCACCTCGGCTGCCCGCACCAGAGGAGGCACAGGTGTCTCGACGACCTCGGCTCCCCGGCGAACGAGTTCCGCCGCTCCGGGCTCGTCCGTGCTGACGGCCACGAGCACGACGCGCGGGATGCGCGCCAGCTCCTCCGGACGCGGCGCTGCCTTCACGTCGAGTGCCGCTCGGGTGGCCTCGGGAAGGTCAGCGGCGCCGTAGACGGCGTCGGCCGACCTCAGCACTGGCCACGCCGCAGCGGGCAGGAACCCGGGCATCGCGCGCGACACCAACACCACCGTGGCAACACCGGCCGTCCCGCTCGTCGCGGTCGAGAACGACGTCATGGCTGCACGGTACGGGACTCCCACTGGTAGCCGGTCACCTCGTCCTCACTCGCGGCCGGGGCCACGGCCGCGCTGTCCCAGACACCGAAGCGCGGGTTGATCTCCACGCCGAGTTCGTCGGCGATCGGCTGGAGCTGCCGCAACCCGACCCAGTACAGCAACCGGGGATCGATCTGCTGCTCCGCGGGCTGCTCGGTAGCGGTCTGACGCACCGTGCGCTCCTCGATGAGAGCGACGAGCCAGCCCACCTGCTGCTGGCTCGGCTGAATCACGACGACGGACCCTTGCTCGGCGCCGAACACGGCGCTGATCGCCAGTTCGGGGTCCTGGGTCAGCGCGTCGGAGAGCGTCATGCGCTGCTCGATCAACTGGTGCCCGGACTCCCGCACGATCCGCTCGACGTCGCCGGGATCGGCCGCGATGCGCCTGCCCAATTCCTGCGCCACCTCGGAGTCCGTCGCTCCGGCATCGGACCCGGTGATCATCGCGCCGACGTAGCGAACCGTCAGGCGGTTCTGGTACGCCGTGCCGAGTTCCTCAAGGAGTAACTGGTCACGCGCCACCGTGCGCACCCTCGACGGTTCGACGGCGATGCTCCTCGCCGCGGCGTCGAGACCACCGCTGCCCTCGATGAGTGCGTCCACCTGTGCCTCGTCGATGCGCAGCCCCTCACGCCGCTCTGCGACCCCGAGCAGCTCGTGCACGACCCTGCTGCGCACGATCTCCCTGCTGATCTGATCGACCTTGCGCTGCTGCTGAGCCTCCTGAGCCTGCGGTGCGTTGTCGAGCAACCACCGGATCTCGGTCTGCACATCGTCGAGCGCGATGGTGCGGTCGCCGACGACTGCTGCGGCATTCGCCGTGTCCGGCCCCGAACCACACGCCGTGAGAAGCAGGGCGGTGACGAGAGTCATGGCGAACCCGGCTGAGCGCCGGAGCTGGCGGGAGCGACGGATGGTCCGAATCACAGCGCGTACTTTCTCACACACCCCACCAGCCACCGCAAGGCCGCGTGATCACACCAGCGTGTCCGCGCCTCTCGCACGCGTGTCCGCACTTCATGCACGAATGCCTGCACTTCATGCACGCGTGCCTGCGCCTTCCGCATCAACGCTCGTGCTCAGGCACCCACAACGGCAGGCTGCTTCGTCAGCGAACGAATGAACGTGGTGCACCACTCCAGCAGAGCCTCGTCACGCAACACCGGAGCGCCGATGCGGCCACCGGCAGGACCCTCCGTGGGCCGGGGAACCGACACCGTGCTGGTGACGGCCTTGAACACCGCCTTCGGGTACAACCGCTTCAGCCGCACGAGCTGTGAGTCGGCCAGCTTCATCGGCGCGAAGCGGATGTTGTTGCCCTGCGCGGTGACCTCGGTGACGCCTGCCTCGCGGCACACCTGCCGGAACGCGGCCACCGCGAGCAGCCGCTCAACGGGATCGGGCAACCGGCCGTAGCGGTCGAGGAGTTCGTCCCGCACCGCGTCCAGCTCCGCCGTGCCCGGCGCGGACGCGATCTTGCGGTACGCCTCAAGACGCAGCCGCTCGCCCGGCACGTAGTCGTGCGGGATGTGCGCGTCCACCGGCAGGTCCACCCGGACCTCCGCCGGGGTGGGTTCCTCCTCGACGGCGCCCGCGCCCGCATGCCTGCGGAACACGTCCACCGCCTCGCCGACGAGCCGGACGTAGAGGTCGAACCCCACTCCCGCGATGTGCCCGGACTGCTCCGCACCGAGGATGTTGCCAGCGCCCCGGATCTCCAGGTCCTTCATCGCCACGGCCATGCCTGCGCCGAGCTCGGTGTTCTGTGCGATGGTGGCGAGCCGGTCGTGAGCGGTCTCCGTCAACGGCTTCTCCTGCGGGTAGAGGAAGTACGCGTACCCGCGTTCGCGGCCACGCCCCACCCTGCCGCGAAGCTGATGCAGCTGCGCGAGCCCGAGCAGATCCCCTCGTTCCACGATCAACGTGTTCGCGTTCGAGATGTCCAGCCCTGTCTCGACGATCGTGGTGCTCACCAGCACGTCGAACTCACGTTCCCAGAAGCCCTGGATGATCTGTTCGAGACGGTGCTCGTTCATCTGCCCGTGCGCGGTCACGACCCGCGCCTCCGGCACCAGTTCACGGAGGCGCTTGGCCGCCTTCTCGATGGACGAGACGCGGTTGTGCACGTAGAACACCTGGCCGTCGCGCAGCAGTTCCCTGCGGATGGCCGCCGCGACCTGCTTGTCGTCGTACGCGCCGACGTAGGTGAGGATCGGGTGCCGGTCCTCCGGCGGGGTGAGGATGGTGGACATCTCGCGGATGCCGGCCATGCTCATCTCCAGCGTGCGCGGGATCGGCGTCGCCGACATCGTCAGCACGTCAACGTGGGTTCGCAGCGCTTTGATGTGTTCCTTGTGCTCGACGCCGAACCGCTGTTCCTCGTCCACGATGACCAGCCCGAGGTCCTTGTAGCGAACACTCGACTGCAACAACCTGTGGGTGCCGATGACGATGTCCACCTCGCCGTCGGCGAGCCCGTTCAGTACCTTCTCGGACTCTCCAGGATCGGTGAACCGCGACAGCCCTTTGATCGTCACGGGGAAGGAACGCATGCGCTCGGTGAACGTCGCGAGGTGCTGCTGAGCGAGCAGGGTGGTCGGCACGAGGACCACGACCTGCTTGCCGTCCTGCACCGCCTTGAACGCGGCCCGCACGGCGATCTCCGTCTTGCCGTAGCCGACGTCACCGCAGATCACCCTGTCCATGGGCACTCCGCGTTCCATGTCCCGCTTGACCTCGTCGATGGCCGCGAGCTGGTCGGCCGTCTCGGTGAACGGGAAGGCGTCCTCCAGTTCCCGCTGCCACGGCGAGTCCGCCCCGAAGGCGTGTCCCGGCGCGGCCTGCCGCGCGGCGTAGAGCTGCACCAGCTCCGCGGCGATCTCCTTGACCGCCTTGCGTGCCTTGGCCTTGGTCTTCTTCCAGTCGGAGCCGCCGAGCTTGTTCAGCGTCGGCAACTCGCCGCCGACGTAGCGCGACACTTCGTCGAGCTGATCGGTCGGCACGAAAAGCCGGTCACCGGGGTGACCGCGCTTCGACGGCGCGTACTCCAGCACGAGGTACTCGCGCGTCGCACCGCCTACCGTGCGCCGGACCATCTCGACGAAGCGGCCGATGCCGTGCTGCTCGTGCACCACATAGTCGCCCGACTTGAGTGCGATCGGGTCAACGGCGTTGCGCCGCCGCGACGGCATCTTGGTGTTCAGGTCCACCCGCGCGCGCCCTGCCGTGGCGCCCCGGCCGGTGATGTCGGCCTCGCTCAGTACGACGAGCCCACTTCCCGGGGCGACGAACCCGTCGGAGATTCCGCCGCAGGTCACCGTCACCACACCGGGTTTCGGTTCGCCGGTCAGACCATCGGTGGCGAGCGTGGTGGGCACCTCGGCGCCGGAGAGCTGCTCCACGGCGCGTTTCGCCGTGCCCGCGCCCGCGACCACCACGACGGCTGCTCCGCCCGACGCCGTGTGTGCCCTCAGATCGGTCGCCACACGGTCGAGCTCTCCCCGGTAGCCGAAAGCGGCCTCGACGGCGACGTGGTGCACCTCGTCCTCGCTGGTGAGCTGCGACAACGTCCACCAGCACCGCTTGGTGTCCGTGGCGTGGAGCCGTACCTCGTCGAGGTCACGGTAGGCGGACGCGCCGAGATCGATGGGCGCGCGGCCACCGTCTGCCGCGCTCGTCCAGGACGCTTCGAGGAACTCCTGACCGGTACGCACGAGGTCGGCGGCTCTGGCGCGGATCTTCTCCGGGTCGGCGAGCACCACGTGGGTGCCCTCCGGCATGGCGTCGGTGAGCAACTCCAGCTCGCCGTCGCACAGCACGGGGATGAGCGCCTCCATCCCCTCGCAGGGAATGCCGTCGGCGAGTTTGGTGAGCATCTCCGACAACTGCGCGTCCGCCTCGTGAGCCCGCGCCAGCTCGGCGGCCCTTGCCTTCACGTCGGGGGTCAGAAGCACTTCCCTGCACGGCGGTGCGACGATCTCCCGCACCTCACCGGGCAGCGACCGCTGGTCCGCCACGGCGAACGCACGGATCTCGCTGACCTCGTCGCCCCAGAACTCGACGCGATGCGGGTGCTCCGCCGTGGGCCCGAACACGTCGAGAATCCCGCCGCGCACGGCGAACTCGCCGCGCTTCTCCACCATGTCAACGCGGGTGTAGGCGAGCTCGACGAGCCGTTCGAGCACCGCCTCGAAGTCGCTTTCCTCCCCGACCCGCAACTGCACAGGGTGGAGGTCCCCGAGGCCGGGCGCCATCGGCTGGATCAGGCTCCGCACGGTGGCCACAACCACCCGCAAGCCACCCTGGCCATGACTTGCCAGCCTGCGCAGCACCTCAAGCCGCTTGCCGACCGTGTCGGCTCTTGGGGAGAGCCGCTCGTGCGGCAGCGTCTCCCAGGAAGGGAAGTCGGCGACCGCGGCAGGGCCGAGCAGGCTCGCCAGCGAGGCTGTCAGCTCCTCGGCCTGCCGTCCCGTCGGGGTCACGGCGAGCACGGGCCTTCCCGCGCCCCGTTCCGCAGCCAGCGCGGCCACCACGATCTGATGGGCGGCGCCGGGGCCGTCGAGATCGAGCAGCGGGGCACCCGCGCGCTCCACGACACCCCGCACCGCGGGGTCGGACAGCAGTGCGGACAGCAGCCCGGACAGCGGGCCGGTGGGTGATTCGGTCACGGACGTGTTCTTCCCCTCAACACGAGACACACCCCTGCCCGGGCGGCGTGGGGACATGGGGCTTTCGCCTTTCCAGGGTACGGGTGTACTCGCCCGGCGATCGAACGTGCACCGGGGCAGACTGAGCCCATGCGCGTCCCCGCCCTTCGCCTGACCTGTCTCGTCGTGCTCACCGTCCTCGGCGGCGTTCTCGCGGCGTGCGGAGTGGACCCCGAAAGTGGCGCATCAGGCCCCCACACCACCACGCGAACAGCCCCGGACGGCATGGCGTTGCGCGTCGAGCGGGTCGCTGACGGCCTGGAACACCCGTGGGATCTCGGCTTCCTTCCCGGCGGCGCACTTCTGGTGACGGAACGTCGTGGCGAGTTCGTGCTCGTTGACAGGGACGGCACCCACCGTGTCGAAGCCGACACCTCGTCGGTGTACGCCGAGGGCGAGGGTGGGCTCATGGGGCTGGTCGTGCACCCCGACTTCGCGTCGTCCCGCCTGTTCACGACCTGTCAGACCCACCAGCGTGGCGGCAAGGCCGTTGACGTCCGCCTCGTCACGTGGCGGCTGTCCGAGGATCGCCGTAGCGCCGAGCACGTGCGCGATCTCCTCACCGGCCTGCCGATCAACGACAGCGGAAGGCACTCCGGCTGCCGTCCTGCTCTCGCGGGCGACGGCAGCCTCCTTGTCGGCACAGGCGACGCCGCGAACGACCCCACGATCCCGCAGGACCGCACCAGCCTCGGCGGCAAGGTGCTTCGTGTCGATCTGCGCACCGGGCAGGGGCTGCCCGACAACCCGTTCGCGTCCTCGCGGAACGAAGCCGAACGCCGGGTCTACACCTACGGGCACCGCAACGTGCAGGGCGTCGCCGTGCGTCCCGGAACGGGCCAGGTGTACACGGCAGAGCACGGCCCCACCGGCTTCGACGAGGTCAACCGCATCCGGGCGGGCCGCAACTACGGTTGGGACCCCTCCAAGGGCGGGTCGAACACCGACGTCTACGACGAGGACGTCCCGATGACCGATCTCCAGCGGTTCCCCGACGCGGTGCCGCCGCTGTGGACGTCGGGAGAGTCGGCGACGGAGGCGCCGTCGGGAGCGGCGTTCGTGTCGGGTGCCCGGTGGGGCCCGCTGAACGGGACACTCGCGGTGGTGGCGTTGCGCGGGCAGAAGCTGCTGCTGTTCAGGCTCGACGACGCGGGCGAGAAGGTGACCGAGATCGTGGTACCGCAGGAGTTCGACGACCGGTTCGGCAGGTTGCGCGGCATCCGCACGGCCGAGGACGGCTCGGTGTACGTCACGACGTCCGAGGGCGCAGGCGACGCCGTGCTGCGCGTGACACCACAGCCCAAGCCGTAGGCCGCGGAAAAAACGTTCGACGCCTTCGCCGATCCCTGACACAGTGGCGCCCCATGACGAGCACCGATGTCGTGACCGCACAGGACCTGCGACTCATGCAGGGACTGGCGCAGCAGGTCACAGCCACTCGCCCTGAACTGATCAACAGCGATGCGTCGTTGGGTGAGCTGGCGTGGAACTGGGGCAGGAACCATGCCAGCGACGGGGAGAGCTGGCGGCGGCGACTGTGGTTCTCCGGCGACGACCTCGTCGCCTGGGGCTGGGCCCAGCTCCCGCGCACAGTACGGTTCAACGACGGCTCGGTGAAGGACGTCACCGACGCCTACCTGGCCTACCAGATCCATCCCGACCATGCCGGGCTGATCGACGAGGTGATCGAGTGGTACGACGCGACTGCCACGAACCTCGAGAAAAGTGTGTCACCGAGCGCTGCCGACGAGTTCGCCCTGAGTCGTTGGGCGGCGCACGGCTACGACACCGATCCGGGCGCACTCGGTGACACTGGGTCGTGGACCCAGCTCAACGAGCGGCACCTCACCGACGTGGAACGGCCGGAGCTGCCGCACGGGTTCCGGTTCCTCACAGCCGACGAGGCCGGGCCGGAGGCCGCGGTCAAGGCCCATCTGGATGCCTGGGGTCGCTCGACGTACACGATCGAGGGCTACCGGGGCGTCCGGCAGACCACGCCGTATCGCGGCGACCTGCACCTCCTCGTGGAGGCGCCCGACGGGACCATGGCGTCGTCGGCGATCATGTGGCTCGACGAGCTGAACAGGACGGCCGAGTTCGAACCGGTCGGAACGCACCCGCAGTACCGAAGGCAGGGGCTTGCGAGGGCGATACTCCTGCGGGGAATGCTTCTCGCCAGGGATGCAGGGGCGAACCACATGACCGTCGCCTGTCTCGGCGCGCCGGGGCACCCCGCGGCGCGGGAGCTGTACTACAGCGTCGGGTTCACCGAGCTGGCGCGCGACGCACCACTCATCAAGCCGGCCGAGGGCTGACGAAGCGGCGGTCCGCCCTCTCGCGGCAAGCCTGCGACGGTGGCAGGACGACGACGGTGGCAGGGTGCCGAGTCACGACCGGAGTGCCGGTACCGCGTACGAGAAGTGCGGGCACCCGTGCAGGAAGTGCGGACACGCGTGCGGGAAGTGCGGACACGCGCGGGATTCAGCCGCGCGTGAGTCGCAGTTTGGGCTTGTGTTCGAGGTTGGAAAGGCCGTTCCAGGCCAGGTTCACCAGGTGGGCGGCCACCTCGTCGCGCTTGGGTTTGCGAGCGTCGAGCCACCACTGCCCCGTCAACGCCACCATGCCGACCAGTGCCTGCGCGTACAGCGGCGCCAGTTTGTCGTCGTAGCCTCGCGAGTCGAACTCGTGAGCGAGAACGTACTCGACCTGGCTGGCGATGTCGTTGAGCAAGGTGGAGAACGTTCCCGTCGAACTCGCGACCGGCGAATCCCGCACGAGGATGCGGAAGCCGTCGTGGCAGTCCTCGACGTACGCGAGCAACGCGACGGCGGCCTGTTCCAGCAGCTCCCTCGGATGGCCGCCGTGCAGCGTGGAGACCATGCGGTCGAGCAGCACCCTGGTCTCGCGATCGACCACGACGGCGTAGATGCCTTCCTTGCCGCCGAAGTGCTCGTACACCACGGGCTTCGACACGTTGGCCTTCTGGGCGATCTCCTCGACCGACGTGCCGTCGAAACCCTTCTGCGCGAACAGCGAACGGGCGACGTCGAGAAGCTGCTGCCTGCGCTCGGCCCCGGTCATGCGAACGCGAGTCACCGGCGCACCCATGGAGCTACCGGTGACCGATTCCCGTTTCGCTCGTCGTCTCGCGGCCACCGGGGCAGCCTAGCCCCGTGGCCGCGAGACGACTCGGGAGGACGTCGGCGCGCCGTTTCCCGTTGGAGGCTACTTGCCGTCAACGGCGAGCTTCGCCAGCCGCGCAGGCGTCGGCCAGCGCACGTTGTAGGCCCAGCCGAACTTCTCGAAGATCCAGATCAGTCGTGCCGAGATGTCGATCTGCCCGCGCTTCACGCCGTGTCGTGCGGACGTCGGGTCGGCGTGGTGCAGGTTGTGCCACGCCTCGCCGAACGAGAAGATCGCGAGCGGCCAGAAGTTGGCGGAGCGGTCGCGGGCGGCGAACGGCCGTTCGCCGATCATGTGACAGATCGAGTTCACTGACCAGGTCACGTGGTGCAGCACGCACACACGCACGAAACCAGCCCAGAAGAGCGCGGTCAGCGCACCCCACCACGACCAGGTGAGGAGACCGCCGAGCAGTGCCGGGAGCGCGAAGCTCAGCACGCCCCAAAGCCAGAAGTAGCGGTCAACCCGCGCGATGGCCTTGTCTTTGAGCAGGTCGGGTGCGAACCGTTCCGCGTTGGTGCAGTCCCTGTCGAACAGCCAGCCCATGTGGGCGTGCCAGAACCCCTTCGCGATCGCGGCGGGCGAGGTTCCGTACAGCCACGGCGAGTGGGGATCGCCCTCCTTGTCGGAGAAGGCGTGGTGCCTGCGGTGATCGGCGACCCAGGTGATCACCGGACCCTGGAGCGCCATGCTGCCCGAGATAGCCATGACAACCCGCAGCCACGGCTTGGCCTTGAAGGAACCGTGGGTGAAGTGGCGATGGAAAGCCACGGTGATTCCGAGCCCAGTGATGGCGTAGAAGAGAACGAACAGCCCGACATCGACCCATGTCAAGCCCCATCCCCACGCGAAGGGAACGGCGGCGGCCAGTGCGGCCAACGGGGCGATGACGCCGAAATACACCGCGAACTGCACGCCGGCGGTGCGCTTGCCGTCAAGTATCGGTTTGGGTCCTTTCGCGGCTTTCGCCGCGGTTTCGTCGAGAGTGGCCGTCATGCGCTTCACTTCTTTCCACGAGGGTCGGCAAGGTCACCCTTACCTACGTTTCCGTAAGTTACGGTACAGGAGGTTCCCTCGTCCCGGGAGAGCCGAAACGTCGCGGCTCGGCCCCTGGCTTCAGCACGTGATTCACTACTGGCTATCCTGACCAGGCGCAATCCGCCGTAGTGTAATTGGCAGCACTTCAGATTTTGGTTCTGACAGTCCAGGTTCGAGCCCTGGCGGCGGAGCAGAGGCGGCTCCTGACGTGCCAGGAGATGCCCGAAGGGGGTTGGGGCGGCTGCACGGGGACGGCGTTGGCGACGAGCGGCACCCGGCGTTGGGGGACATGTCCGACGCCTGGGTACTGGGGCGCGCTCGTGAGCTGATCGCCACCGTCCAGCGCACCGATCGCGCCGAACAACTCCGGGTCACCACCCTGCTCGATGAACTGCTCGAAGAGACCCGTCACCGTGGCGAACCGGTATTGGTCGCCCAGTTGCTCAGGGCCACAGGGCTGGCCCGCCTCGTGATCCGTGGCCTCGCCGAGGAGGCCGAGCCGCTGCTCGACGAGATGCTCACGCACACCCGGCGACACGGTCTCGCCCTGCTCCGCGCCGACGCGCACGCCTTGCGGGGCAGGCTGCTCGTGGTCAGGGAGCAGGAGGACGCGGCGCTCACCGAGATCGCCCGCGCGCTGGCGCTGCTCGACGACCTCCCCGCGCCGGACGTCCACCTCGGCAGGCGGGCATGGGACCGCATGTTGTCGTCGGCACTCAACGACTGCTGGATAGTGCTGAACCAGCTCGGGGTGTACGAGGCCGCCGAAGAGGTCATCGCCCGCGCCCATCAGGCCATCCGCGACAGCGCGGGCCCTCACGAGATCACGCTCCAGTTGATGAACCGCGTCAAGATGCTGCTGGGCTGGGGGCTGCGGCTGGAACGTGTCGGCCGTTCCGAGGAAGCTGGCGAGAAGTTCCGCACCGCCGCTTCCATGACCATCGCGGTCGAGGCGCCGTTCGCCGAGTCGCTGTTTCCCAGGAAGCCAGGGGTGCCCGCGGTGGAGCAGGTCGGTGTGCTGGCGGCGGCGCTGGCGCTAGCGGCCCCCGCGTCGGCACACGTCGAACGCCTCCGGCGGCTCGTCGCCGAGCAGGGCTACCCGCAGGAGAAGTTGCTCGTGACCATCGCGCTCGCTCGCTGTCTCGTCGCCGACGACCGCAGGCAGGAGGCGATCGAGACGTTGCTTCAGGCACGCGACACCGAGGCGGAGGACACCTCCCAGCCTTCGATGCGCCTCAACCTGCTTCGCGAACTCACCGCGCTGAGCGGCGGCCTCACCGGCGAGGTGAGCGGGAAAGGTGCGCAGGACGATCCCATCCCCCTTCTGCTCGACTACGCCACGGCGCTGGAGGGGGAGCTGTGGTCGATGCGGGAGTCGCAGATCGCCACGCTCAACACGCGGAGGGAGCATGAGCGGCTGTCGGCCGAACACGGCGCGATCACGCAGCAGGCCATGCAGGACCCGCTGACCGGCCTGCCCAACCGCAGGGCACTCGACGAACGGCTGCGCGCCCTCGCCACCTCCACGTCCTCCGACCCGCTTTCGGTGGCGCTGACGGACCTCGACGGCTTCAAGGACGTCAACGACCAGCACTCCCATGCCGAGGGTGACGCGGTGTTGCGGGTGGTGGCGAGCACGCTGCGCGACGCGTTGCGGGCCGACGACATCGTGGCGCGCTACGGCGGCGACGAGTTCGTCATCCTGCTGCCGAAAGCGCCGATGGGCGCGGCGACCCAGGCACTGACCCGCGCGGTGAAGGCTGTGGCCTCGCTGCCGAGGCATCTGTCCCACGGCGTCACGTTGTCGGTCGGCCTTGTGTGTCTGCGTGCGCAGGAAAGTGCGGAAGAGGTGTTGTCACGCGCCGATGCCGCGATGTATCAGGCGAAACGCAGAGGCGGCAACCAGATCGCGTCCAGCCCCGCGGGCCAGGAGAACCACGGCAATGCCGCCGGACAACGACAGTCTCCCGCCTGCGAACGTGGCGCCACCCACTCGCGGACCGACCCGACGGCGGAGGCGGGAGACCACCCGTAGGATCGTGGGCCGTCGGACTTCCCATTCCATTTCCGAGGAGCGCCGTGACCGGCCCGCTGAGCACTGTCATTCTCGCCGCGGGTGAAGGCACCCGCATGAGGTCCAGCCTCCCGAAGGTCCTTCATCCGCTCGCGGGGCGGCCGCTGGTCGAACACGCCGTTCGCGCGGCTGCGGGACTGGACCCCGACCGGCTGGTCGTGGTGGTGGGGCACGGAAGGCAGGCGGTCGTCGAGCACCTCGCGGGGTTGGAGACCGCGCTGGGCAGGCCCATTTCTAGTGCCGTGCAGGAAGAGCGCAACGGAACCGGCCACGCCGTGTCGTGCGCGCTCGACGTGTTGCCGTCCACGGCGTCGGGCACCGTGCTCGTCACCTACGGCGATGTGCCGTTGCTGGACACCGAAACGCTCTCGGTGCTGCTCGCCGAACATCGCGAGCGCGGCAACGCGGTCACGGTGCTGACCGCGGTCGTGGCCGATCCCACCGGCTACGGGCGCATCGTGCGTGACGCGGAGGGCCGATTGACCGGCATCGTGGAGCACAAGGACGCCAGGCAGGACGAACTGGCGATCACCGAGATCAACTCGGGGGTGTACGCCTTCGACACCGCCGTGCTCGTGGACGCGCTGTCACGGCTTTCGACGGACAACGCACAGGGCGAGTTGTACCTCACGGACGTGCTCGGCATCGCCCGTGGCGACGGGCGCGAGGTCGGCGCGCTCGTCGTGGACGATCCGTGGCTCACCGAGGGTGTGAACGACCGCGTGCAGCTGTCCGCTCTGGGGGCCGAGTTGAACCGGCGTATCGTGCGGCGCTGGCAACGAGCCGGGGTCACGGTCGTTGACCCGGCGACCACGTGGCTGGACGCCGACGTCGAACTCGCGCAGGACGTGGTGATCCGGCCCAACGTTCAGCTTCACGGCAGGACCACGATCGGCGAGGGAGCGGAGATCGGCCCCGACACCACGCTCACCGACGTCACGGTGGGACCGCGCGCGAAGGTCGTGCGAACCCATGGCAGCGGAGCGCTCATCGGCGCGGACGCGGAGGTCGGCCCGTTCGCCTATCTGCGGCCCGGTACGAAACTCGGCGAGGCAGGCAAGATCGGCACGTTCGTCGAGACGAAGAAGGCCGACATCGGCAGGGGCTCGAAGGTGCCGCACCTGAGCTACGTCGGCGACGCGACCATCGGCGAGTACAGCAACATCGGCGCGTCGAGCGTGTTCGTCAACTACGACGGCGTCAACAAGCACCACACCGTCGTCGGCTCGTACGTGCGCACAGGCTCGGACACGATGTTCATCGCGCCGGTCACCGTGGGGGACGGCGCTTACAGTGGTGCTGGAACGGTGATTCGCCGCGACGTTCCTCCCGGGGCGCTCGCGGTGTCGGGGGCACCGCAACGCACCATCGAAGGCTGGGTGGTCAGGCGAAGGCCGGGCACACCCGCGGCGGAGGCAGCGGAGAAGGCGCTCGCCGCACAGCAGGAAACCGAAACCCACGGGGAGTCGCCAGAATGAGCCCGAAACACGGCACGCCGAAGAAGAACCTCATGCTCTTCTCCGGCCGTTCGCACGTCGAACTCGCCGAAGAGGTCGCGAAGCACCTCAACGTGACGATCACCCCGCAGACGCTGCTCAGTTTCGCCAACGGTGAGATTTACGTCCGTTTCCAGGAATCGGTCCGCGGCACGGACGCCTTCGTCCTGCAGAGCTTCTCCCCTCCCATCAACGAGTGGATCATGGAGCAGCTCATCATGGTTGACGCGCTGAAGCGAGGCAGCGCCAAGCGCATCACCGTGATCATGCCGTTCTACCCGTACTCGCGGCAGGACAAGAAGCACAAGGGCCGCGAGCCCATCTCGGCCAGGCTCATCGCCGACCTGTTCAAGACGGCCGGCGCCGACCGCATCCTGACGGTGGATCTGCACACAGCGCAGATCCAGGGCTTCTTCGACGGCCCCGTCGATCACCTGCACGGCCAGAATGTGCTCGCCAAGTACATCGAGGAGCACTACGGCGACCAGAACATCGCCGTCGTCTCTCCGGACTCGGGCAGGGTGCGGCTGGCCGAGAAGTGGGCGCAGCAGCTCGGTGACCGGCCGATCGCCTTCATCCACAAGACCCGCGACCCCGACAAGCCCAACCAGGCCGTCGCCAACCGCGTGGTGGGCGACGTCAAGGGCAGGCTCTGCGTGCTGATCGACGACATGATCGACACCGGTGGCACGATCACGAAGGCCGCCAACGCACTCGCGGATGAGGGTGCGGCCGACGTCGTCATCGCCTCGACGCACGGCATTCTGTCCGACCCCGCCACCGAACGTCTCGCGAAGGCACCGGTGAAGGAGGTCATCATCACCAACACGCTGCCGATCCCCGAGGAGAAGCGCTTCCCCAACCTCACGGTGCTGTCGATCGCGCCGCTTCTGGCCCGCGCCATCCAGGAGGTCTTCGAGGACGGCTCGGTGACAAGCCTCTTCGACGGCAGCGCCTGAGCCGGCCTGTTCGACCTCGTTCCTTCTCGTTGCCCCGGGGCCACCGTCACGCGGCGGTGGCCCCGGGCTTTTTCCCGCCTCCCCGCCTCACGGGAGGTAACCGCCGGGTGCCGTCGAGCGGCGGAATCGGTTGGCCTAGACTGAAGCGGTTGTCTCGGCGAGGTGGGTGCCGCGAGATGTCGCCGGCGCCCGACGTGATCGACGCGGCGGCTTCGAGGGCCCTCGTGCGCGCACGTCGTGGACTCGCCGCCGGACAGCCGACAAGCAACGATCTTGAATTCATCGCGAGGAGTGCATTTCCGTGTCCGAGGTACGTCTGACGGTCGAACCACGCACCGAGTTCGGTAAGGGCGCCGCGCGCCGCACCCGCCGCGCGGGCAAGATCCCCGCGGTGCTCTACGGCCACGGCATCGACCCGAGGCACCTGGCACTGCCTGCCCTCGAATTCGCCCGCGTGATCCGCGAGAACGGGCAGAACGCTGTCATCACGCTGGACGTCAAGGACGCCGACAGCGCGGAGGCCACGCAGCTGGCCCTCACCAAGACCGTCACGGTCCACCCGCTGAAGAACTACATCGAGCACGTCGATCTGCTCGTCGTCAAGCGCGGTGAGAAGGTGACGGTCGAGGTCCCGATCGTCCTCACCGGCCAGTCCGCACCCGGCACACTGGTGACGCAGGACCTCGACACTGTCCAGGTCGAGGCCGACGCGCTGAACCTGCCTGAGCAGCTCGAGGTGTCGATCGACGGCGCCACGGCAGGCACGCAGATCAACGCCTCCCAGGTTTCCCTGCCGAAGGGCTCGACGCTGGTGACCGACCCCGACGCACTCGTCGTCGCCGTGGCGGAGTCCCCGAGCGAGGCCGCCATGGAGGGCGCGGTGGACATCGAGGGCGCCGGTGTCGTCGAGGACAAGCCGGAGACCTCCGAGAACGCCTGAGCCTTCCTGTCGAGGACACGACTGTGACTCCTGATCTGCCGGGGACCGGCGAGCACGTGCTGCTCGCCGGTCTCGGCAATCCCGGACCTCGTTACGAAGGCAACCGGCACAACATCGGCTTCCTCGTCCTCGACGAGATCGCCGACCGCATCGGTGGGCGCTTCAAGGCCCACAAGGGCGGCGCGGAGGTGTGCGAGGGGCGTCTCGCCGGCCGCAGAGTCGTGCTGGCCAAACCGCGATCGTTCATGAACCTCTCCGGTGGCCCCGTCGCGGGCACCGCCCGGTTCTACAAGATCGGCCCCGAGGGCGTCGTGGTGATCCACGACGAGCTTGATCTTCCCTACGGGTCGGTGCGGCTCAAGTTCGGCGGTGGCGCGGGCGGCCACAACGGACTCCGCTCCATCACCAAGTCCCTCGGCACGCAGGAGTATTTCCGCGTCCGATTCGGTATCGACCGGCCGCCAGGACGCATGGACCCCGCTGACTACGTGCTGAAGGACTTCTCCTCCACCGAGCGACGCGAACTGGCGCTGAACATCGGACTCTGCGCCGACGCCGTCGAAGCGTTGATCGGCAAGGGATTGGCCGCCGCGCAGAACGAGTTCCACGGCCGCTGACGGCCTCTCATCCGGTTTGTCACCACCTGACCGGGTTGTCCTGGCTCCTCGATCGGGCTATGCCCTGTGTTGTCAGGTTTCCGGACCTACCGCTCGTGGCTAGGTCGTTGCGCACAGCGACGACGTCTGAGCCCGAGAGAGGTCCCATGTCGTTCACCGCGCGAGAAATCTCCGACATCCAGTTCGACAACGCTCCGTTCGGTCGCCGCGGCTACGCCAAGGCCGAGGTCGATGCCTTCGTCAGCCGGATCGCCCTCACATTGGCGGGCAAGGACACCGTCACGGCCGCCGAGGTCCACCACGTCCGGTTCGGACGCCCGTTGCTGGGGCGGCGAGGCTACGACGAGGAGCAGGTGGACGAGTTCCTCGACCTCGTCGAGCGGCAACTCGCGCAGTCGAGCGGGTTGCGGCCCGCGTCGGCGACGGCGGAAGGTCTCGATCGCTGATGGAGATCACAGCCGACGACGTCGATAGAGCCTGGTTCCCTCCCGCCCCGTGGGGCACGCGCGGCTACAACCGCATGCAGGTCGATGCCTTTCTCAGCCGGGTCGCGGCCACCTTGGAAGGCCGTGACACCGTGACGGCGGCCGACGTGCACAAGGTGGCGTTCACACTGTGCCCGATGGGCCGCCGCACGGTCGGCTACGACCCGGCAGCGGTGGACTCGTTCCTGCGGCTGGTGGAGACGGCGCTCGCGGCCCGCGAGTCCGCCACGCTGCCGAGGGCGTACGTCGCGACCGCGCTCGACCACAGCCACGCCCGCGCACCGTTGTGGCGCAAGCTGGTCTGAAGGACTTCACAAAGAGTTGTTCAGGCCCTCGAGTCGATGAGTTCCCGGTAGCGCGTCGCTGTGGCGGCGCGCTTCACCTTGCCGGACGGGGTCTTGGGCAGGCTGCCCTTCGGCAGCACGACGACCGCGTAGGGGCGGGCGTCCACCGCGTCGCGGACCCTGGCCGCGACCGCCTTCGCCAGCGCGTTCTCCGCATCGGTGTCACCGGCCACAGTGGACTCCAGGACGACGGCGAACCGCTCCCTGCGGGTTCCGGCGTCGATGCGCACCGCCACGGCGTTGCCCGCACGGACACCGTCAACGGCACTCGCGGCCCTCTCGATGTCGGTCGGGTACACGTTGCGCCCACCGAGAATGATGACGTCTTTCTTGCGCCCGCAGATCACGATCTGCCCGTCCACGAGATAGCCGATGTCACCGGTGGGGAACCAGCCTTCGGCGTCCCTCGTGTCGAGAGGGCCGTCCACGGTGAGGTAGCCGGGAGACACCGCTTCCCCGCGAAGCTGGATCTCCCCGACCTCGCGCTCCCCGCGCTCCGTGCCGTCCTCGCCGACGATGCGGGCCTCGAGGCCAGGCAACGGATGTCCGAGCACGGCGAACCGTCGCACCTCGTCGGTATCGCGGCGAGGATCACCCTCCGGCACCGCCACGGCGCGGTCGCCGACCTCCAGTGCCTCGGCCTCGACGACGTCAACCGTGAGACCGGTGAACAGCGGCGCGAACGACACCGCGAGCGTGGCCTCGGCGAGACCGTAGGCCGGAAAGACACACTCGGCAGGCATGCCGAAACGGCTGCCGGCTTCGGTGAAGGTGCGCACCGCCGTCGGGTCGATCGGTTCGGCGCCGTTGAGGGCGATACGCAGGGAGGACAGGTCGTAGGCGCTGTCGTCGTCCACTTTGGCGAGCCTGCGACCAACGATGGCATAGGCGAAGTTCGGGGCGGCCGTCGTCGTCCCCCGGTACCTGCTGATCAGCTCCGGCCACACGAGCGGACCGCCGAGGAAGTCCATCGGCGTGATCTTGACGAGTTCGACACCGAAGGTCATCGGCACGGTAAGGAAACCGACCATGCCCATGTCGTGGAACAGCGGGAGCCACGACACCATCACGTCGGTGTCGAAGTCGAACTCCGCACGCCGCACCATGGCGGTGACGTTGGAGAACAGGTTGCCGTGCGTGATCTTCACGGCCTTCGGGTCGGCCGTCGAGCCGCTGGTGAGCTGCAACAACGCCAGCGCGTCCTCACCCGTGGGTACGGGTTCGGGAAGCGGCGCGGCTTCGAGCAGGTCCGTGATCGAGCGGTAGGCGATGCCGTGTTCGTCGAGCACCGGCGCGAGACCGTCGAACGGCTCCCCCAGTGCGACGAGCGAGGACCCGATCATGCCGAGCACGCGCAGCGTGTCCTCTGCCCACTTGGCGAGATCGGTCCGTGCCGTGGGCTGGTGGAGCATGGTCACGCTGCCGCCCGCGAGCCACACGCCCTGCACTGTCGGCGCGATGAGTTCGGGAGCACCGGCCAGCACCGCGACCGCACCGCCGGGTCGGAGACCGGCCTCGATCAGACCTCCGGCGACGCGGCGGGCCCGCTCGTGCACCTCGAACCACGTTCTGCGCACGGGCTCCCTTGGCTCCCCGGTGACCATCCCGCGTTGCCGCCCACCCGCGTTCGCGGTGGTGACCATCGTCTCCACGAACCGACTCATGTGAAGAACTCTAACCGCGCCCGTTTCCGGCGCCTCGGATGGCCGCCGCAGGGCGGTCAGCCGACGAGTTCCGAGAGTTCGAGCCACCGCTGTTCGAACTCGGCGACCTCGGCCTCAAGTTCCCGCAGCTCACCCGCGTGCCGCTGCAATCCCTCGTAGTCACTCTGGTCGTGCTCGGCGAGGCGCTGATGCATCGCCTTGATCTCCCGCGCGAGTTTGTCGAGGCGTCGTTCGATCGCGCCGAGCTCCTTCTGCGCCGCCCTGCGCCGCGCACCGGAGACGGCAGGAGCCTGTGCCCCCTCCGCGGAGTCCGTCTCCGGCTTCCCGGCAGAGCTGGACACAGTGGACGTTTCAGGTCCGGCGAACACCCCGGTCCCAGTCTGAGAGGCAGACTGCTCCCGACGCAGCCGGAGATACTCGTCCACTCCGCCGGGAACATGCCGGAGCCGACCGTCGAACACGGCGTACTGCTGATCGGTGACCCGCTCCAGCAGGTACCGGTCGTGCGAGACGACGATCAGCGTGCCCGGCCACGAGTCGAGAAGATCCTCCATCGCGGCGAGCATGTCCGCGTCCACGTCGTTGGTCGGCTCGTCCAGCACGATCAGGTTCGGTTCGTCGAGCAGCAGCAACAACAGTTGCAGCCGCCGCTTCTGGCCGCCGGAGAGGTCTCCGACCCTCGCAGAAAGGTGCTCCCTCGCGAACCCGAGACGTTCGAGCAGCTGCGCGGGGGTGTGGTCCTTACCGTCGATGGTGAACGTCGTCCTCGTCCGCGCGAGCACCTCCCTCACCCGGTCGCCACCGATGTCGGCGAGCTGGGAGAACTGCTGGTCGAGCAGCCCAATCCGCACCGTCTTGCCCCGCTTGACACGGCCTGCCGAAGGCTCGACGGTGCCGCAGACCAGCCCGAGCAGCGTGGACTTGCCCGCGCCGTTCGCTCCGAGAATCCCGGTGCGCTCGCCGGGACCGATGCGCCAGGTGATGTCCCTCAGCACCTCGTGGTCGCCGTAGCGCACACTCACGTCTTCGAGATCGACGACGTCCTTGCCGAGCCTGGACACGGCGAGCCGCTGCAACTCGACGGGGTTTCGCACGGGAGGAACGTCGGCGATGAGCTGGTTGGCCGCGTCGATGCGGAACTTCGGCTTCGACGTGCGAGCCGGTGCGCCACGGCGCAGCCACGCGAGTTCCTTGCGGAGAAGGTTCTGTCGCTTGCTCTCGGCCGCCGCCGCGATCCGGTCCCGCTCCACCCGCTGGAGCACGTAGGCGGCGTATCCGCCCTCGAACGGCTCGACGATGCCGTCGTGGACCTCCCAGGTCTCCGTGCACACCTCGTCGAGGAACCACCGGTCGTGGGTGATCACGAGCAGGCCGCCCGCGTTCCTCGACCAGCGGCGTTTCAGATGGTCGGCGAGCCAGGCGATGCCCTCGACATCGAGATGGTTCGTCGGCTCGTCCAGGGCGAGCAAATCCCAGTCGCCGACGAGCAACGCCGCGAGCGCGACCCTTCGACGCTGCCCACCGCTGAGTTCCGCGACCTTCGCCTGCCACGGGATGTCCGAGACGAGACCGTTGATCACGTCGCGGATCGCGGGGTCGCCTGCCCATTCGTGCTCGGGGCGGTCACCGACGATCACATGCCCCGCCGTGGCGCCGGGGTCGAGGTCGTCGCCCTGGCCGAGCACTCCGAACCGGACGCCGCCTCGCCGCGTCACCCGCCCCGCCTGTGGTTCGATCCTGCCAGAGAGCATGCCCAGCAGGCTCGACTTGCCGTCGCCGTTGCGGCCGACGATCCCGATCCGGTCGCCCTCCTCGATCCCGAGTGTCAGCGAGTCGAACACGACCCGGGTCGGATACTCCAGACGCAGGCCCTCCGCTCCGAGCAGATGCGCGGCCATCAGCGTCCCTCTCCCTGTGTCGTCGCGGCAGGCAGCACACCACAGGCCGCGCCGAGCACGGCGCACGGCAGCCGGTCTCCGGTGCTCACCGCGTCGTGATCGGTGTCCATTTGCCTGTTACGTCCTTTCGTCGTCCTGGTCACTCGTCGCACACGCGGGCGCCCTGCACCGGCCCGTGCGCGACCCGCACGGTGCGGCACACCCCCGCCCCCGCGAGTTCGGCGGCGACCTTCAACGCCGATTCGCCGTCGGAGCACAGGAACGCACACGTCGGGCCCGAACCCGACACCACACCGGCGAGCGCACCCGCCGTCACCCCGGCACGCAGCGTGCGACGTAACCCCGGCCTCAGTGACACCGCGGCGGCCTGGAGATCGTTTCCGAGCAGCAGACCGAGCTGCCTCGGATCTCCTGAGGCCAGTGCTTCCAACAGCGCCTCCGGCGAGCCCACCCTCGGCGGGTCGCCCGCGTCCCTGAGCCGGTCGAGTTCGCCGTACACCTTCGGCGTGGACAGGCCGCGCTGGTCGAACGCGAGCACCCAGTGGAATGTGTGCCGCGACAGCACCGGCACGAGCTGCTCACCCCGGCCAGTGCCCAGCGCCGTCCCGCCGTACAGGGCGAACGGCACATCGCTGCCGAGCGTGGCCGCGATCTCGGCAAGCTCATCGCGGTGCAGCTCGAGGTTCCACAGCGTGGTGCACGCCAACAGCGTGGCCGCGGCGTCGGCGCTGCCACCCGCCATGCCCCCTGCCACCGGGATGCCCTTGCGGATCACCACCCGCACCCTGTCGGCCTCGTGTGGTTTGCCGACGTGGTCGGCGAGCGCGCGAACCGCGCGCATCGCCAGGTTGCCGTCGTCCGTCGGCACCAGTCCCGCGCCCTCGCCGGAGACCTCGATCCCGGGCTCGGTGGTGACGAACACGGTGACCTCGTCGGTCAGCGAAAGGGCCTGGAACACCGTCGTGAGGTCGTGGTAGCCGTCGTCCCGCAGATCACCGACGGACAGGTGCAGGTTGATCTTCGACGGCACCCGCACGGTCACGGGTGGCGGTACGACGGCAAGCACGGCCACCAGCCTACTTGCCCGCCAGGAACCACCGATTCAGGCGGCGACGTCACGCAGCCCGTACATCGGTGTGCTGACATGCGCGCCACGCTCGGCGATCCACGCCAGCGCGGCGTCGGCTCGCTGCCCTTCCACACCGAGCCGGAACCGAGCCACCGGCGTGTCACCGAGCCGCGTCAGCCCGCCGCCGATGGTGGTGAAGCCGACGTCGAAGCGTGCCGACGCCTCGGGCAGCAGCGCGCCGACGGCCGCGAAACCGACGAGGACAACGTCCACGGCGCGGTCGTAGGACGACAGGTGTGCCCTCGGCGTGTCCACCGATGGCAGGAGTACTTCCGCGAGCTGGCTCCCGGGCTTGCCGAGCAGGCTCAGCAGCGTGCCGGACTCGACGACACTGCCCCGATCCAGCAAAGCCACCTCGTCGCAGATCCGCTTCGCGATATCGGCATCCCTGGACGTGACGATCACCGTGGCGCCCAGCTCGGCCCTCGCGCGGTCCAGCACGGACAGCACCGAGGCTGACTCCTCAGCACCGACGCCGTCGGTGGGCTCGTCGGCGAGCAGCACCGACGGCGCAGCTGCCAGCGCCCTCGCCACGGCCACCCTGCGCTGCTGCCCCGGTGTGAGTTCCGACGGCAACCGCGCGCCCGAACGCGAGAGCCCGATGACATCGAGCAGCACACCGACCCTGCTCCGCCGCCGGTCGAGTTCGACGCCCATCCGTTCGAGCGGCGCCGCGATGTTGCCTGCCACGGTGCGCTCAGGCCGCAACACCGGGTCCACGATCGCGACCTGCCGCTGAGCGCCCCACAACCTGCGGCCTGCGAGTCTGCTGGTGTCCATGCCGTCGTAGCGAACCGTGCCCCGGTCAGGACGCTCACGCAGCGCGACGCAGCGCGCCAACGTCGTCTTGCCTGCCTGAGCCGGTCCGACGATGCCGAAGAGCGAACCCGCGTTCACGGCGAGGTTCACATCGCGCAGCGCCGTCACGGCGGACTCGGCGGAGGGGAACGACTTGCTGACGTTCTCGACAGTGATCACCACAGCTCCAGGGCAACTCAAAGCAGGCGCCCGCGCACGGACGCCTGAGAAAAGGCAGACGAGGGGAACCGACGTCGGTTCGAGAGGAGGATTCGCTCAGCGAGAAACGGTGTGGCTACAACACGCACACACCGTGCGGCGACCCTGATCCACGACTCTGCGCTGGGTCAACAGCGGGGTGCGATACACAGTTCCTCCATCGGTCCTGGCGTTAGCACCTTCCCCATCAGGGGCGGTTGCTGCGACGTCGCGGAGCCAGGTCTCTCGGTCGCTCAGGATGGATGCCCCCACAGTACATCGGACCGGCCACCGGATTGGCAAGCATGGCAGGCCCAGATCACACTGCTGTCGCAACGCGAGCCAGCTCGGCGAACTCCCCGACCGTGAGCCGCTCACCGCGCGTCGAAGGATCGATGCCCGCGCGGCGGAGGAGGATCTCGGCACGGTCGGCGGAACCCGCCCACGAGGTGAGTGCGGCTCGCAGAGTCTTGCGGCGCTGCGCGAAGGCGGCATCGACCAACGCGAACACAGTCTCACGATCGACGCCTTCCGGCGGGTCCGACCGCTCGAACGCGACAAGTGAGGAATCCACGTTCGGCACGGGCCAGAACACCGAGCGGGACACGGGCGCGACCTTGCGCGCCCTGCCGTACCAGGCGAGTTTCACGCTCGGCACGCCGTAGACGCGACCGCCGGGTGCCGCGGCCATGCGGTCGGCGACCTCGGTCTGGACCATCACCAGCGCGCGACGTAGCGACGGCAGTTCCGCGAGCAGGTGCAACACGACGGGCACGGCCACGTTGTACGGCAGGTTCGCCACCAGCGCCGTCGGCGGAGTCGGCAACTCCTCCGCCCGCAGTCGCAGTGCGTCGCGTTCGAGCACGTTGAACCGGGCGGCATCCTCCGGCGCATGCTCGGCCACGGTGGCAGGCAACCTGGCTGCGAGCACGGGGTCGATCTCCACCGCGAGGACACGCGCCCCGGCATGCAGCAGACCGAGAGTGAGGGAACCGAGTCCCGGCCCGACCTCCAGTACCGCGTCACCCTGTCCCACACCGGCGAGATCGACGATGCGGCGCACGGTGTTGGCGTCGTGGACGAAGTTCTGGCCGAGCTTCTTCGTCGGCCGCACACCCAGAGCCGAAGCCAGCCTGCGGATCTCGGCGGCTCCAAGCAGCCCAGGTGAATCGGTCACCGGATCAGCCTAAAGACCCCGCGCCGCAGCGAAAACCGCGGGCTTTACTGCGGTAGCCCGAGCTTGGACGAGCAGTGCGGCCATGCGCCATAGCCGCCGCGGTCGTCCCGCAGCTTGGTCGCGATCGCGATCTGCTGCTCGCGGGTGGCCTCGTGCGGGTAGGCCGCGTACTGCGTGCCGCCGTAGGCGTCCCAGGTCTGCTTGTTGAACTGGAGACCGCCGTAGTAGCCGTTGCCCGTGTTGATCGACCAGTTGCCGGTGGATTCGCACTGCGCGAGCGCGTCCCAGACGGATCCGTCGGTGACGGCCGGGTTCTCCGGTTCCTTGGTGCCGATCCGGACGACCCTGTCCTCGGCCTCCTTGACGACCTTGACGGACAGCTTCTCGCTATCGACGACCTTGCCGTTCTTCTTCGTCACCCGGTAGGTGACGACCTTCTCGCCCTGCTTGCCTTCCTCCTCGACGACCTCCTTGCCCTTCTCGAGGGTGTCGTCGTGGATGGTCTTGACCTCGGGCTCGATGATCTCGGTCTTGTTCACCACCGAGACGCCGGTGCGGCTGACGTGCACCTCGGCGCCGTCGGTGAGTTTGAACTCCGCGCCTTCTTCGATCTTGTCCTGTTTGCCGAGGTCGAGCTTCAGCTCGGCGAGCAACTCCGCGGCGGTGACGGCGTTGGTGGTGACCTCGCGGGGCTCCTCGCCGCCATCGTGGACGGTGACGGTCTTCTGGGTCTTGACCTCCAGGCGCATGCCGTCGATCGGCAGCTCGCCCGACAGCGGCGCGGAGAACCAGGTACCACCGGTGCTCAGGTGATCGAGGTCGAGCTGGGTCAGCGCCTCGCGGACCGTGGTGGCACGAACCCAGGACTCACGCGACTCGCCATCGACGACGAGGGTGAGATGGCGGCCTCGTTCGAGCTTGATGACCCCGCCGTCACCGACGGGGGCCTGCGGCGACGGCGAGAGCGCGTCGTGAGCGCCGACGCTGATGCCCGCGTCCTCGAGAACCTCGCCGACGGTGTCGCCGTAGC
Source organism: Saccharomonospora xinjiangensis XJ-54 (assembly GCF_000258175.1). Taxonomy (NCBI): domain Bacteria; kingdom Bacillati; phylum Actinomycetota; class Actinomycetes; order Pseudonocardiales; family Pseudonocardiaceae; genus Saccharomonospora; species Saccharomonospora xinjiangensis. The sequence goes on along the minus strand of NZ_JH636049.1, from coordinate 3,115,846 downwards.
TGCGGATCGTCTGCTTCTCACCATCGACATCGACGGTGACGCTCTTGTTCATCGCGAGCGCCGCGGCACCGCCACCGGTGAGGGTGATCATCACAGCGAGGACGGTGCCCCGCAGGAACCGCTTCTTCCACGTCTTGACGGCGCTGACGAAGCCGTCCTCGCGCTCCGGCTCGGCCTGCGCCTGCGGCTCCGCGGCGGTCTCGGCAGGGAGCACGATCGGCGGAAGCATCGTGGTCTCGGCGTTCACGAGCCTGATCAGCTCGTCAACGTCAACGCCTGCCTCGGACATGAGAGCTTCGGCGTCGGGGCCGAGTGCCGCCAGCACGTCCTGTGGTGTGACCTCCGGCTCGGGCGAGAAGTCGAGGTTCTCGGCTTCGCTCGGCCAGTCGAGCAGGGCCGTTGACGCAGCCGTATGCCCGTCTCTACCAGTCACAGGGTCGATCCCTTCACGTAAGTACACCGACTCCCGCAGTCAGCGCCGCCCCTCGCGTCCCGCAGGACGCTCTCCCCGACGTACACCGACGTGACTGTGGGCCAAGCCGGTCGCGATCCTCGGTCGGCACAGGCCGTCTTCGGATCACTACCCAGCACGGTCACGGGACCATAACGAGTGCCAGGGGGTTGCGCAAATACCCCCAGGGCAACTCGTGATCTTCCTCACGCAGCGCTGCGTGATCACCCAGTCTCCTCGGCGTCACCCGAACGCAGCCCGAACACCCGCTCGGCATTACGCCGTGCTGCCTCTGCCAGGGCCTTCACCGGCTGATTCCGCAGCTCGGCGAGCCCGGCGACCGTGTAGGCCGCGCAGTAGGGCTCGTTGGGCCTTCCCCGGAACGGATGCGGGGTGAGGAACGGCGCGTCGGTCTCGACGAGCAACTGCTCGTCGGGCACCAGCGTGGCCGCCTCACGGAGGGCGTGTGCGTTGCGGAACGTCACCGTGCCGGCGAACGACAGCACGTAGCCCGCATCGACACACCGGCGTGCCACATCGGCGTCGCCTGAGAAACAGTGGAAGACCACCGTCTCGGGGGCGCCTTCGGACTCCAGGATCGCCAGCACGTCGTCGTGGGCCTCCCGGTCATGGATCATGAGCGGTTTGCCCGCCCGCTTGGCGAGGTCGATGTGCCAGCGGAACGCCTCCTGCTGCGCCGAGGGCGGCGAATAGTCCCAGTAGTAGTCCAGACCCGTCTCACCGACCGCGACGACCCGCTCTGCGGCCACGAGGCGTTCCAGTTCGGCCCTGTCCTCGTCGGAGAAGTCCTTCGTGCGCGTGGGATGCAGGGCGACAGCACCGTACAGCCGCTCGTCCCACGCGCACGCCTCCACGACCCACCGAGCCGACGCGAGGTCGTCGGCGACGGTGACGACGGCGGCGACCCCGGCAGCCGAAGCCCTGTCGAGCGCGGCCCTCACCAGCTCCGGCGTCGTCGCGCCGCAGGCGTCGAGGTGGGTATGCGAATCCACCGTCGGTGCCGGAAGCCGCTCCGGTACCGGCGGCAGCTCCCGACGGCTCATTCGGACACCTGGATCGGCGCCCATTCCGGGCCGGTCTCGGCCAGCTTCGGGTCGATCTTGGCGAAGAGCGGGGTCGGCTTGGCCAGCGGCCTGCCCACCTCGATCGGCTTCGACTCCCATGCGGCCTGCTCGACGGTGTAGTCACCGGTCAGGATCGGGTTGATCTTGCCGGGCACGTCGAGATCGGTGACCTCCCGCAGCTCGGGCTGGGCCGCCCACACCCCGGTACCGCCCAGTGCCTCGTGCACCTTCTGCGCCGAGTGCGGCAGGAACGGGGTGAGGAGCGTGTTGGCGTCCGACACCACCTGCAACGCGGTGTGCAGCACCGTGTCCCTGCGCTCGGGGTCGTCCTTGAGCTTCCACGGCTGCTGGTCGGACAGGTACTTGTTGGCCGCGGACACCACACGCATCGCCTCCTGGATAGCCAGCCGGAAGCGAGAACGGGACAGGTGACCGCCGACGGTGTCGAAGGCCGCCCTCGCCTGTGCCTTCAGCTCCTCGTCCTCCCGGGTCGGCGTGTTGGGCCTCGGCACACCGCCGTTGTTCTTGTGGGCCATCGAGATCGAGCGGTTGACGAGATTGCCCCACTCGTTGGCGAGTTCGAAGTTGACGCGGCGGGTGAACTCGTCCCAGGTGAAATCGGTGTCCTGCGTCTCGGGCCCGGCCACGCTGATGAAGTACCGGAGCGTGTCGGGCCCGAACTCGCGCAGGAAGTCGTGCACGTAGATCACCGTGCCGCGCGAGGTGGAGAACTTCGAGCCGCTCATCGTCAGGAACTCACTCGACACGATCTCGTCCGGCAGCCGCAGCGTGCCGTAGGGGCCTGGCTCGCCCCCTTTGTCCCCCGCACCGTTGTGACCGAGCAGCAGCGCGGGCCAGATCTGGGCGTGGAACGTGATGTTGTCCTTGCCCATGAAGTAGTAGCCGCGCGCGTCCGGGTTGTTCCACCACTGGCGCCACGCATCGGGATCACCGGAGCGGCGCGCCCACTCGACGCTCGCCGAGAAATACCCGATCACCGCGTCGAACCAGACGTAGAAGCGCTTCATCGGCTGGTCACGCCAGCCGTCGAGCGGGATCTTCACACCCCAGTCGAGATCGCGGGTGATGGGCCGGGGCCGCATGTCCTCGACGAGGTTACGGGTGAAGTTGACGACGTTGGGCCGCCAGTCGGTCTTGGTGGACAGCCACGTGCCCAGCGTCTCGGTGAACGCGGGGAGGTCGAGGAACAGGTGTTCGGTCTCGACGAACTTCGGGGTCTCGCCGTTGATGCGCGAGCGGGGGTTGCGCAGCTCGACGGCGTCGAGCTGGTTGCCGCAGTTGTCGCACTGGTCGCCGCGGGCGCCGTCGTAACCGCAGATGGGGCAGGTGCCTTCGATGTAGCGGTCGGGCAGTGTGCGACCGGTGGACGGGCTGATGGCGCCCTTCGTGGTCTTCGGGATCACATAGCCGTTGCGGTGCAACGCGAGGAAGATCTGCTGGACGACCTCGGCGTGGTTTCCCGTGCTGGTACGGGTGAAGAGGTCGTAGCACAGCCCGAGGCCCCGCAGATCCTCGGTGATCTGCCGGGTGTACTTGTCGGCGGCCTGCTGCGGCGTCAGGCCCTCGTTGTCGGCCTGCACCTGGATCGGCGTGCCGTGCTCGTCGGTACCCGACACCATGAGCACCTTGTTTCCGGCCATTCGCTGGTAGCGGGAGAAAACGTCCGAGGGGACGCCGAAGCCGGATACGTGGCCGATGTGGCGGGGACCGTTGGCATAGGGCCAGGCCACCGCGGTCAACACTGGGGTGCTCATACCTGATTAGCCTACGGATCGGGTCCGCCGTTTCGTGCGCGAGGCACTGGGAGTGGAGGCATCAGGACGTGTCGGCTGTTCGGTTACTCGTGCTCGGTGTCGTGCGCATGCACGGCAGGGCGCACGGCTACGTCGTGCGAAGGGAGTTGCTGTCGTGGTCCGCGGACAAGTGGGCCAATGTGCAACCCGGCTCGATCTACCACGCGTTGAAGAAGATGAACGCGGAAGGACTCCTCGCGCATGTGGACACCGCCGACGGAGACCGGCCGGACAAGGTGACCTACGAGTTGACGGCAGAGGGGGAACGCTACTTCGACCAGCAACTGGCGACGATGCTGGCCGAGGTGAGGCAGGACCCCAGCGCGAACTACGCGTTCGCCGCCGCTGTCGCGTTTCTGCCCGCGCTGACCAGGGCGAGGGCCACCAGCCTTCTGGAGTACCGCCTCACCCAGCTCAAGGGCGAACTCGCCAATCTCGACGTCGCGTTGAGCGAGGGCGAGAACTGGGGTCACCCTCGCCATGTCAGCGCGCTGTACCGGTTCTGGCGCGCTCACGTGGAGGCGGACACCACGTGGACGCGGGACCTGCTCGACCGGCTCGGGGCAGGCGAGTACGTCATGGCCGACGACGCGGGGAATTCGTTCGGCCGCCCCACGAGCAACCGGTAACCCTCTTAGTCAAATTTGACTAGCGTCTCCGCGCTGAGGCAGAGTGGTCGCGTCAGTCGATAGTCAAATTTGAACACGGAGGCTTACGCATGATCCACGCACGCGGCCTAGCCCGGCGGTTCGCCGCAAGGGGCCGCACGGTTGACGCCGTCAAAGGGGTCGATCTCGATGTCGGAGAAGGGGAACTCGTCGGCTTCCTCGGGCCGAACGGGGCAGGCAAGACCACGACACTGCGCATGCTCACCACACTGCTTCGCCCCACGGCAGGCGAGGCCACGGTGGCAGGTCACGACCTGATGCGCGATCCACTCGGCGTCCGCAAGCGCATCGGCTACGTCGCACAGGGCGGCGGCGCCCTGCCGGAGTGCAGGGTGAGCGAGGAGATCGAACTCCAGGGCAGGCTGTACGGGTTGCCGAAGCAGGAGACCCTCCGGCGCGCCGCCACACTGGCCGATCGACTTGATCTGTCCGGATTGGACGGAAGGCTCACCAAGACGCTGTCGGGAGGCCAGCGTCGCAGGCTCGACATCGCGCTCGGGCTGATCCACAACCCGCCGCTGGTCTTCCTCGACGAACCAACAACCGGGCTCGACCCGCAGAGCAGGGCGAACCTCTGGAACCACATCGCGGGTCTGCACGCCGAGCACGGTGTCACGGTGTTCCTCACCACCCACTACCTCGACGAAGCCGACGCCCTCTGCGATCGCATCCTCGTCATCGACGGCGGCCGGATCGTCGCGGAGGGAACCCCCGACGAACTCAAGGCCCGCGTGTCCGGCGACAGGGTCGAGATCGGCGTTGACGGCAGGCAGGCAGCCGACGCCGCCGCACTGGCAGGCAAGCTCGACGGCGCGCACGACGTGAGCACGGCAGGCGACCTCGTCCGGTTCAGGGTTCCGCGCGGCGACCTGGTGCTGCCCGAACTACTGCGCGCTTTCGACTCCCACGGTGTGGCGATGACGTCGATGCAAGTGCGGCGCCCGACCCTCGACGACGTGTTCCTCACGATGACCGGCCGCAGCCTGCGCGAGGCCGAATCCGGCACCGAGGAGGTCCTTGATGTGGCGTGACGTGTGGTTGATCTTGCGCAGGGACTTCGCGCTGTCCGTGCGGAATCCGGCCTGGCTGATCATCCAGATCATGCAACCGGTGCTGTACCTGGTGCTCTTCGGCCCGCTGATGGAGAAGGTCGTCGCCAACACGCCCGGCTTTCCACCCGGTGACGTCTGGACCATCTTCACCCCTGCCCTGATCGTGATGATCGCGCTGTTCGGCACCTCGTTCGTCGGCTTCGGCCTTCTCGCCGAGTACCGCAACGGCGTCGTCGAGCGGCTGCGCGTGACTCCAGTGAGCAGGGGTGCCCTGTTGCTGGGCAAGGTCGTGAACAACATGCTCCAGGCGCTGGCGCAAGCCCTCATTCTCATCGCGTTGGCGGTGCTCGTGTTCGGCCTGCGCGCCCCGGTGACGGGCATCCTGCTCAGCCTGGTGATCGCGGCTCTGCTCGCGGTCACGATGGCATCGCTGTCGTACGGGCTCGCGTTGACGCTCAAGAGCGAGGAGGCGTTTCCCGCACTGCTGAACGCCATCCTCCTGCCCGTGCTGCTGCTCTCCGGCATCCTGCTGCCCATCACAGCCGGCCTGGCACCCGGCTGGCTCTACACGCTGTCGCGCCTCAATCCGTTCAGCCACATCGTCGAGGCCGAACGCGCGGGTTTCCGGGGCGAATTCACGATGGACGGCCTGCTCACCGGCAGCGTCGTGCTGCTGGTGCTGACCGTGCTCGCCGTGTGGTGGGGCGCAAGCACGTTCCGCAAGGAAACCGCGTGAGCTACCTCCCGCAGTGAGCGCGGACCCTACCGATGCCCCCGAGGTATGCCTCTCGGGGGCATCGGTGGATCGGTGCCGTGTGGTCCCTGCCGTGTGCCGCCTTCCGAAACCACATTCGACCTGCAATTTTCGCCCTGCAAGCCACCTGTGCGCCACACTGGCTCAAATTTGGCGCCATCGTGGCATTGCTTAGGTGCCATTCATGTGCCATAGTAGTGCCATGGACTTGACCTCGTATGTGAACAACCTCGGACGGGAGTTCGCCACGCTCGCCGAAGCCGGCGGAGACGAGGCGCGTGCGCTGGTCGAGCGCCTGGCCGGATCACTGGAGTCGGCGATCCGGATGACACTGCTCGACGCGCTGTCCGCCGCCGCGGACGAGATCACCCGTGACCTCGCTCCGGGATCGGTGGAACTACGCCTGCGGGGCCGTGATCCCGACTTCGTCGTGACCCCGCCGCCCGGCGAGCCGGTCGAACCCGCGGCGGAGGACACGGCCATCGCAACCGGCGGCAGCAGGGTCGAAACCGAGTTGAGCGAACTGCTGATGGCCGAAAGCAGCCCTGTGGCGCGGATCAACGTACGCCTTCCCGAACCGCTCAAGGCCGCCATCGAGGAGGCTGCGGCCAAGGAGGGGCGGTCAGTCAACGCCTGGTTGGTCCGCTCGGCCGCCGCAGCCCTGCAACGGCCGGGTGGCGACCCACACCCGGAACCGCCCGGCAGCGGAAAGCGGGCGAAGCAGGGACTCACAGGCTGGGTCCGTTAGCGCCCGGCGAACACCTTCCTCACCTCACATCCCTGACCTGCGGGGATGCCTCACCAACCCATGATGTGGAGACCCCCATGCCGAAATTCGAGACACCCGAGCCGATCTCCGTCGTGCTCGAAATCGGTGTCGCCAACGTGCGGATCGCCGCGAGCGACCGCACCGACACCATCGTCGAGGTCCGTCCCAGCGACGAAGCCGACGAGTCCGATGTGAAAGCCGCGCGGCAAGTCCGTGTCGAGTACGCGAACGGCACCCTCCAGGTCACCGGCCCGAAGGCGCGCATGTTCGACTTCTCCCGCGAGAGCAGGTCGGTGGACGTGTCGATCGACCTGCCTGGTCACTCCACGCTGTCCTCCGAGATCCAGGCAGGTGGCATCCGTTGCACCGGCAGTCTCGGCGAATGCGACATCAAGCTCTCTGCAGGGAACGTCCAGCTCGAACGCACAGGTCCGCTGCGCCTCCGCACCTCGGCAGGCCACGTCACCGCCGACACCGTCACCGGCGACGCCGAGGTCTCCACCGGCTCGGGAAGGATCCAGATCGGCGAGGTGGACGGCACCGCGGTGATCAAGAACTCCAACGGCGACACCCTGATCGACGCTGCCACCGGCGACGTGCGGGTGCGCTCGGCCAACGGAGACATCCACATCGAGCGGGCGGGTGCCGACGTCGAGGCGAAGACGTCCAACGGAAGCATCCGCCTCGACGAGGTGGTCCGGGGTTCGATCGCCCTCGACACGGCCATGGGCGACCTGGAGATCGGCATCGCCGAAGGCACAGCGGCCTGGCTCTCGGTGAACACCGGCTTCGGACAGGTCCGCAACCTGCTGGAGAACGCCGACCGGCCCTCCGAGCCCGGCGAGACCGTCGAGGTGCGGGGCCGCACCTCCTACGGCGACATCACGATCCGCCGCCCTGCGACCACGTTCTGAACTGGGGAGAGACAACCATGACCACCACGCGCTCCAGCGCGGCCATCGCCGTCAACGGGCTCCGGAAATCGTTCGGTGACAAGGTCGTTCTCGACGGCCTCGACCTGACCGTGCCACGCGGAACGGTGTTCTCACTGCTCGGCGCGAACGGTGCGGGAAAGACCACCACGGTCAAGATCCTGTCCACGTTGCTCAGTGCGGACTCCGGTGACGTTCACGTCGCGGGGCACGATCTCGCCCGCGAACCCGACGCGGTGCGCGCCGCCATCGGAGTCACCGGCCAGTTCTCCGCTGTGGACAACCTGCTCACCGGTGAGGAGAACCTGCTGCTGATGGCGAATCTGCACCACCTCACGAAGGAGGAAAGGCGGCGGCGCACAGCGGAACTCCTCGCGCGATTCGATCTCACCGACGCCGCGGCGAAGCCGGCATCGACCTACTCAGGAGGCATGCGGCGACGGCTCGACCTGGCGATGACACTGGTCGGCGACCCGCAGGTGATCTTCCTCGACGAACCGACCACCGGCCTCGACCCGCGCAGCCGGCGCAACATGTGGGACATCGTCCGCGGCCTGGTCGCCGACGGCGTCACCATCTTCCTGACCACGCAGTACCTGGAGGAGGCCGACGAGCTGGCCGACCGGATCGCGGTCCTCGACAAGGGCAGGCTCGTCGCCGAGGGAACAGCCGACGAGCTGAAGCGGCTGGTGTCGGGCGGACACGTCAGGCTGCGGTTCGCCGACCACGACAGCCTCGACACGGCACGACGAGTGCTGGGGCAGACCACACCGGACAGCGACGCGCTCGCACTCCGGGTGCCCAGCGACGGAAGCCTGCGCTCGCTGAAAATCCTGATCGACCGGCTCGACGATCGAGCCGTCGAGGTGGAGGAGCTTTCCGTGCACACCCCCGACCTCGACGACGTGTTCCTCGCCCTCACCGGCAACCCGACCGACGAGAAGGTGACCACCCGATGACTACACCCGCGCTCGCAGGCCGTGCCCCGGCCGAATTGACCTTCCACCCTCTGCGCGATTCGGCGACGATGCTGGGCCGCAACCTCAAACGCATGCTGCGGTACCCGTCGATGACCATCATGCTCGTCGGGATGCCGGTCGTCTTCCTGCTGTTGTTCGTCTACGTGTTCGGCGGCACGCTGGGAGCCGGACTCGGAGGGCCAGCGGCCGGAAGGGCCGAATACGTCAACTACGTGGCCCCGGCGATCATCTTGATGACCGTGACGTCCACGGTGCAGGGGACCGCGATCTCGATCGCCATGGACATGACCGAAGGCATCATCAGCCGGTTCCGCACCATGCACATCTCCCGTGCCTCGGTGCTGACCGGGCATGTGCTGGGCAGTGTGCTCCAGGCGATGTTCGCGCTGGCGATCGTGATCGGTGTCGCGCTTCTCGTCGGCTTCCGGCCATCAGCAGGGCTCGGCGGGTGGCTGGCCGCAGCGGGTTTCCTCGTGGCCGTGACCTTCGCTCTCGTCTGGCTCGCCGTCGCGCTCGGCCAGGTGAGCAAGAGCATCGAGACCGCGAGCAATCTGCCCATGCCGCTCATTCTCCTGCCGTTTCTCGGCAGCGGGTTCGTCCCGACCGACTCCATGCCTGCCGGGCTGCGCTGGTTCGCCGAGTACCAGCCGTTCACGCCGATCATCGAGACCCTGCGTGGCCTGTTGATGGACAAGCCGCTCGGCAACCACCTGTGGATGGCGCTGCTCTGGTGCGCGGTCATCACCCTCGGCGGCTATCTCTGGTCGAAGCGCCTGTACAACCGCGAGTCCGGCTGAGCGCGCACGAATCGAGCGGCGGCATTAGCCTGCCGCCATGACGAGGAACGGCGCGCGGGGTGAGGTGACAGGAATCAGCCTCGCCCCGCACAGCCCGCCCACGGACTGGCAGGCGCTGGCAGCCCGCCGCGCCGTCACGTTCGCCTCGATCGACATCACCGAGAACAGCAACTGGGCCGACCGCGACGCCGCAGCCTCACTGACCGCCGCGCTGAACGCGGGAATCCACGCCGGACTCCGGCACCGTGCCAGGCCGGGCGGACCCCAAGACCAGGCACGACACGTCGTGCGCGTCGGCAAACCGCTCGGTGCGTTCACGCCGGGCACCCTCGCGCCGACATTGGACGCCCGTGCGGAAGGAGTGGACGACCGCTTCGTCCGCACCTGGATTCGCACGCTGCGGCAGGAAGCCGTCCTCCGGCGTGTGCTCGTGTACGCCGATGTGGAGCACTGGCTGCACCGGTTCCGGCCGGAGAGGTGGGCCGACGACGGCGTCGTGTTGTGGTCGGCCTGGCACAACGGCATCCCCGGCCGTGCGGGATGGTTCCACCCTCGCCTCGGCCTGCACGAGCATTCGGGTGACAGCCGCGTCGGCCGTCACGGGCTCGTCTACCCCTTCACCCTCGCCGACCTCCTGGTGTAAACAGCCGTTATCAAATGTCCTTTGAGGACATAACGGGGGTTGTGGCGATGGTGGACGAAACCCGTTCTGAAGATCAGGGGCGTAGCGCGTGGTGACAAGGACACTGTCGTCGCACTAACACCAATGTCGGGTCGTGTTGGTGGCAGCCCCGCTTCGAAGCCGTGACGCAGGCGGAGTGGTGTCCGTCGCCACCGAACGGTCATTCGAGCACGAGCCTGCTGCGCGTGAGATAGACGTTGTACGGCCCCCACTGCGACACCAGGTAGTACAGGTCGGGGCCGTCGAGCGACCACGGGTGAAGGTAGCCGCCGTAGACTGCCGGGTACTCGTCACCGGAGACCACCACCTCACCGGAGGTCCACGGGCCGGTGAGTCGCGCCGCGGAACGGAGCACGATGCCACGGCGGGTCTCGTCGAGGTGCATGAGCAACCATCGGCCGAGCGTCCGGTGAAACCCCAGCGACATCTCTCCCACCGGGCCTGCCGCCACGGGAGCGGCCGCATGCCATCGCGTGCTCCAGCCCGAGCCCGTCCAGTAGCGGAACGCGCGCGTGGCAGGCAGCGCGGTGGGGTCCGCTCTGGCCAGGTACGCGTCACCGTAGCGACCGTTGGTGGTGCCCAGCAGGTACAGGTGATCGTCGGCGAGCGCGAACGCGCCGAGCTGGAACCGATGCCCGCCCCAGCGGTTCGGCCAGCGCGCACCGCGTGGGGCGCTCCAGGTATTCCCGCCGTCGTGCGACACGGCGATGCCCGCGTGGTTCGTGCGCCACACGCCCGGCCTGATCCATTGCCGAACCGACATGTAATGCAGGTACTGCGTGCCTGCCACGGCGATGCCGCTGTTCGGGATCGTCGTGATCTCGCGGCCCCTTCCCGACGGCAGCACCTGCGCGGCACTGCCGTCCGCCCTCGCCACCACACCATCGAGTCGCAGACCTGTGGCGAGGTCCCGGTCGGTGGAGCAGGCCAGCACGTTGCGACGCCAGTCGGCTTGCGCCGGTCCTGGCCCGCTGCCACCCCAGCCCTCGCCGTAGGTGTCACCGAATGCCACGAGCACCCTGCCGTCACCACTCTCCCAGCAGACGCCGAGATCAGTGGCGTGGATACCGAACCGCTCGTCGGTTCTGCCCGGCGAACCGGCCCCGGTCACGAGGCCGATCCGCGTCGTCTCGCTCACACCCACCACACCATCGACGGTAGGTGTGCGCGGCGACGGGTGAGAATGCCCGGCGTGCGAGTGGTGAGAACAGCGTTGAGGGCCGCGCCGACCGAGGACGCGGCTGTCGCGCTGCTTCACCGGAGGGCCGAACGCCTGCGCCTTCCCCCTCCTGCCGCACTGTGTGGTGAGTGGTTCGGCTCCAGGGCGGTCATCGCGCCCACCGTGCGAGTGGAGCCGGTGAGTGCCGAACGCGCGTTCGGCACCGTCGCCGACCTGCCCGGCGTGGCCGACGCCGAGCCTGGCACCGTCGGCGGCGGCTGGTTCGGCTACCTCTCCTACGACCTCACCGACCCGTCCGGTAGGCAGTGCGCTCTCCCGCGTGCGGCGTGGGGCTGGGCCGACCACGTGCTCCGCCTCGACAGCGACGGCCGATGGTGGTTCGAGGCACTGCTGGCCGACGGTGAACCGTTCCCGCACGGCCTCGCGGCCGACCTCGACGAGACGCTCGGCGCGGCACTCCCCACCGACCTCGGCTGGCTTCCCACGACGCTGCCCCTGCCCTCACGGGACGAACACAGGAGCGCGGTGGTGGCGTGCGTGCAGGCCATCGGCGCGGGCGAGGTGTTCCAGGCCAACATCTGCACGCGGCTGACCGGCGAGTTCGCGGGCTGTCCCGCCGCGCTGTTCGCCGAGGGTGTCCGCAGGCTCGGTCCTGCCCGCGCCGCCTACCTCGCCGGTGACTGGGGCGCCGTGGTGTCGATGTCACCCGAGCTGTTCCTCGCCCGCCACGGACGGCAGGTGAGGTCGTCGCCGATCAAGGGAACACGGCCGAGGCGCGGCACGCACGACGACCACCTCGCCGCCGAGCTCCGGCGATCGGTCAAGGACGTCGCCGAAAACGTGATGATCACCGACCTCGTGCGCAACGACCTCGGGCGGGTCTGCGAGGTGGGGAGCGTCCACGTCCCGGAACTGCTCGCCGTGCGTCCAGCACCCGGTGTCTGGCACCTCGACTCCACCGTGGAGGGCGTCCTCACCGACGGCACCGACGACGCCACGCTGCTGCACGCGACGTTCCCACCCGGTTCGGTCACCGGCGCGCCGAAGCTCCGCGCGCTCGACCTCGTCGCGGAATTGGAGCCGCGGGCGCGGGGCGTCTACACCGGCGCGATCGGCGCGGTCTCCCCCGTGGCGGGTCTCGAGCTGAACGTGGCCATCCGCACCTTCGAAATCGCGGGAGGCACCGCGCGGCTCGGGGTCGGCGGCGGCATCACGGCCGACTCCGATCCGGACGCCGAGTGGGAGGAGTGCCTGCACAAGGCGGCCCCGCTGCTGCGGCTCCTCCAGACACCACACGATCGCCGGGCCGTCCTTCACAGGTCCTCCCCGGGCGAGCGGGCCATGGCAGCCAACCCCCATTGCGCTGACACAGCAGGTCGCAGCGGAATCCGGTGAGGCAGTAGCGCCATCGGCGACGACAATGCGGGCGAACCGCCGACAGGACCTCACGCATCCGGACCCGCCGGGCTTGAGACCGCGCGGGGTGGACACGGCGCGGACTCGGAGATTCGACTGATCGCGTCGGCACGCATCCGGTGGACGCCGGGCGCAAGGCTCGGCGGATCACCCGGCGAACTTCAGCCCGACGACCCCGCCGACGATCATCGCGAGGAAAACAAGGCGCAGCGCGCTCGCCGGTTCGTTCAACACGACCATGCCGTACAGCGCGGTGCCCACAGCGCCGATTCCCACCCACACCGCGTAGCCCGTGCCGACCGGAATGGTGCGCAGCGCGTAGGCCAGCCCCGCCATGCTCGCCGCCAACGCCACGAGGAACAGCAGCGACGGCCGCAGCCGGGAGAAACCTCGCGACGCCTCCAAGGCAGCGGCCCACACGGTTTCCAGCACGCCCGAGACGACGAGAACGAGCCACGCCATCGGCTCAGCCCCGGTTCTTCAGCACGGCGTCGTAGAGTTCCTTCTTCGATACCCCGGCAGCCTCCGCCACCTCACCCGCAGCCGATTTCAGCCGCTCCCCCGCTTCGACGCGGGAACACACCTCCGCGACGAGGTCGGCGAGATCGGCCTTCCTCGGCGCGGCACCCTGAAGCACCACCGTGATCTCGCCACGCACGCCGTCCGCCGCCCACGCCGCCAGTTCACCGAGGCCGCCGCGCCGCACCTCCTCGTAGGTCTTCGTCAGCTCACGGCACACAGCCGCCCTGCGGTCGGCACCGAGCACGTCGGCGGCCTCCGCCAGCGTCGTGGCCAGCCGGTGGGGCGAGTCGAAGAACACCGCCGTGCGCGGCTGGTTCACCAGTTCCGCAAGCCAGCGAGCACGCTCGCCCGGTTTGCGGGGCGCGAACCCCTCGAAGCAGAAACGTTCCGTCGGCAGGCCGGACACCGCCAGCGCGGTGGTCACGGCGGACGGCCCTGGAACGCACGTGACCCGCACACCCTCCTCGACGCAGGCCGCGACGAGCCGGTAGCCGGGATCGGACACGCTCGGCATGCCCGCGTCGGTGACGAGCACGACGGTGCGTCCATCGCGCAGCGCCTCCATCAGCTTCGGAAGGCGCGCCGACTCGACGTCCTCGTAGAAACTCACGACCCTGCCACGGGGCGTCACGCCGAGAGCAGTGGCGAGCGCCCTGAACCGTCGGGTGTCCTCGGCCGCTACCACGTCCGCATCGGCGAGTACCTCGGCGAGCCGTGGCGAGGCGTCACGGGAGTCACCGAGTGGGGTCGCAGCCAGTACGAGAGTCACGCTCCCAGAGGCTAGCCCGTAGGATCGGGGCCCGTGACCGCACTCCTCACCCGTTCGTCGGCGGGCGGCGTGGGCCGAGCGCCACAGATCATGCAGCCTCCGAGCGATCGGGAAGCCACGCTCCTCGGCAGGCCGATGCCGGGCGACCGGATCCGCGCGTTGATCGTCACGGTGGTGCTCACCGCGATCGGAGCCTTCGTGCGGCTCGTCGATCTCGGTGTGCCCACCGACAAGGGCACGCCGGTTTTCGACGAGAAACACTACGTGCCTCAGGCGTGGCAGATGCTGCGCAACGGCGGGTACGAGGACAACTACGGCTACGAGCTGGTGGTTCACCCTCCCCTGGCCAAGCAGCTCATCGCCATCGGTGAATGGCTCTTCGGATACAACGGCTGGGGCTGGCGGTTCAGCGCGGCGATCGCGGGCGCGCTGATCGTTCTGATCACCGTGAGAGTCGCACGCAGGCTAACGCGCTCCACATTGCTCGGCGCCGTGGCCGGTGTGCTCGTGATCTGCGACGGTGTGCTGCACCTCCAGTCGCGGATGGGGATGCTGGACATCTTCATCGCGCTGTTCGTGCTCGCCGCGTTCGCATGCCTGCTGTGCGACCGCGACCAGGTTCGGCAACGGTTGGCGGTCGCGGTGCGCGAGGGCTGGATCGGCACCTCGCCTTACGGGCCGAGGCTCGGGTTCCGCTGGTGGCGGTTCGGCGCGGGGGTCATGCTGGGGCTCGCCACGGCGGTCAAGTGGTCCGGGGCCTACTGGGTGATCGGATTCGGCCTGCTCTGCGTGGCCTTCGACATCGCCGCGCGCCGAGCGGCGGGGGTGCGCAGGCCGTGGGTCGGCGCGCTGCGGCAGGATCTGCTCCCTGCCATTTGGGCTATCGGCGTGATCTCCCTGCTGGTGTATCTGGGGAGCTGGTGGGCATGGTTCGCCAGCGAGACGGCCACCGACCGGCACTACGTCGAGATCGAGGGTGTCGCCGCGGGGCCGTTCGGGTTCGTGCCCGACGCGCTGCGTTCACTGTTCCTCTACACGACCAACGTGCTCGACTTCCACAGCAACCTGACCACGCCGGAGGACGATCCTCACCCCTGGGAGTCGAAGCCCTGGACGTGGCCGATGGGGCTGCGGCCGATGCTCTACTACTACGAGTCGGGCAAGGACGTCACCGGTTGCGGCGAGTCGCAGTGCGTGAGCGCCACCATGCTCATCGGCACGCCCGCGATGTGGTGGCTGTCGCTGCCTGTGCTGGCCTGGGGCCTCTGGCGTTCGGTGTTCCGCGCCGACTGGCGCTACACCGCCGTGCTGGTGGGCTACCTCGCCGGCCTGCTGCCGTGGTTTCTCAACCTCGACCGGCAGATGTACTACTTCTACGCCACTCCGCTCGCGCCGTTCCTCGCGCTCGGCCTCACACTCGTGCTCGGCCAGATCCTCGGCAGCGCGAGAAGCGGCAAGGAACGGCGGGGAACCGGCCTGCTCGTGCTCTCGCTCTACGTCGGTCTGGTCGTCGCGAACTTCGTGTGGCTGTGGCCGATCCTCGTCGGCGACCCGATCACCAACGACCGCTGGCAGGCGGAGCTGTGGCTGCCGTCCTGGCGATGACGCGGCAGGCTGCCGGAACCCGGTAAGTCCGTCCCTCGCGGCGGCCGTGGCCGGTGCCTTTCCGAACCGGGCACGGCGTCACTGCTGACGCGGCACGAGTTTCGTCACCGGACCATCGGACGACGTCCCGGCGCGGGAGAGCCAGCCCTCGACCTCGCGGTAGACCACGTTCAGGGTCGGCCGGTTGCGCGGCTGCGGGTCCAGCGACGCGGAGAGAAGCCGGGTGTGCACGCTCTGCCTCGGCAGGTGCGTCGGCGCCTCGGCCCGCGCGGCCGCCATGAGCGCCGCCATCGGGGTCTCCCTGGTGCCGCGAGGCGGCTGGCCCGTCAGCGCGTAACTGACGGTGGCCGCGAGCTGCCAGGCGTCGGAGGCCGGGCTCGCGGGCGCACCCGCCGCGGCCTCGGGCGCGACATAGTCGGGGGTACCGACCATCATGCCGGTGGCCGTCAGCTTCGAGTCGCCACGGCTACGGGCGATACCGAAGTCGATGAGGTGAGCAACGCCGTCGGGATCGACGATGATGTTGGACGGCTTGATGTCGCGGTGCAGCACGCCCTTGCTGTGCGCTGCTGCCAGCGCGCTCGCCATGGTGGCCCACAGCCGTCCCGCCGCGACGTCGTCGAGCGGGCCGCCGTTGTCCACGATCTCGGCCAGCGGCTGGCCCTGTAGGTACTCCATCACGAGCGCGAGGCCGTCGGGCTCGGTCACGAGGTCGTAGACGCGAACGCAGTTCGGGTGGCTGAGCGCGGCCAGCGCCCTTGCCTCGCGCTGCATGCGTTCCTCGGTATCGGGGTCGGGCGCGTGGGCGATCTTGAGCGCGACCGTGCGCCCGAGTTGCGTGTCAACGGCCTCCCACACGGTGCCGAAGCCCCCGTGGCCTAGCCGCCGGACTCGCCGGAACCGGCTGCTTCCTTGCTGCGAACTACCGGGCGGGGTGGGCACGGGTCCCGGAACGGCAGCCAGTTCGGCCGACGGCTCCGGGGCTGGAGCCACCGATGTCGGCGCGTACTGCTTGGCAGGAGGGGGAGGCGGTGGCGGCGGTGTGGAAGGTGGCGTCGGTGGGGTCTCCGGCTCCCGTGGATTGACGTGCACCGGTTGCTGCGGCAGCTCGTGCTTCGACTGGGCCGAGTCCGGACGGCGATCGGAGTTCTCGACCGTTGACCAGCTCGGCGGTCCGACGAGGGCCACAGGGATGACGCCGAGGACCGTGGCTGGAAGGAACCCGAGCCACAGGTGGATGGCCGTGTTGGCCTCCACACCGGCGCACACGAACACGAAGACCACGAACGGCACCCACAGGAGCCTGCCCGGCCATTTCGGCCCGCGCCGCAGAGCGATCCGGCCCAGCAGCATCACGGACAGCAGGATCAGCACAGGAAGGCCGACGAGACCGACGAGGGAGAGCCCGTAGGACAGCACGTCGCCGGACGGGTAGAAGAGAGTCTCGTAGATGTTCTGCCCGCCGCCGAGGTACGCGTCCTGGCGCCCGATGCCGTAGTCCTGCCGGAGCGCGGAGACCTCGATGCCGGACAGCCCGGCATTGTCACCTCGGAAAACCGATCGGAACACGCTCGACACACCCGTGGTGAGGAACCAGGGGATCAGCAGCATGCCGACAGCCCCGAGAACGGCCAACGCGGCCAGTGCGCCACCGTCGTAGCGGTTACCCGTGAACTTTCGCATCAGTGCGACACCCACGGCCGCCCCGACAGGGAACAAGCCGATCAGCGCACCGGCCATGCTCGTTGCCCACGCCCAGTCTCCGGGCCAGATTCCTGGCTGGAAGAGTTGATAGGCGAACGAGAGCAACGCGCTCGCGATCGATTCCACCCCTCGCTCCTTCGCCGCGTCGCCCGGCATAGTCCGGCACCGTCCGAAGGGACAGTATGCCTGTCTTCACACCCGAGCTTACGGTGGGCGGCGATCGCACTCCGCAGCCGACTGCCACGAGCGGTTCCCCTCACGCCGACTTCACCTGATCGAGCAAGCCCCGCGCCGTGTCCGCACTTCCCGTACGCGTGTCCGCACTTCCCGTACAGATGGGTTCATTCCGTGTCGAGTCCTCCGACTCCGCTCGACCGGAACTGCAAAGACCCGTACACCAGGTGCGGACACCCGCGCATGAAGTGCGGACACGCCGCTGCCGGCGCTCCTTCGAACCGGGCCGGTTCCTCTCCCGGGAACGCAGCGCGGCGGGGAATCGCACGCAGTTCGCTCCGATCTCACCCGATCGACGGGTTGTCTAAACCAATTCTGGGGCTTGACCCTGGAGACACCCCGTTGACCAGGAGGTGCTCGTGCGCAGCAGGAGAACCAGGGCCATGACCGGAGTCGCGGTGGTGCTTACCACCGCTCTCGCGATGACAACGGCGACGTCGGCGACCGCTGACCCCTCCTCCACCGGCGCGGCCACATCGGCGGAGACCGCTCTCACCGACGTCGTCCCCGCACCGGTGGAGGTCTTCCCCGACGCCGAGGCGGAATACCGCCTCACGCCGTGGACACCCATCCGCACGGAACCGCGCTCGGCAGAGGCTCACAAGGTCGGCCTGCTCCTCGCCGAATCTCTGCGGCCAGCGACCGGTTACCCGCTTCCCGTGGTGCCCGCCCGTAGCCACAAGCCATCCGGAATCTCGCTTCTGCTCGACAACGTCGGGGACACACTCGGGCGCGAGGGCTACCGCATCGAGGTCACGGACGACGGAGTCACCATCCGCGCTAACACCGCGGCCGGCCTGTTCGCGGGCACCCAGACGCTTCGGCAACTGCTGCCGCCGGACATCGAGGCGAACGCCCGGCGCACGACGGCGTGGACGGTTCCCGGCGGCACGATCATCGATCACCCGCGCTTCGCCTACCGGGGCGCGATGCTCGACATCGCCCGGCACTTCCACACGCCCGACGAGATCAAGTCCTACATCGACGAGCTCGCCCGCTTCAAGATCAATCACCTGCACCTGCACCTGACCGACGACCAAGGCTGGCGAATCGAGATCGAGAGCTGGCCGCGCCTCACCACGGTCGGCGGAGGCCCTGGTACGGGGGTTGACGGCGTGGGTGCAGGTTTCCTCACGAAAGAGCAGTACAGCGACATCGTCGCCTACGCGGCCGACCGCTACATCACCGTCGTGCCCGAGATCGACATGCCCGGCCACACCAACTCGGCGCTGTCCACCTACGCGGAACTCAACTGCGACGGCATCGCGCCTCCCCCGCGCACCGACATGGCCGTCGGATACAGCTCGTTGTGCATCGGCAAGGAGATCACGTACGAGTTCGTCGAGGACGTCATCCGCGAGGTATCGGAGCTGACACCGGGACCGTATCTGCACATCGGTGGCGACGAGGCACACGTGACCACGCCGGAGGACTACCGCCTGTTCATGAGGCGCGTGCTCCCGATCGTGGAGAAGTACGGCAAGCGGCCGTTCGGCTGGAACGAGATCGTGCGCGCCGAGCCTGCCACCGCGACGGTGGCCCAGTACTGGGGCACCTCGACCGACAACGCCGAACTCGCCGACGCGGTCGCCAGGGGCCATCGGGTGATCATGTCCCCCGCGAACAAGACGTATCTGGACATGAAGTACAACCCAGACACGCCGCTCGGCCTGTCCTGGGCCGGGTACATCGAGGTCCGCGACTCCTACGAGTGGAATCCGGGCGACCACGTCACCGGTGTGGGCGAGGACGCCGTCTTGGGCGTCGAGGCACCGCTGTGGTCGGAGACCCTGCGCTCATCGGACCATATCGAGTACATGGCCTTCCCTCGGCTCGCCGCTGTGGCGGAACTCGCCTGGTCGCCACAGGAAGCGCGCGACTGGACGGCGTTCAGGGAGCGCCTCGGCAAGCAGGCTCCTCGCTGGGAGGAACGCGGGATCGACTTCTACCGCTCGCCAGAGGTTCCGTGGCAGGACTGAGACACGCGTGCTCGCACCGTGAGGCGAACCCGCGAGCCGAGTGAACCGGAAAGGCCGAGGCCGGCAGCCTACCGACACTTCACAGATCCGCAGGCTGCCAGCGCCTCAGTTGGTCTCCTTCTGGTCCTTCGGAGGGTGACGAACCTCGAACGTTTCCGGTCCTTGAGGAACGTCAGCTTCGCTCGGCGCCTCGGAGACCTCGAACGATCCCCCGGCAACGTCCGAGGCCGGCGCGGACATGCGGGGAGGCTGCGGTGTCGCGGGCTGTGCGGGTTCACGCGGAGCGGAGGCCGCCAGCAATGCGACGAGTCCACCGACAAGGACAACGGCCAGCGAGCTTCCTGCGACCGTCAGCACCCGTCGCCTGCGCCTGATGCGCTGGCCGCGCGCGGCGATCTCGCTCCCGTCGAGCCACAGAGGCGGTTCCGGCGCGGCGCGGACCTCGGCCAACAATGCGCGGACGTCGTCATCGTCGAACACAGTGTTCACCTCCGTCCGGTACAGCGGCTTCGCTCTGCGCGAGAGCCCGCCGAAGGGCGGCGAGGCCACGGGCGGTCTGACTCTTGACCGTGCCGTTCGAGCAGCCGAGCACGGCCGCCGTCTGCTCCACGCTCAGATCCTCCCAGTAGCGAAGCACCAGCACAGCGCGCTGGCGCGGTGGCACCCGGGAGAGCGCTGCCCTCACCAGCATTCGTTGCTCGGTCTCGCCTTCGTGCGCGACCTGCTCCGGCAGGTCGTGCGTCAGGCGCTCACGCCGACGCCAGAGCCTGCGGTTCTCGGCGAGAAATGTCCGGATCACGACCTTGCGCGCGTACGAGACAAGGGCGTCGTGCTTTGCGAGTTTCGGCCACACCACATACAGCTTGGTCAACGCGGCCTGGGTGATGTCTTCCGCGCGATGCCAGTCCCCGCACAGCATGTAGGCCGTGGCACGCAGATTCTGGGCGCGCTCGACGAAGAAGCGGCTGAACTCGCCGTCCCACGGCGACGAAGCGTTTGTCACAGAATGCTGTTCCCCTGGGCCCTGGGACGGCCACTCCGGCCGTCCCAGGGGATGTCGGGCAGTCGGTTCGGTCAGCCCCCGGAAACCTCGCTCGGCGCCGGAGGTGCCACAGTCGCCTCACCAGGAACGTCCACCGGCTCCGCAGGCACCTCGGCCACGTCCGTAGGAACCTCGGCCACGTCCCTGGACACCCCGGCCACGTCCGTAGAAACCTCGGCCACGTCCCTGGACACCCCGGCCACGTCCGTAGGAACCTCGGCCACGTCCCTGGGCACCTCGGCCACGTCCCCACTCACCCCGGCCACGTCCGTAGGAACCTCGATCACGTCCACCGGCCCCGCAGGTGCCTCCCCCATCGAATCCATCGCGAAAGCCGTGGATGCTCCGAAGGCGAACAGCACAGCGATGCCGACGCCGGCGGACAGGATCATCTTTCGAGTACGCACGGCACTCCTTTCGTTCGGGTATTGCACCCGTTTACATGCGCCCGCTCCGCCGAGAGGTTGCACGCGACTCCACATTTCCTCACGCGGCGTGTCCGCACTTCCCGCACGCATGTCCACACTTCCGGGGCGGCGGTTCGCGCCGCTCGACGCGGAACGGCAGGTCGTCCGGACACGAGGTGCCAACACGCGTGCATAGGGTGCGGACACACGTGCATAGGGTGCGGACACAGCCTCGTTCACCCGAAGCCTTCAGCGCGGGGGCTTCAGTGAGCGCGGGTTTCAGCGGTCCTTGCGCTCGGCCATCACGGCGTCGTACTCGGCGGCGATCCGTTGCCACGCGGCATCGATGTGCCTCGCCTCGGTGGCGGGAGAACCGACGGCGAAGCGCAGCACCACATGTCCACGTGCCCTCGTATGGCTCAGGTACAGCTCACCCGAGTCGTTGAGCCGTTCCATGAGTTCCGTTGTGGCGGCGTCGGACTCGGCCTGCGAGGCTCCCGGCCACCTCGGCCGGAAGCAGACGAGCCCGAACGGATGGTGCGGGTCGAGGTCGAACCGGGGGTCAGCGGCCACGAGGTCCGCGAACCGGTCGGCGAGGTCGCCACACCGCCGGATGTGCGCACGCAGGCCCTCCGCGCCGTACCAGCGGATCACCGACCACAACTTCAACGCCCGGAAGCGGCGGCCGAGCGGTACCTGCCAGTCCCGGTAGTCGATCACTTCGCCGGAGCTGCTCGCGGCGTTGCGCAGGTACTCGGGCAGGATCGACAGCGCCTCCACCATCGGCGCGCGATCGCCGAGCCACAGCACCGAACAGTCGAAGTTCGTCAGCAGCCACTTGTGCGGATCGGTGACGTAGGAGTCCGCGTACTCGGCGACCCCGTCGTTGCACCACCGGAATTCGGGGCACACGGCGGCCACTCCCGCGTACGCCGCATCGACGTGCAGCCACACGCCGTGATCGCGACAGACCTCCCCGATCCGGGGTACGGGATCGACCGCCGTTGTCGAGGTCGTGCCGATCGTCGCGCAGACCAGCGTGGGAACGAACCCCCAGGCGAGGTCCTCGGTGATCAGCCGGTCGAGGTGTTCCGGGTCCATGGCGAGGCTTCCGGGGTCCACGTCCACCACTCGTACGTTCTCGGCGCCGATACCGGTCACGCGTGCGGCCTTCTCCAGCGACGAGTGCGTCTGCGACGACACGTACACCCGGTGCCTGCCCTCGCCCGCGCGCTGCCGCGCCGCGAGCAGCGCGACAACGGCGGCGCCAGACGCCGAATCCTGGATGACGCCGCCTCCGCGCTCGTCAGTGCGGAACCGCGACGGCAGGTCGAGCAGCTCGGCGAGCCAGTCAACGACGACGGTCTCCAGCTCTGTGCAGGCGGGGCTGGTGGCCCACAGCATTCCCTGCACACCGAGCCCCGAGGACAGCAGGTCTCCGAGCATGGCGGGACCGCTCGCGTTCGCGGGGAAGTAGGCGAAGAAGCTGGGGTGCTGCCAATGCGTGATCCCGGGCAGCACGACGCGGTCGAGGTCGGCGAGCACGGCGTCGAACGGCTCCCCGTGCTCGGGAGGGTGCGCTGGCAGCGCGGCACGCACCTCGCCGGGCGACACCTGAGCACGGACCGGATGTTCCTCCACCGACGCGAGGTAGTCGGCGATCCAATCGACGACTTTCCTGCCGTGGGCGCGGAACTGCTCCGGGGTCATGTGCTCGGTCACCCGGGTGAGCGTAGTCCGCCTGCCCGATCGCGACCCCGGCCGAGCGAGACGGCCGTGGCTGATCGAGCAGGCAGGCGGGCTCGGCGGCGGGTGAACGACGGCTGGCTAGGATGGATCGCATGTCCCAGCCCGCGGCCAAGGTCTCCCTGACCGGCATCAAACCGTCCGGAGAAGTCCACCTCGGCAACCTCGTGGGCGCGATCCGTCCGGCGCTGCGGTTGGCGCAGCAGTACGACTCGCTGTACTTCATCGCCGACTACCACGCGCTGACGAGCATCCGCGACCCCGAACTGCTCAGGCACTACTCGCGTTCGGTCGCCGCCTCCTGGCTCGCCGCGGGACTCGATCCGAAGCGAACCACGTTCTACGTGCAGTCGGACATCCCCGAGATCTTCGAACTGAACTGGGTGCTCTCGTGCGTCACGGGCAAGGGCCTCATGAACCGCGCCCACGCCTACAAGGCCGCCCGCGACCGCAACGTCGAGGCGGGTGAGGACCCCGACGTCGGCGTCAACATGGGTCTGTACAACTACCCGATCCTCATGGCCGTTGACATCCTGATCATGGAGACCGATGTGGTGCCGGTCGGCAAGGACCAGGTGCAGCACGTCGAGTACGCCGCCGACATCGCGGGCAGTTTCAACCACCTTTACGGCGACAGCTACAGCTTCAAGATCCCGCAGGCGGTGATCCCCGAGACGGGCACCGGCGATGTCCTTCCCGGGCTCGACGGCCGCAAGATGAGCAAGTCGTACGACAACACGATCCCGCTCTTCCTTCCGGAGAACAAGCTCAAGAAGCTGGTGCGCCGTATCCCGACGGACAGCACTCCTGTCGAGGACCCGAAGGACCCCGACAGCTCGGCGGTGTTCCAGATCCTGGAGCAGTTCGCGCCCGCGTCGGCTGCTGACGTCGTCGCCGACACACGCAAAAGGCTCGAAGCCGGCGGCATGGGCTGGGGTGAGTTGAAGAACGTTTTGTTCGAGGTGCTGAACACCGAACTCGCCCCGATGCGCGAACGGTACGACGACTACATGCGGCCCGGCAGCGAGCTGGACGAGGTGCTGGCAAGGGGAGCCGAGCGGGCACGGGAGCGGGCGAACCGGGTGTTGTCGTCGGTGCGCAAGGCCGTCGGCGTCGCCTGACGCCGCGGTGACCGTGAAGCCGCTCGCGCCACACGACCCCCAGCGCGTCGGCCCCTACCGCCTTCTCGGTTCGCTCGGCGAGGGCGGGATGGGCCGCGTGCTGCTCGCGGTGGGGCCTGAGGGCAGGCCGGCCGCCGTCAAGGTGGTGCATGCCTCGCTCGCCCGCGACCCCGTTTTCCGTGAACGGTTCCGCAGGGAGATCGAAGCCTGCCGCAGGGTGTCCGGCGCCTACACCGCTCCCGTGCTGGCAGCCGATCCCAGCGCACCCGTTCCGTGGCTGGCGACGCTGTACGTGCCGGGACCGTCGCTTCGGCAGGTGGTGGCCGACACCGGAGTGCTGCCCCTTCCTTCCCTGCACCGGCTTGCGGTGGGACTCACCACGGCTCTCGCCGACATCCACCGCGCGGGGCTTGTCCACAGGGACCTCAAACCGAGCAACGTGCTGCTCACGCACGACGGTCCCAGGGTCATCGACTTCGGCATCGCCCGCGCCGTGACCGACGACGTCGAGCTGACGAGCACGGGGTCGGTCATCGGCTCGCCGGAGTTCATGTCGCCGGAGCAGGCACACGGCCACGCGCTGACCTCGGCCACCGACGTGTTCTCCCTCGGTTCCGTGCTCGTTCTCGCCGCAACGGGACGCAGCCCGTTCGCGGGGTCCTCGGCTGCTCAGACGCTGTACAACGTGGCGCACACCGAAGCCGACCTGACCGGTGTGCCGTCCCCGCTGCGCGAGATCGTCGCCGCGTGCCTGGACAAGGAGGCGCAGCGGCGGCCCACGGCGCACGCACTGCTCGACCGGCTCGCCGAGATCGGCACCGTCGCGCCGGGTGCGGCTCCCTGGCCACCCGCCGTGCACAAGGCCATCGGCCGTCAGGAGACGGAAGCGGGTCGTGTCCTGGCCGCCACGCCTCGCTCCGTGATGTCCGCACGGCGCAGGACCGCGCCGGTCGTGTGGTCCGGCGTCGCGGCGGTACTCGCGATCGGCGTCGCCGCTACTGTGGTCGCACTCGCGGGAGGCGGTGACAGCGGCGACGGCGCGGGCGGTGCCGCCGCTGGTGATCCCGGCTCCGCCGCCGTGCCGACAGCGCTGCCGGGCAACCAGTCCACCACAGTGAACGCGGAGCCGGACGACGATCCGCTCGGAGTGGCCACACTGCGCGGAACCGACCCCTGCGCTGTGCTGGCGAGCGAACCCGGCCTGACCGCCCGTCCCGCCGTGCACCTGTCGCGGTGCACGTACGAACACGAGGACGGCCACTGGTTCGACCTCGCTCTCGGCGACGCCGTACCCGCGACGCCGAACCCCGGCGACGACGTTGACGACACCGAACTCGACGGGCTCTCTCTCGTCGTCGATCACGGTGGTGAGGGCCGGTGTGAGGTCGTCGCCGTGCTCCCCGCGAATCCCACCCTCGGTGTGAGCGTCGAGGTCGGCCCTGGAGTCGGTGACGCCGTGGCCCGGCCCTGCGCCGAGGCGAGGGAACGGCTCTCCGTGGCACTCAACCGGCTCACAGACGGCGGAGCGAAGCGCGATCCCGATGCGGAATCGCTCGCGAACGTCGATCCGTGCTCGCTGATCGACACGAATGCGATCGCGGACATCTTCACGGTGAATCCGACCGTCGTCCCCGACGGCCTTCACGGGTGCGAGTGGGCCGTGTCGGGCACGCTGACGCTCCAGCTCGCCAAGGAGGTCGATCCGGCAGCCCTTCCGGACGACTGGGAGAAGCGACGTCTCGGCGCACACACCGTGTACCTGCAACGCGACCCGCGGCCCGGTAGCCCGTCCTGCGCCGTCGCCTGGGCACACCGGCCGTCCGAGGAGTCGTTCACCGAGACCGTGACCCTGCGCTACCGCGCCACAGCGACGGACCTTCCTGTCGAAGAGGTGTGCGCGGCCACCCGCTCCGCAGCGGAGCACGTCGTCGCGAGGTTGCCGAAGCCGTGAAACCACTCGAACCACACGACCCGCGTCAGGTGGGCCGCTACCGGATACTGGCCGTGCTCGGTGAGGGCGGCATGGGCAGGGCACTGCTGGCGGTGGGGCCTGACGGTCGGTTCGCCGCCGTGAAACTGGTGTCGCCCGCGCTCGCACACGACTCCGTTTTCCGCGCGAGATTCCGCAGGGAGGTGGAAGCCTCCCGGCGGGTCTCCGGCGCCTACACCGCCGCCGTCCTCGATGCCGACACCGAATCCGTGACCCCCTGGCTCGCGTCGCTGTACGTGCCGGGCCCCTCGCTGGCCGACGTTCTCGACGCCGCAGGCCCACTCGACGTCGCGGCCCTGCGCCATCTCGCCGTCACCCTCGCCGTCGCGCTGGCCGACATCCACAGGGCCGGGCTGGTGCACAGGGACCTCAAACCCGGCAACGTGCTGCTCACCCACGACGGGCCGCGCATCATCGACTTCGGCATCGCGCGCGCGTCCGACGGCTCGGACCTCACAGCCACCAACGCACTCATCGGATCACCGGCGTTCATGTCTCCCGAGCAGGCGCTCGGCGGCGAGATCACCCCGGCGAGCGACGTCTTCTCCCTCGGTTCCCTCCTGCTCACGGCGGCGACCGGGCAGCGACCTTTCGTCGGCACCTCCACTCCGCAGACGCTGTACAACGTCGCGCACACCGAACCCGACCTGGGTCCTCTCGCACCCGAGGTCAGGGAGTTCGTCGGACCGTGTCTTGCCAAGAACCCGGCAGAGCGGCCGACTCCCGCCCAGCTCGTCGAGAAACTCGGCCCGGTGTCGTCGGCGACGGCTCCCTGGCCGACCGCCGTCCACGCCCTCATCGCGAGGCAACAGCAGCGGCTGCGAACCGTGACGGCGACACCACCGCCCCCGCCACCACCGAGCACGGTGGACGGACGACGGCGCAGCGGGTACACGGTTCCCTTGGCTGCCTTGGCCTCGGCGGTGGTGGCGGTACTCGTCGTGGTCGTCGTCAACCTCACCTCCGCCGAGGAAGCTCCTCCCACCGGACCCCCGGCTCCGTCGGTGAGCGTCGAGGAGTCCCTCGCCTCGGAGCGGCTCCGCAGGGTTGACCCCTGCGCGGTGCTGGCGAAGACCCGAGTGCCGTCCATGGGGCTGCTCCTACCCGAGGAGGAGCCGATCTACCTCGACAGGTGCCGCTACGAAGGCACCGAGTCCGGCAGCATCACACTGACACTCGGAGAGGCGTTCGGCAGCGGACCCACCGAACCGGGCGCCGAGGGGCGTCCCGTCCAGCTCACCCACAACACCGGCGGCTGCGAGGCCGCCGTGCAGCTCACCGACGACCCTGCCCTCGCGGTACGGATCAGCGACTCGTCGTCCGACTCGTGCGCCACGCCGAAAACAGCGCTCGACGAGGCGCTGCGACGACTACGCGGCGACGACGTCCTGCGCGACCTGCCCTCACACAGCGCACTCGGCCTCGAGGTGTGCCTGCTGCTGAACGACGAGCAGGTCCGCGACGTCCTGGGCCCGGCGAGGTCGGCCGCCGACGGCCTGCACGGCTGCGAATGGAGCGGGACAACCAGCGTGCGGGTGCGTGTCGTCCCCGGAATCCCCGGCGCCTCGCCCGACGAGAACAGCTCGCCACTGTCGGTGGACGGCATCGACGCCAACGCCACGACCGACTCGGACGCCTACTGCGCGATCCGCTGGACGCAGCGGCAGATCAGCGACAGTCTCTCCGAGGAGATCGAGGTGTACTACCTCCAGGACAGTGGGGACGACCCGTGTGGACCCGCGCAGCGGCTCGCGAGCGAGATCGCCGCGAACCTGCCGCGCGGGTGAGGACTGCCGTCAGATGAGCCCCTGGGCGAGCATCGCATCGGCCACCCGCGTGTACCCCGCGATGTTGGCTCCCGCGACGTAGTTTCCCGGCATGCCGTACTCCTCGGCCGTTTCGAGGCAGCGCGTGTGAATACCGCGCATGATGTCCTCCAGCCGGTCCTCGGTGTACTCGAACGACCACGAGTCGCGCGAGGCGTTCTGCTGCATCTCCAGTGCCGAGGTCGCCACCCCGCCCGCGTTGGCGGCCTTGCCGGGGCCGAAGGAGACACCGGCTTCCTGGAACAAGCGCACGCCCTCGGGCGTGGTCGGCATGTTCGCGCCTTCGGCCACCACGACGCAGCCGTTACGCACGAGGCGCTTGGCCTCCTTGCCCGTGATCTCGTTCTGCGTCGCGCACGGCATGGCGACGTCACACGGGACGTCCCACACCTGCTGGCCCTCGATGTAACGGGCGTGGGAGATCAGGTCGGCGTAGGCGGAGATGCGTTCCCGCCTGACCTCCTTGACCTCCTTGAGCACCTCGACGTCGATGCCCTTCTCGTCCACGACGTAACCGCCGGAATCCGAGCACGCGATCACCTTGCCGCCGAGCTGGTGGACCTTCTCGATGGCGTAGATCGCCACGTTGCCCGAACCCGAGACGACCGCGGTCTTGCCTGCGAAGCCGTCACCCCGCGCCGCGAGCATCTCGTTGACGAAGAACGCGGTGCCGTATCCGGTTGCCTCGGTGCGCACCCGCGCTCCCCCGTAGATCAGGCCCTTCCCGGTGAGCACACCCGACTCGTAGCGGTTGGTGATGCGCTTGTACTGGCCGAACAGGTAGCCGATCTCCCTGCTCCCGACACCGATGTCACCGGCAGGGACGTCGGTGTATTCGCCGATGTGCCGGTGCAGCTCCGTCATGAAGCTCTGGCAGAAGCGCATGATCTCGCGGTCGGACTTGCCCTTGGGGTCGAAGTCGGACCCGCCCTTGCCGCCGCCGATGGGCAGCCCGGTGAGGGCGTTCTTGAAGATCTGCTCGAAGCCGAGGAACTTCACGATGCCGAGATACACCGAAGGGTGAAAACGCAGCCCTCCCTTATAGGGGCCGAGGGCGCTGTTGAACTCCATCCGGAAGCCGCGGTTGATGTGGATCTCGCCGGAGTCGTCCTCCCACGGCACCCGGAAGATGATCTGCCGCTCCGGCTCGCAGATGCGGGAGACGATCTTGGCATCGGCGTACTGCGGGTGCTTGCCGACAGCCGGTCCGATGCTTTCGAGGACCTCACGCACGGCCTGGTGGAATTCCGTCTCGCCGGGATTGCGCGCGAGTACTTCGGCGTAGACGCTCTCGAGCCGTTCGTGAATGGGCACACCCGCCTCCTGGACAGCTGTTCGATGACCGAATCGTTAACCCTCAACGAAACATTGCGACGCTTCAGGAGGCAAGACCGCGTGCGTCACCATGGGCCGGTTTCGCCGTGATGTCCGCCACCGGAGCGGCCGGGCGCGTGAACTGCGCCACGAACAGCCGTTTCCAGGAGCGCGAACGAGTTCCTGCCAGGCAGGAACTACGTCCGGCTTGGGGCGCCCATCAACTCGACGATCGCGGCTGTGACGCTCGCCGCCTGCTCGACGAGGTAGAAGTGCCCACCCGGATACGTCCTGAGTTCGAAGTGACCTGTCGTGTGACGTTCCCACGACCGTGCCTCATCGATACTGGCCTTCGGGTCGTTGTCCCCCACCATCGCGTACACCGGGCACGACAACGGCGGCCCCGGCTGGTAGCGGTAGGTCTCCGCTGCCTTGTAGTCGGCACGGATCGCGGGCAGCACAGCGCGCAGGATCTCCTCGTCCTTGAGCACCTGTGCCTCGGAGCCGCCGAGCGTGCCGATCTCGCGGACCAGCGTGTCGTCGTCCTCAAGGTGCACCGACTCCGCCCTGCCGCAGGAAGGAGCACGGCGCCCTGACGCGAACAGCGCCGACGCCACGATGCCCCGCTGTTCGAGGCGCAGGGCGATCTCGAAGGCCAGCGTCGCGCCCATGCTGTGGCCGAAGAAGGCGAGTGGCTTGTCGGTCCAGGGCACAAGCCTGGCCACGACGGCGTCGGCCAGCTCGGCGATGGTGTCGAGGCACCGCTCTGCCCTGCGGTCCTGCCGTCCCGGGTACTGGACGGCCAGCACCTCGAATCGCGGAGTCAGTGTCCTGGAAACCGGGAAGTAGAAACTGGCCGAACCACCGGCGTGAGGCAGGCAGACCAGCCTCGTGTCAGCCTCCGGCGCGGGATGAAAGCGCCGGATCCACAACTCGTTGTCGTCGCGCGTCATGTCTGCACCTCTTCGCCTCGATGTTGATCCCGCTGTCCGACAGTGCTGGTCGCGCGCCCGACAAGCAACCCCTTAGGGGTACCCCCGCCGCACAGGTAGGAGGACCCGGATCGGCATGGGACAGGAAGACCATCACGCCCCTGGAGTGGGTGTCCCGCCTCGAGGGCCGGCGTGGCCGCCGGAGGTGAGTTGCACCCCGAGTCAGCGAGACGCCATCACGAGGACCTGGACCTTTCAAGGCACCGTGATCTCCGGCGCGCAGCGGCCAGTGTGCCGCGGACCTATCGTGGTCGGCATGGACCCAGGGCTCATCCTGATTTTCGCCGTTGTCTGGGCCGCCACCGGGCTCGCGACCGGCCTCTGGATGATGCGCCGGGGACACGATGCACGGTGGCTCGTGATCTCGGTAGCGATGGGACCGCTGTTCGTGCCAATCGCCTTGGAGCGGGTCGAGCGCCGCCCTCGGCTGGCCGCATCCGGTCCGGGCGGTATCCCAGCAGCCGATCCCGAGAGGCTGCGGGAGCCAAGAGTGCTGATCGGCGTGGACGGGTCGCCGGAGTCGGAAGAGGCCCTGGCCACAGCACTTCACCTGTTCGGGAGCAAATTCGAAACCCTTGTGCTCGCGGAGGTCGTGTCCTACGACGCGACCGGCCACGAGGGCCGTGCAGCCGATGCGGCATTCGACGACGCCATGGGGCGGCTCACGGCGACGGCCGCTCGCCTCGGCGACGCTGTCCCGGCGAGTTTCGAGGTGCTGGCGGGTGCACCGGGTGCGTCACTTCGCCGGTTCGCGAAGGAGCAGGACATGGACCTGTTGATCGTCGGTCGGCGCGGTCGGGGTTTGGCGCGGCTGCTCGGCAGCGTCTCGGCCGATGTGGTCGCGCACTCATCCGTTCCTGTTCTCGTCGTTGGACCCGTTTCTACCTCGATGCCGAAGACCGAGACTAGGGATGCGCCGGGTCAGAATCAGTAGGGTCGCAAGGGACACTCGGCCACACGGCGAAAGGTCACGGAAACCACCCGGTGACCCAACAGCTGCCACTCCAGCCTCAGGCACAAGTGGCGTCGTGTTCGCACCAGCGCCGTCGTTCACGGCAAGGCAGGGTGGGTACTGATGTCTCCATCCAGTCCCACGCAGAGCAATGCACCTCACGGGCTCGCGACCCACGAGGTCGTGCTGCTGCTGGAAACCGACCAGCACCGAGGACTTACCGATAAGCAGGTCGCCGAGCGTCTCGCCAGGTTCGGGCACAACATCCTGCCCCCGCCGCGAGGTGTGGGGATGCTGCGGCGCATCCTCCGCCAGTTCCACCACCCGCTGATTTATGTCCTACTCGCCGCCGGAGCGATCACGGCCGCGCTCGCCGAATACATCGATTCCTCGGTGATCTTCGGTGTGGTCGTTGTCAACGCGCTCGTGGGCTTCATCCAGGAATCCAAGGCCGAGGCAGCCCTCGAAGGTCTGCGGTCGATGGCGAGGACACGAGCGAGGGTGGTTCGCGACGGCCGGGAAAGGACGGTGGCGTCCGAGAACCTCGTCCCCGGTGATCTGGTGCTGCTCGAAGCAGGCGACAAGGTACCTGCCGATCTGCGGCTGATCCGCCTGACCGAGTTCAGGGTGAACGAGTCGGCACTGACCGGCGAATCAGTCCCCGTCGCCAAGGACGGGGCGGTGTTGCCGACAACGGTGCCCGTCGCCGACCGGCACAACATGGCGTACTCGGGCACCCTGGTCACCTCGGGAAGCGGCGCCGGGATCGTGGTCGCGACCGGGGCCGAGACCGAACTGGGCGAGATCCACCGCCTCGTGGGGGCAGCGGAAACACTCGACACGCCACTGACCCAGCAGCTCGCCAGGTTCAGCAGAATCCTCACCGTCGGCATCCTCGGACTGGCCGCGGTCACGTTCGCCGTGGGACTGCTGCGGGGGCAGGACGCTGCGGGGACCTTCACGGCGGCGATCGCCCTCGCCGTCGGCGCGATTCCCGAGGGACTCCCGGCCGCGGTCACGATCACCCTGGCCATCGGCGTCGGAAGGATGGCACGCCGCCGAGCGGTCGTTCGCAGACTGCCTGCTGTGGAAACCCTCGGCAGCACCACGGTGATCTGCTCGGACAAGACCGGCACTCTGACCGAGAACCAGATGACCGTGCGTACCGTGTGGACTCCCGACGGCGGCGTCGAGGTCACCGGCTCCGGCTACCGGCCGGAGGGCACGCTGCTCGGCGACGACGGCACTCCGATCGACACGACGGACCCGACCGGCCTCGGCGCGGCGCTTCGGTGGTCGCTGCTGGCGGGAGCCGCCTGCAACGACGCCTCGCTCAGCGAGCGCGACGGACACTGGGACATCGTGGGTGATCCCACCGAGGGTGCGATGCTGGTGGTGGGCGCCAAGGCGGGATTCACCCCGGACCGCGTCGCCGAGCTGCTCCCCCGGCAGGCGACCATCCCGTTCAGCTCGGAACGTCAGTACATGGCGACCCTCCATCGCGATGCCATGACGACACCGGCACCGCAGGCACCGTCCTCCGCCGATCACGTCGTGCTCGCGAAGGGCGCCGTCGAACGGGTACTGGACCTCTGCGCTGGTCAACTGTCCGACGGCACGGTCTCGCCACTCGACCGCGCCGAGGTGCTGCGCGCCGCCGACGACCTGGCAGGAAAGGGGTTGCGGGTGCTGGCCACGGCCATGCGTCCCGTGACGGCGCGGGACGAGTTCGGGGATGACTCGTTGCCAGGCACGATGGTGCTGACCGGGCTACAGGCCATGCTCGATCCGCCGCGTGCTGCCGCTGCCGCTGCCGTCGCGGCCTGCCACACCGCAGGCATCTCCGTGCGCATGATCACCGGGGATCATGCCGCGACCGCCACCGCGATCGCGGGCAAGGTCGGTCTTCTCGACGCGGCCGGTGAGCCTCCCGTGCTCGGTCGGCGCCGCGCCGGCCGTGTACTGACGGGCACCGACCTTGCCGAGTTGCCTGCCGAGGAACTGCCCGACGCTGTCGAGCGTGCGACCGTCTTCGCGAGGGTGTCCCCGGAACTGAAGCTCCGGCTCGTGGAGGCGTTGCAGTCGAGGGGGCACGTGGTCGCGATGACGGGAGACGGCGTCAACGACGCTCCGGCACTGCGTCAGGCCGCCATCGGGGTCGCCATGGGACGCAGTGGCACCGAGGTCGCGAAGGACGCCGCCGACATGGTTCTCACCGACGACGACTTCGCCACCATCGAAGCCGCCGTCGAAGAAGGCCGCGGTGTCTTCGACAACCTCACCAAATTCATCACGTGGACCCTGCCGACCAACATCGGTGAGGGACTGGTGATCCTCGCCGCGATCGTGTTCGGTGCCGCGCTGCCGATCCTGCCGACGCAGATCCTGTGGATCAACATGACCACGGCCGTCGCGCTGGGTCTGATGCTCGCGTTCGAGCCGAAGGAAGCCGGGATCATGGCAAGGCCCCCACGTGATCCGGGGCAACCGCTGCTCACCCGCGCGCTGGTGATGCGAATCCTGCTGGTCTCCAGCCTGCTGGTGGGGGGATCGTGGTGGCTGTTCGAGTGGGAACTCGCCCACGGGGCGAACCTGGCCGAGGCCCGCACGGCGGCGCTGAACCTCTTCGTCATGGTCGAGGCCTTCTACCTGTTCAGCTGCCGCTCGCTGACCAGGTCCGCATGGCGCATCGGGCTGTTCTCCAATCGGTGGATCACGGTCGGTGCCACTGCGCAGGCGATCGGCCAGCTCGCCATCACCTACCTCCCGGCCATGAACACCGTGTTCGGCACCGCACCCATCGGCGGGGGCGTGTGGCTGCGCATCCTCGCCATCTCCGGTGTCGCCGCCCTCGTCGTCGCCATCGACAAGCGGCTGCGACGCTGAGAAGCCGGTTCTCAGGGGCGTTGGCCGGCCGTGCGGGACCGCGCGGTGAACACCACGGCTGGGATGATCGCCAGGGAGAGCACTCCACCGACAACGGCGAGAGTGGCGTAGTCACCGGCCGCCATGACCAGACCCGATGCCATCCCACCCCCAGCTCCCGAGATCGCGATGGCGACGTCCACGGTGCCCTGTGTCTTGGCGCGGGTCGCCAAGGGAACGCTGTCCGTGATCATCGCGGTACCGCTGACCAGGCCGAAGTTCCAGCCGATACCCAGCAGCGCGAGCGCAAGTGCCAGCAGACCGACGGAGTCGGCAGGCGACAGCGCGGCGAGCAGCCCCGAGACGAGGAGTGTGACGGCGGATGCCACGGCGAGCCAAAGCCGCCCGAACCTGTCGGCGAGCAGTCCGCTCAGAGGCGAAGGCAGGTACATGCCCGCGACGTGGATGGCGATGACGGCACCGACCGCACCCACACCGTGTCCGTGATGCTGCATGTGCACGGGGGTCATGGTCATGACAGCCACCATGACGAGCTGGGTGAGCACCATGATCGTCGCGCCGAGCACGATCCACCCGTTGCCGCCCGCCGTCCCGGACGGGTTCCGCCCCTGCTCGTCGGCGTCCGAACCGTCGGCCGACTCGGCCGCGAGGCGCCGCGCCGTGAGCAGAGGGTCGGGTCGCAACAGGAGCCACAGCACCGTTCCCGCCGCCGCATAGGCGAGTGCGGCCAACAGGAAAGGACCCGCGAGGCGCGGGATGCCGATCGCGCCTGCCACGTCACCGGTGAGCGTCGCCAGGTTCGGACCGGCAACAGCGCCGAACGTGGTGGCCACGAGCACGGTGCTGACTGCCCTGCCCCGATGGCGCGCCGCCGCGAGATCCGCTCCGGCGTAGCGGGCTTGGAGGTTCGTCGCTGTGCCCGCGCCATACACGAACAGCGACGCGAACAGCAGGGGCACATTGCCGGAGGCCGCGGCGGCGACAACGCCGAGGCTTCCCAGCGCGCCGACACCGTAGCCGAGGGAGAGGCCCGCACGGCGGCCGAGACGCTGCGAGATCCGGCCGACGAGCACCGCCGAAGCGGCGGACCCGATCGTGAACAGGGCGCTGGGCAGGCCGGAAAGGCTGGTCGTGCCCAGCATGTCCTTGGCAAGCAATGCCCCGACGGTGATACCGGCCGCGAGACCGGCGCCGCTGAGGATCTGGGCCGCGACGAGCACGCGGAGCACGCGACGGTGGGCTGGGTGGGATCGCTGTGACGCTTCGGTGGTGGCGGCGGTCAACGGGGGTTGCCTTTCCGTGCCGGTTGGGGGTCGGGGT
The DNA here is from genome assembly GCF_000258175.1 of Saccharomonospora xinjiangensis XJ-54. Lineage (NCBI taxonomy): Bacteria > Bacillati > Actinomycetota > Actinomycetes > Pseudonocardiales > Pseudonocardiaceae > Saccharomonospora > Saccharomonospora xinjiangensis. Next base: position 3,080,857 of record NZ_JH636049.1, on the reverse strand, counting down.
TCGGGGCCGGGAGTCACACGTCCTGCGGCTTCGCGGACAGCTCACGTCTCGACGGGGAGTTCGGCGAGCCGCCACTCCAGCATTCCTTCGGTGAGCCTGCGAGCGCGGCGACCGTGAGCATGGAGCAGGCGAACCGCGTCGTGGGCGAGTACGCAATAGCGCCCGCGACAGTAGGCGACCACCTCTTGATCAGCCGGTACGTCGTGGAGTCTGTCCTCGAGTTCGTCAACGGGTATCGACACCGCGCCCGGTATGTGACCGGCCTCGTACTCCTCACGCGGGCGTACGTCGAGCACGAGGACCGTGCCGCTGCGAACCCGGCGCAGCAACTCGTCGCGGCCGACCTGTTCGGCACTGTCGGCACTAGGACCGCTACCGAAGTAGGAGGCGCGGGCGGCTTCCACGTCGGGCAGGTGCGCGCCCGCGACCGCGCGCAGCTGGGCGTACAGGACGGCGACGTCGGTTCCGGCGAGCCGGTAGTAGACCTTGGTGCCCTCTCGCCGGGTGCTGACCAGGTTCGCCCGCTTGAGCGTCTGCAAATGCGCTGAGGCGGTCGTCAGGCCCAGGTTCGCCGTCCGCGCCAGCGCGTCCACGGTGCGCTCACCCTGCGCGAGGAGGTCCAGAAGCTCAAGTCGTTTACCGCTTGCCAGCGCTTTGCCGACCCTGGCGAACTGGTCGAACAACACGGCTTTGGCGTCGCGATCGCCCATGATCCTCCAATCATCCATGGAATAGCGTATAACTGGATCGGGGGATTGACCAGCCGTTCGCGTAAGGAGGCGACGTGACCTGCACCGTGCTGCACGCCGAGGCCGCGAACCGTCCCGGCCACCGGGCCCACAGCGCCACGGAAACCCGGGTAGAGCCGTGCCGTCACCTCACCCTCGGTGCTCGGCGATCGGAGCCGACGAGGTGAGCCGCTCCCCCGTACGACTCGGCCTGCGTGCGAACCTGGCGCAGTTCAGCCTCCTCGTCGCGGTCAACGCCCTGGTCGGCGGCATGGTGGGACAGGAGCAGACCGTACTCCCGCTACTCGCCGAGCAGGAGTTCCGGCTCACCGGCTACACGTTCCTGCTGACCTACGTGCTCGTGTTCGGCCTCAGCAAGGCCGCGACCAACTACTTCGCGGGCACCTGGTCCGACCGGTTCGGCCGTAAACCCGTGCTGATCGCGGGCTGGCTGATCGCCATCCCGGTGCCCGCGATGCTGATCCTGGCTCCGCACTGGGGCTGGATCGTGGCGGCCAACGTCCTCCTCGGCATCAACCAGGGTCTGACCTGGTCAACCACGGTGATCATGAAGGTGGACCTTGTGGGCCCCCGGCAGCGCGGGCTCGCCATGGGCCTCAACGAGGCAGCCGGATACGGTGCCGTCGCGATCACCTCGGTCCTTGCCGGCTACCTCGCCGAACAGTACGGACTCCGCCCAGCCCCGTTCCTGCTCGGCGCCGCCTACATTGTGCTCGCGCTCGCCCTTTCGACCCTCTTGGTTCGCGAGACCCGCGAGTTCGCCAGCCTCGAAGCGGCACAGTTCGCCGACGGCACCGGCGAAGCGGCTCCGGAGTTGACCGACCGGCAGGTCTTCACCCGCACGACCCTCACCGACCCTGCCCTGTCGTCGGCCAGTCAGTCCGGTCTCGTCAACAACCTCAACTTCGGGCTGTCCTGGGGGCTGTTCCCCCTGCTGTTCTCCGGCGCGGGCCTTCCCGTGAACCGGGTGGGGCTCCTCGTCGCCCTGTATCCCGCCGTCTGGGGAGCCGGTCAGCTCGTCACGGGGGCGCTGTCCGACAGGTGGGGCCGCAAGCACCTCATCACGGCCGGCATGCTCACCC